>PLTA01000041.1 GCA_003164295.1 Candidatus Bathyarchaeota archaeon
AAGCCGCCTGCAGAAGCGCCAATGCCAACAATCGGAAACTCATTTGCCACTTTGATTTGAGAAGTTTGCAGGTTCAAACCGTCTTTTTTATTCTTCAATGCAAACCTCACAGCTGATATACAGTATGAACTCTTGACCAAGATTTATGGGTATGTATAAGGCTAAATACCTATTTTAACAAAGAATAACAGTACATATTAAAACAAAAAAAGAGCGCCTGCGTTGCTTATTTTTTACAAGACCAATTTAGGTCTTGTTCGACTTCTCTTTTATTCTTGTCCCACGCTTCAGCAGCAAAACTTGTTAGAGCCAGTGCCAACCTCTCTGTTCCGCAACATACTCGCCAAACTCTTTTTCTACGCTTGTTCATTCGTAAGATTCTTCGATTTCCTTGGTCGAGTTACCTTAACCTTAGACTTAATAAACTAAGATCTTTCAAGTTTATGCAAGGGCGCTCAGACCATTTCTGGGGTATGCCCAGTAGAGATTCATGCCGATTCAAAGCTATGTGAACTTCGCTAAATCCTTTTATTTTCAAAGCATCTAACGTAGGTATGTGTGAACGGGGAAGGGAGATTTTGTGGAATCAGGGTATGTTCGTGCTGCTGGTAAGTCAGAGATCGTATTGGGTAAAATGAAAAAAGTTACTTTGGACGGCAAAGAGGTTCTTATTGTCAACGTTAATGGATACTATTATGCTGTTGGCAGCGAGTGTACTCATTTTGGAGGCGACCTTTCCGAGGGCGTTTTAGAGGGCAACGTTGTTACTTGCCCTAATCATAAGGCAAAATTTGATGTTACCTCAGGCAAAGTAGTTTCTCCTCCTGCTGAAGCACTTTCGCGCCCAGACATAGAGGACTTGCCTACGTATTTGGTGAAGATTGACAACCAAGACATCATGGTCAAAGTTTAGTCCAACCAACCAATTTACGACGGTCACTGTCTAAGACAAATTCCGAAAATTACAGTTTTCCCAGCACATATACCCAATTAAGGAATTTTCTCTGAAACACTCGCCTCAACGAGTCGTCTTGCATCGTTTAGTTGTAGCTTCTTGCAGTCACATATCGTTATTAGCTAATAGCTAGTTTAGGGAACGCAGGTAAACATTATGCAGTTTCTTTTAACATTTACAGTGAGAGAATCAGTTCTTTTATCCGAAATAGTCAGTGTTCAAAATAGGATTGGAGACACGG
Organism: Candidatus Bathyarchaeota archaeon; assembly: GCA_003164295.1. Lineage (GTDB taxonomy): Archaea > Thermoproteota > Bathyarchaeia > Bathyarchaeales > Bathycorpusculaceae > Bathycorpusculum. The sequence goes on from PLTA01000041.1 coordinate 1,197, forward strand.
TACAAAAAATATTGAAAACAGGAAAAGTCAAAGAATCAGGACTCCTTATTGATGATCGAAAAGGGTTCTTTATAATCGAGTCGGATTCAGCCGAAGAGCTATGGAAGTGGTTAGCTCCTTTCTACGATGTTGCCAAACTAGACATTCAGCCAATAGTATCCTTCGAGATTCTACCCAAAATCTTTGAGGAACTGCAAAAACTCCATTACTAAAAGCATAGCGAAGAATAGCAGCGGTAGGATGAAATTATGAACAAAATCTATCTATTGTTGGTTATAGATGACTGTAGGGACATTGACCTCGAAGAATATTCCAAAACAGGGCATGTGCATCGTATTAAGGGACCCGTAAAAGGTTGGATATTAAATGAGGAAATAGGGATTGATACAATTAGCGGTTTCAAGTTGACTGAAGAGGAAGCTAAAAGTTGGGCATTAGAAAGATGTAAACTTGGCGAAGAATTACCCGATAAACCTGTTTCTGAAAAAATTGTTCCTTTTGAAAAACTAATCTATATTGATCATCTAAGTGTTCTGGTTGAACCTAACAGATGGGAGAAACATGTTAAATTCACGGGATATGGTAGAGACGGGTTGGAACTTCCTGTGTTTGGTTATATAGAGCTACTTGAAAGACCCGAAAAATAATGAACAAACCCCAATAAAACATAGCCCATTTCTCTATTTTTTGCAAATTTATAAGAAAAAGTTTTCGCCTAGACTTTTTCGATTGCTAAAACTGTTATAGCCTGAGCCGAAAACAATAATTCAGAAAAAGAAAACGTAACTCGTATAATCAAAATAAGTGACCCAAAAATGGCTAATGAGTCACATGAACTGCTGACTTGTTGAGATTAAATGGAATCTAATGATGTAACAAGGTAAAGTTTTCAAAAGCGTATATTAATCGCTTCCATCCATCTTGAAAAATCTGGAGAGAATGAAAAATTGGTTAAAATAATCATCAACAACGATACTTGTAGTGGATGCGAAACTTGCCTAAACGCGTGCCCAGTTGGTGTCTACGAAATGGAAAACGGCAAATCATTCCCAGTCAAAGTAAATGATTGCTTAGTCTGCAGAGGATGAGAAGTCCAATGTCCAACTGATTCCATTCAAGTAATTGAGTAGTTTCGACCCGCTTTTCTTATAAACAGCTTTCATGTTTTCTCCTTGGTTGATCGTTGGTTGTTTAAAGTCCTATTGAACCACTTTTGAATAGTGGATAGACCGAGATTTTTCTGCAAGAAAATTAACTGAACTTGTGTACCAATGTGAAAACTACGTTAAACGTTCGCTTATTTTCTGATACAAAAATCGACGTTTTACATTGAAGCAATATTTTTAAGCGCAAACTTGAGAATCGCTTATTGATGTTAAATGGCAACTTCGAATGAATGGTGTGTCGCAATTTTCAAATGCAGCCCTGACTCTGTGAAGAAGATTCTTGTTGAAGTTTACAGGTTTGCATATGATCTCAAAGGTGTGCGAAGTCTGCATTTTTTAGTCAGAGATAGAGCTGAAGATGAGGTTGTTATCAGTTTCAGAGTAATGGTGGAACCCAAATTCAAAGAAATGATAAAAACCAATTTATCTTGCAAATTGGGCACATTAATATCCGAAGACAAGTACGTTGTTGACCCAGCTACTGGAAACAGCTTTGAACAGTACGTCGCTTGGTTACCTGAAAAAAGAATTGCAGATTTCGGCACAAATAAGTTTAACCAATTCATTGACCTTCTAAAAAACCTGAGCGCAATTGTTGTTCAGATGATTGAGAATGACTACTTTGCTTCTAATGAGAGAGTTGAACTCGCTCACGTCATGTCTTGGATGATTGGATGCACCGAATATGGATTGCTTAGTTCCTCTGGAATGGAAGTAGGGTACTATGACCGCTTGGACGACAAATATTGTTCATATCTGAGACAGGACTTCACAAAACCAATTGAATAAAAAAAACACAAATTGCGCCTTGAGTCTTTTTGGGGACCGGCAGCTTCAAATGTTGGCCTAAACTTGCGAAAATGGCCTTATTCATAAAGTGTGGCTTAGAGACCCAGCCCATCTATGGGGTAAGCCCGTCCAGCGCACTTCCCAAGTAGAAATGCTTGCTATGAATTGTTTTTTCAATTTTTTTCTGGATGTGGTGATTTTAAGGTGATGGTTCCGCCCCCTTTCCGGGTTCAAATCCCACCGGGCCCGCCATCATATGTACGAAAAAGTACTAGATTTTTTTCTTTTTTAGCTTCTTTTTTTGAGTATTTAGAAGGTCCTACGTTAGGCGCCAAACCGCCAGCTGCTCAAGTTTTCCTTTGTGTGGATTGCGTTTTTTGGTGTGGTCGTTGCACTGAGCCCACCCTAAAGGGCAAAAAATCAATTAATCAGGTATCCCCAAGCAGCGCTTGCTCTAAGTTTCAGCCCAGAGGAGGCAGCCCTAAATGAGCTTTATCGCTGATTCGTTTAAGCTTCCATGCCTTCTCGGATATTATCCCTGCATAAGTAATCCTCAGTCGAAAGACTGTGCTGTTATGGATACTTGTTCTAAGGACTTGTTTTTCTGCAAGTTTGCAAAGTTGGCGTTTGCTGATGGAACCGATATTTCGTGTAAGCGGTACAGTTTTGCTAATCGGGCTTGTACGCATGGCGGTGGCTCTTGTCCTGGGCGGGGAGCTCTTGAGCGTAGACGTTTTGGAGGCAGGTAACGATGATTCAAAACCGCGACAGTTCAATAAAAGAGAGAATTAAATCTGATGTTTTACAAGAAGTCCAGCGCATTCTACTGACGTATGAAGAAAGAATTGCGGTTCTAGAAAAAGAAAACCGACTTCTTTGGGAAGAAAATAGGAAACTTTGCAGTGCGTTTGATGACCTAACGCTTTCTGTTGATGCTTTCGAGGAAGAAATGAAAGCGAAAATTAACGAGGCTTTATCCAACTGGATGGAGGCT
>PLTA01000027.1 GCA_003164295.1 Candidatus Bathyarchaeota archaeon
TTGCGCAAGGAGTTAATCAGATCTTTCAATTCCCGTTACTTGGGATTTTCCGTTGCACCTATTTAATATAATCTCTTTTTTTTTTGTTTTATTATTATCTTTCAATTCCCGTTACTTGGGATTTTCCGTTGCACCATTTACACCATTTCCTAATTTTAGAATTGTTGACCAATACTTTCAATTCCCGTTACTTGGGATTTTCCGTTGCACCAACATAATATAATCTCTTGTTTTGTTGTTGTTTTAGTAGCTTTCAATTCCCGTTACTTGGGATTTTCCGTTGCACCCGAGCTGATTTTTGCCTTATTCGGTAATTGGAACCCACTTCTAACATGATTCTGAATATATAGGCTCGATTATTATTCAACCGTCATTCAGTTTATAAACATAATCGAATAACGTCGTTTTGATGGTTGATCGAGGTTGTATTTTCTATCCGACATAGAACAGAAGCGACTCCTCTACCAGCTTCTGCCAACGGCAAGAGAAGTTGGCGTAAGTAAAGAGCTCAGAGGCTGGAACTGGCATCAACCACCATTAAAGCCATATTTTGACAACGTTAAGTTGCCCATGTACCAAATTAGCTCAAAGTACTGCCCTACAAACCGCGACATATACCTGCGTAATATTGAAAAAAAGTTTTGCCCGCCAAACTCGCGAATGGCCTTAGGCAAACTGTTCCATGGCATAGTTAGCGATTGTTTACAAAGTTTTCGCCAGAGGCAAAACTTGAGTTTTGATGTCTGGTGGCAAAAGGTTAGGTGGCAGGAAATTGGCGAAAAACCAGAAACGGTCATTGATAAGTGCAGGCAAGTTTGGGATTTCATGCACAAAGTGTGTGAGGCCCAGTTGGCAGAACTCTCTTGCAGCCAGCCGTATGCAAATGAAATGGACTTGCTGGGTACGGCGATTCCATTTTTGGTTGAGCATAAACTTTCTGGCGAATTACTTGGACTCAGTGACATACTGAGTGTGGACTGTTTTGATTATCTTAGAACAATCATGTTTGACCTCAAAGTAACCAGTTTTAAGGAAGACTGGCACAGGCTATACTCTTTGGGATATGCACTTGTGTTTGAAAGCATCCATGAGGTGCCTGTGGATATTTGCTGTACTGTCTATTTGGGTGTTGAGAACGGGAAAATTAGTGTTCAAAAGGATTTGTTTTTTGCTAACGATGAGTTGCGGCAGTGGTGGCTTGAAGAAAGAGACAAAAAACTCGAAATTGTGGCAGAGAGAAAAGATCCTGGCAAGCCGGAGCGTTCCCAATGCAAAGAGTACTGCCAATACTACAACGTCTGCTATGGCTAGAGAGGTTGATGGTTTACTATGAACGTGTTTTTGGATGATTTCGGCATTTTCTTGGGAAGGAAAAGAAACCGGTTCAGTATCAAAAAGAATGGCGAAGTAAAAGAAATAGTGGCAGACGACGTTGACTCAATAATCTGTTGCTCCTCAGGCGTTTCTTTTTCATCCAGCGCGTTGGAGCTGGCTACAGAAAACAACATTCAAGTGATCTTCGCTAAATATCGCGGATGGCCTTACGCTGTTCTGATGCCAGCAACTTTAACAGGCTCCGTGAGAGCAAGAAGAGAGCAGTTCCTTGCCTATAACGATGAACGCAGTGTGGTTCTGGCCAAGAAATTCATCGCGGGAAAACTTGTGAATCAGGCGAATTTTCTGAAGCTTATGGCCAAGAATAGACGACAGACGGACCCAAAACTTGCTGAGAAACTGTATGATTCAGGTAAACTTATTGATGACGCAAATGACCGGATCAGCAGAGAACAAGGCAGCAACATAGATGAGAAGCGGCAGCAAATCATGAACTTGGAAGCTGAAGCCGCACGCTATTATTGGAATTGTGTTCGACAGATTTTACCCGTTGAACTGGGCTTTACAGGACGAATAACCCGCGGCGCTACTGACCCTTTCAATGCTATGCTGAATTTTGGGTATCAAGCGGTTCTGTTTACTGAAGTTTGGAAGGCTGTAAGCTATGCTGGGCTGGATTTTTATGCGGGATATTTGCATGCTGACCGTTCTGGGAAGCCATCTCTTGTCTTGGACATGATGGAGGAGTTTCGCCAGCAACTCGTAGATAGAACGCTGATTGGGCTAATTACAAAGAACGTCATAAAGCCAAACGAGATCATCGCCACCGACTCGGTTGAGGAAGGGCGGGTTTTACGAAAAGAGGTCATTAAAGTTTTGTTAGATAGTCTCCAAGAGCGCTTGGACAGCGAAGTCATGTTTAACAACCAGAAGGGGTCTTTGAAGAGTTTCATCCATTTACAGCCGCGATGCATGGTCCGTTTCTTGTTAAAAGAAGCCGAGTATGTTCCGTTCTGTTTAGGCTGGTGAGGGCTATGCGTTATGTTGTTATTTATGATGTTTCGGACGATAATTTGCGTACGCTTGTTTCTGAGACGCTTAAGGATTATGGGTTGCAGCGGATTCAATACAGTGGTTTCATGGGTGATCTTCGGCGGGATGAGTTGAACAGTTTATTGGTGGACCTGAAAAATCTCATCAAGGATTTGGTTGAGAACGTTCAGCTTTTCCCTATGTGTGATAGCTGTTTGAAGGGAAAGAAGGAAGTTGGTAAACCCAAAAAGTACGAGTTCAAGGAAAAGAAAGACAAAATCGCATATTTCTAAAATGGCGGGGCTAACATGAAGGCTAAAGTGGCGAGGGAAGATAAGTGGTTGAAGAATCAACAGAGGTTGCATGTATCAGACATTGCTGAGTCTTTTATCTCTGTTACTGACGTTAAGCATTACATTTATTGTCCAAGGCTAATCTACTTTGACCGTGTTCTGCATGCGACGCCTATTTTTGGTTCGCAGCAGGAAGAAGGCAAAGAAACGCATGAGGAGCAAATTGCTAAGGAGCTTCGGCGCAAAGACGCCGTTTATTATTCGTCTGAGTTTGTGGGCGCAGAGAAACTGCTGTTCACCACGTTGTGCTCTGATGCGCTGGGGCTGCAGGGCAACGTTGACCTCATAATCAAAACCGCCAGAGGCGAGTTTATTCCTGTAGAGTACAAGAACATGAACAGCGACAGCGGCAGGGTTTGCATGGACCACAAATACCAGCTTGTCGCCTATGCGCTACTCATCGAAGAAAACTTTGGCACAATCGTAAAGCAAGGCATTGTAAACTATCTTCCTGAAGGGCTAATACTGCAGTTCGAGATGACACCAACCATGAAAACCCACGTCAAGCGCGTCCTAGGACACATAAAAAAAATAATCCAAACCGAAGAACTCCCCCCCATACGCGTGGCAAAATATAAATGCCAAGGCGGATGCGGACACAAACAAACCTGCCAGACCTAACTAAACCTTGAAGAGGGCTATTCAATTTCCCCTTGTGCCTTCAAGGATAGACCTATAGAAGATGAATATGGTTTATTGATTATCCAAGGGTCCGAGTTTTTATCGAGATATTCGGACAGATACGAAAGACTTGCAGTTCTCACAGGAACAAGCAATCGATTGGATTCGAGCCATAACCCTTGAGACTGGTATTCAGCATATTGTGCTGCGAGAACGTGCGGAAGAAGGTCAATTGTTCCATCTGTCTTCTCGATGATTTGTTCAGTCCAATCATTGTGAAAACCTGCCACTAATCTCTCTTTATAGCATTTGATTAGCGGATGATTTAACGCATTGTTGTAACGCTCTAGGTCTTCACCGTTGTATCCACTCTGGTACACTCGATTTGCGACAGCAATTAGATCAATTTCCCTTAAAGGATTCGAAAGAGACTGCAGCTCAGCAATCGACCTTGAAACTATGTCCTTGTTATAAATGGAGTACTTGCTAATCTGCTCTTTAAAAACTACAATGTTTGCCGGAGACCTTTCCCCCTTCCTATTAACTCTGCCTAACCTTTGAATTAAGGCATCAATTGGAGCAGGTTCTGAAAACGCTTGTTCGAAATCTACGTCTAAACTCACTTCAACAACTTGAGTTGCCACCAAAACTTTAGGTAGTCCAGCTTGAAGATTCTTCTCGATATTGTCTCGGTCTTTTCGACAAAAGCGACTATGGAGAAGAACCACACCCTTGATACCTTTTTTGGAAATTTCTTCGAAAACGGTTTGAGCAGAGGGGACATGGTTGCAGACAATTAATGTTGATTTTGATCGTTCAATTGAGCCCAAAATATTATCAATATTTGTCAAAATGTTTCCGTCAGATATTCGCAGATTGTGCCTCTTTTGTTCAAGAATTTTTTTATCTGATTGATCGTCGAGCGATGGCGCTATAAATTCAATAGGTGAAATTTCATCTTGCAGCATTTTTTTGATGAAATCAGGCATTGTTGCTGAGAGGAAGAGACATGAGGCGTTATTCTCAGTCAAGAATTTTGCTGTGGCTATGACAAAGCCTGTCACCACTGGATCATAAGCATGAATTTCATCAAAAATAAAACACGAATTGGGAAACTCGGAAAGCATCAATTCCCAACCCCTGCCATGGAGGGTATATCGTAAAATTTGATGCGGTGTACAAACACGTATAGGATACCATATTTCTTTTGCAAGAGAACTAGCCTGTCGTGCATCTTTTTGTCGAATTAAAGGTGAATCAGATTTGTCGTTATCGCCCATAGCATATAATGAAGATAGTGCCCGCGAATGTAATAGACCAACATTCGTTTCGCCATAATATTTGCAAAGGCGGAGGTACATTGCATTGATGCTGGCAGTATTAGGTAAACAATAGAAGAGCCTTCCATTTCTTTTTTGATTTTTGCCTGCCCAAAGTTGTGCCGCAAGAGTCTTTCCAGAACCCGTAGGAGCTTGCAGGATTAAATTTCCTTTAGTTACATGCGCTTTCTCTTGAAAACTGTACAGAGTATGAACATCGATTTTGATTTTGGACAAATCGGGTATTTTGGGAACATTGATTTTCACATTGCTACTCGCAACATGGTCGCACGACATAAGAAGACCACGTAAAAGGGAAGCATACAATCGTCTTTGAAAATCCACTTTTCCCTGTTCCATGCTGTCCAACCACATTTCAGGAAGAGCAAGGCAGCTTAATCCTAAATTCACGCTAAGGTTTTTGCTGTTGGCTTTACTGAGTATCTCACTCCATTCAATGGCGCATAATTGCTTGTTTTCTTCCCATTCTCTTGCCATTTTGAACCAAACTGTGTAAGGGTCTGGAGCCAAAGGGATTTCTTCAAAATGTAAACAGCCCTTGCAGGGGAGAATGCCATCTAACGGTATTGTCTTGTGGTGTGTCAAGGCAGCAAATATAATTTCTTCTTTCAGTTTTTGAAACGAAGCAAATGAAGCGGAGATAACTTCATGCCGTCTGCCCCATCTCTCAGAACCTTTTCCCAGAGATTTCTGAAAGCCCGTGGCTGCTTTACCTACGTCATGAACAGATAGTGCATCTCGAAGATCCTCGCTTATTGAAGCAATTCTGCTTTCTTCAAAGGGAAGGTTAGCTAAGACACTTTCTGCGATTTCTAAGCAACGTATTGTATGTTGAGCTAAAGTTTCGCCTGTATCTTTCGCCAAGATTCTAGCTGATTCAGTCATTTTTGTAGCCATTTATGCAGATATATGGCGTCGTAGGGTTCTTTCATATTTGATGGATGGTAAAGGTTACTCATAGAAACGAGAAACCGTTCTCTAGTTGTTGGCATTAAACCTTGGTAAAATCCAAATGGTCCAGCTATTCGTGTTCTACCTTCAACTTCGTTTTCGAACCATTCAGGACAGCGGACTAAGAGTGACGGACTATTCATCTTAATCTCAGGTATCAATGTGGGACCTATTTTTCCTGAAGATGTCTCTATGAGCTCCACTCTTTCCACATTTTTTATCCACACTATGTCTTGTGATCTTCCAAGAGAGGGCGTAGAAACTGGAGAACGAAATGTTTGTTCAAGTTCCAGATTAGTAACGTAAAGGTCAAGTTCAGGACGGAAATATACGTACCTCTTAAGAACTCCCGACCCTTCTCTATGAGGAGACAGTATACCTTTACTTAACGATAAACGGTCTGTTTTTTCGATTTCTATATCCCGAGAGGAACAATGAAACTCAAAACCAATTCTAGTTTCAGAAGGGGAAATAATTCTACCTGCAACTGCACTAAGCATGCCCAATAAAGTACTATACGGGGGGCAAGGTAACGAAATCTGGGTGCCCGTTATTGTTAAAGGATGTTTGAAAAAAGCGGTGAACCCCTCCATTTGGATATGGAGGGCCGCAATGCTGGGCATTTTAGGTCAAAGCCTTTGCCATTTGTTCAGCTGAATCTATAGGAGTCGTAATTATGAAGGATAGCCCTTCGTCATTTACCTTTTCAAGCTGCAAAACCTCAGTTTCATTCTTCAAATATCCCTTTCTTATGCCGACAAAGATTGGTGTTACGATTCTATCTGAATAGTCATGAACTACTTCTTTGAGCGCATCAACCTTTAGTATAGGACCGTTTCCATCGTCGATGAAGAGGCTATTGAAGATGGGATTTCCGCATGTTGTACCAGCTAAAATCATAACCTTGGGCGAAACATCGGTGCCAAAGGCGGCTTGCTTTGCACCGCCGCGCAAGTGAGCAAGGGCTTTCAGCAATGCTGATGCCCGCTCTTTACGCTTTGTTTGGGCATCGGTCATCTCGTAAATTTTGCCGCTTTTCCCTTGGTCTTGTGTTACTTTTATTTTTTGATTTTGGAGAAAATCCGCTATTTTTGCCTCATCAAGTTCTATTCTATCGCCAATATTCCAGAAAACTCCAAGACGATTGTAGTTTAAACAAAATACGCCTTGCAAGTGCGTATTGTAGAACTCTGTGGTATACGGCAACGGGGTTCCTTCTTTTAGATGTACAAAGCCCTCGTCTTTGCCTTGCCAACCGGTTTTTCGAATCGAACACAGAATCGATGCACAAAACGGAGATGCCCGAATGACAGGTTTCACTTTTTTTCCGCCTTTTTCTCCCGTTTCTTCAGGTTCGGGATTTTCTGACTCCTCGTTTTCAGGTCTGCGTTTCCCTTGACCACTTTCTGCTCTCATGTACCCAAATATGTCATCTTCGGGAAAACCGACTGGGTCCAATTTTCCTGCAATCTTTACTGTAGTTTGTTTCGCCGATTGACCAATAGCCGTTAGTTCACTTGCTGGCCACCCTGTTTCTTCAATTAGGGTGTTCCGCAGCCATCTTTTCCAAGCTTGGGACGAAACATATGGAACTCTGTTAGGACCGTCTTTAAACGTCTTGGGAATTGTCACATTTCGGTTTTCACCTTCGCCTAATCCAGCGCCATTCAAGAAAGACGCAGGTGCTTCAACTAGAAAAGTACCTGCAACATGAGTAATATTTTTGATTGCAGACATAGCTCCTATTATGCGTGGTTCTCTTTAAAAGCTTGTTCTCTAAAGCAATTGGCTAGAATCAGATTAAGCTGAAACAGTCTGAGGCTTTTAATAGAATATCCGTCTTGGTTCATGCAAAAGTGGTCCCAATAGGTTTCATCTGAGTAAGCAGGGTCGTATCTGGAGAGTTTTTCTCTAAACCAATAAAGGTCTTTTTCCCCGGTTATTAGCTCATCAATTACTTCCTTCTTGAATCTAAGTTGACCACGTTTATCGACGTATTCTTCAGTTAACGTACGCAGTATTTTTTCAAGATTAGAAGGTACGTCTGCGTTATGCGGGATCTTGACCAATTCTGGAGGTCCAGAAATTTCTAGCAGGTTTTCAGTTCTGAGCCATTCAGTCCACATTAATCTGAGTCTAAACAAAGGCTCATATGTTGTTTCGCTTCCCTGCTCATTTAGACACAAGGCTTTCCACGTGTCATAGTTAAAACCTTCATGAAGTATGGCCCCTTTTAGAAACTGCCTCCTCAGCCATGAAGTAGTTATTTTTCCTAAAGGGAACCTCTCCAGAACCTCTTTCCTAAATCTTACGGCACCCCTGCTTTCTATTTGATCTTCAAGCATTTTTCTTCCAACATAAAACAGCAACTCATTACAAGACGGTTTACAAATTGCTTGTTCATCTTCCGTTTTCCAACAATCACTATGATAAGTGTAGTATGATATGTACTTCCACGCGTCACGGTTTATGCCTATACACCTATCTGAGTCTTGAGCAAAAAGTGCACTATATTCTGCGAATCCGAGTTTTCCAGTATTAACCATTTCAACAATGAGTTTTCGGATTCTGTTCCTTTTGGCAAAGTCATTCTTGAGGTCCTTTCTGAAAGCCTCAAAATTCTTGACATCCGGGAAATTCGCCTTAAGGTATCCTGCTATCTTGCTGGCTGTTTGCAACGCTTCCGTTGCAACACTGCGAACCCTGTTCTGATACAAGAAGAATAATTCAGGAGAAACACCTTCGTGTTTTTTTGATGGATACAACGAATAATAATCACTGCCCTTTGAGATACAATTCAGGAAGGAGTATTCAGGATTTTTGTCCTTCCTAATGAGGCGCATGATTTCTTCTCGCATGCCTTGTCCGATTGCGTCAAAGAGAAACTGAAGGGCACCGTTTGGTATCTCCTCAATTTTGCAGTCTGGCCCTGTTCCAGAGTTAGAAAACATCCAGACAAAGAGTGTGACCCCCGGGTCCAACCTCTTTATCCTGCGCATCGTGTCGAGAGTTTTTTCTACAACTGCTGCACTGCCTTCTTTGGAACCGCGTGTTTCGAACTTCTCCACCACGATTCTGTCTTGAATATCCTGCGCTATTCTTTCCATAAGAGAATACCAAAAAGCCTGCGATGTGGACTGAAATACAGCTAATTTACCATCTCTGAGAATAACTCCTTGAGGGAGATAATGCACTGCAAATAAACATTTAGCACAAAGATTTGGCGACCTTGAGCCAGCTGGCAAGGCTTGAGCATCGCTCCCCATACTTCCTGCGAGCGGAAACCAATCCCGACCAGTATATCTTGATTCGTCTTTGTAGCCTAAGGGAACAAGAGTTTCTCTAACTAACTTATCAACATTTAAGGTATATTCATTACCGCAGCTTTCGCATCTTTCATGGATATCTTCAAATCCTATGCTATTCAATAAAGCGGTAGTGATTTTGCTATAGAACTGAGTTCGTTTATCGATAGGTTTTATACCTGGATGAGTTGCGAGCGAATTGACAGTGAATATTATGGTTGTGCTCTTCAGTTTCGAGTTCCGACGTGCAAGTTCGCTTCCATCACCGTGAACCTTTTTCATTTTCTCTAGTGTCAATTCTTCTATATGCTCGCAGTCGCTTCTAAAAGCTAAGACTGCAAGACCTGTATCGACGAAGGGGTTTCCTGTTAGAGAAATGTTCATTGAACTAAAATCAGAGCATGTGCTATTTATGTTTTCCAGCTAATACTCCTAGCTGAGTTTTGTTTGTCCGTATGCTGCTGTTTTGTTTCCGCCTATGTTGGCGTATTCTGCGTAGTGCGCGAGCATGTGGGTGGTTTTGTTGTAGGGGTTTTCTTTGTCGCCCAGTTCGTAGGTGACGTAGCCTGTGAAGCCTGCGGCTTTCTTGTTCCGCATAACCGCCAATCTTGTCTGTAGTTCATACCTGCTCACGCCCACATTCTTCGCTAGCCAATCCTTGTAGGCAACATACTCTTCTTTGGTGAAGCGCCGCTCGTCGCTGAACTGGTTCCAACTCCGCATCAAACTGCAGAACACTTTTACGGGGTCAGGAAACATCCAATGATAATCGCTGTTTAGATTAGCCAGATACGTTGGCGTCTTAAAATCCAGCGTGAACCCATCAACCGCTTGGGCTTCTTTCTCCAAATCGGTATAGGTCTTGCAGTTTATGTTCATTGAGGCAATTTGGAAAGTAGTGTCAAAAATCAGTGCAGTATTTTGTTTTTGAAAGAAATTAAGCAGGTACGTCGAATACTCGTCTTTTAGAAACCTAAAACCGACTTTGCAGGGAAACTGGGGATCCAAAACATAACCATCCGCAGTTCTGCTACTACTCTTAAACCGCAGAGGCGTCACACTGTACGGCTTAGACACATTCAACTCATGCAGCAATTCAGATGCCGACGGGTCAACTTTCCTAATAAAATGCAATAGCAAACCCCGAGCAACATGACCCGTAAAAAACGGCAACACAACAGGCTTTTCAGCATACATTTCTAAGTTGATTTCAACAGGCAACTATCATTCAACTCCCACACATGGGATTCACTTCAGACTGAAACGCTTCTTAGCTATAGCTAAGATAAGAAGTTAAAACTTTCCAAAAACGGTTTGAACCAAGCTTCCACCCCTCAAGCATCTACCCAATTATGATTAGACGTGTCACAAATGATAACGATCTTACCTGAGAGGATGACCTCCAACAATTTTTTCATCTGCCCTTCTTAGTTTGCAAACAAGAAAAAGCCACCATAACTATACTGGATCAAGCAAAGATTCTATGCAAAGATTGGGCAGAACCACAAAACTAAGCGGAAAATTAAGCACATATAAAAGAAATCCCCATTTGATTGAACTGTTTGGTTTTTTAAATCCTTAAATACTTTGTAAAACAAAGTAATAACCAAAGTAACTGTATTGGTCGAATTAAATGAGTGAAGATGAAGTCCAGAAATTACTGGGTATGTCAGAAAAGTTGAGCAGTAAAACAGTCACTTTAACCAGATGCCTTATCCTTGGTTTGTTGTCTTATTTTTCTGACGGCATTCAATATAGAGAATTAAAGTCGGCGTTGAAGATGTCAGATGGAAAGCTTATAGCTAATCTAAATGAACTGAAAACTATGGGATATATAGCCAAATCAGAAGTAGATGTGGACCAAAGAAAGCTAGATATTTACTCCTTGACGGAAAAGGGAAGAAGCGAATTAAACAAAATAATTGATTGGATGAAATTAATAGAAAAAGTGGCAAATGAAGGAGATAGCAAAAAATGTCCAGTAATATCGATAAAGTAATTGCTTGTCTCATGTATTTGGGAATCTCCCCTAAAATCAAAGATAAAGACAAGGACTATCGGGGGCGTTTCTTTACTCAGAAAACTGCCTTTTTAGCAAAAGCTTTGGGTATGAATCTGACATATTGCTTCACCCCTTATGTTTCAGGCCCTTATTCTCATGATCTTGCCTGTGACTACTATGCAAATGCGGATAAGGTAGAGTCACTTAATTCTGACCATAAATTATCAAATCAAGAAATCGAAATACTGGACAAAATAAAGAATTGCTCTGGAATCTATGAAAGCATGACACTTATGGAAGCCACAACCACCACTATATATCTCAAACAGCAAACACCAGAATCGTCAGATGATGATTTATTTGTAGAATTAAAACATCTCAAACCATACCTGAGTGACTCTGACAAGCTAATTGGCATAACGAAATCCAAGGGATTGCTGTTCAAACCTGAGTATTTAACTGATGAAATAAAGAAAGAACTGGCAGCATGGGATAGCATAGACAACTAAGCTGGTTAACTGATGCCGACGATTCAGCCTAAAGAAATCTGGAAAGTCGATCTGCCAGATACCCAAGCACATGAGCAAACAGGAGATCGACCTGCAGTCATTCTCGCTATTCATCCAGAAACGTCCATGACAATGGTTGTCCCTTTCACAAAAAACCCCGATTGCTTACGTTTTTCCTATTCATGCTCAGTTAAGAAGTCAAATACAAATGGGCTCCCATTGGATTAAGTAGCATTGATTTTCCAAATGCGATGCTTGGGTAACTCTTCTTCAAGATTCTTGTATAAAATGGGAACTCTTGAGGATACGCACCTTAAGCAAATTAAAATTCTGATTAAGGATTATCTGGCTATTACCTAAGATATACACTAAGGCGCAGGTGTGCTTAGTATCCATTTTTTGGATACATTGGATACATTCCTTTTATTGGCATAGACGCTTGAAAGAAGCTCCCGCAATAGTTAAGCTGATTCAAACCCACAATCAGCTTCTAAAATGCGGCCTTGCTCAGGAAAGGTTATTTTCCAATTCTAATTCAAGCAGTTTTAAGCAGATTCGGCAAAATAGAGCTTGAATAATTGGAATACGGCGAGTTTGCCAATAAAACTTAAGATAAATGAGGAAAGAAGCTTAACAATAAGTTAAAAGAGCATTGGAAAAACTTCTGCCAGTAGAAAGCCATTCAAACACTCAATGCTCTGTTTAATAAAATGTAAACAAGCAAAACTCAGCAAAGTTCTGTTTATTTTTTAGAAATATTGGCAGTTTGGAGATATTGCAGAGAGACGGTTAATCGGTTTCTGCTTAGGCTACTTCTTATTCCGTCGTTTATTTTTGTGCTGCCTTTTCCTTTGCTTGCGTGACCAAACCTAGTCACCTTCCACGTGGGGGTTATTCCTTGGGTAATTCCCCGTATAATCTGGGGGTTACTGGTTAGGATATAGAAGGGCATTTTTGTTTGAGAAGTGTAGAGTTCAGCTATGAAGTTTAAGAGGCGTTTGCCGATGCCTAAGCCCTGGTAATCTGGTAGGACAACCAATCGGCTAACCCTGAAGTATCTTGACTTCATTTTGATATGCGCAACCGCGATAAACGCTATAGGCTTATTCTGGTGAACTGCGGTGTAGCATCGAACGCCTGCTCCTAGTTCACCGTTTAGATAATGATACTGCCGAAACATCTTCCACAATTGAGTGCCGCACCGATAAACCTTGAGTTCAACGGGCGGCCGACTTCTTTTTTTCGGCTAAACTCCATGGTGTCAGTGCAGAATACCCAGTCTGGCTCCAACCAATCAACAACATCATAGTGACAGGTTACTGCAATGAACTTCTTTTTTGACCGTCTAACAGCCTTGCTTATTGCATAAGCACTGACTTTGGCGATCTCCCTGTCCACTACGCTTGTAAACTCGTCAAATACAACCAAAGGTGAATCAAGGCATAGAGCGCGGGCTATGTCAACGCGCATCTTTTCTCCTTGGCTGAGGCAATCATAACTTTTGAGCCAATCAGGCGGTGAAGCAAAACCGACACTGCAAAGAGCCCTCGTAACTTCAGAGGTCTCAAGCCCTTCAGGGAAGTCATCGAGGACACATTTGTGGCTATAGTTGAAGCCCTTTATGTACGCATCAGGAAAAAGCTGCTTAGCTATGTTTGTTTTGCCACTGCCACTACGACCAACAATAACGCCTACCTGCCAATCATCTGACTCTATGGGTAATGTACCTTTGAAGTGTGTCTCCAATTTAACATCTGACAGAGTGTAGCTGCCAACTACACTTTGAGCTCGGAAGCTTTCTGCTTGGTCCCAACGCTTTACAATGTCAAAATCCGTAGTTTATACCCCTCACTTTTTAGTTTATCAAAAATGCGTTTCTGATCTGCCTCATCTCGGCACTCTACGATTATTTCGTAGGTTTCAGGAATAGTAAATGAAGACTCTTTTTCATCCAAATCCTGAGGAAGCTTTTCCCCAACCGATGAAAGGAGCGCTTTCAAATCTTCTTCCTCTCCTTGCTGCAATATGCGAATGTATTCAGCTTCGTCAAGTTCCTTGCTGTGTTTACCCTTGAGCTTGTTGAGAATCTGCCTAAGCATCCTCCTATCTACATCGCTGACAGGTAAACGTAGCACTGGAGCAAAAAACTCGCCATGTTGGATGCAGATTTCAGTTCTCTGCTCGCCGTCGACTAGGGTGCCGTCTTTGTTAGTTAGTATTGGGTAGGTCCAACCGTACTTTTGTAGGCTCCTCCAGATCTGCTCCTGCTGTTTAATCGTGGTGCGGTTTGGGTTGTTTTGGTCTGCAGTTAAAAGACGGATGTCTTCCAACAGAGGAACGTAGGCGTCAGGAACTTTTAGGGTAGTAGTTTTATTTTCCATTTAGTATGCCTCCATGCTTTGCTATTTCTTGCAATAACACTTCATTTTTAGCTAATTCGTTCTCTACCTCGACAGCTCTTTTCTGTGCTTCCTGTTTTTCCTGCAACGTTTCTAAGCCAAGCACTGATACCATGCGGTCTGTGATGTCCACCATTTTAGAAAGGTAAATGGGTTTTTGGGCTTCGTTTGCAGTTTGAAAATGAAGGCTTGCTTGCCGATATAGGAAGTCATAACGATTAATCAAGATAAGTCTCGCCTTGTCTAAATCAAATAGTTGAGTTAAGACCGGTTGCCAAGTATCGCGGGTTTCCGCGTCATAATAGATATTTCTCTCTGAGGTATGGTATTTTTCGCTCAGCACCTTCACTATTTCGCAGAGGGAGAAGCCTTTTGCTTCGAGCTTTAGAAATTCCAGGCGTCTTTCAAGGATTTAGTTCAAGGGGTGCCCTCCAAAATTGAAATGCGGATTTCATTTTCATTGTAATCGGTTGTTCGCTTGAGCATGTCGCCTTCAAGTTTTACCTCTCGCCTTCGTTCATCAGATAAAAAGTAGTAAGGTTCCTCGAAGACTGGCACATGGTATTTCTTGCAAACTTTGAAGTAGGCTTCCACTGTCTCGAATAAGTCGCAGTCTCGATCCTCAAAACTGCCTCTAAAAACCTCTACGTTGGGCGCATGGTTCCAATTGTATGTTATATGCCAGTAGAGGCGCAAACAGATCTTTTCATATTCGGAAGCTTGGGTCTGCAAGACGTCAATCTTTTCATAAATGGTTGCCATTTTAAGCAGTGTTTGCCAGAATATCCTGCTTTTAGGATCCTCTTTGGCTTTAGCTACATTAATTTGATAGTGCTCATCTGGTTCTTCATCCCAAACCTGAGCCAGAATCTTTGCTTCTTCTCTTGACTGTGGATATTTCTCGATGAGATACTTACGGAGCGTCCCATAAGTCACCATTATCTCCATTTCTGCGGCAGACATGAGCGATAAATCGGTACCTTCTTTGTCTAAAACTTCAGGCCATAACTGCTTAAGAGTAAAATTATCGGGATCTATGCCCTCTTTCTTAAGCTTCTCAAGGACCTGAGGGGATAAAGAGGCACTCAAGGGTTGTTCATTTTGGCTGTACTCGCGAACCTTATCCTTGAAGTCTTCAAACATTACGCTTGCTGCCTCCTATTTTCTCGTTCTGTTCGGTTTTAACTTCCTTGGAAAGCCTTGTTTGTGCTCTTTGCTTACGCTTTTCCAATCGCCAATACTCACGCATTTCAGCCGAATGCTTGAATGCTTTTACTGTGTCCATGACAGTATCGTTAGCGCTTGTTGGGTTAAAACTTAAATTTGCATCAGTTTGTCCATGACAAACTAAATTCCAGCGCTTACGCTGCTTAGGATAGCTATGCTTCTTTCCCTTATCGCTGCGAAAAATAGGCTTAGACTTGAAAGGCTCTATCGTAAAGTCTCGGTTAACTTGCACAAAGAGCCTCCGTGTACTCAGTAAAAGCAAGAAAGGAAAAAGGAGGGGTTTTGCGTTTCACTGAGAGAAAACTTGAAGGTGACGTCACCACTGCGACAGTATGCCGTGCTAGGCTACGAGCCCTTTCCATGCAAAACTAATAGTACACGGTGTTAAAGGTAATGCTACAGTTTTATTTAGCCTTTCCATTTCAAATCAGTCCGTCTTAGGCTTGCGGTAGTAGCGAACACCTTGAGTTCACCATATTTCCCATAGCCAATCAAAAATGACTCTTCGAAAAAAGCGCCTCGACTCAAAAGCTAACTGAATATCGTTTGGACCATTTGACATTTTCAACGGATTTATGGGCGGAAAACGAACAAATCCAGTTTAACTATCACCTGGAAGTGCCGTCACCAAAAGTAATAGTAAAGTTAAATGAATTTTTAGTACTCACAGCCGCTTGAATATTATGTATTCTTTGCTCTATAGTTGGATGGGTATGAGGCATTAATTTAGAAAGCCAACTTGTTTTTTGTGGACGAAGCCTCGATAGGGCAGATATCATGGCGGCTCCATTAACGAACTCGACAGCACTAAGGTCAGATTCAGTTTCTTGTTTTCTAAACCATTTAGCGTTAACATAATACGAACCAAACAAAAAGAAAAAGAAAAACAGAACCACTGCCGATGCAATGAAAAGAAATGAGTCAAAGTTAATAAAAAACAGGTAACCTATCACAATAGTAAGCACCGCAGCGGGAAGAACTGTTCGAAGTAACCTCTTTGCAATATGCATTTTTGCTATGTGATTAAATTCATGGGCGCCAACAGCAAGAACTTCATCAGGCGAAAGCATGTGGTAATAATTGGAGTTAAAGACAAGCGCGTCCGAGTAGGCTAAGCAAGGAATGGGAAGAATACTCGATTTGTAATAGCGGTGGAACCTATCTTTTGCAAGGATTGACATTGCTTTCATCCTCTCTGCTAATATATCAAGTGCTTGCATTTCAAATGGTTGCGCCCTAAGCAGCCGCACCATAACGGAGCTCATTAATCCCATTTCCTATCATTCAAACGATTGATAGTTACTCTATAGAGTCTTGACTTTTAAGAGCGTGCGTGTGTTGCAACCTTGTCTGTGTTTATAGGCGTGGTTAAATGATATTGTACCTTCAGGATTGGTAAACACTGAAACAACTTCAATTATAGACATTGCCAACCCAACAAGGCACAGTAATCTCAACTGTTAAACCTATTTCAAGACTGCAGTTCCTGCTTTAAATGCGAAGCGAAAACCTGAATTGTTGAACCTAAATTTGTAAGTAGGTACGTTTTTTAAGCGAATTTTAACTAGTAATAAACGCGGAATTCTACGATCTTCTTGTAAAAGGGTATATTCATGACTAAGATCAGGGGTGTTCTGAATATCTTGACATACGGGTGACTGAAAGCCACAACCCACTCCAACCCCGTTTTGCACGGCGGGTTAACTACGTTTTGCTTGCACCCGTCTTCGCTTACGGTATGCTGGGAACAACATTACCTACACCGCTTTACTCAATCTTCCAGCAAAGATATGCGTTAACCTAGCTCGTTATCACAATAATATATGCGGTTTATGCCTTAGGGGTTCTTTTAACGCTACTTATGTTCGGTCGGATATCTGACCACTTTGGACGTCGCCCCGTTCTGATAGTTGCCTTTGCAATGGCGGTCACGAGTTCTCTGCTTTTTGTCTTTGCTCAAAGCGTCTCTGTTTTGCTCCTGGCGCGTTTTATCTCAGGTTTGGGCACGGGACTGCTAACTGGTACCGCAACTGCAGCGTTGGCTGAACTCGAGCCAACATGTTCACCGCAACGAGCCGCTCGTGTTGCCACCGCTGCCAACATGGGGGGCTTAGGTCTTGGACCTCTTGTTGCGGGACTATTTGCTCAGCTTGCACCCTACCCAACCCAGCTGGTCTTTATTGTCTACTTAATCTTCGTTTTTGCATGCATTGGGCTTGTGAGCTTGCTGCCTGAGCCTGTAAGGTCACCTGACCATAAATTAGATATTCGACCTCATGTAGGAGTTCCGCCTTCTACCCGCGGCGTTTTTGCTCAAGCAGCGGTTACATTTTTGCGGCCTTTGCAATATTGGGGTTGTTTAGTGCGCTGCCCGCGTCTTTTCTTAAAGATACCCTCAAAGAGTCTAATCTATCGTCCTAGGTGCAGTTGTTTTCCTGCTCTTTGGCACCGCTACTTTAGTTCAAATCGGAATGAGTAAACTTACTAGCTGGACGGCACGTTTAGCAGGCATAGTTACGCTTATAGTGGCACTTGTTTTGATCCAGGTTGGACTGACCTTGTCCAGCTTTGCCTTCTTTCTTGCTGGCACAGTTATCGCGGGGTTTGGCATAGGACTCGCATTCATGGATAGTCTGGCTGCGATCAATAAGGTAGCACCATCGAACAGGCGAGGTGAAATGGTTTCCGCGTTTTTCGTCGCTGCATACATAGGCTTGACTATTCCAGTAATCAGCGTAGGTTTCCTCGTTGATGCTACGAACTTTGTTGTCGGAACACTCATTTTGGCTGTGGTGCTCGTCGTTCTTCTATCTGCGATAGTAGTTTTGCTTTTGTCAAGTCGACAACAAGCTTGATGATTATTAGATCCCTTGTATTTCATCACGATAAAACTTGTTACCCCGGCACAATAATATAGTCTTAAAGCAAAAGACAGAATATTAGAGTCAGTTGGTGTTCAAATGCAAAGCGATGAACCCAAAATTTTAATCGTACTAGTTCATGGTGTATGGGCTGATGGCACAGGCTGGCAACATGTGATTCCTGATCTGTTGGATGCTGGATATGATGTAACTGCGGTGCAGCTTCCTTTGATCTCGCTTGAAAATGACATCGCGACCTTAGAGCGTGTAATCGTTGCCCATAATGGACCAGTTGTACTCGCTGCCCATTCCTACGGAGGCATACCCGTTACCAATGCTACAAATGATCACCCAAATGTAAAAGCCTTGGTCTATGTGACGAGTTTCGCTCCAGATATTGGAGAATGGTCCGTTGGAACGTTGCCGCGGGCGATAGTTCTGTTAGTGCAAGGAATCATTTCAGGAGGAATCGGAGGAGTCCCAGTTATTCTCGGAGCTATTCTTGGAATAATACCAGTACTCGTCAAATCATCGCCAAGATAAATGAGATCTATTCAAAGCAAATTCTTTTTTCTTTTTTAGTGCTGGATTTCATCGTTCGCTCTTTGATTAGAAACTCCAAAAATATGTTGCTCTCAATGAAGCAAATTAACAAACAAAAAAGAATGGTTTTGTTACTGTTTGTTCACAGTCACACATCTTAAAATAGACTGGCGAGTTAAGGGTGAGTAAGGTTTTTAAAAATGGGCGCACTTGATTTTCTCTTCGTAGTTGCTGTGATACTTATCGTACTATGGCTGTTTGGCTTTTTCATCTTTAACCTTGGGGCCATCCTATGGGTTCTGCTTGTTATAGCCATCATCATAATAATTGTACGATTAGCTTCAGGACGCAGAATATAACATTAGCTAAACAGCAACGAAAAAACTCTGCAAGCAGCACAGGTATGTTTTGACTGTTGATTTTCTTAGTGGAGGTGAAATACTGTCAAAAATTAATCCAGGTTCAAACTTTAATGAAGATAATGATGTCCGAACCGCTCGTCCAGGCGGCATGCAAGATACTAATATCATAGAGCCTAAAATGGACGACCAACGTAAGTTACATTGTCCACTTTGCGATGGAATTTTTAGTTCAAGAGAAGATTACATTAGCCATGCATTATCTAAGCATCATTCTGCTGAGCTAAACTGCGACAAAAAAGGCTGCACCTCAGAATAAACCAAACTTAGATCCAACAAAAAAAATAAACATTTTTTTTCTTAGTTAAACATTACTCGCATAATTTGTATTAAATTATTTGCTTACTTTAAGAATAAAACTATAATTAAATTCAAAAAACTCGGTGAATACCATAAATGAACTTCGGAATATTTGACATGTAACTGCAATCTCGTTCTCAAACAAATAACGCAGGATTTTAAGTCAACATGTGAGTGCGCGCACACAGTCACACACGTTTAATCCTGCCAATTGACTGATTATAACGTAGCTAAAATCATAGCAGAAAGGAGGAATAGATAAGTATGAGTGCGACAGCGAAAAGTAAAGAGATTTTGGATAAAGAATTGTGGGCAGTAGATGAAAAAATCGGCAAAGTCAAAGAAATGGAAATAGATATGGACGATTGGCGAGTAACTCAACTTGAAGTCGAATTGGATAAGGACGTGGCTGAGTCGGTGCTTGGGGCAAAGAAAGGCGGAGTGCGAAACATGTTGGATATTTCAGCCTTAGAGAAAGGGGCTGTACGCAGGACAGACAAAGGGCTGCTCCTACAAATAAGAAAAGATCAACTTCACACGTACCTAAAACCAGTAGTCTAGGTTTTTTTGGGCATTTTCTTTCCGGATTCCTCACCGAATCCTAATTTTATTTTTTTTTCCAGTTTAACATTAGTTACTTCGATTTATTGAAATACTGGATGTTTATTAAAGTAAGATTTTGCTGACAAATTAGAAGGGATGTTGACTAACTTTGCTCGTTATGAGCGACATACACTTCGTCAGTAGATAAGAGGAATTTGGTTAATGAAAAAGCGAGAGCCTGTGGACGAAGCTAGAAATGATTTGACCTTCCGCCTCCGAAGGAGTCTGCAAGGGGTGATGGCGAAATATTCCAAGTTAGTGGGGCAGAAGTTCAACCCAGGCGATTTTGAGGTAGTAAAAGTTAAAATCAATATCCCTAGGTTACCTACCCTCTTCCGAGGCTACCGAATAGTGCAAATCAGCGACATCCATTACGGGCAATGGATCACGGCAGATCGCTTGAAGGGCGTTATTGGCTTGATTAACCAGCAGAAACCAGACATCGTTGCGATAACTGGGGATTTTGTTTCTTATTCAGGGGAGAATATCGAGGACCTTACCCCAGCGCTTAAGGAATTACGTGCGGGGGACGCGACGGTGGCGGTGCTCGGTAATCACGATTATTGGGTTAGCGCAGAGAGGGTTCGCTCGATACTGCGCGAAAGCAAAATAATAGAGCTCAACAACGACGTCTACACGGTGAATAGAAAGGGATTTGCGCTGTACATTGTGGGGGTCGACAGTACCACTTTGAAGAAGGACCAACTGAATAAAGTGCTGCAGAAGCTGCCGCCTAATGGACCAGCAATTCTGTTGGTCCATGAGCCAGACTTCGCAAACATCAGTGCAAAGACGAAGAGGTTCAGTCTCCAACTTTCTGGGCATTCTCATGGAGGCCAATTCGTGATTCCCAAGCTCGGAACCCCTTTTCGAGGTGATGGTTTCAAGAAATATCCCCTTGGAAGGTATCAGGTGGGAAATATGGTCGAGTACACTAATCGAGGATTAGGTACGAACGCCTTTTGGATACGTATTAACTGCGCGCCTGAGATTACCGTTATTGATCTACAAACATAGCCGTTTGATTATCCATAGTCACTTTTGCCGAATTATCCCTCTTTACAAGCGCTTATTGCCTTCGCTGAGTACTTACCATCTCCCTCTTAAAAAGCCGACAAACATTCTCGGCGCCGACGATCTCCTCCTCAAGATCCCATTCAAAAGGATGCAATATGAATGGTCTCGACTGGGTGCCGCCTAAACCGCCGTGGCTACCAATAAGCTCCTCGAATGCAGCCACCTCATCTTTTTCCGTGTCGTACATGCTTATGAGAACTATATCGGGAACACAGTTGAAGCTGTCTAACCTGCGAAGGTGTACAGCAGCCCGCTTCCCAAATTTGGCCAGCGGATTCTCACCCTCGACTTTATCGTCCGCGAGGTAATACGTGCCCTTCGCTCCTATGACGATAGCCCCCCGCTCTTTAGAATGAATCAAGGCAAAACTTATGCCCTCATGCTCCGACAAACCCTTCACCATCTCGGGATATGCCGCATTGATATCTTCCAAGCTTATCCGTTCTGCCCACTGTGTGAAGTATATCAAGCCCACGTTTCCCGAGGCCAGCACAATTGCATCAATCTTTTTGTCCTCCTTTTTCTTTGACTTCCGAGTTACCCTGTTTCTTACGTTCTGCAGCGGAACCGTCACCATCTGTCCGAAGTGGTCTTGGTTGGAGTCAAGCTCAAAGTACATTCCATGCCCCTCAGGCAGAAGCTTCTGCACAAGATCTGCCAGAGTGTAACCATACCGTTGCTTGAACGTGGCGCCGTTGGTCTGACCATGGTCTGAAAGCACGCAGAGGTAGTATGGTCGTCGGGCGTATGCTTTTGCTGCCTCTATCCTCCTTATGCACCTGTCCAGTTTTCTCAACACGTAGAAAGCCTCATCGTCAGCGATGCCGCAGTGATGTGCCACCTCGTCGTATCCCATGAAAGTGGTATATACGACATCCTTGTCACCTGCAATAATGTCGCCTATAATCGTGTAAGTACTCAATTCACGAAGGAAGGTATCCGCAACGACCCTTGTGAAGTAGTATAATCGTCCCCGGTGGCGAAGTCTGGGTAGGGTATTCCTTCGCCCCTGTCTGTATCTGGACCTGGCCTCCAACCCTATCTCCCAGATGGTGTACGTTAGCGTGTGGACAAGATTGTACGAAACTGCGTAAAAAGTGTTCCATGCCTCACTGTATAGCTGCTTTATCTTGCTGAGCTTGCTGTAGACGAAGATGTTGTCTTTGGCGTCACCAGAATAAAGATTAGCTATAGCACGTCCATCGGTTGCAAGCAAACCATTTCCATCTGTGATGCGTGCCTCGATCTCTTGGGCATCGCCTAGCCCAACTGTTGATATGACCTTGTTGCCTTTCGCTTTTTCCACCCATCGGAAGGCTGGGATGTCTTTGTTGTTCCCATGTAATATGCCCGCTTGGCTTGCGCCGGTCTGGGACGAAAAGTCTGTTTCCCATTCTTTTATCTTGTGAGTTCCTCGGCTGATCCAGTCTGATATGGTTGGCATCGTACCGTTATCGATGGCTTTGCGGAGAATCTTTTCAGCTAACCCATCGATCTCCAGAAAGATAAAGCCCGGCTTGTCCTTGTTCTCCGCTGCTTTCTTTGCGCGCCCCTTCATCTTCTTGAATACCTCACGGTAAAATGATGCATCATCATCGATGGTGAGTATCCCTGAGACTATTGTATTGATTATTGCTATGTTTAATGCGAGAAAAAACAACGCTGACCAAGAGACCTCAATTTCCAAAGTAAAAAAAGATAGCGACCAGATTATTACGCCATTGACTATTAGCGCACTCAAAGCGAACGTTATCACAGAGCGCGCAAGCGCTAACCTAGATAAAATGGGCCAAAGTAGTGCATTAATTAACCCAAGTCCGGCGGTCGCAATAAGCGCGACAACAAGGCCGCGGGCGTAAAATCCAGTGAGAACACCCGTAAAGAAGATACCTAACGATGTTAAAAGCCAAACAACTAGTGCGCGCGTGAAATTATTTTTAGTCAAGATTTCGTCTCTTAAGGATTATAACAATTTAATTGCTTATTGTTTTTATTCATCAGAATGTCTTATTTGTAAAATCTACTCTTAATAAACATTCAATATTTCAAAAATTAGTTGAATTAGCGATTTTTAAAATGCCGCCTGAAGTTGGATTCTACTTCTCCCAATTTTCAGGTTAAAATGAACAATATGATTGTCAAACTCTCAAATATTGGGCCTTGATCTAACTCACCCCTGAACCGTATGAATCATATTTAAATAACAATAATTTTTGCTACACTAAAGGCTAAACTAAAAAGAAAAGGGATTAATGATTAAGTGTTTCTCGGAGGTCTATTATGCTTATTGCTAGTTTGCCGTTGTGGACGCTTATTTGCCATTGTATGAGTTTTGTGTCTTTACATTTTTCTACTATATCGTTTATTTCTTTAATGTTTAAGGCTTCTAGTCGGTCGTCTACTGTAAAGCTAACGGAGTCAACCCAATCTATTTTATCTTTTAGTCGACCGTGATTTAAGCTTCCATAAACTTCTGACGCTATTGCGTTTTTTTCTTTATCGTTTGCCATTTTATTGACTTTCCTAACTTTCTTTTCTTGGAAAACGAGAAAACAAGAGACAATTTGTCCGCTTAATAGTTGACTGAAGTAGAGCTTCAATTTCTAAAAATTTTATTTCGGCGTCTAATTGAAGCGTTGATAGATAGTTTTAGTTTTATTAGAGTTTTCTTTTGGCTTTGCCAACGTCTTCTTGGATTTTTCCCTTAACTTTTTCGGCTTCGCCTTTAATTATTTGACCAGTGTTGCCCGTAACTTTGCCCGCGTCAACGCGGATCTTGCCTTCTTCCTTTTTCAGTTTACCTTTAACTTCATCTTTACTCATAAAATTTCACTATACACTGGTATCTTCACGATTTTATTAAACATGTGTGACTGTTGTTGTACACTAACAAATCACAAACCATTGCCCTGAGGGTACTAGCTCACTTGGTTGTTCCAAAATTAGTTTGCGAATATCTGATGCTTCTAGCTTTACTTGATTTGTGCGTGTTGATAGATGCTTGGGCTGTGAATGGCATCGCGTAGAGTGCTGTTGGCTATTGTTCTGATTGCTATCCTCAGCGCGACGGCCAGAGAAATGATTTTCAATGTGCCCGGGCCTTTTTAGTTTGGGCGAAGCTGGCTACATATCCTCGCAGACCGGGTTTGATCTAGCCACATCGACAGTATCTTCTATGATTTGTTTTATATGAGCACATTTTCATTTCGTCAGAGAGAAATCTGCTGTTAAGATTTCGTTGATTCGGCAATGCGATTTTGAACAGTTTCCGATAGCTTTTTCCTCAAGTTTTCGTCGTCGTGGGTCCATACATTAATCTGGTCAAATCTTTTAGCTAGTTCTTCATCGCCAATAACGTTTATGAACCATCTTTGAAAATCTTGACGCTGAAAATGAAACGTGACAGACTGAATTGGTACTATTTGGAGTTTTTCGGCGAACTCAATTGTGTTACTTGCAATTATTCCAGTATTTTTTCCGAGTTCACTGTAAAATTGAAAGCTTTTTTCGAACGGAACGGTGTTGATTAGGTTTAGCGGTAGGGATTGAGTATTCAACTTCTTTCCCAGCTCAATCGCCCACTCCTTCACCCTGCCCATGTTTAGATCGTCCATGATGGTTCTATTTTGGCTAATCATGCAACCTCCAAAGCCAGCAACGTCAATAGGCTTGAGAGACTTGTTTTTAGCCATTAATTTTTTTTGGTTTGCTTCAGTATTTTCCGTTTTCGCGTCTTCCTTATTCTCGCAACAGAAATAGAGGGCAACATTTTTGCCTTCAAAGTTCTTATCCATAAAATCTACAGCTTCTTTGTAAACGCTGTTTCCAGCGCCGCCACCGACAATGATGTTTTGGAATGGGGTAATGTCCGGTGAGCCTTTTCTAAGATCTGCAAGAGTTGCATCCATATTGTAGGTTGTTTTAAGCGCCTCAGCAATGGCATGAGCTACCTCTTCATTTAATCCACTTATTGTCGAAAAAACTATTAGGGTTTTTCCCGTCATGTTATTCACTTTCTCTATTTCATGTTTAACACGCGCTTTATTTTAAGATGTGTGACTGGGAATAAACAGCTACACTTGCACTGGCTATATGTTGAGTCTGTTCAGAAAAAAAAAATAAACTTTTCTTTAAAGAATCCCTACGGATTTGTAGTGAACGAGTATATGATATAACTGCGGACTTGAGGCAGATCGTGATTTGAATGCTGCCATCAATATTATGAGACTGCGACTACAGTCTCTTTCCCCTACGGAAATAGAAGCCCACACATGTCTAGGTGATGGGAATAGTCACGGCAATTCTTATAAACCAACATAATATTTAATTTCAGTGCTTCACAAGGTGGGCCGGTAGCTCAGCACGGCTGGAGCGTTCGACTGATAATCGAAAGGTCGGCAGTTCAAATCCGCCTCGGCCCACCATCTAACTATTATCGTTTCAGACTGTGCTGTGTAGAATTATGGATATTAGACTGTTTGGAAGAAGAATGTGCTACCCTCAAACTTTCTTTTCTCTTAATGAATAAGGTGCTAAATTTGAAGGGTAATTGTTTCTTTTTCTTTTCTTGTGAGGCGTTTTAATTTTAACGTTTACCTCCACAAAGCCTTCGTCTGACTTTTCAGTCTCTATCTCCATGTTCTGCGATATCGATGATTCTTTTCTTACAACGATTCCTTCTGGAGGTTGCCCTTCTTTTTGCGGCGCTTGTACCTCCGGTTTTTCAGGTGCCTCGGTAACTTCTTTTTTCTCATCTGTTTCTTGAAGCGTTTCAGGATTAAGCCCTTTTGAAGCTTCTTCCAGCCTTTCTCCTGCCCTCTCTATAGGCGAGACTATTCTCTCCAAAGATGGAGGTAAATGTTGTTTTGGATGGGGACCGATAGTGGACGCATAAACCTTTGAAAGCTCAGCGCCGAAAAGAACAATCAGGTTTAAAATAAATATCCAAAGTAAAATGATGATGAGGGAACCTGCTGCTCCAACAATTGTGGTTACAGTGAAGATTTGAACGTATACTCCGAGAATATAATTGGTGACTGTAAAAGCAACTCCTGTAACTACTGCGGGTAAAAATACGTCTACCCAGTGAACTTAAACTTCGGGAATCAGTTTAAAAATTAAAGCAAACAGCATAGTTGACAAGCCAAACGACAAAATTACCTGCGCTATCTCCAAAACGACAAATGTTGCTGTTCCATTTATTGAAAAAAACTCTATTGCGCCAGACAGGGTGGTTGCTATTCCTGTCCAAGCTATCACAATTAATCCTAGCGCAGAAACCAAAATAAACGGTCCAATTCTCTGTCTAACTTTTGAAGTAAAGCTGCGGGTTTTATGCGTTTTAACTTCCCATATCACATCCATCGTGTCACGTAAAATGGCAAAAGTGCCAATTGCTCCCGCTAAAGAAAAAGCAACCACTGTAATTGCCGACCATATAGATGTGAAGGGTGATGTTGCGCTAGAAAGTAGTTCTCTGAATAATTCTGCAACCGCTGGACCTGCCAGAGATGTAATTTGCTGTATTAACTGTTGGGTTGCTTGTGTTTGACCTGAGAATTGGGCAAAAACAGATATTACAATAAGCAAAAGAGATGGCAAAGGGAGAGGATAATGAAGTACGTTAAGGCGGCGGCTCTTAATGCTGCGTTGTCGGTTTGCCAATCCTTAAATGTGGTTTTAAATAACGTAAAAAGCTCTCTTTTGTTCATTTCTTAACCCAATATTTTGGTTTAGGATTAGCTTCAAGCTTTCAAGCATTTCAATTTGTATAATGTTATGTGGTAGTAAACAAGCAACCACAACCAGTTCTGAATCAAACAATTAACCACAAGCTTAAAATTTTAAAATTAACAAAGTTCTATTTGGTGTTATTTTTGAGTACTGACGATGAAATGTTAATAGAATTAAGAAAAATTAGAGAATCACTTGAGAAAGCTCCGCCTCCACAACCTCCAAAAGGATTATGGAATGAATTCAAAGATTTTCTGTCAAAATACAAGGTTCTTGGCTTAGCTGTCGCTTTTGTAATAGGCTTGTATTTGGGCGGTGTTGTGCAAGCATTGGTCAAAGATTTTATTATGCCGCTCATTGGCTTAGCTAATCCAAGGTTAGCAAACCTGTCAACATTGAAGATTGGAGTTCCATCAACAACTTTCGATGCAAGCGGAAACCCACCTACAGGCTATACCGGTCAAATCTTTAGCATAGGCGACTTTTTGGTTGCTCTGATAACTTTCATAATAGTAGCTTTCATAGTGTTCTTGATTGTTAAAGTCGCAAAACGCTGGCACTTCGACTAAAACTGCGGTATACTCTTAAGCCCGAGGCAGAACTCATAAACTGAAAAGTATGCCTCAACCCCAACTTTCTCTCGAAACAATTTGGAGCTTCAACGAAAAACAACTTCTAAACTTAATAGAAACACTCGCTTTTACCCCAAAGCCTAAACCAATTCACTTCTACGCCCCAAGCTTCACCTACTACAAAACAAAATATTTCTGCTCTTCAACAACCGAATTTCCCACAATCTCCATCACAGGAAAAGCATGTGCTTTGAACTGCAAACATTGCGGCGGCAAAGTCCTTGAAGCCATGCATCCAGCACCTTCACCACAAGAACTCTTTGAATTATGCGTTAAGCTAAAACATGATGGTGCACAAGGTTGCCTTATCAGTGGTGGATGCTTGCCCGATGGTTCGGTGCCTCTTGATGGGTTTGTGGATGTCCTTGGACGGGTTAAGCGGGAGCTTGGCTTAACCGTTTTTGTTCATACCGGCATAATAAATCTAAAAACTGCTGTTTCGCTTAAGCAAGCTGGAGTTGATGCTGCGTTAATAGATGTTATTGGCTCAAACGAAACAATAAAGAAAATTTACAATCTCAAAGGTTCTTCAACAGATTACGCTGACTCGCTTCAAGCATTAGACAAAGCAGAATTAGATTTTGTCCCGCACGTTATTGTCGGGTTAAACGAGGGCAAATTAGATGGTGAACTAGAAGCCCTCAAAATGATAAAAAAAGTTAAACCGTCAGCTTTAGTGATAATAGCATTCATGCCCATACATGGAACCGCTATGTCAAAGACAATGCCTCCAAAATCATCTGATATAGCCAAAGTTACCTTAGCAGCACGGTTAATGTTTCCCGAAATTCCCTTAGTTTTAGGTTGCATGAGACCCAAAGGTGCCGCCCGCGCTGAAACAGATGTTTTAGCTCTAAAAGTTGGGATTGATGCTGTGGCTTTTCCAAGCGAGGAAGCAATCAAATATGCCCAAAACCAAAATTTTCAGATTTCCTTTTCTTCCTATTGCTGCGCACAAATGTATTTGGACACTAAAACATGTGAAAAGCAATCCGGCCAACCCTAAGTTATAATCTAAAGCAAATTCGTGCTTTATTCAACAATTTTCGAATGTAAAAACGAAAGGTTAATTTAGGAAAGGCACAGAGTAATGCAAGGTTTGCCGGTCAAAGGGCACGGGTCCCACCTGATCCCATACCGAACTCAGAAGTTAAACCGTGTTCCGTTTCCAGCTGTAGTGTGGTCTTAGGCCACGTGAACCTGGGAAAGCTGGCAGCCACTTTCTTTTAATTAAAATCTTGGTAGATTTGGCATAGCTTTATAACTTACTTTTAATAGTTTTTTGAGAAGGTGTAAAAATTGAGTCTTATTCCAGGTAGCGATTCGATAACTCAGATCATTAGCTTATTGTCTTATGTATTCTTCATAGTTTTAATTTTCTACGGTCAAAGAATCCAAATGTACGTTATGATCCGAGAAGTAGAAAACTCGCTTCATAAATTAAAATACATAAAAGAAGAAGGGCGCAAAAACGCCATAGAAGCCATAAAAGAAATTGGCAAACCCACAGCTGACCCTTCAGCTCGTGTTGACCGCTACTTAGAATACTTTACAATCGGTCCCCAAAGCATGGATCCAGCAGGCATCGTTTACAAACTTGATCATATCCTTGACGTTAGAGACGAACGATTGAAAGATGAAGTTAAACTGATGGCACCATCATGCGACGATGTCCAAGTGAACAATTTAGAAAACACATTGGAAGCTGCCATGGCCTTAAACTTCATTTACAAAGTTATACGTCACTACTACATTCAAGGCAAAAAAACCCTAAGCCTCTACGTAATAATGCAGATACAAATGATATTGCCTATGGTTATGAAAGAAGCCGAAGCATACGCAAGTGCCCTTAAAGCATTCGCGTACGGTCAACCAATCGGAGACGGCGCTGGACCCTTAATAGCTGCAAAACTCATGCATGGCTACGAAATCCGCAAACTACCAAAAGACTGCGTCATGGCAACTGTTCCATTTGAAGGACGAACAGCACTTGTCATAAAAGCTGAAGGCCCAGGCGGCAACGTCGGCAAACCAGGCGATGCAGTTGAAGCAGTCATTGAAGAAAACGAAGGCAAAATCGGCATGGTCATAATGATCGATGCTGGCTTGAAACTGGAAGGCGAAAAGGTCGGCGAAGTAGCAGAAGGCATCGGCGCAGCAATCGGAGGACCAGGCGTAGACCAATTCAAGATTGAAGCCAAACTGACAAAGTACAAGATTCCAATCAACGCTGTAATAATCAAAGAAGACATTGGCGATGCCGTTTCACCTATGCGCAAAGAAATCAATGATGCAGTTGACCCAGTTATTGAAAGAGTCAAAAACGTCATCTTAGAACGCACCAAAGAAGGCGACAAAGTCATAATCGTTGGAGTCGGCAACTCAATCGGAGTCGGACAATAGGAGGATAAAAACAATGACACAAAACCAAACATCACAATCAACCAAAAAAATCTCAAACTACCTAACGATGATTGTTCTAATCGTCGTTGCACTTTCCATAATATCGCTAATATTGGCAGCCAACGCCTACTATATAGGCCAAACATTAGCTGCAGGATTTTTAGCGCTTATTGGTATAGTTGCTTTGGCAATGTCAGCATTCACGCTTTTCCAATCAAGGAGGCAAGTAGCACAAATGAAAATCGAAATCCCCAAAGTAATGACAACCGTCGAATGCAAATGCGGATCCAAAACTATAAGAGAATTCCAACGGGGCGACTATATCTATAAAGACCTTGATACCCCATGCCAAAAATGCCCCAACACAAGACAAATGATTACTGCAATATACAAAGAAGTCAAAGAAAAAGAAAAAACATACAACGTCTAAGTTAAAACTTCGCAGCCATCATCTTTCAACAGCACCGTGTGCTCAGCTTGAGCAACGGGTTTTTTGCTTACTTCAACAAAAACTGGGTAACCCATAACAGCTTTTGACGCAAGCAACTCTTTGAATGCCGCTTTATGTTGTTCTTTGGGCACTACACCGATTATCCATCGTTCAGCGAAAGGCAACGTTCTAAAATTAACTTCAATATATTTGAGTAGTTTTTTAGAGTATTCACTTTTTACAGATTTTGTTTTTAGCAGGCGGTAAATGGTTGTTTGGGGGCTATCATCAACTCGGCCAACTGCATCTGGCAAAGTTACGAATGGCTCTATCGCGTAGACCTCGCCAGTTTTCACTTTAGCGAAAGAAACAGGTTGCGCCACATTAGGAATAGACAATCCCGCATGAATTAAGTATCTACCAACTGAATGCCCAGTCAGGTTTGAAATTGGTTTGAAGCCACGGTTTTTGATAATTGTTTCAATCAAGCTGCCGATTTTACCAAGAGCCATGTCTCCATGAATATTCTCTACGGCTGTTTTTAACGCAAGTTCAGCGGTGATTACCATGCTTCTGCCTTCGGGATTAAAACCAACTGAAAATGCCGAGTCAGTTACGTAGCCATCAACATGGACGCCTAAATCCACTTTAACGGTGGATCCTTCTGGTATAGTTAACGTATCGCCTGGGGGTGACGTGTAATGTGCAGCGACTTCGTTAATGCTGACGTTACAGGGAAAAGCTGGTTTGCCTCCTTTAGCACGGATGGTGGATTCGACTTTCTCGCAGACTTCGATTATCGGCATGTTTTCTTTAGGGTAAGACCGCATTTCTTCTCTTGTTTCACGAAGAATTTTGCCAGATAAACGGAATTTTTCAAGCTCTTCTTTATCGAACTGCATAGAGGTTCACTTGATGTTGGTTGGATTATCGTTATGGATGCTTAAATGCGTAACCTATGCCGCATGATGTTTGAGAAATACATCTCATCATTAGCGCCTTTAGGACTTGTAGAGTTTAGGCTCAAGCAATGCAAAGTTGTTGCCGCCCACATGGTAAAGCACTCGTGCCTTTTTCAAATCGTAACTTTCTGTGAAAACACCCATGTCCGCGTAGGCTTCAAGAATTTTGCCAACGAAAACCGTATGGTCGCCCGTTGTAAATTTGTCTTCTACGCTACATTCTAAATGGGCTACGCATTCGCGAATGGCTGGAGCTTTGATTTTTTTAGCAGGCATTGGAGTTAGGTTTGCTTTTTTGAATTTGTCAAAGCTTCTCCCTGTTAATGAGCCGCATGCGTAGACCGCTTGAAGTATTTCCAATGTTGGAATGTTTACTATGAATTCGCCTGACTCTTCGATTAGCAGGTGGGAGTGGCGAGTGGGTGCGAGGCTGATGGCTACTAGCGGCGGATTAATTGATGTTGGCATGGCCCATGCAAGGGTTGTGATGTTGGGTTTGTTTGCTTTTCCAATGCAGGAAACTAAAACGGTGTGCATTGGATGAAGAAGTCTATAAGCTGAGGCAATGTTTACTTGAGTTTTAACAGACATATAAATCACCTTTAAGAAACAAAATTAGTGGGTTGCATCTGCTTATTTCCTTTTTCCTCCGATTTATTTTTTGCTTTAAGTGGCTTCTTTTATCATGCAACTTTTAGCTATATGACATGAACTTTAACGCTAGACTTGTCGGTTCAGAAAGAATGAAAATATTCCCTCAATAACTCAAACAGGATTCAATATGGCATTCAATAAGCTCCAAAAAAACCCACTTCACTGCGAAACCGATTTATCAAACGTTTGTTTAGTGCAAAGTCAAGTGAGATTATGCGTCGAGTGTTGCTTGGTGCTTTTGCAGGTTTCCTTGTTACCTTGGTTATAGGTTTTCTTCTTGGTATTTTGCTGCCTCTCATTGGTGTGTTGATTGGGATGTTGGCTGGCGGATTAGTCGCTGGACTCGTAGCTGGAAGCGTATTACGGGGTGCATTGGCTGGCTTATTGGCAGGAATAGTTGCCGCATTAGTAATCGTTGTTCTCGCTGTTATAGCTGCCACCCTACTTGGTGGTTTAGTTGGCGTCCTTTTTGGTGGGGTTTTAGGTGCAAAAGTGGGACTGGCTATCGGGATTATAGGCGGCGCAATTGCTGCATTGGGCGTTATTCTAAGCATGGTTGCTGGTCTAATCGGTGGAGCGTTAACTAAGCGGAGATCTACCGTTTACTATTATAAATAACCAAAAAAGCATTTTATCCATTTGTATAGTTCATTTACTTATGATGTACACATCTAAGAAACATTTACTACACGCGTTTTCTTAATCTTTCCAAAAGGTTTGTTAGCGTTTTACATGGTATTTCTCAATTATGTCTTTGGCTTTTTCTCGGCGTCCTTGGTGTTCTTGCAGAAACCTGTTTAATTTTTCTGCTATGTCTTTTTTGCATTCGCCACACAACATTTCGCCGCCTCTGCATTTGCGTTCTCGCTCTGCAAGTTTGGAGCTGTCTTCTTCAAAGAGGTAAAAGTAATACTGGAATATGCTGCAGACTGTTGGGTCAGCGCCTGTTTTCCGTTGCTCCGCTGCTGTGCCTTTGCCGCCTGTGAAAGCGTTCCAAATCTTCTTTTTCACAACATCTGGCGGATCTATGGTGAATATGCTGGTTTCAGGCATAGAGGCGCTCATTTTTCCTCCCGCACCTAGACCAGGTAGGAAGCGGCAGTGAATTTGGGCTGGCTTATAGTATCCGAGTTTTTGGGCTACATCCCGTGTTACCCGCCAGTAAGGGTCTTGGTCGATGGCTGCTGGGATGAGAGCTGGGACATTTTCGCCTGTAAGTTTTTTATGAATAAAACATGGTGCAGCTTGTATGGCAGGCCAGAATACCCAGCCGATGTTGGTGCTGTCTTGGAAACCAAAACTGCTGCGTGCGGTGCTGTAAGTTATTTTTTTAGCTACTTCTAAAGTGATGTCATAGAGTAGGTCGATGTCTTGTGTATCATAAATTATGAAGGTGTCTTCAGGCTTAAAACCCAATGCAATTAGGTCAAGGGCGTTCTCGTATGACCATTTGGCAGTGTTTTTGAGGTTGGCGTCATCGTTAATTAAGTATTTTTCGTCATCGGTTAATTGGAAGTAGAGACGTGTTTTAAATTTTTGTTGAATATGAAGTGAAAAAATCCAGGGAACAAGGTGTCCAATGTGAACAGGACCTGAGGGTCCCCTGCCTGTGTAGAGAACAAATTTTATGCCCTTATCGTAGAGGTCAAGGACTGTATCTAAGTCTCTGTGGCTGAAGAAAATTTGTCTTTCAAGTTGCAGATGAAGTTTGTCTGTGTGTTTTTCCACTCTTTGGAGCAGTTGGGGGGTTAATGGTTGGGTGCCGAATTCCCGTATTAAGCGTTCGTAATTTACTTTGCCTTTTACCTCCCATGGAGTAACTACCATTTCATTGTTTTCTTCAGCATTTGATGCAGCCGTATCTATCACCATTGTCTTTTTAAAGAGAAAGTCTGCCAAGTCATATATGCTTTTTCGCAAGGCTAAAATCATCTACTGTGCAATCATCATTCAAAATTTTATTATCAATTCAAAAAATCACAACGTTCTTATTGTATGAAAACTAGAAAAAAGTTGAGTAAGGAGCATTTTTTTAAACTTCTTCTTTAAAAATTTTGAATGAAAAAAAATGAAAAAAATAAAAAATAGAATTATAGGAATTTTGATTGCAGCTCTGTTAATATTTTCAATCGGAGCTTCAACAGTATTAGTGCAAAACGCTAGCGCACATTCTCCACCGAATTATATTCCAACGTATGCTTACATTGTTGCAGAACCTAATCCAATCGGTGTAAGTCAGACATTAGTCGTTTACATGTGGCTTGACCCAGTTTACGGGGATGCTATACTTGGTGCAGGAACACCGGCGGTGGGAACTGATGGTCGAACAGCCTCCGGCGCATTACTATCAAATAACTATAGATTCAGCAACTATCAGCTTACTATTACAGGTCCAGACGGTAAAAACACAACACAAACTTTCCCAACAATATCAGACCCTACTTCAAACCAAGCATATCAATTTACTCCCTCTGAGGTTGGAACGTATACTTTGTCCTTTAATTATCCAGGGCAAGTGTATGGAGCTAACGGCGACGGCTACTCCGGTTCATTACTAGTAAACGATACTTATCTAGCAAGCAACGCAACGACAACCGTCACAGTGCAGAGTACCCCAATTCCAGCAGCTATCGGCAGTTCTCCACTTCCATCGGCTTACTGGGAAAGCCCAGTATACGGTGAAAACACAATATGGTATTCAATTACTTCAGACTGGCTAGGTTCGGGTTCACCAGTTCCAGCAGGCTATTCTAGCTCTACGCTGTTCCATGGCGACGCAGTAGGACCTCTGACTTCACACATCATGTGGACAAACCAACTTCAATTCGGAGGAGTATCTGGAGGAAACACATTCTATAATGGCGGTGGCGATCCAAACAATCCTCAAGGAGTCCAATATTGGGAAGGTTCATCATACCAGCCAAGATTCACGAATCCAATAGTAATCGATGGATACCTCTATTATACTGAACCAGTGTCATTTTCTGGTGGCGATAACGGACCCACAGTCTGTCTTAATCTGAAAAACGGGCAAATCCTTTGGTCTTCAACTAACGTGCCTCCACTATCCTTTGGCTACGTCTACAACCTATGGGATCCTGACCAGCACGGCGTCTTTCCACCAATATTGTTCACAGCAAACTTTGCACAGGCTTTTGATGGATTTACCGGTCAATCGTTATTCAACGTAACTGGCGT
This sequence comes from Candidatus Bathyarchaeota archaeon, assembly GCA_003164295.1. Taxonomy (GTDB): domain Archaea; phylum Thermoproteota; class Bathyarchaeia; order Bathyarchaeales; family Bathycorpusculaceae; genus Bathycorpusculum. The sequence goes on from PLTA01000027.1 coordinate 34,890, forward strand.
TCCAACCGGCAATGCAGCAATGGGTCCTTCGGGCGAACAGTTGAGATACGTTATAACCAACACTGGTACAACATCAAATCCAGCCTGGTACCTTAGCGAATGGAACTCATCAAAACTATGGCAATACGACATTAACCCATATACAGGCAGTGGCAGTCTATCACCGGCATTGGTAAACGCCTCTAACGGCATGCTAATTGGCGGTGCTGTCATATTGGGCTCCGGAGTAGGAGGAGGACCTCCAATTCCAATCATAGGCACAAGCGGTACATTGCCAAATGGAACTACTGGAATAATCCCAGGTGGCTCATCTATTCTAGTCAACGCAAGCATCCCTATCAACTCACCAAACTGGGCGCCTGGAACCAACATACCAATTCGGAACATTAATTTTGATTCATTAACAACCTATGACTGGAACATTTCAATACCTTGGCGTAACACCATGGCTTTGACGCCTTCAGTAATCGCAGTTAATCCTGGAGATATAATGCTACTTAGGAACGGTACTCTACCTTCTGGTTTCGCAGCAACTGGAACAGGCACATCACAAGGTCCATATACATTCTTCGCAGTTGACCTAAACACAACTCATTCCACATTCGGTCAAGTTCTATGGAGCCAGACATACAACCCACCAGCAGGTAACCTCACTGTGGTACAAGGTCCAGTTGATTTTCAGACACGCGTATTCATTGTCAGTACTCAGGAAAACATGCAATGGTTCGGATACAGTCTAACCACTGGCGCTCTTCTTTGGGGTCCAACAGCATCTCAAGCATCATTTGACTACTACGGTAACCCTGGAACTACCACTTTACCTGGCTCGATTGCTTATGGTACACTTTATTGTAGTTCATTCTCAGGAATTCTCTATGCTTACAACGATTTAACAGGAAAAATAATATTTACTTATGGCAACGGCGGCGAGGGCAACAGCACTCAAGCTGGTTTGAACGTCTTTTACGGTGACTATCCAACTATGATACAGTCCATTGCAAACGGAGTTGTTTACTTAGCCACTAACGAACACACTGTACCTGACCCAATTTACAAAGGTGCAACAACGGAAGCGGTTAACGCCACAACTGGAGAACAAATGTGGCAGCTTTCAGACTATCCAAGTGAGTGGGGTACTCCTGGCAGTGCCTATGTTGTGGCAGATGGCTATGCAACATTCATGAACGGCTATGACAACCAAATCTATAGTGTCGGTCAAGGCCCAAGCTCCACTACCATACAAGCCCCGCAGACAGCTATTGCAGCAGGAACCAACGTTGTAATTCAAGGCACAGTTATGGATGTTTCCGCAGGTACAACACAAAGCCAACAGAAAGCTGACTTTCCAAACGGAGTTCCAGCCGCATCTGATGCAAGCATGACGACCTGGATGGGCTACGTTTATCAACAGCAACCCTTACCAACGAACTTCACAGGAGTAGAAGTATCAATTGATGCAAAAGATCCAAACGGAAACATAATACACATAGGCGATACCAATACCACCCAAACTGGTCTATACACATACACTTGGACGGCACCAAACATACCCGGCGACTACCTCGTAACAGCAACCTTTGCAGGTAACAACGGTTATTGGGGTTCATCAGCGCAAACCGGCATGAACGTACAAGCAGCACATGCAATAGAACCAACCCCTACACCTACTACATCAAACCTAGCAACCACAACAGACCTAATGACGTACATAATTGCTTCAGCAATCGCAATAATTATCGTAATAGTCATAGTTGGATTACTCATACTAAGAAAGCACCCATAAAACCAAGCATCAAACAACTCTTTTTCTTTTTTTTTAAACTAAAAAAACTTAACCTTTTGACTTTTCGCTTTTAGGGACAATTGCGCATTTTTGAAGAATTTCGTTGTAGCCTATCTTGGCGTTTGATTTTACATTTGTATAAACGGAATAACATGGACTCATTTTCAAAGTTGCTTTTGATTGCTCTTTGGGGGCGACATAGCTTTAGAAAAAAAGTAGCGAAAAATACTGTTAGCTCCCGTTGGAATTATTTTCAGATGCACTTTGATGCAATAGATTTTTTAATGTTCACTTTTTACTTTATTCTCGGTGCATAATTACGGCTGAAGATATTTGGGAACCGATGGATGGAGACACTTTTGTAACGGAAGAAGGCTTCATACTCAACACTTTTGGGTATGAACATCCCGAGGATCGAGTTCTTGCATTCCTCAAATATATTCCTGCAAAATATAAGGAACTCTTCAATGTTGAAATGTTAGAGCGCACATGGAAGTTCGGTGAAAACCAGCTTTTCAGAGCAGAAAAATTGTACACAGCAAAAAATTATCAGACATTCATTGAAGCTTTCCGCAAGAATTTTCAAGATTACCTTTACTATGACTCTTTCCGAAACAAAGAGCTAATAACTGCACCTTTAGATCGCATTCGGCAAGTTTTTGTTCCCAAAGATCGACTGGTTTGGCTTGAAAACCTCCCAAAACGAGACAAGCTTCAGCAGATGGCAATAGACTTAGTTCATTTAATATCTAAAGAGTCAAACGTGCCCTTGAAAGATTTGGGAATGCATGGTTCTATCGCTTTGGGAATGCACGCGCCTGAATCAGACATTGACTTTGTTGTTTATGGGACAGAAAACTTCCGATTAGTGGAAGATGCAATTGCAAGACTTGTCAACGCTGGACAATTAAGCTACATTGTAGGCAACCGTATTGAAGCCGCCCGAAAATTCCAAGGAAGATATCAAGGCAAAATTTTCATGTATAACGCAACAAAAAAGCCTGAACAAGTGAAAGAAAACTTCGGTGCCTACCGCTATATCCCACTTGACCCCGTCCGTTTCCAAGCAACAGTGATTGATGATACAGAAACAATGTATCGACCCTCAATTTACAAGATTAATAGTTTCAAACCATTAGATGATCAATCTGAGCTAGATTTAGATCAAATCCCCTCACAAGTTGTTTCAAACATTGGCCTTTACAGAAATGTAGCCCGCTGCGGAAGCGAAATTAAAGTTGCCGGCAAACTTGAACGGGTAGAGTCCACAAGTTCAAATGAAGTTTTTTATCAAGTGGTTGTTGGAACTGCAACGTCGGAGGAAGAATATATTTGGCCAATCATTTAAAACTGCGCGACCGAGACGCTATAGAAACAAGTGAAGGCTTAATTTTCCGCGTTTTTGGCTACAGTCATCCGCCTGGCGCTTACATTTGTGATGCGGAATATGCTTCTTCAAAAATCTTTCAATCAAAAGATCCCCGTGCTCCAAGAACGGGCAAATCTGACCTTTACTACAAATTTTACAATGACGAAGGCATGAAGCTAATAGCCAAAAAGTACCCGCAATATTTGATTTTTCATGAAATGCTTGGATTAAACCTTGTAGGCGTAAAAGACAACTTGATTATGGAAGCAAGAAAACCTGACGCGAGGTTAGCCGTTTTGCTCAAGGCGGGACCAACCGACGAGTTGCTAGCGGCTATGGAACGTGTTTTGACGATTTCGCTTGATAATTCAGGCTTAAAAAGCCGTGACTTTGGAGTCTTTGGCTCTATGCTTCATGGTTTTCATCATCCAAAGTTTTCAGACATGGACTTTATCGTTTATGGACAAGAAGAAAATGCCACAATGAGAAAAACACTTCAAGCGCTTTATGCAGATAAATCCTCAGGCTTGCATAATGAGTTTGAATCCAGCGAGGCTATGGCTGGGAAAGATTGGCGTTTCAAAAACTTTACTGTTAAAGACTTCGTTTGGCATCAGCGAAGAAAACAAATCTACGGTTTATATGATGACAATACCAGTGGCAGAACAATAAAGGCTGAGTTTGAGCCTGTAAAAGCTTGGAGTGAAATCCAATCTGAATATAGTCCTCGGACATGCATAACGCAGCGGGGCTGGGTTAAGCTTAAAGCACGTATAACAAATGACGACGAAGCGCCGTTTACTCCATCAATCTATGGCATTGAGCCCATTGAAGTCATTAGCGGTCCAAAAGAAGCCCTTGAGGCTCAACGTGTGTTCTCGTTCATGGAGGAGTTCCGTCAACAGGCCCAAAAAGATGAAGAAGTGATTGTTGAAGGCAACCTTGAAGAAGTTACTTCACCAACTGAAATCTCCTATCAGGTTACGTTGACTTATTGCCAACGCTACTACGAACAAGTGCTAAAAGTACTTCACAAATAAGAATTCTTTTCTTTTAAACAATCCATTTATACTACAGCTGATATCTATCGTATTACATGATGTCGGTTGTCAGAAACATTAAGCCTTAGAATACCCAAAGAAACGGCAAAAAAACTACGCGAAATAGCAAGCAAAGAGAAAAAAGACAGATCAACCCTTATCCGCGAAATACTCGAGCAAGGTGTCAAAGAAAAAAACGTAGACAACGCATTAGATCTCTATAAAACTGGGCAAGTTACAGGTTGGAAAGCTGCTAGATTGGCGGGTATATCTTTATGGAGTTTTTACAAAATCTTATCTGAGAAAGGCATACTTATTCAATACTCAGAACAAGACCTTGAGCAAGACCTAAAACCGTAAGTTGGGAACGCTGCTTGCCAACAGTCTCAAATAATAGTCCGTTGATATGGCTCTCAAAAGTTGGAAAAATTAGTTTACTCAAAGACCTTTTTATTGAAATCGAAGTTTCACAAGAAGTATACCATGAAGCTGTTGAAAAAGGTCTATCCGGAGGCTTCAGTGATGCCTTAGCCATAAAAGAATGCTTCGACCAAGGTTGGATAAAAATTACAAGATTAACTGAAGCTGAGATTATGCAATGCCAAAAAATTATGGAGCAAAACCCTGAAATCGATTTAGGAGAAATGCACGCCATAGTTTTAGCTCGCAGAAAAAAAGCATTGCTTCTAATGGATGAATCAAGCGGAAGAACCTTCGCACAGGCTCTAGGATTAGATGTCAGGGGCGTTCTCTACGTGATCATGTTATCGCTTAGAGAGAAAAAACTGAACAATAAAGAAGCAAAGGAAATTGTGTATACGCTTGTAGGTAAAGGCTTTCGGATCGAACCCCGTCTTCTAGCGAGAGTATTTAGAGCAATAGAATAGCTATTACTTATTACCCAAGACTTTAACCATGCGACAAAACCATATAATCCGATGGTTTGTTGCCTAGTATTAAACGGTAGTATTCGTCGCCGCTTTTCTTGTTGGTTACTAATTCAACTTTTCCTTGTGCCTCAATCGCTTCGCCGATGTTTGCTTGTTCACAGAATCTGCCTCGGAAAGAAACAATCTCATGAATCGGCTCCAACTTTGGGCCTTCAACAATTTTGACGTCTTTTAGCCTGTAGGTGCATGATGTGAAAAGAGAATCAGTGCTATCGGCTATTTTACCTGTGATTTTTGTGTAGCCACAATTTTTGTAGCATACATCTCCGTATTGCTCGCTTATTTCGCTCCAATCTTTTACAAAGCGGATGAAGTAGTCAGTTCCCATAAATTTGCCCTGAAATGTCTTGCGACTTTCAACTAAAACAAAGTCTTCAAAACTCATCTGAGTATCTTTTGAACGAAAATCAAAAAGCTCCTGCAATTCGCCTCGCGTGTATGGTTTAAACCCTGTTTCTTTCTTAGTAAGCAGATTCTTCAGAGCCGCATAGGCTTTTCGGCAGTTCTCCACTCCATAAACTAAGGGGTCAATGTCTGATTTTTCTGTGGTTAACCCAGCCATAATTGAGCCAGAAATACCACTGCTGCTCCAGGGAATGTTAGCTTCCGCCTTTAAGGTTTCAACTAACTGCAAAGCCTTATTTTCTAGTACCGTCAACTCCTTTGTTTGGCGTATTGACCAGAGCTTTTCTTCAGGTTTATAATGCTCGGCTATTTGGCTGACTGGAACTTCGCACATTGTTTCGCCGAAAACTTCATCAAAAACTATTAGGTCAGGTTGATTTTCCTCCAAATACTTGAACCTCTCGCTGAGACTATACACTTTGCCATACGTGTTGCCCTCGCTTCGTCTGGTGCCTGTTGGTGAAGGGATGAAACGGGGAAACGCAATAACCTTGTCAACAGGATGAACTAAACCTTTAACATCAAAAACCACGTTGCTTTTTGTTTTAATTAAGTCGCCTTCACGAGCCCTCATCTGTGCTTCTCCTGTCTTTTGATGCCAAGGATTTACTCAGGCAAGTATTAAAAGAGTTAAGCGTAAGAAAAAATTGATTTCTAGGACTCGGATTTTGCGAATTGTGGCGCGCATTTTTTTCTTTGTGTTTTGGGTTGTTTTTTTGGTTTGGGGTTTGATTTGTTTGCAGGTTGCGGAATTATACGGAAGTAAACGGAAATATACGGAAAATTTCGGAATAATCTGCAAGAAAACGCAAAAAAAGCCATATTAAGTTGCCATAACTAAAAAGTCACAAACTCCGAACTTATAGGACTTAGGCTGAAGTTGAATAGTTGCCAGCATTAAATCTTGTCCTTTGTGATCTAGGGTGCTTTTCTGGTTTGAAGCTTCCGGTGCGTATAGGCTGCATAAAAGGAAGTACACCAAAGTATAAGAAAGTACACCGAAGTATGAGCACGTAAACCTGCGTAAACATAAGGTGCGGCGTCTTTTTTGATCTTTTAGACGTATGTCGATGTTTTATGATCAGTTATGAACAAATCACAACTGCATTTATATTTAGCTGTGCAAGTAGCTAAGTATTAATTAAACTGGTGAAAATATGTTTGGAATAATCGAAATCGCCTCAATAGCAGCAATAGTTGGTTCATTCGCATTTGTAATATACAACATCAGACTAGAACTCAAAATCAAACTTTAACCCAAGACCTGTTCGCTTTCAAAATTAGTGAGGATAAAAAATGGAATTCAAAAACATAAACGAAGTATTGAGGTACATAACAAGTCAAGCCAAGACCTATCCAAGTGAAATAGCTTACTATTCATCTGAAGAATACAAAAAAATCTATCCTGAACTTTGCAGATTAAATCGTTTACTACAAGCTGCTTACACAATTCATAACGAAAACGTGAGCGGGCCACTGGGCTAATGTCGGTTTGGTCTTCCTAAACAGTCAAACTTCACTGCCCACGTCAAAATGATTTCTGCTTAAAGAAAATATTGAAGCGGCCCAACTATTTATTTTACCGCTGCTTCCACTCTTTTTTTCCTTTATTTTTCGTTTGACCTTTTGTTTCGCTTTTCGGTTTGTTTTTAGTTTTAGTTTTAATTTTGTTGTCCCTCCTGAACTGTTCCTTCCACTGCATTATAGTCATGTGCATGCTTATTCGGTTTGCCGCTCTCAAGCCTAACTAAATAGTATAAAGTAAGGAAAAATGAAATAGGTTTAGGCGCGTCGGTTCCCCATTTTTTTAAGCTATATTTTTCTTTTTTCTTTTTGAGTTTCTTTTTTGGTTTAGGATTTGAAAAGTTAGTGGATTGGTTCATTATTCGACATTAGCCGACAAAATTTGGCAAAAATAGACAATTTTAGGCAAAATTAGAAATGTGACATTCAAAAAACTGATATAGACACTTTGATTCTTACCACAGATAATCTCTCAATTTCAATTTTTCATTGAGAATTTTCGCTAAATTCAAATTTTTCTGGATCTTTTATAGTGAGTTTAAGTAAAGTTTCTAATTCAATTCTAAAACTTCACAAGGCATATAGTTGCCACCAAGTCGCCGAACCTAAAGCAATCGGGAAGAATCCTCCCATATTGGTTAATTCTTCAAGTCTTGGCCAAAAAAATCCCTTACGAATTTTATATGTAGATAACGACGTTACCTTCCTGAAAAGCTCAAAGCAAATTTTGGAGAAAAAAACAGTTTTAAAATTGATATTGCAACCTCTCGTTGGAATAATCGATGAAGTGCTTCCAAAGATATTTTCGCCGCTGTTCACAACTAAGGTTCAGGGAATGGGGTTTGGTTTAGCTATTTGTAAGCGATTGGTCTCTGCTCATGGGGGCAAAATATCGGTGGATACAGTTCTGGGCAAAGGAACAATTTTGACAGTTCTTTTACCCATAGAGCCATTGTTGGAAACAGCACTTATTTGTATCAATTATACAAAATGAGCTTCCGCTCGACCTGAAATTGATTATCTTCACAGCCAAAATTGCACGAATGATTGAAAAGTTTATTCTTTGTTTTATTTGTCGAGTTATTTTGGTTTGTTTTTGTTTTCGAGATTTTTTGTTTAACGATTGAGGGTGAAAGCGTTAAAATCAATAAAGCTTATATATTAAGAATTAAGTAACCAGAGTAGGCAGTGGCATAAAAATGGCAAAATCACCCAACAAAAGAAAAAAACGCAGCAAACTCGCAATAACCCTATTATTACCAATAACTGCAGTTATGTTCTTCGTAGGCTGGAGCCTTTTCTGTATAGGTCAAAAGCAACCGAAAGCAAAACAACCTCAAAAACCGCTAAACATAACGCCAGCAGAGAAAGAGGAATTGGAGTTAATCTTTATTTCTGATAAAGAGGAACAAATACTGGCAAGATAACCTAAAATTTCTTATTTTTCTTTTTTAATACAATTCATAGAATTCTGAAAAATCAAAACAAAATAAAATTAATTGGCCGCCACTTAATTTTTTCCCAAAATTAATCATTTTAATTTGGGCGCTAATTTAATAGGAAGAATCTTCATTTTTCGGTATTTAAGAGGTCTTTTTAACGTTTGCTATTGGCCACTTTGCACTTGGATACCTAACGGGAAAGGGCTCAGCGAAGCTTGCTAAAGTCAAAGCAAACTTGCCGCTTCTGTTTGCAGCTTCGGTGCTTCCAGATGTTGACCTTTTACTGCGTTTCCTTATGCATCGGGGACCGACACACTCCATCATCACCATTTCGGTATTGATGATTCCCTTTTTTGTTGTTTACCGCAAAAAAGCTATTCCGTACTATGCTGCTTTGCTTTCACACATTTTAATAGGTGATTTTTTCACTGGAGGAGTCCAATTGTTCTGGCCTCTTTCAAAGGGTTGGTTCGGAGCTACCAACTTTACTGTGCAAAGTCTGCCCATAGTTATTACTGAGTTTGCTCTTTTCGCAATAACATTGCCTATCATGTATAAACTAGGTGATTTGCAGACTCTTTTTAAACCACATAATTATAATTGGGCTCTAATAATCCCGTTAGGCGCCATTCTAGGACCTCTTCTCTCGCTAGGTCGAGGACAAGAGAACGCTCTCCCGATCCTGCTTGTAATTCCAAGTCTGTTCTATATTGGCATATTTTCTTATTCGATGTGGGTTGAATTGAGAGCTTGGCTTAAAAAAGAAAAAGGCAAGCCTTTTGCTAAAAGTTACTCTCAGAGTGATATTCTCAGTTTTTCAACCTCAGACGGTTAACTTTAAAATCTTTTCAATTTATTTTAAAAAAATTAATCTCACCTCAAAACGAACAACTTAAACAATCCTCATCTCATTCAAATTCAAGAAAGTCGGCATCACTATGGTCAACGGTTTTATCCTCTCTGTACTCAATTTTTATGTGGTCTCAAAAAGGTTGGATCGTTATTGCTGTTGGATGTTTGGTGTTTTTGAAATAAAATTATTGTATATGTTTTGTTTTTTGGTGAGTGCTGACTCAAAATGTTTTTAAGGCAAATAGTATGACTTACGATTTAAGTGACGTGTAAGTTGACCGTAAAAACAAAAATAAACGTTAAATCAATAGCAACCATCGCATTAGTAATCGTTGCAATAAGCAGTGTCGCTACATCATACGGAGCGGTAAGTGCAAATCAAAACGTAACACCTAAGGGTTCAGTAACGGGTTCAGCTGGCTTAGGGGTTTACTCAAATAGCGCGTGTACAATTCCTCTAAGCTCTATAAGCTGGGGCAACATCACAGCCGGAACAAACGTCCAACGCACCATATTTCTTAAAAACACAAGCAAGGCTCCACATTAGCACTAAGCATTACGACTAACAACTGGAGCTTTACAAACAACGGAAACATGACACTTACCTGGAATCAAGATAACGATAGAATCACCCTAGGTCAATCAGTAGCAGCAATTCTAACTTTGCAAGTCTCATCAAACATCGTTGACATAACGAATTTTGACCTGCAAATCTCCATATCCGGAACAAATTAAACATTGTTTCATTTTGAAATTTTTTTAATTCCTCACTTTAAACAAAAGCAAATGTTTTACCAAAAAAACGTATTCATTTCACCTAACCAAGTGAGCCTCATTATCTAATTTTAAACAGCTAAAAATCATGATAACTTAAAGTTATGAAGTCAAGAGAAAAGCACTTGCTTCAAGATCGGTCACGTAGGGTGCATTTTAGATTTCTTCCCTAATTTTTTTAAAACTAAACCCGAGCACAACTCGAAACAATTGTGGTTTAACAATATTTTTTTTTGGATAATAAAACGACTTGGCAAAATACTGAAATCTTGCAGTTCTTATTTGAAGGGCCGCTTAGAAATGAAATTTTGAAAATACGACATCTGCAGACGACAGATGCTTATTTTGAATCCAATGCATTTCTTGAAGATTTAAGAATCAATGAGAGCTTTTTATCGATAGCAGGGTTGCATATCTGGTTAGATGGTGTTATATTTTTAAGAGAGCTCCTTGTTGTTTGGCTTGGAGAGGTTAAGTTGAAGGCAAAAGAGCAAGAATGCTTTAAGTTAGCACAACTAGCATACTCGGTATTGGAAGACAAGGCTTCAGCGATAGAATTTTTGTCCAGCAAAAAATATCTTGAGAGCAACCTGAATAATATTCCTGATTAAAAGCGCTTGGTTTTTGGTAGTTGTTCTTTGCGTTGTTTTTTATAAGGTTATTAATATTGGGTTAGAGGGAAATATTTTTTTGAATGTTTGGGAGGGGGGAAAGTTGTTTCATCTTTCCAATAAGAATCCTTCTCCTTTGCTCCTCAAAATAATTAAGGGGTTGTTAGGCTGATAAAGGATATTTCTATTATTGTATTATGTTATAAAATAGGTGTTGTGACAAATATTTGTTGAATGGATATGTCTTTTTTGGATATATCAGGTTTTGTAATATGTCTTAATTTGAAGTAATTTATATATTAAGTCTTAATGCATTGCTGTTAATTGTAGCTGAGTTAAACAAAACAACAGCAACAAAAAAAGGGGCGATAAAATGAATCAAATTCAACCTGAAAACATGCCAAAAATAGAAATAGATTTAAAATCTTCAGATTTTGATAAACTTTTTCTTGAATCATTAGATCACACTTTCTTTATGCTACTTGGCGAAAGCGCAAAAGAGGCCTTCTTTTCATTCTTGTATAAAAAATACGCTTTAAACAAACAAGACATACCTGGTAAGATGGAGGATTTTGTCAAAGGGCTTGAGCAAATTTTTGGATCAAGTTCGGCGCTACTTGAACTTGCGCTCATGAAAGAATTGAGACGGGGAATTCCTTCGTTTAATTGTGTCCTGGAGGATTCAGATTTGAGCTTTGAGAGCTATGTAGCATCAATTAAGTATTACGTTGAAAACTTTTAGTTTCTCTTTTTATTTTTGTTTATGTGTTGTACAGTTCTTTTTATGCGTTTGGAGCGCGCTTTTCAGTAGATTTTTGATGATTGTTTGCTTGTTTTTTTAGCGTTTCTCGGTTTTACATGGCTTTTTTATGTTTTTGGTATGCTTAGGGTATGTCGTAGGTTTTATAAGGTGCTTTATGATATAATGAGATTCATGTGCAAAATAGGTCTGATAACGGACATATTGTACACTTGCACAACAAAAATACAGGAAGAAAAAAAATGAGCGCATTACACAAAAATGTTCAAACAAAACTTACCAAAGGCCTACTAGACTTGATTATTCTTCAGTTATTAGATACTCATCCAATGCATGGCTATGAGTTAATAATCACAATTCGTAAAACCTATGGCGTAAGTTTTGGTGCGAGCACAATTTACCCAATGCTGAGCGCCATGGAAAAAAAGAGTTACGTAAAATGCCAATGGAACACGAATGGCGACCGCCCCAAAAAAGTTTACGCATTAACCGGAAATGGAAAGTCTCTTCTTGATTACACTGCCGAATCGTTAAAATCAATTTGCAGAGTCATAGGAACAGTTAACAATCACTCATCTGATGAATATTTGCAAATCAAGGTTGATCACAGTTCAAAGAACAAAGGACCTTATGCCTTTAAAATCGGAAGTTAGCTGTAAAATAGGCTCTGAAGAGTTAAGTTCTTTCCCGCATAATTGACATATAGCTTATGATATTCAAAAAAACAAAACTTTGGCAAGTTTTGGATATTATAAATAAAAAAATAGAGTGTTTAATAAAGAAACGGTGCTTTGCTTAGCATTGTCTTCTTCGATTGGGCATATTTGCTTTATCTGAATGAATGCCTTCAAGGTTGACATGCCCTTTGGTGTAATGGTGAAGAATACTTTTTCTTTTTTCAGAATTCTTTCTTCTACTAACCCGTTTTTTATTAAGAATTCCAATTGAGATTTTAAGACTTTGCAGTTAACATTAGACTTGTACATTATATGCGTTAATTTTAATGGTCCTTTAAGGGTCAATACCTCAAGCAGGTCTATGTACATTTCAAGCTTTGATCTGCGCATTTGAAACTTTTTCTCCTATATTTGCACAGCAATAAAGATTTAGTTGTGCATCGTTTAATACTTCAAATCTGCTTTCAAAAGCAGTAACGAGATCATCCAGTAAAATATCTTGCATTCCAGTTGATAGCGAATTGATGTTTTCGCTTAAAACCTCGGCCATTTTATTTTTTAGTTGTTCCCTGTTTTTATTTGTTTTTTGTTTCATTTTGTTCCCTTCCAGATGCTCAACGTCAAATACGATTATGAGTATATAATAACTTATGAATTCAAAATCCGTATTCAAAATTCTTGACGATTAGAATTAGGTCGTTTCTTAAAATTTTCCCCTTTGGTTTTTCAAAAATGCTATTTTCGATTTTCTTAACAAAACCTGAGCGGAAATTGTGACTAGGGTCTATCAAGATCTTTTGAGTTCGGTTTAAATTCTCCCCAATATAGATCTTGTAAGACAATAGCCTCGAGTTTTTCATCTTTAGTCACTTCTAGTTTTGTTCCACAATCAGGGGCACTGAATTATTTCTCCAAAGTCGTTAAACTTTAAGAAATCTTCTTTATTAGAAAAATTGTACCCACACTCAGGGCATTCTTAATTCGACATTATCACCCCCCACAGCTAAAAGAGCATGCCCTGGTTTTCAATAGAGTTCATCTCTCTCAATTATAATTTCAATAACTTGGCATTGGTTACTTTCTTTTTGTTGCTTCAGGTTTTTTAGATAGCTTTGAAGCGATTAGTAACTTCTTTCGTTTCTTCTGTACTAATTAGTCTTGATAACATTTTTTATTGTGGATACAAAAAACTTTCATATTTTTAATTTGTAACTGGAGAAACGAGATAGGCAGAGGAATTCAACAAAAACTGTAGTTTACGGTTTTAAAGTGTTCAGTATTCTGTGTTTGTAATATGTCGAAAATCGTAATATTATTTGTGCAGCATAAGCGTATTATATATGATTACATAAGAAGCAATATGTTGGAGCTGAAAAACATGGAAAAAACATATCAAACAGAAAATATTGTTATCGAACTTGACAAGTTGTGCGCAGAATGGAGCGTATATGCAAGACCCATTCAAAGATTACCGCCAAAATTGGTAATAAAAAAGGCAGCAAACAACCAATAATTAATCTTTAGATTTTCTAAGAGCACCTGTATAAAAGTGTTTTTAAAATATTCAATGCCTTCTTAATTTTGAGCATACATTGAACTAAGGTAGATTTTCTTAAGAGAGGATCTTTCAAATAATATTCGAGTAAGTAATAGATCAAGGCAGAAGGTGCTATTTATTCCACTTGATTCAACTTTTTCGAAGAAAAGATTCTTTTTTAGAAGCTAAAAGGAATTCAGTTAAAAAATTATAAATTGATATTAATTAGGTTTCAGAATAGAGGTTCTTAAAAAATTAAGTGCAAATTTTACTTAAACCCCATAAATCCCTCTCTTTGAATCTGGTTTGTTATATTTGAAATATATTTCAGCTAATTTATTGTATTTTATTAAAATTAATTCCTTTTAACTTGCAAACTTGTGTATTCTCGATTCTGAAGTCTTATATGCATTTTATTGGAGATAGTGGTCAAAGCAATAGTATCCATATCGGAAATCTTGAACCTAAAGACTGGACGGATGGAAAAATTTGAAATGTCATAATTGCGAAGGCTCAATCGTTTATCCTGAAGGCTTAAACGGCGAAAAAATCTGCAACAAATGCGGACTCGTTATAGATGAGACTCCAACAGTCAAAAGTTATACCCAATGGACACCCGAATGGTTTTCAAACTGGAACGAACAAGACTCCGAAACACTAAAAGAATGGTTAACCATTCTAAGAACAATTTCTTGCCAACTTAATCTGCCAAATTATCCCTATAGAGAAGCGGCTGCACAAACTATCAGAAAACAAAATCATGCCCTTTTTAAATCACAAAAACTCTCAAAAAACAAAAGAGCAACAGTGGCAGCCCTAATGCACTTGATACTTAAAGAATACGATAAAATGCGTCCGATTAAAGAAATTAGCAAAGAACTTAGCCTTGACCCCAAGGCCGTAATGAAGCAGGCATGGATACTTAACAAAACTCTCCAAGCAAAAAAAGATCCTGAAAAAATCCCAAGAAATACAGCCATCGATTATTTGCATCAATATGCTGGGAAAATAACTACAAATAAAGAACTAATTCTTAATGCAGAAAACATATTATTGAAAATAAAAAAGTCGGGCGGACACCCCTTAGGATTGGCAGCAGGCGCTTTTTATTATGTTTGTGAAAATCCCGCAAAAATTTCTAAAGAAACAATTGGCGCCACATTTGGCATCTCACCGAGAACAGTATATTCTAACGAAGCAAAAATACGAAAATTGATTGTTTCTTTGCCTAAGTTAGAGTTACAGCCGTTAGCTCCGCTCATCTGTAGATAAGTGTTTGATCATCCATTAGGCATTTAACATCACTTTATCTTAAGATTTTTTCAAAGATAGTTTCCACAAAAGTGGCGCTTATTTTTTTCGTAGTTTATAAGAGAACTTTTTCAATTAACGCTTGGATGGCAGATTTCGCATGGTTACGGAAATAGATGAATTGCGTAGACGCGTCGATAATATTGAAAAACAGAATTTCCAAGAAGTTTTAACATTAGTTGAAATATTATCTAATGCTTCATTTTTTGGGGAAATTAAAAAATCAAATTGTGATTATGCAAAAGATGGGCAATGCAGTTTTTTCATTTTAAAAAGTGAAGAGAAAAACACAATTCCAATTGCTGCTGAGTGTCGAATCAAAGAATGTAGCGAACCGTCTCATCATTGCCACATAGAACTGTCAGATATTTCTTGCACTCTTTGCTTGAGAGCAAGCGATAGGCAAGAATTGAACTTTTCCAAACGGTCCTTAAAAAAATCAAAAAAGATCATTCAAATTACCGGAGAACGTAATCCAAAAAAAATAAATTGAGGAAGCAAAAATGAATAAAAAAATATTAGCAATAACAATAAGTCTGCTGATTTTAACATCGGCATTTTTAGTTTTCAATCATAATCCTTCTTTTGCATCAGCAAGCGGTCCTTCCAAAATAAGTATTTACGCTAGTCCGAGCAGCGTTCTTGCAGATAACAATACGTACAGCTGCATTTTTGTGCAATTACACGATTCAAATGGGGAACCTTCCAGAGCATTACAAGACACAATAATCAGCCTTTCATCATCTCTCACAAACATTGGTACAGTAGATCCATCAATAACAATACCTATGAGCAATACGTCTGCATCAGCAAACTTTACCACAACGTTTAGCCCAGGAACCACAACAATATCAGCTTCCGCAACAGGCTACTCAACGGTACAAGCATCTATGACCACTATTGGACCCATTCCATCACAGATTTCAGTTTATGGAATTCCTTCAACCCTACCAGCTGACGGAAACAAATATAATGCAATACTAGTTCAACTGCAAGATTCAAGCGGTTCACCCGCAAGAGCCCCTCAAGGAGGCGTTCAAGTAGCACTTTCCTGTTCAGATACTACAGTTGGTACAGTAGATCCTACAGTCACGATTCTTGAAGGCCAAACATCAGCCACAGCAAACTTCACCACAACAACAAAAGCAAATACAGAAACGAACCCCAAACCAGAATCAGCAATTATTACTGCTTTACCTCAGGGTTACGCCTCTAAACAACTAACAATAACTACAACACCGATAGCTACGGATGCAACACAACTTAAAATCTTTGTAGGTCCACCTGAAGTTTTAGCTGACCAAAACTCTTATCCCCAAATTGCAATTGAACTGCAAAATGCGTCATCATATGTTGCATTTGCCCAATCGGCTACGCCAGTTTCAATTGCATCAAACGATCAAACTGTAGGAAAAATAGATTCGCAAGTTACGATTCTCCAATCTCAAGCGTATGCAATTGCAACTTTTAATTCGACCTATAAGGCAGGCTCTGTCACTATAACAGCAGTGGCTACAAATCTTCTGAGAGATCAGGAAGTGGTAACGACTATAGGTTTTACTCCTTCAAAATTAGCTGTTTATTGTGTGCCTCCAAGCCTTCCCTCAGATAATGGCGTTTATCAAGCCATTCAAGTGCAGCTTCAGGATTCCCAGGGACGACCAGCAAAAGATCCTCAGGCTGATGTAAGCGTAAATCTGTTCTCTTCACAACCAACAGTAGGCGTGGTGAGCCCAACGCTAATAATTCCCTTTGGGCAAACACAGGCCATAGGCAGCTTGAATGTAACAAATGCTCCAGGAATAAATATGATCACAGCCTTAGCGCCAGGCTATACTACAGGACAAGCCCAAATTACAACTTATCTTATCGACTACTCACCACTTCAAATAGTCTTAACAGCAAATCCAGCTAGCATCAATAATGGATACACCACATCGATCATGGCTAATGTAACAGCTAATGGCGCTCCAGTAAGCGGTGCAACAGTGACATTCGCATCAAACAATGGTGGAACTTTTGGTTCAATAACAGATCAAGGAGATGGTTACTATAATACTAGTTTCACGGCTCCAAGCTTCGCTATAACTACAAACTGCACCGTTACGGCAAGTGGATCCAAAACTGGGTATTTAAGCGCTCAAGGAACTACGCAAGTGACGGTTGTAGCCGCCCCAGCTCCAACTCCGACACCCTCCCCAACACCAACCCCGACCCCAACTCCAACCCCAACTGCAACGCCTACAGCTACGCCAACTGCCACACCGACACCAATACCAACAGCAACTCCTGTCTCTAATATTGGAACATTATCATTCATCATTAAAGATAGCCTTGGAAATCCTTTAAATGACGCAATAGTTTCTTCAACTACTCAGCCAGCTGGTATGCCCACACTGGTGCAGATTTCAAATGCAACAGGCTATGTTACTTTCGAAAATGCCACAGCTGGATCATACACTTTCTCAATAGTTAAAGAAGGCTATCCCCCCCAAAACGAAACAGTCCCTAACTACGATGCCCAACCATTAACACTTACAATTGCTCTCGCTGGCACCGCAACTAACGCCGGCAATTCAAGTAACACCTTAACCATAATCGTAGCGATAATCGTAACTGTTGCAGTTGCTGGAGTAATTGTTGGTGTGTTCATAATAAAACGTAAACAATCGCCAAACATCAAAAAACTACAAGAACTTAAAAAACAGATGAAACCCCAATTCCAAACATAAAACCACCACTTTCTTCAATATTTTCTTATTATAAACGTTGAGTTCTTATTCAATGAAGTTTATAACTTAAAAAATAAGCAAAAAATTTCTCAATTACTTTACTGCTTTGGGTGCATCCTGAAAACAGATTATTTATTAAGCGTCCTCTTCCATGATTAAAAATAATTAAATTAAAGCTCCTTGGAAAAAACCCTTTTTACAACTTTTGCTCTGCCCTGTTTATCTATCTTACTGATTTTTTTTGAAATACCTTCAGTGTATTATATATCAGCATTTGATATATTGAATCTAACGAAACGTAGTTTATAAGCAAACTCTTGGAAGATAGGTTTAAGACAAGAAGCAAGTTTAGCAGGGAGGTGTAAAGAAAAAAATGAATACTTTCAAGAAATTTATTAAGAATTCGAAAGCCATTTCACCAATTTTTGCTACTTTAATTCTTATTGCAATTGCAGTTATCGCTGGTGTAGTTGTTTACATGTTTACAAGCGGAACATTAGCAACCATGACTGGAGGCGGAACCGCAGCACAAGAAAAAATCACGGTACAAGCAGCAAGCATTGTTTTTAATACTGGTGGTAAAACAACAGTATATATTGAGCAGACAGGTGGTCCGGCTGCAACCGTAAACAGCTTTATAATTAAAGATACATCCGGAACTACAATCGGCGTTATATCAGGTACAAATGCTTTTACTGTTGGAGGAACTGCAATGACCACAGTACCGTTAACAACTGGAACGCTAACTACTATCGTTGGTACTACTCCAACATTGGGCATGAATGTGGGCAGTACTTATACAATTACTGTAACAACAGCTGCAGGCGGTAGTTTCGTAGCATCAGGCGTAGTAGCAACCTCATCTTAAAACAACTGGGCTCAGTTTTTGCCCAGAACTCTTCTATTTTTACTCATTCGACGAAAGATAAAATTATCATAAATTAATCCTCATTTCAAAAGTAAACTGGTTTTCAGTTATGACGGCAAAGAAAATAAAAGTAAACAAATATCTATTATTTCATAATAATCTGGCACATCGTGTTTACTCTCTTGGAAATCTCCAATTTATGTTGATCTCAACTCTGAGAATACACTAATTGTTTGAAGGCTAACGTAATTTACTTTTCTTATTTGAATTAATGAAATACGTAGTTTATATGCACACGCTTGGAATAAAATATTAAATCGAGTGTTTAGCAAGGAGGTGTAAAGAAAAAAATGAATACTTTCAAGAAATTTATGAAGAACTCGAAAGCCATTTCCCCAATATTCGCAACTCTAATTCTCATCGCAATTGCAGTTATCGCTGGTGTTGTTGTTTACATGTTTACAAGCGGCACATTGGCAACTATGACTGGTGGCGGAACTGCAGCACAAGAAAAAATCACGGTACAAGCAGCAAGCATAAAATCTGGCGCGCTAGGTACTGGTCAAGTAACGGTTTATCTTGAGCAAACTGGTGGCCCCGCTGCAACAATAAACAGCATAATAATTAAAAGTTCAAGTGGAAGTACACTTGGCGTTGTACCAGCTGCAAGTCTAACCTTTAATCCAGCCGTAACTACCACTTTAACAAGTGGAACTTTGTACACAATAGCTAGTGCTCTTACTTTCACTATTCCTACAACAATCGTTCAAGGGAGTTCATATACACTTACCGTCACAACAGCTGCAGGCGGCAATTTCATATCATCTTCTGTCGTTTCAACCTAAAATCAATTGGGTTTTTTTCCCACCCCAATAATTTGGTTTTTTCGAAAAGTTATCCCTCTCAAAGATAGTTGAACGCACAAGACCGCTTGGATTCTGACTTAGATTTTTTTGTTTCCGTTCATTAATAATCAGGGTTTTGCGGGCTTAATCAAAATACCTAGTTTATTAGCAAACTGAGGAAATGAAAGACTGGCACATTAAAAATGAATGTTACAGCTGGAGTTTGTCAGTTAAATATGGGAGAATTAACTGCGGAGCTACGTGTTAGGTGCGATAAATGAGGACACTTTGCAATTGGTTACGTAGTAGGCGAGCGCTTAGTCCAATATTTGCCACTGTTTTATTAGCTTCGATCATAATCATTTTTGGCACTGTCGCTTATTATTATTCAACCAATCTCACAACTACTGCCACAAACAATTATTCTAACCAATTATCTAGTAGCCAGCAAGCCGTAGGCGAAAGAATAGGCTTTGAAAATGTTGTTTACAGTTCGTATCCAGCTAAGTTAACGGTTTATATCATTAATTCTGGAAGTTCGAATAACATTCAAATTGACTCGGCATTTATTTATGATTCAAGTCAAAATCTTGTTGGAATATTTTCGGCCTCTTCACCTAATTCCATTTCGTCGCTAATACCTATTGATTCATCGGGGCCATCGCCATCACCAATTGCGAGTTTGAATGTTGGGAAAGAAGCCTATTTCACATTAATAGAGAACACATCAGGAAACAACATCTCACTAACGCCAGGATCAATTTACACTATTCACTTAATAACTAAAAGCGGGAGCGCTTTTGAATATGAATTTGCACCATAATCTTCAAAGAAACACGAAAGGAATCGGTACAATATTTGGAATGGTATTTTTTATACTTATAGTCATGGTTGTTTTTGCAAGCTTTGTAATCATTCTTAGTCAAAACACTGGGTTGGAACAGACCACAGCCCAGGCAAAACAATTAGATTTAGATCGCTATACTGAACTCGAAACTGTGTCAGTTGCTAATCCTGAGGCAGCTGTATTGAACAATGTGGTCTACATAGAGTGTAGTCTTACGAACAATGGCACGCTTCCAACTCAATTTGTGCGATTATGGATTAAAGACATTACACAAAACACGACTGGCGAAACACTAATTTCACCATCAATTACGCTCCTCCCAAGTGCGACTCCTACTTATTATTTCAACCAAGCTTATGTTACAAATGCAGGGCCTTCTGATCAGTTTAGCTTTTGGTTTATAACAACCAGAGGAAACAGAATTTCAGCTTATCCAGCTATTAATCATTTTAATGGTATAACATCAAACGGAACTTTCCCAGGAGTCAACAGCATCAACTCTACTTATGCTACAAACAATACTCCCTTACAGTTATCTCTTACAACAACTCAGCCCAATCAACTGATTTATGTAGTGGTGTCATATGATGATGGGAATACCCTCTATACCCCTACTTCAACTCCTAACCTGAATTGGACTCTAAGAGGTCAATCTCAATCTACAAGTCAGACTGGCGGCTGGAACGGCGGCGGGGACAGCATTTTGGAGACCTTTTATACTATTGATCCTTCGGTTGGTCCGGTAACGATCAGCATCCATTCAACTGCTGATGAATTAAGCGATTATTATTGTTCGGCTTTAGAATTTGCAATTACTGGTGTTAATACTACTTCCCCTTTTGACGGCTCAGCACAAACTACTATAGGACAATCTATTATGTCACAGGATACAATCACTACTCATTATTCAAATGAATTTATAATAGGTGCATTGGGAATCGACGATCTAAACCCTGCAATAACACCAGGACCAGGTTTCGCCCAAATTATGCCAGTCCAGAGTTCATACGGAGCCTCAGGACAAGATAACGCTATGCCCCGATCAGTTTGGAGTGAATGGGCTATAGCCCAGGTACCAACAACCAACTTAAGTGTAAATTGCACTTTTTCTATTACGGAAAACTGGGCTACAATTCTAGATGCTGTAAACTTGGTAATAACACCTCCAACCTCCCCTATCACTCTGTCTTCCACAAGCGGGCCTTGTGGTCAGACCATATCAGTTTCTGGACAGGGTTTCGCACCCAACTCCCCGCTTTTGGCCACATTTGGCGGCTCACAAATTCCTTTTAGCTTTACAACTGATGCCTCAGGCAATATCCCGCCTGGCGCAACAATCACCGTCCCACAACGCTCACCAATAAGCAACAATACAGTCACTATCATAGATAGCAAGTTCAATTATGCTTCAACTAATTTCACCGTCACACCTACTACCATAACTGTGAGTCCTCAGAGCGGACCACTTGGAACCGCGGTCACAGTAAGAGGTTCAAATTTTGTTCCTAACTCAAACATAACCATCAACTTCGACGGAAATTTGAAAACTACAAATCCATCCACGATAACAGCCAACACGACTGGCGGCTTCTCAGCAACTTTTAACACTATTTCTGACACAGTAGGCGTGAAACAAATATCGGCAACAGACGGATTCAATTATCCAACCGCAAATTTCACTGTTATCCCTCTAATCACTTTAAACCCAACCAATGGCCCTATTAGTTCATCCGTTAATGTTACCGGTTATGGTTTCGCCCCTTCCACACCTATAACTATTACATTTGCTGGCTCAATAGTTAACACAATTCCAGCTAGCCCCACCACTGATAACAATGGCTTCTTCAACGCAACTTTTAACATTCCAACAGGTCAAACAGCTGGAGGAAAAACAGTGGGGACGACAGATTCTCTTTTAAATGCAGCTAATGCAATATTCACTGTAACACCATCAATATTTCTAAATCCAACTAATGGAAGTGCGGGATCCGCTGTCACCGTTTCTGGCTCAGGCTTTGCAGCGAATTCAGCTTTGACAGCAACATACGTGGGGACATCTATCACGCTCAGCGGCGCCACTTTGACGAATTCAACTGGCTCATTTTTAGGTGCAACCTTTACAGTTCCAACCTCAACTGCAGGCGGAGCTCAAACGGTTGTTATCAAAGACGCTGGCTCCAATTCTGCAAGCACTATCTTCACGGTGAACACACTATACCAGAAAATCACCGTGGCGTTAAACAATTTAGCTCCTACGGCTACCGTGACAGTAAATGGTGGTTATCCTTCACCTAATTCCTTCGCTGCTGACGGAACACCCTACAACATTATGATGATTGCAGGCTCATCCTTTACTTTATCATTCTCTAACAGTGGTAATACTCGAGACGGCTTCAATGTAGCAAACGTTTTCTCCTCAACTTCCTCTCCATGCACCGCCTCAACTAACTCGATCTCATTAACGGGATATGAGCAGGTGCAGAATACTTTCGGCGTCTCCTTCCCTAACGGCAATCCGAACTCTGGTGATTCTTTGCCGTTGGCAGGTACCTATTTGGCAGCCAGTTCAACGATTGGTACTCTTAATTCAACTAATTCTTGGAGTACTTCTGCCTGGGTCGATTATGGTACAACTGTCACTTTTCCAGCTTCAACAGCTTTGAGCGGGTCAAGTGAGCGTTGGGCTATGGGCACTTCTTATTCCACTGTCTCTTTGACGGCCGGTGGAAACCCCTACTCACAAACGTATTATAACCAATATTCGTTCCAGCTTGACTACGCGGTTTCTGGTGGTGGTTCACCGACTGCATCCACTTTAACGGCAAAGCAGTTCGGATCTTCTTACACGCCAACCCTTGGCACGAGCTTAGCTAGTTATTGGCTTGACAATGGGCAGTCGTGGAGTGTAACAAATCCTTTAGGAGGGTCTGGAACCAATGAACGCTGGGCCTCAAGACAGACTATTTCAGGCGCTGTTTCTTCCTCTTCGCCAACAACAGCAGGAACCGGTACTCTAACCTTTACCTACAATCATCAGTATTTGTTGACTGTGATAGGTGGCAACGGTGTTACTTACGGAACAGCCAGTCCTTCGGGTGACAATTGGTATGATAACGGCATGTCTACAACGGTATCTTCTAATGGTATTTACAGTAGGGCTTCTGGCACGGGTCAAAGGGTATCCTTCTGGCAGATTGATTCTGGAACGACAAATAATGTCGCTACAACTGGAACTGTGACAACGTCGAGTGTAACCATGTCGGCGACTCATATTGTTACTTTTGCTCCGGTAACTCAGTACTTGTTGACTGTTACTGGTGGTAATGGTGTTGCTTATGGGACTTCTTCTGCGATTGCGGGCGATACTGGTTGGTATGATGTTGGTATGTCTACGACTGTTTCTTCTAGTTGGGTTTGGGGTACTTCTGGTGGGACTCGCTCGGCTGTTTCTAATTGGCAACTTGATGGCACAAATAAGAATCCAGCTCGGCAGAATACGGGTACTTTGGTGGCTTCGTCGGTTTCTATGTCTGCAGCTCACACAATCAACTTGATTTCAACAACTCAATACTATCTAACTGTAACTAGTGGTAATGGTGTGTCTTATGGGACTGCTAGTCCTACGAGTGACAATTGGTATGATAACGGTATGTCTACAACGGTTTCTTCTAATTGGGTTTGGAATATAGTTTCTGGCCAGTCCAGAACAGCTGTTTCAAACTATGCTGTCGATGGCTCTAACAGTAACCCGACACGTTCAAACACAGGAACCTTAACAACATCTGTCTCGATGACGACTTTCCATACAGTTAGCTTCTCAACAGTTACACAGTATTACTTAACAGTAACCGGAGGAAATGGAATAACTTACGGTACCGCATCTCCAACATCAGACTACTGGTATGATTCCGGTGGATCAACAACAGTATCTTCCAATGGCATTTATACCCGTTCGAGTGGAACCGGTATACGAGTTTCTTCTTGGAAGCTTGATTCTGGCTCTAACAATAATGTCGCAACCTCAGGAACTGTTACTACTTCAGCTGTTTCTATGTCAACCTATCATACGGTTGTTTTCAACTCAATCTCACAATACCAAGTGGCTTTAGATTCTGGTGCAACTTCGGCATTAAACACAATTACCAACCCAACAATAAGTGGAGACAGCGGATGGTATGATTCAGGCACATCAGTTACCTTAACTCTAAATGGTATATACGGTAGATCAGGTGGCTCAGGAACTAGAATTAGTGGATACGCTATCAACGGAGGATCCAACAATCCAGAAAGCACTACAGGAACATTCACTGTGCTTAACGCTATTTCTATCTCAGCACCCCAAACTATCACAACCACAAAAGTAACGCAATATCAAGTAACTTTAGACGCAACTGCAACATCTGCTTTGAATTCTATAACTATCCCCACAATAAGTTCTGATAATTACTGGTATGACAGCGGCACAACGGTTAACGTGGTTTTAAATGGTGTCTGGGGTCAAAGTGGCGGTACGGGAACTCGGCTATCCGGGTACGTTCTCAACGGTGGCAGTAATAACCCAGTTTCCACAACTGGAACAGTTACAGTCTTCTCTGGCGCAATCTCAAATCATGAATTTGTTACATCAACGTCTGTGACTCAATATCAAGTAACTTTCAGTCAAACTGGTATTGGCAGTTCTGCAAGCTCCAATACGATTCTCACAGTGGGATCGGCAACTTATGCCTACAGTAACTTCCCAGTAAATGGCATCTGGGTTGATACTGGAACAACGTTTACTTGGTCACCAACTGTTTCAGGTAGTGTGGGAACTCAGTTTGTTAAGACAGGAAGTTCAGGTTCATCCCCAATAACGGTTGCAGGAACGTATTCAGCTACCTACCAGACCCAATATTATTTGACTGTAACTTCTGCCAATGGCAGTCCGACAGGTCAAGGATGGTATAATTCTGGTGTATCAGCACCCTTTTCAGTAACTACACCTGCTTCTGGTGGAACCGGTATCCAGTATATT
Source organism: Candidatus Bathyarchaeota archaeon (assembly GCA_003164295.1). Taxonomy (GTDB): domain Archaea; phylum Thermoproteota; class Bathyarchaeia; order Bathyarchaeales; family Bathycorpusculaceae; genus Bathycorpusculum. The sequence goes on from PLTA01000027.1 coordinate 60,231, forward strand.
TTAACAAGTTGGAGTGGCTCAGGCACAGGCGCCTACAGCGGCATTAATTCTTCTTCGTCTGTTACAATGAATAACCCAATAACCGAGACTGCTAATTGGCAGACTCAATATTATTTGACTCTTAACTCGGCTTATGGCACGATTACTGGTGCTGGTTGGTATAATAGTGGTGCAACGGCTTATGCTGGTGTAAATTCAGGAACAGTTTCTGGCGGTACTGGTACTCAATATGTGTTTACAAGTTGGAGTGGTGGTGCTTCTGGAACTAACTATGCGCAGAGCAGTGCGATTACGATGAGTGGTCCTGTGACAGTTACTGCTAATTGGCAAACCCAATATCAGGTAACATTTGCAGTAACTCCAAGTGGCTCTGGGTCTACGTCTCCTACAGGAACTTCATGGCAAAATGCCGGAGCTGTCGTTCCGATTACAGCTTCCAAGAGTGGCAGTTATAATTTTAACAAATGGACTACCACAGGATCAATAACAATTGCCAACCCAACACAAGGACAAGGGACCCACGGATCCTCGACATCAGCAACAATCAACGGTTCCGGCACTATAACCGCAAACTTCCAGTAAGACTAACCATGGAATGGATAAAAATGCACATTAGAGAAATAAACAATGGAGCTAAAATAATATGAATAAGATACGCACGATAGGTCTATTGGTTTGCATCATTTTTCTTTCCAGTTCGTTTTTGATCTCATTTGCAAACGCCGATTGGGCAATGTTCCATTCCGACGTATCCCATATAGGCGTGGGCACAGGGTATCAAATGATAAAGCCCGATCTACTCTGGAAATACACCACAAACAATGCAGTTTATTCTTCTGCTGCTGTTGTTAATGGT
>PLTA01000054.1 GCA_003164295.1 Candidatus Bathyarchaeota archaeon
AACTGGAGATTGTTGATTCTGAGCTGGGGCAGATTGATGGCAAAAAATCGGTTAATGATAATGGTAGTGTTGGGTTTACTTGGGATGCTGAGAAGGGTAAGGCGTATTTGAAAGACATTGTAATTGGCGAGGTTGCTAGCGGCATTATTTGTGAGTTGCTTCGTAAGCTTGATAGGGAAAATAAGTATCCGCCTGGTTTGGTAAAGTTGGGGGTGCGTTTTTTGGATCAAGATGAGGCTGGGAAAGAACTTACAGAAAAGAAACAGCAAGCTGCCATATTGAAGGCTGCAAATCAGGATCTTTTAGATAAAAATTAATTTTTTTGTTTTGCCAGGTTGAAAGCACTGGCCCGCAAAAGTGTTGTGGCCTGGAGAAGCGGGCGAATTGAGTTTTTCATTAGTAACTTGTGTTACCGGAGGTGAATGTAAAAAATGGATATCTCGCCATATTACGGAATACTCTTTGCCCTAGCCGCCGCTATCTTCACCGCGCTACTCTCATGGAAATTAAGCGGAGAAGTATTTAGCGAAACCAAATTCCTACGATTAGTCCTTGCATCTTTTGCTTTAGCATTAGGATTCAACATCTCAGGCACACCACTCGCAAACGTCGCAGTCAACCCATTCGCATCAGCTCTAGCCGGACTACTCTTCAGCAAAGGACTCAACTACATAAAAGAAATCCCAACCCAACAACTAACCCAAATAAACGGAATCGTTACAGAAGCAGCAAAACAGATACCGGTCTCGGATACAACGCCCGTTCCAGCACCTTCAACCCCACCAGCTTCAGTTCCTTCAGCTGCTTCAACAGTCTAAAATCAAATTTCCATTTTCTTTCTTTTTCTTTTTTAGGCAATTAACCTATTATTTTTGCGAAAGCTATTTACAAAAACGCCCCAAGCTTAGAATGTGTTATCGTACTCTTTGGAATGTTTTTCTATACAAAGCGCGACCTCTATTGAGAAAAGCCTTATTTTTTTATTAAATCATCAATATGGGCAATTATAGAGCTTATCCAATGTTAAATGTGACAACAATCCAGAGACAATTAAAGTTACGCTTCTATTAAGAAGCGGAGAAACGCAAGGAAGCAAGCAACTTCCATTAAATTTCCTCTTTAAACAGTTTTGTTTTTCGCTAACACTCAGAATTTTTTTTGAGTGATGCAATTTAGCTAAGTTCGATTGTAAAATTTGAACCCAAAGCTAAAACAATTGCGGAAATTCATATCGAATAAAAGGATAATCAAAAAGTAGATGTGGAAATGAAAACAGAAAAAAGCAAAAACCGATTATTCAAAGCGTTATAAGAACATCGATGATATTGCTTCTATGTAGCTTAATAATTAAAATGCTAATACACCAAGTCCGAGAACTTTTTTGTGGTTTATCGGTTTTATCTGTGGAATCCTCTTCTGCTTTAATATTATTAGTAGGTTTTCTTTACGGGACTAAACCCTCAAACATGAAAAGAAATCGGCTACTTTTCAATAAATTGGCTCATGTTTCTTGAAGTAAACCACCAAACCAGCAGCCGCTATTACAATTATCAAGAATGGAGTTGTAAGAAGTGGAAACTCTGGAACTGTTAGAGTTAGTGAAGAAGTGTTTACAAGGAATGTATTTGGCAAACATGAGAGGATGGCTCCTTGAGTATCGTTGGCATACGCTTTCATTGTGTGGTAGCCGTTCGTAAGGTTATCTAAACTCCCGTATCCATATATATTGGTTGTTTCTCGATACCTGGTTACATTTAAATGTACGTTGGGACCGTCATCTATGGTATAGTATATGTCAACAAATCGTTCTCCTGTTTCCCAAGGTAAAACAACAATTTTTACGGGAATGCTTGTTGTGTTGTAAACCGCTTCTGGTTGCGGAGAATCTATTTCTATCGAGGGGTTACAAAAAGGGTATTGTGCTTCCACAATACTAAATTGAACCAAAGGCGCCATTAGAAAAAATAGAAGGAGAACAACAGTTACTATAACTGCTTCTCTAATAGTTACCAATCCGACACTTATCCTTATACTCTATAATAACGCTATTGACTGTTATAGCCAGTGTTGGTTTCTTTGCAGCTAGTTCGTGGCGTCGCATTTAATCTTCATAAATAGATTGTTGACTCGAGAAATAATAGTTTACGAAAAGATGTAATTTGACTATCATAATTATTGCAAAAAGTTGCTCATTCTAAAAAAAAAATTACTTAATAAATCTTCAAAAATCTGTCTATATTCTCCGAAGCCTTCGAAATAGATGAAGACTTCGGAAGACGAACTTAGTGTAATTGTTACTGGTAAATCATCGATGCGATCTAGATAATTTTGCAACAATTGGAGAACGAAATTGTAAGTTGGCCCTTTAGGATAGGCTATACTCACTTTAGTTAATTCCAAGAGTGCCTAAACTTTGGCGAAAAAACTAATCGCAGGCATATTGAGCCAAAAAATATGCTAAGGGCTGTATGTTTACTTTTTTTAAGTTATAATCGATAAAACTAAATATTTATGCTAACTATATTAATAATTAAGGGAGAGTTGTGAGATGATGGGGATGGAAAAACTGCCATTATCTAAGGTGAAAAGTGTTATACTTATTTCAGTTTTACTTGTCCTTTTCTTATCAGCAGTCAGCTTTATTCATGCTAGTGATACAATTTCCAATATATCCGTGGGGACTAGCCCCGAAGGTGCCGTTTATGATTCCGCCATGGGCGAGATTTTTGTAGCCAATATGGGCTCTAACACGGTTTCTGTCATATCCGATACCAGTTATACTATAGTTGCAAACATTACTGTAGGGGTTGGGCCTGTTTGTTTGGCTTATGATTCGGCCAAATCTGAAGTTTATGTAACTGATGTTGGATCTAGCATTGTTAATGTAATATCGGATAAAAGTAATAGTATTGTCACAAACGTGACTGTAGGAACTAATCCCAATGGTATTGCTTACGATTCTAACAAGCGTGAAATATTCGTAGCCAACTGGGGGTCAGACGATGTCTCAGTAATTTCTGACAAAACAAACTCGGTCGTTGCAACCATATCCGTTGGGGCAAATCCTGTAGGTGTGGCCTATGATTCTGTTAAAGGCGAAATATTTGTAACAAATTCATACTGGACACGTGGAGGAAACGGAACAGTCTCCATTATCTCAGATAAAAATAATCAGGTCATTGAAACTATATCCGTAGGAAGAAACCCATTTTACCCTGCTTATGGTTCGGATAAAGGTGAAGTTTTAGTACCCAATGAGGGTAACGGCTCGATCTCGGTTATCTCCGACAAAAATAACACAGTAATTAGTAATGTGGTCTTGCCAGGGCGAATAGAGAATCCATGGGCTCTAGCTTATGATTCTGCCAAGGGTACAATCTTCTGTACTAGCGGAAATAATGACATGGATGGTACAGTTTTCGTTATTTCAGACAGCAGTAAGGATGTCATTGCTAATCTTACCCAACCTCCTGTTCCGACAGGTCTACAAGTTTCTTATTCTTCTCCTTTCGACATGTATCCCATGTATCTCGACAAACATCCTAGCGATGCTTCCATAACCGAAGGATATGCCGGAGCTGGTCCTCACGGTATAGTCTATGATCCTACCAAAGGAACCATATTCATAGTAAATAATAACGCGGGCAACGTTTCCGCCGTGCCTGACGATCAAATACTGCCTTCATCGCCTAGCATAGTTCCGGAATTCACCCCGGAGACAATTATTTTGATAATAACCATTATATCGCTTATTTTCATTACCCTTGTTCGTTTGAAATCTAAAATAATGAAATAAATAGCACTATGGATTCGCTTCTTCTGAAATGGTTGAATTGTAATTGTTCTTCAGATTAATGAGGTAAATTAAGCGATTTTATTGCTAAAAGTTGATTCTCTGTTTAAAGGATTTAATGGGGTTAAACAAGAAACTTTTTGGCGGAGTGACTTTTTCTATAAATTAATATTTCATTAAGTTTCAAAAGATTTCAAATGGGTTAAAATCCAATATATAATCAGTCTTTATCAAGAAGACAAAATCACATAACCATGTATCTGAGTCTGGTCTTGTCTTTTTTCTAAAAAACGCGAATTTTTTTTTTAAAAAAGTCAAAGTAAATTCCTATGAAGTTTCCTACTTTATCACATTGATTTATTAACTAACTGGTTTCCATTGTTAATTTTCATTTATTTTTTCATAAAAAGAGAGAGAATTGTTTTTTTTATTTTACTTTGGCAATTGGATGGAATAGATTTGTTTGTGGCAATTTAGCGGTAGATATCAAGTCGTTGTGTAGAAAGCCTGTTCCGTATGAGTTGAGGTTTGTCATTGCGAAGGTAATACGTGAGGTATCCCAATATATAGTAACTGCACCATTGGTTATTGTTATGTAGCCAATCCTTTGCACGGTTACGGAAAGAATATCTGGTTTTCCAAGGCTCCATAAACCTTGCCCACTCGGAATTCCCGAATAACATTCAACTGAACCGATAGGGCTACTTAAGTAGGCTGTGTTGTCAGTAATGTTGTATTCGAAATTGCCAGTGACGGAACTAAAATTGTAAGCTTTAACGAAATCTGTGACATTTGCGCATAGAACACCAAGTTCTGAGCTTGAGAAGGATGGCTTATAATTTGTTCCAATAAAGTAGCAGTAGTGTTCCATCAATTTGTTCGAATCGATCTGGACATTATAAAGTTCTATTTCAGCGTCACAAGAGGTAAAGCGCGCACCGGGTAATCGTGTACTGTTTAAGACAACTGACGAAGGATAGAGACTGACGGGATACATTGTAGCTCCGTTTTCCGTTGTGTAAGATGCATTGGAAAGCCCCTTCCCTGCGTAAGCATAGGCTATATTCAAATTAAATTGAGCTTCAGAAGAGTTTGCTTCAATTGGAATTACGCCATTTGGAGGATTCACTAAATTTGTAGTTATTGGTTGCACGGAAGTTGCAGTTATTTGTGAGGCAGTTATTTGCTGTGCGGAGGATGTGGCAGATGCTATCGATATTGTGATAATCAGTATAACTGCAATAAGTATCAAACTAAGAGCAATACTGAATACAGATTTGGACCGTTTAATAATTCTTAAGGATTGCCGCTTTTTCTTATGCTGATTATTTCTTATGGTTTTTGTCATAACTAAGGCCTTCTTATGGTGCCGAGGAGGGAATTTGAGTTTGGAAGTAGGTGGGTGGGCCTGAAGATGCAGTTAAAAGAGGATACGCTGGAAACGCTGCCAGAAATACAATATCATTTGAATTATAAGTATTTTGGAAATAACATGTTGAATCGCCGCTAATGAAAGTTGCGTCATAGGGGAGGGCCCAAAGCTCACTTATGTCAGGACCGGGTACATAAGAACGGATTGTCCATTCGCCATAATTATTTGTTGACCCAGCGTTTATATTTTGATAGTAATTGTAAACATACGGATAATATGTATTTACAAAGCCGATAGCGTATTCGCAGAAGGCACAATATGGAACATTGTAAAAATCATAAGTTGGCATATTGTTACCATTGACATTAATTCCGAGATTTGCATCATAACACCACGAAACTTGGTTATATTCATAACTTCCTAATTGACCTAAATAGTCATCATAAACGCCTACCATAGATATTCCTGCGCAACAATCGTCATTATATCCCCAATCAGTGTGATCGCATTGGCAATAATAATCAGGTCCTGGATATCCTTCATTCCAAGAAATATCAGTACGAGGACCTAATGGAGGGTCAGGAGTTTGAAAGGCGTGTGCCAAAGGTTGTTCTATAGGCATTAACAGAAATGCTGCTGCAAAAACTGCAAGTAATATAGGTATAATAATTTTTTTCATTCTTGTGTTTTTTTTACTTCTGTTCTCTTTTGCCCTTCCCTTAGGGCTAGGCGGTGACACGCCTCCGAGGCAATCAGCCTCAGTTACGTTTTCTTTATCGAGAAAATCTTGTTTAATACTTGTGATTCTTTCGAAAATCGAATAATACACGAACATTGACATCATTCTGAAAATTCATTGGTTCATCTGAGATTTTTTTGACTTAAACCTTATACTATCGATTTTTCAACAAAAATAATGCAGAAACTTATGTTTATGGGGCTGACAACCAGTCGAATTTACATAAATTCATACTATAATAGCGTTCTGAATAAGATGGTTTTAATTCTCATTAACAAATCCTATAAAACTATACAGACAACTTCAGTTCAGCAAATCTTTAATTACTTGTAAATAGTTATATGTTTACTGATGATAATGAGTCCAAGCTGTGCAATATCTTCACCGCTTAGTCAAAGTCAAAAAACTGTGTGGTCACTTTTTAGCAAAGGCCTCTCAATAATCAAGATAGCCGCTAAGCTCAACACAACACGTCAATACATAAACCAAACTAGGCTGACAGCGGAAGCCAAACTAACAACCACACTTTTGAATGTAGCCCAAGTAAACGAGCTTCAAATAATCAAACTGTACCCAAAACAAGCGATACTTCTCGGCTACCACCCAGCACTCAAACGAAAAGCCATAATCACCTATACAACCAGCCACGGACTAAAAGTATGGTACTGGTACGACAACCCAGAAGAAGTAACAGACACAACTTTTCTAAACCAAACAAGACAATACCTCATCGAGATCGCCAAAGAAAGAGGAATAACAGTTGAAAATACGGCTAATCTAAGCCCAGCCAAAATGGCCAACAATATTTTCACCCAACTTATCCCTGAGTTGAAAACATGAAAGTCAAAAGAAGTTTAGAAAAACGTGTTAATGGTTGGCTACCAAAAGAGCCAAACTTTCCTACAAAAAAGATAACAACAAATATCAAAATTAAAAACCAGAGACCAACCTATACCAGAAAAGAACGCTTAGCTGTGGGATTGGTAAGCGGTTTAGGCGCAATAGGGAGCATATTATTATTGATAGTGATACTAGAGCATTTTCTCACACCATACAACGATCCATCTATGATTACTAAATTAATACTTGGCATATCCTTCATTGTTGCCGCAACTTCCGTTCTAATCTTAGAACAAATTTCTGAAAAGAGAAAACAAATGCCCTTGATTAATATTATGAATTAATCCGTTTTTTATTTAAAAAGCAATTTTCATTGAGACATTCGTTTTTGAATTTATGTTTTATTTTAAAATTGTTTTTGGTGTCTAAATTGCAAATTAGAAAATGAAGCTTAATGGTCAATATTCATGTTTTATTCGATTTTCGAATAAACACTAAATCTTAAGAAACTTGACCGTTAAATTCGCTACTTGGAAAGCAATAACTTTCCAACCATAAAAAAGTCAAACAAAAACAAACTGTGGAGATTAAAAAATGATAAAAATTTTTCAAAAAAATCATAAACAAAAAATACTGGCAATATGCATTATTATGATATTGTCCGTATCAGTTTCGGCGACTTTTGCAAAGGCATCGTCAATAACTAATTTGTCCTCTTCCTCCGCAACGTATCCAACCACAAATCTCAATTCCTTGAAACCCTCGGAAAATATCTCTTCTTATTTGGCACAACTGGGATATACCGAGCAGAACATTAGTAGCTTGTCTGGAAATAGTATTACCAAACTGTTGCTGTCTCAAGGAAATCAATCTATGAATAAAAGCATGCAACAAATCAACCAGGATTTATTCGGCAATTCCACTGGTCCAATTCCTGTTCCTCAAAATCTAAAAAATACTAACATGACAAACCTATCATCCTCCAATGACCAAGCAAGCTTAAATTCGCCAAGTCCTGATACTCCAACAAGCGGTCAAGCTTGTCTAATCGTTGCGATCACCGATTATCCTTACTTAAGTCCATTGTATTATGACCGCCCAGCGTTTGACGCTATTCTTTATAATGTAAATAATGCAGGATATGATGATGTAAAAGCTCTTACTAACAGTTCGGCTACACACACAAATATCTGGGAATGGGTAACATGGATGTGCGCATCATACCAGTATGTCGATGTTTACTTTATCGGTCATGGATGCAATAATGATGGATGGGGCGATTGTGGTTACGTAAGCTACGATGCTGTGGATTCACAAGGGCTAGTAATCCCGAGCCTAGAATATTATCCGTCAGAAATGATAAGTTACAATGTTCATCCTTATGATTATTCGGAATTACGGCTCGGGGTAGGCGCTTTTTGCTACGGCGGGACTTTTAATTATGATTTCGTATACCAAGGCGCAAATTATCCTCCACCACCATGCGATCGAGTTTGGATTGGACCGTCAGGCACCTCAAATGACCAATACGTTGAATACTTCTTAGCATATTGGGGATACTATTGGTATCCAGAGCATTACGATTCTACAAATGCGTGTAACGATGCCGTTAATGCAGCATCACCTTACATTGGGAGTGGAGAAACGGCATTTAGCAACTATTATGGTTTAGCAGCAATCTATTTTCCAGTTCCGCAATATTGCATGTTAGATATAACAACGTTCGGTCCAGAAGGCGATTACCTTTTTGACGCTAATATTTACATTGACGGCAATTATGCAGGTGAAGGCACTGTAGATTTTGCAGTTCCGTATGGATGGCACAGTGTGAGTGTGGATAGCGAGGTCTATGATTACAACTTATTCACTTATGTCGAAAACCCAACTGGCACAGGCAATTATTTGGCCACTTATGATACCACGTACATTTCAATCAACTATCAGTATTAAGTTAAGTTAAAATTTCCTTTTCTTTTTTTCTGTTCAGTTCATTTTTCAGTCGATTTTTAATCAATAAAAGAGTTTAATCTTAATCCAATTAGTTAAAATTAAGCCATATTTTATAAATTGCCTCTAATCCACGTTTTCATGGTTTCATAGCAAAAGAAAAAAGCGAAAATTCCTGTTGCGACCGTCGAAAAAACATATTCACGATATATTATTGTGGGTTTCAGGAGAGTTACTTCAATCAAGAGAATAGCGATAGCAAAGATGGCATAAAAAAAATATCTTGGCACTAGGAAACGACTGATTTTAATGCTGTTCTCTAAAATGAATTTGTTAACAGTAAAACCACCAGCGTCTCTTTTTAGAAGACCCGCATCTTCCAGTTTAGAAAGATGATAAGTAGCTACTGAAGAACTACTTAAATTAAGTGCTCTTTGAAGTTCTCTCGTTCGGACTGGTTTGTTGCTTTTCAGTAAAAAACGGTAAACTTCAAGAGTAGTTCCTTTTGGCACTTCTGAAGATTCATCGCTAACCAAACCATTCACGTTATCAAACTAAGTGCATCAATGATTTAAGACCTACCCTAAAAGTGTTTGAGTTATAGCTGTTCGACAATTAGAACACCCTCATAAAAATATAGAATTAAATAACAGAACGTATGATTCCTTGTTGAGCGAAAGTAAAGTTTGTGATCAAGAGCTTGCTAAATAATAAAATGTTGGTTGCGCCCATTCTTGCGATTATTATTGCATTTTTGCTAGCGGGATCTATAAGTTTTTTGCCTGAAAATGCGCAGAGTCAAGCTTCACCTCATCCCACTTCATTACCTTCCAATGGACCAATACCCACATCTACAGTAGGGTTAACCTCAGAATCCAACAACATTTTAGTTCCAATTCTCTGCTTTCTTGCGGCTATAGTTGTGGGTATAATTGCTGCTTTTTTGCTTTTTTCCGAAAAAACCCTCAACAAGGAAAACCTCGATTAAAGTATGTAATTACTTAGACTCTTTGATTTTCAAGGTCTGTTCTAAAATGAGAACAGTATGTGCTAAAACATCGCATTAAGTACAGCCCTGCATTAGGTTGAATTATCAAAATAAGGAGTAAAAATAATGAACTATAAGGTCTCTATAGTTTTGATACTAATTGCAGTTCTAGTGGGAGTAAGTGTAGCTACCGTTTACTTGTCTGAGGCATCAATTAATTATTCGCTTGAAGTCTACCCTTATCAAAATATCCATAACCAGTGGTACACCATTGATAATCAAAATAACGCAAGCTCCCCCGAAGCCTTCACAAGTGTTTACTGCCAAAACAAAGGTTTATTTTCTGCTACATTTGACATAACTGTGAAGTTGACTAACGCAACATTCTCGGAAAAATCCTTTCAGCACTCACAATTTATTGATAACAACACAGTCAAATTATCGTTTACTCTGCTTAGCTTACAAAAAACGTATAATAATGTCCCTTTTACAGTGGATAACAACGTCTCGCAATTCGTAATTTCAATAATGTTCCATACAAATCAACCGTTAGTTCGTTACATTGAGACTAACTGGGAAGGACAAAGCAGTTACACATATTCTTACTGGGAAAATAACATTTGGGCACCAAGTCAAATAACTTGAAAGCCAGTCCTTAATTTTTTTCTTCATTGGCGGTAATCCTTTTTAGTCTTTCAGAATTAGCACACACGGCCCCATCATTCTAGCAAGTTTGTATAATCGATAACCGACAAACCGTTACATTTTGTTGCTACGAGAAGCAGTTTATGCCAAAAAAACTTCCCAAATTAGATCAATACGACAATTTAACTAAGATCTTTGCAGAGATTTTAACATTAATTTTTTGTTCTAAATTTAGCTCATTTGTTCTAAAGTGTAGACCTAAGTAGCTTAATTACCTGAGCTATCTGGACCAAGCAGGTCAAAAAAGATGATCTGATTGAAATATTCAATCTGCGCCTTAATTATTCAATATTCTGTTTCCAGTTACAAGCAACTAACTTTAATTTTCGAGTTCTTGTCAAGAGAGATGAAATGCGATTGAGGGAAGCATACGTTATTCAAAGCAACGATAATTTTTTAGAAGAAACTCGAAGAAGAATAGTAAAAGCATATTTGCCTACAATAATTATGATGAGAATAAATGAAGCCACAATCACAAGTGTAAACGACATAATCTCATTAATAAGAAAAAGCTATAGCATACAATTTAGCCCAGGCACAATATACCCTATATTTTATAAGTTAGAAAAAAATGGGAGAATTAAGAAGATACCAAATCAAGCAAAGAAAATTTATGTATTAACTGGAATAGGCAAAAGTATGATCGAAAATTTCCTCGCAAGAACTGATTATTTTTATGGAATTCCAAGCAAATTAAATGAAATTATCAAATAAATTATATTTTTTAATCGAGGTTAATTTGTTTATTATCAATGTTTTGGTTTCTATGAATACTTCATCGCCAAACCGTATTTTATCTCATTGTGAAAATCGTCAACTTGAAAAGTCGCCTAAAATTAAAAATCAAACACAAAACTTGACTTGGGCACCGTAACAATTAAGCTGTTACTGATTTTTTTTTGTAAAGCTCAAGGAGTCGGAATTATTGAAGCAGTAACTCCAGACATGCTTGAAAATTCTATACCTTATTTAAATAAAGAAGAACTTACAGACAAGCTTTTGAAAAAAACACAGATGGAAAAAGAAAGTTTATGCGAAAAAACTTAAAGCTACTCGCGATTCTTGCGAACATAATAAAATGCTGTTTCAAATTGAAACAACAACCACTAAGTCAGTATAAAGATTAAAGAGGTTCTAATTTCCCAAATTTAATTTTTCACTTTCACTTTACCCTCTACTGCTCGAAAAAACAGTTTGTCCATTTGTTTTATATGCGGTTTGAGCTGATGCAATGCCCCGCGTGATTTCTTATGAAACAGAATTCAGATAGATTGTTTGGAGGTTTAGCAGGTTATGGATAAGACTGTTGAATCTTTTAGGATAACTCTCGAGGGAGAGATCAACCAGTGGAACGGCTTCGCTAGAGCGTTGCGCAAGCTTGACAGGGAAGCTTTTGATGAGCTTATGGATATGTGCAGAAGCTATGCTTCGGAGAGCAGTTGCGCAACCAACCCAATAGCTTTCGAACCTATGGTGATGTCAATTCTGCTTTTCCAGCAGAAACGCATAATGCAAATGGAGAGGGAATTAGAAACAATTAAACCTGAAATAGTCAAGCCTCAAGAAAGCCATGAAGCAAGCGTGCCATTCGAACCTAAGCATGAGAGCAGCGTCCAAGTCGTTCCAAATGGAGGTGAGCAAAAACGGTTATTTTGATAGTGAGACGAACCGTTAGGAAGCCCGTATCGGAAGCTAACAAGAAAGAGTGGTTTAGCCAGCTTGAGGATATAGAGTTTGCCTTTCCCAAGGAATACAACAAAATCCTCAGCCCAGTATTTACAGAAGACTTTGACTTTGACCTCAGAACCGACAATGGCGTGCTAACGTTTACATTGACGCCAGCGCCAAAACTGCCCGAAACAAACAAGTCAGAATCCAAAAAACCTACAAAACAGCGCATGAAACCCTACCAGTCATCAAAGATTCCACAGGTGAAATTAAGTTGCGTCAAATGAAGATCAAGCTCCAATTTAGCATAAGCAAAAGAGACTACTTGCATGGTAAAAACACCTATGTGTCTGATAAGGTGTCTCTTCATTTTCCCAAGGAAACGCACGAGTTTTTCATACCCTTTAAGGGTAGACACTTAGCCATCGATGTTTCCCGAAAAGATAAAACAATTCTTATAATGCTAACAGAGTTAGATGAAAACTAAGCCTCTGATTTTAGCTCCGACTTTTTTAGAATGTCAAGCTTCTCCCCCGCATCATTTTTGTTTGCTCAGAGTAGCCTGAAATTGCACCCGTGAAAACGTTCCTGTATACAGGAATCTCCCATTTTGGACCGGTAAAATCCGATTTGTAATATAGCGGTGTCTTGATACTTTTGCCACAAAAAATGTAATTATGCAAGCCTAAAGGCATTGCTGAATTTTACGCTAAGGCATTCCTGTATACAGCAAGATTCTGCCCCAGACAAAGCGCCTTGAAATTTCTGAAGTAATGTAATAAACAGGTTTCAGCGACTTGTTTCTCCCTTCCTAAGTTGGAGGGGGATAGAAAACTTTGGCTGGGAAGAAGAGAAAAGGCACAGAGCTTGCCGTGTTCAAAGGCAGAAAACCTGACTTAACACATGCCATACTTTTAGCCCTGTCCAAAGAGGCACTCATAAAATACGATGTCCACAAAGCCATGGTTAAACTTGGCTTCAAAGATACAAACTACGGAACCATTAAGAAGCGAATATTGATTCTTGAAGAAACTGGGTACGTCAAACAAGTTGGAATTAGAAAGACTCAGCCAGGCAGCGAAGGCATTCTCTACGAGGCAACTTTCAAAGCATTGGCAGCGCTCGAACAGAATAGAACCGATCAGGACGAGCTATTCCAGCTTATGGACGAGATGGATGCCATGGAATTTGTTGCCCTTTTGGCTCGAATACGAGCCCGCAAATCTTAAAACTCTATTCTGATTAGTTATGAATGAGAGTGCTGTTTTTGGTTACGAAGAAAAAGATTGGGGATAGAACGGTTTTTCTCTGCGACATTTGTGGTCTTGGTTATGAAGACAGAGCAATCGCTCAAGAATGCGAAGATTATTGCCGAGCACACCACGGTTCCTGCAGCGCTGAGATAAGCGCAAAAGCAGTTTACCTTCCAGGTGCGCCAACTTTGCCAGATAAAAAATAATTGCCTTCAAAGAGCTCGCCCAAGGTTCAAGTATTTAAACAAATAGGCTCTGTAGCAGGGGCTTTTCGAAATACTATTTTTTGTTTGCCGAATAAAAAATACTATTTTTTCCGACTGCCAGAATTCCTTTAGCTAATCGACGCGACATAGTGTTAGGTGACACAAAAGTGGTAAATCTCATTGAGGACTGGGATGTCCTCGCGGAATATGCTGGGGAAAAACTTGGTTTCTACCAAATCCTTGGCAATGAGGGAGCTATTGAAATTAGGGTACAAACAGGCAGGATCGGCTTTAAAAAGGAGTTCAAAGCTGGCGATGATGTGGAGCTGTTAAAGATTCTTGATTTCTGTAAGAAACATCGCTATATTCAGATAAGCGAGCACTTGCGGGATGAGGAATTTTTTAAGTAATCAGCGAGGGCGAAAACTATGAGCTGCACTTTCCAAGAATCCACAACAGAGCCTCCGATTGAAAAGGGACCATACAAGAAACGTCGAAAGCCATGCGTTGTCTGTGGCCAACCGTCCGCCGGTTTAACAAGCTACCTCTTCTTCGCCGATGGCACTAACAAACTGTGGGTGCCCTTCTGCCAGCCGCACTTAGACAATCATGAGGCTTATGCTTCGCCGGTGTTTGAAAACCAAGACGCCTTTGAACTCTTCAAGAAAGAGCACCCTGGACTTTTCAAACGCTGTGTGCAAGGCAAGATAATCCTGTTTTTGCAATCGCCAAAAACCGACGCAGTCGGCGTAGCTTAAACCTGTGAGGGGTGGGAGGGAATGGTTGTACTTACCGCAGAGGCGAATTCAATTGAAAGTAGCTTAATGAGCTCTCAGTCCAGTCCCTGCAAAAGTAAGTCAGAACCTGCCCAAGGTTTTGCAAACACCAGCCCCCTACACCCACCCCAACCTCTAAAAAACCTAATTTTTGTTCGATATCTTGATCACGTTATTTATAATCGGACTTCAGCTCTGGCGATGAAACCTCAAAAAAGAGAAGCTGTGGGCTGGTTGATCTACGATTGCGAAGAGTACATTGTTTTTTCTTGGGATCGCGATGCGGATCCTCCAACCCTTCGAGGAGGCGACGCAAAAGCGTCCGGATTGGTTTTGCTAAAATCAGACATACTTATGCTGGAATCATTAAGCGCAGAGGTAAGATTTTCACATGAAAATTCAAATTGGGTTTTAAATTCATCAAAGCCTACTGGTAGAGATGAGTATGCGTTCCGACCATCGGAGCGAAAAACTCGCTCCCCTAAATCTAAGGGAGACAAGCAACCATGATCGAAAGAACAACAACCTTAGCCCCCGCTATAACCCGAACACGCAAACTATCAATAGAACAACTAAGAAACCTCAAGTTACCGCTGATATTCCAAAAAGACGTTATCATTATCGAAAGAAGTCTAAACGATTTCAAGCTAAGACAGCCAATTAGCATAAAGCTGGAAAAGGTCTTAGAAGCCCAAGAAATTGGATTAGTCGAATACATCATAAGATCCTGTCTCAGCTATCAACCAAGCATTATCCCATATATCTTTGAAAACAAAAGCCTAGTAAAAGTCGCCCGCCACTTCTTCAGACATCGTTCAGCATCCCACACAAGCTGCCTACAGTACACAGTAAAACTAAGAAAATACGCCATCTGGCTAGGACACAACCCCGACATGATAATTCAAGACATAAAACCAATCGGAGCCATCCCCGACCCCATTAAAGTTCAAAACCACAGCGGCTTCCTAAACGACTACGTGGCAGAACTTCAAGACAGCGGTCTAAAACCCAACTCAGTTAACAATTGCATAAAAGCAGTCAAAACCTTCTACCGAGTAAACGGCGCTGAAGTAAAGTTATCTGAACCATTAGTCCGTAAAGCAGTCTACAAGGACAGAGCACCTAAACCAGAAGAAATCACCTTAATGCTTGACAAATCAGCCGTTCGAGAAAGCTTTATCATAGCAGCAATAGCAACAGGCGGATTCAGAGAAGGAACATTCGCCAAACTAAAATACAGACATGTCCGAGAGGACCTCGAAGAAAACAAAATACCCATCCACATCCACGTTGAAGCAGAAATAACCAAAGGCAAATACCACGACTACGACACCTTCATAAATACAGAAGCATGCCATCTGCTAAAACAATACATCGAGGATAGAAAACGCGGTACCAGATTCATGTCGCCAGAAGAACTTACCGACGACTCACCTTTAATCAGAAACAGCCGTGTCGCCGACAGAGTCTTAGGCGTTAGCGAAAAAACCATAAGTAAAATCGTCCATGAAGTCGCCGTTAGCACAAAAATCGCCAAAAAACTGCCCGACAGCTGGATGTACAGCGTAAGAACCCACAGCCTACGAAAATTCTTTAGGACACAGATGAGCGCAGTAAAGCTTGACTCTGAAATAATCAACTATATGATGGGACACTCAGTAGACACATACGAAGACGTCCAAAGCTTAGGCATAGAGACACTAAGAAACATGTACTCATCAGCCGGATTAGCAATTAGACCAAAGACACAAGCAAACCGAATCGACCAACTCAAAGAGATCATCCGCGCCTGGGGAGAAAACCCCGAGGAACTCTTAACCAGAGACGCATTATTGCGGGGGAACATAACTGAGACCTCAGAACAGACACACAATCACCAGCTATCAATCCTAGCCGAGCAACTAAAAGAGCTCATAAAGAAGGAGGTCTCAAGATAAAAATGTCCACAAAACGGTACTTTTTCGCGTTCGAGCCAGAAGAAACCAGCGGCCTCACCGACAAGCCTATTTTGCCAAAACAGACGTTTTTTATTGATATTACTGTAAAATCTGGATAAAGAAGTTTGTAATAGCTGAAATCGAAATTGTGGCTTAATGTTTTTTTCCAATTTTCAAGCCAGACTTCTTCTGCCCATTTATGTAGGAATTTAGAAAACCGCACTCCAACTTTTGGGTGAAGGGGCAAACAAGAGAAGGCGCTTGAGCGATGACTCGCCTAAATATCTGGCGCAGTAGATAAAGCATCTTTTTTAAAAAACTGTCTATGCTTACTTGAAGGCCAATTTACCGTTTAGCTCATTTGACGTGGGGGCAAACGCACTGTGAAGGTTGTTCCTTTGCCTTCTTGGCTCTCAAAAGAGACGGTGCCGCCTAATGCTTCAGTCATCCGCTTAACCACAGGTAAGCCAAAGCCTTGACCTTTCGATTTAGTGGTAAACATTGGAATAAACAGTTTGCTTTTTATGGCTTCAGGAATACCGACTCCAGTATCCTTGACGGTTATGACTATATCGTTCAATTCTTTGAAAGCGCGTATTGATAGTTTCCCGCCTTTAGGCATAGCTTGAACCGCATTAGTAACTAAATTGTAAATGACGCGATTTATGTAAGCTGAGTCAGCAACAATTTTCCTATCCTCAAGCTCCACTTGAACATTTACTTTAACATTCTCAGGCAAACCATTCTTTCTCAACAGTTCATCGATTATGAGTTTTAAGTCGGCTTCTTCTTCATGTGGGTTAAGAGGTCTGGCAAAGTCTTGCAGGTCCGCGACTATTTTGTTTATGTAATCAATGTTCTTTTCAATTTCTTTCAGACTTTCTAGGGCATTCTTTTTCTCTTCGCTCTCAGGAGTCGAAGCTAATTCTGTTTTTGCTAAGTAGACATCACTAATTATGGCCTGCAACGGATTACGAATGTCATGTCCAACCATGCCCGCAGTCGCGCCAATGGCAGCTAAGCGTTCTGAATCTTTCAGTTTCTTTGCATTTTCCTGTACCATTGCCTCAGCTTTCTTGCGGTCAGTGACGTCGATGCCCATCTCCAAAATGAGCGTAGACCCATCTGCTTCAACGAACGGGAAGTCATAAATGTCATAATTGCGGCAATCAGGTCCTATCCACTCCCAATGATGTGGCTCATTGTTTTTGAGGACTTTGTAGGTTTCACAGTTCTCGCAGGGAAGGTTGCGGTTAAAGAGAAATTCGTAACAGTGCCTGCCATGCGACTCGCCAAAACGCTCGCGAAAGACCTTGTTTGCAAAGGGCACGCAGTAGTCTTTGTCAAGTAATACGACGTAGGCAGGGAGCGTTTCAAGAACATTGAATAGGCGTTGACGTTCTCTTGAAACCTGCTCAGTGCGCTTTCGTACCCTCTCCTCCAATTCCTCATTAGCTCTACTCAAAGCTTCTCCAGCTTTCTTGCGTTCAGTAATGTCTTCGAATACAGCGGCAAAATAGCCTTTCTGCGGGCAATATACAGAAACAAATAGCCATAAGTTCAATGGCTTGAAAAATATTTCAAATCTTTCTTCCTTATAGGTAAGCGCAACTCTGCCATAGATTTCAAACAATTCAGGGTTGGCTTTTTTTATTCCAGGTATTGCTTTCGTAACTTTTTTTCCAACAACCGTTTCTCTTTTCAAACCAGTTATGCGCTCAAAAGCATCGTTAATTTCAAGATAAACGAAATCGATAGGTTTGTTCTTATCGTCAAAGACCATTTTACAAAATGCAAAGCCATCTAACATGTTCTCAAACAAAGAGCGATACTTTTTTTCAGATTCCCTTATCGTGTATTCTGCTTGACGCTGGCGGTAGATTTTGGACAGTTCGTTGGCTATAAGTTGGAGTTGAACAACATCATTTTCAGTGTACGGGTCAGTTTTGTTACCTACCCCAAAAACTATCTTGACCT
Source organism: Candidatus Bathyarchaeota archaeon (assembly GCA_003164295.1). Lineage (GTDB taxonomy): Archaea > Thermoproteota > Bathyarchaeia > Bathyarchaeales > Bathycorpusculaceae > Bathycorpusculum. The sequence goes on from PLTA01000054.1 coordinate 18,202, forward strand.
TGCCACTCTCAAATATGGGGATGCTCATAAATCGCTTAATCAAAACGTGTCCTGAAGGAAATCCCTTCTGATTCGGGGATTTCGCATAGTCATTGTAAATGACTGGGCGTTTAAGGCGGACGCAATCAACCCAATTTCCGGCTAACTCAATTGGGTAATGAGAACTATAATTGGTTGCGCAATTTTTTAGTGCTTCTCCATTCCATGCGGTTAACATGATAGATTTTTGGTCATCTGAAACAAAATGGAAAAAACCAATTGTGCTCCCTGTAAGACTAACTGCATGGTCTAAAAAATAGTCATTAAGTTCCTTCTCGGATAAAAGCAACGCTTTTTGGTAAAGGTCAAGAAGAAACTTTCCACGCTCTATTTCAGCGCATCGGTTTTTTTTGCTCAACTTAGACTTTGCCTGAGAATTCGATGCAAACTTTTTGCCCTCTGAATTATCGCTTGTATTTTTAGACAAGAAAAACAATCAGTCCTTTTATTTAAAAAAAAATAGTCCTGTACCTATTTAAAAACTTTCATAAATCCAAAATCGCAGATTTCGCAAACATATTTTTTCAATTCTTTTCCTAGTCAGGATGTGTATGCTCAGTATTCTGGATTCATAACTGACTTATTGTCAAATCATTATGGTTTGCCTGTGGGGTATCAATAATACAAACCCTAAACCAGAGTGCGATAGCTGTAGAAGTAACTGATTTAGCTGCGTCAAACAAAAAGAGTGTTATCCAAGTTTTGCATGTAGACGATGACTCTTCTTTGCTGGATATTTCAAAACAGGTTCTTATGGATATGGGCACCTTTAAGATTGATAATGCTTATTCTGTTGATGAAGCATTTAACAAATTGGCAAATGAAAGCTATGACGTTGTTATTTCAGACTATGAAATGCCTCTAAAAAATGGGATACAATTTCTGGCGGAACTTCGAGAGCAAAAGAACGATATTCCTTTTATTCTATTCACTGGAAAAGGCAGAGAAGTTGTTATTAAAGCGTTGAATTTGGGCGCTGATCGCTATGTCAACAAGAATGGCGACCCCGAAACAGTGTATTTTGAACTGGCGCACGCGATAAATGTAACGGCAGAACAAAAAAGATCTAAGTCAAAAATAATGTTTTTAAAAGAATTTGGCGAAAGAGTTATTGATTCAATTAGCGACGCTCTAATAGTAATTAATCCAATTGATTACACCATAATGGACGCAAACAAAACTGCATTGGAACAATTGAAGTTAGTAAAAGAAGAGTTGATTGGCAAAACCTGTTATGAAGCAACACATCACAGGCTTTTGCCTTGCGCCTCGCCCCAAGATTCTTGTCCAATGGTGGAAGCGATAAAGACAGGCAAACCTTCCATAATGATTCACCAGCATTTTGACAAAAACAACAAACCGTTAGATGTTGAAGTTGCAGTTCACCCCGTGAAAGACAAAGATGGAAAAATAGTTCAAATAATCCACATCAGCAAAGAAATATCCGAATGCATTAACATAGCGAAAGAAAAAACTATGGAATCCACCGAAGTCAATAAGATTTTAGATGGTATTGGTGACCTGTTATTTGTCATGGACAAAAACAGAATCATTACTAGAGTTAACAAGAGCACTTGTGATGCCTTAAAGAAAAATCCTGAAGAGTTGATTGGTAAACATTGTTATGAAGTTGTGCATGGAACCAATGAACCTTGGCCGAATTGCCCGGCAAAAGAAACTTTTGAAACCAGACAAACTGTCACAGCAGAAATTAACGATCGCAACATAGGACTGCCTTTGCTGATTACCACTTCACCAATTCTTGACGAAAAAGGAGAACTTATTCAGTGTGTACATATCGCAAAAGATATTACTGAACAAAAGAAAGCTGAGCAAGCAATTAATGCAAGTTTGAAACGATATCAATCCTTCATCGAAGTAACAGGTGAGTTGGGTTGGACCACGAATGCCGCTGGCGAAGTATTGGAAGACATACCTTCCTTTAGAAATTTTACTGGTCAAACTTATGGCGAAGTGAAGGGCTGGGGTTGGACAAAAGCTGTTTACCCTGACGACTTGGAACCCACCACACGGGCATGGCAAGCAGCTGTAGCAGCGAAAACCAAGTATGAAGTTGAGTATCGCCTACGCAGATACGATGGCATTTATCGAAATTTCATGGCTCGCGGCGCCCCGATATTTGAAGAAGATGGAGAAATACTTGAATGGGTTGGAACATGCATCGACATCACTGATCGCAAAGAAGCTGAAGTGAAACTGGCAAACTTGAAAGAATTTGATGAAAGAATAATTGATTCACTTGACGATGCCCTTTTAGTTATCGATCCCGACGACTATAAGATAATTAGTACTAATGAAGTGGCATTGAAACAATTAAAGCTCAGAAAAGAAGAATTAATTGGAAAAACCTGCTATCAAACAACCCATCACTTATCGACACCGTGCCAACCTCCAGAGCACGACTGCCCAATTCGGAGAGTACTCGAAACCAGAGAAAACATAATAGTTGAACACAAGCACTTTGATGAAAACAATAATGACCGAATTGTGGAGGTCTCAGCGCGTCTTGTCAAAAACCCCGAAGGAAAAACAGTCATAATTCATGTTGCCAGAGACATTACAGAAAGAAAACAGATGGAAACAAGGATTATCGAAGCTGAAAAAAGGTATAGGACATTGTTTGATCAGGCACCAGTCGGCATTCTGATTATTGACCCTGAAACTGCAGTGCCAATTGAGTTCAATGAGGTAGCCCATCAACAATTAGGATATTCTAGAAAAGAATTCGCAAAACTACGCATATTTGATTTCAAGGCAGTTGAGACCCAAGATGAAACGAAAGCAAGAATAGAAAAGGTATTGCGAGACTGCAGAGCTGAATTTGAAACCAAACACCGAACCAAAAATGGTGAAATTAGAGATATCGTAGCTACTTCTCAAATGATTGAATTGTCTGGAAAAAAATTCGTCCTCAGCATTTATCAAGACGTAACGGAAACCAGGAAAATTGAGAACGCCTTGATGGAAAGCGAGGCGAAGTATCGCCAGTTAGTAGAGCTTGCGCAAGAAGGGGTTTGGGCATTCGATAACAACAATCGAACTGTCTTTGTTAATCCCCGCATGGCAAATATGTTAGGATATAGTGAAAGTGAAATGCTCGGAAAGAACTTAGCTTCTTTTTTGGAGAAATCTGACTCCGATCTTGCTATGCACAATTTGGAAGGGTGTAAACTTGGCAATCAAGGGGAATGCGAGTTTGAGTTTATTCAAAAAGATGGTACGCATATCTATACAAATATTGCAGCTTCATCCATTCAGGATGACGCGGGCAACTATATTGGAACCCTTGCGCTGGTTGCGGACATCACTGAACGCAAGAAGATAGAAGTAAACTTGAAAGAAAGCCGCGATAAACTCGAAATGATGAATGAAAAGTTAGGTGTAGTCGGCAGCTTAACTAGACATGATGTCCGAAACAAGCTTTCGGCGGTGACTGGTTATGCCTATATTCTTAAGAAAAAGCATAGCGACCTGGCAGACGTTGTAGATGGACTTAGCAGAATGGAGCAGGCTGTTGCAGAATCGGTGAAGATTTTTGACTTCGCCAAAATGTACGAACAACTTGGCGCAGAAGAACTGACTTACGTTAAGGTGGACGAGAAATTAAATGAGGCAATGGCTCTTTTTTCGGGGGCTATCCCAACGATAATTGATGAATGCCACGAGTTAACATTGCTGGCAGACTCATTTCTACAGCAACTATTCTACAATTTCATCGATAACACAAGAAAATATGGCAAAAAAACCACAACAATAAGAGTCTACTACGAAAAATCAAATCCAGACAGCCTAAAGTTGATTTATGAAGATGATGGTGTAGGAGTTCCTTTGGAGAATAAACAGCGTCTCTTCAAAGAGGGCTTTAGCACGGGCGGCAGCACAGGCTTTGGACTATTCTTAACCAAGAGAATGATGGATGTCTACGATTGGCAAATCCAAGAGAACGGAACACCTGGCATAGGCGCTAAATTCACTATAACGATTCCTAAAATTAACAAAAACGGCAAAGAAAACTTTCAAATTTCATAAAGAAGTTAGTGCGCAAAAGAAATTTATCCTCTTCCGTCTTCAATAATGACGGTATTTCTCAAAGAAGGAACTGTGAAGTTTACCAAGTTATTCTTCAGCATGTGAACAAGTATTTGATGAAGAAACACATATTCGCAAAAGTCCGATTTGTCAATTCCGCAACGTCTTTGCCCACAATTAGGACATTTAGCAATTTCAACCTCCTAGTACGGTTCTCTCAGGTACTTCTAACTCCAAGATTATTATGAACGGATAATTCATAAATTTAATTTATCTGAGCTTAAACATACCGCTTAGGTAGTGTTCGACTATGGCAACAGAAAATATTTCGAAACAAGTAGATTTTTCTGCGGTAATTGAAGCATGGGGACAAACTGGGACTTTTGTGAAATTTGCCAAAACGATCGATGTTCCTGTAGGCAAGATGATGCATGTGGAAGTTGATGGAAAAGAGATACTGATTGCTAACGTTGAAGGGAAGTTCTATGCAGTCGGCGATAGATGCCCCCATATGAATGCTTTACTCTCTAAGGGCACTTTGAATAACTCAATTGTTACTTGCCCTCGCCATTTTTCAAGTTTCGATGTAATAACGGGGAAAGCAATCTCGGGGAATACTCAAGGTTTACCAGTCTACCAAGTGAAAGTGGATGGGAACGACTTATTTATTGACAGGTAACCACTAAAGACGTAATCCCGTAGAAAAGAAATTACGGTTTTTTGGTTGGCGTTCTCTATTGAGGTTTTGGTTTTGATTGTTTGTTGTATCTTATTGTGCCAACACATCTTCAAGTGATTGGCACTCTTTCACAGTACGGTATAGTACCGTATTGAGAGGTTGAAATGGCTAAATGTCCTAAATGTTGAAAAGAGGTTGCTAAGTCTGATAAATCATTTAGGAATATTTTTTTCATCGTTGAAGCCTACACATGCCAAGAATGCAAAACCTGCTTCAAAGTGACGAGTTAATTTTTCTTTTGGCTATCCTTTGGAATTGTTATTACAAATTTTGCTCCTTTGCCAGGTTCTCCTTCTTCCGTTATTGTCCAACCGTAGACTTCGACCATTTTCTTTATCAGGAACAGCCCCAGTCCTGTGCTTTTTCCTGTGGTGAAGCCTTCATGGAAGAGTTTTGGCTTGTCAGCTTCGGATACGCCGACTCCGTTGTCTTCATAGAACAGCTTCACACCACCGCCATCTTTAGTATAATGAAGTCGAATCCGGGTAACTTTTTCTCCATGCTTTAACGAGTTATCGAGGAAGTTGTAGAAATGTTGCTTGAGTAGTGAATCAGCCATAACCTCTAAACCTTGGCATTCATTGACGATTTCTATTGTGCCCAAGCTTGGCAAAAGCGTCGCAGCTTGATTGAAACAGTGGGCAACATTTGTTTTTGAGGGTTCTTCGGCTCCAATTTTCTCGTAGAAACGGCTAAACTCAAACATCTCATCCGACTGGTTAATTGCTGAGTCGATGCCCTCAATGTACTTAGCTAATTTAGGGTTGTAGCCAATTTGTTTTTTGAGCAAATAAATATTTGACTTTATGACCATGAGTTTGTTGCCAACATCATGCCTAGTCAAGCTGCCCACTACACGCAGCTTCTCGTTAAGCATCTCAGCCTTATCCAGCGTTTTACTCAATTCTTCTTGAACGGTGATAATGTCAGAGATATCCTTGTAAACCATGACAGAGCCAATTACTTTTCCATTTACAATAACTGGCCCTCCGGACATAACCAGTGGAACTTGAGACCCGTCTTTCCTTCTTCGGGAAGTTACAATTTCTACTGGACCTGAAATGATTTTCTGGCGGACAATTCTTGATTCTTCTTTTGATTCGTCAGGTACTATGATATCGGTGATAATTTTGCCCTTGACTTCATCAAATGAATACCCAAAAAGCCTACTGAACCGAGAATTAGCCTCAACCACCTGAGAATCAGTATCTAGGAATACCGCAGCCTCAGGATTCGCAGAAAATAATGCTTTGAAGTTCTGTTGACTCTCGAGCAAAGCCTCTTCAGCTTTCTTGCGTTCGGTGATGTCTTGTGCGAAGCCGATAAGACCGTTTGGAATGCCATTTTCGTCAAGAATCGGAACTTTATCTGTCTGTACCCATCTCAATCCGCTTGCAGATTTGTACTGTTCTATTATGCCAAGTCTAGGGCAACCTGATTTCAACACTTCTAAGTCGTCGTTTGTCATGTTTTGCGCAATTTCGGCTGAGTAAAAGTCAAAAACTGTTTTTCCCAATAGTTTTTCCGGAGGTATTTGAAGGGCTTCTGCGAACGCTTTATTGACGCGCAGGAATTTCCCTTCTTTATCTTTATAGAAAACAATGATTGGCGAAGAATTGATTATAAGATCAAGTTCTTTTTGGTTCTTCTCCGATTTATCTTCAGCATTCTTGCGCTCAGTAATGGGGACTGCAAGTTCAAGGGCTGCCATCGTAACTCCCTTTTGGTCTTTGAGGGGAGTTACTCTTAATTCAACCCATACAATTTCACCTTTTGAATTTACTGTTTTGTATTCACGAACGTCACGTGGAGCATTATTTTGGAAGATTCTCTCTACTCCACAATCGGGACACATAATACCTAAATTGTTGAAAGTTTCGTAACATTTCTTGTTTGGAGCTACACCCAAATCCATAAGACGCTTATTGGCCCAAACAACACGGTAATCTTTATTGATGACTGCTAAACCAGCATCAATGCTTTCACCTACCCTTTCAAGAACTTCATTATACTGTTTCAGTTCCAACTCGGATTTCTTGCGTTCAGTGATATCAATAACAAAACCTCTAAGTTCAGTCACCTTGGTCTCTGAAATACGAAGAGTAGTTGTTATGAGTGCTGGGAAAGTGGTTCCGTCTTTTCTCAAGAACCCATATTCAGCAGGAACATGACCACCACCTGCCAGCAACTCTTGAATTCTTTCCATTGCTTTTTGTCTATCTTCAGGGATAAGGAACTGCAGGACATTCAATCCTTTTTTAAAATTTAGCTTATGAAAACGCATTTTTTACAGTAATTTAGAGAAGTTAAATCCCTTAGTATGCAAGTCACTTATACGAATTGTTAGGCTCAAAACCAAAGCACTTACCAAGAAAAGCTAATATCGATTGAAGTGAATAAAACGTTGTTATTTCTTTTGAGAAAATTTGTTCTTTGTGTTTTATGTTGCTTTCTTGTGGCAGAGTTTGAATCGTTTTTTGAATGTGTTTGGTTTACTGTTTTTGTCTTTAGAAGAACAACAACACTGGAGTTGCCATTCTTGAACAATCTGATTCAAGTTGTTTTTTTGAAGCTAAGCTTAAATCCTTCGCAGATTGCATGCTTACTAGTGCATGCCAGTGCGCATAAGTGCTGAAGTGCGAATCAGTGCAAAATTGTGTAAATATGAGTGAACATGTTCGTTAACCCAAAAAGTTACTTTCAAAACAAAAAATTATAAAGAGGAGTTGTTTTTTGCAGGAATTATCTAATTGTAATGGGGTGTTAGGGTCTTCACAAGATAGGTGGTTTGAAGATTTTAATTATTGCTAGAGTTTGAGTATTATGCTTTGGTTTTTAGTTCCACCCTGATGCTGTACATTACAAATGCGAATGAAGCAACTATTGTGGCGATTGAAGCTATATCAATTAATCCAAACATGTTTTCACCATTTTCCTTGATACTTAATTAGTTGCCCAGCATAATATAAATATAATTATGATTTGTTCATAATACTTCATAAAAGTTAAACACACGTCTAAACAAGACTTATATGGGAAAGAATATAATTACTCTCTCAATTACAAACACGAGGAAAAAAAATTGAAAGCTTACATATTGTTAAGCACAAAACTAGGCACATCATTAGAAGTCGTTAAAAGATTAAAAGAAGTCAAAGAAACCGTAGTCGCCGACGCTATCTTTGGAAGGTATGACGCAATCGTTATATTAGAAGCCCCATGTCTCGAAGACATAAACAAAGTGGTTTACAAAATAATCGAAAAAGACCCAAATGTAACCCGCACTGAAACATCCATCGTTCTATCACCGATGTAGACTAATCCAACCAAAAATTTTTTTTGTTTTTTAATAATCTTTTTTAAATTAACTAAAGAACATAGAGAAAACTAATGCTTTTTTAAACGGATGAAGATGTTGGCTTGTTGTCTTCAATGCATTTTGGTCCTTTATGAGCTTTAAGAACAATTGAGCTAACAGTGCTTTTTACGCCTTTTATCTTCATGATCCTGTTTTTGAGAATATCTCGGAATTCTTCTATGTCTGCAGCTGACACTAAAGTGACAATGTCAAATTCTCCTGTTACTTCGTATAATTCTTGGAGATTTTCTAATTTGATAAGTGAGGCTAAAACATTATCCATTTCTTGAGATTCTACAAATATGTCTACGAATGCTAATAGTTTTTGCATATAGATCTCTTTCCCATTGAACATGGGTTTCGTGTATTTATAGTTTGCCTGTCATTTGAATAGAAAAATGTGCTTTTGCCCAACAAATGCATGGATTAGGGTAGAAAGCTTGTAAACTTAGTCGCGTGAAGTTTTGCATTTAACTTTAAGACTTTACAAGATAATGAAAGCAATTGAATTAGCCAGAGAAATTACCGTAGATTGAGGGAAAATCTTTTATGAGCAAAAGGTTGATTCTCAAGACATTGATATATGGGTTGCCGAAAATCCAAAAAGTTCCTTCTTGATTTTGGTTAACGATATTTGTTAAAGAGGTCTCTCGGATGCCTGTTGCATTGCTTATGCCGGGTATTTGTGAGTAAGCATCTTGAAGGGTTATGTCTGGATCAACGCCTGATGCAGAAGGTAGAGCTGTTTCGTTTCTTGTGTGGAAAAAAATGGGCAAAGTGAAGCTTTGAGCTATTAGGTTTGATCCGACAGCTTGCCCGTTTAGCTGTACTAAGTCGCCGTTTGCTTGGTTGGGAAAGAAAACTTGGCCAATTCCTGTGATTAGGAGCGGGTAAAATAACCCGCATATCAATAGCGAAACCAGTGCTAATCCGATGATTGGTTTGAAATTCCATTTTTCTTTTTGTTCAGTCATTTCAGTTTTCTCCTAAATGTGAAATACTCCATGGAGAAGCAGATCGATTAGTTTGATACCAACGAAGGGGACTATAACGCCACCTACACCATAGATTAATGTGTTTTTGAGGAATAGCGTCATCGTGCTAGTGGGTTTGAAGGCGATGCCGCGCATAGCGAGCGGGATGAGAAGTGGAATGATAATGGCGTTGAATATGAGAGCTGAAAGGACAGCGCTTCTCATGTCGCCCAGCTGCAAGATGTTGAGGCTGCTTAGCTGTGAAAGGGCCGTTGCAAAGATAACTGGCATGATTGCGAAGTATTTTGATATATCGTTGGCAATGCTAAAAGCTGTAACTGCGCCTCTAGTCATCAGTAATTGTTTACCTAGCATAACTACGTCGATTATTTTTGCTGGGTTTGATTCCAAGTCTACCATGTTTGCGGCTTCTTTTGCTGCTTCAGTGCCAGAGTTCATTGCTAAACCAACATCTGCAGCTGAGAGTGCCGGTGCGTCGTTGGTTCCGTCGCCGATCATAGCTACGATCCTGTTTTCAGCTTGTTCTCTTTTGGTTATCCTGTATTTATCTTCAGGTTTAGCCTGCGCAACGTACTCATCAATGCTAACCTCAGAGGCTATACTTTTTGCTGTAAGAGGTTGATCCCCAGTAATCATAACAGGACGGATTCCCATGACTTTAAGCGCTTGTATCTTTTCCTTTATGCCTACCTTGAGGACATCCTTCAGTCTAATGATTCCGATTGCTCTGCCATTTATTGAAATGGCTATAGGGGTTTCTCCAGCTGAAGAAATACCTTCAACTATTAGGTCATAGTTTTGAGGGACTGAAGATGACAATTTCTTGATTGACTCTGGAGCACCTTTTAAGACGTCTATCTGAGATTCCAAAATCGAAGCAACCGATTCTCCAGAATAGTCTGAAGTTTTTCGCCTCATTCTCTGCCTTTGGAAGATGATTTTGCCGCTTTTTGGAAGAGTTAAATTTGATTGAGTTGTTACCTTTACTCCACTTGTTCGAGTACTAGCAGAGAAGGGAAAAACTTCTGAAGTTGCCAAGGAGTTTAGTTCCTTAGGCACGAACCCTTTTTCGTATGCAAGTCTCAGTATACTTCTTCCTTCAGGGGTATCATCGTGCCAAGAGGAAAGGAATGCGGCTTCGCCAACATCTTCTTCAGAAAAGCCTTCAAATGAGATGAACTCTATTGCTTGTCGGTTGCCCACGGTAATTGTGCCTGTTTTATCTAAGAGTACCACATCAGTATCGCCCGCGGTTTCTATTGCTCTGCCCGATTTTGCTATAATTTTGTTTTTATAGAGTCTGGTTATGCCTGAGAGACCGATGGCAGGTAGCAAGGCACCTATGGTTGTGGGAAGAAGACAAACGTACAACGCGATCAGCACTGACAAGTCTGCTCCAAGACCAAGCGTGACTGAAGTGCCCAACAGTGCAAGTATTATTATGGTGAATATGGCGGTTAATCCAATAAGAACAGTGGTTATCGCTACTTCGTTAGGGGTTTTTGGTCGCTTAGAGGATTCCACCATCTTGATCATTTGGTCAATGAAAGTTTCTCCAGGGTTAGTTGTAATCTTAGCTGTCAAGGTGTCACTGGCAAGGCGCGAACCGCCGATTAGGGAGTCTCCAGGTGCTTTCCTGACTGGGGCTGATTCACCTGTAACAAGCGACTCATCAACCATGGCGATGCCCTCAATAACGTCAGCGTCTAAAGGAACGACGTCACCTGCTTCAATTAGGACAAGATCATCTTTCCGCAGCTCAGTTGATTTCACATTAACTATAGTTCTGGTCCAGCCCTCGGTGATAATTTTCTTGGATTCTACTTCTTTTTCCATTTTCCTGAGGCTTCCAGCGGTGCTTTTTGCTTGTTGTTCAGCAAGTGAATCTGAGAGTGTGCTAAACCAGACAGTGACGATTAGGATGATGGCGACTTCAATGTAGAAAACTTGTAAACTGGGGCTAGCTACTGGCACAAATGCTTGTGGAACTATAGCCATCGCTGCCACGATGAAGAAAGTAAGTTCAACTATCAGCATTACTGGGTTTTTAATTAACGATTTGGGATTTAGGCGAACTACTGAGTCAACTAACACTTTCCTTGAAAAGACCGTGCGGAATCCCGTTGGTGCCGATTCTTTGCTCGTCGCTGAATTTACAAGTTTTTCAGTTGTCAATAGCCATTCACCGCTCCTTTAAAGAATGATACTATCGGTCCAATTGCCAGGAAGGGGAAGAACGTTAACACTACCAATATGACAATGGCCGCGATCAGAACTATCGTGAATAGTAACGTGTCAGTTTTTAGACCGGAGGTTGTTCCGCCGCGTTTTCGACCAATCATTGAACCGGAAAGCGCCAACAATATTGCAATTGGAGCATAACGACCTATTAGCATAACGATGCCTGTTGCTATATTGAAGAAGGGCGTGTTTCCCGAAGCACCTAAGAAGTCGGAGCCGTTGTTGGCGGCTGCACTGGTAAATTCCCAGAGAATCTGCGTGTAGACGGAGTTTCCACTCACCCCTAGTGCCGATACCGCATTTGTTGCGTACGCTGTTACGGTAGGAATAAGTATAATCATTGGGTGAATGAGAAAAGCAACCATTACCAGCTTTACGTCTCGCCCAGTAATTTTCATGCCTAAGTATTCAGGAGTTCTTCCCGACATTAAGCCGACGATGAAGACTGTTATTATAATGTACATCACCATGTACATCATTCCAACGCCTTTTCCGCCAGGTATTGACTGGATAAACATACCCAAGAATCCAGCAAGTATCGTTAGAGGATGGTTTCCCAGCAGCGCCGAGTTCAACGAGCCTGTTGTTGCTACAGTTGTTGTAACAGTGTAGAAACTGCTCATGAAGCCGCCGAAACGGACTTCTATACCTGGAGCCACCAAAGGCAGGGCTGGAATAAACGCAATGACTAGATTGAGTCCAAAGAGGATATAGGCTCCCCATAAAAGTGGTCTTGATTCACTTTTTTTGCCGATCATTTGTCCAAAAACAAAAATTAAGGCCGTTGGAAGCAGAAGCATAAGCGAGATCATAAGAACGTTACTTATCGGCGAAGGATTCATGAAAGGGTAAGCAGCGTTTGCCCCGTAGAATCCGCCTCCGTTGGTACCTATTTGCATTATCGAGTCAAGAGAAGCTACTGGTCCAATCAGAAGTGTTTGCGCGGCACCTTCTATGGTTTTTACTGTTGTGTAGGCATTTAGTGTTTGAGGTACCCCTAAGGCAACAAATATTATTGCGGCTATAATGGCAAGTGGAAGTAAAATTCTAGTTATAGATCGGGTGAAGTCAACGTAGAAGTTCCCCATGTCTTTTGAGCCGACGATTAATCCTCGGATAAAAGCAATACCCATACAAAGACCAGTTATTGCAGATGTGAATTGAAACCATTGCAGAACGCTCATTTGGCTAAGAATTGAAAAAGCTGCTTCGCCATTGTAATGTTGCAGGTCAGTGTTTGTTACGAAGGAGACTACTTGCATAAAAGAAAGGTCGGGACTTAGACCTCCAAAGTGCTGGGGGTTAAGTGGCAAGTTGCCTTGGAAGGTTAATATAAAAAAGCCAATGACCATCATGACAATGTTTAGTAGCAGACCTGCAAGGAAGTACTGCTTCCAACCCATCGTCTGTTCAGAGTTTACACCTGTGATTTTGTAAATGAATTTCTCAATTGGGTTGAATATTTTGTCTAAACGACTTGTTTTTCGCTTAAAAACTCCAGTTATATATGGTGCTATTAGCCAAGCTAGTAGTACTGTTACTCCAAGTATAATTATGACTGATAGCGCCTGAAATGCATCGATCAATTAATCCGAAACTCCAAAAGACATTTTTGCTCACTATTGCTCCTACCCCAACTTATTGGCTGATTTAATAATGGTTTTTTCTTGGCACCTGTACCCTTTGCACGGGTGCAATATTATAGTGGTTATCGTGCTTTTTACACCTTTTATTTTCATGATTTGCTTTTGCAAGATCTCACGGAATTCTTCTATTGTAGAGGTAGATACGAGGGTTACGATATCATATTCGCCCGCTACTTCGTATACTTCTTCAATGTCTTTAAGGCCTGATAAAGCCGCTAGCACATTGTCCTTCTGTGCGGATTCAACGAAGATGTTAACTGAAGCTAAAAATCTCTGCATATCAATCCTCTCCTGCATCAAGTTTGACTGTTAAATCGGTAGCTGAAAAATAGCTTACGTGGCAACCTGCCAACGCAATACAATACATACAACGGTCATTCAATTTGAACATAATTTTCGCAAGTCCGAAGGCAATCTATGCAAATTCTCGGGTTTCCCTTCTTATGTTGCTAAAGAGCAAATAACAGATTTCTCTATTATTGCATCGTGAGACAACATTCTCGAGATATTGCATTATTGGTCGCCTTTTCTCCCTTTTAACTTAGTCATATTGACACTTTTATATAAGGTTAATTGTGATTGGTTGTGATTTGTTCACAAATTTTAATTATTTCTGGACTTTTTTTTAGAAAAATGCGAAAAAATTAGAAGAACATGTTGTTGCAAGAGCTCGATATTTCTGTTAGCAATAGTCAAGCAGAAAAAGCTATTGTCTCATGGTTTCATTCAACGTTTGCTTGTGAGCTTTGACGGTTCTACCTGAAGGAGTCAGCCATTTTGGCAAACTCCTTACTCCATCTAAAAGCCGTTGGAGTAGAGCAGGCAATTGTTGGACCCACAGGAACAGTTAATGCAGCAGTGGGACAGGTGAAATAGCCATCAAATATTTGCCTATAGTAATACTCCTCTTTTGACGAAGGCGTCTGTGTTGGAAACTTGCTTTTGGCGTTCGTCATCATTTCATCAGTAACTGCGCCTTCAACGTATTTCTTTAGGTAATCAATCCATCCGTATCCAACGCCGTCGGAAAACTGTTCTTTTTGTCTCCAAAGAATATCATCAGGAATATAGCCTTCAAATGCCTTTCGCAATACATACTTTTCGATTTTGTCACCTGAACACAACTTCTCTTCAGGGTCAAAGCCCATTGCAAAATCCAAAAACTCTTTATCCAAAAACGGCACCCTTGTTTCAACTCCCCAAGCAGCAGTTGCTTTGTTAGCTCGCAAACAATCGTATTTGCTTAGCATGAATAGTTTTCTAACTGTTATTTCGTAGAATTCCCTTTTATTTGGTGCTTTATGGAAATATAAGTAACCGCCGAAGACTTCGTCTGCGCCTTCACCGGACAATACCATTTTAATGCCATTGATTTTATTTTTCTTGCCATCAAATACATAGGTGTAGCTGCGCGAATGGTTGTAACATCAAAGGTTTCCAAATGGTAAATAACGTCTGGTATAGCGTCAAAGCCTTCCTGTATAGTAAATATTATTTCATGGTGCACTGTACCTATGTATTCAGCAACTTTTTTGGCGTATTTTAAATCAGGCGAATCTGCCAAACCAACAGAAAACGAGTGCAAGCGCGGCCACCATGCTTCTTCCTTGCCGCCAGATTCAACCCTTTTCTTTCTGTACTTCGAGGCGATAGCTGCTATTAGCGAAGAATCTAAACCGCCAGATATGAGAACTCCATAGGGCACATCAGACATCATTTGTCCCTTAACAGATTTTTCTAAGGCCTTCTTCAAATCCGAAAGAACTAGTTTTCTTAATGGGATTCTTTCTGCCCACACCGGCTTATACCACTTGACAAAATCTTTGTTCTTTCCCATTAGAAAGTGTCCTGGTGGGAACTCTTTGATGTCGATACAATGGTCGTTTAGGGCTTTCATTTCGCTGGACACGTAGAAAGTTCCTTGGTTATCCCAACCAACGTATAATGGAATAATTCCAATGTGGTCTCTAGCGATAAAATATTGGCCTTTTTTCTTATCGTAAAGGATGAATGAGAACATGCCGTTTAACTTGTTCAAAAAGTGTGGACCATATTCATCGTAAAGGTACAGAATTACTTCGCAATCTGATTTTGTTTGCCATAAGTGCTCTTTTTTAAGTTCTTTGCGAAGAAGCACGTGGTTATAAATTTCACCGTTCACTGCAAGAACGTTACCATTGAATTTGTCAAATAATGGCTTTGCACCGTGCTCAACGTCAACGATTGACAATCTTTCGTGTGCAAGGATTGCTTTATCGTCGCTGTATACGCCGCTCCAGTCTGGTCCTCTGTGCCTAATTTTAGACGCCATTCTAAGCGCTTTATCCCGCGCTTGAGGCATTGGTTCAGAAAAATGTTAAAAATTCCAACTATTCCACACATAAATATTGCCCTTAATTTCTAAATGTCTTATTTTAAGATTTTATAAGGAAAAAAAGAGATTGAATGAGTTAAGTTTCGCATAGCCACATTATCCTGGAGTGCTGGTTTAGTAATCGAGGTATTTCATTATCTCCCATGGGGACACGTAGAGGCAGTATTGGTTCCAATCATTCGTCTTAAGCTCGATAAATGCGTCGAATATGTGGCTTCCAAGGGTTCGTTGTAGCACTTCGTCGCTTTTGAGTTCGTCTAATGATTCTTTTAGTGTTGTAGGTAATTCTTTTATACCAAGTTCTTTGCGTTTTGAAGCAGAGAGTTTGTAAACGTCTTCGTCAACGGGATCGCCTGGATCAAGTTTCTTTTTGACTCCGTCCAGCCCAGCTGCCAAAAGACACGCAAACGCCAGGTACGGGTTGGCTGACGGATCAGCACCTCGATATTCGACACGTTTTTGAGCAGCAAACTCGGGTCCTTTATAATACAATGGAACGCGGACTAGAGCGGAGCGGTTGCGTCGAGACCATAACACGTATATTGGAGCTTCGAAACCAGGCACTAAACGTTTGTAGCTGCTTACGGTTGGACAACAAACGGCTGTTAAAGCTCGGGCGTGTTCAAGCAATCCACCAATATAGTATCTGCCGATTTGGCTCAATTCAGCGTAGTCGTCAGCTTCATCATACATTGCAGTTTTTCCACCTGCCCAAATCGATTGATGAACGTGCATGCCGCTGGCGTTGTCTAAGTAGATTGGTTTAGGCATAAATGTGGCTATTAATCCGCGATTATGAGCCACGTTCTTTGCAACGAATTTATAATACAGGGCACTATCTGCTGTTTCTACCAGCGGTCCATACTTATAGTCAATTTCTACTTGGCCAACTGTAGCTACCTCGTGGTGATGTTTCTCTATGGTTAAGCCAAAGTTGTCGTCTAAAACTTGGCAAACTTCATTTCTGAATTCAACAGTAGTGTCTTCTGGTGGGGTTCTGTAGTATGCTTCTTTGGGTCGCATGACAAATCCGCCTGGAGTAATTTCTGGCGAGTTTGGTACGACTCTTGGTGCTCCCCATGCATCTCCTTCGCCGCTTTTTGGAGCAGCCCAAAGATCCCATGTGAGTTTAGTTGGGTCAATTGAAGAAAAGACGAAGAACTCTAGTTCGGGTGCAAAGTATCCTGTGTAACCCATTGCTTTGGCTTCTGCGACGGCTCTTTTTGCAACAAAGCTTCTTGGATCTACGACAGATGGTTCTTTTCCTCCATATGCTTCGTAGACATCGCCAAGGATTATGGCGCTTTTTTGTTTTTCGTCAGTGACCCAGGGCATTACGGATAATGTTTTTGGGTCAGGCATGTATATCATGTCTGATTCTTCGATGGATTTGAAGCCTCTAACAGATGAACCGTCAAAACCTATTCCAGCAGTGAATGCGTCACCGCTTAGGTACTCTCTTGCGGGAAGTACCATGTCTTGAAGTATTCCTCTTATGTCAACGAAGGCGGAATGTATCCACCTGACGTTGTTGGTTTTTAGGAGCTCTGTGGCTTTTTTTATAAAATCTTTTTTTTTCCATATTTTCACCAATTTAATTCTTGATTGTTTACCCAATTGAAACCTGATCAAATTTAAACGTAGTTGAGATTTGTTCATAATATTTGTGAAATTATGGAAATATGTTGATTAATTAATGAAAAAGTTGGATATTTGACTTGATTATAATCATTAATAATCACTAATATTGAAAATGTTTTATTGGTTATTTTGTTAATACGGTAAATTTTTAACTGAAGAAAAATGAAAAAGGGGTTTAGGATTTAGGTTAGGCCGTTTGTGTTCGGCTAACTTTTTGTGCGTAGTTTTGCATTTATTTAACTTTGCCACCTGGGAATGGAAGAATTCGTGATTCCTTACTTCGTGAGTTTAGTGCAAAGTATCCGAATCCTGCTGCTAGCCATATTGCTGTGATTATGAGTGCCATTAGCGCTGCTGTTTGCGTGCTGCCCCCACCTATTACACCGAGCCAGACTACGGTAATTAGCATGACAACGTTAGCTGCAAAGCCTGCGATTGGAATGATGAATTTGGTCAGGATTGAGCGTTTTTCTCGTGCCAAAGCATAAACTGCAATTATACATGTTACACCGTACAGTAGGAAGGTCCCAAAGTTAGATAGCAGTGTCATAGCGGTAAGGTTTGTTAGAGACAGGACACCGAAGGCGCCTATTCCTGCTGTGACGATAGTCATTACCCATACGCCGATGGCTGGAGTGCCGTGTCGAGGGTTGAGTTTTCCGAGTGGTTCTGGAACCTCAGTGTCGCGGCTGATAGCAAATGTTACTCTTACACCCGTGTTCATACAGGACAAAGTTGTGCCCAATATAGCCGTTGCAACTACTGCAGCGACAACAAGCATAACGATAAAGCCGCCACCGCCGAACAATCCGTTAACCGATTGGATAATCATGTCCCCAATTGGTGAGTTGGAAACTGCGGCAGCTGCAAATGAGTAGTGAGAGTTCATCCATGCTTGCACGCCATAGAATCCTAGTAGGTAGGCAAATGCACCTTGAATTACGAGTGAGAGCATAATTGCTTTTGGGACATCTTTGGGGTTTTTCGCTTCACCAGTAAACGCAGTTACGGATTCGAAGCCAACAAGGACAAGTATGGCGACAGTAGCCTGAAAGAGCATGTGACTTGCACTGCTAGGTATCAATGGACCAACTGGGTTTGAGAAAGTATATGTTAAATGGTCGGGGTTTATGAAGCGGTATGCGAGCGCAAGACCTGTTACGCCGACAAGCATGGCAAGCTGCGCTATGTTGATCATAAGGTTTGTTCGAGTTGAGCCGTTGATTCCTCGGAAAGCAATGAAACCTACTAGTACTGCGAATAGAATTACTATTGCAACTTCAGTTAGCGGAGTTATTGTAATACCGACTGTCGATAGAATATATGTTATGAAGAAGCCCATCATTCCCACCATGACACCTGGATAAACCCAGTAGTAAAGGTGTGAAAGCCAGCCAACGTAGAACTTTGCGGTTCTTGCGGTTTTGTTGCTACTGCCTCTGTCAAGCAAGGCCCGTTGGGCAAAGTAATATGAGCTGCCTGCGCCAGCATCTGGGTAACGGTTGGATAGATATGAATAGGCTGCTGCGGTCAAGAAAGACAATAACAATGCTAATGCTAGACCAGTCCAAATGTCTGGAGCTGTTGAGACTCCTGATGGGTCTACCTGTGCAGCTTGTAATTGGAAAGTAAGCCAGAGAAATGCGCCTGGGGCAATTAATGCCATGGCGTTGATGGTTAGTCCTGAGAGGCTTAGAGTTTTCTTCATCTGAGATCCAGTGGCGTTTTCTTGGTTAGTTGCCATTTATTTTGCTCCTACTATTCTTTTTTGGAAGATGCTGTGTGGTTGTCGTTTAGCGTCTAGAACGATCAGTTCTTCAATGTTTCTTCTAGGTTTTGACATTTTTTTCAATATTAACACCAATCTTAATTTACGAATTGATGTGTTCAGTTAAATATAAATATAGTTAATAAATGTTCATAACTTTTATGATTAATCGGACTGATTTTCAATAAACGTTTTTTTAGATAGACAAACACAAAGTAAATGTCCACTTTAGCGTTTTGAAAGAAGATGAGTGCTTCCCACTAAGCTTTCTCATATATAGATGAAAATAGTGCCGAGAAGGGTACAAAAAACTTCCTGCGATTGTTGTTGTTCATCGCTTCTCATTGTTTAGGCTTCAAGCACCATTTTTATGAGCCTATGGGTAGAAAGAAGAAGAAGTGTGAATTTTCAGGGCTTCTTCTTCTTCTTTCAAAGAAGACGGGATATAACTGATTATTCTAAATAGACCTCCGATAAGCCGTTATATCGGAGGAACAAAAAAATGGTGAAGTAGTTGTTGGGTTGGATGTTCACCTGAAGAAGTCTCAAGTGACAGTAATGAAGAACGATTCCGAATGGAACTATATCACAAACAAACCTTGACTTTTTAAAAAGCCCCAATAATTAACCCGATTACGAAACTTAGAAGTGGGGCAATTATCCAAGTTATCGCCGTCACAAGAAACGGCTTTAGCGAAACCAGCTTTGATTTGTAAGAAATGCCAGCTCCCAAAACCGCCGCCGTCAAAGCTTGAGTGTTGGACAATGGAATATTAAAGATTGTAGCAGCTTCCACAAGAACAGCTGAAGTTAAAAGAGTAGTCATCGCATTTGGGTACCGCATAAGAAAAAGCTCTTGAGAAACCCTACGAATCTCGCCCGCACTCAAAAAGAACGCCCCAATAAATATCGCAAATATTGCTAATAATTCTGTTGTTAATTCAAATCCGCCTGTAGCAACTATTAACCCAATCGTATTTGCCCCCAGAACATATGAAGTTGAAAACGCCAAGACAATAAGCAATATTTTGTAGGTTTGAAGTCTCTGCCAGATATTTTTTGGCTGGCTGTTTCTGAGGGCTTTAATGAGATAAAAAGCAAAAACTATGGCGATAAGAGGTGCAACAACCCACATGGCTACAACTTCAGCCACATACATGCCATCTGTAAGTGCTCCACCTGCAACGGACAAGCCTGCAAATAAACCAACAAGAGACATGCTAAGAGACATCGGTGCTCTAATTAAGTCGGCAATAACAAAAATTATTATAGCAACCAACAAAGCCTCAGCTCGCAATTGCAGAACGGCATTCGGAAGTAACACATTCACTGTTTTTGTCATTCCTGCACCTTGAGCAACAAGTCCAAGCGAAAAACCACCGGTACCCAGTAGTATGCCAAATCTTTTACTTATGATTCTTGAGCCTATAGCTGGACCGACACAAGCTGATAAGTTGTTGCCTGAAACTAACATAACCGCGACAAAAGTTAATAAAAGAACGGCAATTGAAAGCCAAAACATACTTCTCACTTAAGTATAGATGAAACTACTGAAACTATCAAGTCAGAGAAGTCCTCGCAAGAATCAAGCACGTCATCGCTTTTATGCAGAAGTTCAGAGTAATGGAAGAATTCTAAATAATGCAGTTTCGATGTTATGCTGTATAATCTGTCAAATCCTGCATCTTTTACGTCGTCCCCTTGTTCCTCGATAGCTTCAATTTCTTTTCTCATCTCCAAAATCTCTTGTATGTTGGATGAGGTAAGTGCCTGTTTGAGTTTTGAGAGCGATTTTTCTGCGAGGGCAATCATGTTTTCATAAACCGAGTCCCAGTTAGTGGGGTTTTTTTGGAAGTCTGCGGCGTAGGCTCTCGCCATTCGAGCTATCTCCCTGCCTATGTAATAATAAGTGTCAACGATGTTGTCAGCTACTTTAACACAATCAAGAAGATTATCTATTACGTTGGGACTGATTGCTCCGCCTGTTATATCTTCGCTTATTTTGAAAGCTATGTCATCAGATTTTTTCTCCAATATCTGTACCTCATGCAGGAGCTGACGTAACTCATTTTCTTTATAATCCATCTTGAACATTTTTAAAACCAAAAGATTTTCTTGCGTTGCGATGTCGACGATTTGAGCGAGCTCGCTGAAAATGTTTCGTTCTCCTACAACTAAGATCCCTTTGAGACTTTTCAATCTAAACGCCATTTTAACCCCAAACGCCAACGAGAATACTTGATTGTCAAATATAAAATGTTTATAATATAAGCGTTAAGCTATCTTGGAGCTTTCGCGTTTTAATTTTTAATGTGTCTATAACGGTGGCTTGCAAGAATAAAATTTATACTCAAATCCAGTTTTTTTTTCAAAATATTTTCAAATTAGATAATCTTACTGTATTCTTTAACGGCATTTAGGGCGACTAATGTAGTGGTTCTTTTTATGAAACGCTCGGCCAACAGTTTTTTTAGAAAACCATTTAGGCTGGCATTGTCTCGAAACTTGGCAAAGACAATTGCGTCATACTCTCCAGTGATGTCATAAACTGAAAGGACATTGTTTTCTTTGGCAATTTCGGCTTCAACCTCAAGCATGTGTCCACCTTCAACCTGAATCATTATAATAGCCGTTAGAGCGTACCCCATTTGCGTGGAATCGACAATCGGCGCGTAACCTAAAATTATGCCTTCTTGTTCTAAACTTTTTATGCGGTTATGCAAAATATTCGGCGTTAACCCAATTTTATGAGCAAGTTTGCGTAAGCTTACTCGTGAATCTTCCTCTAACGCACGGATAATTTGCAGGTCAACAGCATCTAATTCTTTCAATAGGCTTTTTCCAGAGTTGAAGCCCAAACAATCTCACATCCACATATTTTACATTTGTTTAGGCAAAAAAGCTATATATAAACATACTGCACAAAAATAGCTGTAAGTGTAAACAATAGTCAAAATAATAGACTTAGACATAGACAATCTTAGAACTATTTTCCCAATCTATTATTTTAAAAACTTAAAATAAAAGCTCCAAGAACCAAATAAGCTGAACATAAATGAATAACCACGAAAAAGCCGAACACATCCGCAAATGTCTGGAGCTAGCTATACTGCTTGAAGTTAGCGCAGACAAACCAGGTAACGTTAATCTCACATCAAGTTTTGAAGGAACAACATGCCAGCATTTCTTAGCTTCAGCCGTTGCCGCAGGGCCATCATTGCGAGAGGAAGCTTATCGTGGAGGTTTAGTTGCAGAAAACAAAATTGAAATTGGTGAGGTTGGCTTAGGTCAACTAATTAAGACATGTGTCAGCGACGTTAATGCTTGGCAGCACGGTGGAAACACAATTCTTGGCACGATAATGCTGTTTGCTCCCATTGCCGTTGCGGCAGGTATGACGTCTACCCACAAAAATTATCATTTTGAATTTTCTGTTTTGCGCAAAAATATTGATTTAGTAGTTAAATCGACAACAGCACGGGATTCAGTACATCTCTACGAAGCCGTTGACATTGCCAACCCAAGCGGTCTCAACGACGCACCCGACCTTGATGTAACCGACCCAAACTCCAAGGAACGTTTATTGAAAGAAAATGTGACTTTGTTTGAGGTTTTCAAAATAGCGTCAGCATACGACGATATCGGTGTTGAATGGGTAAACAATTATCCCGTAACTTTCGATTTAGCATATCCGTACTTGATGGATCAACTAAAAAGTAAACCTTTGAACACCGCGGTCGTTCATACTTTTCTTAAAATTCTCTCAGAGCGTCCGGATACATTTATTGCCAGAAAAGTTGGCAAAGAAAAAGCAGCTGAAGTGTCATCTGACGCTAAAGCTATTTTGGCGCTTGGCGGGTTAGAAACTGATCGAGGCAAAAAGAGTCTTCAAGAGTTTGATAAAAAACTGCGTTTATCCCAAAACAAATGTAATCCTGGAACAACTGCGGATTTAACTGCTACAGCGTTGGCGCTTTGCACCCTCAGCGGATTTAGACCTTAAAATAGCACGATTCTTTAGCGTTAAGTTAATATGAAAAAACAAGTCAACAGTAAGCATACTTGAAGTGAAAAGTTATGGCAGCTTTAAGCGTAAATCAAATGGCTTGGAAAATAGCCCAAAAATTTATTGATAATCCAGATTTTTATGGAGTAACCATTTCAAAAACAACTGCGGGAGCTACCGTTGTGGACGCTGGTGTTAAAGCTTCTGGCGGTTTTCAAGCAGGAAAAAAACTGACAGAATTATGCATGGGTGGCGCAGGCAAAGTCCAGTTAGGATTTAAAACCTATGGTGACTTAACTTTTCCTTCAATAACTGTTAGCTCTGATTACCCGGCTATTGCAATGTTGGGTTCACAGTTTGCCGGTTGGCGCATAAAAGACGGAGACTCAATTGCAATAGGTTCAGGTCCAGTTCGTGCCCTAGCATTAAAACCTAAGGATGTTTTCGAAGAAATAGGCTATAAAGACGTAAGCGACAAAGCCGTACTTACGTTGGAAAGTAATAGTTTGCCTTCTGATGCACTTATTGAGAAAGTAACAACTGCCAGCAACATTTCAGCGCCAAACTTGATCGTTGTTGTTGCCCCAACTGCATCCATCGCTGGTTTAACTCAAGTAGCTGGCAGAGTGGTTGAGGTTGGTATTCACAAACTTCGTACTCTTGGTTTAAGCCCTAAGGTGATTCGTTATGCGTTGGGGTTTGCTCCAATTCCGCCGCTTGGCACAGACTTTGAAGTGGCAATGGCACGTACAAATGATGCTATCCTTTATGGCGGAACGGTTTACTGCACAGTCGACTATGATGATGAGGCTGGATTACAGAATATCATTGCTCAGGCACCATCTATGGCTTCAAAAGATTATGGCAAACCATTTCTACAGATTTTCCGCGAAGCAGATAAAGACTTTTACAAAATTGACCATGGTTTATTCGCTCCAGCAGTAATAATCATAAACAATGCCAAGACGGGCAGAACATTCAAAGCTGGTCAAATTAATCCTAAGGTGTTAACTCAATCCTTAGGCTTCTAAATTCTTTATCTTTATTTTATAGTTTAAATCTTGATGAGACAGCTATTGCTATTCCAATCGCGATTGGTATGGTATACAATGCAACTGTCGCGTTGAAAAGTACACTGAGTGGCAGAAAACCCAAAGCTGCCCCTTGGCTAAATGAGAAGCCTATGGGATATGATTGTTGTATGGTAAAGTAATTTACAATTGTTGTGATAATTACTCTGGTTGTTATTCCAAGGGTAGTTGCTGATACTGTGATTAATTTTGTATGCTGTCGTAGATAATTGCTGAGGCTTTCATTTTTACAGCTGAGATTGGCTAATTTATATGGTAAGTAGATCCCAAGCAACATTGAGAATACTGCAATGAGGTTGTAAAATGGTCCTATGGGTAATGCACCTGGATAAACTGCAAAAAGAATCAGCGTGTTTATCACA
Source organism: Candidatus Bathyarchaeota archaeon (assembly GCA_003164295.1). Taxonomy (GTDB): domain Archaea; phylum Thermoproteota; class Bathyarchaeia; order Bathyarchaeales; family Bathycorpusculaceae; genus Bathycorpusculum. The sequence goes on from PLTA01000054.1 coordinate 42,512, forward strand.
GTAATTATTACACCAGATTTTGGGCCAATTATTAGGAATGCTAAAACTATTGGTATTTCCCAAAGTTGATAAAGTAGGAAGGGGGCGTAGGGTGCTGGAATTTTTGGTCCCGCAATGTTTAAGGATGTAGTTAAGGCTACAAAGATTATGATCAATGCGAGCGTTTTAGTGTTCAAGTGTTTGCGCGTCCATTTGTTGAATGTCAGCGTTAGCTATTTAAGAGTAGTTACTCAAAAAAGAGTGTATAATTGGGTTAGGTTCTGTAAAGTTTACGTCTGTTACGGTTTTCTGTCAAAAATCGTCTGTTCACATATACTAAAGGGTCTGTAATTTGTTTCTTATTTCAGCGATAAGATTTCTCAGGTAGGCTTCTTTAACGTTATTTTCCAAAAGCCATTGACCTGAACAGTAATCAACAAAAGCACTTCTTAATCGTCCTTCGTGGTCTGCTAATGTGTATTCAATGGCTACGCCACGCTCAAAAATTGTATTAGGCAAACAAACGCCTTCATCATACAATATCTTGAACTTTTTATCTAAAACTGCCCATGCTTTTCTTGATTTTGTTACATGGTCATAAAACTTTTTACCCTTGATTACGAATGGGTCATTTTGGTCTAATTCAAAAGCTCTTTTAATTACAAGTATTTTTCCAAATTCTTCTATAGCAAATTCAGCTAGTATTAGCGCATGACCTATCTTTCCTTGAGACATCAACAATTCGGTTTCTAGAAGATAATCAGTTATGTTCTCTTTACACTTCTTAATACCTTCGAGCATTTGTCCTCTATTAACGGAAAGGTCTTTCCACTCTTTTGGCACATTTTTCACTTAGAGCTTTGTTTATCGTAGTAGTATTTTTCTTTTGAGGGCTCTGGTAACTTCTCGGTGGATGGTTTTTCGGTGTAAACAGTCGTGAGGGTTCTGTGAAGTTCTCGTCACCTGACCAATTTTGTTCTCCATGTGAAAAATCGTCACCTATGTTGATAACTAAATTATTTTTCCTTTTGTCTTTTTAAGACAGATTCTTTTTTTCTTAGGGCTTCCTTGGTGTCTCCTAATGTAACAACTTCAACGGTGTTTCCAGCGATAACCACTTTAAATGCTACCATTTCTAATCCCATTTCTATTCACCTACCATGTTTGTACTTAGTTTAACGCTTCCTCGGGTTCAACCCACAGCCTTCACATATACATTTGCGAAAGCATTCCTGTCCATCAAAACAAACATGTTCGGACTCGGGTTGCGTTCCACTAAAAGACACAAAAGCTTCTTCTACAACCAATTCAACCATATCGTTCTCGGATGTCGGTTTTTTCCTCATTCTGCATCAAATATACTGTTTTACGTAGCAACTTAAGCCCTATGAACCTCGAATCAATATTTGAAATAAACATTAGTTTACCAACAAAAGAACCTGAAAAGCCGTTTGAACCTCGACAGATAAACCACAGCGAAAAAGGGTTCTGTGAAGTCTTTGTCACATAACAAACAAAAAAGATAAGCTATGTTAATCTAAAAATTCCGTAGAATAAAAGACCTGCAACGACAAAAAGGATTATGCTTGGTAAACAACGTTTTGGAGTTATTTGATAGGGTAATGTACTCAAAATGTATAGATAGAGAATGCCAAAAGTGCTAAAGACAATAGGTATTATGTATTCAAACGCTTGGGAAAATAATTTAACGAAAAAATCTTGAATAAAAAATGAAGCAATGAAAGCAATTAGAAATTGGAGAAAAGCGACTTCTATTGCTTTTTTTCTTCTTAACCATCTTGCACCTATGAATCTAAGTCTGCAACCCTTTTGATGTTTCATTAATAGCAAATTTGCAAGAGAATCCACAACAACCCAGCTTACTGCAAATGCTGAACCAATTAGCGTGTATTGAGGTATGCTTATTGCTGACATTTTCTTTCTCACAGTCTTTTCTTAATCTAAGATACACCATGTATAACGTAATGGCTATTGCAAATAAGAACAAAGTTGCTCTGATATAGGTTACAATCGTGAAAGATTCGAATATATATTATCTGAAAGAAAAATAGTGTTGTCATGACTTTGATTATCTAATTTCGCCTTTTTGTGGTTTTACTTGAATATCTAAATCAGAGAAGGAGAATAATTACCAATGACAAACCAACCTAGCACAAGTAGTCGCTGTAAGCCGATTAAACAAACATTCAGAGAAATTCCAGTAAGTGAATTTCCAAAAGGTTTTGAAAAGTGTAAGGAAAATATCTTTGATTTTCTCAAAGAAAGTAAAACGATTTTGGCAATAGGCAAAATATGCCATGCCTACATATATTTTGAGTTTGCATTAGAAGAATATGGTAAAATAAAGATGCTAAAACAATCTTTAGCAAATGCTACTAGCGATAAAGTGCTTGTTAACAATAAAGTTTTTAGAAGCCATGAAAATAAATGTGAAGAAGCTATTTTAGCACTCGGAAGTGAATTTGAGTCAATTTATGAAGGCGTTTGGGAGAAAGGTGTTTGGGCAAAAGGTGTATGGTACGCAGAAGAAACAGAAGTAAGCCACAAAACAAGACTCAAATGTGCATTTGTGGATTATTTGAATAATGAGTGGGTCACTGGTGTAACTCTAAATCAAGCAAACTTTTCACACTTAATAAACGAATTAGAGAAAAGAACCAAGTTAGAATAAGAAAAAATTCATCTTTACTCAAATATTGTTTTGTTTATAGCAGACGATTTTTGACAGAAAGAATGAACAGTCAAACACTTTACAGAACTTTGGGTTAAATATAGGCTAAAATTGATAAATAAGCCAATCATAACAATTGATACAACAGTGAATCCTATTGACTGAAACAATCCAGTTCTCTTCAGCTAACGAGGTAAAACATTGGCTTGAAGACCAAACCAAATCCACACTCTCGCCAGTTCATGCCCAAGCCAAAAAATTAAGGGACGAAATGAACTTGGCGATCCAAAGCGTCACTGAAGTCAGCAAGATGCTTTTAGACAACAGTACACGAGAAATCGACAGACGAAATATGAAAGTTTACAATAGAGCCAGAGCTTTAAACAAGCTTTCTCATTTGTTCCTTGACCGTCTCAAAAAACTTAATGCTCCGGAAGAAATTTCATATGACTCTTTAAGTAGGTATACACAGGAAATTCAAAAAATTATTTTAGTAAACGACATAGATATCAAAAATTGGTTTCCAAGAATCTCACCTTTCTTTATTATGGATAGGCGAAAGTTTTTAGCAATTTACGAAAGAGCTAAACTTTCCTATGAAACCCTTAACGATTTTGTCACAAAAGAATATGTTAAAACTAAAACTATAGAAGAATCTCTTCAACTCCTAAACGAGCTACAAAATATCCAAAAACAAATAGTAATAATAGGAGAAGAAAAAGAACACATAAAAAACGCGCGCATGCCACTAGAAAAAGAAATCGCTGAGCTGGAACAAAAAATTAGTGAATTGACAACAAAAGGACCAATTGACAAACTAAACACGGTAAATATTGAAATAGAGACGTTAAACAATGAATTGAAGAATTCGTTGCGGCATTTGCAAAAACCGTTTATAAAAATGCAAGCTTTAGCGACTACAGGCGGCGGGGCAGGAGTAACTCCTGATGAACTTAAAAGAGTTATTCAGTATTTGGAAAAACCTTTTGATGCTTTAACGAGTGAGAAACCTTGTTATCCCGAGCTTAAAGAAATTTTGCAAAAACTCGAACGTTTAATTGAAGAAGACAAATTAAAATTAAAACAGGATAAAGCGCGGAAAGCTCAGCAATCAATAAATGAAATAGTTGGACACGATTCACTTTCGCAAATTCAAATCAGGTGTTTGGAAATTGCAAATACAAAGCAGCTTCTTTTGTCTTCAGATCAATTGGACGAGATAAAAAACAACCTCCAATTGTTTCAAGAGCAGCTTGATGTTCTTAAAACAAGAAAAATAAGCATAGAAACTCAGGAAGCTGTTAAACAAAGTGCTTTCACTGAAGCTGAAGATAAAATCAAGAACATGAAGCGGATAATTGAAAGAAACATTCTGAGCTCAATCAATATGAAAGTTCAAATCCCTTAGGTGCCGTGTGCTTGTTTTTTGGACTTGTCTTTAATTGTCAAAGAAGCGTTAAACATTCAAAGTAGCGGTTTTATCGAAACTGCGGAAAAAGCCCAATCGTTGCTTCAGAAAGAAAAGGGACAGATGGGTAATATAACAGTAATAGACCGTTTAGTCAATCTTGAACCATCAGGTGAAGCATTAGTAATTGGCGATTTGCACGGTGACTTTGAAAGCCTCACTGAAATCTTTAAAACAAGCGGGTTTATCGAGAAAATGCGCAATACCCAAGAGGCAACGATGATTTTCTTGGGAGATTACGGTGACAGGGGCGAAAAATCACCTGAAACATACTACCTGATTCTCAAGCTTAAACTTGCTTTTCCTAGGCAAATTGTGCTTTTACGTGGAAATCATGAAGCGCCAAAAGATTTACTTAGTGTTCCTCACGATTTGCCAATTAATTTTCAAAATAGATTTGGCAAAACTTGGAAGCAGGCTTACGACAGAATACGTTCTTTGCATGATTGCCTTTACAATGCCGTATATGTAAAGGATCGATATTTGATGCTACATGGAGGCATTTCCACTAACATGAACAGTATCCAAGACATCGCACAAGCACAAGAAAACCACAGCTCAATCCTTGAAGACATACTTTGGAACGACCCAGACGAAAAAGTACAAAGCGTGTCTCTTTCTCCAAGAGGTGCAGGAAAACTTTTTGGCAAAAAAGTAACCAACGAGGTTCTTGACCGATTGAACACTAAAATCTTGATACGAGGGCACGAAGCTAGCAATATGGGTTTCAAAATTAATCACGACAGAAAAATATTGACTTTATTCTCACGTAAAGGCGAACCCTACCGTAACCGTTATGGCGCCTATTTGCAGCTGTCATTAGAAGAAAAATTCGAGAATGCACAGCAGCTTATTCCGTTTATACATAAATTTTAAGCTAACATTAGAAATGCTTAATTGTTTGCAAGGGCTAACTGAAATAATAACCGATTATTGTTTTAGCTAGTTTAATAGATTATTATGAGGTTTAATGTTGCAAAACGAGAATGCAATTCAAACGATTAATCTTACGAAAACATTTAAATCAAAATCTCATGATTCACGCGCAAGATTTTTTAGCCGTAACACTGTTTCCGTGAATGCAATTGATAATCTTTCTTTTGAAATTAAGAAAGGTGAGCTTTTTGGTCTTCTTGGTCCTAATGGAGCGGGAAAAACAACTCTTGTAAAAATGCTTTGCACTATTCTTCCTCCCGATGGTGGATCGGCGTTTATCAATGGTTACGATATAGTAAAGGAACCAATGAAGGTTAAACGTTCATTAGGTACTCTGTTTAGTGTTGGCGAAAGAGGTTTCTTTTGGAGACTTAACGGATATAGAAATTTAGAGTTCTTTGCTGCAATATATAACGTACCACGACAGAAACGTCAAGCACGTATTATGGAAGTTTTAAAACTTGTGGGCTTAGAAAACAGTGTCTTTGAACTCTATCAAAAATATTCTGGAGGAATGAAAAGAAAACTTAGTCTAGCCCGAACATTACTTCCAGATCCGCCGGTATTACTTCTCGATGAGCCGACGGCTGGTTTAGACGTCATTTCTTCAAGAAACCTCAGGGATTTTATTAGAAAAACTGTTGAAGAAACAGGCAAAACCGTGCTTTATACAACGCATTATATTGAAGAGGCAGCGCAAATCTGCACTAAAATCGGTATACTCAAACAGGGAAAAATTATTGCCTGCGATACTCCAGAGGCTTTGAGAGATAAAATCAAAAAAGATGAATTAATTTACCTAATACTTGAAGAAATTACACATGCCCAAATCGAGAAAATGCGGTCAATCCAAGGCGTAATAGATATAACTGAAAAAATTGACCAAGACATAACACCTAACCAAAAGGGCTTATGTGTTCAGCTTCAAAACGTTGATCAATTGCCCTTAATATTTGGTTTCTTGTTTGAACAAAAGATCAAGTTTGTCAACTTTAGGCGTGAAGAACCAAGCCTTGAAGATGCATTTATTGAATTAACGAGGAAGGTGTGATTGCATGGGCGCGTTGGCTGAGCTTGAGAAAATCTGGTATTTCATGAAGCGTGATATTGTAAGCTTTTCAACCTACAAAACAAACGTTGCACTACTGGTTTTTACCGCTATTTTCGGGGCATTATCCTTTGCTTATCTTGGCCAAAGCTCAGTTAATCAAAACGTAACTCAAACATTTCATACCAGCTACACAACTTACCTGATTATCGGGTTAGCCTTCAACAGTTACCTTGGGCAAGCCTTAACGTTGGTGCAGAAAACGATTAATCCTTGGGCGCTGGAAGAAGTTTTGGTTTCGCCGACTCGCTTAACCACCTTCATAATCGGCAGTTCTATATGGGGATTTATCTGGAGTACAGCTGTTGTAGCAGTTTACCTTGCTATTGGAATATCCTTTTTCGGAGTTATTCTGAGCGTTAACGTTTTGGGAACGTTGATTGTTTTAGCCTTAGGAATTGCCACATTTATCGGTATCAGCATGATTGGCTCAGGCATATTGATTTTAACCAAACAAGGAGACCCAGTAACAGCACTTATGACTATAGCAATAAGCCTGTTTGGAAACGTATTTTTTACACCACAGATCCTTCCGCCATTTCTACAAATAATCGCCTACGTAACTCCACCATACTACTTCTTCACTTGCATCAGGTTCATGTTGCTTGGTTCAACTATTGCGTCTATTTTGCCTAACTTGGAAATTCTGGCCTTAATGTGCGCGATTGTTGTCCCTGTGGGATACGCTATTTACGCTTGGTGCCTAAAAACCACAAGAAAAAACGGAACCCTCTCATGGTTCTAAAGCATTTCATTCGTTAAGTTTGCTCTCGATAATTCGTTGAAGATTAATTTCGAAAGCAGCCACTGGATTCTCAAGTTTCCACATTTCAAGCACTAACGGATTAATTTCTCCGACAACGCCAACATCAACTCCGCCGACGATAACTTTGCCGACTCTGCCTTCAATGAAGCTGGGATGGGCAGTTTCTTTTATTTTCCATTCGACACCAAAATTTCCGAAAAATGCGTTCAAAGCTGATTTTATTTCGGTAAAGTTAGCGTTTGCATGTGCGGTTGCTGCACAGAGCCATTCTTCATCTCTTGTTTTAGTTTCTTTTGTCTCATCTGGCACTGTGATTTTTCCGAGTTCATAGATTTTTTGTGGAAACTCTGTGGATCGGTTATTACTGAGAAATTCCACGAGGCTTGGTAAGAGCCAGTTGCGTAGGCAGGTCATGGTGACGACTTTGGGGTTGGCTAATTCCACTAGAGGCGTTTTTGGCTGGTTCATTTTGTCAAATAGGATTTCAGAATTAGTTAGCGTGTAGGTAAGGATTTCTTGGTGACCTAATCCAATCAGCAACTCTCGGGCAATATTGATTAGTCGCTGATCAGTTTTTGCTCGTCCAGTTGTAGCTAATTCACGCCAAAGTGGTTCAATGTTGTTATAACCATATGCGATAGCGACATCCTCGATTAAGTCAACTTGATGCATTACATCAATTCGGTAACAAGGAACGAGCACATCTACAGCTTCGTCTCTTATTTTTTCTATACCTAAGCCGGCTATTAATAAGAGTTCAGCTATGCGCTCAGAGGAAAGTTTTAGCCCAAGACGCTTGTTTGTGTCTTCAACGTTTAGCGGCATATGTCTGTTGCAGAAGTCTGGGGTTGTGACGGTTTGCGCAGTATAGTTTGGGTCTTTTGGATAATGGATTGTTGCTGAGTAGGCTTTTCCTCCGTTGTCAATTAAAGCTGCAGTGACTAAATTCAGCGTGTTTAGCACGGTTTTATGTAGAGTGCCTGTGACTTCAACCAATAAATTCCTTGAATCCTCAGTTATCTTACCTAAGTCGTTTGAATTTATGATGGGTGGAAAAGACAAAACTTTGCCCTCAGCATCATAAAGCATGGGGTAAAGTGGATTTTTCTTCACTATTTGCCCATATTCTATCCCCTTTGGGTGGCGCTCTAAAATTTCATCTAAACCCATTTTTTCATTAAATCCCAATGGGACAAAACTGACATCTTTTGGGTTAACTGCACTGTACTCGATTGGCGGTTTAATTAATTCAAAATTGTAAATTCCAATGGACGTTTTCTGCCGGTTGCGCCCAAAAGTTTTGTCCAGTTTGTCTTGAAGATGCATAATTCCTTTTATGGTATTGTCTGTTAGGTGGATGTCTTTTATCACTGAACAGCCTATAAAAGGTCGAATATTGTAAAGCCCAGATTTAACATTGACTTCAACGATAGATTTACCAACAGCATATTGTTTAAGCCCCCTTTCCAAGTTCAAGTAACCCCGGAGTGCTCGGCTTAAGCCTTCCACGCTCCAAAGGTCAGGGCGATTGGTATCTTTCATTTCTATACTGACAATGCCTTCTTTTTCATTGAAAAGTTTGACTTCACCTTTGATGTTGCATAAAATATCGTCAAGTTTTGCCATGTCACCCGCAAGTTTCAAGGCAAGTAAACGTTCAAGCTCTGCGTATTCTATGTCAATTGTAGGCATTTAGGTCACCTGTTTTTTTCTTAACCATTCAAGGTCTTGACTGAAAATCTGACGAATATCCTCAATTCCAGCTCGCATCATGAACAGGCGATCCACGCCAAGTCCCCATGCGATAACGGGTACTTTTACCCCAAGGGGCAAAGTGACTTCAGGTCGGAAGATTCCTGAACCGCCAAATTCCACCCAACCGTAACCTTCTTTGTAAGCACTCAGTTCAACACTGGGCTCTGTGAATGGGAAATAGTCTGGTTTGAAACGGACCTTGTCTGCTCCCGCAATTTCCATAGCAAATTTCCCTAACACACCCAAAAGGTCTTTGAGGGTTAAGTTTTCGTCTATGATTATGCCTTCCACTTGGTTGAATTCTGAAAGGTGGGTTTTGTCGGTAATTTCTGGGCGGTAAACTCGGGTAATCGAAAAGTGTTTGCTTGGGACTTCAAAGTTTTTGCTTTCTAGCGTTCGTGCGCTGAGGCATGTGCCATGTCCTCTAAGAAGTAGGCGTTGAGCTGCGAGAAGTGAATATTTGTATCCCCATCCTGTTGACCCTGTTTTCCAACCGTTTTCATGGGTTTCTTTAACATGCTCTACTGCCTGGGCATGTTGGCTTATGTCGCCGTATTGCGGGTCTTTGACGTAGTAAATGTCGCTTTCTTCACGGGCAGGATGGTCTTGCGGAACATAAAGCGCATCGAAATTAAAGAAGCTGGTTTCAACTGCGGTTCCTGTCATTTCTTGGAAGCCCAAGTTGACAAGTTTTGCGCGGACTTCATCGAGAAATTGAAGATAAGGATGTTTCTTGCCAGAGTAGGTTTTAGATACGGGGGCTTCAATGTTGTATTTTTGGAGTTTTGAGGTGTGCCATTTGCCTGTGATTATAAGTTCGGGTGTCAGTTGAGTGATTTCTTGGGGTGCTGTTTTGGATTCAGCGGCTTCTTGTTTGCCTTCTGGTGTGATTTGGAGTGTGCGTGTTGTTTTTGGTTCAATGCTTAAGATTTTGCGTTTTTTCAGTTGCTCAGCTGCTTCTCTTAGCTCTGGGCTTAGGTCTTCTATTGCCAATTGATGTTGATGTTTATCGTTTAAGTGTTTGAGTAAAGTTTCGTCGCAGCCTTCTTCTATTAAGGCATGATGCAATAGTTGCTCGCTGATGCGTAGTGTGTTGTCGCTTGAAGTGTAGAGTGTCCATTTTTTTCTAATTGTCCAACCAAGTGCAATCTGAATGAATTGGGTTTCAAGTCCCGCTTGTTTTGTAGCCGTTTGCAGGTCTGCTGATCCGCCAAGTGCCTCGACTGCCCGGATTAAGTTACGTTCAGGCAAACCATTTTTGGCATAAGCTTCGCCTTCTGCGGTTAATTTAATTACGTTTTGGTACCGGGCATGGATTTTGATAAGGTTTTTTTCTTGAAGAGTCAACCCCGTACGCATAACTGCCGTGTCTGGAAATTTGCAAGCCTCAACTAGTTGCTCTACTGAAGCACTTCCGCCAAGCGATTCTAAGGCAGTGAGTAATTGTTGTTCTTGTGCCCTGAGTTCAACCATATCCTTGCCTTCAATGCGTAAGGGTTTTGCTAAGGCATAATTCTTACGTCACAAATAAAAGCATGTTGATAAGCTTTAAGACCTCAACGTTCGAGGTTAATCAGATTTAATGATTAAATATGTAGAGCATTAGCTACATTGAAAACTCGAAATCTGCTTCTAAGAGATAAACCATGCTACATTGCTGCAATTTTACGTAGTTTAATTTTTTCTAAATCTAAACATTCATCGCAAAGATCAGAACTTGGTCTCTTTAAACGCCGCTCAATAACAACGCGTGGATACTGTTTACATTCTTTCATCCAATGCCAACGGTCAGGTTCAGCTCCCTTAATATACTCACTCATTCTAACCGCCTAAACAATGCTATGGTGCAAGAAATATTTCTAATTTGCGCCGTAGTGCTGCAAAGGAAATTTTTCAAAAAAATCGTTATTAAAGTTTTATCAAGTTAATGATTGCTTTTTTTAAGGGGCTTGTATTTATGGATTTTTTCCTTGATATTTGGGCGTTTTTTGTAGTTTTAATCTGTCTAACATATGTATGCACACCTATCGCATATTGTGATTCGGGGCAAATTTTATATCCCCAACCAAACAATCGTACCCTGAGCAAGGGCTTAAATGTTCTTGCTTTAAAAAACTTTGAAGGAAAATAAAAAATGCAAAATCTAAAAACAAAAATTATAGCTATTTTAATTTGCGTATTTATGACAAGTGCAATCGCAGCGTCAACAAATTCAATGCTATTTCAAAATGTCAAAGCACAAACAAATAATACAATTGAAACATTCTCTTTCATTAATGTCTCACCCAATCCATGTAGTGTCGGTCAACAAGTAACCGTTAACTTTTGGCTTGCTGTACCCATTGCAGACAGTGAACTTGCCCAAAACATGACGGTAAATGTAATCAAACCAGATGGAACCAATACAACACTAGGGCCATTCCATTCAGACCTTACAGGTGGCACAGACACTTACTATACCCCAGCAACAACTGGCAATTACACATTCCAATTCTTTTACGGTGGACAAACATTGATCGGAGCCCCGAACGCTTTCGGAGGTAACACCTTTGCAGGATATGTCGAACTTCCTAGCATGAGCGCACCAGTGACACTATCTGTAACAAACACAGCAGCAACCGGAATTCAATATACCCCATTACCAACCCAATACTGGGAAACTCCAGTTAACGCAGAAAACATTCAGAACTGGTACCAATTAACTGGTTCTTGGATGGGATATGCTGCAAACACATTTGCTGCAACTGGCGGATACAATGACACAGGAAACTATAATCCATACACAGCAGCACCATTAACAGCTCACATTCTCTGGACAAAGCCTTATTGTGTAGGAGGCGTATCTGGTGGAGAACTTGGAAACAGCGAACAAGCAAGCAATTTCTGGACAACCTCACAATACGATCCTAAATATGCACCTATAATCATGAACGGCATAGAATACTCAACATGGTATACAACAACCACAAGCACCGAACAAGGAATCATAGCCATTAACTTATTCACTGGACAAACTATGTTCGTTATCAACACAACTAATCCATTACGAGCAGGTATGCAAATAAACTTTGAAAACATTAACCAATACGGCGTTGTCGGTCCATACATCTTTGCAGCTTCAAACGTCGGAACTTTCGCCTTTGGCGTAAGTAACTGGTACATGTATGATGGCATGACTGGACAGTACCTCTGTGAAATAGACAATGCTCCTTCGTTCAGCTTCCTTGGACAAGATCCAAACGGCAACATAATTGGATATGCTTTTAACAGCACCACGGGCTCAATGCTTGTAAATGGAAATAGAGTCACTATTAATAATACAGCTGTTTACGGACCAGCAGTGGAAATGTTCAACTTAACACAGGCGATGCAACAAACAGGTTTGAATTGGGCAATCACTCAAGGCACTAAATATCAATGGCAAAACGGCTTACAATGGGCAACACAATCGATACCTCCAGTTGTTAACGGCATAGTCACAGCAGGTCTTGGCACTGGCGCATTCGGATTAAACGAATGGACAGGCAATACTTTAGTAGTGACTGCAGGCGCAACTTCAGTTGAAGAAACAGTCGGTTGGTTAGTCGAAGCAGGCATCAGCGCAACAACCGGATCTTTATTGTGGATACAGAATCGCACAGGCGGAATTTACACACCATATACAAGATTAACAAACACACCTTCAGCAGCAGACGGCGTCTACGTTGAAATTAACCAAGCTACATACGAAATGGCAGCATACTCCGTAACCACAGGACAACAAGTATGGACAAACAGTCTAAATGTTCCAATGGCTGATGGTAACATGCCAAATACTTATGATGTCTTTGACTTCGAAACTGTTCCAGACGCAACTACAGGTGTACTATACGTGTGGGCTTTAGGTGGAGATGTTTGGGCTGTAAACATGACTAATGGCAATATCATATGGTCATGGAGTACAATACAGGCAAACGGACCCTCTGGAACTGAAACCCCATATGGAATATTCCCAATTTGGGTCTTCTCAGACGAAGCATTAGCCAACATTAATGGTCCAGTGCTTTACCTATCAGAAGGTCACGAATACAGTCCACCACTATTCCATGACGCATTAGAATTAGCATTGAACGGCACTACCGGACAATTGATCTGGAGCAACCTAGGATTCGACGATACAGCAACAGCAGTAGCCTACGGTGTCATGACAACATTCAACGCTTATGACGGACAACTCTACGCATATGCTCAAGGTCCAACCAAAACCACAGTTACAGCAAATAATCCAGAAGGAATTGCTAATTCACCTATGGTTATAAGTGGAACAGTGACAGACATTTCAGCTGGAGCATCTCAAAGTGCAGTAGCAAAGAACTTCCCCAATGGTCTACCAGCCGTATCTGATGCAAGCATGACTCAATTCATGGAATACGTATACGAGCAACAACCTCATCCAAACAACACAACAGGTGTCACAGTTACTTTAACAGCTACTGATCCTAACAACAACTTAGTAACACTTGGCACAACTACAAGCGATGCAAGCGGCTCATACGGTCTCACATGGACACCAACAATTCCAGGAAACTACACAATCAGCGCAACATTCACAGGCTCAAACGCATACTACGGATCTTACGATGTAACACATGTCTTCGTTAGCAATGCAGCAGCTACACAAGCACCATCAGCAACACCAATTAGCCAAGCAACAACTCAATCATACGTCCTAGGCATAGGCATTGCAACAATCATCGTGATAATCATCATCGGTGCAGTACTAGCATTACTTCTCCTAAGAAAACACCCATAAAATAGCATAAACAAAAATCCATTTCCCTTTTTTAATTTTTTTTATTTTAATAAAAAGTGAATGCCACTAAGAAGGTTCTCTGCAAATTCATTTTCGTTAATTATGGTTAATAGCGTCTACATGGTTGTAAAGTTTAATGTGCTGAGAACTCCAATATTTTTATTTGAACGATTTCGGAGGGCTTCAACTTACTGTTGCGTTGTTGGGGTATCCTCGGGTTTCCCAATATCCAAGGTAGCTTGAGTCGTTTGACACATCAATTTTTGTTACCCACATTATCCACTTGTATCCATATTGGTTTGGAACTATCAGGTTTAAGGGAAATCCTGCAGCGGCGGGAAGTGTAACATTATTAATTTTGTAAGCCAAAATTATGTTGTTTTGAATGGCGTAATTTAGTGGGATTGCGGTAGTATAGCCGTCGGAAGCGGTGAAAATCAGGGTTGTAGCATTTGGGCTGGCACCTGCCTCTTTGAGGAGATCGCTGATAAGGACGCCTTGCCATAGACAATTGACGCTCCAACCTTCCACACAATCAAGTGTAGCCACTTCGTTTTGCAATGTGAAGTTATTGACAATTTCCTCGTAGGTTAATGACAAAGAATGATTCACAAGGTCATTAATGGTTAGGCGGTAAGTTGATTGGTTTATGTTTTGCACTCCTTTAATAGAAACATCTGGATGCGCACGGAGTTCTTGGAGGTAAGTGCTGATAGAATCCAAGCTTTCACCTTGATATGAAGTGATTTCTCCTGGATAGAGGGTCTGGCTAGGTGGTGGAGAAAGTTTAGAGCCGTTCTCAACAATAAAAAAAGACACAAGTAGCATAACCACCAAAAAAACCGTGACCAGAACTATTATTAGCTTTTTAAGAACTTGCATTTACAATAATACATTGACGTTAAGCGTATTTATTTATGTGGCGGCAAGCGAAGTTCGACACTAGATTTTTCATTCGCGACTTCAGAGTAGATTTAAGGCGTGCACTTTTCTATGCAAATTAGTTGCTTTTCATATTGAAAAACAGGCTAACTAAAAATAAGGACAATGGAAGCTAACGCAGGCTCAAGTTAAAATCGTTCTCAACGTTTACCTGCTTTTTTAGCGCATGCATCACTACAAAACTTTGACTTAGCATCAAACGTGGTATATTTTTTCTTGCAAACTGGGCATTTCTTTTCCATCCAAATCGCCTCTTAATATAAACATGCTTCCGAATTGAGCTAAAAAGCTTTTTGCCAAAAAATGTTTGTTGATGCAAAACTAGTTTCTTTGTAGAGTGTAAGGCCTGCAAAGGTATGTTATTTTTTTGAAGCGATGGTAGAATAACCACAAGAAATACACAAATTATAAAACTCTTAAATCAATCTTAAGCTTTTTGTGACACGCAAAAAACCGAAAAAATACAAGCTAACACAAAAAACAATATCGACAGAAACAGAAAACACTGTAACGTTTAAGGAAATTACAGACTAAAACCCTTGGCTTCAAATAGATTAAGCAACTTCCGCAGGTGCATAATTTATCATGGCATCGGATTAGGCGGGGCCACAAGAAACGGAAAAACCAAGTTTAGCTTGTTCAATAAGTTTTAACTTACTTTGCTTTGCCCGCCCTCTTAGCGCATGCATCACTACAAAACTTCGATTTAGCATCAAACGTGGTATACTTCTTTTTGCAAAAGCGCAAATCAAGATGAGAAAATTAAGTATTTACTTGACGAATTTTGTTCGTGTTGTTTATATATTGGAGTATTGACTATGGATGTGCAAAAGAAGGAATATCTAAAGTATGGGTTCCAAGTCACCAAGAGGCGAATTTGCCGCAAGGCAACTAGCAAAGAAACGGAAGAATTTCCGTTGGCACGATCGTTACTTTAACCGTCGCATGCTTAGGTTAGATGAAAAAGTAGACCCTATGCAGGGTGCACCCCAATCTCGGGGCATCGTTCTAGAAAAAGTAGGCGTTGAATCAAAACAGCCAAACAGCGCCATCCGAAAATGCGTCAGAACACAACTAATCAAAAACGGAAGAACCATCACCGCTTTCCTACCTGGAGACGGCGCACTAAACGTTGTTGACGAACACGACGAAGTTGTGGTTGAAGGCATCGGAGGCACAAGAGGCGGCGCTATGGGAGACATTCCAGGTGTACGCTGGAAAGTTGTTATGGTTAACGGCGTAAGCCTAAACGAACTCGTCTACGGGCGAAAACAGAAACCAGCAAGGTAATAGTTATGTCACAAGCAATAGCTCAACCTCAAGACATCAAACTTTTTCAAAAATGGAGTTTCAAAGACGTAACCGTAGTCGACATCGGTCTACAAAGATACCTTAACTTAACTCCGATGGTTGCCCCACACAGCATGGGACGCCACGAACACCAACGCTTCCGCAAAGCCAAAGTCAACATAGTTGAACGCTTAATCAACAGTCTTATGCGATCAGGCAAAAATTCGGGTAAAAAAGCAAAAACAACTAACATTGTTAAAGAAGCATTCGAAATCATAAATGCAAAAACAGGCAAAAACCCCATTGAAGTCCTCGTAAAAGCCGTCGAAAATGCAGCACCATGCGAAGACACAACAAGAATCAGCTACGGTGGAGTCGTCTATCACCTATCAGTTGATGTTGCACCACAACGTAGAATCGACCTTGCAATCCGCCACATAAGTGAAGGCGCAAGAGCATCAAGCATAAACAACCCCAAAAGCATCCAGGAAACCTTAGCTGATGAATTGATTCTTGCAGCAGCCAAAGACATAAAGAGCGCAGGCGTCGCAAAGCGCAACGAAATTGAACGCGTTGCACAATCAAGCAGATAAAATCTCTTTCTTTTCTTCTTTCTTATCTTAAAGTAATTCTGGTTCCACTATATTTGTATAAGTTGCTTTGTTAAGAAACTTGACAGATTTCTAAAGATAGCCTATTTGTTTTGCATTTCAGCAATATTATTTGAAGCAAACATTTTCCTGTAAACTCTTTCATTTTTCTTTTTACATTTTTTATTTGTTCTAACGATTAGCTTAAAATAAGAAGCAAAAGCTTGAATTCAAAGGGTGGTCTGATGGTTAACATTAAGTTTACTATGAAAATTCTCGCTGTTTTGCTTGCCTTAGTGCTGGTCATTGCTATCGGATTGATTGTTTTCTTTCAGCTTCCGCAAGAGTCAAACGCCAAGGTTGAGTCGGCAGCCTATAGCTGCATTGCCAATAGCAAAATCTTTCTATTGTCTGCAAACTCGTTATGGATATATTGATGGGGACCCATTGAGCCCTTGCTTCACAGTGCACGTTACAATTCGAAATGATTATACACCTCAGCAACCAGTTGACAGCCTCTATAACGACAGCCAAGGTCGGGCATGGTTCATAATGTATGCTAAACTGTATGATAAGAATGGCAACCAAATTCAATCCCAGGAGTATATCCCGCCAAATGGTCACCCAAATTCAAATCAGCAAAACATTGCTAGCAACGAAACAGAAATGCTCACCATTTTAATGGTGACTACGAACCGCCATATTGATCATTATACATTAGCCTTCGGTTGGATTGGTACAATTCCAGCCCCATAGCTTAGTTCGATTAACCAAAAATATGGAATTTACAAATCTGCTATCGCCAAAAACGGCGTGTAAGAATTAAAACTCCAACTGCGACCATAAGGATTCCAAGCGCGACTGGGACAGCCGGTAGCAAATATTCGAAAGGTGATGAGTTATTACCAGTTATCTGATTTTGTTGCAGAGTATACGAAAGTGAATCCAATATTGCATTGTTTGTAGATCCAGTAAATAAGTAATATTGGCCTTGAGATAGTGCCAGCGAAACCGGCCCAGTTTGTAAATCGTATTGACTTATATAAGAAGCGGGCATTCCAGTGAAATTCTCTATATAAGTTGGAATTTGCCCATGTGAGGCAGCATGAAGCAGTAAATCATCATATTGAGTTGAATTAAGAACGTAAATGTGCAATGGATTCGAAGCGCTCCAATCTAGTTTCAAATGTCCAGAAGAATCACTTTGAACGATTAATGATGTAAGAAACACCGTAGTATTTTGGGGTATTTGGTGATTCGATATTGAGGAGGTCTCGGTAGTAAGTACTGCTCCGGTAGGGATCGAAAGCGCAAAAATAATAGTTGAGGAGATTAACAAGATCCCAAGAAGTATAAGAAGTGTTGCGGCAACGATTTTTACCGCAGATCGTTTCTTCTTCTCCACAGTTACTTTTTCGGGAAAAGTTTTGAGCATATTAGCTGTAAGTTTTCCTCTTTCGGTGAGGCAATATTTCCCTTGGTCATCCTTGGATAGTAAACTGCCTAACGCTTTAAGATGATAGTTAAGTCTGCCAGTGTTTGTTATTTGAAGCAGAGCCATTATTTCTGTGTAGCTGAGATCTTCCTTCTCAGCTAGCAGCTCAAGTATGCTTCTTCTTGTGGTGTCACTGAGAATTTTGTGCAAAGATGACCAATCAACGTCTTCCATGAATGCTCTTTGTCTCTTTAGTGCCACTTTAATGTTTTTGATAAGGAACGTTATCCCAAGCTTATCATGGGAAATACACATTGAGAATCAGTCAATGAGAAAGCTTGGAAATAAAAGAGTAACTCTATGAGAAGACACCCACAGCCATAAGACATCACTGGAGCCAAATTTTTAGCATGACAGCTGGACTATGAATTTGGTTCCTTTGCCCTCTTCGCTTTCAAAAGTGATGTTGCCGTTTAATGCCTCAACCAATCGTTTAACAACAGCTAACCCAAGACCTTGCCCCTTTGCTTTTGTGGTAAACATAGGCTGGAAAAGTTTAGGTTTGATTTCTTCGGGGGATCCCGACGCCTGTATCTTCAACAGAAAAATATAGGCACTGGTCTTTGCGATAGGCGCTAATGGCTAATTTTCCGTCGTTTGGCATGCTTGAACAGCGTTATGCACTAAATTAGATAAGATACGTTTTAGCATAGAGAAATCAGCGGTGCATTGAGGCAAATTCTTCTCAATATCAATAATTACCTGAAGGTTATTTGCAATCGGCACAATAAGCAACACTTCAGAAAGAGCTTTTTCAAAGTCAAATTTTTCAATATTTGGCTTCATAACTCGAGCGTAATCCTGTAAATCCTCAATGATTTTGGCAATATACCTCAAATTGTCCTCAATGTTCTTCACACTTTCCTGCAAACTCCTACGCGCGGCTCCATCAGGCAAAGAAGCCGCATCATCATCTATCAAATATAAATCTCCTGCAATAGCTTCCAGCGGATTTCGGATGTCATGTCCAACTATGCGTGCGGTTTCGCCGATGCCTGCCAAGCGTTCAGCATCCTTCAACTGTATAGTTCGTTCTTCAACAATTTTTTCTAAATTCTAACTATAATGTTCAAGTTCAAATTGATTTTTCTTAATGTCAGTGATATCTACTTATGATGGCGCCTATTCCATAGATTTTTCCTTCAGGTCCATGTAATGGAAATTTATTTGGAGTTAACATACGAATCTTGCCATTGATGGGCAATTCTTCTTCGTAATGCACTGCTTTTCCCTCTGAGATTACTTTCTTATCCCAAAAAACAATCTTGTCTGCAACCTCTTTAGGGTAAACATCATAAAGAGTTGTGCCCAACGCTTTTTCCTTAGATAAGTTATAGCTTTTAGCAAGTACATCATTAACTAATATTAGCTTTCCTTCAAGATCTATAGCCAAAATTTTTGAATCAGAATTGGTGATGATACTCTCAATTAGTTCACGATTTTTATAGTTCTTCTTCAGCTTTCTTTCGTTTGGTAATATCTCGACTAACAACAGTTAAACCATTTTCCGAAGGAAAGATTGTGGTTTCCCAGTTACCTATCACGTAAATGCCGTTCCACTCAAAAATACTTAGTTCCTTTCTTTTCATTGATTGATTAATTTCACGGTAAATGATTGTTCCAACAGCTTTGGGTATAACCTCCCAAATGTTTTTTCCAATCATTTGTGAAGGTTCAAAACTAAAAATGTCAGCATATGCTTTGTTAATGTAAGTTATGTTAAAGTTATTGTCAACTGCAACAATATTGTCTTTTATTCTGTTGAGAACATCCAGTAAATTGCTTGATACCGTAATAATCCTCAACTATTATACTGTTGAATTTGCTTCTTAAAGTAATCTATAAGCAACAATGGGCTATTCGAGAAAACCTTCTTTTAATCTAAGCTTATTTAATCGTAAACCTAAAATTTTGCGCCTAAACTGCACATTAAGCCAAAAAAACAGTTAATTTACAAACCCTCAAGTACATTGCGAATTTGCTCTCAAACTAAAGTCTCGTATGAATCTCCACAACGTCACCGTCGCCTAAAACAAAGTTCATGCCGACTTTTTTAGGACTAAACGGCAAACGCTTAGCCCAAACCATTGCAAACATGAAATTCTCTAGCATCTCCTTATGAATGTTCTTTGCTAAATCGTTAATCGTGGCTCCATACTTCATAACAAACGGGTGGCCAGTATCCTGTTTAGACCCAGGATCTTTGGTGTAAACTCGAATAACTTTTAAACTATCAAAAAGCGCTTTACCCAACTCAGGAATTCCACTTTTCTGTTCACAAGACATGGCAATAATAGGCAACTTCCCATTCACATACTGTTTTAGAATACGTAGATTTGCGGCTGCATCTTTCAAATCCAGCTTGTTTGCCACAATCACAGCGGGTTTGTAGGTGGTAGTTTCAAAAATTGCGTCTTCAACATCATCAAGCCTGATGTCTCCGCTTATTTTTACGATAGCATCGTTTAGTTTGTAGCTGCGGAGCAAGTCCTCAACATCTTGCATACTGCAATCCAAAAGTTTACCTATAAGAATAATGCGAAGTGCTGAACCAGCATGACGACGTTCAATATCTACGTGTCCACTTGGTTTATTGACTAAAACACGACTCTTCTCCATTTCCTCAAGTATAAGCTCAAGCTGCTTAATTGGATCCCGGGACAAGTCAATCATTAAAATGACGCCATCTGCATTTCTTGCTAACCCAAGCGTAACATGCCCCGCTGCTCGTCCATCTGCGCTGCCCTCCATAACTGCCGGCGCTTCAATAATCTGAAATTGCACATCTCCATAAGTCATTATGCCTGGCACTGGTTCATGGGTGCTATATGGGGTTGGAGTAACTAGTACTTTTGAATTAGTTGTTGCCTTCATTAAGCAACTTTTGCCCACGTTCGTCATCCCGATTAATGCCACTTGTGCCGAACCTTGCTTTTCAATAAACATCTTCGGTCCGCCGCTGCTTTTGCCAGTGCCCATGCGTTTCTTTTTGTCTAAGTCAGCTCGTATAAGAGAAATTTTCCTGTTCATTTCGCCCCGCAGTTTCATTGTGCCTTTGTGATGAGGAACATACTTTAGAAATTCAATCATGGCAGCCATTTTTTCTTGAGGCGAATGAGCAGCTTCAACCAACTCCCATTTATCCATCGCTTCAGGCGGCAAATTAGTAGGCATACAAACTTCGCATATCTATCCGTAAGTCAACTTTAAGTCTATTTCCATTCTCCCCGAGTCAGAAATCAAGAAAAAACCCGAAATTGCAATAACTATGAATGAGAGTACACCACATAAGAAGAAATTATGTGCTAAGCCCTTCGTTAGCAACTGTATCCTTATCAAATAAGTATTCGATGTAAGCTCTCAATGTTCGGTTGGTTTCTTGGGCTCTTTTTTTGATTTCCTCGTGAACTTTTTCGGTAACTGTAATACTTTTGTATCCTTTTCGTGGCAAACTAACATCTTCAACGTAATTTACCGAACGACTAAATATAAGATTAACGGTGAGTGTACTAACAAAAAACAAACATATTGAAAAAACTTATAAGAACGTACGTACGCTAACTAACTTGAGTGGGAAACAAAACGCCGAAAAAAGGCTACAAAAGCATCACTGTCAAAGCAGAAGTATACAATTACTTCTTTAAAGAATGGCTCAAAGTCAAACAAGAATACATAATTAAAAAAGGAATTCACAGTTTCTCAGCATATGCTACCTACGAATTATCGAAACTTATGAACGAAGAAAAGAAATCTAACAACGAGGAACTTGGATAGGATTCGTTGGAAATAATAATACATAGTAGAGAAAAAAATCCATCGATTATGCTAATTTAATTTTGAGGCTTTTCGAACATGGCGTTTAGGCTTTCAAAATAGGGCCAATATGAGCCGAGAATGTGTACGTTGAGGTTTTCGAATATTCTGACGCCAGAAATAACGGTCGACCATTAAGGCGCCTGCGATGACGGTTGCTTGGGCTATGACGGCGACGTGGATACGCCAGGTGGGGCAGGGTACGGCAGTGCCCAAACGCAAAGTTTTGGTGATTGAGAAATTGCGCTTATAGTGTTCCATACAAATGTGCCTTTGACCTTGCTCGTTGAGCTGTGGATGATAACGGCCAGAGATGGTTGGAGCAACAAAAAACGTTTCGCGGTTTTGCAAGGACATTCTATTTTAAATATGCTTGCTTGGTTAACTTTATTTGAGCCAACAGTTCAATCAACGTTTAGGAAAATTTTATGCCCAAACTTCCCTTTAACCATGAAATACTAATTCTATTCTTAAGCGTCGCAGTTCAGGTGCCCTTGGCCGTTTTTTTGGGACATTACTATGACCAAAGATCCTTCATTGATACCGGTTACCTTGTAAGTTCAGGCTTAAACCCATATCAACCACATCAGATCACAATTTTTTCTAATCCAGACCTTGTCGGAATCAACCCCATAATAGGCTACCCACCACTGTGGCCCCTGCTTCTTGGCTTAATTTATCGATTAACATACAATATCATCCCCAACATTTTCCTCTACAATTTTGCCATAAAAATTCCCGTAATTGCCAGCAACATTGGCTTAGCGTATTTAGTGAAGAAAATAATGCAACGGCTTGGAGAACCTGAAAAGAAAATTCGGGCAGCGTGGCTTTTTCTGCTTTTTAACCCATTTATCCTGCTGACAACGACAGCGTGGGGAGAATTTGACACACTCATCGCCCTCCTGTGCATTGCCTCGCTATACTTTCTAAGCAAATGCATGGTTGGAAAATCATCGCTACTACTTTCACTTAGCCTAGTTCTCAAACCCATAGCCTTCCCACTTGTTGGCTTACCTTTTCTTTGCTATCCTACCCAAAAGCTGAAAAAAATAGCCATATACCTTCTCATTGCCATATTGGTATTGCTAGCTTTGTGGTTTGTGCCTTTTTATATACTCGGTTGGATGGTGCCCTCATCAAATTTTCAATTAACCGCGTATTTCCGGATGGCTGGCGGCATGACACTTTTTAATATCGTGGAAATTTTCACAAACACAACAACTCTTCCCGGCAGCTGGAGCTTTCTGGGTTACCTCTGGATCCCTGCATTGCTTATCGGCTACTATTTTGTTTACCGGAACCCACCAAAAACATTCAGTGAACTAACAAAAGCAGCGGTCGCTTTGCTCTTGATTTTTTTCCTCACTCGGACATGGATATCAGAACCAAACGTTGACATAATAATTTCCTTTGCCTTGATCGCTTTATCAGTTAAAGAGTGGACTTTTCGAAATTTTGCATTTTTATGGGTGTTTCCGCTGATTTTTCTATTTCTTAATACGTCAGTTCCACAGCTATTTTCCTTGTTTCACCATCAATAATTCAAACGTTGGCGCAGATTGATCAACAAATACGATTTTGGAGACTTATCGCCCGATTCATAATTGTTGTAATATGGCAGGTTTTCGCTTGGAGATTAGTTATTGAAATGCTACGTAGAAAGAAAAATTCAAACGCCGAACTACTCAAATAACCCCATGGGCGTCCTAATTCGGTTTTTCTTACTGTTGATTTAGGACAAAGTTTCCCACAATCATATTATCGCCGCTGGAATCCCATCCATTAGTAAATCTATGAACCACGGCACAAATTGAGAAGCCAAGACTAGAATAGTCGATGTTGCTGGGAAAATTCAAATAACCACATTCTGTTCCATCAATGCAGAAAATAACTGCTGAGCCCAACATAATTAAGGTATAATGATGCATTATCCCATCGTTTGGCATGAGCTTTTGCATCTCAAAATTAATTTCTCCAAAGTTGCCATTTGGCTCTTGGATATAGCCATAGATAACGCCATCCTGCAAATCCAATCTTATGCCAAATTCTGTTCCCTTATAATTGGCTGTATTTGATGTTGCAAAGATTACTATTTCATCAAACCCAAATGCGTTAATATTGGGTGCTGTGAAAATTGCGTCAAAATCTATTTTCTGAATTGCGTAACTATTACCAGTGAGGGCGTCTGACCCAGCTATCTGGCCCTGACTGATGTTATCTGGAAAGGAAAAAACAAATTGAGTCGAATTTGGTTGTTGAATAGGATAGTCACCATACGTATAAGTGACGAATTGAGATGCGTCTAACGAAATAGGAACTGTAGCATTGTTGGCTGTTATGTTTGCCGAAGGGTTGTTCTCTGATCCAATTATTTCGCCCTGATGGGTGTTATCTTGAGGTAAAAAAAAGAATCCGGTCATGTCTGGATAATTATTGCTCTTCGGGGGTGAGGTGTCTGACAAGACAGGAATTATATTTACTGGTCCAGACGAGTTGATAGAGTAAGAATTAGTTATATTCAGACTCTGCGTTTCATTGATGGATATTGCGCTTTTCGGGGGATTCGATTGTTTTAGGCCTTGAATAGTGATTGTTTCAATGGGTGTCCTATAATTTGACTTTGAGAAACCGCCCGTAAAAACGAAGGCCATCGTTACTAATAGCATTAAACAAATTATTGATGCGATATCAGTATTCTTGTGATTGCTTGCCTTTATTGTCATCACTATACCTTTACTCAAAGACAATTATTAGAAATATGTTAATATTGACTTATATTCAAACTATTTTTGAATACTACTATCGTCTTTCAATTCCTGCTTATTTCTTAATAACATAAAAATTTGTTGCTCTTTTGAAGAAATACAATGCCATCGGAATAGCTTCTAGAAACCAGAGAATTGGCGAAACCACAAAAATTTTGATGTGCTCAAAAATTCTTTGCTTCTTACTAACTTTACTAAAGTTCATTTCCAATCCTATTTGATACACTGCGAACAGTATTATTGTATCTAAAACAAAGAATGGGGCAAGATACCAGGGGTACAACTGTTGAATAAACAATGACGGTATCAAGGCGAAAAAACTCACTGATCCAAAAAACCAACTTGTCATTCGATATGTTGTTTTGGCCTTTTCCCATGTTCCCATTCTACCTAAATTTTCAAATGTTCCTTTTATCCACCTTTGTCTTTGCTTAATAAAATCCGAAAATGTAAAAGGTGATTGTTCTTCTAGAACCCCGCCGTGCCAACCAAAGATACCTCCGTATTTCTTATATGCCACATAACCAAACAAGCTGTCTTCTGCACAGGTATCGGGGAAATCCCAACCAATATTTTTTTCTATATCTGCTCTTAAAAGAAGATTTGAGCCATGTAACCAATCAGGTTTACTTTTTGATTTTAACATTGCACAGCAAGTATAACAAAATGTAGGTCTTACGGCATCTAAATATTTTACCAGTTTACTTCCGACATTGATTTTATTTGGGTACGTAATCAATCCTTCAGCAATTGGCTCTCGATTGTTGTCTGCATGGCCTAGAATTGACAAGAGTCCTTGCTTAGTAATCATTGATTCATCATCAAGATGATATATCCAAATGTCACTCGTATTTTCTCCTTTTTTCTCCCTTTGTTCGATTGCATATTGTAATGCCCTGGCTTTGTATTTGGCAAGATTAAACGTTGAATAATTTTTAGGAACAACTATTGCTTCGGCATTGTCAAAACTTTCATTTACTTCCGAAACTACATTTATTTTGTAATTCTCATATCCAACTTCTTTACAAATTCGGTTAATGTTGTCAATTGACTCTTGTACAATTTTCATATTGCCTATCGTAGTTATCTGGAATATCATTCTTTTTGGATTGATAGGAACAAACGTCTTCTTGATAATTGCTTTTCTGTACTTAATTATTTCATATGCCAATGTGTAGTATATTGGGATACCAAATAGCCATATGAGCCATATGAAATTGAAAGGTGTCAATCCTTGTTTTCTCCCTGAAGTGAATAAACTCGTTTTTTCATTTTTGACTTCTTTTTCCCGGTGTTTTTTTCAATGTTTAGGATTTTAGGTAATTAGGCAATCTTTTGATACATTTTCAATTTAGAGACGTTTTGTTAAAAACTAAATCTAATCAATGGAAAGAAGACAGCACCTTAATCAATAGATTTTATAATTGAACCGAAGCACAAACTTTAACTCCGTTTGTCACTAAGGATTTGTTCGTCAAATAACAATCTAATTATAATAAATAAATATTAATAATCATATCTATTAAATATTGAGTTCATTCAATTATAACAAATTTGTCCTTAGGACAAAGAATTTTCCAAATTTGAAAAGAATGAGCGAAAGGTGCAAACGTGAATTCTTCAGTAAACAACACACCGTTGTATTCGATTAAACTCGAAAAACCAATTAATGTCCCACTTACCGACAGGTTATCAGTAAGACTGTATGCGGACTCTCGACCTCATTGCATGGAAACAGCTTTCCTTCACAAGGGTCTTGTATTGATTTTAGATAATCACGAAGTGATTGAAGAAGGAATGGGTTTTGGCCTTCCAGTTGTTAAATACATTGATAAAACTTATTTTTCTAGTTCTGCGGAAGTTTCAATTGAAAAAAAAGATTCAGTTTACCAGATTAAGAAAAAATTTGTTTTGGATGCTATTTCACGTAAAAAATTTTGGCGTTCAACTTACATTGATGATGGTGTTTATTCATTGGCTAGAAAGACATTTGAAAAATTATATTTAAAACACAAAGGCATTTCGCCACTTTTCAATAACCTTATGGAGTTACGGAATGTAGCTAAAATAAAAACTGAATTCCAGAAAGTAAAACCTCGCGGAATAATAGCGGTGAATTATGAAATTCGACCTGAAGTTATTAACGTCACTGCTGACTTTTCAGATTTAATATTAGATGGTTGTGCGGAGCTTTTGGTTCTAAATGAGCAGGGCGCTAACACTTTCGACAAATATAATGATACAAACGGCTTAAAACTTGCTGGAGCCAAAATCGGTGGATGGGACCTAGTGACTGCTAAACAAGCTTTCATGTTGAGCAGTGAAAAACAAGTTTCATTTTGTCTACTGAAAACCCACCGAGCCACATTGTTTAGAGGTTGGGAAAATACGAAACGTCGCTTTTCATGGGCGGGATTAAATTATTCTTTACAGCCGAATCAAGGAAATTTCAGTTATTCAATCGACTTGAATTTTAGCTAAGAAAGGACAAACTTAGCTCAAGAGCTTTTCAAATAAGTTAGTTATCTATTAACGCTTGAGATATTGCAAAGTTATTTATGCTCTTAGCTAAATTATGTTTAATCGTTTAGGAGAGTAATAAGATAGTAAAATCTATCGATATTGCTCAATCAGTAACAAAAAAGCAGACTTCTCCATTAATTCATCTATCAAAAAAATCTTCAACCCGCACAAAAAAAGATGACCCCATCAAAAAGGCGCTTGAGACGCTAGGGATAAGCAGTCATCAACTCCGAATTTTATTCAACAATCTTCCTCAGGGCATCGCTTTATTTAAGCTAATTTATGACAATGAATCAAAATCCGCTAACTTGAGTTTTCTCGCATGCAACAAGGCCTACAACAATTTACATTTATTCAAAAATCAGGATACTGAAGAAATTACGACAAATTCTAATTTTAAAACAAAAAATACCTCAGTGGACTGGATAAATATTTACCGCAAAGTGGCTGTAACTGGAGTACCAAAGCATTTTGAATTTTATAGGTGCTCTCAGAATAGTTGGTATCACGTTTATGCGTATAGCCCAAAAAAAGACTTTGTCATTTCAGTGTTTATGGATATAACGGGACAAAAAAAGAAAAATGCTTCCGATCTTGAAGATCGAAACAGATGGGCGCAAGAACTCGTTATTTCAGAAAAAAAATACCGCAGACTTTATGAGACCACCCAAGACGGAATCATGGCACGAGATCTTGAAGGTCGCATGATTGATTGCAACAAAGCTTACGCTAAAATGCTCGGCTACTCAAAAAAAGAGTTGAAAAACTTCGCTGCTCAACAATTAATGCCAGAGCGATGGCTGGAACAACGCGAAAAAATTGTTAATAAAGTCTTGCAGAGTGGGCGATCAATCGTTTTTGAAAGAGAATATAAACGCAAGGGCAACTCAATTTTTCCTGCATCTGTAAGAACATGGCGATTGACTGATGGTAAAGGAAAAGTTATTGGAATATGGTCTATTGTCAGAGATATTTCACAACAAAAAGAACGCGAAAAAAATCTTGAACAGCAAGCAGGAATGTTGCAAAATCTTATTGATGAACGCACTAAGCAGCTAAAAGATTCTGAGCGTTTAGTCGCTATTGGTCAAACTGCAGGCATGGTCGGGCATGACCTTCGTAATCCACTTCAGACAATAATTGGCGAATTGTATTTGGCCAAAATCGAAGTAGAATCGCTTTCGGACAATGAATTGAAAAAGAATCTGCAGGAGAGCATACAGGCCATTGATGAGCAAGCTGTCTACATGGATAAGATTGTTTCTGACTTGCAAGCATTCGTTCGACCCATCAAAATAGATAAAACACCAATCGACCTAAAAGAAATCGTTAACAGCGTCATATCGTCGATTTCTATTCCTACAAATATATCAGTGAAAACGCAAATGGACAAGAATTTCAATCAAATAAAAGCCGACCCTCACCTTGTTAAGCGAATTCTAATAAATCTTGTCACAAATGCAGTGCAAGCCATGCCTGAGGGTGGAAGACTAACTGTTAAATCAAAAGTCAATCCTGAAGGGCAAGTTTCAGTTGCGGTCAAAGATACAGGCGTTGGTATTCCAGAAAAAATTAAACCGCAAATTTTCACGCCCTTATTCACGACTAAACCGCGAGGACAAGGCTTTGGCTTAGCTGTTTGTAAACGTGTTATAGAAGCGCATGGAGGAAACATCTGTTTTGAAAGCAAAGAGGGCAAAGGGGCAAAATTCATAATTCAGTTTCCAGCCAATTAAGGCTCAACCATTTCTTTTTGTTCCTCAGTTCCTTTCAATCTTTGTCTTAAACTGTAGAGAAATGCTATGAACCAGAAGGCAACTGTTGCCCATCCTAATGCAAAACCGATATAGTTTCCCAGTAAGTAATATGCGATTTCAAAGCCGACTATGGACACAAACGTTAAGAATGAGCCAAGAATGCTGTAGCCTCGAAGTACTTTTCTGTTTTTTATTACGGCTCTTAGCATTAATAGCAATGCGGTGAAATTTATCACGCTGGCTATGCTTAAGGCAACATTTGCTATGGCGATTGAATCCATTTTTTTGTTTTTTCCTCAAGGCAGAATTGTTTTGCATCACTTAAAACTTGCGTCACAGCAAGCCCTGAGACGTAAATTGCCTTAAATCCATTCATGACCATGTATGTGAAGGTCGCGAATATAGAGGGGTGAATTGTAAAAGTGATTTCCCGTGATTGCGACGGTTGCGAGCTTCAAAAAACCTGCATCCAACGCTACGAAAAAGTTTCTAAAGGCGAAAAAGTCTATTGCCCAGACGGAACAGCACACTTAGTAGATAATGCAAGTAACGCATAAAAATCTGGAAATAGGAAAAAAAGCCTAAAATATTCTTCACCCACGTTCTTTTTAGTCAAAGTATGTTGCCGAATTTTAGGCTTGACAATTCGTGTTTCTTTATTAAGAACTCTTAATTGGTCTATTTTCTTGATTCGGAGACGCAAAGAAGGTAAACTACTCAAATACTACGTCTAAGAAAAGTCCTTTTCTGCTCATTACTTTTCATAAGGACTTGCAAGCAGATAAGCAGAAAAAAATGCCGCATTTTATTTTTTTATTTCAATCTAACCTGGCGACTTATCGTTCAAAGCGATAGACGTACCGCATTGTTTGTTGAAAGATGCCCTGAATATTTCCTGTAATAGGTTCCAGTTTCCAGCAATCGAGAATTTTTTACCTATTGGTTCTATTGAATGCAATATCTCTGTTAGTTGCTTAATCTGCTCTTCATCTGGAGAAAACTTGGATTCACAATCTTTGCTTAGTATAATGAATTTAGGTTTGTGTCCTAAAATCATTTTTAACTCTTCAACTTCATCGTAAGTGTAGAAACAGCTTTTCTTGCTGATTTTTAAGAGGTCATCTACTGACAAGTTTTTTATTTCTTGATCAATAGCCTGAGTGTTTTCTATTTTCTCTATATAAGAAGATGTGACTGGAGGCACTCCGAATGGCGAGGGTATGACGGAAGCTTCTGCTGATTCATCGGATTCGAAACGGTTTGCTCTACCCATACAGACAATCGCAATCCGCTTGTCAGTAAAATAAACATCATACCTTGTGTTGATATCAAGCGGTAAAACAATGTCTTTAACGACTCCCAACTCCTTTTCAGAACTTGACATGCATCGAGTCCCTCTACGGATGCTTTTGCATGCGCTAACTCATAAGCTTTTTTATGGCTTAAGCCTCCGATTCTGGTTAGACATAAATGGTGGACGAGCCGGGATTTGAACCCGGGACCTCCACGATGCCAACGTGGCGATCATGCCAGACTGATCTACTCGCCCAAAACCTCTGGCTTCTAAGGTTTAATCTGCGGTCGTTTAATAAGCGTTTCTTATGAACTCGCCAAAAAGGGTGAAAATTAAATTTTGTCCAAGTAAATAGCCCCGCTGTTTTTTCCTTAAACAGCTTAGCGGCGGTTTGTTGTCGGTGCAGTAGTTGTAATGAATGCGCTCTTACATGAAATCGCAGTTAAGCAGAAGCAGAGATTACTTTTTACCAGTTTCTTCTATTAGAATATTAGAAGAAGTAGGAGGCGGTGCTACCACCATCCTTCCTTCTTCTTCCAGAGAAGAACAACACCCAGTGCTACCACCAACTGTTGTTGTTCTTTTAACGAAATCAATCTCTGCCTTAGTCAACTAACCCTGAAAATTACGGCGTAACTTTTTATAATCCATTCGTAAATAGACAAGCCAAGCAAGGTACCACATATGCCCAAAGTAAAAGTTGCATTAATCGGCGTTGGAAACTGCGCCTCAGCCTTCATTCAAGGTATCCAATACTACTCAAAATTCAGTAAACCACAAGATTTCGTTGGACTACGCAACCCTATTTTAGCAGGTTTAAGCCCAAAAGAAATTGAGGTAGTTGCGGCTTTTGATGTGGATGAACGTAAAGTTGGAAAAGACCTCTCTGAAGCCATTTTTGCTCTGCCTAATATTGCACCCAAGGTTACTAATGTGACTACATTAAACGTTAAGGTTAACAAAGGACCATTGCTTGATGGTTTAGGAAAATCTAGCAAAGCCATCGTCCAAGTTAGCACTACGGCAGACTCAAATGTTGTTAAAGTTCTAAAGGATGCAAACGCTGAGGTAATGATTAATTTGCTTCCAAGCGGCGCCACGCAAGCTTCACAGTTTTATGCAGAACAAGCCCTAGCGGCTGGATGTGCATTTGTTAACGCTACACCAAACTTCATAGCAAGCGATGCATCTTGGGCAAAACGTTTTGCTGATGCAAAACTTCCCCTTGTAGGCGACGACCTAATTGACCAAGTTGGCTCAACATCTTTGCACAAGACACTTCTAAAGCTACTTTCAGATAATGGTGTACGGATTGATGAGACTTATCAGCTTGATGTTGGCGGAGGAACGGAATCTGTTGACACCATGGATCGCAGCCGAGACGCAAAACGCGCCATAAAAACTGAATCAGTAGCAGCATCGATACCCTACAAAGCCGAAGTAGTTGCTGGCTCAACTGATTACGTGGATTTTTTGCAAAACAAACGTGACAGTTACTTCTGGATAAGCGGCGTCTACTTCTGCAACGCACCCATGAAAATCGACCTCAAATTCCAAACTGTCGATGCACCAAACGCTGGCAGCGTACTTTTTGATGTTGTGCGCGCCGTAAAACTGGCTTTGAATAAAAAGCTGACAGGTGCAGTTGAACCTGTCTGTGCTTACGGGTTTAAGCGTCCCCCTCAGATAGTTTCACTTGAAGTAGCAGAGCGGGAATTCGCAAAATTCATCGCTTAAACAGATTAAAGCGCGTTTTTTCGTAGCGCTTTTACTCTTTTTCTTTTAATTGCCTTTTGGCAGCAACCACTTGCGGCATAGAAAATAATAGTCGGGGGCTAAAGTTTTGCCAGTTCAGTTATTACTTTTTCTCTAAACCCGTTTTGCATTAGCATATCTTTGAGGTAGTTTATGGTTTTGACAGGCGTCGGATCTACCCCACGCAGCACTGATAGGTAAACGCTTGTGAAATCGCCGATTAAGACCGTTGAGAGCATTTTTGCCAGTGAACTTTTACCTTGAACCTGCACTTCAAAAACCCCCAACTCAGCTTTGCCAACCAACTCTTTTGTAATCTCAATTCTGCTGTGAATCTCCATTGGCTCTTCTTTGTCCCTGATAAAAATTGTGCAGAAACATTTGCTTAGCTCACCTGGTTTTTCCCACCCTACAATTTCGTTATGGTTAAGTTCACTGAAAACCTCCCATTTAGCAGGACACTTGCTGTTCTCATTAAACTGCTGCTTAAAACGCATGGCCACACTGCGGTAAACGCCAAAACCGTAAACTGCAGGAGAGGTTTGTCCAATGTTTAAGGCTAAGGTTTTGGCAAAGTTCTCTTTTGCAGGTTTATCGGGTGAATTATCTTTGCTAATTTTTTCCAGAAGCTGAAGTGCCTCGTTGAGCTCCTCTGAGGCGCCCGCTGCCAAACCCATTTTCTCCAAGTAAATTAGGAGAGGCCCGAACAGGTATGGAAGTGCCGCTCGTGGGGGCATGCCGCCTGGAACTTTTAGGTAAGGCACTTTGAGCCTTTCAGCATTCTCCAACAATGCGCCGCCGCTGCTTACACAGAAAATCATGCATTTACGTTTTAATGCGTCAAGAAATGCACTTAAGGACTCTTCTGTGTCGCCTGAATAGCTTGTTATTAGCACAAGTGTTTTCTTGCTTGCATAAGCGGGTAATTGGTATTCGCGGTTAACTTCAATGGGAATGCCGGTTTTGTTTTTTGCCCAGTCTTTAAGTAAGTCGCCACCGATTGCTGAGCCTCCCATGCCAACTACAATAATGTTTTCTGGTTTTGGATAATTTACTTTTATTTTGCTTGCTAATTTGGCGCCTTCGCCGTAAAGTTTAGCGGAATTAAGACAAAAATTAATCATATCTGCTTTGTCAAGGGATTTTATCTTTTCCTTATCGTCTAAAATCTCTGATTTCATTGTCAGTCCTCTTAACCTGCAGTTTTATATCTCAAGGCTCCTTTTAAGCTCAATGCAGACAGTTATTACCTCAAGCGATAGGAAACAAAACCCTTATGGATAAAAAGAAAATTGCAATTGCCATTCCAGCCTCCACCATTTCTGATACGCCACATTTAAGGGAGAAAACAGCAAAAATCGGCTTAATTGGACGTGCGGCAGCAATTTTCCGAGTCGACGAAATCATAGTTTACCAAGACAATCCGCGTGCTAATCAGTTAAGAGATTTGGATTTTATTGCACTCTTACTAAATTATTTAGAGACGCCTCAATATCTGCGCAAGGCGCTTTTCAAAATTGAGCCTGACTTGCAGTTTGCGGGAATATTGCCTCCACTTCGTACACCTCATCATCCTGTAAGCGGTAAACTTCGGGACCTGAAAGTTGGAGAATACCGTGAAGGCTTAGTTTTATCACAAACCAAAGAAGGCTTACTTGTAGACATTGGAGTTGAGCAACCAGCTGTTTTAAGGGAAACTCAACATGCAACTGGCGACCGATTAACCTCGCAAGTAGTCAACGTTGGCTCAAGAATAGACGTGCAAGCAGTAGCCCGAGAAGAAGTGCCTGGATATTGGGGATTCAGGGTTCGTATTGAAAAACGGTCATTTGTACAATTTGCTAAAGATGGCGATTTCGACTTAACTATTGCAACAGCGAAACTAGGCACTAAATTTGCTGCAATTACTGGTGAAATAGCAAAAAAATGGGGTCAAAGCAATCACGTTTTAGTTGCCTTTGGGCCACCATCCCGTGGCTTGCATGAGATTGCCAAAGCAGAAGGCGCAAAACTCGAACGCATAGTTGACTTCGTGGTTAACACGATTCCAGAGCAGGGGACAGCGACAGTACGTACTGAAGAGGCGCTTCTAGCTACCTTAGCTATTTTGAACGTTCAATTTAATTACTAATCTTTAGCGATTTGCTCTTCACAGCGAGCTTCCATCAAGAACTGGGCGAAATGACCTCTTTTCTGATGATTTTTTCCCTTTTCAAGAATCCATTTTTTTACCCACCCTCATGAAAATATCTTGGGGTGTTTCTTTTGTTTTTAACTAAAGAAATAAAAGCATCTTTGATTATTCTGCTCACTATGCCCTCACTTGACATTGCTATGCCCATTGCACTATTCGTGGTCATTGCTGTTGCATTACTTTTAAACAAACGTGTTCAAGGAAAACTGATGGCAACGGTTGAGGAAAAACAATTCCAGACAAAGGACATAATTCTTCTCGTCGTTTTCATGGCGATTATAATTTCTGTTATAGCATACACCACTGTAATTAATCCAATTAATGTTTTTCCAACTATTCTCCTAGTAATTTTCCTCTCATCATATACAATGTTGCTCTTTACGTTTTCATATGTGTTTTCTAATCTTACAAAAATAAGGGCACAGTTGCTTTCTCTTGGCTTTGGAATTGGAGGCTTGATCGCTGGGTTTGCTAGCTTTTTAGGACCACTTAAAGACAGTATAACTATTCTTAGAGTTGCGGCTTTTTTTGGCTTTGCAATCTTCTGTTTTGCCGCAATAATTAATGAACAGAAAAAAGCACCTAACAAAGCGCGATGGTATGTGGCAGTTCAACCCCCAGCAATCTTTGTGCTTTTATTCATTTTATTCAGTGGCATCTTTAACATTTACAGTGGCAGCTTCAATGTTTGGGCTCCTTATCTTATGGATGTCTTCGGGTTCACATTTGCTATTTTGATAATTCTATATCTCAGCTCACTGTTTAGCTGGAAGACCGTCGGGATTTTCGCGGCGCTGTTGACAATTATGGATATCATTTTGGTTATTGGTACTCCAGTAATGCTTGGTGCTGCACATACGTTCACTGGACTTGGTTTGCCAGTGCTTGTTTATTTGCCAAATATACCAATTATTACTTCATCTTCAGGTATTTTATTCAGAGGGCTGGGCTTGGGCGACTTCTTCTTCGCAGGAGTCTTAGCCGTTCAAACATTCAATAAATTCGGTAAAAAAACTGCCTTTACAGCCGCAGTAGCAATGGCTGTAGCTTTCGGCATTTGGGAATTCTTCTTAGGCGACATCATAAATTGGCTTATACCAATTACCGGGAGAAACATCGGTGGCTTCCCGGGAACGGTTATGATTATTAGTGGTTGGGCCCCTGTCATCGCTTGGAAATTACTTAGCGAAAGAAACAAAATCGCGAAAATACCAGTTCCTATTGAGTTGCCTAAAGAGCAAGCTTTGCCAATAGAACCAAAAAGTTAGATTTTTTATTCTAATTGGCAAAAAACAATCAAAAATAATATTTCTTTTCTTCAAAACTTTTTTTTTGGTTGCCGAATGCGTTCAAATTTCCTTTTTATGCTAATTTTTTTCTGTTAGTCAATTATTCCAAGTCCACCCAAAAAGTGAAATTTGGAAAGTAAACAGCTATTCCTTAATTTTGAGATCGGCAAACTCGTCAATTATCCAATCTTTAATTTCGTCTCTTATCTTTCTAAAAGCAGTTAGCCTTTCCTCTTCAGTTCCCTCTGCATCTGAGGGGTCATTAAAACCGTGAAGAAGATATTGCTTAGTCTTATGAAGCTTTGAATAAACTATTTCAGGTCTTCCCATAATCAACGGTGAGGAGCATAGCACACAATTTGTCTTCGCGCTACTCCTACAAACAGTTATCGCTAAATCAATATCGACATCACTAAACTCATCAATACTTTTTGAGTACTGCTTTGAAATGTCTATACCAATCTCAGCCATAGCTTTAATTGCTAATGGATGAACACTTGTCGGGTTAGTTCCAGCGCTAAATACCTCATACTTATCACTGTACAAATGTCTCAGTAACCCTTCTGCCATTTGCGACCTGGCTGAGTTATGAGTGCATAAGAAGAGAATTCTTGTTTTAGTCATCGGTATCATTTCTCTACTCCCTCAATAGGTATATTTCTGTCTTTGAGGAAGTTCTTTACGTTTTCTTGTATCTGATCTCTAACTGCTCTAAATTTATCGAGTTTTTGCTGTTCAGTGCCTTCAAAAGCAGCTGGATCATCAATATTCCAGTATAATCTTGTTGAGGGTCCTGGAATGTTTGGGCAGTCTTCTTCCTCTCCCTTCCTGCAGACAGTAATCGCAATTCCAAAGTATTCATTTCTTGTTAATTGCCAAAGATCCTTAGGTTTCTGTTTTGAAAGGTCATAGCCTATTTCTTGCATTACTTTGATTGTGTAGGGATGCAAAGGTTTAGGGTCAAACCCAGCACTGTACACGTCAAAATAGTCTCCTCCATACTTTTTAAGAAAAGCTTCAGCTATCTGACTTCTGGCTGAATTATGTGTACACAAAAAAATAACTTTTGTTTTAGTCATATCAACACACCTTAAGCTTCTTATTATTGGAGTCTTCGTCTTTGTAATATTTCTTTCTTAACCAGAATGCAACGTTTACTAAGCTTATCATGACAGGGACTTCAATTAGTGGTCCAATTACAGCCGCGAATGCTTCTTGTGATGCTAAGCCGAACACTGCAACAGCTACCGCTATAGCTAACTCAAAGTTGTTGCTTGCTGCTGTGAAAGAGAGTGATGTTGTTCTTTTGTAGCCGAGTTTTGAATAATATCCAATTGCAAAAGCGACTGAAAACATTACTATGAAGTATATTAAAAGTGGAATAGCTACTCTGACCACATCTAACGGCAAGTTTATGATGTATTGACCTTTTAGCGAAAACATTACGACTATTGTGAATAGCAAAGCGATTAGTGACACATGGCTTAGTTTATGCATTAGTTTGTGTTCGTACCATTCTTTGCCTTTGGTTTTAAGGAAGTAGTATCTGGTTATTATTCCAGCGAAGAATGGGATTCCTAAGTAGATAGCTACTGACTCTGCTACCTGTACTAGTGAAATGTTTACAATTTGTCCTGAGCCTGAAATCCATCCACTTGCTATTGTTATGTAAAAGTAAGCGAGAACTGAGTACATCACTATTTGGAAGATAGAATTGATTGCTACTAGTATAGCTGTCCATTCGTTATCTCCTTCTGCAAGGTTGTTCCATACAATAACCATTGCTATGCATCGAGCTATGCCGATTAGGATTATTCCATTCCTTAGGTCAGGGTAAGAACCTAAAAACACCCATGCTAAAACAAACATCAGCAAAGGTCCAATCACCCAATTAAGAGTGAGCGATTCGGTGAGCATAGTTTTTGAGCCTTTTGCAGTAACCACTTTCTTTAGGTCTTCGTAGCGTACCCTTGCGAGAGGTGGATACATCATCAAAATTAAGCCTACAGCGATGGGAATTGATGTTGTTCCAGTGCTCAAAGCGCCTATATCGTTGGATACCTTTGGGTAGATGTAGCCTGTTGCAACCCCAAGTGCCATTGTTAAGAATATCCAGACTGTGAGAAATTTGCTTAACCAAGATAGGTGCGAACTATGCTTCTTCTCCATCAAGACTCCGCTTAATGGCTATTTGTGTCTGGTAGCAAATATTTAAGCAGATTGGTAGGAATTTTCTAATTTGTTTCTATAAAAAACTAAAATAATATTGTAAGAATTATCTGATTTTTCAGAAAGACTTAAGAGTTTAGTTAGTACATAAAATGAGTAATGGTGATTGAATATGGTAAGTTGTGAAGGGGACTCATGTAGAATCGATGCAATCGTAACAATCGATGTGAAGGGTCAAATTGTTCTTCCAAAAGACTTACGAGAAAAAGCAAGCTTCAAACCAAATGACAAAATTGCAGTGGTCGCTTGTGAAAAAGACGGTGAAGTATGCTGTATAATGATGATTAAAGCAGATAGACTGCGTGGTGCAGTAACAAAAACGCTGGGCCCTCTGCTTAAAGGAGTAACTAAACAGGAGAGTTAATTATGAAAGATGAGCAAGTTAAGAAAATAGTTAGAAATCGTTATGCAAAAGTTGCTAAAACCAACGGTTCCTGTTGTGCTTCAAGTGTTAGCTGCTGCTCAGCCCCAACAAACGAGCAAGTTAGCAAAATGATTGGTTACAGCGAAGAAGAGATGAACACCGTTCCAGAAGGCTCAAATCTTGGATTAGGCTGTGGCAATCCAACTGCTTTAGCATCTTTGAAAGAAGGAGAGAGAGTTCTAGATTTGGGTTCAGGAGCAGGCTTTGACTGCTTCTTGGCAGCTAAGAAAGTGGGAAAGCTGGGAAAAGTTATCGGCGTAGATATGACTCCTGAAATGCTAGATAAAGCCCGAGCGAACGCAAAAAAAGGCAAATACACAAATGTTGAATTTAGACTAGGAGAAATTGAAAATCTGCCCCTTGCGGACAACTCAGTTGACGTCATAATCTCAAATTGCGTCATTAACCTCGCACCAAACAAGAAGCGCGTTTTCGAAGAAGCATTCAGAGTTCTTGCCCCAAACGGGCGATTAATGGTTTCAGACATCGTCCTATTGAAACAGCTGCCAAAATCCGTTCAAGAAAACGTTGAAGCATACGCTGGGTGCATTTCAGGGGCAGAACTTAAAGACAAATACCTTGAATTAATACAAAAAGCAGGGTTCCTCGAAGTAAAAGTCATTGAAGAAAAGACTTACCCGCTTGAATACATAATAAGTGAATCTACATTAAAAGAAGCCATCAAAATGACAAACATGACACAAGAAGAGGTAAAGGAAGCAGCCCAAACCATTGTAAGCATAAAAGTTTCAGCAATAAAAACTAGATAATACATGCAAAAAGAAATGTTAAGTGGGGTTATGTATGAAAAAATCTTTGGGCGCAAAAACAATTGTTCCCACGACACCTGTTTGGGTTGTGGGTACCTATGATCGAGATGGAAAACCAAATGTTATGACTGCCGCTTGGGGAGGAATTTGTTGTTCCCAGCCGCCATGCATCTACGTGTCTCTGAGAAAAGCTACCTATACCTATGGCAACATTGTTGAACGGAAAGCGTTTACAGTGAGTATTCCATCCGAGACTTTTGTCAAGGAAGCTGATTATTTTGGAATCACTTCGGGAAAAACGGTGGATAAATTCTCCTCAACTGGGCTTACTCCGATTAAAAGTGATCTTGTTGATGCTCCCTATGTGAAAGAATTTCCAATGGTTATAGAATGCAAGGTTATCAAAATAGTTGAAATTGGGTTGCATACAGAGTTCGTAGGTGAAATCGTGGATGTCAAAGTCGATTCTAATGTGCTTAACGCAAAGAATCTTCCAGACCTTGAAAAATTGAAACCGATCATCTGGAATCCTGCTGAGATGACATATAACAAAGTGGGGAACCCCGTGGGAAAAGCTTTCTCGATTGGAAAGGAGATTCGAACGCAATAGAAACTAAATCTATCACCTAGATACTCATCTAATAAATCAATTCAGCCGCTGAATTCTATTCCAAGGCTGTTATCCAGTTAGGTTTCATTCACTTTTTAGCTAATTGTTTAGTCGAAGATTGAGACCGTGTAAAAAATCGATTAACGACCGATTGGTAGCTTGAGAAATTACCCAGCACTATTCTCGCTTTTTCTCTTGTTCTTTGTTTATCTTTTAACAAGCGCTTGAATCAGAGCTTCAACCCCAAGAATGTTGAGCGCTCTTCTCAAATTATAAGAAAACAAAAGCAACCCAATTTCCCCACTCACTTTTCTAAGGCCTCTAAGCAACAAATAAGGAGCACCAAACGCCCTCTTAACTGTACCAAACGTATGCTCAACCACCTTTTTGCGCTCACCCATAACCTCAGGATGCAACCTCATCCGTTTTCTCATATCATCGACAACTTCCTCATGGATCCACCGCCAAATTACGCGCCCAGTCTTGTTGCCTGTACATTTTGTCATAAAAAACTGGCATGAAGAGCAAACACCCTCTCTACACTTGTAAGTTCGCATATCCATCCCTTCCCTAACAGTTGAGCAGTAGTGAAACAACAAACTCTGTCCAGCTGGGCAAACATACACATCAGCACCCTTATCATAATGGAATTTGTCAGCAGTAAATTCTGGCGATATAAAACTGCCTCCAGTTCCGGATCTCTTCACTGCAACAAAAGGAGTAACCCCACTATCGACGCATTGCTTGATTTGCCTAAAATCAAAATAACCCTTATCTGATAAGCAATCGATCTGCTCAATATCAAGTGTTTCTTTTGCACTTATAGCGACGCCACTTAGTTGATTCAAATTTGACGCCTCGTTAGTGACCAAATAGTTAACGATTAGATGATTTTTGAATCTACTGCTGCTTGCATGTTGTAGCAGGATTCAACTCTGCCATGATTCATCATCTGCCGACAATCCGGATCAGTTAAAGCAACTTCCTTTTGACCGCTCTTTTCCATTTTGTCAAGAATTTCTTCAGATCTCTGTTTTTTTTCAAGCAAAGAAGCCAGTTTATCTACTTCAAAAGCCTTCGCCTCCTCACCTGACTCGCTATTGGCATGTTGCTCATCAGATGTTTCCTGCACATCAGCAGCATCCAACTCTTCAAGGTAGTGTTTCACTGATTTTTCCATGACCTTTATTCTCTTTGCAAGCGCTCTTTGCGTAAAGGCTTTATCGTTGGAGTTGACAGCCCGAAGTTTAGTGCCATCAACGGTCACTTGTCGTGCCCCATAAAGACTGAGATCTTTTAAGAAAGCGACAAAATCCTTAAACAAGGCGCCTATCGCCGATGGGTTATCTTTTCTAAAATCCGCTACAGTTTTAAAATCAGGTGCTAAGCCTTTGAGGAGCCACATGGCTTCAAGGTTTGTTTTGCATTCTCTTTCTAGTTTTCTGCTTGATCGTATGTGGTTTAGGCCTCCGTAGAGGTAGAGTTTGCAGAGGTCTTTTGGATTGTAAGATGGTCTTCCAAGATCTTGCGGTGTTGAGTGGGTGAAGCCTAACTTTTCCATGTCAAGCGTATTGACGTAAGCATCTATGAATCTGACTGGGTTGTCTGATTCGACGTATTCTCCTATTGTTTTAGGCAGCAGGAACGTTTGGCTTCTGGATAAGCCTTCTACATAGCTGTTGGTTTGGTTGTCCATTTGTCTCACTTTTGAGTCTTTGTCAGCCATTGTGATGTGTCTAGATTTAAGGTTAACGGCATTCTATGGGAGTTAGAGAAGACTTTTCACACGGTCTCGATTGTTGACAAGAAAAGATGTTTAAACATTCAGAATTTATTACTGATGCAGAATAGAAGCCATGAATGGAAAAAAACTTGGTTAGGTTTTTTTTGAAAATCTAACTGTTCGCAAAAACATGGAAAGTTAACACAAGCTTATTTCAACATTAAAGCAGCTATTCAACAGCTATTCAGAATATTGCATTATTGATTGTTAAACAAATAAAATATTATTGAGGGGAAAAATTTGGTTAAAAATAAAAGTTGAGGCTTATTTTACCCGAATAGGGCGCCTAATCCTTCTAGTGCTGCTTCTTCCTTGGCTTTCTCTTCTTCAGCTTTCTTCTTCTTGTCTTCTGGCGGGGCTGCTGATGGTGCTGCTGCGCCTGCTGGAGCTGCTATTGGAGCGGCTGCCATCATTGTTGGTGCTGCTTTGATTGCTTCATCAATGTTTACTTCGCTGAGGGATGCTACGAGTGCTTTTACTTGAATTGGGTCAACTGTGAGTCCTGCTGCTGTCAAAACTTTTGTTACTGAATCTTCGTTTATTTCTTTACCTGCCTTGTGAAGGAGCATCGCTGCATATATATTTTCCATACCTTTTCACCTCTTCATCCGACTATTTTAACCTTTTCAGTTCACACAAACTAACTTCCGCAATTAAGTGGTGCTAGCCCTTGTGTTTTACTGTGAATTTTAACTGCTATTTCCGTTAGGAGAAATACCCAATAACTTAAGAACCTTTCGCACATGCAACCAAGCACAACAAATGGTTATATCAGAAATCTAAGTAACTTTTTCAAAATGCTTATCTTTAAGGCAAACCACAATGCGTTCAATAACAGGTCATTGAGAATATGGGAAATGTCACAATCGCCGTTCTAGGCGCTTTAGGATACAGTAGTAATATAGGCAAAAAAGGAACATCCACAGACATCACTTTCTACAATCTCAAAAAAGGCGAAGACACCGTAACATTAATTGAGCCAGAAAGATATCCTGAAAGATTAGCTCCCCTCTTCTACGCTGTTTCACTTTCAAAAGGAGCCATCGTTGTCGTAGACCAAATTGACGCTACGTTTGGCGAATGCCTAGTAATGCTTCAATGCGCAGAAATCAAAAACGGCTACTTTATTTTAAGAAATTATATTCCCAGAGAAAAAATCGAGCCACTCATAAAAGGCACAAGCCTAGAAAAATTCGAGTTCCTATCAGATGACCCCACGGTTTTAAGAGAAAAACTTTTGGCCGAAGCCGCAAAACAAAAACCTCCCGAACTACCTGCAGGACAGCAAGCGATTGGAACAGTTCCCGTGGATCATGCCTTTAACGTTAAAGGAGTTGGCGTTGTTATTCTTGGCGTAGTTACAAGCGGGATAATTCAGAAACATTCAGCACTAAATGTTTTGCCCGGTGGAAAAGCAGCTCAAGTTCGCTCCATACAAAAGCATGATGACGAATTTGACGTTGCAGGCGAAGGCGACCGCGTTGGACTAGCATTGAAAAATGTTGAAGTCGAGGAATTAGATCGAGGCGCCGTTTTAACCAATGACCCATCAATCAAAACAGCTACCACACTGAAAACC
This sequence comes from Candidatus Bathyarchaeota archaeon, assembly GCA_003164295.1. Lineage (GTDB taxonomy): Archaea > Thermoproteota > Bathyarchaeia > Bathyarchaeales > Bathycorpusculaceae > Bathycorpusculum. The sequence continues at coordinate 85,113 of PLTA01000054.1, forward strand.
CAGGCTTCACTTGTAAAGTATTGGCAGATGCCGATTAAACAAGGTATGGTCATGCACATTGGTCACTGGACTCAATTCATAACCGCTAAAGTCGAAGCTGTCACTGAAGGAGGTGACTTGAAAAAGCCAACGTTAACTTTGACATTGGATAAACCGCTTATCTACTGGTCGAACGATAAAGCTGTGCTGATGTACTTAGAAGGTGCAAAGCTCCGAGTCGCAGGAACCATTGCGTTACCATAACTAAGCCTTGTTTCTGTCAACAGATAGATTGAAATTGCGTAGGTTTTAAAAGAAAGAACAATCTCATATGCTTCAATTAGAGTGAAAGATTTGCCGACTACTGTTAAAGTTGACATAGGCGATTTAGATAGTGAAAAAGAAAACCTTGTAAAATTCTTGAATAGCCAATTCAAACTAAATCCGTCGATAATTCCTGGAGGCTTGGAGATGAATATAGCTGATGTTTCTACTTTTGCATTGGCACGAATGGTGACTAAATTTGTTTATCGCAAGAATCTAAACGGTACACATTGGGTTAATGTAAAAAATAACGTTGTCAAAATCAACAGGTTCAAGCCCCAAAAGAAAGAAAAGGTAAACAAGCACCCAACTACTGCATCAACAATCCATCACGGTTGGTAACAAAAAGCCGCTAAAGCTTCATCGTTGGATAAACCGCTTATTTAAGACGCAAAAATAAAGCAGTCTTGCAAATACCTTGAGGATACAAACTGCTAGTATCAGGTTTTTTGGATCTAACTTTAACTATATCATACTTATTGTGTTAGAAGTTTTACACCAATTATCTTCTTTTTCTCAAAATAATATTATTCATTATCGTGAAAATCCTATTATCAAACGAAATAGATTGCTCAAGCATCGAACGTAGTTGAAATCTCAAAAGTAAATCGGAAATAACTGTTCATTTTTTCATCTTGCATTCACAAAATATGACCATGCCAAAAACGAAATACTGAGAACCGCTAGCAAAGCTCCGAAGAGCCAACGTTTTTTACCCGCAACCTTTCCAAGCTGCACTCCATATGAGAACAACCATGCAACCCCTACTCCGTTGGAAACAAACCACGCAAAAACTTTATTATTTAACACTAAAAAGGATGTGGCAAGCAAAAACCCGACTGCCAAATAGATACTTATTATTGATAGCCAACCCATGAGTTCTTTTTTTGGGAAAACTTTATTTTCTTCTAAAGAAGCGTTTGGCACGTTGGTAATGATGTCTTTGGCTATGGCTTCTTTTCCTTTGTCGTCGAAACCTGCTAAAAAAGAATCGTTGATATTGTCTTTAACTATATCCAAAATGTTGTTGGTGTTAACGGCTTTTTTTAATCTTAAAAGCTTATTTCTATTGTTGTTTCGCTCGATTGAGCTTGAGGTTGCATATATTAAGCCGTCTATTAGGCCCCAGCTTAGGCATGCGCCGATGTTGGATATTACGATGTAGATGAAGCCGGTGTTTAGTTTTGATAGGGCGACGTAGCCGTTGATTATTATAACCATGATTACTGCGAAGGGCCATTTCGCCTGTTCGGTCGGCGTATGAGAGGTATTTGGAAGCCAAAAAATCGCCAATATTAAACTTTCGCAGAAACCTAAATTTAAGGTTTCAGACTTACCTTATCAAGTGAGATGGCTATAGTTTTTGTTGCCGCCGAAGCCGACTTTTGGTCTTTGAGAACCAGGTTTTGATTTTTGGCGGCTTGCACTTTAATTTAACTTTTTGAGTTAATCATTTAACGTGACTTTTAGTGACGCGTAGTGACGGGTAGTGACGTTCTTTGACGCTTAGTGACGAATAAAGACGCAACCTGCAAACGATTCAAGCTTTAAACCCAGAAATCAATTTGAAACAAACTGAACAAAATTTGCGATAAAAATATGTGCCGTTGAACTTTATCTTTTGAGTTAACATGTTTAACGCTAAAAGTCAAATTAAGTACAATAAAGTCAATTCTTATCAAATAAAGTCAAAAAAAGTATCAACCTGCAACCAGTTCAAACCCCTAACTAAAAAAGTAACTCAAAACACAAAGAACAAAATTGCGTCATTCCCAGCACTAATATCTAAATACCTAATCTAACACAAGAAAAATCACTTATCAAAAAATTATCCATCAAACGTGAACAAAATGTACAGAACTGGCGTTGCAAACCTGCCCCTTCATGGCGGCAAAGCACCCTCATGGCTCACTGTGCGCATGCGTAAACTAGCCAAAGAAATAGCCGACATCATGATTGAGGAGTATGGCGCAGCCACCTTTATTCAGCGCCTGTCGGACCCGTTTTGGTTTCAAGCATTCGGATGTGTCTTAGCTTACGATTGGCACAGCAGCGGAGTAACCACAGTAGTCACTGGTATCCTCAAAGGCGCCATTTCACCCCAAGAACACGGCATCGCAGTTTGCGGCGGCAAAGGCAAAACCTCAAAAAAAACACCCAGCGACATCGCATTGGCAGGTGAAAAGTTTGGTTTTTCAGAAGAAACTATCAAAACCCTCACTTATAACAGTAAAATGGCGGCAAAAGTTGACAACGCAGCAATCCAAGCAGGATACCAACTTTATCACCACGCCTTCTTAGTAACCAAGGATTCGGAGTGGGCGGTTATTCAGCAGGGGATGAGTGATCAAGACCGCAGTGCAAGACGTTACCATTGGCTATCAGATAATGTATCAGATTTTGTTGTGGAACCTCACAATGCGATTGTTGGCGATGCAAAACGAGAAACGGCTTTGAACATGGTGGCAAAAGACAGTGAAGCCGCAAGAAAAGCATCCGTCGACCTTGCAAAAGAGCCTACTCGCAAACTCATGAATCTAATCCAATCTACTGCAAAGCCATTAAACCAAGCCTCCCTACAAACTTGGCTTCCAAAAACAGATGACCCCTGGCAACAAACCCTAAACACACTTAATATGCCACGTAACATAAATTGGGACACGCTAAGCCGAGTTTACGAGTTCCAGCCCAACAACTATGAGGAACTTTTAAGCGTAAAAGGTGTTGGACCAGCTACAGTTCGGGGGTTAGCTCTTGTAGCAGAGCTGGTTTATGGTGAAAAGCCAAGTTGGCATGACCCTGTAAAATTTAGTTTTGCTTTCGGCGGCAAAGATGGTGTACCCTATCCAGTTGACCGCAAAGCAATGGACGAATCAATCCAAATCCTGCGCCAATCCGTGCAGGAAGCCAAAATCGGCGAAAAAGAGAAACTGCATTCACTTGAAAATCTAAGACGATTTGTCCCTAAGAATGCAAACTCTTAAAGCAAATTGTTGCCACTAAGTTTTCTAAGGAATCACGGTTGAATAAGAGACAGAGAATCGGAACGGTCACAGGTATATTCGCCCCCGTAATTGCATTCCTCTGCATTCTTGGAGCCATCACATCTTACCCCCAGTTCAGCTGGACAAATAATGCCTTAAGCGACCTAGGCATAATAAATGGCATAACAGGATCGCTGTTCAATTCTGGACTAATTACCTCCGGCGTTTTAGCTTTAATTTTTGCACTATTTGGATTATTTTCATATTTGGGAAAAAACTGGATAGGCAAAATTGGAACAGCCGTTTTTGCGGGTGCAACTATAGCGCTTATTTGCATAGGGATATTTAATGAAAGTTTTAGCCCAACACATTATTTGGTTTCGGTAATCTTCTTTGTGTTGCTGCCTATTTCTTTTTTTGTCATGACAGCAGCATTCGCGACAAAGCGGCAAGCAAGGATGGCTGTTTTCACAATTCTCACAGGTATGGTCGCTGCCATTCCATGGTTTCTTTATTTTACTTTGCATTATGTGTCGGGAGTTGCTATACCAGAATTTATTTCTGGCATTGCTGGCGCAATTTGGGTTATCACTCTTGGCTACAAAATATTAAAGGCTGAAAATCAGGCTTAAGAAAACGCTTCCTAAAATAACAAATAAACTTTTATTGTTCCAAATTCATTAATTGCCGTCTAAGTGGGGTTGTAGTCCAGACAGGCTAAGACGACGGGCTCCAGAAATAGCTCGGGTTTGCTGACTCCTTCGGGGGAATGATATAATTCTGGAGCTGTCTTGAAGAAACCCGTAAAGAACGGCTTCGCGCTGTTCTTGGGTAAAGATCGTCGGTTCAAATCCGGCCAGCCCCACCATTTTCTTTCATTCTCAATAAATGAATCTTAAAATGATAAATGAGTGTTGAAGTTGCTATGAATTTGAAAGAGAAACTTAACCTTCTTCAAGCTTCATGCCAATGTTCCTAATTAGTTTGTCCACTGCTTGGTTGCTCATCATTTCAGTTTTAAGGTATACACGAATTTCTGCCGCACTTAACCCCATGCGTTTAGCTTCTTGAACCGCGTAACGGTAGGCTTCAATTTCTGTTGGTCTATCCACATAATCGTAACGAGGGTCAAAAAGATCCCTGCCTTCCATATGTTGCTTCACGTGGCAGAGTTCATGAATAACGTCAAGGTAAATGTCTTGTTTGCGCCCAGTGCTTAAGTAACGTTTGTTAATCATTAAGTGACCATCATCATCGCTTACGCCCATATAACCGAACCAAATGAAATCCACTTTTAGGTTTCTTAGAACTTCCTCAGTTTCTTCTCCAAATATTCCGCGAACAGCAGAATTTTTCTCAAACCCAATAAAATACTCTATAAATGTCCCTTTTTGCGAAACCAAATGGATAAACCCCCTCAAAGGCAACCTGGTAATCAATCGAAAAATCCGCATTACAACATATTCTGTGGCACTTTGGATGGGCACTTCAAACAACCTACCTTAACTTTATGCGGTACTCTATCTTAATGCCAGTCAACCTTTTGTACCATCCAATGTTTCCAAATACACAGAGGTTGAGTTAAAATACTTTCGTCAAATGAAAATAGCGAAATGAAACGGAATAAGTGAAAGAATCAAATTTTGATTAATATGTCGTCATTTTCAGTTTTCACGCTGAAAGATGGCTCATCGGCTATCTTTGGGTGAAATAACACTATTTTTGGGCCAGAAACAACTTTTCCAGATGTGACATCAAATTTTGATTTATGCTTTGGGCAAGTCACAATAATACCTTCTAATGTACCTTGTGAGAGATCTCCCCTTTCATGAGTACAAACGTTGCATATTGCATAGAAATTTCCATTTACGTTTGCAATCAAAATCTCTTTGCCATGAGATACAAATTTTTTCATTTTTCCAATTGGTATTTCTGATTTTTCAGCAATTTTCACGTAACCTGAATCCAAAAACTACCCTCCTATTGTCTCAATTTATTTAACAGGGCACCTGAAGGTATTTCTTGCTCATTCGGAGGGAGTTCAGTTTATATTTGGCTTTATATGGAACTTAATTGTTTTTGCAAACAAAGATTCCATATAAAACTTCAGATGGCGTTTATGTCTAACAAAAGTGCCGCGAACTCGATACTGACAGAGGAAAATGTTGTCGCAAAAGTCGCAGAACTAATGGAAACTCTTGACCATGTTAAAAAATATAACGCCTTAGCTCGATCTTTTAAGAAATTTGCCTTAATCGTTCTGAGCTCCATAGCAATCTTTCTTGCACTTGGCGCATCACTGGGTTTCTTAAATCTAGTGGTAACGCTTGATCGACCTCAAATCTTTTTGGCATCAATTCTTCTGCTACTTGTTCCAATCGCCGGGGTAATAACCGGTGTCCTCTTCATAAGAAGACGAATAAACTCTATCAAAGAAGGTTTATGGAAAGAAGAGCTTTCCAATGGGTTTCCTTCTGCATTAAAAATTTTGTTGGATATGGATTGGGATGAAACGTTTGATGAAATCTCATCAGGAAGAGTCGGTTATGCCCTGTATGGATTACTCAAAACAGCTGCTTATTGGATAATAACAGTTTTTGCATTGGGGCTTATTGGAAATCTTTTAACTTTTATTATTTTTGGCAAAGCAGGTTTATTCGGAGGCTTCGTTTGGGCTCTGTTTTCGATTTTAATAGTTTATTTGATTTTAAGAAATGATCTTTCAAGACGTTATAACGAAATTCGCTCATTAGACAAGCTCCTTTGGGAGCTGCGGTGGTTTAGCCTTGAACTTAGGAGAGCAGAGTTCCAAACCTGATCTCTATGTCATCGCCCGTATAATCAAGGCGTTGAAAGAGAAAAACAGAATGAACAAAACCGCACTTGCCACTTCCACGGGGCTTGCTTATGATAAGTTGGTTAAGTATCTGGCTTGGATGTCCGAGAAGGGCTTTGTTGAAGTTGATGCAAACGGCGCCGTGGTTTTGACAAAAGCAGGAGCTGAAGCATATGACGAGTTGGTCCAGTGGATAATGAAGTATGTAGGGCAACTAAAGTTTCCAAGATTGCGTTTAAGAACGTAACCGTGTTGAAAACTCCCTCGGGGTGAGTACTCCTTTTAAGCAACGTTATTGTAAGGTTTTTGAAAAGGGATATCGATGCCATCTATAGAAGCTGTTAATTTAACAAAAACATACGGCTCATTTTGTGCCCTCTCAGCATTAAACCTAAAAATTGAAGGGGCAAAATGTGTCGGTTTTCTAGGCCCAAACGGAGCAGGAAAAACAACCACCCTAAAAATGTTCACAGATTTAATTCGTCCTTCTTCCGGAGAAGCCCTAATTAACGGTGTAAACGTCCACACTGAAAAGAAAAAAGCATTAGAATCGGTTGCTACGCTAATTGAGACACCTGAAATCTACCCTTCATTGACGCCACGCGAAGCTTTGTCAATGATTGCTGAAATCAGAGGCGTTCCCACAACAGAAATTAAAAATAGAATAGAAGACGCCATCGCAGAAGTGCATATGAACGAGTGGATTGACAAAAGAGTAGGCAAATTTTCAAAGGGAATGAAACAGAGAATCTGCATTGCCTCCACACTTCTTAATGACCCATGTATCCTTCTTCTTGACGAGCCAACCACGGGACTTGACCCCAGAGGAATGAGTGAAGTCAGAGATATCGTAAAATCTTTGAAAAGCAAAAATAGACTAATTTTCATGAGCTCTCACATTCTTAGCGAAGTATCAGAAGTATGCGATGAAGTAGCCATGATTGACCACGGAAAACTGCTCGTATACGATACAATTTCAAATGTAACTGCCAAATTTTCAGGAGGAGCAAACATGGTTGAAGTTGGACTTCAGCATCCTATTGACGCCCAATTAATAACACAAACGATCGCCAAACTTCCAGATGTAGTATCAGCAGAGCAAACAGACGGTAAAAACCTGCGAATTAGATTCAGCGGAGGCTTAGACGTGCAAGAACGCCTTCTATCCGACTTGGTAAAATTGAATATTGGCGTAATAAGTTACAGAGTAGCATCCTCGGAGCTTGAAGATGTCTATCTTAACTTGATCAAGGAAACGGTGTGATAAAAATGGTCGAAACACAAACAAACCCCAACAATACTGTGCCAAGCAGCATGGCGCAAATCGGCATTACAATGAAATATACATTTCTTGAATATTTTAGGTCCCGTCGTTTCCTTATACTGCTAACGATAACTCTTTTGATAGCTGCCGCTTTAACTATCGTAGTAGCGTGGCGGCGTCCAGAAGGCTTTCTAATTTCAAACCTTGGGTTCTATTCCAGTTGGTGGGGAAACGCTGTAACCTTTGTAATTATATTGTCTGGAATTTTCTTCGGCGGAGACGCCATTTCAGGTGAATTCCAGAATAAGACAGGTTACTTTGGAATTCCAAACCCAATAAGAAGATCATCAGTTTACATTGGAAAGTGGCTATCAGCTTTCTTAGCAGCCTCAGCGATTATGTTCCTCTTCGCAGTGATTACAATTGCCAACGGATTCTACTATTTCGGCTCATCAGGTTTGCCAATTCAATTCGTTGAGTCTTTGCTTTTCGCATGGTTTTATCTTGCAGCAGTCTTGGGATTAACGTTCTTTTTCAGTTCATTGTTTAAGAGCAGTTCCATATCGATTCTTGTCACGGTTATCCTCTTACTATTTGGATTCACTTTAATTTCAACGCTAGTTTCAAATCTTGTCGGCTATGAACCGTGGTTTGTTTTAACTTACGGCGCAGGAATAATAGGTAACGTTCTACAATCGCCTTACCCTCTTCACAGCCTCACGACAACCGCAACATTCGCGCATCGAACAATTACTTCCACTACTTTCTCAGCATCCATCCCTGAGGGTCTAGCTATAATTGGATTATACTTCGCCGTCACAGCTATCTTGGGATTAGTATTATTCGAAAGAAAAGAATTCAATTAAAAAACAGCGTCGGGGATTCTCACTTTAAATCCCCTTCACCAAATTTTTTATTATAATTTTTTAAAATTTAACTAATGGGCATCTCTAATAAATCCAAGCGAGACTCCTATTAGTGAAACGGCTTGAAAGTTAAGTTTTTAATTAAAAAGGCAAGAAAGGAATAAACTAAAATAGATTCAAGTTGGTTTTAAGGTCAAGCGGATGGCTCTTGGGGACATCTCAATTATTTGGGCAGTTACGTAAGAAAGCGCCTCAATTGATTGTCATAGCTGTTGCTATAATCGCCGTGGTGTACATTCTCTTTGATTTCTTTGAGGATGTTGTTATTGGAGGAGCTCCCATTACAAGCGAGCCAATAATCAGCCTTATTCTTTCAATAACACAGGGCGTTATCTCAACCGTTCAGGCTTGGGGTTATTCTGGTATCTTCATCTTGATGTTTTTTGAATCGTGCTCGGTGCCTATCCCCAGCGAAGTGATTCTTCCTTTTGCTGGTTATTTAGTTTTCATGGGCCAGCTTGACTTATGGATTATTCTTTTAGTTTCAACCGTTGCAGGAATATTGGGTTCACTAGTTGACTACTACATCGGGTTAAAAGGTGTTCAAGCTCTAATTCAACACAAAATTTTGGGAAAAATACTTTTGTCAACAAAGCAGCTTGAAATCGTTGAAAAATGGTTTGTCAAGTATGGCGGCTTAATGGTTTTTATAAGTCGAATTATTCCAGGGTTCAGAACAACTTTTTCGTTTCCTGCAGGCGCTGCAAGGATGCCGTTGAAAAAGTTTATTGCTTTTACCACTGCAGGTTGCCTTCTATGGAATTCTATTCTGATTTACTTTGGCTGGTATTTGGGCAAAAATTGGAAGCAGATTGCTGGAATAAGTAGATACTTGATTTTAGCCTCTGTGGCTGCGGTCGTAATTGTGGTTGTTGCTTATTTATTTATCAAAAGGCGCCAAAAGCAGCAAGAACCTGCCGTAAATAGAAAAATTTTAGGTTAGCCAAGAGTTGTTATTTTCGGGTTGACTTCGCCTTTTATACCGATGTCTTTGGCTTCGTGAACCTGTAGCATGCAATCCACAGTAGACGCCGTATTGAACACTTTATAGTCGATCATTTTTAGGAAAGCGGCGTCAATTGAAACCGGCGAATCCGAGGCAAAAATACCAACGTCATTCATCATGACGTCTCCTGGACTTGGCAAGCAGTCGCAGTGTGAAGTTATGTCCTTGGCAAAGCTGACATACGACACTTTTTTCGGATTGAAAGTTGAGAGGACGCCAAAAGCGGCTGAAGCGAGCGCCCGGCAAATGTTTTCTTGATTAACAAAACTTATTGCTTCCATAGGACAAGCCTGTTTGCACATTGGGCATCGCATGCAAAGACCTGAAGTGTTTCTAGCTTTTCCCTCAATGATTTCAGGCAAATTAAGTGCACATGCTTCTTTGCATTTGCCACAGCCCACACATTTGGATGTGTCTATTTCGATACCTACAGTTCTATGTTGTCGAAACTTGCCGGTTTTTGGAGTGCAGCCCATGCCAAGGTTTTTTATGGCTCCTCCAAACCCGCTGAGTTCATGCCCTTTACAGTGGGTGACAACAATCATGGCGTCTGCCTCGGCGATGGCGCCTGAAACTTCAATCTCCTTCAATATGCCCTTGGTTGGTACTGTACGGTAATTTTCACTTTTTAATCCATCTGCCACTATAAATGGTGCCATATTGTATCCATTCATTAATGCGTTATTCATATGGTCGTAGGCATTATTTCGTTGTGCGTGATAGTAAGTGTTGGAGTCGGTAAGGAAGGGTTTGCCTCCTGCTTCCTTAACTCTGCGAATAATGTCGTGGACGAAAACTGGTTGCACATAGTATGGGTTGCCTAATTCTCCAACATGCAATTTGATCGCTACTAAGTCATCTTTTTGTATGCAATCAAAGGTTCCAGCTGCATCGTACAGCCGATTAGCTTCTTGGACAAGGTTAAGTTTTGTGTCCCATGGGAGTAAATGAACAGACATGTTGTTTCTTCCTCTTGTTGAATAGTTAAGAATTTTAATATAAACTTAACTTAGCATTGGCGTGTCTCAAATTATTGAAGCCAAATAAAATATACTCGATTACTATGATGTTTTCAGATTGTAGGTAGTAGCGCTAAATGGGCAAGCTTGAATGCAGGGGATTGACGAAGGTTTACGAGGACCACAGAAAAGCATTGGAGAACGTCAGTTTCTCAATAGAAACTAACGGAATCTTCGCTTTAATCGGCAGAAATGGCGCTGGAAAAACTACGCTTATCAGAATCCTTGCCACCGAGCTTCAACCTACAAGCGGAAGCGCAAGCATTAATGGCTTAGACTTACTAACGCAGGAAGATAAGTTAAGGGAGAAAATTGCGATTGTTCCTCAAGAAGCCAGGACGATAAGGTGGATGACAGCCAAGCAAACTGTTTTTTCCTATCTTCTTTGGCGAGGCTTCAGTTACAACGACGCAAAGAGACTTGCTGATGAGTCGCTTGCAAAGCTAGGTTTAGAACAATACGCTAATGTGATGACTCGCCGACTCTCAGGTGGCACACAAAGAAAAGTTCTCCTTGCAACTGTGACCGCTGCCTCTGAAGCAGACGTTATTTTTCTGGATGAACCCACAACTGGCTTGGACCCAATCTCAAGGCGAGAATTATGGGAAATTCTTAGACAACTTGGTCGAGACCGGTTTATTTTTCTTACAACTCATTATCTTGAAGAAGCAGAACAATTAGCAGATAAGATTGGTATTCTTAAAGATGGAAAATTAGTTTCATTTGGCGCTCTTTCTGAGCTGAGAAAAACAGTTAGATATCAATACAGTATCAAATTGCCTCCTAAAACTCAGGTACCGCAATTGAAAGATGGCGAAGTAACCACAGACAAAAGTGGAATTACTCAGATAATGACTAATGAAGAGGAAGCATTTCGCTTAGCTAAAGTATTCGCTGAGCACGCGGTAAAGTTCTCTATCGCACCAGTAACTCTGGATGACATTTTCTTTTACCTTGTCGGCCAAAAAGCGAGGGACGAATAACTGAAACGCAGTAAACTCAGCCAAATTCTCGCGGGCATCTTGGTGAATGCTGTTTACGAGATGATAAACTACCCAATCGTCTTGATAAGTGCCGTCATCGCACCGTTTTCGATTCTAATTGTAATCACCTTTGTCTCCCGTGGCACCCTTTTAGGAACTGCGATTGAAGGCGGATTAATAATGACGTTCTTTTCAAGCGGAATTTCACTCCAAACAGACCTATCTCACCTAAAAAACGACTTCAAGCTTCAAGACATGATTGTAAGCTCGCCGACAAGTTCGACATTATATCTAGCGGGAATGACTCTTGCAGAAATAGTTTACTCAATTCCTTCCTTAGTTATCCTTGTTGTGCTTGCGGGAATTTATTTGCATCCGACGATTCTTGAAATAGCAATCTTATCCATTGCACTGTTGCTAATGTTTGCTATCTCGGTAGCTATAGGGTTCATGCTGTCCACTTTCTCAAATGATGTAGTTCAGAGCTATGGGTTTTCTAGACTTTTGTCACTGTTATTTACTACTGTACCACCTGTATATTATCCGATAACCTATGTACCTGCTGCATACAGATACATCGCATATCTTTCGCCAACTACATATGTGGCGGAGATTATGCAGTCAGCGACCGGCGATCTCAATATTTCAACAAATCTTTTAATCATTGATTGGGTAGTTTTGATAACCGTCTGTGTCGTCATTTTGTATATTGCTGTAAAAAAAACCAGGTGGAAAGACGTTTAGACATAGTATTTTTTTCCAAAGCCCAGTTTCTTTTGAACTTCTTGACCTTCAGCTTCATTTTCGGCTAAAATGTTAACCCAAAGGTCAAACTCTGCTTTTGAAATTTCTTTCTGGATAATGCCTTTTTGATCTCCTGAAAAAAATCTTGATGTGGCAGTGACGAAGTGTTTTACATAAAAAATTCGGTCTGCAATTACTAATTCGGAAGAACAGCCCGCTCGTTCGCCTGCTACATAATCAACCGTGTATCCTATTTACCAGCCCTCTGTTAGAAGCGTTGGTTAGTTATTTACTTAAGTTTTCTTGTTGTCACGGATGGGTTGTTTCTTACTTATACAATCACAAATACTTTAAACTCTAAAAGGCAGTTGATTATTGGGTATTTGTTTAATCTTGGTTGGCGGATGTGAACTTTGAAAGTGGCTGCTCTCTCTTCTACAGGTTATATTTTAGCGTTAGTTGGCGGTATACTCGTAATAGTGTTTAGTTTACTTAGTATCATAGGGTCACCCTTTATTGCCTTTTTCTCGCCAGCAAATGCCCTTGGTGCATTAACTAGCGGTTTACTCGGGCTTATCATTGGCGTAATATGTGTTATTGGCTCAAAATTCGTAAGTCATATCGGTTGGGCAATTGTTCTCATTATTTTGGGTGTATATGCAGGTGGAATCGGCGGCATTCTTGTTGTTTTGGGCGCTTTAATTGGTTTGTTGGCAAGATTAACTCATGAATAATGTTTGCACAGTGACAAATCGATTTATTAAGCAACCGTGTTTTTCTCTTCTTTTTTGCTATGTGAGCTCCTTTTTTTATAAAACAAATATCCTGTAGTTAAAGCTATAACTACTATTGCTGCGACTGCTGCAATTGTAACAAAGGGAAAAGGGTCGATGTTGAAATAAATTGTTTTTGAACCTGAATTACCAACTAAGTCAGTTGCGTAAACGGTTAAACGATGGGAACCATTAAGCAACGATGGTAATGTAACATTTCCAACGATTGTTATATTCGTTTGACCATCTAAACTGTAAGATAAGTCTTTGACCGCTTTATTAGTTGTAAAGGTCAATTCCATATCGGTTGAGCCATAAGATTGGTTCTGGGGTGTCATTATTACAATGACTGGCGGAATGGTGTCAACTGAAAAATAAATCATGTTAGAGTAACCTGTGTTTCCTTGGCTATCATTGTCGTAGAGAATTATGCTGTGTGAACCTTGGGATAGACCTAGTAAGTTATAGTTAGCTCCTTCTTTTATTGTTATATTCGCTTGATTGTCTAAACTGTAACCAATCCAATCAGCGCCTCTATTAATGGTGAAAGCTAAATCGACTTTCGAATAGGTTTTGTTTTCAGGTGAGGTTATTTGAAGTTGAGGCGGAACTGTTCCGTAACCAATTGGGTTATACTGTTCAACTGTGTTTAGCCAATTTTGGCCGTCAAATCCGCCAATTGCGTATAAAATATCATTTACAACTGCAAGACTCAAATATGCTATTGGCGAGGACAATGAGGCTCCTGTAACCCATGAATTATTACCGGGATTGTACGCTTGAGTAATATTGCTTAGGTTACTCAAGGAGTATCCTCCTACAACATACATTTGGGTGGGCGCTAAATAGCCTTGAGTTGCCGCTGAAGCACCATACGAGGTTAACGTAGGCAAATTTGCTGCTGAGCTCCAATTATCAGTTTGCGGGTCATATACTTGATTGGAGGCTGTATAAGAGGCGCTTTGTTGGGTTATTGGGCCAGTGGATCCTCCTGCGATGTAGATTTTTCCGTTCATAACTGCAGAGGCATATCCGAAAACAGATGTTGGAATCGACGATTTAATTGTCCAACTGTCATTAGCTGGATCATAAACTTCGTTTAGGTTTGTTTCAGCAAAATAGGGATTTGTATTTGAATATATTTTTCCACCAATTAAATAGATTTTATCGTTCACAACGCTTGCGCTCAAATCGCCTCGGGGTGTAGGCATAGACGTTTTTGTTTCCCACATATTTGTTGAAGGATCATAAACCTCGTTGTTTCCAACAAATCCGTTGCCTACTGTTCCACCGATAACGTATATTTTGCTATTATAAACTGCAATTGCAAAATTGCTTCTTGCTGTAGGCATTGGCCTTTCAACAGTCCACGAGTTTGAAACAGGATCATACATTTCGTTATTGTTGAGAGGTAAATCACTACCGCTTGAGCCTCCGATAGCATAGATTTTTCCATCTACAACTGCCACACCAAGTCCACCTCGAGCGGTTGGCATTGGCGTTTCAGGGTTCCAACTGGATTGTTCATCTGCTTTGGTTGAAGGCAAATTGAACGCTGAAAAAACCATGGCTGCAATAATAAGCATGACCGTTAGAACCTGAATATGCTTATTTATTGATGAACCCCCGTTTCCCTCTTTTAGAGTATTAAGTAACACTTTCCCCTTATATTGTTTAAAGAAAATCTATAGACTCCTGGTAGGTTACGGAGTAAAGCAAATTCGAAAAAATGTTCCTAAAAATATGTTCGGAAAAGACTTAATGGATGTTTAATTATTTATTTTCGTAAGGAGTTTCAGTTTATGTTTGTCGAAAGCATTTTGGTGGCAGTGGATGGCTCTGAAAACTCTGTTAGAGCTTTGGATTTTGCTTTGGATATGGCAGAAAAATACGTTTCATCTGTAATGATTTTGAATGTCTTTGATATGCTAGCTGTTGGAGTTGTACCTCAAGAATCGACTGCTTATTCCATTGGTAATATGACTACTTTGGGGAGGGACATGCGTAAGATTCATGAAGAAATTTTGAGTAAAGCTGTTTCTCATGCGAAAGATTTTAAGCCTGATTTGACGATTTCTTCGATGTTGAGGGATGGAGAACCTGCTGTTGAAATCGTTAATTTTGCTAAAGATAATGGTTTTGACGTTATTGTTCTTGGGCATAAGGGTATGGGAAAGTTGAGGGAGCGTTTTTTGGGAAGTATTAGTGAGAAGGTTGCTCATTCAGCGCCTTGTTCAGTAATAATAGTGAAATAAGTCGGTTTTTTATTTTTTTTTCAGAAAAATTGAAATATCAAGTTTCAGCAAAACAACTTAAAATTTCTTTTTCAATTTGCTTCAACATGTAGGTTATATTCAACCTTTAATTCTAATTTAATTATGATAACTGTTATTGGGGCTGGAAAAGTTGGAAGTGCCGCTGCTTTTGATATTCTTCGTTATAAAATAAGCGATGTAGTCCTCATCGATGCTAACGAAAACTTGGCAAAAGGCGAAGCTCTTGATATGATGCAGGCTGCGCCCGCTATCGAATTTGACGGTACAATCCGAGGGACCAGCGATTATAGAGAAATGCATGACTCAGAACTTGTAATTATAACTGCTGGCATTGGCAGAAGACCCGACACGACTCGTTTAGACCTTATGAAAACTAATGCTCAAATCATTCGATCAATCGTCAAGGAAGTTGTCAAATACGCTCCTGAAAGTAAGATTATGGTTGTTACAAACCCCGTCGATGTTATGACTTATGTTGCCGCTCAAGAAACTGGTTTTCGCCGTTGCTGTCTGTTTGGTATGGGCAATATTTTAGATTCTATGCGTTTTAGAACCTACATTGCTAATGAACTCAATGTTTCAAGAGAAGATACCCGTGCCCTTGTGATTGGTGAACATGGAGACTCTATGGTTCCATTGGTTGAGTACGCATCGGTTTCAGGCATTCCTATAACTAACCTGCTGACTAATGAGCAGATTGAAAAAATAGTACATTTAACTGTGAGTTCAGGTGCAGATGTTATAAAACTTAAAGGCTCGACAGTTTACGCTCCAGGTACAGTCATAGCCATAACTGCAGACGCAATTCTAACAGGAAGAAATCGTGTGATGAGCGTATCAACGTGTCTCAATGGAGAATATGGTTTTTCAGATGTTTCAATCGGGGTGCCCGTGGTTATTGGAAAAGAAGGGGTTGAAAAAATAATTGAATTAGAACTTTCAAATCAAACAAGGGAACGTTTTGGAAAATCGGTTGCTGCCCTTAAAGAAGCGCTAGCGGCATTGAGTAGCTAATGCTTGCAAAATAGTTATTCCATTAGCAGGTTAATAATTAAGTTGCTGGTGACTCTCTGCGACGAAATAACTATTTAGCTGTGGATTTGGTTGGGGCGTGCGCAGTAAAAGTTGCCATTAAGCTTAGTAAATGCGGGGCATTTGCCGTCCAGACAGTTTTCGAGCCACTGGCATGGTGCTCTAACATCGTATACTCGGGGCATAAATACTTGAGAATTAAAAGTTTCTTTTGATTTTTCTCTTTTAGAAATTTTTTCCATTATTGTTTCCATTAAAACACCTTTTAAAATTTCTATTTAAAAATAATATTCCAATCGGTCGCTATTAAAAGTGTGTTGCAGTTGCCAAACAACAACAAAGGCCTATAAGCTCTAACTCGGCATTGGAAAAAAAGCTCATGGTTTTATACAAAGTGTTATTTAGCAGTTGGGGGCTTTCTTGTTTTTAGGTGCCCTTAAATTGGAGTTTCAAGGAAGAGACATCGTATCGATCGAAGATTTCTCGCGTGAAGAAATCAACCATATTTTAGATGTTAGCAGTTCAATGGAGCCTCTTTCATCTAAGGGGTCTGATATGCTTAAAGGAAAAATCCTAGCCACCCTATTTTTTGAACCCAGTACACGCACACGCTTAAGTTTTGAAGCAGCAATGCTGAAACTTGGCGGATCAAATATCGGTTTAGATTCAGAAATTGCATCGATAAAAAAAGGCGAAAACCTTGCAGATACGGTGCGTACGGTTGAGAATTATGCTGATGCGATTGCCCTTAGACACATTTTAGAGGGTGCGGCTAAATTGGCTGCAGAATTTTCTAAGGTTCCGGTTATAAATGCAGGCACAGGTGCGGAGGAGCATCCGACGCAGGCGTTTATTGATTTATATACAATTCGTAAAGAGAAGGGCAAGATTGACGGGTTGAAGATTGCGCTGATGGGAGATTTACGATATGGGCGTACGGTTCACTCGCTTGCTTATGCCTTAGCCCTTTTCAACATAGAGCTGTATCTTGTTTCTCCTGAAAGCTTGCGTATGCGAAAAGATGTTCTTCAAACGATAAAAACAAAGATTCCAGTTACTGAAGATGCAAATTTAGAAACAATAATGCCCCAAATCGACGTGTTATACGTCACACGCATTCAAAGAGAACGTTTTCCTGATGCCGCAGAATACGCAAAACTTAAAGGCGCATATAAAATAGATTTAAAAACTCTACATAACGCCAAAAAAGACATGATTATTCTGCATCCGCTACCCCGTATAGACGAAATAGAAGCTGAAGTTGATAATACTCCGCAGGCACGTTATTTCCAGCAAGTCGGTAACGGTGTAGTAGTGCGGATGGCACTTCTCGCGTTGGTACTTGGCGCTGTCAAATAAATTTTTAAGTAGATGCAAAGCGGTCGAACGTTGACAGTGCACTCATGGAGCCGCATGCTGGACATTTGTGTATTGTTCCAAACCAACTTTTCTTGCAGTTATCACAGTAACTAATTATTCGGTTATAAGTGAAAAACTCCAAAGATTGATTTTCAATTAAACGCCTTGTCAAATCCAACAGCATTTCAGGCTTAAACTCAGCGTCTTCTAACTCTATGATATCCAAGGTTCCGCCAGCATTCAACCCCTTCATTTTCTGAGCCATCTCTAACGTTTCAGGCGGTATTACAATGTTTTCAGCAACTTTAATTCGGAATCTTCGCGCAGTTGAGTAATAGGGTTTTTCTCGGGTTCCAGAAAACTTCACTTTAGCAACGCCATACTTCTCTACATCTAATTGAGCAAGCCTCTCCGACGCTTCAGAGTTGCTAAGGATAACTGGATAGAGCCGTTTTCCATGTTTTCTACCAATTTTCTGTTTGAAAGCCAAAATGTTTTGAATTATTTCTTCCGCGAACTTGCGACTCTCCTCTGAACTGAAGCTTTTTTCCGTGAAGGCTTCGACTGCTTCTTTAAAGCCGGCTAAATTGATTATTCTTGAGCTGTTTTCCAATCTGAAATAGGTGTCTCCACCGGAGCTTTTTAGTAAGAAAGGTAAAGAGTTTTTTCCAAATTGCTTTAAAGCGTTGTTTTTTACTCCGATAGCTCGAGCTGCAATTTCAAAACGTTCTCTTACTAATTCAAAAAACTTGTTTTTGTCTTTTTCACTTTCCTGTGTGATTCTTGGCAGATTTATTGTTACGCAGCCTAGGCAGCCGGTTCGAAGAGTATCTGTTTCCCAGTCTCCTGTTAAGTCAGCCGCGAGTTTGGCGCCTGAAGGCGAAAAAACAGTGTTTTCAGCTTCTTTCTTTGTCATGTCAGCAAAGTAGGGTGTTCCTCTCTCTGCAGCTAAACGGTGAGCCATAAGCAGAATAGCTTTTGCATGTTCATCTATTAAGCTACCCTCATTAATTTTTATTACAAGTTTTGGATTAAACAAGGGCTTTTTGATGTTCTCTTCCAAAAATAAGTCAAGAACTATTGAAGCTAACTTTTGGCTTTCTTCCAGGAAGTCACCGTACTTTCCCGTTATTTTACCCAATGGACCAATTGCTTCTTTTTCTAAGGTTAATTTTGGAATTGAGAGCTCAAGTACCAAAGTGGCTTCGGTGTGCTGGTTTAAATTTAAGATAAATAAGCGTAGATTTTCCTTTATTCTCTCCGCTTCAGCGCCTTTAGCAAAGGGTGCAAGGAAGACGTTGAAGTAGTTGCATATTTGATTCCGATTTGTTTCTTTGCTTCCATGTAAGAGCATATTGAAAATGATTGATAGCGCAGATTCAAAATCGCTTGGGGGTTCCATGGAAGTTTGAAGTGGATTGTCTAGTTTGACTCCATTTTGGAAGAAGAATCGTAGGTCATGGCTGACTTCGTTTGGTTTCAATATCCATGTGCCTAAACTGTCAATGTGAATGCTGCCTGATAGATGAGCGTCCGCGATGTCTCTTGGGAAAATGTTGAGCAAAGTGTACTCGCCAAGAACAGCTTCACCTGCTCTTGCAAGTAAAGTTGTGGAGTCTGTTGCTTGGTCTTTAGCTTCTATTGAAGCAGTCACTTCATGAACAGGCATGCCGACTCTTGTAAGTTTATGACGATATTCTTCATACCCTTTCTCAATTAAAATCCCGTTCACGACCTCCCTGATCAACGCGGCAGTCAGATACTTTGTTTTCGATTTAATCAACCGTTTTTCAGCTTCCTTCGCCGCTTTCTGTGCAAGTTCAGCTGGTACCTTAGCTTCTTTTATGAGCGAATTAGCTATTTTGTTGGCATCAAATTCTTCCATTGTTAAATGGGAAGTGCGAACAAGCATACCTCTTGGCTTAAATGCTTTCTTTTCAACGCGGTCAGCAACGTCAAGAACCATTTTGCCAAGGTCGGTTAGATAATATTTTTTTGCTTCAACATCCGCTTCAACTAAATCTGCTTTTAACATGAATTTTAAGTGATAAGCGAATCTGCCTGCGTCTCGGCTGGGATTCATTTTTAGCTGATTCATTAATTCAGTGTAGGACAATGCACTTTTGTCGAATAATAGGTTGAGAATTTGTAGTCTGAGGGGTGATGAGACGGCTTTGAGCACTTTTACGCCGCGTGCACGTTGCGGTGGCTGATTTACCATAAACCCCTTCCCCTACTCTCCCAGATTGGTAAACTACCTATAACTTCACGCCAGAGTTTAAACTTAACTAAAGATGGATAATAGCAAATTTTTAAGCCAAGTTTACTGTTTAATCTAGTGCTTTCTAGAAAAGCGGTAACTTGCCTCATTATTTGAGCAATAAATATGCTAATTTGTCGGTAGAACAACAACAGTCGGTGGTAGCACCGGGTGTTGTTCTTCTTTGGAAGAAGAAGGAGGACAAATGGAATTAGCACCGCGTCCTCCTTATTCTAAGCTCACTAAAAGAAGAAAAAGTTGAAGAGAAGCGCACTTCTTACCAAATACTTCATCGAATAATGCATCGATTTCAACAGCAACATCAAAACAAGCCACAAGACAAAGAAAATAAATGCCCTCTTAACTGCTATAAGTTTCTTGTTTGCAATAAAGCTAAAATTCAAAACGTCCTCATACAATCAGTTGAAGGTGGCTGTAAAAGTTGATTCGCAAAGTAGTCCCTTATGAAACCAATTTTGGAATCGTGAATGCAATTTTGGCTGCCTTTCTCTTATTTAGCAACAATGCGGTAAACCATATTTCTTCTTCTTTGGCTTTAACCATAATTATTGTCGCTGTAGCTTCCGGGGTAATTGTCAATTATAAAATGACTACAGGGAAATTAAAAATTATTGAACGGGAAGGCGTTTGGTCAAGTCCCGCTTCAGCCTATTTATTTAATTGCTGCAATTGAGGTTATTGTTGGTTTTTTCTTTCATTCGCTGACTGGTCCGCGATACCGATCCCGGTAAGATACATAGCATTTTTTGCAGATTTTTCTTATCCGTTTGTTCCAACGGCACTCTTAACTGAAGCCTTAATTTTCCGCAGATGGCAACGAAAAAACAACAGAACAATTTACCATAGTACTGACTCAAATCAATTTTACCCATACCCCTACATTTTCGATACAACATTGACGCTTACTTCTAGCAACCAAACTATGTAGCGACTGAATTTAGGATTTGTATTTTAGGCAAAAATTAAATTCTCAAAAGTTTAATGATGTTTCAGGGCAACACTTTGATCTATAAAATAGTACCATATGATATCGCCTTGGGATTCGTTTGGGCACTCTACGATTTTTTTTAATTTCCTAATTTATAGTGCTCCATATTATCAATCAATGTATCATTGACTCTTCTTTCTAATGGACTTGCAGTTGTTTCAGGAATTGCACTTTCGGTGATTGTCTTAAGTATTTATAAAAAGAACATTAATTATCATCGAAAAAACAGGGGTCTACTCATATTCTTATCGTTACTGGCTTGGTGCAATAGCGGTATTTGTGATTAGCATCGGATTGTTGATTTGGTTCTGGGGCAATATGTCTCTGCAAGCGCAAAGGATTACTGCCGATTTTCTGTATCCAATTCCAGCTGCAATTTTCTGCACTAGAGCAGTTCTTTATAGGTGATGGGAAACAAAAAATAAAAGAACAATTTTTGTAGCTCAGGTTTTAGGGCGAAAATTTACCCTTATCCATACATTTTTAATCAAAATTAGCAACATTTGCGTTTTCATTGATAGATTAAAAGAACTTTTTAAAAGTACGTACTATTTGATGACTATAAATGGCAAAGCTTTATCATTAAAGATTTTGCTATATTCCCCATTATTTGATACCTATAACGAAGGCAACTTGTATTTGGCAAAAAGCGTAAAGACAGAAGAAAGCAGAAAAATTTGTGATGAGGTTCATTCCGTATCGTTATGTGCTCGAAGCTTCCTTGAAGCAAGCCTTGATTCTCTTGTAACCGATAATGCCGATGAAAAAATAACCCCTATCTACATAGCCGCCGACAAGACAATTGATTGTGCAATACAACAAATAGCTAACAACTATTTTTCGGACTATTTCAATGAACTCTGGTTCAATGAGTATAGTCATAGAGGGCGATGGAAAAATTGAAAATAAAAACTCAATTAATAATTTCGATCGTAGTTTTCAGCATAATCTTGATTCTTATTATTGCCTCTGTTGCAAACACGGAACAGCAAGTGACTCAACTTAATGCCCAAGAAACAATTTCCAGCAAGATTGAACGAGGCGCGAGTAACTTAAACAGCGTAGCAGTCGATTACTTCCTATACCAAGAAGATCAACAACTTTCTCAATGGAATTCTACGCTTTCTTCTCTCTCTAGCGATTTGTCAAATCTGAAACTTTATACCCCACAACAGCAAACGCTTGCAGAAAACATTAGCGGAGACCTGCAAAGATTTAACTCTCTTTTTGATGATGTTGTTGCATACTTGCAAAGTGCTTCTCGAAATGTAAGCGTCAGAATTGATCCCGTATTTCAGCTAAAATGGACTAATATGGCCGCTCAGAGCACGAAACTTGCTTCTGATTCTTCTCAACTGTCAAGTTCATTAAGTGATCAATCCCGCCAAGTTAATGACACAAATATATTGCTCATTGTCTCGCTTGTGGGCACCTTCGGTGCGCTCTTATTGACAATTTATCTCATGATCTTTCGAAGAACATTAAAATCTGTGACAAAACTCCAAAACGGAATTAACATAGTAAGCTCAGGGAACCTTGATTACCATATAGAAACTAAGAGTAAGGATGAGATAAGTGAGCTTTCCAACGCTTTCAACCAAATGACAGCTAACCGCAAACTTGCCGAAGAAAAGTTGTTGGCTGCTTCTTTGTATTCTCGTAGTTTACTTGAAGCAAGTTTAGATCCATTGGTTACAATTAGTAAAGAAGGGAAGATTACTGATGTTAACAAGGCTACTGAGGACGTTACAGGTTACACCCGTAAGGAACTTATCGGAAGCGATTTCTCCAATTATTTCACTGAACCAGAAGAAGCAAGAGCAGGATATCAAAAAGTTTTCACAGAAGGCTTAGTTAAGGATTATCCACTGACGATTCGTCACACGTCAGGAAGAATAACTGACGTTTTGTACAATGCCTCAGTTTACATAAATTCACAAGGCGACATACAAGGTGTTTTCGCAGCTGCTCGAGACATCACAGAACGCAAAGCAATGGAGAACGAAGTCAAACAAACATTAGAGAAGCTCAAGCAATCAAATGCGGAATTGGAACAGTTTGCTTATGTAGCGTCGCATGATCTTCAAGAGCCTCTACGCATGGTAGCCAGTTATGTTCAACTGTTAGAGCGAAGATACAAAGGAAAACTAGACAAGGAAGCTGACGAATTCATTGCTTTCGCAGTCGACGGTGCCAATCGAATGCGAAGCTTAATTGACGACCTCCTAACTTACTCACGTGTTGCTAGGCTCGGCAAGCCATTTGAACCAACAAACCTTGAGTCAACGTTTGAAATTGCACTCTTGAATCTGAAGGCATCAATAGCTGAGAACAATGCAGTTGTGACGCACGATGCTCTTCCTGTGGTAATGGCCGATGGAGGTCAACTTGTTCAGCTGCTTCAAAATTTGATTGGCAATGCCATAAAGTTCCACGGCAAGGAACCGCCTCGAGTTCATGTATCAGCTCAAAACAAGGGGAACGAGTACCTGTTCTCATTGCGCGACAATGGCATCGGAATAGCTCCCGAATATTTTGAAAGGCTTTTCAAGATTTTCCAGCGCCTTCACACAAGAGAAGAATATCCTGGTTCAGGAATCGGTCTTGCTGTATGCAAGAGAATCGTTGAACGACATGGCGGACGTATTTGGATTGAGTCGCAGGTGGGAAAAGGTTCAACTATCTATTTCACATTAAACAAACAAAAAAGGAGTGATTAAAAGGAATGAAAAGAGTTGATGCATTAGCGGTGGATATTTTGTTGGTCGAAGACAATCCTGGAGACGTTCGCTTAACTAAAGAAGCTCTTAAAGACGCAAAAGTGATGAACGAAATTTACGTTGCTAAAGATGGCGTTGAAGCAATGGACTTCTTGAATAAAAAAGGTGCATTTAAGGAAGCACCTACCCCAGACATGATTCTGTTAGATTTGAATTTGCCTAGAAAAGATGGTCGAGAAGTCTTAGCTGAAGTTAAAAAAGACCCAAATCTAAAACATATTCCCGTAATTATTCTTACAACTTCAAAAGCTGATGAAGATATAATCAAAACATACAATCTGCACGCAAACGCTTACATCACTAAACCCGTTGACTTAAACAGATTCGTTGAAATAATACATGCACTTGAAGAATTCTGGTTTACGATAGTTAAACTGCCACCAAAGGAGCAATAAAAATAAAAATCCTATTGATTGAAGACAACGCCGGCGACGCCCGGCTCATTCAGGAGATGCTGACTACTCAAAAAGGCATCGGTCAAATAGAGCGCGTTGATAGGCTCTCAAAAGGCATAGACCATTTAGGAGCCCACACCATCGATGTGATCCTGCTTGACCTTGGATTACCAGACAGCCAGGGCTTAAACACTTTTGAGAAAATACATGCCGCCACAAAACAAGTACCTATTCTTATCTTAACTGGATTTAACAATGACGCAACATCTTTAGAAGCCGTCCGAAGAGGAGCACAAGACTATCTCATCAAAGGCAAATTTGACGCCGATTTATTATTTCGAGCAATAACTTACGCTATCGAACGTAAAAAATTAGAAGAGACAGTTGAAAGAGGAACACTTTCATTAAAAGCAAGTGAAAAAAGGTATCGCGCATTGTTTGATTCTATCGATGAGGGCTTCTGCATAGTGGAAGTAATTTTTGATGTTGATTGCAAGCCATTAGACTATCGCTTTTTGGAAATCAATGCATCGTTTGAAAAACAAACTGGGTTACATGAGGCTGAGGGAAAGCTTATGCGCAGCCTTGCTCCAAATCATGAAGAGCATTGGTTCCAAATATATGGCAAAGTCGCCTTAACAGGAGAACCTATTCGTTTCACAAACGAAGCTAAAGCATTGAATCGTTATTATGATGTTTACGCGTTCCCAGTCGGCGAAGGAAAAATACGAAAAGTAGGCATCTTGTTTAACGATATAAGTCATCGTAGAAATTTAGAGAAGCAACTACAAGATGCTGAACGGTTGGCGGCTATCGGTGCAACTGCAGGTATGGTTGGCCATGATATCCGTAATCCTTTGCAAGCTATAATTGGCGAATTGTTTCTATCTAAAAAAGAAATAGATGATTTGCCTCAAGGTAATGTCAAGAAATATTTGGCAGAAAGTTTACAATCAATTGAAGACAACATTTTTTACATCGATAAAATCGTAAATGATCTTCAGGATTACGCTAAGCCATTACAACCCTCGATTGAGGAAACCAATCTTGCAAAAATAGTTGAAGATGTCTTTTCAATCTTAAAGGTTCCTGGAAACATAGATGTCGTTTATTCCATCGAGCCTTGTCTTGCAAAATTAATGACTGATCCCGCAGCTATGAAGAGGATACTTACTAACTTGACGTCAAACGCAATTCAAGCAATGCCTAAAGGAGGAAAACTAAGCCTTGACGTTGCATCCAAAGAAGACAGGTTATACATTAGTGTCCAGGATACGGGCTTGGGAATACCTGATGAAATGAAAGATAAACTTTTCAGGCCCTTATTTACAACCAAAGCTAAAGGGCAAGGTTTCGGTTTGGCAGTTGTTAAAAAGTTGACTGAAGGGTTAAACGGTAAGGTAAGTTTTGAAAGTGAACTTGGGAAAGGCACACGGTTTGAGCTTGAATTCCCGCTCAAAAAAGTTCCTACCAGTGTTACTCCTGCTCATTTTAAAGATGCAAAAGATAACGGTCACCCATAGGGCAATCAATAGAGAGACTGGTCCTCATTTTGTTGCTGTCAAAGTACAGTCACATCATTATTTATCATACAAGAAGCATTGATAGTAATAACGCGCTAAAGGAAGAGCCCAAAAGCGTGAAATAAACCGTTAACTTAGATGCAGGTAAACGATTCCCCCTCTCTCTTCCGAATTTTTGTCTGCATCTAAGTTATCTGTTTCTTTTAACCAAACATATTTTATTTTTCCATCAACAAAACATTTTCTTCCAGCTTTTTTGCAGTTTCTGATTTGTTTTAGAGAAGAATTATCAAATCACTTATCCAATGCAAACAATAGATGATTTGCCAAATAAGAAAGCAAGATCTATGCATCATGGAAAAATACGGCTTTTTTAATTTAAGGCAACATAACTGTTTATTAGGTTAGAGTAGTGACAATACATAGTTTATTGAGGCTCACAGAAATGAAAGCATTCATAATTCACTTCCCGTTCGGCGTAGCAGCCTTTGACGATAAAAATGGCTTAGTTGAGAAGGTTCTGTTTCCAAAGAAACCTCAAGCCGCAGCAAAAAGCTTGCTTAAAGCTGAAGCCGGAAAAATGTCCGATGAAGTTTTCTCGTTAATTTCACTCTTAAAAAACTCTGGTTATGACGTTTTTGTTTTTGAGAATGTTAATTTATCAGAAGAAATTCAAAGAAAAATGGCTGTAACTACCGAAGTTGCCAAACCAGCTGAGGCTGAAGTTCTCCGTTCACGAATGAACGAGGTTGCTGTTGAATCAGGCTTTGTTAACGATCAAAAGGAACTTAGTATTTGGAACCGCAACGTAAGTATGGAGCTTGCTAAGTTTAGAGTTAAAGGTGCCTCAGAAAAAAGAGATTTAATTGTAGCTCAAGGCATACAGACACTGGATGATTTGGATCGAACGGTTAACTTGTTTATGGGTAGACTTAGAGAATGGTACGGCGTTTATTTCCCTGAGCTTGACCGCTTAGTCGAAAAACATGAAACCTATTCTCGCCTTGTAATGAATTTAGGCGACCGAGAAAACTACACAATTGAAAAATTAGAGAAAGAAAACATTCCTAAAGAAAGGGCTCAATTGGTAGCAACAGCCGCTGAAGCATCTATGGGCGCAGACATTGCAGAACGCGATTTGGCGCAGATACAGGAATTAGCTAAAAATGTGCTCGGATTCTATGAATTACGCAAGAACATGGACAACTACGTTGACAGAACCATGGAGGAAATGGCGCCTAACGTTCGAGCCGTCGCAGGTGCACTTCTCGGCGCACGATTAATCGCGATGGCAGGAAGCTTACAAACTTTAGCCATGAGACCCGCAAGCACTATACAAGTTATAGGTGCAGAAAAAGCCCTATTCCGCTCTTTAAAAACAGGCGCCAGACCACCAAAACATGGCTTAATCTTCCAGCATACACTTTTGCATGATGCTAAAAGGTGGCAAAGAGGAAAGATTGCAAGAGTAATCGCAGGGAAATTAGCTATTGCAGCAAGAGCTGACGCTTTTGGAGGCCACTTTATTGGAGACCGATTAAAAGATGATATTAACAAGCGCATAGAAGAAATTCGCGTAAAGTACAAGGAGCCACCGCCACCAAAAGAAGCAAAACCAAAACCATCCTTTGAACGTGGAGAACAAAGAGGGCAAGGACAAAGACCCCAAGGCGGCCAATTTTTCAGAGACCGTAACCGCGGCGGTGGAGGAGGCGGAAGTCGCCCAAGCGGCGGAAGCGGTGGCGGAAAATGGAGAAACGACAGACGTGACCGTCAAGGTTAGACCCCACCCAAAATTCAAAGATATCTACCAAATCACCCTTGAAGATGGCGCACAGCGCCTAGGTACCCGCAACTTAACCCCAGGCTTAAACGTTTATGGCGAACGCATGATTAAATGCAAAGGCGTTGAATATCGCGTTTGGGATGCCTTCAGAAGCAAATTAGCTGCAGCCATCAATAAGGGCTTGCAAAATGTGCCCATAGAACCGGGCTTTAAAGTTCTTTATTTAGGCGCTGCTTCCGGAACTACACCCAGCCATGTTTCAGACATTGTCGGCGAAGAAGGATATGTTTACGCCGTTGAATTTGCACAGCGATCCATAAGAGATTTAGTTAATAATGTTGCAGCGCACAGACCTAACATTTCACCGCTTTTAGAAGATGCTCGCATGCCTGAAAGATATGCTATGTTCATTTCTGGAAAAGTAGATACAATTTACTGTGATGTGGCTCAGCCTGAACAAGCAAAACTTCTAGCTGACAATGCTGATGTTTTCTTAAAACCAGGCGGGTGGGTTATGCTGGCTGTAAAATCTCAAAGCATCGATGTAACCATGAATCCAGACGATGTTTATCGTCAAGAAGCCAATGTTCTTCGGAAAAGGGGCTTTGAAGTTACGGAAGTTGTGAATTTAGAACCCTTCGACATAGCACACGCCATGATTGTAGCGCAAAGACTATAGTTTCATACTTTATTTCAACTCTTAAAAATTAGCGAACTCTTTTCGCAAATTAAATGTTAAGCTTCTTAATAATTTCTGCATTACTTTGTATTCTGTTTGTAATTAAAATCTTTTGAAAAGCATTATAGCTTGGTTTACATAGGACTTGATAGTTTGAGGATGAAATAGCCAAATGTTGGTTGCGGGTGTTGACGAAGCTGGGCGTGGATGCGTTATCGGTCCTTTGGTAGTTGCTGGCGTTATGATTAAGGCTGAAAATCTGTCAATTTTTTCTGAACTCGGTGTTAAAGACTCAAAACTTCTAACCGCAGAAAAACGCGAGTTATTGTATCCTGTCATTCTTCAATTGGTCGAAAAATATCATACAATAAAAGTTATGCCTTATCAAATTGATGTAGCAGTTGAAAGTCTGAGAAGATTGCATAAATTAAACAGGCTTGAGGCGCAGACGATGGCTCAAATTATAGAAGTTTTGAAACCTGATGAAGCTTATGTTGATGCAGCAGACACGGTTGAACATCGCTTTGGAAATCACATTAAAGAATGCTTGAAGTTCAAAACCCGAATTATTTCTAAACATAAAGCGGATAGAATTTATCCTGTTGTTTCAGCCGCATCTATCATAGCTAAGGTTGAACGTGACCGCGAAATTGCAAGTTTACGGCTTGAATATGGCGACTTCGGCAGCGGATATTTGACGGATGAAAAAACGATGATTTTTCTTAAACAGCTGCTGGAAAAAAATGAGGAATATCCAGATTTTATTCGAAAGTCATGGAAGCCTGCGAAAAGAGCAAAAAGCGAGAGAGGCGGTTTGCAACAGAAACTTGCTTAGCTACCTTGTTAGCGCAAAAATGCTGTGATTGTAGTCAAATTGTTTGTCAAAACGTCTACAAAAAAACAGTAGTTATATAAATGCCGGGTTACATCGTACTCTTAATAAAACGGTTTTAATGGCGGTTGCTTGATTGAGCGAAAAGGATGTAACCAAATTTCTACAGATTCTCGGATTGTCAAAACGAGAAATCCAAGTTTATATGTTTCTTGCCAAAAGCGGTGTCCAATCAACAAGCTTTGTGGCCAAAAGACTCAAAATGGAGCGGGTGCAAGCGTATCGTACGTTCAAGAAGCTTCAGGAAAAAGGGTTCATCGAAGCCACTTTAGAACGACCCACCAGATTTACAATTGTTCCTTTTGAAGCCTTGGTTGACCAATTTATTAATGCTAAAAAGAATGAAGTCACAAATCTAAGCGACCAGAAATCCGGTCTTTTAACCGCGTGGCAATCAATAAGCGCTCCCGAATCAGAATACCCCGTAGCAAAATTCTCTATTATCACTGGCAAAAAGAAGATTCATTCTAAAATGCTTTCTATGATTGAGGAGTCAAAATCTGGAGTAACAATTTTAACAACCTCGTTAGGTTTAATTCAAGAAGACATTGCAGGAATTTTTGATACAGCTGCCGTTTCTTCCCAAGATCGAAAAGTACAGTTTCAAATTATAACTGATATTTCCCATGAAAACCTCAAGGTTGTCGAAAGACTGGAAAATAATATTGCTGAAGAAACATTAGGTATGAAGCTTCGTCACGTTGGAATGACTTCAAAGTTTTTCCCACGATTTTTAATTAAGGACGAAGAAGAAGCCATGCTTTATGCTCCTTTTGGGAATGAAGCATCCGTTTTGAATTTGGAAGATGAAGGCTTATGGATTAACGATAAAATGTTCATCTCAGTTCTGAAAGCTTTTTTTGCCCAAATGTGGCATAGCGGAATTGACGCTTCAAGACGAATTGATGAATTAAAGACTGGAATCCCATTGGGCGAAACATTGGTTATTAAAGACTCTGACGAAGCATGGGCCAAAGTTACAAAAGTTTTGGAATCAGCAAAAAAAGAAATCGTTCTAATTACAACATCCCAAAGCATCAATCGACTCGCGGAAGATGACCCATTAGTAAAATACCTAAACAAGGACTTAGATGTCAGAATAATGGCGTCAATTGACCTTGACAACCTTGAGCCAGCACAGAAACTTGCGGCAAATTACGAAATTAAACATGTCCCAATCAGCTATATGACTATGATGCTTGTAGACAACAAATACCTCTTCATGTTCAAAATGCCTCCTCTAAGCGATTTTGAGGTCGAATCCGCTCTTTCTTTGGTAGACACAATGTACTCCACTGATCCCAGCCAAATTGAAAGAGTAAGCGAAATGCTAGATGACATTTGGAAACGAGGCATAGATATTTCGGAAATAAGCGATCAAGCAGGCACAAAACTTCCCTCAATTGAAGTCTCAGCAACCGAAACAGTAACCAAACTGGTTGAAAAAATGTTGCAAAACAACGTTGCATCGGTCTTAATAACTGATAACCATCAGCCAATCGGAGTAATAAATGACAAAGACATTTTACGAGACATTGTCGAAGAACGTAAAGACCCCAAAAAAACTCTTTCCAAAGACCTCAATTACACCCCGCTTATAATTTTGCAAGGAGACGAATCAATGATAACGGCTATGAAGATAATGAGAGAAAAAGGTATAAAGCGGGCTGCAATGGTTAAAAATGGGCATCTTATCGGCATGTTAACAGAAGATATTGCTAAGCGAGCTGCTATGCAAATAGAGTCATCTGTAAACTAAATAATAATTTTTTTCTCTTAAATTTTTAATTGAATTTCTAAAGGCAAATAATATTAGTAAAAGCGTTATCCCTTCTACCGAGGACATCAACTTTGAAACTACAAACTCCCATAATTATTGTAAATTTTAAGACTTACCTTGAATCAACTGGACAAAAAGCCGTTGAATTGGCAAAGAATGCTGAAAAAGCCTCCAAAGAAACTGGCGCAACAATTGTGGTGGCACCCCAGTTTGTTGATATTGCACGGGTTGCTGAGGCAGTTGAGATTCCAGTTTTTGCTCAGCATATTGATCCGATTAAGCCTGGGAATAGCACGGGGCATATTCTTGCTGAGGCAGTTAAGGAAGCAGGCGCAATTGGGACATTAATTAATCATGCTGAGCGTCAGCTTAAGATTTCAGAGATTGAAGCCATTATATCTTTAACTCGTGAAAAAGGCTTGGTTTCCTGTGTATGCGCCAATAACCCCACTACATGCGCTGGTGTGGCTGCTATGCGACCTGACATTGTGTCGTTTGAGCCGCCGGAATTGATAGGGACGGGCATTGCAGTTTCCAAAGCACAACCGCAAATTGTCACTGACACTGTTAATCTTGTCAGAAAAGTAAACTCTGAAGTCACGATTTTGTGTGGTGCAGGTGTTAGCCAAAGTGAAGATGTTTTCGTAGCGCTTAAGCTTGGAACACAAGGGGTGCTCGTTGCAAGCGGCATAGTCAAAGCGAAAGACCAATATAGTATATTACGTGCTTTTGCCGACGCAACAAAACAATAGATTGTGAACGCTTTGAAAGTTGAAGCTGAATGTGAATCTTGTTTACTTTCAAGAGGCCAAGTGGCGACATATCAGGCCACAACAAACCCCGCCCTTCGTTTTAGATGCCTCGCCGAAATAGTTAAGCTGTTAAGCAGGGACTTCAAATCTACTTCTGTTGCGGCAGAAATAGGAACAAAACGAGACCGTATCATCAAACAATTAACAAGCAACAATGATCCTTACCTGCGTACCAAAAGACTGGCCAATGAAAAAGCGCTCAAAATGCTACCTCATGCAAAAAAACT
Organism: Candidatus Bathyarchaeota archaeon; assembly: GCA_003164295.1. Lineage (GTDB taxonomy): Archaea > Thermoproteota > Bathyarchaeia > Bathyarchaeales > Bathycorpusculaceae > Bathycorpusculum. The sequence continues at coordinate 116,761 of PLTA01000054.1, forward strand.
GGTGGAAGCAGGCAATAATCAACAGGAACGATTCAAAAAAGCTTGCCTATGTGCCATAGTGGGCAACATTATGGAGTTCGATATTCCGGGACACAAATTCACCCTAAACGATTTAGCCGCCTGTTTTAGAGAAGCATCAAAAGACCTTATAATTGATGACATTGACAAAGCATATGCGTTAGCAAAGAAAGCAAACACAGTTCTTTACTTAGCAGATAATGCTGGAGAAATTGTTTTTGACACTTTGCTTGTTGAGCAACTGAAAAATATGGGGTTAAAAGTTATTTATGTTGTCAAAGGTGGACCTGTAATTAATGACGCTACAATGGATGATGTAGAGCTATCTAACATGGACAAGTATGCTGATGAAGTAATAACAACAGGAACCGATGCAGTTGGCTTACAGAAAAAAGAAGTTTCCCCTGAATTCCTTAAAATCTATGACGCTGCTGAATTAGTTTTTGCTAAAGGCATGGGATACGCAGAAACCCTCACGGAATACAAATTAACAAAACCACATTTGCTCCTTTTCAGAACGAAATGTGTTCCAGTAGCTAATTATTTTTGTGTTCCCAGGGACAAAAACGTAGCTAAGCTGATGCCATAATGAAGCTGCCCGCCATATCCTTTTCTCAAGAAACGCTTTCGGGTTTCAACGATGTTATCGAGAAGGAATGGTTGATTACTAACGGTTTGGGCGGTTACGCGTCTTCATCGGTTTTGGGCATAAATACACGTAAATATCATGGTTTGCTGGTTGCTGCTTTGCATCCGCCTGGCGATCGCACCGTTTGCCTATCAAAGCTTGATGAAGACGTATTTGTGGGAGATGACATTTACAGATTAGGCGCAAATGATTTCCATAACGTAATTTATCCCCAAGGTCACAAACTAATAAGCCATTTTTCAATCAGTCCTTACCCCAAATATACTTATGATTTTGGTGGCATCAAGGTTGAAAAAACAATTTTTATGCCCAAAAACAATAATGCGATCTCAGCAATTTACAAAGTTACCAACAAGAACAGTTCTGAAATTAAAATTAGAATTTACCCCCTTTTAACCTGTAGATACTTCCATCTTGTGGGGGACCGACGCAAAAACCCTTTGAATTTTACACAAAAAAGCAACCTCAAAGAGTTTGAAGTAGATTTCCCGCACCCGCAAGCTACGTTTGTTTGCCGTTCAACTGATGGAGCATTTAATGAGAAATTAAACTGGGTAGACCGCTTATTCTACCGTGACGAAGCCGAACGAGTGGAAAGCAGCACGGAAGATTGTTTTCAACCTGGCTATTTTGAACTGCAAGTTTCGGCAATGATAAGCAAAGATTTTGCGATAACAGCGACTGTTGATTCTGAATCTCAGATAGCACGAGAATCGATAGACTCTATTGGAAAAGCAATCGGCAATATTGATGATGTCATCAACAATGAGTTAAATCAACAGACCGAACTGTTGTTGAACTTTTATCGTTTACATCCAGAGGTGCCAATGAGCGATTGGCTAAACTGGATTCTTCTTTCCGCTGATTCTTTTATCGTGCAAAATACAGCCGGCAAAAAATCAGTTATCGCAGGCTATCATTGGTTTGAACCATGGGGTCGAGACACCTTCATTTCATTGCCCGGTTTAATGTTGACGATCGGCAGATTTAGTGAAGCAAAAGATATTCTTCAAAATTATATTCAATATTTTAAAAACGGGTTAATCCCCAACTTTATATCGGATAAGTCTGGGGATCCGGCCTACAACACGGTTGACGCCACATTTTGGTATGTTAACGCTGTGTTTCAGTACCTAAAGTACACTGGAGACTTCCTGTTTGTCCAAAATGAGCTTTGGAAAAATCTCAAGGCCATAATCGATTATCATGAACGGGGCACTTTTTTTGGTATAAGAGTGGATTATGACGGTTTGCTTCAGCATGGTTCAAGGCTGACGTGGATGGATGCCTCGGTAGGCGGTAAAGAGATAACTCCAAGAGTGGGAAAAGCCGTCGAAATTCAAGCCCTTTGGTATAATACGCTGCGAATTATGCAGTTGCTTGCAACAAAGTTTGGCGAGAAAACTTTAGCCGAAAAATATTCGACAATGGCAGATAAAACAAGCAAAAGCTTTAACGAAAAATTCTGGAACCCAAAAGCAGCTTGCCTTTTTGACGTACTTGATGGTAACGGCGTTGATCCATCCCTTCGCCCCAACCAAATTTTTGCCGTTTCACTCGATTTTACCATGTTGGCTAAAGACAAGAACATACAAGTGGTTAACATTGTGAATAATGAGTTAGCGACGCCCGTTGGCTTGCGTACCTTAGCTTTGAGTGATCCGAAATTTGTTGGCAAATGCTTCGGCGATAGACTAAGCAGAGATACCGCTTACCACAATGGAACAATTTGGCCTTGGCTGTCGGGCCCTTTCATAACAGCGTACTTAAAAGTTAACGGTTATAGCGATCAATCGCGAGATTATGCATTGAGAAATATGGTTTTGCCCCTCTTTAGCGACGGAATTCGGCAAGCAGGGTTGGGTACGATAAGTGAAATTTATGATTGTGACTCGCCAAACACACCACGAGGGTGTATCTCCCAAGCATGGAGCGTAGCCGAACCACTTCGAGCCTACATAGAAGATATATTGCTCATCAAACCTGCACATATACAAGAAATTTTGGGAATTTAGAGTTTTACGGCATTTCTTAAACTTTCAGCGGCGGTTTCAGGGGTCACCGTGTTAATGTATGTTCCCGTATTTAATTCGAAGCCTGCCCAAATTGACAATTTAGGATAAACTTCCAAGTGCCAATGATAGTAATCTTTTGCTTCTTGGTTTAAGGCTAAGTGGAACCCATAATTGTACGGCGGGTCATTAACTAAGTCTTTTAGGGCTTTAAAGCTTAATTTAAGAGTTTCAGCTAAAGCTTCAACTTCAGCCCCAGTTAAGTCAATCATGGTGGCTGAGTGTTTTTTGGGCACAATCCAAAATTCCATCGGGTTAATGCTGGCGTAAGGAGCAAAAACTACGAATTCAGCGTTTTCGTAAATAAGCCGTGGACCCTTTGCTTCCTGTTTCACGATGTCGCAGAAAACACATTTCCTATACTCTCTGTAGTATGATTTGCTTGCATCTAATTCTTCTTGAACTGTCGTGGGAACTATCGGGGTTGCAATTACTTGACTGTGCGCATGAGAAAGCGATGTGCCTGCTTCTTTACCAAAATTCCTAAAAATTGAAACATATTTGACATACGGCTTTGCGCTTAACGCTTTAAGTCTGTCAATATATGCATGGATGACCAGTTCTAGTTGTGGCAGTTCAGCGTCAGCTGGGTCTTCATCATGATTAGGAGACTCAACAATAACCTCATGACCCCCTATCGCATCAGCCAAAAATTCGGTTTTAAAAATTTGTTCACTATCTTCAGGTTGTTTTGGTGGGCTATATGCAGGGTAGAGATTTGGGATGACTCGGATGAGCCAGTTTTTTGGGCGTTCCCCCGTCAGTGGGTCTTGAGCAACATTTATTCCGTCATTTTCTTTAAGATAAAGCATCACTGCTGGAGGCGTTAAATGTTCATTGCCAACGCACATCGGGCAAGCTGCGGTTTGTGTAATTTCAGCTTTTGGCTTTGCGAAATCGGTGGGTCTTCGGCTTCGCTCTGTTGCAATTACAACCCAGCGGTTAAGCAAGTAATCTTTTCTTAATTCATTGTAAGGCATGTCAAGCACTCTGAGCAAAGAAGCCTCTGAAACATTTTAGCATTTCTAAATTGGATTTATGTTTTCCTTTGTTAACTAGTTATTTTCAGAGCCTTGATTTTGCAGCTTTAAAGGTATATTTTATATCTGCTCCATACTATAATTTGGCAATTGGCTTGTAGCGCTGGCACCTATGACAGATGATTCAAATTCAAATTTACATTTAACTCAGATAAAATCAGCGTTAAACAAGTGGCGCTTAGCCTTTCTGATTCTGGCTTTGTCTTACGCGGTTTTGCTTTTGTTAAATCTAACAAATATGCCGATAAATTGGGACGAAATCGTGCATCTCAACGGTGCAATGTTTCTGAAAAATGGGTTATACACCAATTTTGTCAATAACTCGTTTTATCCGCCCCTTTATGACGTTGCCACACTGAGTTCTTTCGATGTTTTTGGCGTAAGCTTATTTTCTGCTCGATTGGTTTCGGCTGTTTTTTCTGTTTTTTCGCTTTGGGTAGTTTTTGAATTTGCCTACAGCATGTACGGTAGAAAAGTGGCGTTGGTTTCAGCTGTGCTTTTAGCTGTTATGCCTGGGTATTTTTGGCTTTCCAGATTGGCGATGCTTGAAGTTATGCTTGTTTTCTTTTTTACGCTTTCACTGTTTTTCTTTTACCGTTGGCTAAACAGCCATCAAAATCGCATGTTGGTTTTTAGTGGTTTAGCTTTGGGCTTAGGTTTTCTTACGAAGTATCAGGTGCTTGCTGCTGCAGTGGTTATGATTGTTAGTTTAGTGTTTTTGGGGTGGAGGCAGTTGAAGCGGTTGTTTTCAAGATTTACTGTTTTGTTAGTTACCGCTGTTATTGTGGTTATTCCATGGCTGATAATTGCTTACAAGGTTTATGCTTCTCAAATTTTAAGTCAGTGGGCTTATGCCCTGCAAATGGGCAACCCGGGCAAATCGCTCTACAGTGTCCGTTTTCCCATTCCAATCTTCTATTTAATTGAAATAACATGGCCCTACAATGATATTCATCCGATTTCGCTTCTGCTCTACATTGTCGGTATAGCGGGTTTGGGTTTCTTTGCATGGAGACATAAAAAAGAAGATAAATTCCTGCTCATCTGGTTCGTCAGTGTTCTTGTATTTTTCACCTTGATTTCGAATAGAGAATGGCGGTATGTGCTAACACTGTTTCCTACGTTAGCGATTTCAGCGGCAGCTCTTATTTTATTTGTTTTCGAGAAAGCTCAAAGCACTTGGAAGGGACACATAAGCCTGAGCAAAAAGCGAGCAACCAAAATCGCGGCAGGATTATTTATTGTATTTCTAGGTGTCGCAATGGCTTACAGCATAAATGACAATTACACAATAGTTTCAAAAAATGACATACAAATCCACATTCAAGACGCAACAAACTACGCGATGGCCCGAGACGCCACAAACCAATCAATCATGGTTCTCTGCCCATTCAACTATTTCAGCCAAGACATGGTAAAATTCTATCTCTTAGCAAACAACGAAAACCAAATTCAAACATACCAGTACCCACAAATGCCAGTCGACGCTTACACACCAAACTTCAACATAACTGAATTTATCAACTTATGCAAGCAAGATAACGTAAAATTTGTTTTTACCTACGAATACGGCGGTACCGTGCCCTACTTTAACACAACACTTAACCTACAGCAAATCTATAAGCAAATTTATGCTTCAGGCAGCTTCTCAGCAATCTCGCCAGACGCCACATTTGGACAAGACCCCCGAAGAATCCTGATCTTAAACTTCACTGGCTAAGTTCAGAGTGTTAAATAAATTTTGACAACTACCTAAGAACTATAGATTACCTAGCAAAGTGTTATTAGATTGTACGTACCAAAATGATTTGGGGGAGTACATGAATAGGAAAGAGGCGATAGTCCTATTGGGTGAATTAGGTGCTAACCAACTTGTTAACCCAAATCTAGTTCTAATCGATGAGATAACACTAGGTAATTATCAGATTAAAATTAAAGGCACTTATGACCTTCCACAAATTGTGGTATTCCTTAAGAATAAGTTTTCTTTTGAAGAGAGAAAAGATCACTTTATTATTTTCAACCAATAGGCTTTTCAAAGTTTTTTAACTGGTTTTTCTTTGTTTTTTAGGTTGAAAGCTAAGCGATGAAGGTAAAGGCATATATCTGTTAACTTGTCCTCTTTAATTTTCAACTTAAGACGTACTTGGCGAAAATATGGATTTATCCGAAAAAATCCTGAAGCTAAAAAAAGAAAAAAAAGCGGTCATTTTAGCTCATAATTACCAGCGGTCAGAAATCCAAGAAATAGCCGACTACGTCGGCGACAGCATCGAGTTAAGCCGCAAAGCAGCACAGGAAAAAGACGCTGAAATGATAGTTTTCTCAGCAGTAGATTTCATGGCAGAATCCGCGGCAATACTGAATCCAAACAAAAAGGTCCTTTTGCCATGTTTAGGCGCAAGATGTCCAATGGCGCAAATGCTTACCGTTGATGAAATAAAACGGGCTAAAACAAAATATCCAAACGCTCCAGTAGTTTTGTATGTTAACACTTTGGCCTCTTGCAAAGCCCACTGTGACGTCTGCTGCACAAGCGCCAACGCGGTAGAAGTCATAAATTCACTCGACGCCGAAACCATCCTTTTTGGTCCAGACAAAAACCTAGCCGAATACGTCAGTGAAAAAACGGGTAAAACACTCATTCCTATTCCAGAAAATGGGTTCTGCCCCACACACCTGCTTTTCCAGCCAGAAGACGTTACAGTGCTAAAGATGGAGCACCTAGACGCAACAGTTATGGTTCATCCTGAATGTAGCACAGAAATGCGAAAAGTGGCCGATTACGTTGGCAGCACTTCGAAAATGTGTCGTTTCGCAAAAGAATCCAATGCCCAAACTTTCATTGTCGGCACAGAAGAAGGCATTCTTCACCGCTTACGCAAAGAAAATCCGGAAAAGAAATTTTATTTGGCCTATGAAGAAGCAATTTGCCCCAACATGAAACTTACAACCCTTGATAGATTATACACTTCGCTGAAAGAGGAAAAGAACGTAGTTAAAGTTCCTGAAGTAGTGGCGAAGAAGGCTCGAGCCTCTTTAGAACGTATGTTTGAAGTTTAAACAGTTACTATTGTTGTTTTGAGGATTTTTACTCCCCGCCTCGTTGTTAATTCATCACTTAAATGGTGTATCTCCGATGCTTTCCCCTTTACTGCTATAGCTTCTAGGCAGTCTTGTTCGCTAATGTGAACATGCAAGGTTGATGTGATGATTGAGGAATGTTCATGTTGTGTTTCAGTTAGTTCACTTTCAAGTCCTTTTGCATCGTGATCATAAACCATCAGTATTACGCCTGTTTGAACGGTGTCTTCTTCTTTTATCCATTTTCGGTCCGAAACATATAGTCTTACTGCGTCTTGGATTGCTTTGCTGCGGCTTTCGTAGCCCATTTTGTTTATGATTTCATCGAAGTCTTTTAGAAGTTCAGGTGGGAATGTTACGCCTATGCGGGTGACTTTTGGCATTTTTGGTCAAGTAAAAATGTGTTGTTGTGCCTAAAAGCTTTTATATATTTAGTAACACTAAAACCAAAAAAAGTGTTACGCATGACAGCGAAACCTACAACCTTCAGCCTTGCACGCAACGAAAAAATACAAATCGCCATCATCTTCAGCACACTTATAACTGTAACAGCAATCGGGTTCTCCGCAGCCTTCGTTATCGGAAAAATTGCAGTGGTTCTTGGCGGTTTAGGCATTGTAGCATACGTCTTTGGATTACGACATGGTGTAGATGCGGATCACATAGCAGCCATCGATAACACAACACGAAAATTAATGCAAGAAGGCAAGCGCCCATACACTGTGGGCATGTGGTTTAGTCTGGGGCACTCAACAGTTGTTGTTGCATTAATTGTGGGCTTAATTTTAGCTACACGTGCAGTTGCATCAAGCCTGCCTGCTCTACAAAGTGCTGGTGCAGTAATCGGAACGATGGTGTCAGGAAGTTTTCTATGGATTATCGGCTTCATAAACGCAGTCATAGTCATCGGTTTATACAAGATTTTCCAAACCCTAAAACAAGGTAAACTAAATCAGCAGGAACTTGACCATCTATTGGAAAACCGCGGCTTCATGAACCGGTATTTTCGCCCTCTCTTCAAAGTAATCAGCAAACCCTGGCAGATCTTCCCAGTTGGTCTGCTTTTCGGATTGGGTTTTGACACTGCAAGCGAAGTTGCTTTGATAGCTATAAGCGTAGGCATCGGTGTCTCCACAAATATTCCGCTCTATTACGTGTTGATTCTGCCCTTGTTGTTCACATGCGGAATGGTAACAGTGGATACAGCGGATGGGGTTGCAATGCGAGTCGCTTACGGTTGGGCATTCCTCAACCCGGTAAGAAAAATCTATTATAACCTAACTGTAACGGTCATTTCTGTGCTTGTTGCATGGGCAATTGGCACAGTAGAGCTTTTGCAGGTACTTTCAAGTGAATTAAACTTGAGCGGAATGTTTTGGGTCTGGCTTAACACAATTAATTTTGAAATGGTGGGTTTTGGAATAATCGGAATATTCGTCGTTTCTTGGTTGGTCTCATTTGGTTACTGGCGTTACAAGAAATATGACAAACTTGATTCTTTAAAGAATATACAGCAACCCTCAATAAACACAAATACTAATTGAAGAAGCGAAAACCATGCCGACCGAACAGCAAGCATTAATTGAATTCGCCCGTCAACTACACGGACATGTTGGTCCATACTTAATTATCGGCTTGAAAATGGGCGCTGCAGCCAAAAAAGCCCTAAACATTTCTGACAGCGAATCAACACATCTGAGGGCAGAAGTTTCTGTTCCCCTGTTCCCGCCCTTTTCCTGCTTGCTAGATGGTATACAGGTTTCTACTACATGCACAATCGGCAACCAAAGACTTCAATTTAATAACGCAAAAACAATCCAAGCAACGTTTGTAATGGAGGAAAGCGGAAAAGTAGTTAAAATATCCCTTACCAAGCCTTTCAGCAAAATATTGGATGAACAGAAAAAACAAGACAAATTAACTGAAGCATACTCTTGGGAACTCGCAGATTTGCCTGAAAATCAAATTTTTAGCATCGCTCTTGAATAAAAATAAAACTTGGTTTGAATAACCCAAAGTTTAGTGCCATTAAAAATCTTAGTCTCAAAGCTTTTTTTTAGTAATGTTCATTGATTAGCGTAATCATTTCATTTTCATCAGTTGGCAAATAGAATGCTTTTAAACCGATTTTATTACTTATTTGCACAAGTTTTTCATCGCTACTTATCAAGGCATTGTTTTTGTTTTGTCTACAAGTTGCAATTTGAAGCGCATCCGCCTCGTAAACGTGATAAGTCATTAGCGGACCCCAAGTGTCCGTCAATATTTGGCTTTGTACTGGTACAATCTCGATTGATTTAAGCCTGATAAGCTTCAATAACTCTTCACCAAAGTTGTTCAAAGTTTGTTTAAACTCTTTTTCCGTTAACCAACCTTCTCTTCGCTTTTCATCCAAAACGCCTAGGGCTTCGCCGATATTCCAAAGAGAAATAGTGATTATAAGCTCTCCTGTTTCAGCTTTATCGTAGATTAGATCCATGGTTTCTGTTCCAGTTTCGCTAATATAGCGTTTTAGCATTGCGCTTGTGTCTAAGTAGAGTTTAAGCAAGTCTTTTTTGCCTCATTTCTTTAACTATTTCTTGTGATGGGGGGCCTCTCAATTTAGGTCTTGTTGCTTTAATCTCCTGTGAAGACATTGTGCCTTTAACGGGGACCTGTATTTTATTGAATCCTGATGTTATTTGTTCCTCGATGATTTCGTCACGCAGTTTTTTTTCAACTTCGCTGCTTAGTTTCCTCAAGTTTCCATGTTTTTGGAATACTTGTTTTTTGAAGCTGAGCCATACAGAATCGTCGACGTATACAGTGACTTTAGTCATATCCTTGCCTCTATGACGGTTTACTGGTAAACCAGCATAAATACTTTTCAAATACTTTTCGTTCGCGAATTTATAAAACTGTAAAAATAAACCCTACTTTCCTCTGTAAATAAAACAGCTATTCTCTTAGAACCAATATTGTTTTTAGTTTCCCAATGTCAAGAATAGTGAAGAATCATGCAGGACCTTGAAATAGCCAAAAAACAGCTCTATGATAAGCAGTTAACGCTTGCCATAGCTAAAAACGGTCAAGTACTTTTCCAAACTGATTCACACAGAATCTCAGGTTTCATACATGCAATTGACACTTTAGGCACTCAGCTAAACGGTGCATCAATTGCCGATCGGGTGGCGGGTAAAGCACTAGCACTTTTGTGCATTTACGCTGGTATACGTGAGGTTTATGCGGAAGTCTTAAGCAGGAAAGCAAAGGCACTTTTTGAAGAAAACGACGTTGCTTGCCAATGGGAGCAGTTAGTGGATAATGTTTTGGATTTAAACAAAACTGGAATGTGCCCTTTCGAGAAGTTTGCCGCCGAAATATCTGACCCAAAAGATTCTTATTCTGCGTTCAAGGGTTTGCTGGAAAAAATGAAAGCATGCAGGTAAGTTTAGAAAGCCCACCAGCCCCGCGCCCAGAAAACCGTGAAGAAACACATTATCGCTCCCGAGGCTATGGTTACTGCGGTGACTGCTTTTCTGTTGTTAACTGTGCCCATGAGCATGAACATGGGAAACATCGCCATTATGTACCTTGGAACGCTAATCCACCAAGATGTGGAAACAGCGAGCGCCCAAGCAAAAAACATGTAAACAATGTAGACCGGTCGCATTCGCTTCCAAATGCTGACTGCAAATACTGCCAAGCCAAAAATAGCAAAAATTATTGGGGCAATGCCAATTGTGAGGTTGTCTGGATAAGGCCTTGTTGTTGCCCAACTATATGCTAACTGCAAGCCCGCTACTGGGTCAAGCCTGTTGAACCAATGCACAGCCTCAATCTTTAGGAACGTAAAAGGGCTTCCAGTAACCTGAAGGTTTATGCCCAAATAAATGAGAAAACCTGCTAACCCTGAAAAAATCCATAAAAATTTTAGGTCTATTTTTGTAGGTTTCCAACCCCTTTGATGAAAATATTCAACAATGAGCACGGGCAAAAGCAATACGCCAGCAACTCTGGTTAGAGCTGCAAACATGCTTAGGATGCCCGCAAGGTGCCATTTTCCCAATCGAGCGTAGTAAATGCTTGCAATGACTAAAGCGAAGAATAGACCTTCAGTGTAGGGCACTGAAAGAAAATAGGCTAAAGGAAAAATACTGAGGGAAAGTACGGCTTTCACAGCTGAGCTTTCGCCGAATTCCAATTTGGCTAGTTTGTAGAGATAGAAGAAGGCGATTAAGCTGCATAGATTTGCTACTATGAGGGCTGAGAGGTTAATGTAGTCAAAGTTGAACGTGAAGAAACGAATAAGGATGGGGTAGAGCGGGAAGAAAACGATAAAGTTGTACGCATCAAGTGATGGGTTGCTCACATACCAGTTTTTGGCTATATCTTCGTAGTGTGGCGCGTCCCAATGGTTGAACATGGTCATAACAATTGTCAACGGCGGTGATGGTCCACTGTTTAGAAATGATACAATATAGCCCAAGGCAAATACTAGAATCTTTGCTGCTATTACGATGAGGATAGCTGATTTTACAGATTTTGGGATCTTTTGGATACGATCTTTAATATTGAAATTCAACGCTTATTTTCCTCAACGTTTTTCGAAGCATTAATACTGATAAGGGATAACTTGCACAGTTAATTATTTCTCTTTTTGGTTCTCAGAACAGTTTATATTAATCGCATTTCAAAATATTAGTAGTCTAAAGGAGTAAAGAAAATGAGCACTGAACCTTTTCATGTAACAGATGCAAATTTTGAAGAAACAATAAAGAAAAACAAGTTGGTTTTGATTGATTTTTGGGCTACTTGGTGTGGACCCTGTAGAGCTTTGGCGCCAACTATTGTGGAGTTAGCAAAAGAGCAGAGCGGCAAAATGTTAGTCGGTAAATTAGATGTTGATGAGAATCCATCTACCGCTGAAAAACTTAAAGTTTTCAGCATACCCACGATGATACTTTTCAAAGATGGCACTGAAGCAGACAGACTAGTTGGACTCTGCGCAAAAAACAGAATCGTTGAAACGATAGAGAAGCATTCGCTGTAGATTAAGCGCTTTTCATTTTTTCATACATTTTTTCAAAAGTCCAGCGGATGCTCGACTTTAGTTCCTTTAATCGTTCATCATCCACATTTTTTATCACTATTTCCCGTATCAAATCGCCTTCACGGACAACATTAAACGTAAACATCTTATCGGTTGTAAGCTGTTTTGATTTTACCAGTTCCGCATCTTTTTCCTGCATTTTAGAAAAGACTTTTTCAACAAGAAAATTGGTGAAAGGCGCCGTGTTTACACTAAAGTTTTTGCTTTCATCCGGCAACACATGAATTACTTGCTTATCAAAATAAATCAGAGCCAACGGTTCATCAGCCATCGTTTTGAGAGGTATTACGCTTTCTCTTTCAATTTGTTGAGTTGATCCACGTTGAACAACAACTTTAGGCGGCTCAGACTCCTGTTTTGGCAAAATAACCTCTTTTAGTACAGGCGCTTCAGAAACTTCTTTTATATCTAAACGCTTGAAACCTTTGTCAAGCAAAATACCATTAACAGTGTCTAAGGCAGCTTGAACTTCTTTGGTTTCAATACTTAGTCTTTCAAGTTGGTCTTCCATTCGTTTTTTGAAAGCAATGAGAGACTTCATCTTTTCTGTGTCTTGAGACAACGCAGTTCACGCCTCCTCCTTATTTTAGCATTTGATGCTTATCAGTTTTAGCCTTTTTGAGTTGCTGGGGACTCGCTGATTTTCTTGAGTTGTCCCCGATACATCTCCACAATCTCTTTTGAAGTAGTTGCATCTTCAGGGCTTTTGTCGGTTCGGTATTTGCCTGTGAACCGTGGAAAACGAATCGCTAACCCTGCTCCTTTGCGTATTGAATCCATTGCGCATGGGTGAATAGGGCTTAATGTTATTTCGGCGCCTAAAATCTCAAGCACCAAGCTGGGTTCAAACCAAACATCTGCCTGCATCAGAGATACAACGCGGCTATTTTTTTTGGGTATTATGTGTTTTTGAAGAGTTTCATGTAGGGTTGCAAGGTCTTTATCTGTGAAACCTGTTCCGCATTTCGTCACAGTCTCAAATGTGTCCGTTTTATCATTATAGGTGGCCAAAAGTAATGCGCCATATGTTCCAACTCGTTTTCCTCTGCCATGGAAAGCGCCAACAACTACAAGATCCACGGTATCCGTCATTTCGCTTTTGTAATCGCGTTTGTATTTTATCCATAGCCACCCTCGGCTGCCTGCTTGGTAAACTGAGTCTTTGCCGACTGATTTGCACATTAAACCTTCGCAGCCCTCTGCAATGGCTTCTTCAAAGAAATCCTCAAGTTCCTTGGGGCTTTTGACTAATTTGTGGGTGGCTGGAGTTACTCGGTCGGTTTTTTTTATGATTCGTTCGAGTTCTTTGCGTCTTTGGGGTAGCGGTTCAAGAGTTAAATCTTTGCCATCGACATAAAGGAGGTCGAAGGGGAAAAGCGAAATAGGATATTGATCTATTGCCGCTTCAATTCCGTATTTGCGTCTTCGATGCATTAATTCTTGGAACGGGCGCATGTCACCTGTTTCTAAATCCATCGCTACACATTCAGCTTCCAAAATGACTTCTTTAGCATCAAATTTTTCTTTAACTAGTTCCACCGCGTCGGGATATTGACTGGAAATATTTTCTAAACGACGTGAAAACAGCACAACTTTGCCATCTTTTTTGTGCGCCTGAACTCGTTCCCCATCATACTTGTATTCAGCGATGCATTTGCCCCCGAATTTCTCCAAAATCTCTTCAGGCGAAGCCAAACGCTCAGCCAACATGGGTCTTATAGGTTCAAAAACAACAACCTGAAACTCCTTAATCCCATCCAAACCCTTCTCAACAACAACATCTGCGACCCTGCCCAGGTCAGAAGAAATACTATAAGCTCGCTCAACAAGTTCGCGGGATTCTTTTCCGCCACCATACGCAATCGCCAAAGCGTCAAGAACTGTCATATCCGCAATGCCAAGGCGTAAGTTGGCTGTTACGGTGCGAATTATCCATTTTGCCTCATTAGGCGAAGCATCAGTTAAAAGGCTGCAAAGCAACGCCATTTTGGTATCTACAGCGCCTGAACCTGAGGTTTTCGCCATTTTATCAAGAGTCTCATAAACATGCTCAACAGTAAGCTTGCGTGAAAAAAACGTAGATTGTTTGCGTTTCGCCAAAAGCTTCTCCGATGTTTGACCTATGTCCCCATTCTTTTGCAACTCAGACAAAATCAAAGTTTCACTTTGCCCCGACGCACGGGATAACGCTTTTATCGCCAATTTTTCAGCTATGCCCATTTCCACACCCATAAAATCTGGGTACAGCTTTCCTTGCGTCAAGTAAACAACCTTAGCCATCACGTCTTTAGGTGTTTTCTTAAGCAAATCCACAAGTAAATCGGTCATTTCTAGGCGTTTGGTCGTTGCTTCAATTTTTTCGTAAGCATCAGCTATTACTGAGTAATCCATGTTTTTCGCTCAAAAGAAATACTGATTAGTGGGCTTATTAAAATTAACACTGCGACTAAATTTTGATTGTGATAGTAATCTAAGACTTATCGGGACTTTTGTCTTTCAAGTCGGGCAGACTTTTTATCCTTACGTTTAGCATCTCTATCCTTCTTTTTCTGAGGCTGAGGTTTTCCCCGATCTTGCTCTGTTGTTTCTCCTTTCTTACTCATGAATTGGTCTCCTTCAAATAGAAATGATTGAAGGGCTTCTTGAAGTTATCTTCGATTGCATCAAAAAATCCTGATGTTCCAATGTGACATCTGTTGAACCCAAACGATAGGTTATGGGAGAGAAAAACATAGTTGGCCAAAAGCCAACAGCTAAATACAAATAATTGCACACTTTTACTGCAAGTTTAATTGTAATGGAGAAAATTGGATGCCTGCTTTCCAAACGGTTCGCGGAATGAGAGATTTACTTGGCGAAGAAGCCCAAGCCTTCACGAATATTATCAGCAAAGCACATGAAACTGCGACTCTTTATGGTTATAAAGAAGTCATTACTCCAGTGGTTGAGCCACTTGAGTTACTCAGCGCGAAGTCGGGTGAAGAAATTCGTCAGCGAATGTTCATTTTTAAAGATTTGGGGGAGCGTCAAGTGGCGCTACGCCCAGAGTTCACCGCATCTATAGCACGCTTGGTCACTACCGCCCTTAAAAACGAGCCTAAACCACTAAGGCTGTTCTCAGTAGGTAGCGTTTATCGTTACGATGAGCCGCAGCGTGGGCGTTACCGTGAGTTTTGGCAGTCAAACTTTGAATTGATGGGCTCAGCTAGACCCGAAGCTGACGCTGAAATCATTTTGTTAACAAACAACTTACTGAAAAGTTTGGGCTTGCAGGGCTACGCGTTCAAAATCGGGCATATCGGCGTAATACGAGGTATTCTTACCCAAGAAGGCGTTGAGGAAAAAACACAAAATGCGATTCTACAACGTATGGACAAAAAAGAATTTGAAGAAGCGTTCAAGTTGGCACCGACTGAACATTGCCGTAGTATGCTTGAAGGATTGCTCCAACTAAAATGTGACAACTGTTTTGAAACAGTTGAAAAAATCAAAGCCTATGTTGCCAACTACGAAAAAGCTAAAACTGCCGCAGAAAACCTCGGCGAAATCTTGAAACTCGTTATGGAGAGCGGATGCCCCATTCAAACTGTTGAGCCCGCGTTTGCCCGAGGCTTGGAATATTATACAGGAATGATTTTTGAAATCTACATTTCCGAATTAGACATTGCATTGGGAGGCGGAGGCAGATACGACCGGCTAATTGAGTTGTTCGGCGGCGAATCAACCCCAGCGGTAGGTTGCGCCCATGGAATTGACAGAATTGCGCTTGCTTTACAAACTCAAAAAGCTACTCTCGCAGCTGCTCATGGGAAGAGGGTTCTTGTTTTAGCTGTAAATGATGCGTTGAAGGTTGAGGCTCTAAAAATTGCTCAGATGCTCAGGAGCAAAGGGGTTGTTGTTGAGTTTGAAATTATGGGGCGCAAGATGGGCAAGGCGCTCGAAGATGCTGATAAGCGGCAAGTTGATTTCGCAGTTATTGTTGGCGAACGCGAACTCAAAGAAGGCTCAGTTATGCTTAAAAATTTGGTGAATCGCGAGCAAGCAACAGTTCCGCTTAAAGAGTTGGCTGAAAAAATCAAGAGTTAACATCTTTTTCTTTTATTTTGTCGCTTTGTCTAGGGGTTAAAAGGCGCTATTTCCTGCTAACTAAGCAAGTCAGTTACACTCAATACTTTACTGAATATTCTTTGAGTCTATAGCATCATTTAGTAATCCAAGGAGGTTTATGGGAGCAGAAGAAGAAGAAGAAGAAGAAGTGTGAATTTTCAGGGCTCCTTCTTATTTAATGAAAACAAAAAATCGTCAACTCTATAGACGCATAATAAAGTTATGCTGGAGGAATAAGCACACCTTTTGGATGTGTTGTTTTAAAAAAATAAGAATAAAAAAACTGATTAGGATAATTGCTTAGCTATTGTTTTAACTCTACAACAAGTAAGTCAATTGTTGTATTGCCGATATTGGTTGCTTCATGGTTCTGTTCCTCTAAGAAAACAGCAGAGCCCTCTTTCAAATCCAATTCTTGTGTTTTACCTTCAGATGTTAATCTTAGTTTTCCACCTTTCAACACATATGCCATGTGTTCTGGATGGTGATGCATTTTAGCGATGTCACCAGGTTTGAAAGTCACTTTGAGCACTCGCATTCTGTTACTTTCATTTACAAATTCGTAAACATTTGAAGCAGACATCAGAGGGTCTAAATCCTCGTCCATTTCCATCAAACGTAATCACCTCTAAACACACTTACCCGCCCTACAAAATAAAAAATTGTGACTACAAACTGAACCAACAAAAAATGAAAGCACAAAAAAATAAGAATTTTGGATTATAACCGCTTAATGTAGCGGTTGACTTCCCATTCAGTGACTTGTGTTCGGTATAAGTCCCATTCTCTGCGTTTTTCAATTAGGAAGTTGGTGTATGCCGTTTCGCCGAGTGTTTCACGCATTAAATCGCTGGTTTCGAGTTCGTCAAGGGCTTCTTTTAGTGATTCAGGCAGGGAAACGATGTTGCGTTCTTTGCGTTCTTCATAGGTCATGTGGTAAACGTTTAGTTCCACTGGGTCGCCTGGGTCAATCTGGTTTTTGATGCCGTCTAAGCCTGTTGCTAAGAGCACTGCAAACTGTAGGTAGGGGTTTCCTGCGCCGTCTGGACAGCGGATTTCGCATCTTGCAGCGTTCTTTCTTCCGCCAAAGTTTGGCACGCGTATAAGGGGTGAGCGGTTTTTGTGTGCCCAAGCAAGATACACGGGTGCTTCGTAGCCAGGGACTAAGCGTTTGAAACTGTTGGGCCATGAATCAAGGATGGCGCACATTTTTCGTCCATGAGCTAGTTGCCCTCCGATAAAGTTTCTCGCTAAGTCTGAGAGGAAACCGTTGTTTTCATCGTCTTCGTAGAAGAGGTTTTGTGAAACGTTTTTGTTCCACAGGCTCATGTGGGTGTGCATTCCTGACCCATTTATGCCTGCGAATGGTTTAGGCATGTAAGTGGTTATATAACCGTTTCTTGCGCCAACAACTTTTCCACACATCTTCATAGTAATTGTTCTGTCAGCCGTTTTCAAAGCTTCATCATATTTGAAGTCAATTTCGTTTTGTCCAAGAGCAACTTCATGATGCGAAATCTCAATTTCAATCCCAAAAGCTTCGGCAGTATCTGCAATTTCTCTTCTTAAGTCATCGGTTAAATCGCCTGGATGAAAATCGAAATAGCCTGCCATGTCTATAGGGGTAGGCAAGCCTCCTGTTTCGCTTTCTTTGACTATAAAAAACTCAAGTTCAGGGGCACAAATAAAAGTAAAACCTGCTTTTGAAGCCTTTTCTACAGCTCGTTCAAGAACATATCTTGGATCGCCTTCAAAACGTTTGTTCTGCGGAGTGTAAATGTCGCAAAGTAACCTAGCGGAGGATTTTTCCTTCGGTCGCCAAGGCAAAACCGCAAATGTGCTTGGATCTGGATAAAGTACCATGTCAGATTCTTCTATGGGTCTGTAGCCTGTGATGGATGAGCCATCAAAAGATTGGCCGTTTTCAAAAATTGTTTCAATGTTTTTTGAGCTTACTGCTAGATTTTTTAGCATGCCGTTAATGTCTGTAAATTGAAGTCTGATGAATTTGATTTCTTGTTCCTGTATTTGCTGGACTACTTTGGATACGTTTTCTTTCCATGTTGCGTCTTTGAAATTTTTCATTTTATCTTTTCACCTGTAGTTTAGCATTAACTGTTAGTTAATAGAGATCTTTGGGTAAATATATTTAATGTTTAGCTGTTGTTTCTGGCAAAAATGGTTATATGTCAAAAAATTTGTTTATTTTAAAAAATTATGATAGCCCATTTGTTTTTTAACAATATATTCAAAGGGAAATAGCAAGTGTTTAAAGGGTAAGTGGACGTAAGCAAAGACAATTGGTGAGGATAAATAGACACTTTGAAAATTATTCAAAAAACAGCTTTAGGCTTGGGATTTGCATTCGTTATATTTACAGCGTTTACAGGAGTTCTAAATTGGCAAATAGATAAGCTAGCATATTCTTCAACGGCTCCTTCAAACTTCATTATACTGACCATTGTCGCAGCCATGGTACCGTACTTAGTCGCAGCCGTGGTTTCATTCATAGTAGCTTATATGATCTCAAATGCAACAAAATCAACAGATGAAAAAAGAACAGAAGCTGAACCCACACAAGAAGTTGACCTTAAACAAACTGAAAAAGAAATGGATGCTTCCTAAAAACTTTTTTTTATTTATATTATTTATTTAGAAAAAGATTTTGTAATTAAAAAATCGATTACAACGTTAAAATTGAAGTTCCACTTATTTCCGAAAAGTGAAAATGGATTCTTAATTAGCTAATTATTTCTTTATTTCTCCGCCATTTGAAATCATTCTTTTAATTCTTCGTCGGAGCGAGATTTTTCAATCTTTTTTCTAGTTCACTTTTGACTTTTTCATCTTTCTCATGCTCAAGCAAATTTTTTCCTATGACTTCCCCATTACTCAGACTTTAAATATATATTCTATTTTGGAAACATAGACAGCAACTAATTATTTCAAGGGAACAAGTTTTTAATAATAAAACAACCTACCTACGTCAAAGAAAGAGTTGACATTAGAGGTTGAAAGCTTACCAAACCAGTTCACCAGAATTTTTCCGTTTTCGAAGCCTTCTCCTTTCTCCTCGATAGCGGATTAACTGTTTGGAAAGCCAAAAAACGATGAAAATGTCTCACTCAAAAAAGCCCGTAAAGTCAAAGTTTACTGCCTGGCCGTTAGGGACACTATTTCTTAAGCCTTTTATTGCCTTATTTTGCCTTTTTTGACGCAACCTGTAAATGATTCAAGCTCTAAACCAAAAAAGCAATCTAAAACACAAAGAACAATGGCACAACACCCAAAAGAAGTACACTCACGCAAGGCCCTGCAAAAAAAGAAAACAACCACTAAATACTAAATAAATACAAAAGTTTTAACTTTTTAAGCTGCTTTCTACTGTAGCCGCTATCTCACTTGTATTTCTTGATTGTCCTATTCTTGGAAAAATATATTTTACGGTTGCTTCATGTTCATCTTTGCTGAATGCAGCCATAGCGTCGATTGCGAAAATCTGGTTGTACCCAAGTTGGTAGGCGTCTCGGGCGGTTGTTTCTACGCCTAAATTCGTTGAAACTCCACATAATACTATGGTTTCGATTTTTCTTCTTCGAAGTTGTAAATCAAGCTCAGTACCGTAAAAGGCACCCCACTGATGCTTAGTTATCACAATGTCGCCTGCTGCAGGTTTTATTTCTTCAGCAAATTCTGCCCAATCAACACTTCTTTGTGCTGACGCCCATTGAGGCGGTTGATCTGTTACGGGATGAAGCATATCTTTTCCATCAACTGATGAAACATGCACCAGAAAAACAGGTTTGCCCGCCTTCCTGAATACTTTGACAAGGCTTGATGTATTGGTGATGACTTCGCTTGGATTGTAGGGTTCAAATTTCCTTTCTGGGGAAACTATGCCTTTTTGCACGTCAATGACAACGAGTGCTGCTTTGCTTAAATCAAGTTTAGGTTCCATAAAGATCGTCAGTTGGAAATAAATGGCGACTTAAATCTGTTGGGGTCTAATCGAGCAGGGCCTATTTAATCAGTGGGAACATCCTTTCCGTCTTTTATTTCAACGTTTATCCCAACTTCAATATTGGGTATCTAGCTCTTTTTCGATTTGTCGAAATTGTTCTTTCGTTATACTTTTTTTAAAGAACAGGGTTGGGGTTTCTGAGTCACTTGTGTAGTCAATGTCATCGACAATCGGGATCTTCTTTAAAAGATTGAAATCTTTTGTTTCGACCATTTAGTGCTTGTCACGAGTTTTTCCTCTTTTCATCAGTTTTGATTTTTAGCTTATAAATACGACATCGATTTTAGGCTTCTATATTCAACCCTTTCATTAGTCTCCGAAAATTTGGACAGCACCAGTTGAAGCATGGGACTTTTTTGGAGAAATTGGAGACTAAAGTGTACCGATTAATCAGTTATGTTGATTATTTCAACTTTGAAGCAAATTCTTCAGCATTTTTGAGGTCTTCAGCGTTGGGTCTACCCTTATTCATGCCACCAAACCGCCCATAAATACGATTAGTGTTAAAGCCTTTACAGTTAAACTCACCAGCTACAGTGTAGCCTTTCGATTGCAGTTTCTCCCTAAGTGCTACATGAAATTTACCTGTAACTTTCCCAAAGACAGGCGAATCGACACCCACAAAGCTTGTTGAGAAAATGAATGCTTTCTTATCGTTGATTTGTGGGAGTTTATCAGCTAGTTCAAGCAGACTTTCGTGATGTTTTTCTCCAAATATTCCCGACCCGAACCCTACTAAGTCATACTGTTGAAGCTCTTCTGGTTTAGTTTGTTGTGGAGTCTTCATCTCGGCATCTCAAGGCATCTTGTTTACAGTCTCAGGTACAGCTATTGGTGCTTTCTATTTAGTAGCAGGATTGTTGACCTTGACAATGAAGAGGTGGGGTGCAATGTTAGCAATCATATTGCTTGTTGCTGACATTTTGGGAAGATTTGTTCTTGTTGCTACTGGACTTTATCCGATTGATACTCTCGAAAACACGTTTAGCATAATTGCTGGAACAGCTATAGCTGGAGTTTTTGCTCTATATATTGGCTGGAAGTGGAAGTGTTTCAATTAATGATGAAGTTATGTAGGCAAAATGGGTGTTTGAGGTTCATTTTCAATTTTGGCTATGTACTCTTTGAACCATTCGTTGAGGTTTGAGTACTCCTTGACCCACTTTCTTGCTTCTTTTCCTTGTTTATCAGTCTTTTTGTGGAGAATGCCTAAATCTTGCATCCTGAATAGCGAATCATAGATAGTTTTTTCGTCTTCAAGTGGGATTATTGCTTGGGTCATCAACTACTAAGTATACGTCTATCTTGTAATTTTTAGAAAAAAGGGGTATTGCATTTTCGCTAAGAGAAAACTTGAAGATGGTGTCACCACTAAGAAGGTATGCCGTGCTAGACTACGATCGGGAAAAAAGAGAAAACTCGCGGGTGATACAAGTTCAAGCGCAGGTTCAAACTCATCCTACGACAAGTTCCATGAAATTTTTAAGCATGTTCAATAAATTATTAAATGAGACTAAAAAAATTGAAAAAGGGAAAGAAAATGGTAATTTCTCAACTTAGTAGTCGAGATACTTCATTATTTCCCAAGGCGATACATAGAGGCAATATTGGTTCCAATCGTTTGTTTTCAGCTCAATGAATGCGTCGAAAACATGGTTGCCAAGGGTTTCTTTTATGACTTCGTCGCCTTCCATTTCATCAAGTGCGTCTTTGAGTGTTGTTGGTAGTTCTTTTATGCCTAGTTCTTTGCGTTTTGCTTTGCTAAGTTTGTAAACGTCTTCGTCAACTGGGTCGCCTGGGTCAAGCTTCTTTTTTATTCCGTCAAGACCTGCCATCATTATGCATGAGAACGCCAAGTATGGGTTACATGATGGGTCAACACCGCGGTATTCAACACGTTTTTGTGCTGCAAATCCTGCTCCTTTATAGTACAGAGGTATTCTTGCGAGTGATGAGCGATTACGTCTGCTCCACATAACGTAAATTGGCGCTTCAAAGCCTGGTACCAATCGTTTGTAGCTGCTTACGGTTGGACAACATACTGCAGTTAATGCTTTTGCGTGAGCTAAGATTCCGCCTACATAGTATCTTCCGATTTGGCTCAGTTCTGCATAGTCGTCTTTGCCGTCATACATGACGTTTTTTCCATCTTTCCAGAGGCTAGAGTGAACGTGCATGCCGCTCGCGTTATCTAAGTAGATTGGTTTTGGCATGAATGTTGCGATTAAACCATATTTCTTGGCGATGTTTTTGGCGACAAACTTGAAGAATA
>PLTA01000044.1:0-22249 GCA_003164295.1 Candidatus Bathyarchaeota archaeon
GCAATTACGGTTTGGCCGGCAAGGTGGTTTTTGTCTCCTTGGTTGAGGGTGGCGTAAAAGACTGTTTCGGCAAGGTTTAGTTTGGGCACTTTTATTTTGAGTTCATGTACAAGCCAGAAGGCACGGCGTATGTTGGCGCCAAGGTTGTTGTTGAAGGTGTAGTTTCCGTCTAAATTGTAGAATTTGCTAAGTTCGTATGCTTCTTTTAAGAGTTTATCAAGTTCCGGATGCTCTGCGGATGTTATTAGTCGTATTCTTCTTACGCGTAGGGGCATGTCGTTCATGTGGAATAGTTTGGATCGGTCCTGCGTGGTTAACAAGTTTTTGTTTAAGACAAATGTTGCTACGTCTTTGAGGTTGGCCATATACACTTTTGTTCCTGTTTCTTCGTCTAGCAGGTAAGCGTATTTTTCGTCGTAGACGAGTTCGCCATCCTTAAGTTTACCCACTAGATCGGGTGAATGTGTTTCCAAAAAGGTCTTTAGGGTTTGGTGGTTATCGCCGTTTTCTTTCTGCATTTTCAGTTGATCTCTGAAGGTTAAGGGGCTACCTAAGCTATGTTGGATACTGAGGGCGCTTGTAGGCTGAAAAGTTACGTCGAATGGTAAGCTGCTGTCCGGGTCGTCAAAATCAGCCGGAAGAACAGAGCCGCATTCAGTGCAGACGGTTTCGCCTCTTTCCATGTCGGTGATTAATCGGGCTTTAAAACAGTTAGGGCATAGGAACTGCAACCGTTCATGAGTAATGCGTCCAAGCTTACTGACTAGATACGCGTCCAATTCTTCGCTAAGCAACATTAGTTTGCCTAAGGGCACCTTTAACTGCTGCGAAAGCACAAAAGGATCCGCCACATGTTCCAGGTACTTCAACTTGTATAGCTGTTTATGGCTACTGCCTAAGTTAATTATTCTCTCTTCCATATTCCGCACGCTACATTTAGTTTTTCTTTTTTCTTTTAGTAGTAGCACGCGTAAAGACACAGGCAACTTGGAGAGCCCCATATTCTCTCCAGGTCTTTTTCTTTTCTTTTATCCCCAAATGATTGAGGCTGAATTTAAGCTTTTTATCTCTTGATTAATTTCCCCATTATTCTGGGAGCGTCATTCCATCTGGTCGAATGCGTGCCTTTACTTGTTCGCTCAAAGGATCTCTACCGGGCTTATCCCCTACTCAGTATGAGTCTCTTGTAATATTTACTGAATGAGGTTATTTTCTAGGGTCTGAACAAGTTCAGAGCCATCCTTTCATTAGAGAAATTACTTCATCGAGAGAAGTCGCTCTAAAGAAGCGGAATACGCTGCTCGGTTTGAAAAGTAACAAACAAATCCCCTTTTCCGAAGGTATTCGCCCAATTCTGCCTATGCCCTGAATCAACCTACGATTAGCGATCTTTTGATATTCTGGATGTTTGCCCTGTGCCATTTCTAAGATTGTGGGTTGTGGAAATGGATTATTTGGAATTACCAGAAGGTTAAGATTTTTAATCGTCAGACCTTCCCAATAAACCGCCGATGCCGTAACGAGAATTTTGTTGGTTCCTTTTGTAAATTCCTCAAAAACCTTTGTTCTTTTTGAATACATTTGCCCTGATTCAATACAAACAACTCTATCTGAAAATTTCTTAGCTAGCTCATTAGCCCAAGTCAAACAATTTACGTTGTTATTGAGTATTATTAGAGTCGGCAAAGAAAATGCGTTTAGCAGAGTGCAAACGTTCTCCAGTTTATGTAAATCAGTATCGCAGTTCAAAAACCTATACTGAACATTAGCCTTCGGAATAAAGGCAGTTTCTTTTTCACCAATTATCTGAAGAATCTCTGGCTTGATATCACAATAGAATGCAAGTTCTTCTTCGTCCAAACGAGTCGCTGAAAAAAGAAATAAACGTCCATGAGGCAAGATACTCCTTTTTCTCGGATCAGCTAACAAGAATTTAAGAGTGCAAACCTTCTTGAAAACAACTAGAAACGCTCGCCATTGGGAGAGTTTCTTTTGAAGATATTGAGCATCCTTGCAAAAAGCAGTTTTTTCCATCTCCTTTAGTATGTCAGAAGCAGTTTCAATGTTTAACTCCTTCGTAACATATTTTTTTTGAGCGTCCATTCCCAGAGTCAGGTATTCAAAGAGAGAATCACCTTCTTCAAAATGAAATGATTTTACAAGAGACGGATCCAATTCTATTGCCGAACGAAGATTATGTGCTTCATCCATCAAAACGAAATCAAACTGATTTCGCCTTTTTCGATATGTATTGATTGATTCTATGGGTATTGTGACTTTAGCGTCATTATTAATTTCCAAAAGCTCTTTTTGAAATTCCGTTCTAAGTTCATTATTTGGAGTGACAATGCAGGTTTGTATACCCTTTTTGAACAAGTGATATGCAACGAGTACTATTACGTGGGTCTTTCCTGAAGCGGGCGGCGCAGTAAAACTAATTACTTTCTGGTTAGATTTCAATCCGTCGTATACTTGCCTTAGCAATTTATCCTGAGCAGGAAGAAAACTTCCGACCTTCAGGTATTTTTTTGAACTACATTGCATTGAACGCAGCCAATCATTGTAAGGTAGTACTTCCTCATTCAAACGGTCAGATATAGAAGATCCTCTGTTTAATCCGCGCATCTATTGGAGCACCGTATTTCTGATGATAATAAGCGTATTCTTGGAGATAATATAATGGCATCGGAAATGACGTCATATGACCGCTGGCTCTACCCATCATACATAATGCTAAAACGCTTTTTGCGATTTCAGGTCTGTTCCATTTTTCGCCCTTTGCTTCTAATATTTCCATCCTAATTGGCAAAGGGCAGCCACGCTTAAGTGACTCTCGCTCAATTGTTCGTCCAGTCAGCAAGTAGAAAGAATTTTCTTCTGACCGAAGTATTGCTCCCTGTGGCGCACTTTCATATGCTTCAATAGGACAACTTATTGAATCAACCTTAACTTTTCCAAATCTGGGAGCTTTTTTTGGAACCCATGACTCAAAAAATCTTAAAGACTCATTTTCAGTGATTTCAACTATGCAGTATTCAATCAATTCTTTGGTTTTTTTCAGTGAATCCAATAGTGGTGCCAAAAGACCGAACCTATCATAAGATGTCAAGAACAGAACACGATTGTATTTCTGGTTCAATTTTATTAATAATTCAATCAAACTGTCAGGCTTGAATTTTAACTCAATTGGTTCAAACTGTTCCAAAAGATGCCCTTCATTGTCTATTACTATTAACAAGATCTCACTTTTCATCGACGTGGGGTTCAGGTAACTATTAACACCAATTATGACTAACGATTCCGTTAACTTCGGCAATAACCACGGATCTCCACCGAGTTTAAGGCATATTTGCATTATTATCTGCATTACCGAATCCTCGTCAGCTTTGTCGATTGTAACGTGTTGGTGTGGAATGCCCAGTTGATTCTGCACGAACTTCTTAAACCGATCATGTATTTCATCATCGGTTTCGGCTGTTGCATTTTCAATTCCAATCGTTATGACTAAAGAATATCCATCATAACAATTCTTTGTGTGATCTAACGAACCGAACCCGAATGTAAGTTCTGACTTGTTACGTAATTTGAACTCATCAGCCAATGCCGCAAGGAACTTCTCTATCTTAAAGGATGTCTTTTCTAAACAAACCAACGCGTTAACATTTGGGAGCGGTTTTGCAAATTCAATCTTCTTTTTTGAATAACCACGATAAAATTCTGTGTCATAGGGCGGTTTTATTGATACTTCCTTGTTTGCGAATATCAGTTTTAATTCTGTTGGTTGAGTAACTATGGAAGAAACGTCCATTGGCTCGGTTGAAATTTCCAATAATTTTGGATAGACTGCGGGAAGGGCGTCTCGGAGAGTCTTGTCTATTTCATACAAGACATCATACGTTTTGTGAAGTTGATTTTTACAGTCGGGATGAATGCTTCCCCAGATCTGGCTTCTTTGCCAGCTTGGTATCCTCTTTCTTAGATCTTCAAATGTATGCCCGACAGAAAGAACTTCAGGAACATGGTATTGCTGCCTTTGAAGATTTTCTATTTCATACATCACTAATGGCTGTTTTTCATCAAGCCCACTAATGCCATATGTATTTTTTATATAATCAATAGGCGATCCTTCTAATCCAGGTATTTTGTCACCCGCTCTATATTTCCAAGTAATACCCATTATTTTTCTGATACCTGGAGCAGGGTACGAAGCATGTGCTATATCTGCCGCTTTGCCTTGCAAGAGATAATTTACTTGACTAACGAATTCGGAAGGTGGATTGTAAAAGTCAATTTTGGTATCATTCATTTCCTCAAATCGTTTTGCCAGACTCTTTAATTCCACGAGCAAATTCTTATTAGATCTAAGCTGTGTTTCTCTGTTTAAAACAAAAACAGGCTTACCTTCTAATTTCATTAATCCTCTATAATATCTCTTGGAATCCATTATGCCCGTTTTTTCAATAAGATCTTTGTCAAAATAAGGTTCATCTCTAAGAATAAAAGGCGCTTTAGGATGAAACTTGTAATACTCGGCGGAAAGTACCGTAAGCGCTATGTCAGCCAAACGATTTACTAGAA
Organism: Candidatus Bathyarchaeota archaeon; assembly: GCA_003164295.1. Lineage (GTDB taxonomy): Archaea > Thermoproteota > Bathyarchaeia > Bathyarchaeales > Bathycorpusculaceae > Bathycorpusculum. The sequence goes on from PLTA01000044.1 coordinate 4,579, forward strand.
GCTTATAATTGTCAAACTGATCTAACCCAACTGTACTATTGCTCACTTGGCCTAATTTCACTTCAAAACTTCCAACATTAGGAATTTTAACTAAATGTTGATCAAGATTTGAAATTTGTTCGGGAAGTGACTCTATAAACCCATCAACTGATACAACTGGTTTTCTTTCATCGTACATTATTTTTTTAGCCAAACTTCCTAATATTTGGTGAAATTGAGGTTTATTTACGGGATTTGGCTCTACAATCGGGCTATAAACATAAACAGGCAAGTCCTCGCTCTTAATTAGCTGAAAAACATTCGCATGGTACATTTAGTTTGTCTCTCCTTGTTCCAAAATTTCGTTTACTCGAGAAAGCACTTGTGATGAGTTTAACACTTCAACTTGTCTCTTCAGCTTCTTATCAAAGTTTTTATTATTCACATATTTTTGTTGAAAACGTCCGTCTATCAGGATAGCCGTTCCAAAGTCCGAAGGACTTCGTATTATTCTGCCTATGCCTTGTTGAAGTCGAGTTAACATTCTACGTTCAAGCTGCGGGTAAGCTTGTTTCTTTCCAACTGTAGGGCGTATAAACGGAGGGGAAACGATTACAGTTATGCGTAGATCTTTTATGTTGATTCCTTCCCATATTGTTGATGATGCTGATGCCAGTGATATTTGACTTCGACTTGCTAAATCTTCAACAAAATCGCTATCTTGCATTGTTGAATCAAGGAAGAATAACCTTTCTTTTGAGAATGTTTTAGAAAGAAGTTCATTGGCTTTACTTTGATCTCGGTAATTTTTGAATAAAACCAGAGCTCGCTCAGGCCTGTGAGCCAAAACATTCTGAGTAAGGTTGATTGCTTGATGAAAAGCATCTGGTTGCCTTGTGTCGCCAATGTCATTGACAGCTAGTATGCCTAATTTTTGGAACCAATTTTCAATTTCTGGATAATTTCTTGTCTTGCAAGGCGTTACTTCAAGTTTAACATCTTGCTCATAGTTTCTAAGAGAACAAGAAGTTGCATGCTTTATCGGATCACCAGGAGTAGCCGTAGCGAAAACTATTCTACTTGCATTAAACCGTTTATTTATTATGTTTGCGATACTTTCTGTTCTTGAAATCAATTCGCTTGAGTCCCAGTCTTGCGGGTCATAAAAATCACTTCTAACAAAAAACTGATATCGGCTAGCTTTTTTACATCTTTGCAAAAAGTAAAAAATGTTTAAACATACGTCACGATCTTTCCCTGCCGGCGTTTTTCTTATTTCTTTCTCTAGTTTATCCATATCATATTGTGTAGATAAACCCACAAAACCCGCGACGTATTCTTGGCTAATTACTCCGTCTGTCTCATTTGGCGGAATGCATCGCGAAAACACTTCAGAGTCCAAATTCAGAAAATCTTCCAGCATTCTAAATGTCTCACCCTGAATCCCGCTTTCATAGGCATGTCTTGCAGAGGCCGCTTGAATGGTAAGTTGATATGCTTGTTCCTTTGCATTTTCAAAGCTGTGAGAATCATCTAGCACAATGATGTCATAGTGACCGCTATCTTTTGCTAATAAAAACTTTGAAAAATTGGTAATCACTAGATTGCTTTCGTTATAATCCTTCTCAGCTTGAATAACACCACATACAATGTTTTCTTGATTACATTGGTCTTTGCGTTCTGTGCAGAACCAGTTTTCTGCTTTTCTTTTTAGTATTGGGCAATCATATTCTTGCACACCAAAAATGATTGTAGTTTTTCCATTTGTTAGAAACTTTGTTATCTCAGTATTAACGTGCTTTTGCGCTTGTTTAGTTGCCGTTAATACGAGAGCCCTGAGATCATTTTCATATGCGTCCGCTACTATTGGACTGTAAACAAGGGTCTTTCCCGCTCCAGTTGGTAAATCAATCAACACGTCTGACCCGCAATTCAAAGCGGTTACGATATCGTTTATGCAAACTTTTTGATATTCTCTTTGATCAACCCGTGAATATCTATCTAGTACAGAAGTAATATCAAGCGTTTGTTATCACTCCAATCCGCTAGGCTTTCTGTTATTTGATTGAATTTATATTAAACACTTTTGCATGGAAACCAAATTGATTGGAGTTAACGTCCTAACCTTTTTTCCCTTTTTCTTTTAGTGAAGTGAAGTGCCTAAGAAAACAGCTAAAACCAAAGCCGCAGCGGTTGTTCCTGATCCCCGGAAGCCAGGCGGATCCTTGAGAGTTATTGGCCTTTTGATGGTTTTGGTGGCTGCTGCATCGTTTGCAGTTAACTTTGGAATATGGCACCCGTGGCTATTTGCTAAAATCACTTGGCTGTGGAATCCACTTAGCCTGCTAACGCCGCGCCTTGTTGGCCATATTTGGGTTTTAAGCAGCGCCTTGGCCTACGTGGTCAACGGCATATTCGCAGCTCTTTACTCAGCAGTTCTTTTTGTAATCGGCATGTTCGCACTACTGCACTAATGCAGCAAGGTTCCGTTTCTTTCGTTGTTTTTCTATTATTTTTCTATCAGTAGCTAAGAAGAGATACTAATGGTTAACTCTAAAACCTCAATCAAAATTCTTGTTATTTCAGCCATAACAATGCTATGCTTAAGTGGTCTTTTAGTGGGCACAGCTGGTGCCTCCACAACTTACGTTTCAGGCTTTGAGGCCCCAACAGCTACATTTTCAAGCGTAAACGGCTACTCTGGAAGCAGCTCTTACACGTTCGTTAACCCTGCAGACGGCACACAATGGAAAATGGCTTATGCAGTCGGAGGCACAAGCGTTGACTTTCAGCCATACGATTCAACCGGAAACGCTCACAGCGCCTTAGACATCGCAATCGGTGGCATAAGCTTCGCTAACGGTGTTTCAACCGCTCCGGAAAACACTTACAAGTGGACTATGGTTCAACCAAACGGTGTTAAAAATGAATATGCTATGGCGTTGTACCCTTTGACGTGGTCCATCGATTTTCAGACTTCCAGCACTAGCTTTGAACATGTATATGACTATCTAAACTACCCTGTAGATTTTACGATTGCGCTCAATTCTGGCATGTGGTACTTTAGCAACCAGCCGACGAGTGTTTACTTCGGAATCGCAGCGATTACACTTGAAAGCTATCAAGTTGTCAGCAAACCAGTTAGCCCTCCAGGCGCGTGGCCGATACCGCTCACCGTAAATAATGCAGCACAAACCTCTATTACACCCTCTGACCTGGGCGACCTGTTAACGATCACAAGCCCAACGAACTCAATGACAGCTGAAGCAGCCTTTTACAGCTATGAAGGCGTGCAACTTAATCCTGAAATGTTCGCGCCTTCAGTCACCACAAGCCTTGAAATCACTAACTTGACGCCGAGCCAATACGAAACGGATGTAGGCGTATACTCCGGAGGCGATGTAAACGTCCACTTAGTTTTCACCGTCGACACTCTAGTAGTTGGAGACTGGGCCGTTCAACCAACCTACAAAGGCACTACAATACCAACTATTCCACAGACCAATCAACCATCAACGATTTCTTTAAGCGATATCTTCCTAATTGCCATTGGCATCGCAGTCGCAGCACTAGTCGTGTACATCGTGTACGCGGTTTATAAGCAAAAGAAAAAGTGAAGGCGAAACAAATTGGCAAAAACAAAAAACAAAGGAATCGGCAAAGGCGTAAAAATAGCCATAATCGCGTTAGTAGTCATCTTAATCATCGGTGGCATTGGAGTTTACCAGTTCTTTTTTGCTTCAGCTAAAACCACATCGACACCAACACCAATAGGCAGTAGTGGGCCTGGGCCTACGGTTGCTAGCGTTTGGCAAAACCTCTATATCACGAACACAGACGGCTCGAGTTATTGGGCTCAAGCACAGCAGCCTTTCAACTTATTTGCTAACTTGGAAAGTCTATTAGGGTCTCAAAGCGGAACAGGCGCCGACTTCAACACAGTTTCAACAATCCAAAACAACTTGTACATGAATGTTGCTGAACCGGGAGTTACAGCTTATACTTTTAGCTGCCAAGAGACAATTCAGTTATGGGATACTTCTGGAAATGTTGTTATGACTGTGGCTAACGCCTCACCGGTCACGATCCCTAGCACTAGCGCACCTAACGGTCAAGCCTTTATTCAGGGTCAGAGCTACTGGATCACTGGGGCGACATTGAGCGCATCCAGTCTACAGAACATACTCGGCGAGCCCACCGGCGAATATTATTACGTCATCACTTTAGCCAATTTCCAAATGACCTTGACCGTCAACGGCCAACAGCAAACTCTAACCGCACCTACACCAACAAGCCAAAACATGCTGCAGTGGCTAATCAAAATCGCTTAAGTTTAAGTTCCATTTTTTTCTACATTTTTAATTATCTTTTGAAATTTTTTTTATGATTGTTTGGAGGTCTATTCTGGCGCTTTTTGTCGTGGAAGTCTTTCAATGAAAGCTTCAACGTATTTGTCAGGAACCTCCTGAAAGATCTCTTCAAATTTTTTGGTTGCTTCCATTCCGATCATTGCTTCTTCGGGTTTCTTATGCAAATTGCTAATTTCCTCAAATACTTCATTTTCATGAGGTGACGGTGATTCCTTAACATAGCGTGAGTTAAATCTTGCCAATTGCTCAGCTGCTTTGTCAGCAATATTAGTTACATTTTTACTTAATGCATATGCCCCGATAACTCCCAAACGTGCTGCTAATCTTGGAACGTCATACCCAATTTTATCAAGTTTAATCATTCTGAGCGACATTTCATTAAGTGAATCTATGCATTCATCTGTTATTTTTTTATGCGAATCAAAAGCTAACACGCCAATTGATGTTATTGCATCACCTATTTCATCAGTAACTAGCAAATTACGCCCCTTAACAAAGGCATAACTAGCTATTTCTAAATATGTCTCCTTCAGTGATTGTATGATTTCGCCTATTTCTTCTTCAAAGCTGTTCTTGACAGTTTTGAATTCTTCTTGTAGCATCAATAACGATAAGTCAAACAAACAATCAACGCTTGGTCCTAAAGAATATAACGAACGTGTTTGAGCAGAAGTCATTGCAATACGGCCCAACGTTTCAACTAATTTTGCTGTAACGTTTTTGCAATATTCTTCTCTTGCAAAGGTTTCAATTTGTGGATATGATTCATTCTTGATTTTAAGAGCTGCCCACGCGACTCTTCTTATGGAATACTCTGGCATCCAAGCGAACAGACTTTGCTGAAGTGCCCAACGATCAATCTGTGCTTGCAAACCTTCAGTTGCTAACTTCTCTATATCCTCTATCACACTTTCAGCTGAATATTCTTGACCTTTGAAAGATACCAAACCAACACATAGTTCCTGAAGTTGGGCCAATGCAAATGCTAATACATACCAATCTTTTTTTGTGACACCTAATTCTCCAATCTCAAAAATGTATTGTGAAGAAAGCCCTTCCCCGCCCGTTTTTTTGACCGATTGCAAACCAATAGTTCGCATCGCAAAAATAGCTGTCGTTGAAACATCAACAAAGCCTCCTTCCAGAGCTTTCTTTCCACAATCTTTCAGGTGAAAAATAATGATGTTTGTTACGTTGTTTGGGCGATTACCAATCGACTTCAGGTTCGTAGTCAAGCAGCCGATCGACTGAAAAGTACGCAAAACTTCTTGCATTAAAGAAGCATCCTTGTTATCATATGCAGCTGTGAAGGTAGATAGAAGTTGTCGGTGGATGTAGTCTAAGAACTGGTCCTCAGGTGTTAGGTCCTCTTTTCTAACACCGATGTACTCTTTGATTATTGAAATTAGAGCTTGGAATCCTCTAGAAGTTGTCTCAATTTCTCTTCGATAAACAGCTTTGTTAATTACGTCATTGATAAGCAGAATTTGTTTTCTTATCGGTTCCTGCAACGTCACGTCATTGTGAAAAATGTACTCCTTATACAAGGGCTCTTCTAGAATGAGCTTTTCAAATTCATTTTTTGGTTTCTTCTCGCTAACGAGTGACTGAATTTTCGACGGCACTGATTTAATGTATTTGATAGCGCGTTTTTCCGATTTTTCAATAATCGTCCTAGGGTCGATCAAATTTATTATGTGGATATAATGCGCACCAAGAACAAAAAAAGAGAATACAAACATAATAACTGCTTCATTTGCTAAAACTAAATTGTCGCGAAAATCTAAAGCAACAATTGAAAGTATCAGAGCACCCACAAAGAAACCAAAGAAAATTACAGTACCAGTATCTTGTTTATAACTTTCAAGAATACTTGCTGTATAACTACTTGCAGCAAACTGGATAACTATGATTGCAATAGAAAACGATATCGCTAGAATTGTTGCCAGAATTCCTCCCATAGAAGACAGCATAACTTGAGCGGACTCAATGTTAGAAACGACCCTTAAGATAAATGGTTCAAAAGATGGACTGATTATTGACAACACGCCCGAGCTCCAAAATGCAAAAATAGCCCATGCCAAGATAACAAAATAAACAATGTTCTCTTGACGGTAGAGACTATGCTCTCGTTTCATGTTAAATTACATTATTTGAGCCAAGCTAATAAATTTAGCAAGAGTTAAGGAGCTCTTGGTTTATTCTAGATAGAATACGTTTTTCTTGGAAGGGCTTTATAAGAGCATGGGTTCGATTTCAGATCATTTTGTGTGATCCCAGATTGCTTTCAGACAATTAACAAAGCTCTAAGCCTTTCCAAAAGCAGCAATTAATGCGCCGATTGCTGCCGCGATAATTATTAATGCCACGCCAAGCACGACAAGAGGCATATTTGTGCTTCCTCCGTTCAAAGATAACGAAGGCTCAATACCGAGAACAAATATAAGGGCGCCAATAATGCCAATGCCTAACGCAAACAATAATGGAATGGCGTCGCCGTCCAATCATTTCACCGAATCCTTTTCTTATGCTTTATTTATTTAAAACTTGTGTGCAACTTATTGAGTTACTTAACCATCCCTTTTCTTGCCGGAGCTTTTTCTTTTATGGCGAAGAAGAATAGTTCAAGTTGGCCGTCGCCATGGTCGTCCGGGTGATAAAGCAGTTTCTCGATATTCGTCTCTAGTCTTGGAGTGGGCTGGTCGGGTATTAGAAGGAACCACGCTTTCTTGAACTTGAGGTATTTTGTCAGGTCCGGATCATCCTCGTCTGGTGGAATAGGATTGCAGAGAATTCTTATCCAGGTTTCTGCATCAAAAAAACAGCTCTTCACAGTTTTCTTTATGACCTTGTAGATGGCGGAGTCGACATAACACACTAAAACGTCTGGATTATTCATGTTTCCTTGCTCCGGGTTTTTCTGTTTCCTTGTTCTCTGTAGTTCTTTCGTTGTCAGATATAGATATCATACGTAAGAATTTTTTGACAAGCCCATGTTCCTTAGCTGCCTCAAAACATTTTTTGCACTCTTTCAATTTTTTGCCGCTGGTAAAAACTGCTTCGTACAATACAGGAACATTATTTTTTTGGCACCTTTCACAGGTTAAAGGAGCCTGCAAACTAAGCTCAGTTTGAGTTATTATGTCAAGACGTAACTGTGGATTACCAGGCGGAAAATGATGTTGCCTAAAAACAAGACTAATCGCCTCCACCATTAGATCGTGAATCTGCAGATCATCTTGTATGCAGAGTTTTTTGAAGTCTTCAGCCATTTTTTCGTCTTCAATGTTCTTAGGTAGAAAAACAATTTGTTTAGTTTTTGATTTAGAGTCTGGTGGGCGAGTCACAGCAATATTCCTCCAAATGGGCAATAGAAAAGCGTTTTAAAAAAAATAAGAAACGTGGGGGGGTAGAGGTTATAGTATACTATATTACTATAGTATAGTAAGAGACTGGGTCTAGTAGGGTATTCCTGTTTAGCCTTACACAGTGTAAAGTTTTTTCCCATGGTAATCCCTTTATGTTTTTGAGATTAATCCTTCTCTTGGCTCGTACAGTATGCTTTCCCGGAGCATCTGGCTGATTAGCTTTTCACTTTCCTGTTTTGAAATAGGTATTTTCTTGTCTTCCAGTTGCTGTATGATTTCTTCTCGTGACACTGGGCCGCTGCCTTTGTTCAGGTCAGCTACAACAGTTAATATTGCGTTGATTTTGTCTCTGGCGCTTTTTGGTTTTCCAGTCATGATGAGATCTATGTCTATTTTGTATGATGATGAGTCGATTCCTACGTCTTCGAGGCTTTTCTGCATGATTTTGATTGCTGCTTCGGCATCTTCCACCGAAACTTCTTTTCTGAGTGCTACTCGTGCTCGTGCCTCAGCTATCCTGACCAAGGATTCTAGTTGCCGAGCTGTGATGGCTACGGGGGATTCTCCGTTGTCTGTGGCAGAACGCATTTTCAAGTAGAATTCTTTTAAATGTTGCATTGCTCCAAGGCTAAGTATGGGGTCGATGGTTTTTGCGTAAGCAATGTATTTTTTAAGCATCGGTCGGCTGATTGCTGGTTCAACGGGGCTGGTGTGTGTACGGTGGATCTGCAGTATATGCTCAGCTTTCAAGTCATCAACTGCTTTATCCGGTACGTCTTTAATTATGAAGATTAAGTCAAAACGTGAAAGCAACGTAACTGGTAATGAAACGTTTTCAAGCACTGTTTTATACGGGTCATAACGACCGAGCACTGGGTTTGCAGCAGCCAAAATAGATGTTCTAGCGTTTAGTGTAGCTACAATACCGCCTTTTGCAACGCTGACCGTATGTTGTTCCATGGCTTCGTGGATGGCTACGCGGTCTTCAGGCTTCATCTTCTCAAATTCATCAATCATCAAAATACCTTTATCGGCCAGCACCATTGCGCCTGCTTCCAAGCTGAGGCTGGAATCTTTATTTTTAACTACCGCTGCAGTTAAGCCAACGCCCGACGAACCTTTGCCCGAAGTGTATATGCCCCGTGGTGTTATCTTGGGAATATACTGGAGCAATTGCGATTTTGCGGTCCCAGGATCACCGATTAAAAGTACATTGGCTTCGCCTCTTACTGTTATGTCTACTAGGTGTTTTGTTACTCCGCCGAAGAGTAGGTACATTATGGCTTCTTTGATGTATTCGTAACCGTAGATTGATGGCGCGATTGAGTTGACTATTTTTCTGTGTATCCATGGGTCCTGTGAAAGCTCAACTATTTTTTGTTGTTCTTCAGGTGTAACTGAGTTTTCTGGGTCTTTTCCTAAAACTTCTATGGAGTTTGCTTCTAACTGAAGATTCAAGCGGCAGGGTTTTCCAGTGCCCGGGTTAAATGACGAAGTAGTTTTTGGTATGCCTACGACTGAGAGATGATCACCGGGACGTGCGGTTTCAACAAGTTCCTTTCCCACAAGCCTGACGGCTAAGGTGCGTGGCAGCTGGCCAGGCGGCAAGTCTTCAGGGCGCTCCTGCACATGCAGGTCCTGCGAATCAACAAAACTGCAGTCTTCCTGGCTGAACGCCAGTATGTATTGGCCTTTTTTTCCGCAGTCCGGAGCACGGCACTGTTCAGGAGGTTTAACAAAAGCTGTGGTTTGTGGCACCATTGTGATTGTGCCGCAGGCTTTACATTTGAACGCGGCTTCACGGATTAATGGTTGCGTAGGCGTTGCCCGTACCACTATGCCTTCAACCATCACGAGTTTGCCAAGTTGATCAGCACTGAGATCCCTTAGGGATTCAGCGTTCAGCATCTGGCAAATGCTGATCAGAACATCTTCGCTATCTGTGGTTTCAGCGTATGCTGGATCCTCAATTCGCAGTTGCTCATAAGCTCCTTTAGCTGCATGTCTTAAGTATTCTTCAGGCTTCTCCAGAAGCATCCTGGCTAAGTCTTGGTTGAACGCGTAAATATCCTGAAAGTCTACAGTTAACGTTTTTTTGCCAAAGACCGAGAACTGACTGATTTTCTCGCGGTACTTCTCCGTCTTAAAGAGCTCCTGGAACATCTGCTGCGGATCCACATACTGTTCCGGCTTATCTGTTTTGGCGGTCATTTGCGGATCCTCTCAAACTCGATTATGAGCGTGTTATTTGTCCGCTGGTCAATGGGGTATTCTGGGTAATGTTTCTGCCAGGCTGCTATGATTTCTTCAGCTGTCAACTCTGGCAGTTTTACTTCTCTTCTGAAATCGCAAAGTATGATTCTGCCTTTACCGTTGAACACGTCAGCGGAAGCGGAAAGATACACTGTTCTAGCTAAAGCAGCTGAATCTTCACGCATCGTCATGGTTACGTCTCCATCTGGGTTAATTTGTTCTCCAGAGTGCTCCAGACGTCTGCTGGCGCGTTACCTTCAGGGGCCTGTGGTGCTTCTATGTCGCAGAGTTTACATTTTGTAGGTGTAATTTTTGTTTCCATTTCCTTTTTTTCTCTAATGACTTGATCCTTCCCAAACAGATCTTTCTGCGTCATTATTCTCCCTCGCTGTAACCGTATTCTATTTGTCGATGTGTCTTCTTCCACTTCTCCAGGTGCTGCTGTGGATCTTCCCCGAAGGCCTCAGTGTGCAGGAACAGGTCCATTTCATTAACAAATATGCAGGGACAATGCGGACAACTACAGATTTTTTGTTGAGTCTGCACTGGTTCAGTCAATTGACTTCCGCTCCTAAATGGAAGGCGAAACAGGCTGGAGTATTAACATCCTTTTTGCCCTGTTCACTGAAATAATCCGGAGTTATTATTTTGTCAATATGTGTAATTTGACGTCGGTGGCTTCTTTTTCCGCAAAGAAAGACCGCGGTAACTTCAACACTGGGAACGAAATTGCTGAAGAGTCCAGAGGCATCATTTTGTAAAGAAACCTTCTGGAAGGGAATATTGAATACTCGTGTTCTCCAAAATGGGATATCTCGTCTGTACTCAACCGTTTTTGTTCCAGCAACAATCTGGTCGAAATAGCGTTTACGTATTCTGAAAACAAGCTTCATAATTTTACCCTCCCATTTTACCTCGCATGTTAGTTCGGTAACTTGATGCTCTGCCCTGGCGTTGAGTTTCAATCCAGCCGCGCTCAACCATCTTGGTAAAATCTATAGAGTGTCTCATGGTGTCGTCGCTGGCGTATCCAAGGAGCAGGGGCAGCTTTTCTCTGCTGAACCAGCTTCCATCGTGGTCCAAAAGTAAAGTAAAAAGCTGTTTTTCCTTAGTGTTCATCAGGTTTAGAATTCGTTGAACACCGGGTAAACTGGTGAAAGTAGCACTTTGACCTGACATTGGAGCTGAAACAGTTTCCTGCAAGTTCTCTGTTTTTTTGGTTACTCGTGGTTTTTGGGGGACGCAACCGTTTTGTTCATGTTGCTCTATAACTTTCTCGGATACACCTTCTCGGTGAAGCACTATTTTGAAGCCCTTATCCATGATGGCGAATAGGCGTTTCCGGTCCCGCAGATATTCTTCAAGAGTCATAAGAACATGGTTTTCCTGCTCGTCAGTTTGGCTATGAAGCAGCCGAGTAGTGCGTTGAAGCTCTTGTCGACGAGAATTACCGCACCAAACCGCTCTGCCGTTACGACGGACATAAAGAGTATGGTTTGGAACGGTTAGGCAATAAACGAAACCGTTGTATTCTTCCATAGTCGGCTCGGTCCAAATCTGAGGCGTTAACTGAACATAGGAAATGTAAACCTCAATTTGCGGGAGTTTTGCAATTATCGGTCGCCCTTTCAATAAGGGGGGCTTCCTTTTGCCTCTGACGATAACGGTCGCGGCATATCCGCATTTCAATGCGAGTTCTTGAACGTCATTTCCGAGTTGTGTTGACCCCGTGTAATACTTCCTTTCGTCACTGCCATCTCCTTTGAGTAATTCTGTTAAGAAGACCTTTAGCCTGTAGGATGGTAAAGCGAACAGCCAACGTGGTAAATGCTTTGCTTCGGCGCCTTCTCCTGCTTCTGCGGCAACGCACTGAGCAAGTTGTTTTGAGTAAATGCTTATGTGACCATTTCTTTCACTTGGTTCATATCCGCAATCTTTGACCACTTGAATTATCTCCGAACGATGAGGCAGGTCTGTCTGAGCTAATTTAACGGCGCGGTCATGGTCTATGGACCCCTCTGAAACATACCACGCAAGCAATTTGAGGAAAGGTTCAAGTGGAATCTCGGTCTTGGCAACCAAGCGTTTTTGACGGTTTAATGGGTCTGCGTTGTGTTCGAGCCAATAATGAACAGTAAAATAGTTCACCTGAAGTTCCGCAGCTATTGCCAAATCTGATAGACCGTCTTTCTTCATTGCGACGGCTTTCTCGTAAAGCTGTTTTTGCTCTGAAACGTATTCAGTCAGTTCAGGTTCTGGGAGAACAAAAGTTTCCCTGTCTGCACCAATCCACGTTCCTGACCTGCATAATTCTTTGCCTTTTAGATCGTTGCAACCGGCAAGATATTCCGCTTGAGTGAAATAGAAGCCTCGACTGTTTTTTGCGCTCCGAATGTACATGTTGTGATTAGGCGTTACAAGCAAGTCGTAGGAACGTCCTTTGAAATGCACCATAGACCCTGAATAACCAAACTTTTGATAATCTTCAGGTTTGCAGTACTCTATTCCACCGCTTGGGTTTAGAGTCGCTACCCTATCGTAACCTGCCAAATTCGCGAACAGTTTCCATCCGTCTTCGGTCAAGACCTCCGTTTGAGCATCATAACATCCGCCAAGCCAGGATACTTCTATTACCCGTTCAATATCCGGTAAGGACATGCCTTCGTCGCCGACTCTGCTGACAACTACGGTGCGGTTTGCGTTGATCGTGTCCATGTTGTCCTTGGTTGTTCCATTTACAAATGGTATTTTGAATTTGGCTTTGATGGTTTCGCCCATTTGGATGGAGTCAGAGAAAATTATGGTTCGCCTATCTGTCTCCAGTAGGCCTTCTAGGCGTTTCATTTTTGCGTCAAAATTCTTGACAATCCACACGTGGCAAGTTGGCGACTTGATGATGTTAAGTTCCTTGAAGTACTCCCAGCTTAAACCCACAGGCTTACCGGACAGTGCGAAAACGTATTCTTCGCGGCCATCTTCCCTGAAGGGAGAAGCTGACAAGCCAACAGTATATTTTGCTTTAATCAATGCTAATTTCACAAACGTATTCGCTGGCAGATGGTGCACTTCATCAATAATCTTTGTAGTCCACTGTTCTTTTGCAGCTTTAGTTATTGCAGCCTGATAAGTCATAACAGCGTATTCTTCAGGCTTCAAATCAGTGTGCGTCTCTATGCGTTCCAGCCATTGTTCCTGCAGCAACCGGGTTGGAACAACAACCAGGTGCTTAGGCTTAAGATGAGTCATAACCCAAAGCCCAATTACAGTATTGTGAGTTACCGTAAAATCATCAAGTAAATATCTTCCATCCCCTGTTAAGGTAAACCCATAGTAGTCTTCTTCTCCTGGTAAAGAGGCAACAGTAAACCCAACTCTTAGCGGATTTGTCCGTGACCTTTTAGAAATTGGAATCTTCCGCTTGACTCGGCAGGGAATATTTGTTAAATCGCCTTTTATGTAAACGCGATAATATCTGCCGACGAATCCACCTTGGCAACCTTTTTTGCACTCTTGCAAATTTGCATATAACCCTAAGCTACGAGCAAGAAATGCCACTCCTTTCGCCAAGCCTTTAGATTTTGACGTGAATTCAAAAGCGTTTAGCCTTTCGTCGTAGCAGCCATCTGTGTCAATAAGCCCTGCCAGAATGCTTGCTCTTTCAGCTTTCGAAGCTACAAGATATGGCGCTGGGATGAATCGACGGTCGCAAGAGATGGGAAGCAGCCCCATTTCGCGTAGTTGCTTGCCAAGAAGATGCATCATAGGATAACCCTTCTCATTTCTTGGCGCTTGCCTTCCACGCGTAAATATGTAGGTTGTCGCGTTTCCCGCTTTTTCTTCCCTGAGATAGACAGCATAATGGTCAGCTTGAAAATGAATGACGTCGCTGATTTCGGGGTCTTGTGTTGTTATATCCACTTTGCCATGAGCTAACCCTCCATCACCAAGCAAGATACCTAAGAAGTATGGGTCGATTGGAAGCCTGCATGCAGAAGAAAAATTAACTCCAACGTGGAATAATTTATGGTGTCTTTTCTTATTATTTGACCATTTCGACCAATCACGAACGCTAACGTCTGTTATTTCTCCGCTTCTCTGATAATAGGGTATACGATGTCTGGAGCTGGACAGAGATGCTTCGCCATTTCTAACTAAAGAAAGTACGTGATCTTCGTTAACGACCCAAGACTTACCCCGCAGCGGTCGAATTTCAACCATTCGTCCTCTTCCCTGTGAAACTGACAGAATAATCCGGGGCAAGCTATCTGGCCCCATCAGTTTATCGCCAACTTTAAGGCTTTCCACAGCCCGAAGGCTCCCGTCATACATGAGAAGCTTCTGGCCTTTCCGGTGACACTTTCCAGTTGATGGCGGGTAGAAGACGCCTATGGCACTGTATTTTTTCAGTTCATCCCACGCTTGCTGCTGGTACTCTCGTAGCTGAAAATCAATTTTGCGTTCCATAAAATCCGCTGGATCAACGGGTTTTATGCTGAAGGGTAAAATTCCATCTTTGACAAGGGACGCGATCAAGTCAAACGCACGTTTACCGTTAATTTTGATTCTGTTTTCATCGCGGTCATGAAGCAGTGGTCTGTACTTTTCCCATGCATAATTCAAAGCTTCTTTGGAGCCGTGAAGCTCTTCGCCTTCAAGAACAAGCTCCGGAGGCGTTTTCCAATCAAGCTGCTTCTTAATTGCCTGCGGAATCTCCCCCAGCCAATCCATGTATCTATTTAGCAGGAACTTGTTGTAGGCTTCGTTGGCGCTCGAGGGTTCAAGCCAGCCGAAGCGGACGTCAACAAACTTTGGAATAATCAAATACCAGGAGTCAGAACGTCTGGGCACTGGCTCAAGAAAATAGGGTTTCTTAAAGAAAACTTCCAGCTGCTCCTTATCCAACTTTGACGTTTTAATGCTAAGGGCAAAGTCAGTTACTTCCCGCTCAACCGCTTCTCTTGCCTCATTCGTTATGCCTGTCAGTTCCTTTAATGCTGGAACCACGTTAATGAGCTGCTCAATTAGGTATTTGGCGCGTTCTTGAGCAACAATATCTAAACCAACCAGCTGCTGCTTATCTGGCTGAGCGAACTGAGCCATTTATTGTGCACCCCATTTTCCATGAAGTTTTAGGAGGTCTCTGATTGCGTCTCTCACGGCTGCAGAGCGGTTAGCATATTCTTTCTCCTGGACTAGTTGATCGAGGCCGACAAGCCATGACGCTGGAATCGCCACGTTAACAAGTTTGCCTCTTCTATTTGGCGCCGTTTTATTCATTGAGAAGGTGCCTCTTTCTCGTAGGCTTTTTTGAATGCCCAATTAGCACCGGTTTGCAGGTCCTTGATTGTTTTGTCCGTAAGCTTGCCTGTGATGAGAATATACAGCAGTTCTTTTTTCTGGTTCTCAACAACTGTATAGGCTACATCTGGATGTTTCGCTTTTAATGGCTCAAGAATACGGGGAATTAGGAAGCCTTTGATTGTTGAAACTTCGCTTTTCACGGGGTTTTCGGGAACGATGCTGGCTTCATCTTCGATTACGTTTATCATGCCAACTGCATTCAAACCGTTTGTCAGAGGAAACTGGCGTAGACCGTCCTTAACTAAAGTGTCCTTGGTAACTGGCACCTTAGGCTGATATACCTGGGTCGTGGCGGCGGCTTCAGTTTTAGGTGTAACATTCAAAGGTTGCTGTTTAGGCTCAATCTCTGAGTTGTCTGTGTCTGGAGACATCTCTTCTGCAGATACAACTCCGCCTGCTACTAAGTCGCTGATGGCTCTACTTTTTGCGCGAGTGTGAGCTGTGGATAAAACGTCGTGTTCTGTGTGAGCGAATTTTCGTTCGCGTGAGTCGCATGCTCCCACGCCTACGCAGCTGCGGCCGTTAGGCGCGATTGCTTCAGCAGTTATGTGCCAAGTGAAACTGCCATCGGCCCGGTCAGCTCGTTCCTCTTTGAGGATCCGGTCTGATATGCCGAAGTAAACTGCGATTTTTCTAAAGCCACTTCTTTTGATGTAACATTTTCCCGCGATAGATTGATAATCTTCGCTGCTAAGCAGCTTTGACTTTAAGGCTTCGAAGAGGGCCCATTGCTCCGCAGCCTTCTCAGCCGTTACCAGAGGCATAACTGGCGCAAGAACGATTGGTTTTTGTTCTTTTTCTTCAGTCATTTTGTTTTTCTCCTACTTTGTTTTTTTCTCTTTCTTTTTTTCTCGGTTTAGGGGTGTGTAGGTACCGGCGGAGGCGTAATGTTAGAAGCGCCTCGGACGTCACCTGAGTTTTTTGAGCATGATGAGTGGCTCTTTTTTTGTCGCCCATAACGTACAGGATAAAGCCGGCAAGGAACGTTGCACCAAGGAAAGGTAGCAACAGCAAAACAAACAAACGCGAACGTTTTTTGGCCATTTAGAGGGCCTCCTGAATTTTATCGTAAAACTCTTTCAGCTGGCCAGTTTTCTTTACTTCCTCATACCGGATAAGTAGGTCTTCGCTGGTGAAGTGCAGAGTTAATTGAGCAAGCTGGAACGCTATGCTTGCCAGTTTAGCCGGCGTCATGGTGCCGAAGTGGACACGGTCAAAATGCTCCGTTATGTCCTGCAATATTTGCTCGGGAAAAACGTCTTTTAAGCTGTTGATTACCGTGCGTTTTTTGGACTCTTCCAGCTTCTCTTCTTTTTTGTATTTTTCCTGCGCGTTCTTTACTGCTTTTTCCATGTCAAACTCGGGTAATTGAGCTCTCTTCTTCAGGGCCTCCAGCTGTCTTACTGAAGCGCCTGCAGCAGCCGCCCTTCTTAGAAGCGGCTTAACTTTGGCCGGTGCATTACGGATAATATTAGCATGACCTGGCGAAGGAATAGGCAGCTTTTCTGTCTCATCATGAACTTCTGGTTCCGGTGCAACGGTCGGGAGTACAGGTGGAACTCCGTTACTGTCTTGAACGCTTGGTGTCGGCGTGACTGGCTGAGGTTCGTTTAGTGTAATTGTTTCACGTGAAACATTTTCTGGTTGCTCTAACGCCTGCGCCGCTGTTGTTTGTTTTTGTTGTTCAGTTTTCTGCTCAGCCTCAGCCGATTCGTTTATTGGCGTTTGAGCAGTGTTTTCTGTTGCTTTAATCTCCTCTTTTGGTTTGGGTTTTAGAGTGTCTAGTCGGGCTTGTTCTTCTTCATAATAATTAATAGCACTGGAGATTGGTGCGTGTGTGTGGTATCCGAATCTTTTAGCTAGTGATAGCTGAGTGGGGTATTCTTCTGGCCACTTTTCCATTAATATTTTGAACCAGCGGCCTTTCTCGAAGGCTGAAAGTTCTTGGCGGTCATTGTTTATTATGAAGGCGTTTTCGTATGCTTCCTGGTCTGTCATGTCTCTGATGACTGCTTTAATGATTGGCCAGCCTAGCATTTCAGCGACTCTTTTGCGTCTGTTTCCATCTATTATCTCGTATTTGCCGGGGAAAAGCGGTGACGGCCTAACCTCTAATCTTTGCTTCTGCCCATTCTTCAACATGTCAGCGTACAGTTCTTGAAGGCCTACGGTGTCAATGTTTAAGCGCGGGTTAGGTCCAGGCACCAGGTCAGTTAACAAAAGATCCGCTAACCTTTCAGGATCCCTTTGCTCTTTCTTCGGAATCTGCGACAGCAAAAACGTGTTAGTCGTTGGCGAGTAGGTAGCGCCAAGCTTCTCCAGTTTCTTACCCATCGCTAT
>PLTA01000044.1:22377-26727 GCA_003164295.1 Candidatus Bathyarchaeota archaeon
ATGTATCCTGCAGGAAACCAAGCAAACCTCCGGGTATCCCCACTCGGTTTTTCTGGCACCCATCAAATCCGCTAAGCCCCTGCTCTGTGCAGCACGAACAACAAACCAGCCGGCACCCTCCAGGTACTTCTTACAGACCCTTTCAAAATGGGCGCCCCTAGAGTAGTTCGTCATTTGGCAGTTGCCTCCAAGATTGGGGTTACCTTTTGGACTCCGATTATGTTTCCAATGGCAGAAACTAAGCTGTTAGCTGTGAGGTCATGGGGATCATAGTCTATTGTCAACATAAGCTTCTTCTTCATTAGAACCACCGCTCCATGCCCGCTGCAGTTTCATTTCCGGAACGAACCACCATTTCAGTATCGTCTGGCAACATTGGCGAGTTTTTGAATTCTGCATCCAAAATTTTCCAGATACTGTTTTCGTATGCTTGGTCTGAGAAGTCGCCGTCGACTACTTTTCTGAATAAATCAGTTTTCTCGCTCAAAACTTCAAGAACATGTTCCTCAATTGTTGCCTTAGTTACCATGTTGATGCAGGTCACAGTGTTCTTCTGTCCGATCCTGTGAAGGCGGCCGATGCGCTGCTGCACTTTGCTCGGGTTCCACGGCAAATCGTAATTGATTATTACGCTGGCTGCCTGCAGGTTAACGCCGATGCCTCCTGCCTCTGTGCTTAAGAAAACTTTGCACTTTGGATTCGACATAAAATTGCTTATAGCCAGAACTCTTGCTTGCTGATCCATTGCGCCGTAGAGGCACGCGTGCTCTGCATCTAAACTGTCAGATATGATCTCTAGCATCCGGCTGAACTCGGTGAAAACCACTATTTTTTGGTCATACAGTTCACTTATGATCCGGTGCAGCTCGTCTAGTTTGCTGCTTTTCTTGAGGATGTTGCTGACTAAGCTGGTGTGGTCGCAGATTTCCCGCAGATACACAAGTGCAGCTAGTAATTCGCCGCTTTCACGTGTTCCCGGCCCATCTGGACCTTCACGCTTCAAAGCTTCATAGTGTCCCTGAAGCTTCTTTTTGAACACGCCATAGAGGTCACGCTCATCCTGGTCCAGGTCTATGGCGTAGTTGTTCACGGTGACATCCGGCAGATCCTTAAGCACATCGGTTTTTCTGTAGCGGATCATCCAATCCTTAACTTTATCATGAAGTAGCGGGAGGTTTTTGCTGCCGACAACCTCTTTGCCTTTGTAGCCGCCGTAAACTACGTGGTCGTATTTGAAAATCCACCAGGGGCCCAGTATATCGGGATCTATCCAATCCATTATGCTGTGCAGTTCAGCTAATCTGTTCATCAATGGTGTGCCAGTGTTGGCGAAGCGGTAAGTTGATTTGAAAGTAGATTTAATCAATCGCGTGGTCTTGTTTTGCCAGCCTCCGATCCTTTGTGCTTCATCCAAAACTACTAACTCGGGCTTCAAAGCCGCCAAAGCCGCGGCGTCTTTCAGAATTGTCTCGTAGTTGGTGATAACGAAAAACGTTGAGGGTTGTTCGGCTCTTGCATAAGCACGTTTTCTCTGAACGGAATCGCCTGTTACCGCAACTGCAACGTCGCCGGTGAAGCGGTTGTACTCAGTTACCCACTGAGAAATAATGGTTTTAGGCGCAAAGACAAGTGCCTTCTTAATTTTGCCTTGGTTGCGAAGAATCAAAGCCGCCGCAATAGTAACTACGCTTTTTCCCAAGCCCATATCTAAAGCCAATAAGCCTCTTTGTTTTGACAACAAGAAACCAACTGACTCTGCTTGAAACGGGTATAGTTCTCCGATGAAGTTGTCTGCAGGATGCAAAGCTACAGGTGCAGAAACCACGTTTACGAGTAAGCCATCTAAAACAGATTTGTCCAGGGGCGTTTCTGCTTCGATTGTGATTTGGGGGTTGGCTAAAGCAAATTTGCGGTAATGAATCCGCGGCACAGTCCACGTTTTAGTTGTCGCATCATATTCTCTTCCTGAAACTTCCTTCACTTTCTGAAGGACCGCATAGTTGTACTGGAAACTTAAGCGAATTCTTTCCCCTGCAAGAGCCGCTTTCACTGCGAACGGTTCCTGTTGCTCCGCCAACCCCAGCCCTCCGCTCTCTCCTTTAGCAACCAAGTTACTCGGCGAAGAGCCCTGGGAACTTGCTGAATTTCTCTTTAAGTCGTTGGTACTTTTCTTGGGAGATAGTGCAGCCGCAGCAAGGACAACTTACGCCCTGGGCGTTCCAATCAATCTCTTTAACAGCTTTCGGTTTCTTCTGTTCTGGTTCTGGTTCGGGCTCAGGGTCTGTTGGGTGCAGTTGCTGGATTGTGATTTTTTCCAGTTCATCAATGTTGCAGGTTGGTTCGCCTTCAAGAATGCTGATTAACTCATCGCGGAAAATGCTGCTGTGCTTAACTCCTAAGGGTGCGCCATCTTCAATGTTTGAGTTGTTCCATTGCTGTAGGTCAAAGGTCACAGTTAACCCCGCCGGGGTTTGTGCTACTTGTCTTTTTGTCAGACCTGTCTCGTCGTAGTCTCGGCTAGTGAAAAACTCTTCCAGTTTCTCTTTAGACAAAGAGATTGTTGACGGAAGGTTAATGAGAAAAATGATTTCTTCATTCGGCAACTGTGGAACTGGTTTCTTGCGTTCACATACGTAAGCCGTTCCTTCCTTGTTTACGCAGAAATACTGGCGATCACAGGTCGCATTGTTTGCACAGGTTCCGCAAGGCACTTCCAACTCTGGATACTGCGCGGGTCTTGGCGCTTCAGGTTGACCTAAAGCTTTTCTTATTTCCGCGACGTCGACAGGTGGCGCTGCGTCTACAGATGTTTTCTGTTTTGTTTCGCCTTCTCTGCAGAGCTCGCATTTGCCGTTGATTAGGTGAGCTTTGTATAACATTAAGTGGCAGCCGGAGCATTCACTATACAGGTCAAGGTAAGACCCTGTGAGTTGTTCTTCAGAACCTTTACGTTTGTCTTGTTCCGCTAGCGGAACAAAATTTGAACGAGCTTCTCCACTGGCTTTGCCTGCTTCAACCCTCTTAGGATCTTTAGCGTCTTGTGGCATGTACTTGTAAATTGTTGTTTTGCTGATGCCGGTCAATTTTGAGATTTCTTCAGATCGCATTCCCTTGCCAATCAGGAACGTGACCCTTTCTTTGATTTCTTCTGGTGCCATTTGACGTCGATCGAAGTTTACAGCAAGTCTGGCGGCTTCTAGCTTCTCAGGGGTATCAATCCAAGGTAACACTTCTTCTCGCCAGTTTGCATTCTCACCTTTTCGATGAAAGCCATCAATTATGTTGCCAAACTTGTCAACTAAAACAGGAACTAATTCGCCAAGGCCTTCTTTAGATGATGCAAGACTGTAAGACGTCTTCTCCTCTGTTTTCGCCTCTTTGTGTGAAGATACGGTGCCTATTGCGAAGACAGGTGATTCTTCATTGTGTACGGTGCCGAGTTTTTGCATCAAAGCTAAAAATGCATTCCAGGTTTTAGGTTCCAGCCAAGAAAGGTTGCGCATCCGCACAACAACTGCTTGATCTATCTCAGTGATGATGAAATACCGATCCGCTTCAGCCCTGGAAAAGCCCAGTTCAGTTTTCAGCAGTTCATATAACGTTTCCGCTTTGTTCTGCATTGTTAGACGCCTCTTCTCTCTTCTCCTGGTTTCTTAGCTCAAACTCGTGTGCTTCAACTGTCTGAATAATTGCTGCAGTTTGCGGACGCTGGTCAGATGGAGAATTTGTTGGTTCTGCAGATTTTTCCTCGCTGGGTTTGAATTGCCTTATTTCTTCGAGGACGAGGTTCATGCCTCGTCTGATGGCTTCGCTGCGGGATGGGAACGTGCTTTGGACTGCTTCGTCGAAGTGCTTTAGGAAAGTTTTAGGGATGAGGAGCCATATTCTTGAAAGGCTGGGGTTGCTTCCTTTTTTCATGTCAACTCGCTATCCTACATGTAGTTTAAAGAGTGTATGCAACGGGAAACATATAAATAAGTATCCTACATACAGGATAGCATTGAATATACCATCCTACGCACAAACAGGAGCCAAAAAGTTTGCCAGCCCCATTCAAGAGAATACACATGCCCAAACCCCTCTACGAGGAAATCGAAAAGTTCGTGTCAAAACCAAACGCGCCATACAAAACCCCCGCCGAGCTATGCCGCGAAGCAGGCCAAATGCTCACAGAACACTACAAACTAAGGGAGAAATATGCCTAGAAACAGGTCCAAAAGCGAGTTCTACAAGAGCGCCAGCGTTCCAGCCGACGATTATAACCGCATAAAGAAGTGGGTAGACAGCGGACAAAGCCCCTACGTCAGCGTCGACGAAGCCTACAGAGACGCCATAAGAAACATCCTCTAC
>PLTA01000053.1 GCA_003164295.1 Candidatus Bathyarchaeota archaeon
TCATACTAGATGAGGCGAGCAAAGATGATTGGCTTAAAATTGAACGACCAGAAACACATTGGCTTAGAGGATTCTACCTGGCAAAAGTATTCCACGAAGCTGACAAAGTCGTGCAAACTTGCTGCCTAAAAACCCACAGATTCGGCGGCCACTTCACACTATCGTTGAAGAACTCCGTGGGTTTAGTAGCTAAGAAAGTTCCAGGCGGAATGTATGATTACATGTGGGAACTCCATGGCTCACCCTATCAACGCCAAATGATTGCAGAAATAAACAATAATTACAATTTAGATTTCGTTTTAATGGATGGCATAAAAGCATTCGTAACAGGCGGGCCAGAAAAAGGCAAAGTTGTTGAACCCAATCTTTTACTTGCAAGCCGCGATCGAATAGCCATAGACGCGGTTGGAGTAACAATTCTTAAAATGTACGGGGCTGGAGGCAAAGTGGGCGAAGCAGGCATTTTTGAACAAGATCAGCTTAAGCGAGCGGCAGAGCTGGGCTTCGGAGTGAAATCAACATCTGAAATAAAATTGATGCCGCTAAATGATGAGAGCCGAATTGAAGCAGAACGAATTGAGCAGGTCCTGAAAGGGCAGGTTGTTACGATTTAATATCAGTAAGTATGTCGGAGTTGTCGCTTGCTATGCCATCGACACCTTTCTTAGCGTATTCCTCAGCTTCTTGGGGATTGTTTATAGTCCAAACTCTTACTTTTAAGCCGCATTCATGGGCTTTCTCAACATTAGCCGTATGAGTGAACCTGTAAAGTGCCAAAAGATAGTTCGCTTTTAAGTCAATAGATGCCTTCAACGGATTCTTATGCTTCGTATAAATCAAACCTGTGTCAATGTCTTTGTCTAATTCTCTAACTTTTTTAAGTGCATCTTCGAGAAAAGATACAATTACAACATTCTTTTCCAATCCTTTTTTGTGCATTATTGAAAGTACTTGTTCTTCAATGCCTGTTTCTTTCAATTCAACAAAAATTTTTACCTTCTTACCAAGAAAATCAAGTACTTCATCTAACGTGGGAATCTTTTCGCCATCACCAGCATCTAAGTCTTTGATTTCTTTGAGCGTGAGCTCACTCACTAAGCCTTCGCCGTTGGTTGTGCGCTTTACATCTTCATCGTGGATAACGACTATTTGGTTGTCTTTTGTTTTTCTTACGTCCAATTCAACTGCATCTACGCCGATTTCTAAGGCTTTTTTAAAACTCTTTAACGTATTCTCGGGGGCATAAGCTCTAGCGCCCCTATGACCAATACGCAACATAAAAAATTCTTTGTCAACGAGAGAATAATATGTTTTGATATAAAATTACAAAAATAGAAAAAATTATGAATATATCCGAAGGTAATATGACCAATATCCTTGCCATTTACCGTACTTTTCAGCAATACTTCTAACATCTTTTTCATCCATAGGTTCTTCTTTTCCAGTGTAGATTTTCCCAGCCGCCACGGCAAGTTCGCCATCAATTGTAGAAAGCCGTTCCATCCTTCCGAGTCCACGAATCAAAACAAAATGAGCGGACCAAGGTCCGATTCCTTTGATTTCGGTTAACCAAGAATAAACATCATCGTAGGGTGCGTTTCTTAGCCATTCCTCATCAACGTTGTTGAAAGCTTTCACGGTAGCAGCTAAATATTCAGCTTTTCGATTGTTGTGAATAATTTCTAAAAGCTTTTCGCAACCTGAAGGCATACTGGTTGGATCCGGAAAACTATTGTAATCAATGCCTTCAACGTTAATGTGACCCCCAAATTTCTGGACAATTTTTTCCTTCATAACATGAGAAACCGTTAATGGTAATCTTTGTCCTATTATCGCCCAACATGCATTTTCAAACGGCGTTAAAAACTTCACCTGTTTATGTCCATAAAGGCTTTCAACTACCGGTTTGAACGCTTTATCTTTCTGGGCAATTTGATAAAATCCTTTAAGATAATCCTGAAGACTCAGATAGAAGCTTATCCTATCTGCTATTGCATTCTCTGTTTCTTTATTGAATTCACTTTGAGAATATGCTGTAAAACATAATTCAGGATTTTCAATCGTACCTTCACTTTTTATTGTGAAAGCTATGGTATTACCTTTTATTTCTAATGCTTTGGTAAACGAGCCATCAACAACTGTTTGCTCTTTTTTGGTCGGCATAAAATCAGAAAGGAACTTCAAGGACTTTGAGAAATCGAAAGGGGCAGAAGGTTTCAGTTTACCACCAAAAGAAAAAAGCTTCAAAAAACACACCTAACAACTAATATGGAATTATCGCCATATTTTTTAAAACTATTGGTAGCAAAAACCCAACCGACCTGCCGGTTAGGTAAGAATAAGTCGATTTTTCAAAATCGATTACTTCATATAGTTTCACTACTCAATCAAACTGAGCGCGACATCATGGCTTTTCAAGAAAAAATCGTTCTGAACCCAATTGGCTTTGTCAAAACCGAAGCTGTCGGCGACGAAGTTAAGGATAAATCAAGAATATCACAAATTATACTAAATAGCGTGTTTATTCAAGCATTAGACGGAATCACTGGCTTTTCCCATATTTTTGTTATTTTCTACATGAGCCAAATCCCTGAGGATAAACGGATGATTCTCAAAGTTCATCCAAGAGGAAGAATGGATATGCCTTTGTTGGGAGCGTTTGCCACAAGAACTAATCTAAGACCAAATCCCATAGGACTGACACTCGTTGAATTGTTGAAAGTTGATAGCAACATTTTGACTGTTAGGGGTCTTGACGCTTTTGACGGCACGCCAATTTTGGACATTAAGCCATTTGACCCTTGGGACAACGCTGAGAAAGCTAGGGTTCCTGACTGGTGGCTTAAACTAAATGAGGAAAAACGGTAAAAGCTATAGAAGTTCTTTAATGCCGTATCTTGCCTCAAGAACCTTTAGCAGTTGGGTTCTAAGCTCTTCGCCCTTTAAAGCAGCCATTTTAATCCCGGCAATTTCATCTGCTAACTCCGGTTCTTTACAAGCTGATTTCAGCCAGTTTTCAAAGTCGCCTCTAAATAGGTGAAATTCAATGGAGTATACGCTAACCTGTTTGATAATTTTGTAAAACTCTACAAGATTCCACGCTTTAAAGTCGGTTGGTTGGTTAACTTCCTTGTAAAAATTGAAACCCATCTCTGCAGGAACGTTCATGAATGCTTTTATGGTTGTTCTTCCTTTCGCGGTTATGCCAAATCCGCTTCCGACCTTTTGCAGAAAACCCTCTTTTGTCAATTCTTGGATTTGATGTATTGTTTGGTTTGGATCCAAATTTACTTTTTTTGCAAACATGTTTATGTCCATGCGGTTTGTTGCTTCACTCATAGTTTTTAAAACTTTGAACTGTTCTTCTTTCAACAAGCATCCCTTCACTCAACGATATTTTCACTTCTAATATGATGTAAGGAAACTTAAATCTCTTAACAATGACTACAAAAGTAGAAACAATGTTGGAGCAAATGGCAACTTTATTTACCTTCAAAACTAAACATTTCGGTGGGGAGAGCGCTTGAAAAACGATTATATCATGATATTTGTTACATGCAAAGATAAGATTGAAGCAGAAAAAATTACGGAAACTCTTGTAAAAGAGCGACTGATTGCTTGCGGAAACATCGTTAATCCAGTCACGTCTTTTTTTAATTGGCTTGGCAAGCTCGAAAAAGCGGAGGAGTGCCTTATTGTTATGAAGTCGCGAATGGATCTTTTTGGGCAGGTTGCTGAGCGGTTGAAGAGTTTGCATAGTTATGAAGTTCCGGAGATTTTGGCTTTGCCAATTGTTGAGGGTTCGAAGGCTTATTTTGATTGGATGAGTGTTGTGCTTAAACCTTAAAGTACACTTTCAATACAGCGCTGCTTTGACCCTTTTCAACTTGGGCAAATGCAAAAGAAATTAAGTGAACTTTTTTTAATCATTCTTTATCCGATGAAAATTTTGCATCTTTGGCAGAATCACAAATTGGTTGAACTTGACTAAGCGCGCAAACGAAAGCTTTAAATCATTAGAGATTCCCCGTTTTGAACAATAAAAGTTGAGGATTGTTTATGAAAATCAAAGTTTGGAAGCTTTTAAGTTTAATACTAATTGCTGTCTTTTTGTTGTCTACAGTCAGCATGGCTCATGCCGCCGTTACACAACTCCCGACACCGTCCACCATATCCAGCGGGGGCGTTGGTGAATACATAGCTTATGACTCTGTCTTGGGCGAGATATACTCAACCAACGGTGAATCAGCCAACACAGTCTCAGTTATATCAGATAGCTCAAACACCGTCGTCACAACAGTAAACGTTGGAACTAACCCCGTAGGCATCGCTTATGATGCTAGCAAAGGAGAAATGTTCGTAATTAATAACGGGAACTCCGGTGTCAACAGTACTGTTTCAGTCATACAAGACAGCTCAAACACTGTCATCGCAACTGTAACAGTAGGAATGGGCGCCCAGACGGGCATAGCTTATGATTCTAACAAAGGAGAAGTATTCGTAGTTAATGGCGATGGCACCGTTTCAGTCATATCGGATAGCTCAAACACCGTTGTTAACACTATAACTGTGGGAAACAATCCGGAATATGCAGCGTACGATTCCGCGAAAAACGAAGTCTTCGTATCCAATGAGGGAGACAACTCAGTTTCAGTCATATCCGACAGCTCAAACACCATTGTTTCAACTATAACAGGTTCAATCAGCGGTCCTCGAGGCTTAGCCTATGATTCCGCCAAGGGAGAGATATTTGTAGCTGATTATCCTGCAGCTTCTTTTTCCATTATTTCAGACAAGGACAATGCAATAGTCAAAACCGTGGACATGTCACTGGCAGATGATTATGCCGGGAATCCAGGCGGTGTTGCATATGATTCCGCCAAAGGCGAAGTATTTGTGCAAACATCAGGAGCCCTTCAGGTCATGTCGGATAGCGATAATTCCGTGGTTGGGTATTACAAAATGACCGCCGCTTTGGGGGTAGCTTACGATTCTGGCAAAGGAGAGACTTTTGTAGCAACTTACGGCAATGTGCTCTATGTCATACCAGACTCCGCCAGTACATCGGTTTCTGCAAGCCCAACGTCGTCCTCCTCAGCAACTTCCACCCCCACGGTACCAGAATTCGCCAATGTAGCGCTCGTTTCGATTGCGGTGGCTGTGGTAGTTGTAACCTTAGCGGTTGCTATAGTCAAGAAAAAACGGAAATAATCGAGGATAAATCACCCTGTTTCTATTAGACGCGCTCCACGCGTTTTCTTTTTTATTAACTTTATGCGAGAACCAATGTTTTTGTTCATTGTTGCTTTGTTTGATATGTTAAACTTAAAGTACATTTCAGTACAGGTAAGCCTTAAATAATACATTTACGTATGCTTCTGAACTATAAGGAAGGATGACAAATGGGGAATCGCCTTTGGCACACAAATAAAAAAGACAACATCAGCTAACCCCCTAAAAATCAAAAAAGTATCCTTTAGCCAACAACCACTCGAAATATTCTCAAAACTCCAAAAACAATATCAAACGTCCTATCTTTTAGAATCCATCGAAGGACCCGAAAAACTTGCCCAATACTCATTCATAGGGTTCGACCCAAAAATAACCATCCAAACAAAGAAAAACAAGGCCACAGTTACCAATGAAAGAACCAAAGAAACAATCACAAAACATACAAACGATCCGCTTTTAATTATAGAAGAACTTCTTAACGAAAAGAAAGTTTCAAACAAGAAGTTTAGATTCGTCGGCGGAGCAGTTGGCTACATAGCTTATGATGCAGTGCATTATTGGGAAAAACTGCCAGAAAAATCAACGTATGATTTAGGTTTTCCTGACTTAGAAATGGGCATATTCGACGACGGTTTCATCTTCAACCACTTACAGAAACAAGCCCTTTACTTTTACCGCAATGAAAACCGCTTATCCGAAGTGGCAAACCTTCTCAAACAACCAACTGAGGTTGAAGAATTATCCTTCACTGAACCAGTAGTAAATACTAAAAAAGAGAGTTTTGAGAAAGCAGTTGAAAAAGCAAAAGAATACGTAACTGCAGGAGACATTTTTCAAGTTGTCCTCTCCAAGCGTTTCCAGCTCAAAATAAAAGGCAGCTTAATTCCATTTTACCAGTCCCTTCGCACCATTAATCCTTCACCTTACATGTATTTCTACAAATCAGGAGACCATCAAATTGTGGGTTCCAGCCCAGAAATGCTTGTTCGTGTAGAAAACAAAAAAGTAGAAACTTTTCCCATTGCAGGAACGGTTCCAGTTTCTGAAAACCCTGCAGAAAACACCAAACTATCTCACGAACTTCTATCTGATCCAAAAGAACGCGCCGAACATGTGATGCTTGTTGATTTAGCACGAAACGATATTGGCAGAATCTCCAAGTATGGAAGCGTTCACGTACCCGAATTTATGAAGGTTCACCAATACAGCCACGTTCAACATATTGTTTCTCAAGTAGTTGGAGAGTTAAAAAAGAACTTGCAGAGCTATGACGCATTAAGGGCTGTTTTTCCTGCTGGCACCGTTTCTGGGGCACCAAAAGTGAGGGCAATGGAAATTATTGATGAGCTTGAAGAAACAAGTCGCGGACCCTATGCTGGTGCTGTAGGATATTTCTCGTATAATGGTAATGCCGACTTCGCCATAACTATCCGCACTCTCTTTGCTGACAAGAATCAAGCTTACATTCAGGCTGGCGCTGGAATTGTGGCTGATTCAGTGGCTGAACGTGAGTGGTTTGAAACTGACCATAAAGCGAAGGCGTTGATGCAAGCGCTTAAGCATTCTGGAGGCGCTAAACCGTGAAGGTAGTTGTTATCGATAACTACGATTCTTTCGTTTACAACCTTGTCCAGTATATTGGTGAACTTGGAGCAGAAGTTATAGTTTACCGCAACAACGGAGTAACGCTAAAGCAGTTAAACGATTTAAAACCTGACCGAATCGTTATCTCTCCCGGTCCGGGCACACCTGAAGACGAACGTTACTTTGGTGTTTGCACAAAGATTCTATTGACCATGAGTCAGAAAATTCCAACGTTAGGCGTTTGTTTAGGTCATCAAGGCATCATTAATGCTTATGGCGGAAAAATTATACATGCAAAAAGGCTTATGCACGGCAAAACCTGCACAATAAAACACGACCAAAAAGGCATCTTCAGCGGAACAAGAAATCCTCTTATTGCCACAAGATATCATTCGCTTGCTGGAGAACGAGGTTCAATTCCTTCATGCCTCGAAATTTCTGCAGAATGCATTGATGACGGAGAAATAATGGCTGTCAGACATGTGAAGTATCCGATTAATGGTGTCCAATTTCATCCTGAATCAATTCTTTGCGAAGACGGAAAACTAATAATTAAAAACTTCTTGGAGAACAAACAGCGATGATTAGAGAGGGCATTCAAAAACTCATTGAAGGTTATAGCTTAACAAGCGGGGAATCAGGTGAAATCATGAGAGAGGTCATGTCTGGCAAAGCGTCAAACTCGCAAACTGCAGCGTTTCTAACAGCACTACGTATGAAGGGTGAAGCAGTTGAGGAACTCATCGCATTTGCCTCAGTTATGCGTGAACACAGCATCCAAATACATCCAAATGTGGAAAGCCGACTTGTGGATACCTGCGGAACAGGCGGAGATAAAATAAAAACCTTCAACGTGAGTACCGCAGCCGCATTTGTTATCGCTGGCGCTGGTATTTCTGTGGCTAAACATGGTAACAGAGCGGTGACTAGCAAAAGCGGAAGCGCTGATGTCTTGGAAAAGCTTGGTCTGAACTTGGATTTGAAACCAAAGTTGGTAGAATGCATCATTGAAAACGTGGGTATAGGCTTCATGTTTGCTCCCGCATTTAACCCGGCGATGAAATACGCAGTTGAACCAAGACGGGAAATCGGTATTCGAACAGTATTCAACTTACTTGGACCGTTAACTAATCCAGCTTGCGCTAATGCCCAATTGCTCGGCGTTTACAATTCTAAATTGACGACGCCAATGGCTTGTACCCTTCAGCGATTAGGATGCGAAGAAGCGATGGTGGTGCATGGATTAGACGGCTTAGATGAAATTTCAACTGTTGGCAAAACAGCTATTGCGCATTTAAGAGGCGGCGAAGTCATGGAGCTTGAGGTTTCTCCTGACGATTTTGGAGTAAAAACAGCGTGCATCGGCGATTTGACGGTGACAACGCTTGACGAAAGCGCTGAAATTCTATTCAAAATTCTTAGCGGCAATCTTACCAACGGTGACCCTAAAATGGAGTTTGCGCTTGTTAATAGCACCGCAGGAATAATGGTTGGTGGAAAGGCAAAAGACTTTAAAGAAGGCATGGAACTGGCTCATGAATCAATTGATAACGGAATGGCTTACGAGAAGCTTAAAGATTTGATTAAAGCGTCAGGCGGAAGCCTTTCAAAACTTGAGGAGTTGGAAATAAAATATGAGTGATTTTATGGATGTGTTGGCACGTGTAGCCCAAATAACTATTGGAGACGAATATTACGACAATGTTACTCCTGTAGAAAGAGTTTACGTTAGTTTAAGGAAGGCAATTTTAGACTGTAAATTTAACCCAATCATTGCTGAAATAAAATCTGCTTCACCCTCTGCAGGCGTTATCAGAGAAAATGTTGAAGCAGACGCAGTGGCGAGAGTAATGGAAAAAGCCGGAGCCGTCGGTTTATCAGTTTTGACTGAGCCAAAACAATTCAACGGGTCCTTAGAAGCGTTGGCCAAAGCTCGAAGAGCCGTCAAGATTCCCATTCTAATGAAAGACATAATCCTTAGCCCTATTCAAATCCAAGCGGCGTCAAAACTTGGTGCCAATGCCGTTTTGCTTATTCAAACGCTTTTTGATCGAGGCTACTGCCAAAAAACTATTGACGAAATGATAAATGGGGCGCACATGATGGGACTTGAAGTTTTGCTTGAAACCCACACACTTTCCGAGTTTGCATCAGCCCTAAAAACAGATGCCGATTTGATCGGAATAAATAATCGTAACCTTGGAACGTTAACGGTGGATTTGAACGTGACAAAAACAATCCTGCAATCAATAAATCCCAAAAACAAATTGATTGTAAGTGAAAGCGGAATAAACACACCCTCAGACATAAGTTTCCTTCATGAAAGTGGTGCATCAGCTTTCCTAATTGGATCATCTATAATGTCATGTGAAAATATTGGAGAAAAAGTTAAGGAGTTCGTGAATGCAAGATGAAAATAATAAATTACCCTGTTGACGGAAAATATGGAAAATACGGGGGACGCTTTGTTCCTGAAGTTTTGATGGCGGCAATTAAGGAACTTGAAGAAGCTTATTTGCAAGCCCAGAAAGAGGCCACGTTCCAAAAAGAACTCGACTATTACCTTTCAGAGTTCGTTGGCAGACCAACGCCGCTGTATTATGCTGAGAACTTGACCAAAAAACTTGGAGGCGCCAAAATCTACCTTAAACGCGAAGACCTAGCCCACGGAGGAGCACACAAAATAAACAACACCATCGGACAAGCGCTATTGGCTAAGCGAATGGGCAAAACTCGCGTTATCGCTGAGACCGGAGCAGGTCAACACGGCGTAGCTACGGCTATTGCGTGTGCAGCGTTGGGATTAAAAGCTGAAGTGTACATGGGCACGGAAGACTGCGAGCGGCAGCGACTCAACGTTTTCAGAATGAAGCTTCTCAACGCACAAGTGCATCCTGTGGAATCAGGCTCAAAAACTCTCAAAGACTCAATAAATGAAGCCTTTCGAGATTGGGTAACAAACCTCGAAAACACCTATTACTTAATCGGATCAGTTGTGGGGCCACACCCATACCCGATGATTGTTAGGGATTTCCAGAGTGTAATTGGGAAAGAACTCAAAGAACAATTTCACAAAAAAGAAGGCAAACTGCCCGATGCATTAGTTGCTTGCGTAGGTGGCGGAAGCAACGCTATGGGTACATTCTACCCCTTTGAAGATGACTCGTCTGTAGGGTTTTATGGAGTTGAAGCGGCTGGGGAAGGCTTAGAAACGGGCAAACATGCCGCATCGCTTGGCGCAGGAGCAGAAGGCGTTTTCCATGGCATGCTAACCTACATTCTCCAAGACAGCAACGGGCAAATTCAGAACACAAGCAGCGTTTCAGCTGGCTTAGATTATCCAGGGGTTGGACCAGAACACTCCATGCTAAAAACTCTAAAACGAGCAAAATACGTTTCAGCTACAGACAAAGAAGCGGTAGATGCTTTTCTTACTTTATCGAAAGAAGAAGGAATTCTTCCTGCATTGGAATCTTCACATGCAGTAGCTTACGCAATGAAGTTAGCTCCACAAATGAAAAAAACGCAATCAATCGTTGTCACGTTGTCAGGGCGGGGAGACAAAGACGTGGAAACCATAGCCAGTTACATAGGAGCAAAAATATGAACGCCATAACAGAAGCTTTCCAAAAAGCCAAAGCAAAAGGCAATGGGGCGCTTGTAGGATACGTTATGGCTGGCGATCCAAACCCCGAGTTAACACCAAAAATTGCAGACGCCCTAATTGGTGGTGGCATAGATGTTTTGGAGCTTGGTTTGCCCTTTTCTGACCCGATTGCTGATGGACCAACAATTCAAGCCGCAAGCGTACGTGCCTTAACGGCTGGAACCACGCCGATGAAAGTGTTGGAAATTGCTAAGCAAATAAGGCAACGACATGATGTGCCTATTATAATAATGACTTATTATAATCCCGTATTTAGGCTGGGACTAGAGAGGTTTTTCAGTTTAGCTAAAGAAAGTTTTGTTGACGGGGTTATAGTTCCCGATTTACCAATAGAAGAAGCAGGCGACTTCAAGAGAGCAGCAAACAAATCAGGCATAGATACGATTTTCATAGTAGCACCATCAACTTCCAATGAAAGGCTTGCGAAGATAGTTGAGTGTTCGTCAGGTTTTCTATATCTTGTTTCACACTTTGGCGTCACCGGTACACAGTCAGCGATCGAAGATTCAACAATTCAGCTTGTCAAGCGTGTACTGCCTTACACCTCTGGGAAGATTCCATTAGCGGTTGGCTTCGGCGTCTCTAAGCCTGAACATGTAACGCAAATTATCGAGGCGGGAGCGGACGGCGTCATTGTTGGAAGCGCATTCATCGACATAATTCGAAAAATCCCTGATGTAACTGACAAAGCGCTGAAACAGCTGCAAGAAACGGCAACGGCGCTGAAAGTGGCAACAAAAATTTAACCTTAATTTTTATTGAAAATCAGGCGTTCATGACAATCCGCAATCTCAAGAGTCGCGGTCAACTATCTTTATATATTGATTAATGAAAAGTTCTAATTGATGTTTTATGGACTTTTTTAATGAAACAATAACTTTCGAATGTTTCGACGGCGCTGACATGACCGCTTACGTCGCCACTCCAAAAACAAAAAATCGAAACCCAGCCATCATAATCGTACATGAAGCTTGGGGACTTAACCAACAAATCAAAGGCGTTGCAGAAAGATACGCTCAACAAGGCTTTGTCGCCGTGGCACCACATCTTTTCAGCCGACAAAAAGACCTAACCGAACTAGCTATTGAGAAGGCAATGGCACAGATGTGGCATATCCCACCTGAAAAACGAAACGACCCCGGCGAAGTACAGAAGCTAATGGCGAGCCTGTCGGAAAATGATCGAAAAATCGTAAACTTCTTCTTTACTGGCCGAGAGGCTGCCGAAAAAGCAATGAGCAAGGACTTGCTCTCTTGCGTAGCTTTTGCCAAAAGTATGGAAAGTGTGGATGCTGAAAATCTGGGAATCACAGGTTTTTGCTTAGGCGGCGGGTTAACTTACCAGCTTGCAACTGAGTACCCGTTTAAAGCTGCGGTTCCTTTTTATGGGGCAAACCCAAAGCCTCTCGAAGCAGTCGCCAAAATAAGCGGACCTGTCTTTGGAATCTATGCAGGAGAAGATTCAAGAATAACCAGTGGAGTTACGGCTTTAGTTGAAAGCATGATTGCTCACAAAAAAACTTTTCAAATGAAAATCTATCAAGGCGTACAACACGCTTTCTTCAACGAAACAAGACCTGTATACAATAAAGCCGCTGCTGAAGACGCATGGACAATGGCTTTAGCTTTCTTCAACAAATTCCTCAAGGCGAACCCATGAGCAACACCGAAAAACCCGCCGAATCAAGCCTACTTTGGGACTGCTTTACCAACTGGTCGCTAACCCTTGAGAAAAATTCAACACCAGAAAATTGGGAAACAAAAAATCGCAGAAAACCAAGCAACTATGTTTAGCACGTTGTGCTATGTCATAAATGTCCCATAATCAGCGTCGTTTCCACCGTGGCAGCTACAGCCAACAAGGCAAGGTAGAGTATTGATGATTTCCATGTTTGAAGCGTTCTTTTACAGTTCCTTTTGCTAACGCAACTGTTAGAAAAATGCTTTCGGCAACTATTACTGAGTAAGCTAAATTTTCTATTGTTCCCACGGGATGTAAATGCCGACTACGTAGAGTAACGGGGATATGTGGTTAGCATATGCCAGTTGGCCTATTGCTTTCGCAGTGTTTAGAGTAATCGCGCCAAAGATAATAGGACCGCCTATAGGAACGATTGCAAAAATGCTTACTAGAAAATTGTTCAGGAAAATGCTTTGTGGAGTAACAGTTTGTCGAACTGTGTTTATTTGTTTTTGCGTCTGATCTGCAGTTTTGGGAGTAGTTGTGGCGTATGCTTCGTAAGCAACGGCTATTGTTATTCCAGCAATTACCAAAAACACAAGTAAAACTACGAGTAGGTAAGTTTTCGTTAAAAAAGCGTTCCCCATTTATCTTCACCTGTTGTCCGAGCTATATTAGTATCAAGCTGTCGTTAGTTCAAGCGCCAATGTAAACTCCGATATTTAGTTATATATTTTTTCTGTGCGAATTATTAGGGTGAGAGCGTGATTATTTGAAGCGTTTTCATTAATTATTCTATTATATCGAGGAAACGTGGAAGTATCACCAACTTTCTAATTTTTTTTTGAATGTTAAGAACTCTTGAGTTGGTTTGTGAAATTTTTGGTATTGGTTTAAGTTGGCGTTGAAGCGGTTGGGCGGTTGTGATTGTCGTGGTGCAGTCACAGAGCCTTAAAGCCAAAACCCCTAAAATAATAGTGGTGTTTATTTTGGAAAAAACTATGATGAAATATCAAGTTATGATTAAAACAATATCGGGAAAAGGCGGCGAATTCTGGGAAGTATTCAAAAAAATGCCTACCGAACCAATGAAAGGCATTATGATTGAATCCTCATGGAGCTTATTTGGCTACTGGGACTTCGTTCTATTCTTTAAAGCTGACAGCAACGACAACAGCCTACACTTCGTGGGAGAAATTTTACGTGCCATGCCAGGCATTGCTGAAACCAGCACGTCGCCAATGACTATGCTCAAAGAGCACATGATGATGTAATAATTAACTTTTTTTAGCTTTGCTTCTTTTCTTCTTTTTCTTTTCAAAATCATACGTTTGCAAGGTCAATTTAGGGACGTTTTGGAACACAGAGAAACGCAATTAAACGCAGAAACACGCGGTTCAACGCAAAACAACGCAGAACAACGCGAAAACTCTCAACCTGCAAACGAAACAAACCCTAAATCAAAAAAGCAAACCAAAACACAAACAACAAAATTTACCCCAAAAATCAGAGAATCAACGCCTTCATCTGCGAAAGACTTAAAGTGTGTTCCGTGCCTTACGTTTTCGGCGGTGGATCTTAGGCGGTGGGGTAGGGGTCCATTGTACCGTAAACCCTCTATACGACGGGCTGACATCTGCGGATGAGGCGCCGAAGGCCGTTTGGATCTTCATTTCCGAAACATTGACTATCCGTCCTTTGGGGCTGGCGGTCAACATGCAGCTTCCGTAGGGGAGTTGTTTTGTTGTTCACCAGGCGAACCTGGCTAGGCTCGGGAGAGAGCAACCTAAGTTTGGACGTTATGCGCTCAAGGGGGTGCGGGTAAGAGCGTAGGGCTTGAGGCTTTCAGGCGGAGTCTGGGCGTCAAACCGCAGTGGTCCACCGCTACTGCTTTCTTGGTTTTATAAAATTGATTTTATTACCTTTTCCAAGCAATCTCAGGACGTTCTTGTTTTATATGTGTAGGTACGTTTTTCGATGCTTCCCCCATTATCTCGATGCTACGTACAACGGCATTGAGCGTTTTTCTATCCTTGATAAACTGCTCATACGTCATATCGTCAACAAAGCTTTCAATGTCGTTTACAGCATCTAAAATGTCATGGAGATAATCCCTGAAGTCACGGGCTTTCATACCATGATTACTTCCTTGAGGATGTGCTCGCCAATATGAGGCTTGAGTGCTTTCTTTGATACCAAGTCCACTTTGACGCCTAAAAGCTTAGAAAGGTACATTTCAAGATCCATAAATTCAAACAATACGGTTGGCTCATCAAACTCAACTAGCACATCCACATCGCTTTTCCGTTTCTGCTCTCCACGAACATAAGAACCAAAAACGCCGATAGTTTTCACTTTAAAGCTCTTTTTCAATTCTATCTTATGTTGCGAAAGCGTGCGTTTGATGTCTTCAACATTTTGCATGCTTCAAACACCGAGAACTTTGCATTTAAAGGCTTTTTAAAAGCATTGGCTGGCGGGGGAGAGGCAACCTTAGGGGGTGCAGGTAAGATTGTAGCGGTTGATTGTTTTGGTAGAAGAAGAACAACACTATACACAACGATTGTTCTTCTACTTCTTTTAATGAAATGATGATGACTTTCCTTATCTATTTACGCTTAGAAGTAGGATGCGGTGCTAATTCCATCCTTCCTTCTTCTTTCAAAGAAGAACAACACCCGGTGCTACCACCAACAGTTGGTGTTCTACCAAAGCAGAAGACGAAGAAGAAGAAGCAGAAGTGTGAATTTTCAAGGCTTCTTTTAATGAAAATATGTGCTGAGTCTCATATGCTGTTACTTCGATTCATCAAGGCTTTTCTTGTACAGCGCCTTATCAATCACTCTAACATCGAGGTTTTGTTTAGCCGCTGTTTTCCTAATTACTTCAAGCAGTTTAAGATAATTCTGGGTCGTTAACAAGCCAGCCGGCGGATTGCCAAGCAACGCCTTCCAAGTTGCAGAATCAAGAATAGCGTATTGTTTAGGGTCAAAAAACGCTAAGATAACGCTTGCTAAAACTGGGTTGATGCCTTCAAGTAGGGTGAGACAGTTCATTCGGTAGCCGTCTTCACAAGAAGGAATGCTCAAAGCTTGGCTCGTAAGGCGATTAACAGTTGCTTCTTGATTTCGAGAAACTAACTCCAAAACCCGCGTTTTTTTCTCTGGCTCATCTTTAAACTTCCACTCCACAACCTGCGCCAAATCACTGCACGTTAATGCTTTGGCTTTTCGAAATCTAGCACCTAACTCCCGTTCTTTCTGCGCCTGCCAACCTAAGCTTTTATCATATTTGCGGCTCCACATCAAAAAAGTAGCTTTATCCACACAATTCAACCTTGTAAGCATAATTGAGAATTAGTTGCATTTTTGCTTTTGCCTAAAATTAACAAGGAAATAAAATAGGAAATGTTTGGGGTTAGTTTTGGTCTACTAGATGTGCTGTTCCGTCTGGACAGTATACTTTTTCATCTTTGCTTACTCGCCTGTAACGTTCACTGCACATATGAAGGAGCGTGCAGCCGTCGCAATCTCTACTCAACATATCTTTTTTCGCCTCCTTATTAGAGCATTTTGCATCAGTGAATTTCGCTTATAAGATTATGTAACATGCATGTGTATACGTAGGCAAACATATTAGCAGCGTTTCCGGTGTGCTGTGCAAGTTTTATAAGCAATGCAGTCTTCCGAGCAGGGAACGGCTGTTTTGGTCTGGCAATCCAATATAATGGTGCTGTTCATCTTACATCACCTTGCCCAATTTTTGCTCTTAGCGCATGTTTAATGCTGAAACGGCTATACCCCATAAATTTGAAGGGTAAGGCACATAAACATGAACCTATCCTTTTTGTTTTTACCAAATCCAACATGCCGATTTCTCCTTTTTTGTTTTGCTCTGAACTTAATGTATCTATTTTGGGATATAAAGCGATTTGAGAAATGTTCATATCTTTTAAGAAAAACTCTTCAAAAAGTGGGTAAAAGTGGAAAATATAGGACAAAAATTATCTAAATCAATGTTAACATGAACAAATTACATAAAAAGATATGTTTTAAACGTGACTTTCCACACGAACAATAGGTTTACCCATAATATCGCGCATTGTGTCAGCTACCTCAAATGGTCTGTGAACAAGTTGAAGTTTAGTTTGGCGTTCCCCTTGAGAATTTACAGTTATGTTTCCGTAGCCAAAAATTCTACCGCCTATAGATTGGTAAACAAGTAAATCTCCAAACCCAGCGGGCGTAACAACAAACGAGTGTAGCCTGAGAAGGCCGTTTCGAATTTCTAATCCATCTTGCCGCAATGTGTAAGAGTGGGATAATCGAAAAATCAAAAGCTCCAAAATGCTAAACAACCAAATCACTACAAAAAACAAAATCGTCCAAACAACAATCGCTAATCCAAACAAATTTAGAAAAGCGCCCCCTGAATAATATTCAAGTAGGGAAAATAAAAGTGCAAAGACAATAATTGTAATCATTCGAATAATGGCCGATGGAACAATCCAAGGCTTTCCCTGCCAAACAATATCGCTATGAGCCACTTGCTTATCAGAAGACAACCAAAACACACCCACTAGGCAATAAGTAAAAAGCATATTTAAGCATTAAAGGCCAAATTGCCACTTTCTGCACTTGCAAAGGTGTACCCTAAAAAAATTATAATAAGGGTCTACTGACGAAAATGCCTTCAATCGAACGCAACAATTGGTACCCAAAAAGGATTGCAGCAAAGTACGTCGGCCATAAAATCACCGGCCAATTTCCAGGCGTATAAGACCAAAGACCGTTTGAGACAGCAAAAAATTCCATAAGTGCCAAAGCAACCATTCCGCTTGTAGCCAAAAACACCTGCTCTTTTATTTCCCGTTTACCTGAACCTTTACGTCGGATAAAAGTCAGTACGGCCCATGCGGCAAGAAAACCAAAAAAGAGCACGTACCAACTTGCATTGTAATCAATAAATACATTCATGCAGAGGACAGCGTTTCTTCAGTATTAAAATGATTTGATTAATCTGTTGTCTTTTTAGGGTGATTCTTTTGAGGTCTATGAGCAGGCCAACATTTTCGACAATACACTGCTCGATCTGCATGAGGTTGAAAAGGCACTTCACATTCACATCCACAATCACTACATGTTACAGTGAAAACGCGTTCTTCATGGAACTGCTCAAATAAGTTATAATTTTTTAGACGCGGCCACCCAGTTTTTGCGTATCGCAGCATTTCAGGATTATTTTTTAACCAACGCATCATATGAAAGAAGCTTTTCCCTCTTTTTTCTTCGCGTTCAGCCAGGGGTTCATATCCTAAATTGCGGATTTCATCTAAGTACGCAATTTCTACAAGTCTTTGTGTTTCGCCGATAACTCTTATGCGTTTAACTCGGTCTTCACCATAAATTTTTTTGAGATCTTCAGCGGCTACATCAAAAATACAACCTTGACAAATGTGGATTGACTCATCGGGTTTAAGTTTGAACCACTCAACAAGTTTAGCGACAATTCGAGAGGATTCTTTAAGATACTCTTTTTCTCGGAAATTTTCCTGGTAAAACTTTACATCTATCAGGTCGTATTTGAATTCGCCTGTTTCTTCTCGATAAGCGCCAACTACAACGCCATGGAGCAAATCGCCGCTGCCTGCATCATCAACAATAACTGTCAATTATTAGTTTTCCTTCTCTATATTCTTCAAAGGAATGCTTAATTCTGCTATAAAAGTAGTCCTCCTTCGAAGGAATATTACTAAAGCAGTTGTTTAGGTTAAGATGCTGTTGCTACTTGTGGTTTTATAGCTTCGGCGGTATTTTGTGTAGCGCTAAGAACTCCTTTTTTGCCTAGACGAAGTTGCCTCTCGCCTCTGAAAACACATACATGTGCATTCTTTATTTCAATATTTTCGCCCACGTTGATGGAGTTTATTTGTCCTTCCCATAGGCACAGCTTGATTTTTCCTGTGTCATCTTGAACTAACGCGTTAACTACCATTACGGTGTTGCCAAACTGTGTGTGAACCTGAACGGGTTTTGGAATCTCCAGAACCTCAGCTTTAACGTTTACTCGTTTCATACCTGCTCTTAAACCATTAACTGTTGTGAAAACTGATTCTGTATTTTGCTTAGCAATCTTTTTTGTTATTTTGTCCGTGCTCATCCAGCTTTCAAAAGGATTGTCTTTTCGGGATAGGAACTGTTCATCAACCCTGAATTGAGCTACAGCATGATTTTCTTTCTTTATTAGAAAAATTATTTCATCTTTAACTTTGCCTCGATACTCAACTGTAAGGTTGCCACAGACTGCTGTTTCATTGTTTCTTGCTTTAATTAGTGCTTGAAAAACTTCAGAGGGGTAAATGTTATGTTTTACCGAAAGAAGCGCAATGTGTTCCCCTAATGTTGATTTTTTCTGTCTCAAATTCCCTCTCTCTTGTGATGTATACTGCGAGAAAAAGCAAGATTTAACGTGGTTTGACTTTCTCTCAATATCGAATGCCTACATTATATCAAAGGTACCTATATTAGTGTGACTATGAAAAAGCCCTTTTTACGCATTTTTGTCAAAGTAATAAATTAATGTTTAATATTGAAAACGGAGACGTCCAATTTATAAGGATGGAGACATAGTTAGAGGATACAGTGTAAAACAACTTTTTTTGCACACCCAATGTAGTAGGAGTTGAAAATAGCAAAATGTATAACGACAGAGAGATGCACAAGGCAACCTGTGCTGACTGCGGAAAAGAATGTGATGTTCCTTTCAAGCCAGACGGTACAAGGCCAGTATATTGCCGAGAATGCTACTCAAAACGCAGACCACCAAGAGGATATTAAGCTAATTTAGCTGAAAAATCTTTAACAAATCTCATTAATTTTCTTTTTTATTTTTTAATTTTTCGCAGAAATTGTTCTTTGGGGTTTAATTTGTTTTTCTGGTTTAGGCTTTGCATTGTTTAGAGGCTGCGTGCGGATAAGTGCACAGTAGTGCTGCATTGTTAAAGAAAAATTGTTCAGTTTATTTCAAGTTGCATTTTTGTTTAGGGCTTGATTTGTTTGCAGGTTGAGGTTTTCTGCGTTGTGGCCCGTTGCCCTGCGTTTTTCTGCGTTGATTCGCGTTGTTTTATGTTTCTGAAGCTTGAAATTGTAGATGCTTGGCAAGCGAATTAGCAAAAAAGATGACTTAATTAATTATCTGGACAATCTTGATTTTGTTTTATTCGCCGTTCATTTATATTTTTTCTTTGTCAGGATTTCTGTTTATTATCAAAAAAATCATTAGAGATATGAAAACCAATGCCATTATTGAACCGGCTACGATTCTTTCTAAGGAACTTTGAGATTTGTAAACCAAATTGCAAAAAGAATTTCTGCAACCAAAAGCATGACTGCAAGAAGCGAATAAGGTCCAGATATTTTGGCTGGATCAATTCCATTTCTCCCAAGTGTGATTCTTAGCAAACTGGTTTCACCACAAAAAACATCTCCAAAACTTGTTTATTACGTTAATTGATGGCATATTGGTCATTTTGACTCGAGGCAAAATTCTTCGACATGCAAACACATCTTGGGAAAAATTTTCAGTGAAACCCTATTTATACAAAAATCGAGTATTCATGGAGCTGAAATTCGATCTGAGAAAGATCAAGCTATGTTTTACGAGGGTTATTTCGTAGTGTCGAAACTTTTTAGCAGGCAGATTTTCTTCAATTAAATTTAAAGAATTGAGAGTTGAGTTTATTGCGGCGGGCAGAATAAATATCGAAGGTTACTGTTTTTCTGATAACGTAATGCTTAGGCTTCCATATTTTTTGACTACGTGAATTGAAAGTTCCTTGTCACGGAAAAGTTTTAGCAAGTTATGGTGTTCTTTTTGAAAAACAAGGTTATGCGATCGTACGTAGATTTTTCTGCCATTCTTATATTTCCTTTTTGACTTGTCAAAACGAAGTTTCACCATGCATTTTCCCTCATTACCCTTAAGGTTTTCTTGGTTTTGTCCTTTGACTCATTTGCAAATTGATTCGGGTGTAGCCTCTGAAACTTAAAAGGGTTAACACTGCAAATAACGAAGCATCAAGTATTTTTCAGAGTCGGATTCCACGCCTTCCCAGATGTTGAGCTGCTTTGAATTTCTTATTTTAGACTTAATGTGGTGAGCGAAGGGGCCAATAATGATTGTAGAATGCGTTTATTTTTACTGCACGTTCTATATTTTATATAGGTTAAAAAAATTCTAATTAAGGATATTGTGAGTTGTGCGTGGTTATTTTGTCCATTTGCCTGATTCCCATTTTGTGAAGGATGTTGCAGTTATCTTGATAATTGGTATGTCGCCTTCTTTCCATCCGCCTGCCTCAGACTGATACTCAGGATATTTTTCTTTCAGAAGGTCATGCGCGTAACGGTATTCTTTGCCATTCCACATGATGCTTGCTTCTCCTTGAACACGTATGCCCTTGATAGTGGACCAGTTGTTTTTGTCATAGTCATCAAAGACTAAAGATACTTCTGGGTTTGCCTCTATTTGCTCTAACTTTGGCGTGTCAGGATCAGATGCAATGTAGATGTTTAAGCCATCGAAAACAGACCAGACAGGTCTCACGATAGGCTCACATTCCTCACTAGCTGTTGCTAATCTACACACGGGCAATTGCTGCATGAACGCGATATCTTTTTTTGATAGTTTTTGTACCATACCCAGAACCTGCCAAAAACTCCTATCTTTACTGATTGTATCGGGTATATTTCTCTATTTCCCTTCGAGGTGCTTGCTTTGTTGAATTATAGTTGAGATACAATGAAAACGAACCTTTTTTGTAAAATTTCAAATCGGCTGAGCATAATTTATTGTTGGTTGTTTTTCGCGTAGTTTTGTTCTTTGTGTTTTGGGTTGCTTTTTTGATTTAGGGCTTGAATTAGTTGCAGGTCACATACAGAAAAGTATGGAATCGTACAGAAACGTATTGGAAAGTATGAAAAGAATGGGAACGTACAGAAAAGTAGAAAAAAGGATCTAAAAAGAATTCAATATCCATGAATTTGTTAAGAACCCATGTTGACTGGTGTTTGAGGCGTCATTTCTTACTATTTGCTTTGTTTTGCAGTTTTCCTTATACAGAAAGCAAAAATATCCGAGCGTCACACTCTACTCTGTAATCTCCAGACTTTAGCATGCTCAAAAATAATGTTGATGTGCGGGATTGCCCTAGCCTGGTTATAGTTCCCTTCACTGGGTCTCCCTACGCTTAAATACAGCTCTAACTCTTTTGGTTATGAGGCTTTGAGTTTGAGAACTTGGGAACAGTTCCTGCAGGTCGAAGGCTGGTCAAGCGAGTACAAGAGTGTAGATGTTTTTCTTAGGCATTATAGTCGAAAGGTTAGAAGCGAGAAGACACGTGAGAATATCGGTTATGTTTTAAAGGGGTTGTGCGTGTTTGCAAATAGTACTCCTGATGAGCTGGTTAGTCAGAACAAGGGTCAAGCTTCAAAGTTGGTTCAGGAATATATTGATTCACTGGCAAGCAAGAATTATAGCACTCGTTATGTTAACGTTTGTTTGGCTTTCCTCAAAACCTTCTATAATGTCAATGGGTTCAAGGGTTCTAGAACCTTAGAGGTTGAGCGTCACTATCAACCATCTCGTTACAGGAAAAGACCAGAGTATATTCCGTCCTCCTCTGAAATCTGGGACATGGCAACCGCTGCGGGCTCAAAAAGAAACAGAGCAACGATCTTGGCGGTTTATACCAGTGGGCTTAGGAACTCTACATTTAGGGCTATCCTCTATGGCGACATAAAGGAAGAATTGAATAGCCAAAAAGAAATCCTCAAGTTTTTGGTTTATCCTGAAATGAAAAAGGTTGACGAGGCTGCTTGCAAGGGTAATATTCCTTATTATACGTTCATATCTAAAGAGGCTATCGAAGCTTTGAAGGAATATCTGGTGGAAAAGGTGCAGGTTGAAGGCAGCCTTGAAGATGATAAGCCTTTGTTTTCATCAGACAGCCATAGCATATCGGTTGAACAGAAGTCGAAAACTCCAATTATGAAGAAAACGCTTGAAGCTATGATAAAAACTGCAGCTCGCAAGGCCAGGGTTGCTAAATGGAAAGATGTTTATCCGCATTGTTTAAGGAAGGCGTTTGAGTCGGCATTAAGGAATGCTCGGTTGGATCCTAAAGATCAGGAGTTTTTGATGGGGCATATACTTCCCGGAACTCAAGATGTTTACTATGACAAAACAAAGGTTGAAGACCTGAGGCGAAAGTATGCAACTGTCAGCTTTTTCCCCGAAAAGAATGGGCTGAATGAAGACTCTCGTAAAAGACAGATAATCGATATGGCAAAAGTCTTTGGGTTCTCCGAGGATAAAATCAAAAAGATGGAAGATGTTCTTGCTAAACATCGCAGTGTCGACGAATCGATACAAGAGATCCGGCGCTTAAAAGAAGATTCAGATAAGACCGCTGAGGAATCAGGCGAGAGTACAGCTGCATCCAATCATGACAAATCACAAAGGTACTTTATAGTCAAGGGAGATGACGACATGGTCCGTAGGCTAAACGACGGCTGGAAGCTTGTTCAATCATTGAATGATGAAAAATATCTGTTTCGGCAATAGCTAGAAAGTCAAGAACGAGAGCAGCACAAAATAAACTC
Organism: Candidatus Bathyarchaeota archaeon; assembly: GCA_003164295.1. Lineage (GTDB taxonomy): Archaea > Thermoproteota > Bathyarchaeia > Bathyarchaeales > Bathycorpusculaceae > Bathycorpusculum. Next base: position 22,825 of record PLTA01000053.1, read on the forward strand.
CTAAATTTATCACTATTTTAGTGAAAAGCAACGCTAAGTTTCTAAGATAACTTGGCGACTGCTACATTTTAGTTCAATCCTTTTGGCGAATCCTTGTTCATTAAATAGTTGTTTTTTTATAATTTTTTATATGCTCTTCATAAGTTAACTTGCAAACCCTTCTGTCATGGACACTACGAAAGCATTCAAGCACTCGCCTGAAATCCGTGAATATTGGCGACTATTGAAGCGTAAGCAGAGAGCCCAAGCGAAACAAAAGGAGAATCGAACAATGAGCATCGCTGAGCCTCCAGTCAAATCTCTAACTTCTGCCAGCCTTCCTGTTAATTTCAATTTTAGGATGCTAAACTATGTTTGAAGATTTCAAAGAAAAAATCCACAAACTCAATAGCGAAGCAGCAAAGGATCTACAGCTACCTCCAGATGTCGTGGCTAAACTTAAAGAACAAGGCATAGACCCTGAGAACGTTACTCTGGCACAGTTATTTCCTGAAACCTTAGACGGTGATGGCAACGATTTGTCGCTGATGTCGGGTGCAGAATGGGAAATCATGATAACATACGCTAAAACTCGCAAATACCTAGTTGAGAAGTACCCGCAGTCCCATGAAGAAGCGAAAATGCTTGGGCAGGAATGGGATGAAGAACCCGAAGAACCTTACCAAATTAACATAGCTAAAGCACGAGAGGACCCTAAAAGAAAAGTTTTCGTCCAAGCACTCTTGCAAATGAAAGCGATTTATGATAAAGTGGATGCTTTGCAGACGCAAGCTACAGAATACGAGAAAATCTGTTTGCGTCTCTACTGGCACCTGACTTGGAACTGGAACAAGGCGCCAAACGTCCAAGATTTTCAAAAGTGTTTACCCGATAGCGATATTTTCGAGACAGTTGAAGCCTACTTTAAAATCTGCAGAAAATACCACCTGCCAACTTTCGAGGAGCCTTATTACTTCTTAACTGAGCAACGACGCCGAGAAATAAAGCTGGAAGGTGACGTGCTGAAGCGAACAACTAACTATAGTGAAAATGAAATCCGCATTTCAATTTTGGAGGATTTTGCTTGAACGAAGTCGTAGAAAGACGCTTGGAATTTCTAAAGCTCGAAGCTAAAGGCTTCTCCCTCTGTGAGATTGTGAAGCTGCTGAGCGAAAAATACCAAACATCCGAGAGAAACCTCTACTATGACGCGGAAACTCGCGACACCTGGCAACCAGTCTTAACTCAAATCTTCGATTTAGACAAGGTCAGACTTATCTTGATTAATCGTTATGACTTTCTGTATCGGCAAGCAAGCCTTCATTTTCAAACTGCAAGCGAAGCCCAAAAACCCATTTACCTCTCCAAAATGGTAGACATCACAGACCACATGGTATCAATTCTGGGTTTAGAAACCTTGAAGGAAAAACAAGATGCTCAAAGAAGAGCGATCGAGATAGATAACGAGTTAGCTAAGAACGAGATTTTATTGACGGAAATTGCAAAGCATAGAGGCATTTTAAGTGGAAAATAAAACAATTACCATTAAAGTTCCTGAAGCCTACACTCCTCTGCTGGAAGACATTCGTCTTTTAACTACAGACCAAAACAATCCTAACCGCACCACACTTAAGCAGCAGGAGCAAATTTGGCGTAGTCTGCAGAAGTACGGTTGGGCATACCCCATAATAACCAATAAAGACGGCGTCTATGCTGATGGCGAGCAAAGAGCGGACGTATGCAAGTTGCATGGCGAGTTCTACGCCCCAGTTTTACGCTTACCCGTAAGCGATGTGGATAGACGGATGCTCCGGCAAATTCTCAACAAACTCAAGGGCAAACACAACAAAGAGCTAGACAACGCCGAATACATACGCCTGCTGCAAATGGGTGAGAAGATGATTTGAAGGCGCTCCTGGAATCGGTGGGCGAGAGGTTACCAGAGGATTTAGATGAACGCGAGTCATCGTTCACTATCCCCGAGACCTATGAGATAATTGTAGAATGCAAGGATGAATCTGATCAAAAAAGTATTTTTGAGAAGTTGAAGTTGGAGGGGTACAAATTACGGATTTTGACATTGTAAAAAAGTGGAACCAAGCAGACAGTTTCAGGGCGCAAAGTGTAGTTGGAAGCTTTACCCTATCAGATGTCAAGTTAGAGAAGCACTTCAAGGGATCTCTTCCAATCGAAGGAGACGATTGGCAGGTTGGCGTTATCGTTGGTCGCAGCGGCTCGGGCAAAACAAGCATAGCCAAACAATTATTCCCAGAAGCCTACATCAAAGGGTTTGAGTATTCGCACAAGTGCGTGCTTGATGACTTTCCCGAAGAACTTGAAACTGGCAAAATAACAAAAGCTCTTTGCAGCGTTGGATTTGCTTCTCCACCTGACTGGCTAAAAAGTTATGATTGCCTTAGCCAAGGGGAGAAAATGCGTGTTGACATCGCCCGCGCACTCTGCTTGGATAAGCCTGTTGTGGTTTTTGATGAGTTTACCTCTGTTGTGGATAGGGAAATCGCTAAGGTAAGTGCTTATGCAATTAGCAAGGCAGTTCGGAGATCAAAAAAGAAGTTCATCGCAGTTTGCTGTCACTACGATGTGGTCGATTGGCTTGACCCCGATTGGGTATTCTCCACAGACACAATGGAGTTTAGCCGAAAAAAAGAACTCGGCCGCCCGTTGAACTCAAAATTTGTCGGTGCGGCTCTTCCCTATGGCAGATGTTTCGGCAATATCACTATCTGAGTGGTTCTTTAGCTTCGACTGCACGTTGTTACACTGCAACTTATCAAGAAAAACCGGTAGCGTTTATCGCTGTTGTACACATTCATATGAAAACCAGGTATTGCCGAGTTTCAAGGTTAGTAGTTTTACCAGATTACCAAGGGATCGGCATGGGAAAACACTTACTAAATTTTATAGCAGATCTTTACACTTCACAAACAAAAGCGCCATTTTATATCTTGACTAGTAATCCTCAGATTATTCGTGGAACCCTTGGAAACTGGAAAATAACCCGTTTTGGTCATGCAAGCAAAGGAAGAAATGATTCAAGAATAAACAATGGGTTAAGAAGCAGCTTAAGCCGTAACCGAATTACCGTTTCTATGCAATACACAGAAAAGTAAATTTCATTGTTTCTCACAAATCTCATATCTTACTATTGATTATATCCTACTTCTTTTTTGTGTTGTTTGTCTGTTACTGTTCGTTATTGTCTTACTGTAAATTGTTACAGTGTTATTATTGTTGTTTTGAGAAGAAAGAAAGAGATTAAGATTTAATGCACAAAAAATTAATCGTGGATTTTAAAGAATAGCGCGGGCTTTGCGGCTTCAACGCCCCCTACTCACCTTTCATTGACTTCCCCATCTTTCTCAGCGATCTTTTCACCCTTCGCTCCTGTCGTATTATCTGCTAATCTCTGTGCTTCTGCTACTTCTGCTAATCTCCTCGTCTCCCCCACATCCGCCAATCCCTTTGCTTCTGCTACATCTGCTAATCTCTTTGCCTCTGCCCTCTTCTGTTCTTCATTCATTTCATGACTCACCTCCCTCAATTTTTAGCCCGTGACTAGGGCTTAAAGCTTATTTAAGGGAATTAATTCGCCATGCAAAAGTTTTAGCCTTGCTATACGCGCCTTAACAGTCATCACGAGTTTTTCTCTTATATCTTCATCAAAGAGTTGCTTGTTTATCTGGCTGATTTCTTTGGCTAACACGTCATCTCCCACAGTGTGCTCTATCCATTCTTGAAAATCATTTCTTTGAAAATGAAATTTCACCGAATCAATGTCTATTTCTTCAAGTTTCTCCGCAAAAGTCTCCAGATCCTCAGATGTCTCCCCAGTATTTTGGTCGATTCCAATGTAAAATCTAAACTCATTTTCTTTCGGTACCTGGCTCAAAATCTTCACGATTTTTAAATCGGAAATACTATCTTCTTCATTTCCCGAATTTCTAACTGCTGGTTTTAGGTACCTATGAAGCTGATCTTTTGCAACTTTCAAGTGCAATCCATTATCCATCCAGATGCCAGTCCCTTTCTCTAAAGCTGAAACGTTTAGCATGTTTCGTACTCCGCCTTTCTTTACGCCAAGCACAGACTCGGCTACATCTTTATCCAATTCAACTTCAATATGAGTTACATTGTAATCTTGTGGGTCTACTTCTATTTCTTTAATTTTGCCGATTCTTTCATCTAACGCAAACACATCTTTATCCATAAAATCTGTACTTTTCATAATTATCTCACGCCATAATACATGCCCACTTATTTAATGATTATTAGCAGACTTAAGTGAGTGTGACTGGGAGGACACAGCAACTAAATCTAAAGCTGTTATTCCTTGTAGGATGGAGATAGAATTGTTACTATCTGTTACTGTTGGTTACTGTCTTACTGTTATGGTTACAGTGTTACTGTTTTGAGAGGTAGCGAAAGGGTGAAGATGAGTTAGCTTGAGTTAGTGGTCGTTTGGGTTTGATAGGTAGAGAGAGAAAAAGATTAAAATTTAATCCAACCAATTTTGGCCATGCAAGCAACGGAAGAGGCAACACAAGAATAAACAAGGAAATACACAATAGCCTTAGCCGTAAGCGAATCACGGTTTCCTTGCAATACATTGGCAACTCCAAGAGATTAAAGGTAAGTAAATGATAAGCCCGAAGTTATTGTCATCAAGAATTGCTTAAGGTTTTATTAAGATAGACATAAGCCTTCCTTATTACATTCGCTGGAGGGAAATACTTCTGGTTTCAGAGCTTTGAGTTCACCTATCCTTGTTTGCACCATGTTTAAGAGTTCTTGCCTAAGCGCCTCTCCCGAAATGCCCCGTTTTATAAAACACATTTTGTCAGCTAACTCACGATCGCCCAAACTGTCTCTTATCCAAGCCTGGAAATCCCCTCTTGGGTAATGAAACAAAATAGACTTCTCATCTATGCCAGCCAATTTGTGTGCAAAATCTTCGAGGCTGAACGCTGAAATCTTTGTGTAAACTCCCTCAGCAGTGCAAAAACGGAAAACGTTCTCTTGGGGCACATTGGAAAGAATTTTTGAAGCATCTGGTTTTGAAAGAATTTTACTCATACATAAACGCCTTTAGACACTAAGGTTAAGGATCGCTGCAGTATATCAGTTTGTGGGGACCTGTCAACAACAACCCGATTTAATACAGCCATTAGACAAAAGTAGCCTTAGCCGAAACCGCATAACCGTTTCTATGCAATATGTTTCTGCGGATCCTCAAAATTTAGAAATAAGACAATTCTAGTCATTTAATGCAACTAAATCGTCTTCCGTTTTGCAGGTTACGAAAACTGGAATAACAGCTTTTAACTCCACAAAATATGCCATCAGCAGACTCTGCCCTTTCCTCGTAATTCGGTATTGCTTGCGGGCTTTTCCCAGAACGAACTCCCAGCTTGAACCTATGAGTCCATGTTTCTCCAAACGCTTAAGTTCAGGGTATATAGTTGATGCGCCCAAGTGTATTCCGAATTTTTTATTCATTGCCTTCAAGATGGCGTAGCCGTATAGACCGCGGTTGGAAGTGTCGTTTATGAGGTTAAGTAGGATGCTTTCGAGAATGGCGCCATGGAAAATTTTTTGTTCACAATTTTTACTCCATAAAACGTTTCAAAACTTAAACTAACTGATATATTAAGAGTGAAGATTAAAGATATGACACCTTGCTGTAGTCAAGCAACTACAACAACCAACAAAACAAACACACAAGAACTCCTTGAAGACCCTACTTACATGTTACCTTGCTAATGCTATTCAAGTGGAGAATGGTGTCTTCCCCTATTTATTATCACTAAACCGATTAATGATCGAAACTGCTCTATTGTTCTTTTAAATTTGATTCTCAAACTTTTTCTTCATGCATTCTTCGCAAGAATTGTTCTTGAACCTTCTTATTCGCCGGGACTGAAAGCGTTTTCCGTTACTACGGCACTTTATTTGATTAACCCCTTTAGGCTCAAGCAGTTTGAGCCTTTTCTTAATGTCAGCTTTAACCTCAGAATCATCGTCCTGCTCCCAAGCAACTTTTAAGTATCCAGTGCAATTTCGGAGATGCGTTATGTGAGAGTGGACAAATTCTTGTTCTACAAGTGTTTTCTGTATTAGGTCTTGGATGGCAGAGTTCATATTTCCCTTAAAGTATGGTTTCACAATTCTCTCGTTAAACTCGGTGAACAAAGAGGCGGGAACGTTATGAACTGTTAAGTCCACGAGGAACTCTTTTTCCATCATTGAGATTACTGTTCTTTTTTTCATATGTGACTAATTATTTCTATAACTTTGTGATCTTAAAAAGATTATTGAGTATTACGATTTATTAAAGATATTGAGCGGAACTAACTATGGAACTTGATGTTCGAATTAAAGGTAGAAGAAGCGTTAGAAGTTGTTTTTAGCAACCTTTAAATTTAAAAAAAGTAAGGACCCCTATTGCAGCGCCGGTTATTATTGCAACCGCTAATATCCGCCAGAATCGTTTTCTGCCATGTCTTTGATTTGTGTGAGGGAACTCATGTGCCCTACAGGTTTGGAATATATCCATTGCTACATTTTCTCCCATTCTGAGTAGCCAAGGATGCCGTTGTTGAGTTCTTGTTTGCATTGGTCCCATTGTGGCATATAGGATTTGAGCAATAACTCAAATTGTTCGTTATGGTGCTTTTCTTTTAGATGAATCAACTCATGCACCAACACGTATTCTAAACAACGGAGCGGTTCTTTGGCATCAACAGCGCAATGTTACACAGCAGTTTATCAAGACAAGCCTATTGCGTTTATCGCTTCGAAACAGGCTCTGATAAATGATCAAGGCTGGAAGGTAGTGGATTTAACCGCTCATAGGGAGTACATCTGTCAGAGTTATTATCAGATTCCTGAGAAGACATATTCTTCGCTTGGCGAGGTTGTTAACGCTCTGGAGGTTGCTCAGTGAGTGAATCAAATATTCATCTTGGAACTTCCAGTTGGAGCTACGATGAGTGGGAAGGTCCATTTTATCAGAAAGGAGAGAACTACAAGCTTCGTGATTACTCGCACGTTTTTAAGATAGTTGAGATAGATTCAACATTCTACCGTAATCCCTCTAAAGGAACAGTTATGGGTTGGTTGAATTATTCGCCTTCCGATTTTGTATTTACTGCTAAAATGCCTAAATTAATAACTCATGACAAGCGTCTCGGTTTAAAGAGTGGTAAAAGCTGATTTGATTACATATTTTGATTTGATGCGCCCCCTGCAGTTAGGTGGGAAACTTGCTTGTTTTCTGATTCAGTTGCCCCCAAAATGCGATTGTAATATGGAAAATCTTGAATCCTTCTTTGGGATGCTTGATCCTCAGTTCAAATATGCTATTGAATTTCGCAATTTGTCTTGGATTAAGGATGAAACATAGCATTTGCTTAAGAAATATGATGTAGCTTACACTATGGTTGATGAACCATTGTTGCCGCCGACGGTGCATTTGACAACTAACTTTGCTTATTTCCGTTGGCATGGCAAGGGCGAGAAAATCTGGTTTGATTATCGATATTCCAAAGAGGAATTAGATAGCTGGGTTCCAAAAGTTCAGGAAGTAAGCAAATCCGTAAAGAAAGTTATTGGATTCTTTAACAATCATTATCACGGTTATGCTCCAGAAAATTGCTTGTATTTGCTGGAAAAACTCGGCTTGTTGTCGGAGAGTCAAAAGAAAGCAAAGGATAAATCAAAAGTTAAGCAGTCGCAGTTAAGTTTTTTCAGTAATTAATTGATCCGAAAAACAATTCGGCCTAAATCTCTCCAAATAGGCGATTTAATATTGCTTTTCAACCCCGAAAGGCGTTGCAGGCGGCGGCAGGGCCTGGTTAGAAATGATGAAGCTACCCAGTTCCAACTGTAGGTTAAGGTTGTTCTCGGCAGCATAATTTGCTAAAAGCTTGTATGAGTCTTTGTCGAGCGTGCTTCTTTCGACAGTTAAGACAAGGCCAACTTTGGGCAAATCAACCATTCCTGTCTCAATATTGCAACACTCTTGTATCTGGCGTTTAATTTTCATCGCTTCTGACATATTCATTTTAGTTCTTGCGTATATTGGTCTAAGGCTAATTGAATCTTACCATTTTATCGGTCTTAAGGGAAGACATATGGGCAATCTGTGAATCTGCAGCTTCGGCATTTTTTTGCGTTATTGAGGTGCTCAGGTGCAAGCTTCCCTATAGCCAACAACGCGAATCTGGTTATTTTTGCCTCCAAGAAGTGTTCTGCTTCTATCGTTTGGAAGCCTTGGAAAATCTTGATGCTCTCTAAAGTAGCCTTATCTTTTATGTTAATTATCCAAGCTTTCTTCTCACAAGAAATATCAAAACAATCATTTTCTTTAAGCGAACCGCTTTCACTATAAGTTGAGTTCAAGTATAGCAAAGTCTGAAGTTTTTGGTCATCAAACGGTTCATACTTTACCAAATATTTGTCTTTTGAAGCTGGATACTTTGAATCCTCAACTATCAATGTGCCCTTGCTTCGCATAACCTTATCTGCCCTGCCATAAAGCAAAAGCGAAAGCTTCTCGTACCCAAATGATAGTTCTCTTTGGTACCTTGTGAATAACCCCTCACGCGCAAATTCTATGTCTTTGGTTAAATCTTTCAAGCCTTCTTTTGTTACAGGTTCAAAAGTGAAATGTTCTTTTTCGTAGACTTCTTCTTTTTCGTGTGATTTGGTTCCCTCAATGGTTATTTGGGTCTGAGGAGGCTTGATTCCTTTAAGATAATGATTTATTCTAAGTTCGCAGTAACCCATTGAGCCGCAAAAATCAGAAACTGAAGACATTATCAGCGGTTTACCTTCAGGAGTTTGTTTAATTTCTATCAAAGTAACCGCCTCATCGTATCCAAGTAAAACGAGTTATCAATTAGCGGTTTGGTTTTATTTATTGTTTAATTGAATGTCTAAGGAGATAGCGTTCTTAGACTTGAAGACAGATGTTTTTGGGATTTAACACAAAGGTTTGGTGGAAAAATAGTTCTCAAGTTTTTTGTTTTGGTAAGCTCTAAGTGAATCTTGAACAGTTTCTTCAGTATAGTTACAGAAGCTAAGAAGATTTGCTGCAGATGAATATAGAAGCTGCAAATATTTTCTTGTATCTGGGTTGATTCCTTTGTCTAGTAATTGTTCTGCTTTCACCCGTCGTTCAAAACGCTTGTGAGTTGAATCAGTAAAAACGAAATGTACATTCTTTCCAGCGTTAACTTCTGCGCCTTCCTTGATTAATTGTTCCGCTGCGATTACCTGGCTTATGTGTTGTTTGTAGTGGTTTGGGTTTTTCGATAAGTGTTTTGATATAATTAAGTCCTCGATGGGAACTTCACCGTTTAACATTTTTTGGCGGTAAGCCTTTACGACGTTGAGTGCTTCTGGAATTTTTTCCATGAACTCTTTTGAGTTGTTCGCTGTGGAGAATATGTTGATCATTTCCATCTGTGCATTGTAAATGAAACGGGGGGTATCGTGTTTGCGTACCTCAATGCCTCTAACTTTTAGTTTTCCGCTTTCCATAACTCCATAGTAACGGTTTGAGACTCCTATGTTTGGGTGCATTTTTGATGGTAAGAAGACAATCCATTTGTATCGTCCTTCAAAATTGAGGGGTACTGCAATGTCTTTACTTACTTTTTGGCAAAGGGATTTATATTCTTCAAGGGTGGCGTCGTCTTTTTTGAGCCATAGCGAATCTACTATTCCGTGCAATACCTCAAACCCTTGGCTCTCTGACATTCGAGCGGCTCTAAGAAATGCGTCTCGGCCTAACGCACAGACGCCTATGTGTCCGTCTATTGTACCAAATTTGGAGTTTCGGTAGCCTAAATAGCCAAAGCAGGTTACTAGAATCCATTTTAAGGCGATTTGTCTGTTATCATAGATTTCTTTGAGTTTTGAATCTGTAGTTTCTTCCTTTAGTTTCTTGTAGCGGAGTCGCTTGGTGACAACAAGCTTTAGAGCTTTTGGAACCACTCCTATTCGTTTCTCGCAGATATTGTAGTTAAGATCTGGAATGCGTAGGTGTGAGTCTGGGCAGCATTTGCAAAGAACCGTTTCCGCTGAAATATTGTTATTAACCATTAAAGATGGATACATCGATGAGAAGTCTACTTCACTTGTGTTGTCGTGGATGCCGACTTTTGGTTCATAGACAAAGCCTCCTCGGTCTGCGACTAAAAGTTCTGAGGCTGATTTGAAGGCTTCAGGGATGCTTTTGTTTCGGGGAATCAAGATTTCTTGTTTGAAGGCTTGATAGAACTGCAATGAAGACATGCTTGACCCGATTGACGAACGCGAGGAGGTATGTAGGGGTGTTCTGCAGGTTCTTGCTATCTCAAATAGGCCTTGGAAGCTGCTTTCGTTTAGAATGAATGTGTTGCCTCTGTCTATGTGAACTCTTCCGTATAATCGGGTAGTTGGGGCTTTGTAGAATGTGCGTCCATATGAAAAGAAGGTTTTACCCTGCTGAACTTTGGGTACAAAAGGCACTTCGTCTCTGCTTAGAATGAACTTTTCTTGCACACTATTTATGGTTGCTCGCTGGAGCAAATATGAGCAGAGGTAGGAGTCTCCGCCGTGGGTTAATATTATGTCTGGTCAAGTTCTTTAACAACTCTGCGTAGCTGCAGGAGCTTTTCCGCTTCATTGCCTGAGTCAATAATTATTTGCTGTCCTTCTTGATCAACGATTATGCTACCTATTGGGTCTTGGAGATTTGATATTTTGCCAGTTTTAGCTATTTCGATCTTTTGCTGCATTGTCCTAAGCGGTGGAATGGTGTAGTTAATTCGCTCAACAGAATCTAACAGCGTGTATTTTAGGCCTGATTTGGTGGTTTCAACTTCTAAGAAGGCAAGCGGAAATAAATCATGTATAAAGAAATATGTTCTGTCGCCATGCAAGTCGCAGTTATGGACTTCATAACGTAGGTAATCTCCTAATTTTAGGATTTGATTCGTTAATGTTGAGACTCTTCTGCAATCTTTGAGAGTAATTTCTAAGACGCGGGATTTTTCAGCATCTGTTGGGTTAGCAAATTTGTAAACAAACTTCCAATCAGCAATATCAGGGTTTGAGTAGATGCGGCCGACAAGCTTTTCAACGTCTATTTTGGTGCCTGAAACATAGATTTTGGGTTGAAATTTATCGGTTAATCTGATTCTCAGGCCGTCTTCGCTTATTATCCAGACTGCCATTTCGCCTATTTCAGTTGGGTATACATCAAATATCCAGCCTCTCATTTTAGCGCTGGGACTTGATTGCATCCAAAGCCTTCTCTAATTGAATGATCTTTTTTTGTTGAGATAGTAACATCGATATTATCATGGGTTCGAAGAGTATGGGTTGGGTTGGCGTTGCTTCCTGCTGAGGCGAAACTTCTGCATCCATCCATCAACGCTTCAAAGGCAACCCTGTCCTCTGTTCGTAATGCCTTTTGAAAACCGTTCCAACGGTTTATTTCGTCTTCCAATGCCATGCGGTAGGATTCTATTGTCTTGCCCATTATGCGTTAGCCTCTGCAAAATCCATTAACGTCAAGTTGTTTTGAGGCATCTCAGAAACGCCTAACAGTAAGTAGGGATGTTTCTTCAAAACAAATTGTCTGCTGCAACTTGTCTTTCTTAGAGATAGTATAACACTTGCTCTGGTGCATGTTGAGGATTGAAGATCATTGTTTCTTGCGGTGTTTGGGTGTTGGGGGTAGGTTGCAATTATTATGGTTTGAGTTTCCCTAGCAAAATTTGAAAGATAAGTTATAACTTGGCTATAGATTCTCTGAGCTTCATCTTCAGGAATATCTTTGTCTAAGAAGAAACCTGCAATGTCTGAAATTATAACCAGTTTAGCGTTATATTTTTTGATGGCTTCTTTGAGTTGATGTATGAGAATATAGGTTGCTTGGTAGGCTGTAAAAGCTCTTGAAATGTAAATATTATCTAGGACTTTTTTTGGGTTAAGATGGTGGATCCTCGCTAATTCGGCTATTTGATAAAACCTAAACGTGTTCGCTCCATCAACAAAGATAACATTGCTTTTCAATCCGCCTAGCTGACTGGGAAGCTGTGCCCGTACACATAACAAGGATGCTAAAGAATAAACTGAAGATGAACCTTCAAGAACTGCAAAATCACCTAATGCAAAGCCCGGAAAAACCTCATTAACGCATCCTATATTCAATGGAAAAACCGGTTGCGATAGTGAAGGCCTAATAATTTGATTTTGACTCAAAGTCTCCATTCTCCATAATATTGAAGGATAACAAGAGGCAATTTTGAGCTTTTAAATGGTGACTCTAAGCTACTATCTGGAACAGTGGAGACTGGAGTGAAAGTGAAGCGAGATTCAGACGTGATTACTAAAGTTCTGATACATTTCAATTATTGCAATACTCCTTAAGAACACAAACAAAGATCATCAAGTGAAGAAATCTTCAGGAAATAAGACTTGAAATCAGTTGTGAAAATAGTGCAGGGTGTTTTTGGCGGTTGCCCAAAACGTAAAGTCTGCAGCCTACGTGAGATAAATAGTGGAACCTGCATTTACGGTCCCTACAAGTATTGCGGAAAATATCGTTCAATAACTGAACCAAATAGAAGAACAAAAGTTGCCTAATCCAATATTTTTACCATTCTTCTTCTTCCCATTCCTCATCTTCAGTTTCGTCCAATTCATCTTCCTCTTTGAACACCAAATCTTTCACCTCACTAAAAAAACGTTTAAGCTTCCTTAACCTTTGAAAGCTTTAAGTATTTACATTCGTCAAATGACGTTAAAAATCAACTAAACGACAAAGCTAATCAATCCTTTACCATCTATTCTGCTACAAACCAACTATTCTTTAAACACTCTATACAACAGTAATATCGAAGCCAACGGCTAACTCCTCAACAGTCCCTATCAATATCAGCTTTCAAAATTTAGCCGAAAACGAATAACCGTTTCAATGAAATATTTTCCAGAATAACGTCACAATTATTAGAAAAAGTTTGGAAGCCGACAATGAAAAAAATCTCATCTATCTAAGTCCGCAGAAACATAACAATAAGAGGCAAAATAGTTTAACAAGAAAAATGAAATAAAAATTGGGAATATTTGAGATTAGATTAAATAATCTTAAGTATCAACTAAATGAGCTGTACCATCAGGACAGAATACTTTTTCGCCGACGATTACTTTTCCAAACCGTTGTTTGCACTCAAACATCATTCTGGAGCAGCCATCACAATCTCGTGACAACAATTTTCAAATACACCTCTATGCTATATTGAATCTTACTACGTAACGAGGACAAGGAAATAAAGGTTTCCTCAAAAGTTAATAGATAGGCAAAGAAAGAGCAACCGTCCTTACAATAGAGCAAAAATTGAATGCATCAAAGTGCCATAAAATACTTTGAAATGATTTAGTACTTGAAAAGAGTAATCAGTTTTGATTACTTCTTTTTGTTTGAAGGTCAATGAGCCGTTTGTATAAGCCAATGCTTGCTAAACCTATTTCTAAACCGTTTTCTGGCAAGGATTGGATTTTTGAGACTAAGTGGAATGGCTTTAGAGCAATATCGTACGTACGAGATGACTTTCCGCTTCATAGTCGCAATGACAAGGAACTCAAATATGCTTTTCCGGAATTAGAGGAGCTTAAGCAGTTAGTAGAGAACGTTGTTGTTGATGGTGAAATCATAGTAATGAAACAGGACAAGGTTGATTTTCATTCACTACAGGAAAGGGGCCACCTTATTTCTGATAAGGCTGTTCAACGGCTAATGGTTCAGTCACCAGCAACCTTCATTGTGTTTGACATTTAGAGAAGGATGGAAAACAGCTAACTAATTTACCTTTGATGAAAGAAAGGCAATTCTGAAGGGATCAATTAAGGAAGGCTCGCACGTAATCATTAATGATTACGTCGAAGAAAAGGGGGAGCAATTCTATCAAGCGGTTTTGCAGCATGATCTTGAAGGCATGGTTGCCAAACGCAAGGACGGCGTTTACGAACAGGGACTTAGAACGGGTAGTTGGCTTAAGATTAAGAACCTGGAAACTTGCGATTGTGTTATTTTCGGCTACAGTAAGGGCGACGGTGCCAGAGAGAGCACTTTTGGAGCTTTAGTAGTTGGATTATATGATAAGCAGGGTAAGCCTTTCTATGTTGCTCATGTAGGCAGTGGCTTTACCGAAGAATTGTTTGATTCTTTAATTGTCAAGTTTCAAAAACTCAAAACTAAAGTTGCTCCTTTTAGGGTTGATGGCATGGATAGGGTGACGTGGCTTGAGCCTATGTTTGTGTGCGAAGTAATCTATCAGATAGTTACTAGAGATTGTAAATTAAGGATGCCACGCCTCATATGGTAAGGCTTGACAAAGAGCCGAGTGAATCCACGCTTGAACAAATAGAAGGCACAGGACGATGCTTTCTTTCAGCAGATTAAATCACAATTTTTTCTTAATTACTAAAAAACAATTTTACAATATTCTATATTTGCAATCCCCAAACCTAACAATCGTTGATACGCCTTGGTTTTTGGTGCATCGGTAAGAATTGAGAGAATAACGCTTTTTCTTTTTAGCTTTCCAAGAACTGATTTAACATTGGGGTAGGGTTTTAGGAATTTGTTTTTAGTTTTTAGGTAGGTGTTGATGCCTGCAGCGAGTATTTTGTGATCAAACTGATCTACACTCTTTAAGAATTCTGAGAATGCTATGTTTGATTCAATGCCTACATCGAAGTACGTTTTCATCAAACGTGCATATGCTTGGTCTTCCTTCATCCGCAGTCCTGACGTCACCATCGCCTTAACAGCTGCTCTGCAAGATTCTTCCTTCATACGAATAAAGTCGATCAATGTATTGTCAAGGTCAAACAGGATTGCTCATATTTTATGCATACTTACACTTGGTAAGAACTCTGGAATTTTAACACTTTCTACGATTCTCTGAGTCAGCAGAGGGGAGCTGTGAAAGCGAAGAGCCCAGCATGCTCAATTAAAGAACATAACTGTCTCCAACTTTTCCCAATAACGTTACATTTTTTGACCCGTTCTCGAAAGCCTTCGCGTTTTCAGTATGTAGGGGAATTATGTTTTTCGCGTTTACTTGTTCCGCGAATTCTTTGAGCTGAGGCCCTGACGCGTGACCAGAAACGTGCGTGGAGTTAACGGCTATTCCAAAATGGTTTATCCAGTTCATTATCCGATCCCAGTCCATTTCCATTTCAGCGTCAAAAGGTTCACAAACAGATTTTATGTAAACTGATCCTTCAACTGGCTTTATGTCGATGAGTTCTTTGAGGTCAAAGTTACTGCAAAACATCAAGTAATCCTCTTGCTTAGCACGTATGTCTTTGTAGCATACTGCTCTGTCAAGATAGGGACGTTCCCAAGAATCATAATCTTCGTCGCGTATCTTATCGCACCATTTGGCGTCTCCTATGACCCCCCAGCTTTTCCTGTTCGCATAAAGCGCTAAGTTGCCATCATCAGTTTTTGGAGCTATGGAATCGCCGCATTTAGCCAGCTCATCCAGCAAATATGCCTGCTTGAGGGAAATGGCAAGCTTCTTGCCCAGTTTATTGGCTGCATTTAGAAAAGAGAGCATTCTATCCGTGTCTCTTACTGACCAGTTACAGACTGAAAGCCCTTTGGCTTTTAATGAGATGTCGCAAATCTCGTCTTCAACTTCCGCTTCTTTTTTAGAGCTGTTAGAGTCTACTCTTGTGCCCTCAATTATCAATACATCTGGCTTTGCCTCTTTGCAGGCTTCCATAAACGCTGCGGATTCTTTTTCTCTGCGACCGTGAAAACGGAAATCCCCAGTGTAAACAATAGTTCCAGAGGACGTGTGAATTATGTAGCCTGTTGCTCCAGACAGAGAATGGTCAACCCTGTAAGGCTCAACCTCTATACCGTCTATGTGAAACTTTTCGTTAAACCTGAATGGTTGGTACTTGCGGCCTAACTTTTCTCCCTTTGTACGAATAACTTTTCCATCTTTAACATGTGTTTCAAAACACACGGACAAATCCGTTATGTCACTAAAACCGCCACTTGAGGTGTCATTCAAAGCTTTGAGAATACAATACGTTTCATCTGAACAATAGATGGGCAGGTCTTCGTGAAGATGATTAATGTACGATGCATGGTCAGCGTGAGCGTGAGAAACAAGCAGACCATGAATGTTCAGGTCTTCTTTTGGTCGCCCCATATGTTTTATGAAGTCAGACCTGTAAACGCCTTTCAGGTCCGGAAGAAGCCCGAACTCGATGAAATCGCCTAGTCCGCTGCATTTTCTTGGCTGCAAAAACTCTGAAAAATACTTGTTTGCCGTGCCAAAGCTCATACCAAAATCCAAAAACAATTTTGTGCCGTTGTCTTCGAGAAGAATTTTGTTGCCGCCGATCTCATTAACGCCACCGTAAAAAATCAGCTTAACCATACTCAACCCAGCACTTCTTTCTCTGCGGTCTTGATATTAAACTCCATCGGCTAGCATGATGGAGCTTTACAGTTTTTCAGGCGGCATCCAACCGGGTTTGCCGTCAACTATCTCCCGTTCGGAAGGCAACGGGCAGGGCAAGCCTAAAGCTTCAAACACGTCCTTTTCGGTTTCCCCCGCAATTGCGCTGCCTTCTTTGATTAGGCCTTCGCTGAACTTGATTCTCATCCCTTTAGAAATCGCATAGCCCGCAAGCCACACATTATGTTCCGCTGAACCAGTTCTGACAAGCAGAAGAATACCAAAAGTTGACAGTTTTGCACGGTAGAAATCAACTTGAAAAAGACCATTTTGGCATGGCAAGAATGCTTTGATGACGCTGTTGCCTTGACAGCTGGGCTTTGCCTTCATGCGCCTGAGTTCTTCACTTATCTTTTGCCATTCAAAATCGCTCTTTGTAGTAACAACAAAATCAATGTCATGCACCACAGGTTTCTGCCGCCTGATGCTGCCAGCAATTTCTATCTTGACACAGTGAGCACAAACAACAGTTTTTACTTGATTTGCTATTTTTTCCGCATCTTTTAAGTCGAGTTCTGCTAAGATAGGAACTTCGGGTTCGGGAAAAAGCGTGGATTGTTTCTTCATTAGTTTCACCTTTCTTGAGCTGTAACTGGAGTTTATGGTTTGCTTTTCGTCTCTCCGTTTGAGGTTGCGCGCTTATTTTTTGCCAGAGCACGTCATTTAGCTTGTACTCAAGTTCCCGCAATTTTTTCTGTTGAACCAACATAATAGACATAACCATAGGTTCAAAGATTATTGGATTGGTAGCGTTACTGCTTGCCATCCCATTGCTGCGGCACATATCCATCATCTTCCTCGAAAGCTTAACGTTCCTCCTTACTCAAAGCCCTAACGAAGCCATTCCACCGGCTAATTTCCGATTCTAAAGCCATCCTATAAGACTCAACAGTTTTACCCATACGCTAAACCTCAGCGTTTTTGATGTGAGTGATGTGGGATTGGATGAAGTCTTGTTCTTTGAGGGTTTTGTGGAGTAGGTCCTGGATGGCAGCGTTCATGTTACCGTTGTAATAAGGTCGAACGATTTTCTGTGCAAACTCAGAGAGAAGTGAAGCAGGAACGCTGTGAAAAGTCAAATCAACTAAGAGGTCATCTTCTAATGCTAATACTTGAGTTTTCTTTTTCATACCTCTCACGTGTGGCTCCTGTCTATCACTCAAACCACATAAAAAGCAAACCAACAAACTACCGTGCGTGATAGTAGAGGGCTGAGTGAAAGTGAAAAAAGAGTATTCTGCTTGAACTTATGATTCAAACTCGGAATTCATCAAAGAACACAAACTAGCGGATTATGGTTTAGTGCTTAACTCGTTAGAGGAGTTTTTGATAGAGCAGATTCTAATAATCGCTAGCAAAATGAATCTACCAATGTAAGTTAGTGAAGAAAAGCTTTCCAAGGTCTTCCAAAATCTGGGGGATATAAAGGAAGGTCTGGCGCAAAATAACTTATCATCAGAACATATAAAATACAAATAACATTCTTTTGATTTGACTTATCCTATGGTGCCAGTTCGAGAAGGCTTTTGTCCCACGCAGTGTACGCGGCATAGACTCTAGCGAGAACTCTTTTTTTCTAAGAGTTTTTGACCTGGGCATGCGAAAAAGCTATCTGCACCATCCCTTTCGGAGTTCTGTGAAAGTTGTCTATGGACGTTTTTCTCTTTAACTCAAACGAAATGAACCTCAAAAGAAAAATACTGCTTGGTTAATCTCAGTTCTACAGAAAATAAATATTGTTAGAGGAAAAAAACATGACAAAAGGGAGTATGTGTCAATTGCTCTGGTAAAAGGAATTCTGGATGCTGGTGTTAAAACGCAAGAAGATTTGTTGAATAAATATGGTTTAGATGGGTGGGAATTGGTTTCTATTGTGGCGCTTCAAATTAATCAAAGTTTTGAAGTAGTTGCTTATCTAAAACGAGAATTAAGTAACGATAGTGTACTTAACAATAATCTACAGAAAGGTAACAGCTAAGAGAAATTATTAATCAGCCGAAGAGGTAACCGACCTTTTTTTTCTCTTTCTATATTCTATATAAATCCAGCTTATCACTCTCCGTCTTGCGATAGGCCTTCGCCGGCTGTTTCACTGTTAGTTTAAGCCTATACACCTATAAGTGTTTAATCACTTAGTAGCTTATGTTGATAAGCGAAAATGTAAATGAAAAATGGTGACAAAAATAAGAATAAAATTCGGCGTTTGGCAGTTCGCTTATTGGAAGAACATCTGACACGGGAACCGTGAAAAAAAATCTAAATTAAAGTTGATGATTGAATATGGGTCGAATCGGCGTGGATCTCCCTGATGAGTTGGAAAAGCAACTCAGAATTAAAACGGTGGAGAGGTTAGGCGGGAAAAAAGGCGACCTGTCCCGCGCTGTCGAAGAAGCAGTAAGAACGTGGATCGCCAAGGAAAAATAGATTTTACAGAGGTTCCTTGCTAGCGCCGGAATAAACGGTAGCAATAAAACGAAGGGTTGGGTCGACCCCAAAATAGCTCAGGCAATAGTTGATTTCTATATTCTTAGGATCTAATTATGATTTAATCGAGTTGAAAAAAAGTGAAAGTTGCAGCAAAACCTGTAAAACATGTTTCTGCTAAACACATAGGACCACTCATGAAAACCAGCAGACTTGAGGAATGCTTGTTTATTTTGCAAGTTGTAGCGCAGAAAGGTCCACTGTCAACCACCACGATAATGTCCGAATTTAAGATTAACCGAACTTTACTAAAAGATTGTTTAGAACTACTTGTTAACCAGAATTTACTTATTGAAGAAAATGGATATAGCAATAAAGTGATTTGCGACATCACCGAAGCCGGGAACAATGTTTTAAGATTCTTTAAATTAGATGCTCCCGCCAAAATTCAGGGCGCGTTTCAATTTTAGCCAGATAAACCAGTGCAGATGTGACAATCTCTACACGTTGTTGCATACCTGTACCCACAACGCTTTAAGAGTTTCGTGTAGGAAGATATTAGATGGATTAGGCTTGTTGTATGGATTTTGCTGAAGCAATAGACTTATCAAAAAAATTTCCGATGAGTCATCCAAAAGTATTCAAAGGGTTCATTGAGTGGGGCATTTTGGATACTGAAACAGAGGGCTACGTAGTTCTAACTGATTCAGCTTCAGATGGTGAACCATGTTCCAATCAATTGAAAGATTACGTTAAAGGCCACAACTTAAGAATAAATCTGTTTAAGGATTATTTGATGATTGATACGCTTGTTTAAGTTCTTGGCCAAAAGTTTTTTGGTGGGCTATTTAAACACAACTAATTTTACGGTTGACTGATTAGTTTGCTGCTAAAATTAAAGCCTGTTCTGTCAACAATTCTGAAATATCACTTGCTTTATTGTGTTTTGTAATATGATTTTTTATGGCGCGGTCCATGGCTTTCAAATCGGGCACTAGTAAAATTTCGAAGCCGCAGACACACTTGATAATGGGCATTCTTGTTTTGTGAGCGACAAACTTGTCGGTATGATCTTTGCTAATAATAAAGTTGTTTTCCTGAATGCTCTTTTTTGGCATGTCCATTTTTTTCCTAGAAAATGAATGTTAGTAGTTATTATGAATAGTATATAACAAGTTGTAGTAGGCACGGCGCAGTCACAAGCATATTGCAATCATCACAACTTTTTTTATAATGTGCAGTTTTTGATTCATATTTTAATATAAATACCTGATTTCTTAATAATAAGCATAATTGCTTGAATTAAACAATGGAAAAAAGCAAATGCTTATAATGCTCCTTAACATAACATGCAGATATATCTGTTAAGTGAGTGGAAAAGGGCTCGAAGATGAGAAGATCAAAATTAGAAACATACGTTGCCATCCTAAGCGTGTTGTCGCAAAAGGGACCGCTGAAGTTGACACATATCATGTACAAAGCCAATGTCAACTGTAGCGTGCTCAGTGAACAGCTGGAGTTTCTAATCAAGCAAAACCTCGTTCAAGAAATGAAACTTAAAAAGAGCCGCGTAGTTTACGCAATCACCCCACGCGGCATAACTGTACTCAAATATTTCCGAGAACTTACACAAGCACTACCAATCATAGATGAAGCCAAGAGTCAAACCAACCGGACACCGCTGCTTTACTAAATATCAAGAACCTTTTCTTTTTTTAATCTTTTCTCGCGATAAACTCGGAGAATTCAAAGAAAAACTGACAACCACAATATTTTCACTTAAGAATACAATAAATGTGGCAGAAATCGCAGAGCTACCGCTAAAACAAAAAATTAAATGCCGAAAAATAGAAAAAGAATGAAAAGAGAATCTTAATTTTAAGCAGTTGGAGTTCCTGTAGGAATTGAAGCCGGCGGAGTTGGAGATGACGGTGCGGCTGTTGGATCTGAAGCAGGTATTTGTTTTTCGGCTTCAGTAACTATGCCGTTTATTTGTGTTAGTAGTTGGGTTGGGACTTCTTTGATGTAGTTGAGTCCTGTGCTAAATAGCAATCCCGCTAATGCTGATGCGAATGGATTGACTGCAACGTTTGCTAAGGGAGTGCCTGATATGTTGAATCCTAAGGCTAAAGCAAAAGATGCAAGGACTAATCGTTGAAATTTAGTTTCAATTAACGCTTCGCTAAATCTTGTAAACGCCCTCTCCCATCTCTTTCAAAACTATGCCTAAATCTTTTGTATCCTTATATTTAGTTAAGGCTGACCTAAGATCTAAAGTTGGTTTGCCATACAGTACATATTCCAAATAGGCTTTCTTAAACAGCAAGATAATTTCTCGTTCTTTACACTTGGATATTTTCTCCCTATAATTTTCTATAAAAACCTCACTTAAAACGCGCCAATTTCTATAAAAACAGTCTGAGGTATAATCAAGCTTGAGCAAATCGTCAAGTGTAGAGTTTAGGCAGGAATCGCCGATATCGGCTAGACAACTGAGAATAAATTCAAGTTGGAAATATTCATTTGTGATTTCTGGGATTGAATACTCATACCAAACAGGCGGCATAACTTGTTCTATAAACTCAACTCGAAAACCCAAATTGCTGATAGCGACATAAACTCCGTTGTTTTCCTGGATAATAGATCCTATTTTATCAAGGATTTGTTGATCTGCCCGCTTTGTATTCACCACAAGGGTTCCTACTCCAGGAACTTGGGCGAATTCAAATTCAACATATTTTTCTAATAAAATTCTAAGTTTGTTCAGAGTAATGGCAGGCAAATTAAATGCTAAACTATAGTTAAAAAAATAACCCGGATTTTCCCAAAAATAATGAGGCATAAACCAATCGGGATCTTTAGCCAATCTTTTTTCTATCCACTTCCGAATTGGGGGGTCACTCATATACTCAAGGAATATACTAAAAGTGCTATATGCTAAATCCAATTCTTTTACAAAGAAATCGTGAAGGGGTTGTACAAAGTATTCTCGTTCAGGAGTTTGCCCAGTACTGTAAACCGATGATTTGTAAACTTCATTACCCTTTAAGTTAAGATGTTTTTCCAAATAGTTTTTCCAAAAAAAGGTATATGCTTTTTGAGCCTCATCATTTTCTACAATTGGTTCATGAGCTCTTAGGCCTTTGAAACCACTCTTGTATAAAACCTGCCAATATACCATTTCTAAGATGTCAATAAATGCGGTAAGCCTCGACCCCATCAGAGGCGGAATCTCGATGTTAATACTGATATTTTTATAGTTAGAATCTAAAAGGGTGTGAGCTATTTTCAATATGCCTTCCCTAACGAAAGTCTGCGTTAGAACTTCAAGCTTTTCAATAGGTAAAATATCCTTCCCTGAAACTGAAGCGATTATTTCTTTTTCCGTATCAAGATGAAACAGGACTTTTAATTCAGGATCTTTCAAGGGAGAATAGCACTGCCTCTCGAGAATACTTAATGCCTCGTTTCCTTTTTCGGATAAACATACTCGATTGTGGCGACCAGTTGAAAGGGCTTCTAAACAATCATTTTTCTGTAGCCAAAATGCCGCTGCTCTAAGATAGCGTCCTCCTACATTAGCATTTTTCGCTCTTAGATCAGAGATATAGGTGCCTGCGGTTCCATGCTTTCCAACAGATTTCAGAATTAAGAGAAATTTATGCATATCTTTCTCATTAAATTGTTCAACGGAAACATAACTGCTTAGTCGAGCGATTATCTTTTCTGTTTTCTCGTCCATTCTGTGAGCACCAAGCGGCGTAAATCTATTCTTAGTTGCTCATATACGTTTTCAGGTAAAACGGAGGGTAAACGAGCGATAACAGAAAAAGAGCAGACAATTGCCGTTTCAACTCGCATAAGCAGATGCATGCTTCAAGGAGTCAAATCTATTCTTCCGAAAAGTTCGCACATCAACACGGCTGATTACCTGAGAGACCTGATACGGCTTGACCTGAAAAGCAGAAAGCAAATAGCAGATTTAGAAATAAACCAAAAAATGATTTGTGTTTCAACGCAACAATCTTCTGGGAGTTAAGTCAACAGATGGAAAAAGCTAATGTTCTTCTGGCACAAGCACAGAACTATCATAGATTGGGCTTAGCTGTTCTGCCCTTTGTTATTGGTGTAGATGGCAAGAAGAAGCCTGCTGTGGACTCTTGGAAGCAGTGGCAATATAGAGCACAAACCAAGGAAGAGTTTGATGCACTACACATTGAGAATTATAAACTATTTGGGGTTCTTTGTGGCTCGAAAATCAAGATTAACTGTGAAGAACTATTTTTCCGTCGTTGACCGAGATGTTAAGGGAGAAGACGCAAGACCGGAAACTTTGCAGAAAGGCTTGCAAGCCATTAACTCTATGAGAACTACGCAACACGAAAAAACTATGTCAGGCGGAGATCACCTGTTTTATTTATCAAAGCAACCAGTTAACGGTTGGAAGCCAAAAGGAACATGCCTTGAACTTTTGGGCAAAGGGAACTTGTGCATTATGGCTCCGAGTGAAGGCTACTGCCGAAAGAACGATAACGACCCAACTGTGATAGAAAATGCTGAAGAAATGTTCCATGAAGCCCTTCTTTTTGCAGATTTAATAAAAACAAAAATTTCGAATGTTATGAATATTAGACCAGGGGAAATTGAAGCCTTGCCGGTCAGGCCATGCTTTGGAAAACTTATGAAACAACCATATTTAAGACATGTGGAAAAAGTCGCCTTGGTCTATGAATTCTATTTCACAGGTAAAACAAGAGATGAGATAAGGGTGATATTCCATGAAAACCATGCTTGGGAACCAGTACCTACCCATAATTATGATCGAGATGAAACCAACCAAAGGTTAACTTACACTATAGCCAAGGCTTCAGAAGGAAAAAACTATCGATATAAGAGAGAAACGCTGCAAGAGCAAGGTATTTGTTTTGCTGAATGTTTGCTTTTAAATTGCCCAGACTGTCGCAAATCGCTTCAAAACTCAGAAACGCCACAAAATTATGAGCGCTTTTGTGATGTCCACGGTCATTTCAAGCCTGCGCTCGTGGCACAATGGCTTAAGAATAATTATAACTTTAAGACAGATAGAAGAACAGAAATCTTGTACTTTTACGATCAAAAAACTGGTTGTTGGCAACAAAATGGAGAAATCTTTGTCCAAGAGATTCTATCGATAATTTTAGGGACAGAAAATCGGATGAGTTATTTTAGCAATGTCTTACATGACCTAAAAGGCTTAACGTTTCAAGAATTAACATTCAGCAAAAAAATAGCTTGCCTAAATGGATTATTAGATTTGGAAGCGGTGAACCCTACGCTAAGCGCGTTTTCTCCTGAAGAGATGCCTTTTCACTCGATCCCTGTTACTTACGATAAAGATGCTAAATGCCCAAGTTGGCAGCAATTTATTACGCAAGTCTTAACTCAGGACGATATTCCAACACTTCAGGAATGGTCGGGTTACTTACTCTTACCTGATTATCGCTTCCATAAGCTCTTGTGGCTACATGGCGAAGGCAGAAACGGAAAAGGCGTTTGGCAACGTACAATGGAGGGCATGTTGGGCGAAGATAATCTTTCGAGTGTAGGATTAGAAGAATTTGACGGAAGTCATCGCTTTGCTTTAAGGCAACTATATGGAAAGCTCTTCAATCCATGTACCGAACCATCAACAAACCGGATTATGCAAACTCCGCTTCTAAAAAAAGCTACTGGACAAGACACCATCGAGGCTGAAGCAAAATGTACACAAGCGCGGGTAAAATTTAGGAATTACGCCAAGATAAAAGTCATTGCTAACAAGTTCCCCAAGAATAATGATATAACGACCGCTTTTAAGGAACGGAGATTGTTTCTTAAATTTCCCAATGAATTTACAGGCGGGAAACAAATTCAAAACTTAGAAAATTCATGGCTGACAGAGAAACAGGAAAAGAGTGGGATTCTAAACTGGATGATTGAAGGTTTAAAACGATTACTTTCACAAGGGCACTTTTCGGAGAGTAAAACTCAACTGGAAACCGAAATTGAATTCCAGCGGGCAAGCGATACGATAGGTGCATTTCTAACCGAACTAGGAATAATCGACAGAAACATGGTTACGACAAGAACAGATGCATATGAAGCATACAAAAACTATTGCGATGTCATGGGACTGGATCTTGAAAACGAAAAAAGATTTGCTGCAAGGCTGAAGGAAACAGCAAAGATAAGCGTGGCGACGATAAGCAAACCTAAACGTGAGAGAGCTTGGAAAGGATTAGGCTTGAAGAATCTAAATGATGATGGAAGTGTAACAATTGTAACAGATGTAACAGATACCACATTACCGACAGTTTTAATGAGCGCAACTAAACTAAAAGGAGAAGGTGTTACAGCTGTTACATCTGTAACGACCTACTCTAAACGTTATTGCAATGATGAATGCAGAAATTTTTGTACTCAGTTCTGTTCAGCACCCAATCCTTTTGGTAGGTCAGACAACGCTGAAATTCCATTGAAATGCCCAGGATATAAGTATGTAAATGACAACGAAGAGGCTGCTTAGTAGATGTTCCAAGCTATTGTTATTTCTCACAATGATAAAACAGGCGATTTTGGTTCTTTGTTGGCTATTGCTCGCTCCGAGGCTTGCAGGCGAGAGCAGGTTAAGGAGAATCCAAAGATTAGGGCTTTGGTGTATGTGGCTGAATTGGGTGTCTATTGTGCTGTTTACGAGGTTTCTTAGTTTATGGTTGCGGTTCAGGGTCAAGATAGGTTCTCAAACTCCGCTTCTAAAGGCGTCAACATAAGAAAGACCAAAACTCAATTGGCCTTAGTTCAGAAACAGATGCAGGATTGCCTCAATCAGTTAGGCATAAATTTGGTTGTTCTGTGGAAGCCGGATATATCGAAAAGCGTTCACGGCGAAATCAAGGGCAATGTTATTTTTCTCTACGAGTCTATGAAAGCAGAAGCCTGGAGCACGCTCACTCACGAGGTCACTGAATATAAGCTACAGGCTGTTACACGACCCTATAGAATCTTAATCAACAACTTGATCGAGACAGTTGAAAAGTCGATTTATGCGGAAAAAGAGCAGTTTATCGATTTTCTGCCGAAAATGATAGAAGTCATAAAAGAAAACCGGTCAGGAGAAAGCAACGTTTGAATGCAAATAGAGTTAAGAAAAAAATCCCTGCCCTGCTGATTGATGGCGATAGCAGCCAAAAAGCTAATTACAACAAGTTTATGCGTTTACGATACGGTTTTGGTCAGTTTCAGAAAAGAAATCCTCAAAGATGCAGCGACCTAACTAATAAGCTGATAAATGTTTTAAAAGAGATTGATCAAGAGATTCAAGAAACCGTTTCAGAACCCAAGAATCTGTAACCACTTCGTTTATGTTTCATGCTTAGAACAGCGCACAGCAACTTTTGGGTGAAGGATGTGGATAGAGAATAGCTTGAAGCATGCGCTACCCCGCCAAATTAAGCGCGGAAGATATAGCATCTTAAAAAATTATTTGTGTTTACTTGTAGACCAATTTACCGTTTAGCTCCTGGGGGGCAAACGCACAATAAAAGTTGTTCCTTTACCCTCTTGGCTCTCAAATGAGACGGTGCCGCCTAACGCTTCAGTCATACGCTTGATAACTGCTAAGCCGAAGCCTTGACCCTTCGCTTTTGTCGTGAACATGGGCGTAAACAACTTGCCTTTTACTGCTTCGGGTATGCCAACGCCAGTATCCTTAACACTTATGACAACATCGTTTGCCTCTTTGTAAGCATGAATGGTTAGTTGACCGCCTTTAGGCATGGCTTGAACAGCATTATTAACCAAATTGTACATAATGCGATTTATGAAAGTAGAGTCAGCAACAACTTTTTCAGCGTCAACTCTAACATTTACTTCAATGTTATCAGGCAAACCGTTTTTGACTATTAATTGGTCAATTATGAGTTTTAAGTTGGTTTCTTCGGCATTTGGTTTAAGCGGTCTGGCAAAGTCTTGCAGATCAGCAACAATCTTGTTGATGTAGTCTACATTCTTCTCGATTTCTGCGAGACTTTCTAAAGCATTGTTCTTCTCGTCGCTCACAGGCAGAGAAGCCAATTCTGCTCTGGCCAAATACAAATCGCCAGTTATCGCCTGCAAAGGGTTACGGATATCATGCCCAACCATGGCAGCAGTTTGACCAATAGTCGCCATGCGCTCAGAATCTTTAAGCATCTTGGTTCGCTCCTCAACAAGCCCCTCCAAATGTTCAGAGTGCATCTTCAACTCTTTTTCATTTTCTTCCAGCATCTCAAGCATTTTACTGTTGGCTAAGGCAACCGAGGCAATTTCTCCAAACGCCATTGCCATTTCGGCATCACGTTTGGTGAATCCACCCAGTTTATTAGCTAATCCGATTACCCCGACCGGTCTCTGTTCAATCATCAATGGTGCAAACAATACACTCTTGAGTTGCACATGACCATCAGGCATAAATTTCTTCCATTCACTTTTGTTAAAATCATTTTCAACTGCCACTTTCCCAGAGTTGTACGCTTCAGCGCGGAGTCCACGAATAGGCATCGGAAGCGAAGGATCAACCGTGCAAGGAAGCCCGCCCGCATCCAAAAACAAGACGTCGTTTTCTCTTCCGTTATCACTTAAGAGGGCAACATAGCCGGCTGTGGCTCCAATTAGTTCTTTGGCGGCGTCAAATATTGCCCGCGCCGAATCCGGAAATTCTTTGTTTTGCAGAACTGCTTTTGATGATTTCAATAGAGCTGAAATCTCAGACTCACGCCGCTTTGAATCTTCAAGAGAGTTAGATACCTCTTGCTCCATTTTCTTGCGTCCGGTAATGTCTTCGAATACGGCAGCAAAATATCCCTTCTGCGGGCAATATGCAGAAATTGAAAACCACTTGCTTAAAGGCTTAAAAAATATGTCAAATCTCTCTTCTCTACAGGTTAACGCGACTCTACCATAGATTTCAAATAATTCAGGGTTTGCTTTTTCAGTTCCCGGTATCGCTTCCGTAACTTTTTTTCCAACAACAGCTTCTCTTTTCAGACCAGTTAACCGTTCAAACGCGGCATTAATTTCAAGATATACAAAATCAACAGGATTGTTCTGTTCATCAAATATCATTTGGCAAAAAGCAAAGCCATCTAACATGTTCTCAAACAAAGAACGATATTTTTTCTCAGAATCACGAAGCGCGATTTCTGACTTACCTATCTTAGTTTTTGCTTGAGTAAGCGGTGCAAACTTTTTGTGTTCTAAATTGTCTCGCGTATTTTTAGGCAAGAAAAATAATCAGTCCTTTTATTTTAAAAAAATAGTACCGTACTTATTTAAAAACTTTCTTAAATCAAAAAAACTCAGATTAACCCCTAGCGAACTATTTAGATTTTTATCAAAATTCTGAAATTGGAAAAACGTATAGAGAATATAGTAACCCATACGTGTAAGGTGCAAAGGTATTATGCTAAAAACAACATTGTTTTCAGCAGTGAGCCAGGAAGCTTTGAAGGCTTAGATTATACTACTAGGCAGTTTGTATTATGCAGGCATGCTATATGCGTCCTGCCCATTTTTACGGGTCTTCTTGAAATCAAAATATCCCAATGAAACAAGGAAAATTATACCTTTCATTTGACTCTAATTGTGAAAACTTATGCTAAGTATTCTTAATTCATAACAAATTTATTATCAATTCATTATCTCTTTGAATTGGGTATCACAAATACAACCTGTCAATCAGGACAAAATAGTTGTCGAAGTAGTTGATTTGGCGCCCTATAACAAAAGAGACGTCATACGAGTTCTACATGTTGACGATGACCCATCTATTCAAGAGATTTCAAAACTGATTTTAATGGATATGGGCAACTTTGACATTGATAATGCATGCTGTGTTGATGAAGCCTGCGAGAAACTATCAACTGGACAGTATGATGTTGTAGTTTCTGATTATGAAATGCCCCAGAAAAACGGATTAGACTTTCTAAAAGAAATAAGAGAGCAAAAAAACGATGTTGCCTTTATCATTTTCACTGGAAGAGGCAGAGAAGACGTTGCAGTTAAAGCTTTGAATTTGGGCGCTGACCGCTACCTCGACAAAAATGGTTCACCAGAAGCTGTTTACTGCGAATTGGCTCATGCAATTAACAAGATTGCGGAGCGAAAGAAGTCAAAAAAAGCGCTTGCCCAATCAGAGTTGAATTATCGTAGAGTGGTTGAGAAATCGCTTCAGGGAATATTAATTACTCAAACTTCTCCGCTGCGACTGGTTTTTGCCAACGAGTCCATGGGAAACATTTTGGGCTATTCTATTGAAGAGTTGAAGTCACTTTCGCCCCTAGGAATTGCAGGACTAATATATAACGAGGACAAAGCTGTTTTCTTTAGCCGTTTAGAAAGCCGTATACATGGGGAGCCATCGGACGCAAGCCTTGAGTTTAGGGCAGTGCGAAAGAACGGTTCAATAGTTTGGCTGGAAGCATTTGCAAGCCGCATTGAATATATGGAGGAGCCGGCGGTGCAGGGCATGTTTTTGGATATTAGTGCGCGCAAGAAATCTGACCAAGTTCTAAGAGAAAAGGAAATGCGGTATCGAGAGTTGGCAGATTCTTTGCCCGATATTGTTTTTGAGATAGACCTAAACGGAAAGTTTACTTTTCTTAATCAAAGAGCGTTCGAAATCACAGGCTTTACTCGAGAGGATTTTGAAAAAGGCTTGAATATTTTTCAGCTCGCCAATCCAGAAGAAATGCAGAAAGGACTGGAAAATATCCAGAGATCACTGGACGGAAAAAGCCATGCTCCTACCGAGTACACAATTACGAGGAAAAACGGAACCACCTTCACCGGACTCATCAGGGCATCTCGGTGTATTTCCGAAAACAAAGTGATCGGGCTTAGAGCAATAGTTATAGATATAACCGAAAACAAGAAAAACGATTTCGAAATAAAGCAGAAAAACGAGGCTCTTGAAAGAGTATCGGAAAGTATTGGTTCTGGTTTAGCTGTTATCGGCAAGGATTACAGTGTCGTTTGGGCTAATAAGTATCTGATGGATTTGGGTGTTGCTCCAAACAAGAAATGTTATCAGAATTTTAATAAATCAGATACGATTTGCCCAGATTGCGGCGCAAAAAAAATCTTTGAACAGAATGCATCTCTTGCTGTACATGAATATAAAACGATAAACTCAAAAGGTGAAACTGTCTGGATCGAATTAAGAGTCACTCCTCTCAAAGACAAAGATGGAAACGTGACAGCCGCATTAGAACTTGCAGTTCCAATTACCGAACGCAAGCTCATGCAACATGCTTTGCAGGAAAGTGAAGAGAAATTCCGGACCATAACAAGTTCAGTTAAAGACGCTATTATCTTGGTCGACGATGAAGCCAAGGTTGTTTATTGGAATCCAGCTGCCGAGAAAACGTTTGGCTACTCAAATGTTGAAGCAATTGGCAAAGATGTCCATGAACTGATCGTTCCCAAAACGATGTGCAAGGAAGGCAGAGAATGCATTAAAACTAGTGTTCAACAGTTTGCCAACACGGGAAGCGGCGCATTCACGAATGGTAATGTTGAATTGCAGGGACAAAGAAGGGACGGCACCGAATTTTCAGTTAATATATCTTTAACCCCGATTAAGTTGCGGGGAAAATGGAGTGTAGTCGGCGTCGTAAAGGACATCACCGAGAGAAAACAAGCCGAGCAGAAGCTCCAAGCGGCTGAGAAACGTTATCATGCTTTGTTTAATGAGGCACCTTTAGGAGTTCTAGTTATCGACCCTCAAAGTACAAAGCCTGTTGAATTCAATGATGTAGCCCACATTCAACTAGGTTACTCCAGAGAAGAGTTTTCAAAACTGTGCATTTCAGATTTTGTAAAAGACAAACCTGACGAAATAAACGCTTATATAGCCAAAATGTTGCAGGAAGGAGGAGACGAGTTCGAGACCAAACACAGCACCAAAAACGGCGAAATCAGAAATGTTCTAGTTAACACCAGAGTAGTTGAATTGGAGGGCAAACTGTTTCTCTACTGCGTTTTCCACGACATAACAGAGATAAGAAAAGTTCAAGAAGCCTTAATGGAAAGCGAAACGCAATATCGTCAACTAATTAACGTTGCGCAAGAGGGCATTTGGGCGCTGGATAACAAATGTCAAACTGTTTTTGTTAATCCACAAATGGCGAAGATGCTGGGATATAGCGAGAGTGAAATGGTTGGGAAAAACCTTTTCGAATTCTTAGATAAGACGTGCATCGAGAAGGCTAAACAAGTTCTTGGACAATTCAAACAAGACGCCAAAGGACATTTCGATTGCGAGTTTACTCGTAAAAATGGATCCCGCATCTACGTCACTATCGCAGTTTCCGAATTTAAGGATGATGAGGGAAAACCTTCAGGGACGCTTATGATGGTTTCAGACATTACAGACCGCAAAGTTTTGGAAGCAAAAGTGAACAACTATTCAAAACACTTGAAGAGCATGGTTGAATTGAGAACCACCCAGTTGAAGGCTGCTAATGAACAACTCGTCAAGTCTGAACGTTTAGCGGCTATAGGTGAATTAGCTGGCATGGTTGGGCATGACCTGCGAAACCCGCTAACAGGCATCAAAAACGCTACCTACTACTTGAAAAAGAAAGGCACAACAATTTCCGAAGTGCAAGCTAAAGAAATGCTTGAAACCATCGATAATGCCATCGACCACTCAAACAAGATCATCAACGACCTTCTGGATTACGCGAGAGAGATACATCTGGAACTAACAGAATGCGCACCCCGCAAGCTCGTGGACGAAGCGTCGCAGATGATTCAAGTTCCAGACCGAATACAGATCGTAAACCATGTTCTTGAAGAGACCAAGGTTAAGGTCGACGCTGACAAGATGATGCGAGTTTTCATAAACCTCATAAAGAATGCAGTTGACGCCATGCCTGAGAAAGGAACACTCGAAATCACAAGCCACAAAACAAAAGACAACGTAGAAATCTCTTTCGCCGACACAGGCAAGGGAATACCTGATGACGTTTTGCCGAAACTTTTTACGCCGCTATTCACGACTAAAGCGCAGGGCATGGGCTTTGGCTTAGCCATATGCAAACGCATCATAGAGGTGCATGGAGGCAGGATAAAGGTGGAAACAGCAGTTAACAAGGGAACAACGTTCACAATAACTTTGCCAGTTAAACCTAAGTTGGAGGTTGGAGGTGAAAAAACATGGATAAACATGCCAGAATCCTTGTTGTCGACGACAACGAAAACATAAGAAACACGGTGAAAACAATTCTGGAAGATGAAGGTTACATTGTGGACTTGGCAGCTACCGGAAGGGAAGAGATCAAAAGAACGGAAGAGACAGCATACAATGTGGCGCTTTTAGACATTCGCTTGCCTGATATGGAAGGTGTGGAATTGTTGAAGCTGATGAAGGATGCTGTTCCCAGAACCAGAAAGATAATGGTGACAGGCTACCCGTCAATGCAGAATGCGGTTGCCGCCTTAAATAAGAACGCTGATGTCTACATGATTAAACCAGTGGACATTGAAACGCTTCTGAAGACCGTGAAAGAGCAGTTGCAACTGCAAGAAAACGAAAGAGAATTTAGCGAGCAAAAGGTAGCTGAATTCATCGAAACACGCGTAAAAGAGATGTCAACTGTCCACGTCTAAGCAGAATCAACAAACTCAATTTTTTATTCATTTGAGTTTTAGAAGCCTCAATTAGAAATTTTCGTCACCATGGAGTCGCATTATCGCCCCTGACTTCCGCAGCAAACTAGTTAGAGTCCAATGCCAGCCTCTTTGCTCAGCGATTTGTTCGCCAAATTCTTTTTCTAAGCGTTTATTAATTCGCAAGATTCTGCGGCTAATTTGGTGACGCGCAACTTTGAATTGCTGAAGCTTTACAGGCAACTCTTTGGGCAATAGTCCTGGGCTACCAGCCTCAAATAGCAAACGCAAAATCTCCCGATCAATCTCATCTCTGCAAGCTACACGTTCAATCACCGATTGTTCAAAATTGAAAGACCCCTTCAGACCAGCAAAAATAGTACGCAGCATAAGCTTAACCTCTTCAACTTCTGATAGCGTCTGTTTGAGAAGCTGCTGATTGTACTTTAAACGCCCTATCTTATCGCTCTGGCTACGCTTCTTTTTCTGGTTCTGAAAAGAATTTATGTTTTCTTCCATGTCAAAATGCACACTCCAAAAATTCTTGTCCATGAACATAGGGCAAAATTGATAGTGGGTAATCAGGGACCAACCAGTTACAGAAAAGCGACTTGTAAAAGCACGGACTTTTTCCATGCTTTAAGGTATGCGCAAAAATTGCTTTTGAGGAAACAAAAAATGGAAGGATTGCTGCGGAGGATAAGCGGACATTGTGGCGATGATAGGAAAAACAGGGGTAGATAGGCCACTTACAAATCCCAGAGACTCTCCACCATAGGAGTGGACAAAAAACTAATTGTCGGTTTTGGTTCTGTCGTTGCACCTCACGAACCATTTGAAAAAAAGAGCTGGCGACGAATTACCATAATCGGGTAAATTAGTGACTATGGACACATCTAAAAAGTATAACAAAAGACAAAAATAGCCAATCATCCCTCTTCTACTGACCGCAGCATAAGTTGACCACATAGCAAAAATAAAAAAAAAGCTGCTTGTCAAGGGAAAAAATAGGTAGAGACACCCTTGCGGGATTGCCCTAGCCTGGTAGGGGGCAGGCCTGCTAAGTCTGTGGTCGAAAGGCCGCGTGGGTTCAAATCCCACATCCCGCGCCATTTCCACGGGTTATTTCATTCCAGCAACACAGTTTATAAGCAAAACACTCCACAGTAGCTCAGGACGCAGAGGTATGATTATGGATCCGCGCAGACAAGATTGGCTAAACAGAGTCTACCGCCGTAGTCACTCATACAACAGCATGCACGCAGTCGAGATGGCGCTGCGCGCATTTGACAGAAAAACCGGCGAACCAACAGAAGCCATTATTTTGAAAGTAAAAAGTAGCCAACTTGATGTTTACGAGACCTTAGACAAGTCGTCGCCTCACTCGACAAATCAGAAGGCAGCCCAAGCACAATAACCGGATACGTCAATCGAGTAACAAGGTATTTTGCCTTCAACGACGTGGTTATAGATCCTGTACGTTTTAGGGCTAAAGTGGTTATGCCGCGAGTCGAAGATCCAGATGATCGCGCACCAACTCTTGAAGAGCTAAGAGGCATTCTGTCCTGGGGGAAAATGAGAACTAAAACTTTGATTATCGTAATGGCGACTTCGGGAATGCGCCTTGGCGAAGCCAAGGCGCTTAAAATCGGAAACATAGAGTTTGATTCAAGGCCCAGAAGAATTACACTTTCCCCAAAAGTTGCAAAGAAAACAGGAAAAGGCAGAACCGTCTATATCACTGACGAGGCAACCGAATACCTCAAAAGATATCTGGAGGAACGAAATAACGTTGACCCTTTGGGTTTTTCCTTCAGAAGCAAATCAACACGACCACATGAGCGAAGACCGTGCATGGAGTACAATAACTGAATGCATTGAAAAAGCAGGTCTTGGCAAAAGCAAAGAAACGACAACGTGTGGGAGAAGAAAAATTCATCCTTACAGTCTACGTAAATTCTTTTTTTCAAAAGCAGAGGGCGTTATAGGTGAAACTGCAGCTCACGCAATGATGGGTCATGGTTCTTATCAGCAGACTTACTATCGACGTACCGAAGAAGAAAAGTCTAAAGATTATCTCAAATGTATGCCGTATCTTTCGATTTTCAAAGATAATGTGGATTTAAGAAACGTGACGAATGAAGCAGCTTTAGCTGCAATCCGGGCTTTTGCTGAAGCATATGGCATTGATCCTTTGCGAGTAAAGATTGAGAAACAGAAAGAAACAGGGAAAGAACCAACAACAGATGAGGAAATTGCTGCTATTCAAAATGAAATCAAAAAACTCCGAGCCAAAGAAAGTGAACCCAAAACAATTGTAAACGAGAACGAACTGCAACAATACCTTGCCAAAGGTTGGGATGTCAGTACAGTTCTACCAAGCGGGAAAATCGTGATAACCAAAATTAATCAAACGGTTCCTTGAATATATTTCAAGGATCCCCTTTGAGACACATTCAATTGTACCCAGCGACAACTTCCTGTCAAGGAGGCATAGTATCGAGTAACTCTGATTGTACGGATGTTAACGTCCGAGTAACGCATTTTTTTAATGTTTGGTGTCATGATTTTATACTACCTACAGCGTCACAAAACCTGTAAACAAATTTTTAATTCATTCTAGGGCTTTCAAATAAAACGGAGATTTTTTTTGTTGCAGTCTTTCCGATATCTTTTGCTGTCCTCTCGATGAAATGTGCTCTCCCGTCTTTCAGCTTACACTTGAAAACCTTATGAGTTTAAGCCATATCGGTAGTTTTGCTAAGAACGCTTCGGCACTCAGCAAATCATCTTCGCCAATAAAGACTACTTGAAGAGGCGATCCCTGCGGAAAATTGTTCTCAACAAAAGCCTTCAACTTTGACATGTCGACTGTTCTGAGTTTATAGGAATCCGTTTTTCGCAATGCTTGCATTTGTTTTGTATTATTTTATGTTTGGACTTTTCCCCATGAGAAGACAGAAGAACTTTTACGTTCTTGAAATCACCATCGACTCGACTCTATTTGGATCAGCTCTGACCCCGAGACTATGGTAAGTCCACTGGGTCTCAGACCCAAATCAGACTGTTGACGTGTTTATTGCCGCGCTTGCCGGTGGACTGTCAATTGTATTGTTGATTTTGTCAAGCAAACTAATTAGAAGAGAAAAAAATGCTTCCATAAAAAATATCGGACGAACAACATCGCCTTCCCCGTTTTTCAGCTTTTTCATATGGGATTTAAATGTGGCTGTAAACCTGACATCCCACGCTTTTTCAATTTTGTGCTTTCAAACGTTTATTTTTTTTTAAATTTTCCTTTTTCTTGCTCAATTAACGGCTTTTTTCAAACATTATTTTTCGCCAATTGTTTCAGATTTATTTTGTTTTCTGAAAATTATAACTAAGGGTACGGTTACAACTGAAATTGCCGCTGAAATAATAAAAACTAATCCATCAAAGCCAACTGACACACCAAAAGAAAAAGCGCTCGCAGCAAAAACAGGCGAAATTGTTTGTGCAAGACCTGCAATTGCCCAAGCAACCCCCAAACTTCCTCCTTGAGCATCTTTAGGAGTATTCAAAGAAATCAATGTGTTAAGCGTAACAATCTGAATTCCAAAACCAAAAGAAATCAACGCGGCAACCACAAAGAGAAACGTCAGATTTCCAACGGTAGCTAAAACTAAAAGTCCAACGAAAAGAACTCCAATTCCCAGCAATGTCATGTTTAGTCGGCTGAGCCTTTTGCTAAGGGCTGGCAGAAGGACTGCTTGGGTTAAGACGCTTATGCCACCGACAAAAAAGAAAACCAATCCCGTTTGAAATGAACCAAAACCGAAAACAGCTTTTAACCAAGGTGAAAGCGATGCCTGAAGAAAAACAAACGCAACAAAAAACAGAAAGTAAATTCCTAAAAGTAAAGCTATTTTCTGCTTCCTCAGAACAGCCAACAGAGCTCGGAAGGAAAGCACAGTTTTCTTTGTATTGAAACTTGTTGGTTCCGGTAGTCGGAAATAAGCTACAATCAGATTTGTTAATGCTAAGCCTGAAGCAAGAAAAGATGGAATACCGTAGCCAAAGAGGCTGCTTAGTGTTCCGCCGATGGCTGGTCCTAAAATGAATGCGGTGCCTGCAGCTGCTCCAAGGTACCCTAGGTACTTTAGCCTTTGGTTTGGTGTTGTAACATCAGCAACATAGGCTTGCGCAACAGGTACAGTTGCAGCAGTAGTTCCCGAGAGCATTCTGCCAACAAAAAGTAGCCAAATCACATGTGCAGAGCCAAAAAGGAAGTAAGCTATGCTGGCAACCGCCAACGCTATGAGGAGGATCTTTCTTCTTCCATAACGGTCACTTAGCCTAGCGACTACTGGCGTGAAAATGAAAGACATAGCACTGTATGACGCCAGTAGAATCCCATATAGAAGAGCTGAACCGCCCAGGGAAAGCACATAAAAATAAAGGTAAGGTACAACAATGGCGAAGCCTAAATTATCAAGAAAAACCACGAGGAAAAGAACACTAAAAGCCGATCTTCGGGCAAAAACACCGCTGGCTTCGCGTTTTTCATTCATCAAAAATTCCACTATAACAATTTAATAAGATTAAGCAAATAAGCGTTTTCAAGAATAGTTATCCCAAAGTTACAGATAGCCTTACTCAAACGCGATGAACCAAGTCTAGACGGCTTCGCATTAGACGTCACATTTGAACCGGTATCCAACAAATTTAATTCACTTTTTACTTACCCTCCATTACGGAACAGTTGCAATTCTGAAAATAACATTGTTAATTTTGCTTCTTTTGGTTTCAATCTACAGCAGGACTATTAGAAGAAAGTCCTACTTCGAACAAAATAATAATAAAAAAACGTAATTGCAATTAAACAGGAAAATCTAGAAATGGTTTCAAATCGGTTACTCTTTGATGCTTTAGCGATTTATTGATGCTGTTTAATGAATTTTGAAAGGTTCACGATTTCAAGGTCGCCTTTACATTTGGGACAAGTACTTTGCATTTCGGGTGATTTTGCCCCTATTTTTATTGGTGCTCCGCAATGACAACAATAATACGTTAGAGTTTGTCCTTTGTCCGCAAGTTTTTTGACAAGGGCAGCCGTTTCTTTTTGTGGTTCTGTTAATTCTTTCTCTTTCTTTTTAGAGGTCCCTTTCTTTTCGGTAGAAAAGTTTTTGCAGTTTTCCGCTTCAATAAAATATGTCGCATAGCCTACCTTTGCGGGGGCTAAGGTTTTTCCTGTTTTCTGGCAGGATTCTTCATCAAAGAAGCTGCAGTCTTCGCAAGTCTTTTTTTGATCATACTGTTTCTGAAGTTTCCAATAGCAATCTGCACAATACATTTGCTCATTGTTGTTTACGTTCACAGTTAAACCTGAGCCTGAGAATGATTTCTTGCAACCGCCACATTCAAACCGCATAGCATTCACGTTGGAAGTTACTATTTGCTTTGCTTTTATTTATTGTTTAATTAGGCAGTAGCTATTTTTCAAAGGATTATTGAAATATTGGGAGTACCCTCAGAACTCCCTAAGAAAAATGTGAGTTAATCTAAGGTGCCGTTTTAGAATTGAAAACTTCATTTATCGGGTAGGCACTCCAATAAGTGTTGACGACGTTAATACCAAAACAAGTAACAAAACAATTCTTAAATATCATAATCGATGAAGCCTAATTACCAGTAAAAGTCAGGCCTCAGCTAATACACCTACTATTTTTATTTTTTCCATTATCTCATCACCATGAGGAGCAATATCCATCGCCATAGTCAAATCTTGACCAGCTTCATGCCCCAAATGGTCACCATCCAACCATTGACTAGATTCAGTTACATCATACACTTTTCCTCTGTAACCTACATACGCAGGCTTGCCGCCTTTCCCATTATAACTACTTAATTCTTCCACCGTAAATTTTCTTGACGCTTCCAAGTTCTCGCTTCCTTGATTTTTAATTGTACTATTTTGCTTTCGATGCTATAACTTTCTGTGACTGTGAAATAGCAACCACATTAACTGTTCTTCGCATACTCATTAAAATTAAAGCTTAGTTATCTACCTTTACCTGCCTAACCAAAGGTTCTGAAGAGAAATACTAAATGATCTAAGGCAGCGAAATGTGTTATTCCAGTTAAAATGTATTGAACTGCGATTGCAGCAATGAGTAACGCCATGACTCTAGCGATTACTAGCGAACCGGTTTTGCCCAAAAACTTGTAAATCCCGTTTATGAACCTAAGAATAATCCATGTCAGGGACAAAACGATTAAAACCGCTAAAATCGCTGTTTCAGTTCCGTAAACTTGAAGATTAAATATTGTTGTGGTGATAGCTCCAGGTCCAACAAGAAGAGGAATGGCAATAGGAACCGCGCCTAAGCTTTCTGGAGATGAATCAGTGGTTTCACGTGTGCCAGAAATTAAAATCCTTATGGCTATAATTAGTAAAAGAATGCCGCCCGCAACTTCAAAACTGTAAATTGAAAGCCCAAAGATCGATAAAATTTCTTGACCTGTGAAAGCAAAAACAAGCAGCAAAATTACGCCAACGAGCACTGCTGTATTAAATACTTTCTTTTTCTGTGCATCAGGCACATTTTGGGTTAAGCCTATAAAGATTGGAATGTTGCCTAAAGGGTCAACTATTATGAATAAAGCAATAATTCCCTTAACTAGATCAGTGACGAAATCCAAGCAAACATTCTCCGAGTTTACCCTACTCTTGCTATTGAATCGATAAAAATGTAACGGCATTAAACATTCATTGCTTAAAAAAAATTAACCCATCCGAATTAAAAATTAAACAGAAGAATAGAAAGGCTCATCATAAAAAGTTTTAATGAACTCTGAGTCTCCTTCACATCGGCAAAATCTTCAATTATTGTTTTTCCCAGTTTGCGACAAAATCAAGAAACTCCTGCACCGGCTGGCCACCATAATTTCTTAATCTGTCTCTAAGCTCGACTTGCTCAACCGCAGATTTCTGAAAGTCTCTTAGTTGACTAGCTCCATCAGTTAGGTAAAGGAAGCCGTCTGCGCCTGCTCTCGCACATCGGACCGTGACAGTTAGCAGTTCTGATGGCAATGGTACATCTTTTTGGTTATCACCTGGACCGAAAACGTAAAAGCTAATGTAGAATGGTTTTTTCAACAGCTTTTTGAAGCCGCGTGCTAGCATTTCCCAATACCAAGGCGTCGCATAGTTTTTGCTAAACATGACAACGTTGAAGGCGTCAGCGTACTTTGCTAAGTCATCAAAGTCTACGCCATAGCGGTCGTAGGAAGTCACAGGGTCGGGTTGAAGACACAAAACTAAGTCTTTTTTCACTACTTCTCTCACTTGAGCGATATAGTTGGTGATTTCTTTTTTGCGCCATTCAAGTAAGCCCAAGCCGCTTTTTTTCCAAAGTTCAGTGCATCTTTGGCACGCGCAGTGTCCGTGGTCTGCAAAGTATTGGCTGTTTAACCATATACCCGGAGAGTGTCGATCAACATCCGCTATGTAACGTAATTGTTCTGCTCTATGCTCGGGTTGCGTTGCGCATACAATGTCCCAATAAATATTATAGTTGGCGTTTCCCATTTTTGCGGGTCCTAAGGGCGACTGAGATATCCAATCAGGGTGGTTGCGAACAGCAACATTGTCAGCGAAAACCGCGATATTGCTTTGCATATCATTTCTGGGAGTTAGCCTTATACCGGTTTCTGGTTTAACACGTAAAACGTTGAAGTCAAATCCCTTAATTGTTTCAGGTTGGAAAGTATATGTGCCAAATTTCATATTGAATGCCTTTTGGCGCTATGAAGTGTTTGTGATGTTATAAGTTTTTTGTGTAGCTCTTAAAAAAACCGGGAACTCAAGTTTAGACCAGATTATGATGTCTCTATTTTAGTCCTTGCCTGTCAGTTCACTAAAGTATTTTTTCACTTAAATCTGTAAATCTGTGCAAAACAGGAAAAAACCCCGTTTTTTCTTAAGGTTAGAGCTTTCTATTTTTTCAGTTATTTTGAACGTTTTTTTAATAGATTACTTTATTTGATGAAAAAATTGAATGGATGCTGTGATTAGCGAAGATATATTCAACAAACGCGCATCAATAAGCTAGTATATGTTTCATATGAGCATATTTTAAATATAAGTCCACAATATTGTACAGGTAAAAAATTCAGAAGTAAACAATTGTTAAATAAAGGAGAGAAATGAAAAATGGCGGTAGATTCAGGAAGCATTGCATGGGTAATAACTGCAACAGCATTAGTCATGCTAATGACACCAGCACTAGGATTCTTCTATGGAGGTCTGGTACGAAAGAAAAATCTCGTATCAACAATCGTTCAATGCTTCATAATATTCGCAGTAATAAGCATAGTCTGGGCGCTCTGGGGCTATTCCCTAGTATTCGGCAATAGCATCAACGGCCTAATCGCTTTCAACCCAAACCTTTTAGCCATGGGCAACCTCGATATTCATGTTGTTAACACGCAACTTGCCCCACAGATTCCTCAACTTCTACAATTCGCATTTCAACTAAAGTTTGCAGCCATCACGCCAGCCCTAATCATAGGCGCTTGTGCAGAAAGATTCCGATTTAAGTCACTCCTTATCTTCATGGTACTTTGGTCGACATTTATCTATTGTCCAATTGCCATGTGGGTATGGAACCCGAGCGGTTGGCTTCACAATTTTGGCGCTATTGATTTTGCTGGAGGAATAGTTGTTCACATTTCCGCTGGCATTTCAGCGTTGGCAGCTGCAGTTGTAGTCGGAAGAAGAAAAGGCTGCGCAGTACCATGGCAAAGTCACATGAAATCTTTGGACCAAAAAAATCATGCTTCAGAGTTCAAACCTACGAACATCCCATACGTGCTACTAGGTGCAGCTTTACTTTGGTTTGGCTGGTTTGGATTTAACGCTGGTAGCGCTTTAGCCGCAAATGACTTAGCTGTCTCAGCACTTGTGGTCACAAACTTAGCTGCAGCGGCTTCGGCAGTTAGCTGGATGCTTGCTGATTGGGTAATTAAAGGAAAACCATCCGCGGTAGGGATAGCCGCTGGAGCTGTTGTTGGATTAGTTGCAATTACACCTGCATCAGGCTATGTTAATGTGCCTTCTGCATTAGTAATTGGTTTAGCAGCGGGAGTTATCTGCAACTTGGTGGCAAACTGGAGAGCTGGCAGATCACGGATAGACGATGCATTAGATGTTTTTGCTTGTCATGGCGTCGGCGGAATTTGGGGGTCAATCGCAACAGGACTCTTCGCTTCAGCAGCAGTCGGTATATCAGTAGGCGTTCCTGGCGTCAACGGTGCACTCTTCGGAAACCCGGGCCAGTTAGTTGCTCAGCTAGTGGCAGTTGGTGTAGTGGTACCATTTGCCTTCTTCGGCTCGTATTTACTCCTTCGACTGGTGAACATATTCTCACCCTTAAGAGTCAGTGAGCAAGCAGAAGATGCAGGCTTAGATCTGAGCGAACATGGCGAAGAAGCCTTCCAACTAGATTAGAGCAAATTAAAGCTCTTTTCTTTATTTTCCTTTTGAGTTTTGATGTGAAACTATTATTTGACAATTTAATCAAAAATTTTTAATTTATTAGACAATTTAATTCTAACTTCAAATTTCATCGACAAATTATTGCACGAATATCTGGTAATGCTTTTTATATTGAACAATTGTTAATATTTGCTGGAATAATCAAATCAAATGTATAGTTTTAAATATAAGTTTTTCCAACAATCAAGAACATTAGTAACAGCGCCAAAGAGGGTACGTATCATGACAGCAATTGTGCCAGCTGACATTGCATGGGTACTTATGTCAACAGCTCTAGTAATGCTAATGGTACCAGCACTAGCTTTCTTTTACGGCGGTTTAGTTCGAAGAAAAAACCTTGTCTCAACACTTGTTCAATGCATAATCATCTTTGCAGTAGTTAGTCTCGTATGGTTCTTTTGGGGTTACAGTTTCGTTTATGGAAAAAGCATAGGTGGATTCATAGGGTTTAGTCCAAGCCTATTTGGGTTAAACGGAATAACCATAAACACAATTAGCTCCTATGCGCCAACTATTCCAGAAATCTTATTCTTCGCATTTCAATTAAAGTTCACAGCCATTACTCCAGCCTTAATTATAGGCGCTTGCGCAGAAAGAATCCGTTTCAAATCGCTTCTTATCTTTGTTGTTTTGTGGTCAACCCTTGTTTACTCTCCCATCGCCCATTGGATGTGGAACGCCAACGGTTGGCTTCATGTTTTGGGTGCAGTAGATTTTGCAGGCGGCATAGTCGTACATGTAGCTGCAGGACTATCAGCCTTGGCAGCTGCGCTAGTTGTAGGCAGAAGAAAAGGCTGTGTCTACTGGAAAGACCAAATGAAAGCATTAGACCAAAAAGGCACAAACAAAACCTTGCCTATGGGCAGCGAGTTTAAACCAACCAACATTCCATATGTAATTTTAGGGGCTGGCTTACTTTGGTTCGGTTGGTTTGGTTTTAACGGTGGTAGCGCCTTAGCAGCTAATAACATAGCTGTCTCTGCTGTTGTAGTTACCAATTTGGCAGCTGCTGCAGCAGCCGTTAGTTGGATG
Organism: Candidatus Bathyarchaeota archaeon; assembly: GCA_003164295.1. Taxonomy (GTDB): domain Archaea; phylum Thermoproteota; class Bathyarchaeia; order Bathyarchaeales; family Bathycorpusculaceae; genus Bathycorpusculum. The sequence goes on from PLTA01000053.1 coordinate 66,028, forward strand.
ATAATGGATTGGGTGATAAAAGGTAAACCTTCAGCAGTAGGTATTGCAGTTGGGGCAGTTTGTGGTTTAGCAGCTATAACAGCGGCTTCAGGATACGTAAGTTTCATTGCAGCAGTTATAATTGGATTAGCTGCAGGAATAGTTTCCAATTTAGTCGCGAATTGGCGAGCTGGCAGATCCCGAATAGACGATACACTGGATGTTTTCGCATGCCACGGAATAGGCGGTATTATCGGTGCAGTGGCAATAGGCTTGTTCGCAACAGCTCTAGTTAATCCAGGCGTCACAGGGCTATTTTATGGTCACGCTGCTCAGCTCGGCATTCAAGTTCTTGCTGTGTTAGTAGTGTCGGCATTCGCGTTTGTTGGATCCTATCTGCTTTTGAGATTGGTCAATGTATTTTCGCCTTTGAGGGTAAGTGCTAAAGAAGAAGAGGATGGCTTAGATCTTAGCCAGCATGGAGAAGAAGCATACCACTTAGACTAAGCGTTACTCTTTTATCTCAAAGTTTAGAATATCGTTTTAAGGTTTGAAAAATGAAAGTTGTTGCTTTTAATGGAAGCGCACGAAAAGATGGAAATACAGCCATTTTAATTCGACGCGTTCTTGAAATACTCAAAAAAGAAGGAGCAGAAACGGAATTAATTCAGCTAGCTGGAGAACAAATTCATGGATGTATGGCCTGTGGAACATGCCGAAAAATAAAAAACAAAGAATGCAAAATCGTAAACGACAACGTTAACATTTACATCCAAAAAATGCTTGAGGCAGACGGCATAATTCTCGGTTCACCAACATATTTTTCCATGATGACTCCCGAAATGAAAGCCCTAATTGACCGAGCAGGATTCGTAGCCAAATCAAACTCAGATATGTTTAAAATAAAAGTCGGTGCCGCAGTTGTGGCAGTGCGAAGAGCCGGGGGAGTACCAACTTTTGACGGCATTAACCACTTTTTCCTTATTAGCCAAATGATCATTCCAGGTTCATCTTACTGGAATGTCGGGGTAGGCTTAAACAAAGGTGATGTTGAAAAAGATGAAGAGGGAATGGCAACAATGGATGATTTGGGAAGAAATATGGCGTGGCTACTAAAAAAACTTAAGACTTAACTGCCAATTTTTGAATGCCTAGCATTATCTGTTTTTCTCTATTTTATTTTTTTTCTTCTTGAAAAGCAATCAATTTATGATGAAAAGTGCACACTAAAGTTCAAAGCACAACTATGTTGAATCATATTTTAAGTGTTTAGCAGCATTTTGGTAGATTGGTAAGTGTATTTGTACTAACAAAAAAACATAAAAACAAAAAAAGGTTTAGAAAAAAAATGTTTATTTCAATATTGCTTTGAGGTCTTCGTCGGGTGTTTTGATTGGCATTATGTTGAATTTTTCTACCAGTACGTTTAGGATATTTGGGGTTATGAACGCGGGTAAGCTTGGTCCGAGGCGAATATCTTTTATTCCAAGGTACAGTAACGACAACAATATGGCTACGGCTTTTTGCTCATACCACGACAACACTAATGAGAGGGGCAAATCGTTAATTCCTACGCCGAAAGCGTCTGCCAAAGCCTGCGCGATCTTTACAGCTGAGTAAGCGTCATTGCACTGGCCAATATCTAACAACCGTGGAATGTCATCAATTGTTCCTAGTTCTTTGTCAAAGAAACGGAATTTGCCGCATGCTAACGTTAAGATAATGGTGTTATTGGGTGCCTTTTCCACAAATTCAGTATAGTAGCTTCGGCCTGGTTTAGCGCCATCGCATCCTCCAACTAGTATAAAACGTTTAATGTGTCCATTCTTTACAGCTTCAACAACTTTACCTGCTACATTGAGTACTGCATTTCTGCCAAATCCGACCAGAACAGATTTGTCTTCCAATTCTTCTGGGAACCCTGGAAGTTCCAACGCTTTCTTTATCACTGGTGAGAAGTCCTTGCCCGTTACATGAGGAACGCCTGGATAGGCAACAGGTCCTGAAGTGAAAATCTTGCCCATGTAGCTTTCGACTGGTCTTTGGATGCAGTTTGTAGTCATCAATATTGCGCCCGGGAATTGAGCAAATTCTTTTTGCTGGTTTTGCCATGCCGTTCCATAGTGACCATTAAAATTCGGATACTTGTTAAGTGATGGATACCCATGTGTGGGAAGCATTTCACCATGTGTGTAAACATAAATGCCTTTGTCTTGGCTTTGCTTAAGAATTTCCTCTAAATCAATAAGATCGTGTCCAGAAACAAGAATTGCATTTCCTTTTTTATGCCCAAGAGGTACCTTCGTTGGAACTGGATGACCATATCTTTCAGTGTTTCCAGCGTCAAGAAGTTCCATTGCTCGTATGTTGATTTCTCCACATTTGAAAACTAAACCTACAAACTCGTTAACGCCAAGTGACTTATTGAATGGCGCTGCAAGTCCTTCATAGATAAAGTCAAACACTTTGTCGTCTTTTTTTCCAAGAAGATACGCGTGATAGGTGTAGGCAGCTACTCCTTTTAAGCCATAAGTTAATAGCCATTGGAGTGAGTGCAAGTCAATGTTGATTGTTGAATCGGAGTTTATTCCATAGTTCTTTCCTTGTGCAATCAAATCTGCGGTTGTTTTCCCAAGTTGCATTCTAAAAGACGTTTTAACATAGCCTTTTTTTGCTTGCAATTGTGAAAGTAATTGATTTTGCAACTGCGCAGTTTTTCTTATGTAGCCGGCTATTGATTCTGGGTCAAAGTTCACGTTTGTCAAAGTAGAAAACAATGCTTCACAAGTAAAAACAGCAATTTCTTCATCCTTTAATCCAATTGTGTTTGCGTCAATTGATAGTTGGCTAAGTCCTCTTAGCATGTAAACTAACAAATCTTGGAGTGCTGCGACGTCAGGCGTTTTTCCGCATACGCCTGCTATTGTGCAGCCTTGTCCTTTTGCTGTTTGTTCACATTGGTAACAGAACATTTTATTTTGGCTCATATTTTCTTACCTACATATTATATGTGTTAGTTTTGTACATAGCTATTGTCCCGAATATGTAAGGGATAAAATGCATAATCTGGTGGCTTGTTTTGGTTTTGTTTTTTGTTAATTTTACAATATGAATATTTTTTCTTCATTATTTTTTGAAGTTAATTTTTCTTGAAAAATTACGGCGATGATTATTGAAACTGCCATAAAGTAATAAAGCATCTAAAAGCTTATCCCTAAAACGTATGTAATACAGCTTAGTCAATATGTCGTTTGAATCTGGCAGAAAACTTGGTTTAATGTCCAGTTTAATTTTTGTTATAGGTCCCCTCGTGGCATTGTTATTGGATGGATTGTTGTTTTTTTCTATATTTTTCAGTTTTTCCTCAATCGTAATATGGATTGGATTAATCGGTTTTATTCTGATAAGTTTAGTTGGATTCATCATGTTTATTGTCGCTATGTACCAATTGAGCCATTTCTATGGAGAACCAGGCATTTTCAAAAACATTATTTACTCCTTAATTGTAGCCATTGTTGGGGCAGTCTCTATTGCTCTGACATTAGTCGCCTTCATTTTATTTAGAGTAGGTCAATCAACCAGCTCAGCACCAGGAGCAGGTTTGTTCATCGTCGGATTTTTGGGTCTATTAGGTGCGTTTTTAGTCATTGTATTGTTTAGCTGTTTATTTTTTAAACGTGCTTTTAACAAACTTGCAGAAAAATCGGGAGTTCATAATTTTGAAACGGCGGGATTACTAATTATAATTGGTGTGATTATTCCCTTTGTGTCTTGGATCGGCTAGATTTTTGCAGTCACAGGATTTAACTCGCTAAAACCAAAACCGACCGATAGCTCTTCTGCATACTACACAACCTTGTCACAACCTGCAACGATTCAAAACAAGTATTGCCCTTATTGCGGAACGCCAAACAATTTAGCTGCTGCTTTCTGTAAAAACTGCGGAAAGCGACTGCATTAAAGAAGTTGCTTTTGAAAACTAACTTTTTCCTCAAATTCTTAAAGCACAAAAAATCTTATATCTGAGTGCCTCCTCCTCTTTGGGTATAGTTGTGATTATTTATGGCAGTTAAAACAACACCTGATTATATTGACTTGCTTAACAGCGCAGTTGAACGTGAAATACAAGTTTCACTTCAATATATGCTTCAGCATGCAAAAATGGAAAAGCTTGTACGCAGAATAATCCCTGAAAACATTCTTCTTGACAAAACCACATATGACGCAGTAGGAAAAATTCTTAGAGAGATCGCAATCCAAGAAATGAAGCATGCGGCAACCATTATTGAGAGAATCTATTATCTTGGCGGACAAGCGTCAACCAAAGCAAGCAAGATTACAATTGGCAATAGCTTAAGCGAATTCGCTAAACTAGGTGTAAAAGCTGAAGAAGAAGCATTAACGCTTTATCGCCAAATCATAGAGACCGCTGGAAAAATGGGCGATTGGGAAACACGTGAAGTATTCGAGAAAATCTATGGCGAAGAAGAAGGGCACTTTTTCAAATTTCAAGAATACATAAAGTTCCACGATGAGAAAGATGAGCCAAGCAAAGTGCCGTTGGCTGAATGGCGCAAAATATACACCGATGATTACTTTGCGCTTTTAAACAGGGCTGTTTCTGGAGAAATTACCGCAATTATCCAATACACTAATCAGCATGAGAAAATGGCGTTCCTTGAGCTCCGAATGAAAAATACTCCTCTAGAAACTGTCAGCGAAACGAATAAAGCAGCTGTTGTGAGCAAAATACTGAAAGGAGTTTTTATGGCAGAAATGGATCATCTGGAAAAAATCAGCGAACGCATTTACTTACTTGAAGGTGAAGCGACTTACAAACCGGATCCAATTCCAGTCGTCGGGGATACAGCTCAAGACTTTTTAACGTTGGATCACGCTTTGGAAAGCACCACAATATCTTTGTACAGGCAAATTATTGCTGAAGCGCTCAAACGTGGCGACACAACAACAAGACGGATGTTTGAAGACATAATACTCCAAGAAGAAGACCATTACTGGACATTTGACGACTTTGTAAAATAAAATTAAACCTATCTTTTTTTATTCTTAAGTAAGTCAACCAGATTTCCGAAAACTTAATTCCAAAGACCATGCAACATTAAATATGATAGAGGCGAACAAAGTGTCCGAAGAAAATCAGCCTTTTTGCATAAACTTCGGAATTTTTATCAATGATTGTGTTTACTCTTATTGTAGAGAAACCGCAAATGCACTTGCCGTATAAGGCATTGATAAGGCAGCAGGCGGCGGCTAAACCGTTCGTCAACAAAATAAAATGTTAAAAGACGTGAAAAATAATGGTAGTTGAAAGTATAAACTGGATGGCAGGCGGACCGCAAGGAAGCGGCGTTGACTCAGCATCCACCATATTTGGCAGAGCCTGTGGGTATGGCGGCTTATGGGTTTTCGGCAGACGCGAATATCACTCAAACATCAAAACAATGCACAGCTACTTTCATCAACGCGTTTCCAAACAACCGACCTTAGCTAATATTAGCGATGTAGATCTGTTAGCTTCTTTTGACGCTGAAACAGTTGTGCGACACATCAGCGAAGTCGTGAATGAAGGCGGCATAATAGTTGATTCACGCGACCTAGACATAAATGTTTTAACAGGAATTCCAACATTTTCTGAAGAATATAAAAATCAAATCCGCGAATTCATGAAGGAAAATAATGTTGGAGAAACCATCAACGACTTCTTAAATTACGCCAAAAAGAAAAACATTCAGATCTACCCTGTTCCTTACATGGACTTACTTAAACAAATTGGCGACACTTTAAAAATAGACAATGTAAGCATTCTTTCAAAAATGATTAACGTTCTCACAATCGGCATTTCATTTGCCCTTTTAAAATACGACAAAAAACTTGTGGAAGACGCAATAAAATCCACTTTCCACGAAAAAATAGCTGCCATGAATGTAACAGCTATCGACCAAGCTTTCAACTATGCAGAAAAAAATCTCAACATAAACGGCTTCAAGTTTAAACTTGAAAAACAAGACATTAGTGAACAACGGATTTTTCTAACCGGAAACCAAGCCGTTGCCATGGGCAAAGTTTTAGGCGGCTGCAGAATACAAACATACTATCCAATTACTCCAGCGGCGGATGAAAGCGAATATTTAGAATCGCATGAAATCCTTAAAACCCGGCAAGGGAAAGAAGCAATTGTTGTGTTGCAGACTGAAGATGAAATTGCAGCTGTAAATTCTGCTTCAGGAGCTTGCTTAACAGGTGCGCGAGCAGCAACAAGTACATCGGGACCAGGATTTTCTTTGATGGCTGAAGGCTTAGGCTGGGCCGGAAACAACGAAGTACCTTTGGTAATAACATACTACCAGCGTGGTGGTCCCGCCACTGGTCAGCCAACAAGGCATAGCCAACAGGATTTACGTTTTGCCATGCATGCGGCTCATGGAGAATTTGCAAGAATAATTCTTGCTTCAGGCGACATTAAGGAATGCTTCTTCGATGCTGCTGAAGTGTTTAATTTGGCGGAGAAATATCAAGTGCCAGTTATTCAATTGCTCGATAAAGGCATGGCTAACTGCTCACAAACTTACCCGGTTTTTGACTATACTAAAGTCAAGATCAATCGTGGCGAGATCGTCACTGAAAAAGAACTTGAAGGGAAAGAATACAAACGTTTCCGATTCACAGAAACAGGCGTTTCTCCCAGAGCATTCTTGGGCACAAAAAACGCGGTACAATGGTATAGCGGCGATGAACACAACGAGAGCGGAAACATAAACGAAGAACCCATTATAAGACGAAAAATGATGGAAAAAAGAATGCAGAAATTGGATTTAATAGACAAGGAAGTACCGTTGGAGCTGAAAGTTAACTTTTTCGGCGATCAAGATTCAGAAAATATAGTGGTAAGCTGGGGCTCACCTAAAGGCGCCATAGTTGAATCACTAAACCAATTAAAAGAGGAAGGCTTGAGCGTTGGCTACATCCAAATACGAATGATTCATCCGCTTCCTTCTACTTACTTAAAACAAATGCTTCAGGGTAAAAAACGCATAATAGATATAGAAGAAAACATAACCGCGCAGCTAGGTGGCGTAATTACTCAATACACAGCCATTAAACCAAACTATTACATTCTCAAATATACAGGTAGACCCATGATGACAACAGAAGTTTTTGAAGCGATAAAGAATGTGTTAACAGATAAAGCGCCCGAAAGGCAGGTGCTCATGCTTGGTGCATAAACCCGTAGATTTTAAAACCAACGTCTACATGGATTGGTGTCCAGGTTGTGGCGACTATGGAATAACAAGCGCACTTCAAATGGCTCTGGCCGAGCTTGATCTTGAACCTCATAACGTAGTTGTTGTTTCTGGAGTTGGAAACGCTTCAAAAACGCCTCACTTCGTAAAAGCTAATGGGGTTCATACACTTCACGGAAGACTACTGCCATTTGCAATGGGAATAAAAGTCGCCAACCCCCATTTAGAAGTAATCGGGGTGGGCGGCGATGGAGATGGTCTCGGGATTGGTGCAGGCCACTTTGTTAATGCTGGGCGCAGAAACATCGACATGGTATATCTGCTATACAATAATGGAGTTTACGGTTTAACAAAAGGACAGGCTTCACCAACTCTTCGGCTTGGAATGCAGACAAAATCTTTGCCCAAACCAAACATAAACCAAGCAATTAATCCAGTTGCTCTTGCAATAATAAGCGGATACACCTTTGTTGCAAGGTCGTATGCCTTTGACATAATGCATCTAAAAGAAATCATAAAACGGGGAATCCAGCACAAAGGCTTAGCGCTTATAGAATGCTTGCAGCCTTGCCCCGTATATAATGATATCAACACTAAAGAGTGGTTTGCTGGTGAAGATCGAAAAGACCCCCAGACAGGAAAATCACAACCACGCCTCTACAAACTGGAAACTGAAGGCTTTGACCCAATTGTCCATGATTTAAGTGAAGTTTTCAAAAAGAAAGTTGCTGGAATGGAAAAAGCACAGGAATGGGGAGACAAAATCCCAATCGGTATTTTCTATCAAAACGAGTTAGAGTCAACTTTCCAAAACCGTTTGCAGGAACGAATACCCTTCTACATGGAAAATTCGCCTGCTAATCAACAGCTTAAAGACGAAAACAGCCTATCTGCAATTGATTTGAGCGAATTTCTAAACGACTTAAAAACAAGCTAAACTCCACAATCCAAGAGAGTTAAGGGAAAAAGCCTCTCCTTTCTTCTCATCCATCTAATTGTTGTTTATTGCATATAAAGCGCTACTGCCAAAATGGATATATAACGTAAAAAATCTTTACGAAGATTTGCTTTCGGGTTCTTCATTGCAGTAGCATTCTGGAGTGAATCTTGGAGTGCAGATGCAATGGAATACTAAATCGGTTTTTCCAATGTTGGTTATTTTTTGGGAAATGCCTGCTGGAATAATTACAACATCGCCAACGGCTACTTCTGTTGGTGGTAGGTCGCCAACCTGGACTCTGCCCCGTCCCCGAGCGACAAGGTATATTTCCGTTGCTCCCGTCAGATGATGGGCAACGGTTGTAACGTCAGGTTTAACGCGAGCTCTAGCGATTGAAACTGAGTCATCGCTGTAATTTTCGGCTATAAAACAGTGTTCTGGAGTTAAATACTCATTTAAAGAATTGACTTTGATAATTTTCGGGTTCATACATATGCACTTTAAATTGATTCTTCTTGTTTTTCAATATAAAGGGTAACTAACTGTAAGCGTTATAATTATATTGCTTGCGCAAGCCTTAACATAACTAGTATTTACGAGAAAACGCGTTTGTTTGCGAAAAAGGGGCTGTTTCTTATTTTTTTATTTGGCGTTTTTTGTTTATTTTTTATGGAATGATCTTTATCTTAATAGATGATATTTCACGTTTAATGTTAAAATACCTTATATATGCGCTAACTGTAGTGTGTACAATAAGCCTTTAACACTACAAATGTGACGAAGTATGAGTATGTTGAACTTATGAGATGTCCCTACTGCAACTCGGAAAACTCCAAGACATTGGAAACACGCGATTCTCCAGAGAACACTACACGTAGGCGCAGAGAATGCATCAACTGTAGCAAACGTTACACAACCTACGAGTATCTGGAAACAGTAGAACTCATGGTAAGGAAAAAAGACGGGGAACTTCAACGCTTCGACGTTAACAAGATAATACGTGGCTTACAGAAAGCATGCGAAAAAAGACCTGTAACTATGAGCCAAATCAACGAGCTAGCAGAAAAAGTAAGGCAAGACCTCATGCTTAAAGACACGGGAGAAGTTGCATCCCAAGAAATAGGCGATTTAATAATGAAGCACCTGAAAAACGTTGATCGTATCGCGTACATTCGGTTTGCTTCAGTTTACAAGGAGTTTGAAGAGCCTGAAGATTTCAGGCGATTATTACTTGAGGTGAAAAAATGAAGTTTGTATTAAAACGTGATAGTAAATTAGAACCCTTTGATCAAGAACGGATTACATCCGCCATTTGGAAAGCGGCAAAAGCAGTAGGTGGAACAAACAAAGAACAAGCAAAATGCGTAAGCGATGAAGTAGTGGCTGAACTTCAAAAAACTTACGGCGACGATGGAGTACCTACTGTTGAGGAAGTTCAAGATGTCGTTGAAAAACGATTAATTGAAAATGGACATGCACAAACTGCTAAAGCCTACATTCTCTACAGAAAACAACATACTGACATGCGTGAATTAGCTGCTTTGCTAAGCTCCTCAGACATGGTAGATCAATACCTTGAGGTTGAAGATTGGAGAGTTAAAGAAAACAGCAACATGAGCTATTCCCTTCAAGGTTTAAACAATTACTTATCATCAACTGTAATAGCTAAGTATTGGATATCAAGAATCTACCCCGAAAACATAGCTGATGCCCACTTTTCCGGCGACCTACACATTCACGACTTAGGCGTCTTAGGCCCTTACTGTGTCGGCTGGGACATAAGCGACTTACTGCTCTCCGGATTCGGTGGAGTGTCAGGAAAAATCGAAAGCAAACCAGCCAAACATTTCCGCACTGCACTAGGCCAAGTTGTAAACTTTTTCTACACACTACAAGGCGAAGCTGCAGGAGCACAAGCATTTAGCAACTTTGACACTTACCTTGCACCATTCATAAAATACGACAACCTTCAACAGAAAGATATTGAACAAGCGCTACAAGAATTCTTCTTCAACATGAACGTACCGACCCGTGTAGGGTTCCAAACACCGTTCACAAATTTAACTTTAGACTTAACTGTGCCAGATTTCATGAAGAACGAAGCAGTTCTTTTCAATGGAAAATTGACCCAAGACACGTACGGTAGCATGACCAAAGAAATGGAAATGTTCAATTTAGCCTTCGCCCAAGTCATGCAACAAGGCGATTCAAAAGGCAGAGTTTTCACGTTCCCAATTCCTACCTATAACATAACCAAAGATTTCGATTGGGATTCAAAAGTATCACAAGCTATCTTTGAAGTAACCGCCAAATATGGTGTACCATACTTCTCAAACTTTGTTAACACTGATATGAAACCTGAAGATGTTCGAAGTATGTGTTGCCGCCTAAGAATAGATAATCGTGAGTTACGCAAACGGGGCGGTGGATTCTTTGGCGCTAACCCATTAACAGGCAGCATAGGCGTTGTCACTCTCAATCTCCCAAGAGTCGGCTATCTGTCCAAAGATGAGGACGAGTTCTTTGAACGCTTAACAGCTTTAATGGAAACTGCAAAAGCAAGTTTAGAGATAAAACGTAAAGTACTTGAGGCATTCACTGATAATGGCTTATATCCATATTCACGACGTTACTTACGTCATGTAAAAGAAGGCTATGGCAAATTCTGGAAGAATCACTTTTCTACGATAGGAATTGTAGGCGTCAACGAAGCAATAATGAATCTGCTAGGCCAAAATATTGCATCACCTGACGGACAAGCATTTGCAGTGAAAATGTTGACTTTTATGCGTAAACTCTTAGCTGATTACCAAGAAGAAACAGATTGCATATACAACCTTGAAGCCACTCCCGCCGAAGGAACGTCTTATAGACTTGCTCGCATAGACAAAAAACGTTATAAAGATATAATATTTGCAAACCAAAAACAAATTAATGCAAATCATGCGGAACCATTCTATACAAACTCTTCCCAACTTCCAGTTGATTTTGCCGGCGACCTATTCGAAGCACTAGAACACCAGGAGACATTGCAGTCACTCTATACCGGAGGCACAGTATTTCACATTTTCATGGGCGAGCGTTTACACTCATGGAAGGCAGCAGCTGAACTAATAAAGAAAGTATCGACGAACTCAAAACTACCATACTTCACATTAACGCCGACATTCAGTATTTGCCCAACTCACGGCTACACGACAGGAGAACACAAAACTTGTCCCGTGTGCGAAGCAAACTGTGAAGTTTACTCAAGAGTAGTTGGCTACCTAAGACCTGTTGACCAATGGAACGATGGAAAACAAGCGGAATTTGCCATACGCAAAACCTTTGACCGATCAAATGTCATGGCTACCTCACCTTTAACAACTTAAGAGGAAATTACAACATGAAGTTTAGCGGATTACAAAAAACAAGCCTACTCGACTACCCTGATAAAGTAGCCAGCGTTCTATTCACTCCAGGCTGTAACCTACGCTGCCCCTTCTGCCACAACTGGCGCATAGCCACAAACCCCCAACCGCCATTTCTGCAGGAAGCCGCTGCCCTGGAGATTTTGGAAAGCCGCAAAAAGTACATTGATGCCGTAGTCATCACCGGCGGCGAACCTTGTATGCATAAAGAACTGCCCAAATTCATAGCCAAACTTAAGGAACGGGGATTCATGGTTAAACTTGACACAAACGGGTTCTTCCCAGAAGTGCTCGAAGAATGCTTAGGCTACGTCGATTACGTGGCTATGGACGTAAAAACATGCAGAGAAAAGTATACATTGTTAGGTGCACAAGATACTACTGGACTTATGCGCACTATTGAAATTTTAAAGACAGGTAAAGTGCCTTACGAATTCAGGACAACTATAGTTCCCCAAATAGTGACAGCGCAAGACGCCACCTGCATTGGTGAAATGGTAAAAGGTTCAAAAAATCACGCACTCCAACAATTCATTCCAGACGATACTTTAGACAAGAAATTCCAAACTCTCAAGCCTTACGCGCCAGAAACAATCAGCGAATTTGTCGATGTTATACGCAAATACACTGAAAATCTTTTACTAAGAATTTAGTTTTTTTCAAAACTATTTTTTAATTTGTTGAGAGTTTGCTGATTTGACTCTGATTTCTTTTCCAATGGAACGTCCATATTCGCTTATTTAGAGGTCATGTTTGAAATAATGTTCCAGCAATCTTCTTGTTCCTCTGCGAACAATCTCTGACAGTGTGGCAGGACTAATTCCCAATTTTGCAGCAAGCTCAGCCATACCTATTTTCCTTGGATAGTCAAAAAATCCGCTTTTCAATGCAAGCCAAAAGATACGCTCCTGATTCTCCGTTAAAACACCTATTTGCTGCTCAAACTTGCCCACTTTCCGGACATTAACATTGTAGCCCGATTTCTCTAGGTCGCCTATAATACCTCTATAGGCTTCGAATGTTGCCACCATGAAACTGTAAGTGATTGTGCTGCCTTGGATGCTTTTGCCTGACACCAAAAAAGCGTCATGCGACAGGATGGTGTTGCAGACTTGGCAACCTTCGCTTTCAACCCATACTGATGATTTGCCCTCAACATGCCCTTTAGCTGCAAGTTCATGTGGAACCTTGGGCGCTTGGTCTTCGCCCACATCCATAAGGTGCCTAACACATCCGCTGCTTGAACTGCGCACATCAACAACTTTTAGGTGGCTAAATCCTAAGGACGCAAGTTTTTTGACCATTTTGCAATCTTTATTTTCTAATTCAATAACAACATGGTAGGGTTCCCGCCAAGCATCTGTCAAACCAATCAGCCTTCTTAAGACTAATCTACAGAAAAACTTGAAGTTAAAGGTACTTGCCAAAAAAATACCAATCCTCCCCTTATTCCAATTTAGCCTTTAGCTTTACGAATTTAACATCATATTTGATATCAAATCCCCATTATCCATGGGTAAAAAATTTAGCAACACAAAACTAATTGCGTTTACTGATTGAATTCTTGTGCTAAAAAGACAAGTTAATATTGCTGAGAAAACGTAAATGTTACTGTCCAGTGACTTGAAGTTCTGGCGCATTGCTTCATAATATAGTTTAATATCTGGAAAATTTACCACTACTGAGCTCAACGGTTAATTAGTCAACTTTGCTTTGAATTATTGAAAGGAATGAACCATTTTTATAAGCCTATGCTTGCCCAGGCTCCAAACAATCTTATTTCTTTTTCATAGGCGTTCACTTGAGACTTACTGCTTTTGGGCGAAATCCCTTAAAAAGTAAACATTGAAACGACCACTAAATGCGGCGCGCGCTTCCCAAAACGCCTAATCAAGCTTGGAACCCAAACAATATGATGGATGGATGTGGAAACGTATCACACCATTTGAGTTAGTGATGGAGAAGTGGGATCCTCGAGGTGTTGTAATACGTAAATTCCAGTGTGAGGCTTCACGCCAAACATTAGAACGGTGCCATCTCTAACGAACAATTTTGCGTAACTGGAACTCATCGAGAGGATGCGCGACCGGATAGGCGAATCCTTTGCTAAGAAGAGTATGTGCGCATCATGCGACTGTGCGAGGGTGATTATCTCTTGGGAAGTCACTTCGAGCAGTGAATCCAAATCCGAAGCGAACAAGTTTTCAAGAGCACTCACGGACTTTACGAGTAACACGGACTGGTCCTTCGATTTCTCCCGCAGTCGCGTCGTCTCTCTAGTTACCATTTCATGGATTTCATTAGGTGTGACATTTTTCAGCAATTGCGTGGTCTCAACGTCACTAGTTCTGACTATGTTGAGAATGTTGAGTCGGTCACCGACAACACTTTTACTAAGTGTTTTAGCCAGAATCGAGTTCGTTTGCTCGTCATTTGCGCCTGGTAATGGGAGAAGGATTGCACTCCTTCCCATAGACAGAAAGTTGATGATTGGAGGCAACTCGATTGTTCTGAGCGCAGAGTAGGGAACATTCTCATCATATTCGATAACCATGGTGCTCCCAGGAATTATGCCTCCAAACAGTCTATCCAAAGCACCACTCCCGAAAGAATAGCATCCATCAATGTCAGACCTTCGAACAAACTTGTCCACGTTCGAGTAATCTGGAATGGCGTAGGGCCCGAAGAAAGTGAATTTTCCTTCTAGAAGTGTAAAGAGATACTTATGTTGGGGTATCTTTGTCCCACGCAGTTTGTGTATGATAAATTCTCTTACCGCACGGTCTTGTTCTTCAACCCTCACCAACTCTAGGATACCATCGACGAGATAGTCTATGGTCGTGGCGCCGGGTTCCTCGCTAACAAAGACAAGTTGGGCGCCGGAATTATTTGCAAGGGCCATCAGAGTCTTCTCGGCTCGTAACCTTTCCTTCGGTTCCAATTCCTTCGCGAGACCATCCCAACTATCAAAAACAATGGTTCTGACTTTCTTTTCCGTCAGTTGGATGACAAAATCCAGTGCTGATGTCGCGTCCTCGAGCCTAATGTCCAAGAACTCATGATTCTGTAAGGTCTTCTTCATGGCTGGTATCTGCATTTCAAGAAGTTCTTTTGGAACTCTTGAGGATATGTACGCGCCTTTCCCTTTGCCCGCTGCCTTGAGAATTTCAAGGGCGATTGTTGTTTTGCCAGTACCTGCGAGACCTTTGACGAGTAAGGTTCTGACGGGTCGCTGCGTGAATTGTTTCAGACCAAGTACAGCAGCAATCCGTGTCTCCGCTAGATCATCTGAACCAGAATCAGCAGTACCCTCTTGGCTATCATCTTGAACAAGGGGTTTCAATCCTGGGCTTTTTATTTTTATAGTCGTCATTTCTTTATACCCTTCTGTATCTTCTGCATGGTCGTGTTGAAATCGAAAGGTCCTTCTATACTCAAAAGTTCTAGCGCCCACTTGAGCCTCGTCACAAGATCCCTAACTATCGCTCTTTCCAGGGAAAGTGTTGCTTCTTTACCGAAAAGTGTGAGCAACTTCTTATGGAATTCAGCCGGGTCGGGAAGATTATTAGTCATCTTCATGTGAGTTAAGACCGCCGCCGTCCCGCTCTGCCCTAGAACCTTATCCAGTCCGCCGTGCACCGCATTTGCAAACGTGGTTTCAAAATTTTCCATCCCTGAAGTTGCTGACAATGAATTCAACGACCAGCCTTACGACAAAAAATACAACCAACCCAACTATTTCAGCATTTTGGTAGAGCGTCAGGAACTTGGATTGCGCCGTGCTGCAATGTTGATGCTTATACTACTTCAGGATGTGCCAAAGAGTCAAGCATAGAGTGTATCCTGTGGGCATTTGAGACGTAATCCCGATTGTATACACCCGGATGATTGGCTTTATGATAACGTTCGAGAACGCCCTTGCAATGATCAGCTTCGCTGGAACCCAGGTGTTCTAGATGATTCCTGCGGCGTAGAAGTACTACGGCTCAATGCGTGATTCCTGCCCGTTGTTCTTGCTCTGGGCTATCCATTTCTATTCCCCGTCTTGCAAGAATCCTTTGGCATCCTTCTGATTCTCCTCTTCATGTACCTTCTGGATATTCCTCGTATACTTGCGCACGAAGAACAGAAATATGATACCAGTTGTCGCTAGTAGGACTTGATACGTGGCGATTCTCCATATAATAATGGACGCCCACGAGGAAAATCCATAGATTTCAGTCAGGTAGGCCTGTATAGTGAGCTCCGTAATTCCCGCGCCGCCTATGGATATCGGGAGTTGAGCAATGGTGTCGATACCGAAGACTGCAATGGTTGAAGAAAGCAGGTCGATCTTCAAGCCTGCAGCGTTTAGCACAAACCAGAGAGTCGCACCCTCCAACAAATCCTCAACGATGGTCAGAACAACAGCCTTTACCGCTACAGGTAACATACGTCTCGTTAGAATCGAGCGCGCGGAAACTGAAAAATTCAGAGAGCCGACGACAGCGTGAAGATAGAGGGCTGTAGCTCTTGGGCCACCTACCAGATACTCCGCAATCCTGAAAACAAAATGAGGAACCTTGACGGGTCTCAAAGCCGGAATTATGAAAATAATCGTGTACCCAATAAGCACGACCAGCGCAATCGCGGCAATTGTTGACCCTAGGACGACTGCGCCCTTCAAGAAAGCGTATAAGCCCCCAGCAATTCCGAGACCAACACCAACATATACCTCGATGAGCACCTCAAAATAGCCAATCCAGAGCGCCTTGCCGCCGGTCACCCCCTTGCTCGACAGCCAGGCAGTGCGTAGAAAGACGCCCGTACTCGATGCGGGTGTCGCTATCGAGATGAACTCGCTGCTTACTCTGGTGAGCGCCAAACCACTTAAATCCATTTTCGGGTCATCAGCCAAGCCTACCGTTATTACTCTGAACCGCACAATCTGGACGAGGAGTCTGGCCACAGATGCAGCAGCTGCTAGGCCGAATGCCAAGAAACCGATACTTTCAAAATCCGAGAACTTCACGCCAGAATATAAAGTGATAATGATAACAACGGCGGATGTTAGAACTAAGCCCACGGCTATCCACCTTATGACCGATCTGGGTAACTTAAAACCGCCTGTCGGTGCCTCAGTCGGATCCGTGGTCTCCTGACTCATGCTTCAGACCTCACACTACATTTATTGGGAACGTTGAAAATAAATGAGAAGCCATCCACTTTATCGGAATCGAATGATCGATCGGCTTCTTAATTTTTTCCATACGTATTGATTTCTCAGAGTAATCTTTTGCCATCATGGTTGCTATAACTCCGATTGTAGCAATGTGCCAAACACTCGACTTGGGTCCGTTAATTGTCATATTCCGTTTGCAACAAATTAAACGAGATTCTTTCTTTATAAATAAATTGTGTTGCTGATCAGTAGTTTCGAAGGTGCTTTGAGCCGTTAATGTTTTATCGTAAACCATACCTCAATCGCCTTGTACATAAGGAAGTGACTGAAGATGGCTCACGATGTTAGTAGAGCGTTTATAAGGCTTTTCACTTTTTAGATAAATCTATCCCAAAAAACACCTCAAGATCCCAAACAATACAACTGCACCCATACCCAGCGCGCGTGACAATATTGTATAAATGCGTTACTGACTAAGACAGTGACTGCAATGCTAAAAAGAGACAGTCATTATATTCACTTAGCGTGCGTGAGTAAGAATAGGAGTAGGCGCGTATACGTGTTGCTCTTTTTATGGACAAAGATTTAGAAACACAGATGGAATAAGATACTAGAATATTGAGGTGAGATAATGGTAACCAAAGATGCTAAAGTAGACCGAGTAGATGCCGAAATAGATGAAATCGCACAAAGGATCTTGAAAGAGCTTGAAAGCGCAACTGCCACAAATTTATCAGACGCTCGTTATGCAAAAAAAATATTACATTTAGCAGACATTCATTACGCAAAAAGGGTACTGCAACAGATAGGAAGTATTACAAAGCAAAGCAATGGAACTGAAAGTGATATCGAGAAAAGAGCCGTAATCAAGGTTCTATTGTTTTCTACGTGGTTGCAGAGACTTTATTTCATTATAAGATCCTACATCATGGGACTTATAGCTTCAGCCGTTACATTCTTTTTCATCTTGTATATTGGCAAAATAAACGCTATTACATTTTATTTCTTTGGCATATTTACGTTTGCGCTTTCGTTGGTTATAACAAGGCTGTTCGATGTGCAATTAACCAAAGTTACAAAAAAGATCGTCGAAATCATGGCTAGTCATAGAACCGTTAGGGATTTTATCATGAATCACTTCTAGGATAACCAATGGATTGACTTCAAGAAGGCGACACATTACTGAAATTTAGTTTATGTTGGATAACGCTGTTTTTCTCTGGGTGCTTTCTTGAAGGTCTAATTTTTGCTCAGGCGGAGCGGTTGTGAACGTAGAGAACAGAGCGGATCGTGTTTAATTGATTTAATGAGAGAGCTTTGTAATTGACTTGATGTGCTTTGTTGTTTTTGTTTATAGCGCGCCTCGTTATACTAGTGACCCTTCGGGGCTTTCCGAAATCTGGACCCCATAGTAGAGAGAAGGTTAATCAGATTTTAGTTTATAATCACAACATATAAAAAAAATAAAATATGAAACAGACTTACCCTATACCCTCCCACGAAGACCTTATAGCGCCGCTATATTTGCGGAAAAATTCACTTGCGACTGAGCAAGCAGGGCAAACCCAATTGTATCACGAAACAAAAGACTCATATTACGTCAAAGGTTTCTTAGGGCATAAAGACCTTAGAAACACTGAAATCTACATAAGTATAGAACGGACAATCTTTGAATCATCAAGCGATGGCTTTACAGTCAAAGTAACATCTGATAGTGAAGAAGTGAAAAGTCTCTTAGAAGTTGGATTTGAATATGTTTGTCAAAGGACAACTTAATATTCCTCAGAAAGAGAAAATAGCAGGATACCAAGAATATTGTTGATACCGAAAGTGGTCGAAATCAACGAATAGTGGCCGGGGTGAGGTATTTCTGTCCGTTGGGTTGAGGTCAACCGTAACCTTTTCCCTTTTTTGTTTTGGAGGCTTTTAGCATGGTTAACGCTGATAGGGTTAAGCGTAAACTACCTTCTTTGCTTGTGGATGATTGCAGCAACCGACATAAGAAGAGCTGGAATAAATTTATGAGAACACGAAGCCGACTAAGCAATTTTAAGAAGCACAACCCAGAGCGATTCAACACTTTAACGAATAAGATTATTGCTGATTTAACTGAGTTAGAAAAAGCATCTCAAACGGGACATGATAAGCCTTAAATCTGCATAGCGTTGAATAGAACAAGTGAGTGATTTTAATGGGATTACCACCACCACCGCCAAGAGAATCGGAAGTTGAAAAAACAGCGAGATTCACTAGGCATCTCGTGCAAGGAATAGTAATAGTCATCGCAATTGTTGTTATTGTGGTTATAGCAGGTTTTGCTTACAATACATATACGTCTAACTCAAACATAACTCAAGTTCAAATAAAAGTGCAATATAGTGGGTCATGGTCAGGGGCTTATGGTGGTGGCAGTATAGCAAATGTCCAAAGTTGGAGTGGAACAGGCACACAAACAGTGATTTTGGATAAAAGCAGTTCTCCGTGGGTAGTGGTTGCCGGTGCAGCAAAAGCCGATGGCTCAAGTGGCACATTAACAATATCAATCCTTAAAATGGATGGAACCGTTTTAGCTACGTCAAGCACAAGTACACCTTACGCATTGACTACTGTGTCCTATAATTTTGGTCATTAAGATTTATGTCGTCATTTCGTTTAGGCAATCGCTAAAGCAAGAAAACCTGTTAATTTAGCTGTCACAGTACAGACTTTGAACTTAAGATGATGGGCTTAAGAGTAAATTTCAATACTTGATGTATTGATATTTTTAAATGCTAAATGACTTTATTCTGAATTGTAGCGACTAATTATAATTATATGCTGTTTTTAAGTTAATTTCTAACATTTTTCTGTCATGGACACCGTTAAACAGTTCAAAAATTCCTCTGAAATAAGGGAATATTGGAGAGATCACAAGCGCCAACAGAGAGCAAAGAAGGCTGAAAAGTGAAATTGGCAAAATCCCGGGAAAAACCAATAAAAAACGAGAAAAACAAACAAAAACATGCACACGTAAACTATTTCTTTTCAGTAAGAAGGCTTGAAAAACAGTTTTGCGAGTACAATTTTTATTATCATCATGTATGTCGCCGGGGAGCGCTTTAATTAGATGCTTGATTTTATAGGCGGTTTCTTTCTCGGTTTCGGTTCAGCTTTTGCTTTTTGGATTGTTATTAAGCAAGTTAGAAACCCCGAGGAGAAACACAACAGCAAAGGAAAGAGGGAAAATGATGGATTGGAATAGCTTGCTTAACTCAATGACAAACGGCCTCTTTGTTGGGATAGGCTCAGGTTTTGGTGTGTGGATTGTTACCCGGCACTTGATCAGACACCTTGAAAGGTTAGAGGAAAAGCTCAACGGTAATGCAAAAAATAATATGGAGAAGTGATGATATGGAAAATCAGCAAGAAAATAAAGCAAAAGAAACAGAAAACAACCAAATTAATTTAGAGCAATTTATAGGATATTTAGAAGATCAGTTACCCTTAGACGTTAAAGAACATAATCAATGTTTTGGCATGGAAGCAAAACTAACTCTTTACTGGTGCTGTATTAAAATTTTGAGGATTGCTAAACCACAACCGAGATACTTTGATGAAATAGACAAGGAAAACGCTGAGTCATTAAGGGATAGAGGATACAGTATGCAAGAGATCGCTTTTGTTTTAGGTCGCAGTAAATCAAGCGTATGTGAATATCTCAAGCAAGAGGAATAATAAATATGACTATCAATTCTAACGCTTCAACACCGGTATTATTTAGCAATAAACTTAGTGTCTATCATAGGTTAAACGTCTATGATTATGTGCTGGAGTTTTGCGGTTGGGATGCGATCCAAGAATTAATAAAATATGCTGGATCACCTAGAAACGAAATGTATCTAACAGCTTTAATTAAGACCGGGGGTAGAGCTGGAGAGGTTTTAGGTTTAGCGAAGGATAACTTTAGCGTTAACAAACGCAAAAAGTTTATTCTTGTTTCAAACATGAAGCTGGAAAAACGCTGGAAAAAAATTAAGAACCCTGACGGATCAAGTTTTAGGCAGCATATAGAAGCCATGCGAAAACCCTTTCCTATGCTACTAAAAGAACCCTTATCAACTGAGCTTTTAGGCTATCTCGAAATCTCAAAGGATGGCCGTCTTTTCTCAAGCCCATACAAAACACACGAACCCTTAACGGTTTCATGGGGTTACAAATTCATAAGACGTTTAAACGATGAAATCCCTAAACCGTTATTCAATCAGCTAGGGTTGAATATTCCTTTTAACGATAAGGTAACTGGAGAGAAACTATGCGATACTATTCACTTGTGGCAGCATTGGTTTAGATCACAGCGAGCGAGCCAATTAAAAGCAGAGTACGACTTTTCCGAAGCTGATCTTATGGAGTTCTTTGGCTGGTTGGATTATGAGACTGCACTTCATTACTCTAAACTAGGCGCGTCTAACTTGGCTAAGAAAATGCTAAAAGCAGTTTAGCTTCTTTTGTTGTTTTTGCTCATATGCAATTCATTAATAGAGATACTGAAAGAAGAAAGAGTTAAACCCTGATTGTTTTTGCTCTATGTTGATTCCTTCTTAGAGTTGTAAGAGAGAATTAACATTGTTTTGTTTGTTTTTAGGCTTAAACAGAGTTCCGTTTGATAATTCTATTAATAATAAAGCAGAAGGTCGTTCGTTCGCTCGTTTTTCTTAGAAAAACCCGTCAACACGACAAAGTTATACTCAAAAAAGCGTAAGCTACCAAAAAAGAGTAATCATGTTAGGTGGATGGCTCAGCTAACCTTCTTTTACTGAAAAATATCTACCGGGACAAGCGTCACAGCTACCTTCTAAAGGAATACCATGCTTAACTCGATCCACTAAAGAGTAAATCCTTCCAATCAGTAAATCACGCATATCCAAAAGCTCTTGATCTTGTCGCACGCGCTTTTCATTTTCCGAAACTCTGGAAGGGTTAAGGAGTTCTTCTAAATATTTGGGACTATGATCATAATTCGGATTAAGGCCTAACTCCTTGAACCTTTGCTTGTATTTTTCCATAAGTTGAATTATGTCATAGTATCCAGTTTTCAAGTGTTGTAAAAAGCGTTCATCCTCAACGTCAAGCCTATAATCTTCAGAAAACGTAAGACGTCTTAGTTCAAAAAAAGGTTCTATACTGTCAAGCCCTTGACGGTCTTTTGTTGTGAGAACTAAAAGTTGAGAATGTTTGAGAGCTATTTCATAATCTTCTTTTGATTGAAAGACTATTTTGTTTTTGTTAGAAGAATAAACCCCGTTGGCAGAGTCATAGCTTATCAACTCTAAACCGATTAATTCAGCTAGATAGTTTTGAATTGTTCGTATATCTGATCTATTCGCAGCAGTTTTGAAAACGAGTTTAGTTATATCGTTTGAGGTGAGAGGTTTTTCGCTTAGCTCCTTAAGTATGAGTTTCATACGTTGCCATTTCTGCGCGTTTATTTGTTTTGCCGGTTTTTGATTCACCATTTAATCAAACTACCTTTCGCTTAGTTTTATACCTGTGAAAGGTAGTATATAACATTTACATAGAAGGTATATAGATTGACGGAAAGAACCGATAAAACGACATGGTGTATACCGGTAACAAACACTTTAGACTTAGCCGTTGAGCAAGCAGTAGCAAAAGACAGCCACATTTCAAAAAGCGAGTTTGTAAGAGATGCTGTACGCAAACAGCTTGTAACTATGGGTTTTAATCCTCAAGTTTTCCTGAAAAACGAGCCTATTCCAGTTTAAAAAAACTGGAAGGACAGGTTCCACAATGACAATAAACCCGCAACAAAATAAAAAGATTGCTAACAACGATATTATAGAGTCAAAAGTGGACATCTGCCGGAATTGTGGACATTTTGAAAACTACCGTTGCAGTCTAAATTATCATACTTCAGCTAACACGAAGGCATGCAGTCAAGCTGTACCAAAAAAGAGGCTCAAGCGATGACTGAAAGTGTACCCGGTTGTCTTGGCAACTATCCTAAACCAATAGATGGCAACAAATGCGCTTTTTGCGATCCAGAACTTAAGCTCCAGTGCCGTGTCGTAGCTGAAAATAAGCCCAAAACGGAGCGCAAACAATGACGATACTTTTCAATGTTGATGATATGAGACAGCTTAAACGCGGTTTTCCCGACTGGGTAATAGTGACTGGAGATCGAGACAAGAACCCCGAAAGTTTAGGGAAAGGCTGGAAAAAGCAAACTCAAACAATGGAAGAGTTTGAGGATTTAATAAAATACTGTGAAAGCTCTAAAACTGAATTTTGGAATTTTGGCATAGTTACAGGGCTAAATAACGTTAATACGATTGATTTTGACTGGGAATTTATCTATAGTCTCTGGGTTCAAAAATTCGGAGCGAGAACCAACACTTTAACCTATAGGACGCCTAACCTAGGCTATAGAGTTTTATGGTTTTCTACTGAAAAAGACAATTCTAACCCATTCAAAAAACCATTACATACAGAGTTTTTGAATAATCAATATGCAGCGATGGGAGGCCATGCAATAGACGCGGAAGGCAAAAAAGGCGAGTATATTTTAGTCAAGCAAACACCACTATTGACAGATAATACTTTAGGCGTAGATACAAGAAAGTTTCTAACTGAAATCTTGGAAAAATATGGTTTTTTGCAGTATCAATGTATTAACCAAACTGTAAACGCTAAGCATATTCGGTTAGAGCACAATCAACGGTTAGCCTTACTATCTTTCATGCTCTCTAAGAGTTTCAAGGATGAAGAGATACATAATTTTTTCAAATCCGTCTATGATGAAAAAGGCAGAGACTATGAACATTCTATAACTCAAACGCAAATAGAGAGCGGTAAATCCTTTAAGTCAAACGGCGGAAACCCTAACCCATGCACACCTAAAGAACATGAAGACGGCAAAAAAAGCATACCTCTCTATGACATTTTTGTTTCCGACCCTAATGCCGTTTGCTCAAAATGTAAAAGGCGATCCACAAAAACCAAAAAGACAGAGACACGAGAGGCAAAAGAGGCACAGTTAGCAGAAATCTTAGACGATTTAAACGCACGTTATACTTTCAAAACCCCGACTGATTTAGAAGATTTATACTATTATGAAGATGGAATCTATAAGAAAGCAGAGCACAAACTCAAAAAAGAGTTAGAGGACAAGCTAGGCCCTGAAGGGTACACTTACTATATTGAAGAAATACTCAAGCACCTTGAAAGACAGAGCTATGTTTCCCGAGAAGAATTTAACAGGTTCACAGGTGCCATTCCAGTTCAAAACGGATTATTAGACTTAGAAACCCAAACTTTAAAGCCGTTCAATAAAGAGCAAATTTTCACTTTCAAGCTGAACGTTACCTATGACGACAATAAGAAATGTCCGATATGGCTTAAGTTTCTTATTGAAATCTTACCGGAAGAGGCAGACAGAACATTATTGCAGGAAATCATGGGTTACACGCTTTTCCCAGGTATGCCTAAACATAAAATATTTTGGTTTTATGGACTAGGCAGAAACGGAAAAGGCAGAATTATAGCCACTTTAGAGTTTATTATTGGTTCTGAATGTTGCGCTAATGTAGAGTTAAAAGAGTTCGATGGAGAGCACCGTTTTGCAGTAGCTAACCTATATGGCTGTTTGATCAACGTGAGCAGCGAACCCGATACAAAAAACGACTTAGAAACAGCCTTAATTAAGAAACTTACTGGAGAGGACACAATAGATGCTGAAGTGAAAAACAAGCAGCACCGACTTAAATTTAAGAACATGGCTAAACCGTTTGTTTTAGGAAACTCTTTTCCCCCGGTGAAAGATACAAGTTTAGGTTTTTGGGATAGAGTAGAAATTCTCAAATTTCCAAACAGTTTCATAGGCGAGAACCAAAAAGACGACATAGAAAAAACTTGGTTAAGCGACCCTAACGAAGTTAGCGGAATCCTAAACTGGATGCTTGAGGGATTGCACAGATTAGCCAAAAATAGAGACTTTTCAAAAAGCAAAACAACAGCCGAAACAATGACCGAATTTAAAAGAGCAAGCGATCCAATAGGCGCATGGCTAGATGATAATTGCGTTTTTGGCTTAGATTATTATATTCCCCGAAAATTGAGCCATGACAACTATAAACTTTATTGTGAGGACATGAACGCTGCACCTGAGACCGATAGAAAATTTTACGATAGGCTACGCAACACACCGAAAATAAGAGACATAGAAACCACGATAAAAGGGGAAACTGAAAAACGGTTTTGGATAGGTTTATGCCTTAAAACTGACTTGGAGAGGCAAAAAACACTCTTAGATGCTAAAACTAAGATTAAACAATTAGAACTTACCACAGAAACCCCAAAAACCACAGCAAACGGTGACTCCGAAAAAGAAAAAACTAAAAATGAAATTTCTTTTAAAGAGTTAGAACAATCTGGGGTTTCTGTGGTTTCTGGGGTAAACTCTGAATCTGAAACAGAAAAGTACCCTATTCAGCTTGTTTGTTATTTCTGCCTAAAGCCACTTATGGAAAATGACTGGAATAATCCAAGTAATGGTTTCACTGAAGGTAAACCAGCTCATAACAAGTGTATTGAAGATCATAGAGCAATTTTAACCGATTCTAACCGGGAATACTCTAACTCCAATGATAACCCAAGGGGTGAGACTTAAGATTGTCGGCAGCTCAAGCCTCTGAAGTCTCAATTAAATGCCCTCAATGTGGCAGCGATCCTTTTAACAATGGACATAGATTAGGAAAAGATGGTACACAAACACAGCGTTTTATTTGTCCTAAATGTGGCTTGAGTTTCTCGGAAAGTTATAATAAGGTGTCCATGACAATTCCTAAACGTCATGTAGGCGCAAAGGAAGCGAAAAACATGGCCGACCTAACAGAAATCAAAACTGTTACGGTTGACTTGAAAAACCTAAACGGAAAACTAGTAGACTATCACTTTAAAATGAAAAATCAAGGGTACAAAGACGCCACAGTACTGCTAAGTCAAACATGCCTTAGAATCTTGATGGAAAGAGGCGCAGACTTAACCAATCCAGAAACAATTAAAGAAGTCATAGCTAAACAAACATGGAGTTCTAACCGAAAAAGAAACGTAGCAAACGCTTATTCGCAATTCCTAAAATATCTTGGCTTAACATGGGAAGCTCCAATATGCAATGTCACTAGGAAACTGCCATTTATCCCGACAACTGAAGAGGTTAACGACCTAATCGCTGGATGCTCTCCCCCGGTTGCTACTTTTCTTCTTTTACTGTTTGAAACTGCCATGCGAAGCGGTGAAGCAATTCAATTACGCTGGATAGATGTGGACTTTGAAAGACGTTTAATTTACTGTAACAATCCAGAAAAAGGGAGCGATGCAAGAATCTTTGACAATATTAGTGGTAAACTCTTATCAATGCTTAACACGATGTCACGCAAAAGCGAGTTAGTATTCGCTGGATCAACAGCTTACAGCCTTAAAGCTACATTCACGCGGTCAAGAAAAAGATTAACCTTTAAACTGCAAAACCCACGATTAAACGCAATCCACTTTCATACTCTAAGGCACTTCAGAGCCACACTTGAATATCATAGAACTAAAGATTTGCTTCATGTTCAACAGTTCTTAGGACACCGCGAAGTAAAAAACACAATGCTATACATTCAGCTAGATAAGCAACTATTCCAAAACTACGCAGAAGATCAATTCATAACTAGAGTAGCTCATAACGTAGGAGAAGCATGCAGCTTTATCGAATCAAACTTTGAATATGTAACCGGAGAGTACAATGATGGCGGTAAAATTTTCCGTAAAAGAAAATAATCTCGGTGTCTTTAAAGTGCTACCAAATCAAGATTTTCTATGGAAATGTGGCCGGGGTGAGGTAGCTTGGTAGCCTAGAGGCCTGTGGAGCCTTTTGCCGGGGTTCAAATCCCCGCCCCGGCCCTTCTGATTTTGAAGAAAAAGGCGATAAACAATGACAGAAGAAACATACGAAGGTATTCCAAGAAGAAAGATTCAGTGGAGCCCAAAAATTAATTATGAAAAATGCGTCAGTTGCGGAAAATGCGTGGATTTCTGTCACATGAAAGCCTTTGGGTTCGAAAAGACTGGTGGAAAAAAGAAAACTGTTGTTAAGGATCAAAATGCCTGCGTTGTTATGTGCAGGGGTTGTGAAGATATTTGTCTTGCAGGAGCTATCACTCATCCATCAGAAGAGGAAACCCAAGAAATAATTGAAAAGCTTAAGAAAGCCAAATCTTGAAAACCAATTCTTTCTTCGTTAACGATACTAGTGGTAACCTATTTATCATTAAGAATCAATTTTGAATACACTATTTAATGCAGAGGTCGCCGAGCATGGTCAAAGGCGTAGGCTTCAGGAGCCTATCCTGTAGAGGTTCGTGGGTTCAAATCCCACCCTCTGCACTATAAGAGACTAAACTGCCACTAAGACGAAAAATCATGAAAACTAAATTTAAATTATTGGCTATCGTGATTATTGTTTTCATATTTTTGTCGGGGATTGCATTTTTTATGCTTCAAAAAGTTGAGAACAAAAAAAGCCCCTTGAACCCAATTCGCGTGGCATGTGTCGGAGATAGTATAACGGAGGGATTTGAATACCCAAATGACCTTTGGATGTTGCTTGGTTCAAACTATTCGGTAGGTAACTTTGGGGTTGGGGGAGCCGCAGTTGCGCTTGATTCAGACAAACCCTACATGAATCAATCTGAATTTCAAGATGCAAAGGAATTTGTGCCAAATATTGTTATTATAATGTTAGGAACCAACGATGCAAACCCTGCTCTCAAACAAAATACTACAAACTTTGTTAAAGATTATAACAAGCTGATATCTGCATTCCAAAGTCTTGCAAGCAAACCTAAAATATGGATTGTTAAGCCGCCCCCTGTTTTTGATAATGGAACAGGTCTCAGTACAGAAAGTTTTGAGAGTTATGTGATTCCCAGTATTGAAGAGGTAGCAAACGTAACGAATTTGCCAGTAATCGATGTTTATACTCCAATGATTGATCATTCGGACTATTTTTTTGATGGAGTTCACCCAAACGGCGAAGGCTCACAGGCAATTGCTGACATTATTTATAATGAATTAATTTCGAAAGTGAGTTCCACTTCGACGCCCGGGTACTGATCAAATAGCATTCTTACATTGATTCGTGTTTCGAGAATTTTAGTGAAAAACAGATCGCAGAATTTTTTTAACTATTTTTAGGGTATTATGCAAAGTGTTTTATGCAGAATCATGGAATATAGCAATTTAGGGGCTGAATTTGTACCCAAATGGGCGCATCTCGCTTCCCGTAGATCTAATTCGTACGGTAGCCGTTATCTTGGTTATTCTCCTTCACGCAGCGATAGAATCCGCCCCAAATATTGATATAATGTCGCCACAGGGAGTGCAGCTCTGGGTAACCTCAAATGTTTACAGTTCATTAGCTTGGTCAGCTGTACCATTATTTGTTTTACTAACGGGTGCTTTACTTTTACAACCAAGCAAAGTAAATGAGCCGCTGAAAGTATTTTTTACAAAAAGGTTCAACCGAATTGCATTGCCTTTGATTTTTTGGGGCATCGCCTATTTCGCATGGCGTTACTTTGTTAATTCTGAAGCGCTTACTCCAAATTCGATTATACAAGGCATCTTTGCTGGACCATATTTCCAATTTTGGTTTCTTTATCTTTTAATTGGTCTATACCTATTGACGCCGCTCTTGCGTGTAATAATCGCTTATGCCAATTGGAACCTTATAAAATATTTACTTGTCATTTGGTTCGTAGGAACAGCGGTTGTGCCTCTTTTTGGGTTATATCAAGGCATTACCCCACAAGTAACCTGGTTTAAGGCAACAGTTTTTACCCTAACAGGCTTGATAGGCTACTTTATTTTAGGAGCCTATATCAACAAAATAAAAATCCGTTCTTCAATTCTATATTTAGCTCTCGCATTAAGTTTGATTTGGACTGTTTTGGGTACTTACCTTTTAGTTGGTACTTTGGGCGAGCAGTATACTCAATTCTTTCATGATGCCTCTAGCTTCAACGTTATAATCACTTCAATCGCTCTCTTCCTAATTTTATCAACCCTTAGCCTTCCGAAATCTGCCATTCAAATATCGGGCACAAATCGTATCTTTCAACTTATTAGTAAAAATACTCTGCCAATCTATTTATTTCACGTAATTGTGTTAGAAACGCTTCAAAGAGGATTTTTGGGCTTTAAAATAAGTTTGAACACAATGAGCCCGATTATTGAAATCCCATTAATTACCGCAGTAACTTTGTTTATTTGCCTAGCAGTGATTGTTCCATTGAAGAAAATACCATATGTTAAAAGAATAATTGGGTGACATCATAATAATCCAAAGTGAATACAATCAAAAACTCAGAAACGGACGATCTGTAAGTTGTATTAATGTTGCAACATTTATTTAAACACAACAAACCGTATTCTAAAGCATGCCTTCAGAAACCACATTAGCACTAATGAGGGAACTTGCCAATAGAGGAAGCAAAGCTTTAGATTTTTCGCGCAGAAGCATGTTAGACGAAAATATAGAATACTCGAAACTTCGTGAAGCATTAAGCCATTATATTTCTTACTGGAACGACTTTACTCATGCAGGGTTATTTTCAATTGCCTGTGAAGCGGTAGGTGGTGATGTTGAGGAGTTTATTCAGACAGAAGCAGGGCTTGCTTTAATGGCAGCATCTTTCGACATTCAAGATGACATATTAGATAACTCTAAAACAAAGAATAAACAGCCAACAGTGTTTGGAAAATATGGTTTAGATTTAACCATACTGCTTGCAGACGCTTTTTTGATCAAGGGTTACACAATATTTTTTGATTCAATCGAAGAAAAATCACCAGAAAACTTTCGCGATATCATGCAGGTGCTAAAGAATTGCTTTTTCGAAATGGGAAATGCGCATGCAACCGAAATATCGTTTAGGGGTCGAAACAGCTTAAGTGAGAATGAGTGTATGTCACTGGTTAGAAATAAAGCTGCAAGTATTGAAGCGGATATACATATCGCCGCTATTTTGGGCGGAGGAACTAAGAAGCAATCAGATGCTTTAGCTAAATACGGTCGAAACGTAGGCATTCTAACCACATTAAGAGAAGAGTTTATTGACGTTTTTGAAAAAGAGGAACTCAAACAAAAGGTTCGGATTGAGAGATTGCCCATTCCTATTATTTACGCAATGCATGACCTCAAAACTAAGAATAAAATGGAAAATATTATTGTAAGAAAAGCTTTTACTCAAAACGATATTAATTCACTAGTTGATTTAATCTTTAGATCAACAAGTGTTCAAAAATTAAAAAAGAACATGGAAGATCTTGTTAGTGATTCTCTTTGCATATTGCAAGCATTAGATGATAGCAACGCAATTAAGACATTGCAGCATATTGTGTCTTCCATGCTTGAAGATTTATAGGTTTATGGTGGAAATGCTCGTACTGGAACTGGTTTTGCCTTCAATTTTACTCTCCTCTGTATCTGTGTAGAACACGTCCAAATACTTAAGATTTATTGTCGTACGCATGTACACAACTATTGTAAGATAAGTATTCTTAATTAAGAAATAATATAAAGAAATCTGGCATATTCATTGAAGGGTCAGAATTCGTAATGAAACTCAGGGTTACCAATAGTGGCAACGGAATAGACTGGAAGCAATTTGCTCCAGCTTTCGTACTTGTGATAAATAGTCTCATTTGGTATACTCTGACTTACGTGATATTTAGCAGTTCATTAGAGGCAATTGGTTTTCCAGATATTGAAAAATTTTCCATTTACGGCGTATATTATGCTGGAATTGCAATTTCCGCGATAGTTGGTGGCATCGTTTTACCTCGTTCAAGAAGAAATGGCTTGATAGTATGGATGGCTCTTGGAACCGTTATATCGTTTTTAATGGGAACAATTTCATCAAATAACTTTCTAGTCAACATATTGCTTGCAGTGATAATTGGAATCACAATTGGTATTGGATTGCCATCAACTCTGGCTTATTTCGCTGATTCAACAAATATTGCAAAACGAGGTATTCATGGAGGAGTCACGTGGTTATTATTTGGCCTGGGGGCACTTTCAGTTGGAGCAATTATCTCTACTCAGCAAACTAATGGTGGCCCAATTGGTTCTTATGTTCTCACTTGCTGGAGAGGGATTGGCCTTGTTTTGTTTGTTCTTCTTACAAGGAAACGCTTCGAAACAAAGAAGGTTTTGATTAATGACGGGTTCGCTAAGATTTTGTCTAAAAGGGAATTCCTATTGTACCTGGCTCCTTGGATAATGTTTTCTGTCATCAATTTTATTGAAGCACCGTTCCAGAGCGCCGTCTTCGGGTCGTTGATGACGTTTCTAGGGTTTATCGAATTAG
The DNA here is from genome assembly GCA_003164295.1 of Candidatus Bathyarchaeota archaeon. Lineage (GTDB taxonomy): Archaea > Thermoproteota > Bathyarchaeia > Bathyarchaeales > Bathycorpusculaceae > Bathycorpusculum. The sequence continues at coordinate 97,194 of PLTA01000053.1, forward strand.
GTATATCTGGCATAATGGCATTGGTTGGAGGAATATTGGCTGACCGTGTGGGACGAAAAAGGGTTGTAATCACTGGTTTCATTATTTTGGGTATCGAGTATGCTATTCTAAGCATTTCAGGTGCTTTTGGAAATTACAGCGAAATGATAGGTTACTTATATGTTTGTTTAGATGGTACTGCCTGGGGTATGTTTGCCTCTGTTTTCTTCATGACTGTTTGGGGGGACTTGGCAGGCGAAGGAACAAAAGAGAAATACTATGTGATCGGAGGATTACCTTACCTTCTAGCTGGCTTGTTATCAGTTCTGATACAACCGTCAGTGCCATTCATAATGCAAAAAACGGGTTTAGGTATGTCCTTTACCCTTGCTAGTTTCTTTTTGTTCATCGCTGTCTTGCCGTTGATATATGCGCCAGAAACTTTGCCTGAGAAAATAATGAAAGAAAACGATCTCAAAAAATATGTTGAAAAAGCTTTAGAGAAAGTCCAGACAAAGCCAGTCGGAATAAAGGAGAAAAAAACTTTACCGATTAATAAATCTGAGAATAAAGACGAAATCAACAAGTTCGATGAGGAAGCCAAAAAGTTGGCTGATAAATACTATTAAGTAAGTTAGAACTTTTTTAGTAGCCATGTTCTTCCATGTTATAGTAACATCCGAATGTAATCTGCAATGCAAATATTGCTTCGGAGAATCCTTGGATGATTTTGACGAAGATTTTGGGGACAAGATAGAAGTAGATTACAATTTACCCCGACGTATTAATTATGACATCAATCTTCTTAGTAAGATATGCGAGAAAGACCCTGATTGTGTCTTAACCTTTTATGGCGGCGAACCCTTGCTTGGAATTGACAAAGTCAAGCAGATAATGGATAGTGTTTTGCCTAAACAATATATGATTCAAACAAACGGGTTGCTGCTTGACAAGTTAGAGCCTAAATATGTTAACCACTTTCACACCATACTTGTCTCAATCGACGGTGAAGAAGCATTAACTGATTATTACCGAGGAAAAGGAACCTTCCGAAAAGTCATCAACAACTTGAAATTAATAAGGCAAAACGGGTTTGCGGGAGAATTAATTGCAAGAGTCACAGTGATGGAGAAAACCGACATTTACAAGCAAATTCGTTGGTTGTTAGATAACGATGAATTTTCTTTTTCTTCCATTCATTGGCAATTGAACGCTGGTTTTTGGGGCAATGATTATCAAAGACGAAACTTTGAAGAATGGTCCAAAAAAAACTACATCCCCGGAGTTGCGAAACTTACGAGGTTCTGGGTGGACCAAATGAAACAGAAAGGCGTTGTCTTAAAACTCTACCCGTTGCTGGGCATCGCAAATTCACTTTTAAATCAAGAGAACGATTGCCTTATGCGATGTGGTGGAGGCTGGATAAACTATGCAATTCAAACTGACGGCCACATAATTCCATGTCCAACAATGTGGGGAATGAAAAAATATTATTTAGGCAACATAAGTAATACTGATCCTCTTAACTTAAAGAAAATCTTCGTTGACCAGCCGCCCTGTATAAACTGCTCTATTCTAAATGTCTGTGGCGGACGTTGCTTATACGCAAATATTACTAAACGATGGAATGATGAAGATTACGGCAAAGTGTGCGCTACCGTCGCGGAACTCGTAAAAGCTGTAAAGACTGAAACTTCGCGTATTCAGCGATTGATCAGCAATGGAACGATAGCACTGAAAGATTTTGATTTTCTAAAATATAATGGTTGCGAAATTATTCCGTAGCTTTAGGAATTACTATTTATTTAATTCAAATAAAAAAGAGTGAAAACCCAAAAATGGGCAAAGCTAAATTAACTTTTAAGGTTTGGATGCAGATTTGCTATTCTTTCTTTTACGTCGGAATACCATTACTAAAGATAGCGCAATTAGGATTGTTCCCAAGATTAAGGCGACGAGTAGTACGCTGTACAATCTTGTAGATGAGGGTGTGGAAGATGATGTTGTTGTCGGATCTATGGTTGAAGTTGGTGTTTTTGTTGGAGTTGAAGTATGTGTCGGATTCGAACTTGAAGTGGAAGTTGATGTTGAAGTTTTGGTTTGAGTTTGTGAATTTGACGTTGTTGTAGGTATGGTTGTTGAGATTGGAGTTTGAGTTGGAGTCGTTGTGGGAGTTGGAGTTGGAGTAGCGGTTGGTGTCGGAGTTGGAGTTGGGGTTTGAGATGGAGACTCTATAGCGAAGGTCGCGGTTAAGGAACCATCTGTTGAAACAGCGCTAAACTGGTAAGTTTGGCCAGATTGTGAATTAACAGTAACCGTTGCGCCATTAGTAGTTATACTTGCAATATAGTAGCCAGTGTTTGGTTCTATGCTAAAGCTTGGAGAGTCGCCGTAATTGACCCTGATTGTTCCAGGAGAAATAACTCCGTTTGCCCCTTGGGTAACCATTATACTAAGTTGGTTCACCGTCACCGTTGCAGCAGAAGAGACAACCGAAGTCACACCCGAACTATCAGTAACTGTCACAGTAATCGAGTAAGAACCCGCGGAGACCGGAGCAAAAGCCAATGCAGCCGCAGCGCCAGACTGAGATAATAACCCATTTAGGTACCACTGATAACTTTGGTAAGTCCCTGAACCGCCAATAGCGCTTGCAGTAAACGTCTTAGATTGACCAACATCCATGGTCCAGGAAGAAGGTGCAACACTTACTGTGGGGACCACATTCACAACAAGAACCTCATCTGTTGAAGTGCTCATTGAGCTTGCATAGTTATTGTCGCCGTTGTAAACACCCTGGAAGTACCAATTGCCAGCGTGAGTTGGACTCCATGCATTAGTAGTCGTTGAATAACTTAAGGCGCCAGAGACAGTTCCACTTCCAATAGATATCTCTCCTGTCATGGCCGAATTGTCAGCAGCGTAAATATTCCATGTGCCCGTTGCAGAAGGCAAATTGCCAGAAGCAGAAGTGCTTATTGTTATCGAGTCTGTTACAGAACTGCCTAAAGTAATGGTGCTTGAAGACAGCGAAGTGGTTGTAGTTGTGGAAGCCGGGTTAACCAACAAAGACGTATTCGGGCTATCAGAGTGCAAATAATTATTGTCGCAACTGTAATCCGCATAGAACAAATATGAGACGCCATTACCCGAAGCAGCCGAAGGAGTATAACTAATTGAAGTAGCAGTCGCCGTGGTGTCTAAAGGTTCTGTGTCAAATAAGGTCCATGTAACGCCGCCATCAGTTGAAACATAGAAATACATTGGTCCTTCAGTAGGAATAACACCTAAAATTCCGTGAGCAGTTGCAGTTTCCGTTATAGAACCGCCTAAGTTGATGTTACTTGAAGATAGCATGGTAGTTGTAGCTGCATAAGCTTGATTGACTGTTAAAGGCACATTAGTGCTTTGAGAAACCAAGTAATTATTGTCGCCACCATAAACGGCATAGAACTCGTAAGAAACACTAGTAGCAGACGCAGCCATCGGAGTATAACTGGTAGAAGTGGCAGTACCTGTATTATCCAAAGTTTCTGTGTCACACAAGCTCCAGGTAACACCGCCATCAGCTGAAACATAGAAATAGACCGATCCAGTTGGAACAACTCCTGAGACTCCGTTAACAGTTGCAGTAACAGTTACCGAATCGCCAAAAGTGATAGTACTTGAAGATAGCAAAGCGGTCATTGTCGGAGTGACTTGGCTATCAGCGAAAGGTTGACTAGTACTTGCTCGCACTGATTGACTTATCAAAGAAGTTGCGCTAATTGCTAGAATAACAATTATTGAAACTACTAACACATTAATTTTTTTCATAGTTTTTTCACCATCAATTTTTTACATAAATTTTTATTATGATTACCGAAAAATCCTGAATTTTGAACGGGTAAGCTATTGAAGTTCAATAGCCCGTTTTTGTTATTTTGTGCTCTTGAGAATTTCATTCGCACACTCGCAATTTGAAATTTTATCATGTTCCTAAATCTCCTCGTAGTTTTTTTCTTACAGTCGGGTATCATAGTATATGCATTCGAGTATCTTGATATAAGGCATAATGTCCAAAATCACAATAAGTCGAAAAATGGAATATATCACGCATTGTTGAAAAGCAGAGCATATCTGCTACCGCTAGCTGGTCTTTCCTTATACCCATAGCTTTCCTTTGCCTAAACTAATCCTCAAACTATCAAGCTCTAAGTGGTTATTATCAAGTAATATTTATGAATTAATGATGTTTTGCGAAAAAATTCAGAGTAACTGTCGCATTAAGCTCTTTTGCTAATTCATTAAGCCCAGCGATCAACTTTTTTATTGGAGCAAAAAGTTGTTATGAGCTCTTTTTACTGAGTGTTCATTCAAATATATTATAAAAAAATGAAATAACCTTGAAAGTCGTTGAATGAATAAAAACTAAAAGTTCTAATAATTTATGATACACAATCAGTAATTTTTAAGTTGTTAGCCGAACAAATCGTCGATCCATAAAAGAATTTATCGAATCGAGACCACAATTACCCGGTCAAGGAAGATGCCCCCAACCCATTATCTGGTTACGGATTTAATTGTTATGGGTAAATGGATCTAAGCAGCGGATGGTTAATTTGCAAAAGCATTAATTCGGCAACAAGAATAAAAATGTAATTTGCTAAAGATATTTTTTTAAAGTTTCTTGTAAACTATATCTTTCTCTTTTACTGGTTGTTCTACTTTTAATCCGATGCTTTGTCCGACTTCAGCATGTTTAATCTCATTTCTGTCTATTTGCATGGATTCTACAGTTTGCTCAAAATCTGTTGAGGGTCCTTTAACCAGAATAAGGTCGCCAACAGTGAGGGTTACACCTAAGTTTATTACTGCAACGTTGATTTTGGAGAAAAAGTGAACAACTTGCCCTATTTCGATTATGTTGTCTTCAATCAAGCGTTTTACCGTAATTAGCTGTATCTTGTGAAGTGACTAAAAAGATTTGCCTTGAACCATTAGAGCATAGTTTTCATGATTTGCAACATCCAAAATTGTGTTTATTTACCATCCTGAAGTCGCATCGTCGCCAGTTTGTTCAGCTGCCTTCTTTTCTTCGTCACTTACGTCTGAAGGAATATTTACTTGATGATGGTTTTCTTCAATTATTTCTCTTTTCTTTCTTCGTTGTACAATTGTGAATTCCCCTTCCTTTTTTTCTTTCAAAAAATTTCACCTCTTAAAACGTATAGAAAAGATGATGTCCCATTGAAGGATAGTGAAAATTTAATGTATTAACATACGTGACTGTGCATATGCAACAACAAACGTAAAAATTCAAATTAATAAAATCTGGGTGAAAAATGAAATAGGGGATTTAGAATCTTAAAATTTGGCAGACAACTCTTTGACTCTAGTTTCAATGAATTCCGCTACTTTTTGCTCGCTAAATTTTCTTTCTTCTTCTTGCAATTTCAGCTGCTCTTTCACAGTGTTTAGAAGTTTTTCAACGTTAACAGGCTTAATTAGGTACGCGTCAGCATTCTTGTTCAAAGCTATGATTGCATTTTGCATTGACGGATATCCGGTAACCATTATTTTTCGTGTTCTTGGAGTAGCATCCTTCATAAGTTTTAGTAATTCTACACCTTCTATGTCAGGTAATCGAATATCTAATAACGCTATGTTGTAAGCTGTTTCCTGGGTTTTCTGAATTGCTTCGCTTCCGGTGGCCGCTAAATCTACGATGTATCCTTCATCCTCAAGTATTGTTTTCATGGTGTTCCTTATGTTTTCGTCATCGTCGACAATTAACACTTTGGCATTTTTATCCAAACTTTTTCACCTCCATTTCAATTTTAGGTTCAATCGGTAAAGTAACAATGAACTTTGTTCCAACTCCATTACCAGTCTTTACCGTTATTGTTCCTCCGTGAGCTTCAGTAATTCGTTTGCATATCGCCAAACCAAAACCCATTCCCTGCGCTTTTGTGGTGAAGAGTGGCGTAAAGATTTTCGGTAAGGCTTCTTGTGGAATTCCAACACCTGTGTCTGCAAAAGAGATTTCTAAGTTGTCACCGGTTTCTTTGCAGTCAATCGTTAGTTTGCCTACGTTTGGCATTGCTTCAATACCATTTTTGATTAGATTTACGAATACTCTTTTTATTTTGTCTGGGTCAACTTTTAACTGAGTTTTATCTAAAATGTGATTTACGATTTCCACTTTCTCAGGCACATTGATCATCGCTAATGATTCAATAACCAGATTTTTTATTGAACATTCTTGTACTTCTAGATTTAAGTCTCTGGAGTAATCCAAAAGGTCAATAACAATTTTGTTTGAGTAATCTACACATGTTTCGATGGTTTCAAGCATTTCATTAGCCTGTAATTCAGTAATGGTGTTTCCTTTCTTTTTTAGGAAATAAGCTGCGTTTTTGATTCCAGTCAAAGGATTACGTAGATCGTGCCCAATCATTCCTGCTAACTCGCCGATTGCGGCAAGACGTTCTGATTTAACCAGTTTCTCCTGGGTTGCGTTTAACTGCTCAGTTCGTTGTTTCACGATGTCTTCAAGTTTTTGAGAATATTTTGATAGTTGACCTTGTACTTTTCTAATTTCAGTGATATCGTGAAAAATGCAGTTTAGCAATGTTTTGTTTGCTAACTCAATTGTTCTTGCAGTAACTAAGACATATCTAATTTCGCCGTTTTTTGTGCGGTGAAGGGTCTCGAATTCGGAGATGCCTTCATTTACAATTTCAGCTAAATGCTCTTTTGTTTCATCCATTGATTCTTTTGCTTCTATATCATGAAGAGTGAGTTCTTTAAATTCTTCACTTGAGTAGGCGAGTTGCAAGTGAGCTTGATCGTTGAATTCAACAAATGAAGCAGTCTTAGGGTCAATTACTAATACACCCAGAGGCGCTTGGTTAAATAATACGTGGAAACGTTGTTCGGCTTCTTTGAGTTTCTGTTCAGTTTTTTTTCGTCCAGAAATGTCTTTTACTAGTCCAACTGCATTCCATTTGCCACCTGTCTTTATTGGTGAAATTGATAATTCAGCTGGGAATTCACTGTTATCTTTGCGGCGACCCACTAACTCCACATTTCCGACAGTGAAGTACCCCGCGCCTGTTTCGTCAAACATCTTTACGCTGATATCAATGCGTTCTTTTGCTTCCCTGCACATGGACTTTGGAACAACAAGGTCATGTACACATTTGCCAAGTGCTTCGGAACTAAAATAACCAAACATTTTTGCAGCTGCAGGATTCCAATAGGTAATCTTCGAGCCCTCCCCAACCACAATTATCGGTTCTTTCAAAGAATTAGTTATGCCATGAAATTTTTCTTCACTTTCAATTAAATCCTTTTGAAGCTTTTTTTGTTGCTGCGAACTTTCAGTTACATCACGAAATATTACGAGGTCTAATAATTTTCTGTTGTTTTTGATTCGGTTACCTTTTACCTCTATGAATCGAACTTCTCCGTTCTTTGCAGTAACCTTAATTTCATAGGCAGGAATTATTGAGCCTTCAAACCTACTTTTTGCATTTTCTGCTATCAACGAAATATAATCTTTGTCGACGACAAAATCTAGTTTAGCAAAGCTCTTTCCTATTAATTGTTCCTTGAGGTAGCCCGAAAATTCCTCCGATGTTCGGTTTGCAGCTACAATAATTCCTCGGTTATCAATTACAACGACTGGATCTGGAATAAGATCAATCAGTAATGCCAAGTAATCGCTATGCTCGTTTTTCTTGTCTTTGATATCCTGCATCAATTAGTACCTCAATTTGTCCAATTTCTTCATTATCTTCATAAAATGACTTCAACAATGATACATATTGACTAAAATTTAGTTCTGGAACAAGCCAATTTGGGCCTTCCCATTTATAGTGGGATCCGATTTTTCTTTGAAGTTTCGACATTATAAGCAACTCTAACATTCTAGCACCCGTCCCGAAAATTTGTTCAAGTGCATCAGAAAAATCGTCGATTCTGTATGGTATATCCTGCTTAGTAATCATGAATTTTTGGTTAAGGTGAAAATAAATTGATTTTTTCACGTTTTCTCCTAAAGTAGAAAACGCTTGATCAATTGTTTCTAACAGCACATTTTCGAATTTCTTACAGTCACCATTGTTACCCAAACGTAATTCAACTGCCTTTTTCTTTCTCCAAATTGTCCGCGTTAACTTGAGTTGTAAGTGATATTTCTAAAATGACGGTAAGAGAGTAAAGCGTTATGAATTTCTAATCCTTACTTTCGGTTCATTTGCGCCAAGTTATAACATAGTCATTATTCGCATCTGAAATTTTGCATCAAAATTCTTGTGAAACTGATAGAGGCTGATCGAGATTTTCAAGTTTAATTTGCTTCGAATATGTAGTATTGTTCCATCGACAAAGCCAGAAGCTTTAAGTTTAATTAGTGATTCGATTATCTCCACATAGCCGTAATTCAACGGTAAACATGGAATGGGGCCGTCGTCTAGCATGGTTCAGGATACATGCCTGGGGCGTATGCGATCCTGGGTTCAAATCCCAGCGGCCTCACCAATGCTCACGTTAAAAAGTACCATTTTTTTCCCTCTTTTTTATCACCTAATTTTAAATTAACCAAACTAAACATTCAACAATCAACTTCATCAGACATTTTCCTTTGTATGGATTGTGTTTTTTGGTGTGGTCGTTGCTCTGAGCCCGCCTTGAAGGGTAAGAAGTCAATTAATCAGTTAGCTTCAAGCAATGCGTGCTCTGAGTTCCAGCCCATAGGAGGCAGCCCTAAATGAGCTCGGTCGCTGATTCGTTTAAGCCTCCATGCCTTCTCGGATATTATCCCTGCATAAGTAATCCATCCTCAAAAGACTGCGCAATAATCGACACTTGCTCCAAAAATTTGTATTTTTGCAAGTTTGCAAAGTTGGCGCTTGCTAACGGAACAGATATTTCATGTAAGCGATACAGTTTTTCTAATCGGCATTGCACGCATGGCGGCGGTTCTTGTCCGGGGCTTGGAGCTCTTGAGCGTAGACGTTTTGGAGGCAGCCGGCGATGATTCAAAACGGCGATAATTCAATAAGAGAGAGAATTAAATCTGATGTTTTACAAGAAGTTCAGCGCGTTCTACTGACTTATGAAGAAAGAATTGCAGTTCTGGAAAAAGAAAATCGATTGCTTTGGGAAGAAAATAGGAAACTTTGCAGTGCGTTAGATGACCTAACGTTTTCTATTGACGCTTTCGAGGAAGAAATGAAAGCGAAAATAAATGATGCCTTATCCACCTTGGCGGAGACTTGATTTTTTGCAGAGCAAACTTGAAGATAGAAGTCAAACTATTTCGCGTTCAAAGTCAAAAGTCAAATTTGACTTCTCTACCGTTCGCACCAGAGTATTACCTATCCTCAAAGGAATCGAGGTAAAGATGTATCCGGCCAAGATTGGACGTGCCCGTGGATGGAAAAAACAACATGTAGCTTATTACGTGAAAAAGCTGGAGAAGGCAGGCTTAATTCGCAGATTAAAGCGCAGCAACTTTGTCGATTACGAGTTGACTGAGCAAGGTCAAAACTTTCTCATATCATGTGAGGGAGTGCTATTTAGCAGCGGAGTGTTTCGACTGCATCGCTGTTTCTTCAAGTTTCCAGTTTTACGTGAAGGAGTTTATCCAGCTGCAGATTTTCGACGAATTGAGATGGTTAATTGGACAGCTCTTTTAGGCTTGGAGCAGGGCGTTAAGGTACGTCACACTACGACTTCTTGGATTGTTCACGTCGAGACACTTTATGGTCGAAGCCCTGGAGAGTTGGTAACTTTAGCTAAGAACCTTGCTGACCGAGTTGCAAAAGGTTTGATGAGCAAGTACGGCTGCGTTTTGGGCGATGGCCAAATTAACAAACGTCATGAACTCGGCGTAGATGATCCAGTTGCAAATTTGCTGAATCGTTATTTTACGGTGAGTACTCCAAAGCGAGTTATTGATGATAGTCCTGGAGAGGATGAAGGCGAGCTTGATCATGTAGGTCGGGATGCAGCTGTTGAATATTTGCTGATGCCTGAGCGGGTGAAAAAGATGGAGGTTCAAGTGGAGAACGTTCTAACTGATTTGGCGAAGATTTCAGGCAGCCTTGAGAAGCTAGAAAAAATGGGTTATAGTCTAGCCAAGGTTGCCGAAGCATTGGGTAAACTTACAGATTTTCAAACTAGTCAAGAGCCACCGACTGGTCCTGGAGGAAAAGAATACATTGCTTAATTTAGCGTTACGGCAAGAAATTAGTTCACTTAGAGGAAAAGCTTGCAAGCGTATCACAAAAGCAGCTTCGCTAAATGACGTCTGGAGTATGAAACGCTATTCTGCAATCAATAGTTATCTGGCTGATTTGGATGGGAGCGGTGTTTAATGTCTGTAAAAAGTTGTTCAAAAGCAATTTTTGCGCATACCCTAAGACATGGGAAAAGTCCATGCTTTTCACAACTCACTTTTCTGCGATTAGTTGGTCCTGATTACCCACTGTCACTTTTGCCCTTTGTTGATGTTGGAGAATTCTTGGAGTGTGCACTCTGATATGGAAACCACTGAAAAACCTGCTCAAAACCCGAAAAAGAAGCGCAGTCAAAGCGATAAGATTGGTCGTTTGAAGTATAACCAGCAACTCCTTAAGCAAACACTCTCAGAAATTGAGGAGGTCAAACTTATGCTGCGCACCATCTTTGCTGGCTTAAAGGGATCTTTTAATTTTGAGAAGTCGCTACTAGAACGAGTAGCTTGTGAAGATGAGGTTGACCGTGAAATTTTGCGTTTTCTTTTTGAAGCTGGGAGTTTTGGCTTATTGCCTAAAGAGTTAGTTGCTAAACTTGAGCAATTCAAGGTTGCCCGTCATCAGGTTAGCCGTAGGATTTTGCGAATGAATAAGCAGTTAGAGAAAGAATTTGGAGAACAAATTGCTGAGCAAAGAGGTTGGCACTGGGCTCTAACTAGATTCTCTATGGATGCATGGGGAACGTCTGATGTGGCAGAAAAGAATTAGGTTAGTGAAGCAACATAACTTTTTACACATTATCATTAAGTTTAGAAAGTACATTAAGATACTAAGATTACCATTCTGTCCTATTCATTTACATCAATTACCTTGCAAAATGTTCCTATTCTCAAAAGGGCAAAGTGTAAAATATCACTTGCATGCATCCTAAACTGAAGGTAATTGACTCAAGAAGACCTTTCAAATAATCAGAATCATACTAATAATAGAGAAGAAGAGCTTGAAAAACTCCAAAAACATAGAGCTACTCTTGTCGGAGAAATAGATCAGACAGAAAAAACAGCTTCCAAGTGGGTCGGTGTAATTGATGGTTACACAGATCAGGCGATTAGAGAATATAATAAGGATATTGCCGCTTTGCAGGATTTTGGGAAAAAAGTTGAAGATGAAGTTAAATTATCGCTAGATGAGGTAGCTGGTAATGCTGAAAAAAACATTACGTCTGCTCTTAACTACTTCAATGTTTATTTCATGTCAATGATAATTTCTGTAATTATAATTGGTGCTTTAGGTGGATACCTTTTTAGCGCCTATATGCCTCAACAACTGGCAGTGTTCTTCCTTGGTTGGGTATCGTTAAGTTCTATTGCATTAGTGTATTTATGGCATCTTCCAAGAACCCTTCCTATTAATGATTTAGAAGTCTCAGTTAAGACGGAGAATTCGAAACTAAAAGAGACAGTGTCAAAACGTCCACAATCTACTCATAATTTATCGCCAATGAAATGGTTCACTGTTGCAGCCTCAAGGGGAATTAGAGACTTAGCAGGTTTTTCCTTAGAACTTATCCCAAACGGGGACAAAATAATAAAGCACCAAAGTGACCAGTTGAAACAGCAGGAATTTGTTGATAATTTTGTTTTTGCACTACGACGATATAGAATAGATGCCTTCGATGAAGCAAATGACCTTATGGTCACAGAAAGCTGGAGAACTGATAGCGTTCACAGCTGGCTTAATGACGTTAGCAAAGATATGTCTATGATATTTGAAGAAATTGACCCAATAGTATTTCGACTTATGTATTACGAATTTTTCGATGATAAGTATGCAGGGAAACTATGGACAAAAATACAAAATAACACAAAAATCATAAAACAGATTGCTTATATTCTTGTTGATAGAAAACTTGTGAACGCACCAGACAAAGAGCAGTCTCTTTTTACTATTTCTGAATTGTTGAAACAGATACCTAATTATAGCCTAGAAGAAGCCAAATTACGCGTATCAAATTTTTTCATGGACTTGGCCGAATTCAAGAAAAGCTGTGAAGGTTATCTAGACTTTTATGGGCTTCACATAGTCGAAAAAAAGGAACTTATCTCAGAATTTATTCCACTATCCCAAAATGTTACTGGATGGAAAGAAGATGTAGTTTCGTTTATTGCCGAAAAAATTGTTTCAAAACAATTGATTACTGTTAAATTATTAATCCAAAGTGGAGCAGGCGATCAAGAGGTTACTAATACCTGGATTAAAATTATTGACAGTGGAGAACTTGATGAACTTGCAGCCATTCTAACTCGCAAAAGAATCATGCCCAAACATGCTGATTTTCAGAAAACAGCTTTCACAAACCACTTGAAATTGGCAATGATTCAGAATCGTGATGAATTCTCTTTGGCTGCGATTGAGACAGCAGCAGAAAAAATGGAAAATGAAATTTTAACTTCAAAATATAGAATTCAACGAATGATCTCTGAGTTTAAACTTGGTCCAGTTAGTTTAGATTTCATAAATAACTACGTTCCATCAAACACGGAAATTATAGAAGAAAGTTTGTTGACAATTTTATCGCAAAATATTCAAACTGAAATAGATGATGAAATCTTGACGTTATTATATTCTTCCGCTAATGGCTTGGACAAAACTCAAGATATCTACGGAAAAATTGTCAATACGCCAAAAGTGGAAGGATTGGCAAATCTTCTCGTCGAAAAATCCTTCATTTCTAAAACAAAATTCACAGTTAATACCGGATTCCTTCTTAATATTCAGTCTTCATTTAACCTATCAGGATTCATTTCAGTATATGTTAAATATGAAACTTTATCTGAAAGTTTGGAAGATTTCTACCCTTTCTTAAAAGCAAATGGTGTTTTAATCCCGGAAAAACGTCTAGAGCTTAAAGAGATAATATCAATTTGTCCTATTTCCTCTGTTGAGCCTATTGAAAACCAACTTGAAAAATTAGCATCGAATTTGGTCGTTAAAACTGTAGGAGCTATCATCCTAGATGATGACCAACAAAGCGACCTTGCTCTTGCTGCTACCGCATTGTTTATGCGTACACATGGCTATTCCGGATACTCTTCTTTGTGCCAGAAAGCGTCGCGTAAAGGTAGAGATTTTGCTACAAAAACTCTTTTCCAATATACATTAATTGTTGCAGAAGAGACACTTTCTGGTTCACATGAAACCTTGAAAAACGCAATTACTAAAGCTATGTCAGGAATAGTTGATAAAGAAAACTTCGAATACTTCAAAAATGACTTAGCTGCAGGAAAGTTGGCGCCTAATGCAGTATATTTATTTTCGAAATTTAGGCAAGAAGTTAATGATACATTGAACAAATACCGCGATAATGGCTTTGAGATTCAAACACTAAAGAACTATGTTGATTCGATTAAAGAGTTATTAAACCACGCTATCGACGGTAGAATTGTTAAGGAGTTCTTAGTTAATCAAGTTATTTCGGCGTACCTTTTGACAGTTCCGGGGACAGCCCCTGGTATTAGGCTTATTGAAAGGGAGAATGAAAATGACAAAAGCTATATTGAATTAGCTGAGGAACGATTGTCGGTAAGCGAGAAAGATCTAAATTACCTTAATTTGGTACGGTTGTCAAAAGGAATTGGCAAAGCAACCAGAGTTGGTCTTGTTCCGCTAGATCTTAATTTTGAGGAGTTCTCAAAAAAATTCGACAAAGTATGGAATCTTGCTCTAAAAACGTTCAATGAAAACGAGACTGATATAATTCAAGTCCCACTTCCTTGTTTCCTGGTCAGAATCTTCCCTTCCGAAGATGGCTTAAAAGAAATCATGCCGAGTACCGACATTAAGACCCGACCGATAGAGGTTGTTAAGGCACTTATCAAGGAATCGGTGAATGCACAGGATAGTGTTTCAATCTTATCGCTCCTCCAATATGCCCCGAATGCTCGAGAAGCCTTGTTTAAGACCATTCAAGCGATATTCGATAACAAAAAAAGCACTTTGAAGATGATGTTAGCAAGTTACGATGAAATCTTAGCAAAATCACCCAAGCTAACAGGGTTGTTCAATGACAAGAAAATTGATTGCAATCTGGGTGATGAATATAAAGCCGGAAAAAGTATTTTTAATTTAGCTAGAGAAATTGCCGGAAGGGCAGAAATAAATTCGCAGCAAGCATTTGATGAATTTAACCGCTATCTAAAGAAACAATTCGAAGATGATGGTCTATCAAAAGAAGAAAATGATTTACTAATATCTGCTCTTTTTAAGCAACTTAGATCAATTGGCATAGTTTCGATTTTACAAATAACTCAAAATCCCGCTTTGTCTTCACCGTAAAATTTTTGTAAAAACTATCGAGAGATACTTTTTTAAGACTGATGCTATATCTTCTGCGCTCGATATTAGGGCGAGCGATAGCTCCTCTTGGTTTCAGTTTTCGCCCCCTTCACCCAAAAGTTGGGAGTGCGGCTTGTTAGTATGAATCATAAACGCGGTAGACGAAGCTCTAAATCTTTAGAATTTAGGATTCAACAAAAAGATTCTCGTCAATTTGTTCGAGATAATGCTTTCTTTGACAGGGTCAAAGGAGAGTCTGTTTGCTTAGATACAGTTGATGACATCACTTATCATTTAGCGTTAACTTTTGGGCAGCCCGTAGCCGAAGCAGTACCTAGAGTGGAGCCTGGACTAGTTATTAGTAATCCGAACGGAGAAGGCGCTTTCCAATTAATAGAAATGTAATCTGCGCTGAGGTAACATTAATGGAAGCAACAGAGGAGAGAACAGAAGTTGATAAAGTCTGTCCGGATGCTAATAAGAATCCAGTTTGCCCATATATTACAGCGATTCATCAGAATACGTCTCAGGTGAACCGTATTGAAAAAGCCCTGGTTGGAGAGGACCTGCAATCGGGTTTGGTAGCCAAAGTTCATCAGCTTGAAGTGACCCAGAAAATTCTAATCGCTTTAGGCAGCGCAAGTCTCGTAGGTCTGGTTAGTCTTGCCGTAATCTTGATTGAAAAACTCTTGGTGAAGTAATGTCGATTAACATTCCGCCGGCTGAAACCGTAAAAGTCAGCGATATTCAAACTGATGGGCAAAACCCAAACAAAATGAACAAAGACCAGTTAGAGCGGCTTAAGGCGTCTATCAAAAAATGGGGCTTTATTGTTCCCATCATTACCAACAAGGACCTCTTAATCGCTGATGGTGAACAGCGCTATACAGCTGCAAAAACTTTGGGCATGACTGAAGTTTCTGTTATACGCTTGCCTGTCGAGGATGTTGATCGTCGGCTTCTAAGGCAAGTTCTAAACAAACTCAAAGGCGAACACCAAAAAGAGCTTGACCAGGCAGAGTACGAACGCATTATTGAAGCTGGAAAAGAAGACGACCTCAAATACTTACTAATGCTCTCAGACGACAAATTAACTAACGCCTTGGGTCAAGAAGAAAAAAGCGTCAACTTCGATGAATCCTTTGAAGTAGTAATCGAATGCGAAGACGAAACCCAACAAGAAGCAATCTACAACAAACTAATTGGTGAAGGATACAAATGCCGCGTTTTGAGTTTGTAAAAACCTGGACAAAACCAAAGAGCTTTCGAGCTCAATCTGTAATCGGAAGCTTCACACTAACAGATTGCAAAATGGAGAAACATTTTGCCGGGGAGCTTCCAATCGAAAATGAATCCTGGCAAATCGGCGTCATAGTAGGTCGAAGTGGCACAGGCAAAACCAGCATCGCAAAAACCCTTTTCCCTGAAAGTTACATCAAAAACTTCGACTATAGGCACGAATCAATACTAGATGATTTTCCAGCAAGCCTGCAGGTAAACGACATAACCAAGAATCTCTGCAGTGTGGGCTTTGCATCTCCTCCCGACTGGCTCAAAAACTATGAAGCACTCAGCCAAGGCGAGAAAATGCGTGTAGACATTGCAAGGGCATTGAGCTTAGATCAAGACCTTATCGTCTTTGATGAGTTCACAAGCGTTGTGGATCGAGAGATTGCAAAGGTCAGTGCTTACGCCATAAGCAAAGCTGTGCGAAGAACAAAGAAGAAGTTCATAGCAGTCACGTGCCACTATGATGTTATTGATTGGTTAGAGCCCGATTGGGTTTTCTGCACAGACTCGATGGAGTTTATAAAAAAAAAGTTAGCCACCCAGCAATTGAGCTCTCAGTTCATAAATGCAGCAATTCCATGTGGCAGGTCTTTAGGCAATATCATTATCTAAACGGGCAGCTTGGAGCCGGCGTCAAGTGCTATGTTGCACTTTTTCAGCAAATACCTGTAGCGTTTATTGCGGTCGCACATGTGCATATGTTGGCAAACTATTATCGTGTTAGTCGTCTTGTGGTCTTACCTGATTATCAAGGCATAGGCATTGGAAAACGTCTTTTGAATTTCATGGCTGAGCTTTATTCGTCGCAGAGTAATTTGCCGTTTTATTTGGTTACAAGCAATCCTCAGCTTGTGAGGGGAAACTTGGGTAACTGGATAATCAAACGTGTTGGACATGGCAGCCACGGAAAAGGAGACACCCGGATAAATCGAGAACTGGTTCATTCTAACAGCAGATGCCGTTTGACAGTCTCCTTAAAGTATATTCCAGCAAAAAAAATCCTGAAATAAACTCACAGTTACTGAGGTTAAAAAAATGGAACCAGAAGAATTTATTGAAAAAATAAAGAAAGCCTTCGCCAGAGTTATTGCGATGCCTGAGTGGATGCAAACAATTCTGCTGGAAGACATAGACGCTGCAATCGAAAACAGAATCCGCACCATGGAAATTATAATTCAGAGCCAAAACCCAGAAAGCTAAAATGCAGAGTGAAGCTATGTCGACTCCAACTGAGGAAAAAACCGAACATGCCGTAGGTCTTGAAGAGGAACTTTACACAGCAACAAACTTAGAGTCTACTGAAAAAACCCTGAAAACGGCAGATCAGTACGGCGCGAGGGATAAACGCCCAAAGGAACCTATCGTTCGAATGAATCTGCAACTTTTTCGTCGACGCAAAACAATGCTAATAGCACATTACAGCGATCGCCTGAATCATACCAGTCTTGAGCAGATTGCTGAAGAATTTAATTGCACGGTCAAAGCTTTACTTAACGATTTGGCGAAACGTGAAATTTGGGAGCCTTTTATTTGGGAAGTTCAGCAAGCTCATGAAGATGGAAAGAAACAGCTTAATTTGTTGCAGCTTGCTCGTGAAGAAGCCCTGTACATGATGAAAACATGCAAGAACCCTAATGCACGTGTAGGGGCCATTGGCAAGTTTATTGAATCCATAAAAGCTGAGGTAGAAATTAAGCAAAGTTTAGGTCAGTTACCGAAACAAATTCAGCCAGCGGTGCTTATCAATCAAAATGTCCTCCAGCAAACCAACACCGATATCGAATCAACCATTAACCTTCTCGCCAGCTATGAAGACGTTATATCAGAGGCTACACGAGAAGAACTCGAGAGCCTTAGACAGAACAGTCCTGAAGAATCTGTACATAAAACAGGCGCCGACTTCAAAACAAGCGAAATTCCTGTTGCTTAAAGCGCGAGAAGCGTTATTTGGCGGTTCAGCGGGTCCTGGAAAAAGCAGCGCTCTTCTGATGGCAGCCCTGCAACCCATTAAGGTTCCAGGCTACAGTGCTATTATTCTGCGCAGAACATACCGAGATCTAGCATTGCCCGGAGCACTGATGGATCGCAGCAAGCAATGGCTATCTAACTCAGACGCATCTTGGAATGAGATTGAGCATTGTTGGACTTTTCCATCTGGCGCCAAACTACAATTCGGGTATTTGGAATCGGAAACAGACAAGTACCGTTATCAAGGCGCAGAATTTCAAGGTATATTCTTCGATGAACTGACACAGTTCACAGAATCACAGTACACTTACATGTTTAGCAGGCTCCGGCGCATAAAGGCGTTACGTGTACCTCTTCGCGTATGGAGCGCCAGCAACCCAGGAGGGCTAGGTCATGCATGGGTAAAACAACGCTTCATAATTGAAGGCCCTAAGTATGGGCGTGTTTTTGTTCCAGCTCTTCTCAAAGATAACCCGCACATTGACCAGGAAACTTACATCAAAAGCCTTCAAAATCTTGATCCCATAACTCGCAAGCAGTTGCTCGAGGGAAGCTGGGAAGCAACAACAGGCAAAATCTTTAATCGGAACTGGTTTAAAATAATTGAAAAGGCTCAGGTGCCCACGGATATTTTTAAGGTTCGTTATTGGGATTTGGCAAGCACCGAACCCGCGAAGGGCAAAGATCCTGACTGGACGGCTGGCGCGTTAATCGGCATCTGTCAAGGGCAATACTACATTTTCGGTCTGGAGCATTTCCAGAAGACACCTAAGGGCACTGCAGACAAGATCAAAACTGTTGCTCAGCTTGATGGGCGAGATCAAGAGGTTTGGATGGAAGAGGAAGGCGGCTCAAGCGGCAAAATTGCAGTTGATTACTATGCCCGAGAAATCCTGCAAGGCTTTATGTTTCGAAGTGAGCGCCCGACCGGAAGCAAAGAAGTTAGGGCAGGACCATTCAGTACGGCGGCTGAAAACGGCAATGTCTTCCTGGTGCGAGGAGATTGGATTAATGCTTTTTTGGATGAAGCTGAGGCTTTTCCAGAAGGCGAACATGACGATCAAGTTGATGCCTGCAGCGGCGCCATTAACATTTTGAATTCAAGTGCTCCGCCCGGCAAGGGTGTGGGCTTCATAAAACATTGAGAGCCAAAATCCGTGAAGCAATCAGAAAATAATCGCTT
>PLTA01000011.1:0-44179 GCA_003164295.1 Candidatus Bathyarchaeota archaeon
GGGTTCTTTATTATTTCGGCAACAAAAGCTTTGATCGAGTTACCCGAGTAAAAAAGCACTTTAGTTATGTTTTTCATATCGCTGGAATTTCCTCTTTGCTTGGCGGCTCCCTGGTAATGTGCTGGATATTCTACACAATCGCCGGATTACACCAAGATTTCCGATTATATGAAAACACTGCTTGGATAAGATATTCTGAGTGCGTCTTAGTCGGGATCGGCGTTATCTACGCACTGTGGTTGTTGGTCACTTTCATAAATCGAGCGTCCAAATAATCGGGGGTTACAGTGTTTGCATCTAGATCTTCGCTTAAAATTAATGAAAACTTTGCTCAATGTCCCGGTGCGGCTCCTGGATCGGTTCTTGCCTGAACGCGAACCAACTTTTCCACAAACAAAGATTTTGGATTCCATGTATAAGCGAATGTATCAGGCCTATCGCCTCGAGGTTGCCCAGGGTGTCTTTAAAGAAGTTGGCAAATTTGAGGGCGACGGCAACTTTCTAAGGATGCTTAGAGTTTCCCAGAAATTACTAACGGCGATCGGCGAGGATGACCGTTACTATCGCGAATGGATTGGTCTTCTGATTATTCTTGCGAAAGAAGAATATGACGAATGGCTCAAGACGCTCACGCCTACAGAAATAAAGTATTGGTGCCGAGCGCAGTGGTATGTAGGTCCTAACTGCTTGAGTGATCAGTCAGTTTTGGAAGTAAAAGAGCAGTTGGCATCGGATGTTTTGGCATATTATCTGCATATTCTATCTCGCCCCGGTGGCCACGTGGATCTGGCTGCTTTGGCTAAGATAGATTCCTGAGAACAAAAATTATTGGAGGAAAAAAAAATGAGTACACCACAATTAGGCAGAATAGCAATTGTTCAAGTCAGCGGTGTAACAGTTGCGTATGCACAAGGCTACAACATTAAAGAAACAGGCAAAGCAGTGACGGAATATTGTCTTAATCCATCAGGCGGCGGAGACTGGCCAGCATTAGGTTTTAGCGGAAACAAAAAAGCCACAATATCCATTGATGCCCTCTACGTTGACAACACTTACGTAAACATGTTTGAAAATAACGCTCCGATAACAGTTATTTGCGGTCCTCTTGGCTCAAGCGGCGGCAACCCCAAAGACACCTATAGCACAATAGTAACCGACGTGGAAACTGTTGTTAAGCATGAAAACGTAACTGCATTGAAAATCTCGCTTGAAGTAATTGCTAAGCCAACACATGGCACTTGGTAAATCGGTGAAATTCTTTGAATGAAAATGACTTAGTTAAGCAAGCTCAAGAGCTCGAAGAAAAGCGCAAGCAGGCAGCTATAGCAGTTGGCAACTTTGACCCTATAAAGACATTAGTCGATTCTAACGCAATCAAAGAGATTTACGATGAGAAATTCGGCGTCATCAAATACGGCTCTCTAACATACAAAGAAAACAAAGGCATCAAATCTATTACGGATATGGAAGACCGAACAACAAACATGGTCTTTCTGATGCTGAAAAAGGCTTATCCGGAATTGACTCTTGAAGACGTTGAAGCTTGGGGTTTTGAAAAAGTTGCCCGGATGTCTTTTTTGATAGGTAAGGAAGTTCGGGGTTTTTTACCAAAGCAGACATAGCGGCAAACGTTAAGGCTCAAAACATTGGCATAATTTTGCATGAATTTCCCCAGTACAACTTTGCTACGCTAGGGGACTTAACTGATTCCCAAATTTCTTTTTTAATATCTTGGTTAGAGTGGGCTGGAATAATTAAGCGAGAAAAAACGGCATGACTGAAGAAATTAATATTTTGCTTACTGCAAATGATGAGGCAAGCGGTGTTATAGCAGATGCCAGCGAACAAATTGATGGCAGTCTTCAAGAAGTGCAGACGCAGACAGATGAACTTGAGACAACAACTTCACAATCTATGAGCAGTGTTGCTGCGTCTCATGAGGAAGCATCAGCTTCTTTCAAAGATACTGCAATGACGATGAATACTTTGGCGTTATCTGGCGCCAACTTAGTTATGAGTTACAGTAATATTGAGAATGCTGAAGTTACGCTTGACAGGGCACACGTAACTTTAGAGAAAGACACTAACGCAGTGCAGGCAGCTCAAGAAAAATATGATGAAGCAGTCGCCAAATATGGTCCTAACAGCCAGGAAGCAACGGATGCAGCAAATAAGCTCAAGGCTTCACAAGATTCCTTATCTGTTGCTCAAGAAAAAGCTGACGAAGCTCAAAGAAACGTCAACAACACAATGATGATGAGCGCATTAACCGTTATTCCCAGCGTAATCGGTATTTTGGGTAGCTTAAGCTCAGTTACGGGTATATGGTCTGCTGCGACTGATGCTAGTATTCTTGCTCAATATGCTTTAGGAACGGCTTTAGACTTTTTATCGGCTAACCCGATTGTTTTGGTGATTGCTGGCATTGCTGCTCTCGCCATTGGTCTCTATGAGGCCTATGAGCATTGTGGACCCTTCCGGGATGCAGTAAATGAAGTTGCTAGTGTTCTTGGCGGAGCGTTAGCTGCTGCAGCCACTGCTGTTTATAACGCGCTGAATTGGCTTTGGAATAACGTACTCGTCCCGCTGGGTCAATTCTTAGGCACAGTTTTCAACATGTATTTGCAAAGCTGGATCGCCACATGGAACATACTAAAAGCAGCCGTGGACGACGTTTATGACGGGTTAAATTGGCTTTGGAATAATATTCTTAAACCTTTAGCTAATTTCTTTGGATCCGTTTTATTGGCTGAATGGAACGCTTTTTCTAATGGGCTCAGTTGGGCTTACAATACTTTGATAAAGCCCGTCTTTGATGCTCTGGAGAAAGTTTACAATGAAGTTTTGAAGCCGATCGGCGACATTTTGGGCACCATTGGTAACGGTTTAGGCAGTGTTGGGAAAGCTATCGGTGGCGGTCTAGGCAGTGTTGGGAAAATGCTTGGACTTGCTACAGGCGGAGTTGTTACTGAGCCGACGGTTGCGATGGTTGGCGAGGATGGTCCTGAAGCTGTTATTCCGTTAGATGAGAATGTTGGCGATGCCCTTAGCGACATTTCAGGAGGCGCAGGTATTGGTCAAACAACTAGTGCCAGTACCGTTAATGAGGGAGATTCGAATCAGACGATAACAATTCAGATGACAACTAACCCTCAGATCTCTATTGCTCAACTCAGCGGCACCGCAAGTCTCACAGACATTATTAATGCGATAACAACTGCAGTCAATAATGGCATGGCTCAACCTCTCATTGATGCGCTCAATAAGGCATTTGCTGAGCAAGTTCGGAGGCGGCGCTAAAAATGTCTAGTGGTTGGGCTCTTACTCAAGGGTCAACAACTGTTAATTTGCCTACGGCGCCCAAGGTGATTAATGATCAGAATCCTGCCGATATTACAGTTGTTAAGGTTCAGGGCGCTGCTCCGGTGCTTGTTGGGGTTGATCTTGATGCTCGAACTATACGTTTAGAGGGGAGTATTTGGGTTCATGGTCAAACAAATGCACAGCTGGAAACAACTTATTTGGCACCGCTGCGATCAATGGCAAGGCAATTAGTCACGGTCACAGATCCCGACAGCCAGTTTAGCGGAAATTGGATAATGAAAGAACCCGATTTTAAACGGGAAGCGGAAGGAGCTGAAGTCCGCTACACATACACGATCACGTTGCTGCAGGGTCAAAGCATAGTGGTGCTCTAAGATTGGCAGCAAAATATCTTTTTCAATACTACAACGGCGCAACCTGGACCACCCTTTCAGGCGTAACTTTTGACCATACGCTCGAGGAGCTCAATGGAACTGAAGAATTCATCTTCAATTTGCCAAACACTCCAGGAAACCGAGCAATCATTGCAAACAACGTCTTATTGAACGCGAGCTACAACGGATCCGTTATCTTCTACGGCCTACTAACTGGAGCCGACTACACCGCTGCAAACCTTCAATGCAAAGTTTACAATCCCGTTTTCGTTGCTCTCAAACAAGCAACAGGCGCTTTGACCAAGAGCTACACTTCTGCGGCTGCAACCTCTATTCTCCAAGATATTGTATCGCTCACCTCAGCTCAAGCGAGTCCTTTCATTCCAGCGATAACAGCTGGATCCTGCCCTTCGACTCAGGTGAGCATAAAGTACAGCAACGCGAACCCTTTCGATGCTATGGTGACATTGACTAAGGCACTTGGCTTGTACTATTGGGGCGATGGAAATGCCTTAACCATTAACATTGGGACTCGAGATGCAACCGTTTTCACTCCAACTATTTACGAGCAGGGAACTAAAAGAGGGATAGATCGCAGCAAACAAATTGGACAAGTGGTTATTACAGGAACAGACGTTAGCGGCGTTCAAATTCAAGGATCTGCAGGCTCAAACGGGGCCATAAAATACTACACCGATCAAAAAGTTGCAGACGTAACGTCGTTAAACAGTCTCGCAGCCTATAAGCTGACGTTGCTCAATAATCCGTCTACCGGGAACCCGTTAAGTGTTTTGACAGATCAAGCTTACACCTGCAAACCTGGCCAGTACATCAGCATTAACCGAGCAGATCTAACGCTCGTAGGATCCTTCATTATTCAGCGAATTACAAAACGTGACGTTCTAACCACGATTGACGTAGACGTTCCAGTTAACCAGGACGATATTTATCTTATCGAAACAGACCAATACGGAGACCTCGCAACCTATCAAGCTCAGCCAACAACTCAAACGCCAACAGCCTTAACACTTCAAGGGCTACTGCATCTTTACCATTTAAGCGAAGGGTCTGGAACCACAGCAACGGATAGCTCTCCAAACGGAACAGCCAAAAACGGCGTAATAACAAATGGAAGCTGGATTAATGGAGCGATATCTGGAACCAAAGTTCTTAGCTTTGGTGGAAGTGGATATGTTGACTGTCCAAATACGGATGCATTAACGAATGCTTTGGCTATAGGTTGCTGGTATAGTCCTTCTCAGTTAATAGATCACGAAGCTATGATTGGAAAAAACAACAATTACCTTCTCGAGATCTCAGGCACCTCAGGCGCCATACGCTTTGGGTTACATATTGGCGGATCCTGGGTTTACTTAGCAGCTCCCATAGGAACGATCCCGGCGAATGGCAGAGGTTTCACGTTAGCAGTCTATGATGGGTCTAAAATGTACCTTTACGTTGCTAACCCTCAAGTGCTAAACCAACTTTTGACTTACACTCAAGCACAAACAGGAAATCTCGATAGCTCCTCAGCTGATCTCTATTTAGCTGCCTCAGGTTACAAAGGCGTAGTTGCCGAAGTTATGGTTTGGAGCCGAGCCTTAAGTGGCCAGGAGGTGCAGGAGCTATTTTTTCGACCCCTTACACGAATTGTAGCCAAAAGCGGTGGAATAACGGCTCAGGAAGGCTCCGTAGACGTAGTTTTCAAAGTCGTGAATTTACCCTACCAATGAGGCGTAAACATGAGCATCAGCAACTATCCGCCAATTAACGGAGCCACAATCGTTGTCTCCCAAAACGGCAGCACCATTGCAACACTTACTTCTGATGCCACTGGGCAAGCTGAAATAGAAATCGCCACTCAAGGCACATACAGCGTAGCCATCTCTGCTCCGGGCTTTCAAACTATAAACTTCACAGTCAACATACCAATGAACAATTACAATCTGGCTTTCCGCCTTAACTCGCAACCCAAAAACAACTCGCTCCCAACCGCAATGTTCGCAATAACTTTGAGCACAACTGCAGCCATAGGCTCAACCGTTACTGAATCAATGCTTCTGACGCCTAACGCCCTAAACTCAACAACCATTACCGAAGGAATGACCGAAAACCCAACGGTAACCGCTTCGCCCACAAATTGGTTCTTATTTATCGAAGTTGGGTATGGCAGCTCCGATTTACAGCAGGGAACAGCTTCACCTGGAGTGGGGCTCAACACCATTGGGTCTATAAGCCAAGTGATCTCTGGAACAACAAAACAATATTGCGTTTACGCTTACATGTACCTTGACGGCGTCTACGTTTTGGACAATGCCTCAACAACAAATGAACTCCTCAACACCGTTCATTCAATAACAGCCTCAATGCCATCACTTGGCACCATCAGGCGAGCAATCTTATTCTTCAGGGACGCATGGGAAGTAACCGCCTCGGGCACAACTACAGACGGAACCTATGAAGTTCTCATAGGCTACTCAAAAACATTCACAAATAATTTAGGTTCTCCACCAGTCTGCTACTACGATTATGATCTTCAAGGACACATTATCGGAACTCATTATGCAACCTATCAATGGTACTTAGATGGTGCAGCCGTAGGTCGCGGAGCAACAAGTTATACATTTACTACTCAAACAAGGGGAACATCCCATACTATTTCCTGCAGTTGGACATGCGTTGGGGTCTAGCCATGAGTCTAATTCAAGGTGCCACAATTACCGTTTACGACAGCAACGGCATCTTAATTTTTAGCGGAACCTCAGATGCCAATGGAGAAGTAGCCATCTCCGCACTTGATCGCGGAACATACAACATTCAGGTTTCAAAGAACGGCTATGCAACCACAACCTACGCGATTAACATTATCGAGTACAAAACCTACGTCCTTAACCTTCCAGCAACATCAAACACAATTTACGCTATGATGGTGACTGAAGCCATGTCAGAATCGCCCGCCATTTCAAAGAATACTTCAGTAACTGAAATCTTAGCTGAAAATCCTTCAGTATCGTTGGCCTCAGCCTATCCCTTTTCTAACCCAACTATGAATGTTACCCCAACAGTAACCAAGCTACCGACCACATGGCGCTTAATCATTTGTTTTCTCTATCCTGACGGCGGATTAATTACAGGAACCTTCACCCCAAGCGGAGCGCCAACCTACATCGTTGATACTGCCAGCGGGAGCACCCTTGCAACAACAGCCACAACCAAACAATTCAACCTCTACAGCTACGAGAAGCTCAACGGCGGAGCAAACGTAAACGACAACAGCAATATCCATTTTGAAGCCGTCAACACTGCTCACAGCTATACCGTTCCTGCTCAAACTGCCGGCTCCATTCAATCATTCCTTGTAGCTTTCAAATCGGCTTGGGAAATAGCGACGTCAGCAAGCGGGTCAGGAACTCTCAACTTTACTGGAACTTATGAAGTTGAAGATGGGTACACGTTCGCCGTAACAGCAACCGCTAACAGCGGTCACGTTTTTGCAAGATGGGAACTTGACGGAGAAGTAGTTTCGACTTCTACAAGTTACACTTGTCCTGCTCAACAGCGCGGTACTAGTCACACTTTGGTAGCAATCTTCGTGTAATATTGGAAAAACAAGGAGGTGGTATATTGGTAAAATGGGAAGATGAATTGATAGAAGACGTACTCAAAGGCGAGCATTGGGAAGACAACTTGTCCGGATTGAAATGGACACCTAAGCTGAAAGAAGCGGTACTGAGCAAGCACACGGTTGATATTAGAGTGTGGCGAGCGGAAGACGAACTTGTACAATTGAAGAAGGTCAAGTCACTCAAGGACATCGATGTTTTCAAAGAGCAGGCACTTCCAAGAATGATCGACGCCTCATGCGTAGCCGTACTAAAAAGCATGAAGGACTTCAGAATCAAAGAAATTGGGTTCAATCGAGCAGACGACATGTTTCTAAATAACTGGGGAACTGCCATCGCCTGCGGCATACATGGCAATACAGGCGCAATTTATCCCTACACAATGTATAACCTGACAAATAGCGCAATCAGCGTCGGTGGAGGAAGTTTTGCTTTTATGAGTGGGAGCACCAACAATTATTTTATGGTCCAATTTGGTGCAGGAACAACTGCAGCTGCCAGATCAAACTTTAACATTCAAACGGCTTTCGTGACTTCTCCTGAAAGCACAAGATTTCAATGCGGTCCAGGAGCATATGCAGGAGGAACCATCAGCTTTGGCAACTTAATCGCAGCAGGCGGATCGGGAACTATCAATGAAATAGGACTTTTTACATACTTTGACTATTTGAGCAACGGCTATGATACTTTTATGGTGACTCATGACATTCTCGGCGCAGGTGTAGCATTTGTAGCTGGAAACCCTCTTGTTGGAACCTTCGCAATTAGCATTTAAAATCCTAGCTTTTTTTTGGAGCTAAAATAATTTTGTAATATTAGTTTTCAACAGCATTCTGAGCTTACTTACTGTCAAGCTCGTTCTCGGTTCCTATCTTACGGAACACCAAGTTTTTTGGAGGTGAATGTAAAAATGGATATCTCGCCATATTACGGAATACTCTTTGCCCTAGCCATGGCAATCTTCACAGCGCTACTCTCGTGGAAACTTAGCGGAGAAGTGTTTAGCGAAACCAAATTCCTACGACTGGTCCTCGCATCTTTTGCTTTAGCTTTAGGATTCAACATCTCAGGCACACCCTTAGCAAACGTTGCTGTCAACCCATTCGCATCAGCACTAGCAGGACTTCTCTTTAGTAAAGGACTCAACTACATCAAAGAAGTCCCAACCCAACTACTATCTCAAATAGACGGCATCGTTACTGAAGCGGCAAAACAAATACCGGTCACGGATCCAAGACCCGCACAGCCACCTTCAAATACAGCAGCTTTAGTTCCTTCGACCCCTGCTTCTTAAGAGTTAAATTCTTTTTTCTTTTCTTTTTTTCGGCATTTAATTTATTGTTTTAGCGGAAGCTAATTTCTGCGTTCATTATGATTACGCCTAGATGAATGTCACTTCAACCGAAGGCTTACTTGTTTTGGCGTTTTTAACTTGTGTTTTGTTCGTTTCGTGAATATGTATGCTGTTGCAACTGATACAATAGCAATTAAACCAGCTATTAATCCAATGTATTCTATAAGTTGGGTTTGTTTTGTTGATTGATCTGATGATTGAGAGGATGGTGAAGGTGAACTGCTCGTTTGGTTATATCCGATGGGTGTGTACTGCTCGTTTGTTGAAAGAGCGACTGTACTTTGACTGCCGCCAATTACATACAAAACGTCATTCACAACAGCGATAGCTGGATTATAACATGCGAAAGGTATTGAAGCGGCAGTAGTCCACGTGTTTGCGCTAGGGTTATAAGCGTAAGTTTGGTTTGAGCCTTCGCCAAAACCAGTCATTCCGCCTATGACGTAAATTTGTTTTGGTGCCATTGTACCTGTTGTGGCTCCTGCGGTAGCTTGCCATGTACTCTCAGGCATAGATGCGCCTAAACTCCATGCGTTTGTTGCGGGGTCATAGATTTGAGCAAAGGCAACATTATTGGACGCTGAGGATAAGTATTCATCTTGACCGCCAATTACATATATTTTATTATCAACAACTGCAGAGGCGTAACCAACAACAGGATAAAGCATAGGAACACTAGAATTCCATGAGTTAGCGGCGGGGTCATAAATTTCCGTTGTGTTTACAGTAGAATATGCTACTGCAGTTCTTCCGCCCATCACATAGATTTTCCCATTAATAGTATCCGCCTGCATCTCGCTCCGACTAGTAGGCAGTGCAGCCTTAGTTGTCCATGTATCTGTCGAAGGGTCATAGGCCTCATTAACTGAAGAGCTGGATCCGTTGCTGTCAACTCCGCCAATAACGTATATCTTGTTATTGCAGGCGGTTATTGCAAATTCGGTTCTTGGAACGGGCATGGGTGTTTTTTGGCTCCAAGAATTAGTATTCGGATTATATGCATAATTAACGGAACTTCCCAGAACATATATTGTACCAGTTACTGTAGCGGCACCGTAATCTGAGCCTGCTATTGGTAAAGGGGCTTTACTTACCCAAGAGTTTGCAGTTCCTGCAACCTGAGCTCCAGCGAGCGAAATCACTTGGGGAATAAGAAAGATAATTATCAGAGAAAAAATCGTTAGAGATAGTTTGCTTCTACGAGTCACTTTTCGAACCTCTAATTTAATTTTTATATTTTAATTAGACTGGGAACTAAAAAAAGGTAGAGATGTTTTGTTGGTTTATCAACTTTTTGCCTATTGCTTAATCATTATAGCTGCGTCACCATAGATTTTCATTTGACCAGCGAACCACCCTGCAGGTATGCCATCACCGCCAGGCCACCAAGCGTTATAGGATGTAAGTGGACTGCTGTTGTATGAAACGCCAAAGACAGCTTGTGAAGCCAAGTTTAGTGCATCATGAACATTGTAGCTGGAATACACTGAATAGTAATAGAACCATTCTATGAACAAGTATGCAAGTTGTGAGTAACCTTCAAAGCTCTGATAACTTATTGTAGGCGATTCACCGGTAAAGCCTATGAAAGAATGAGACGTGCTATCAGGATAATTAAAGCCATCAGATGACAAACTAGACTTTTGAGTCCATGCGTGTGCGAAGTTATAATCCTGCGCTAATGTACAAGTCCACATCCAAACGAAATAATGCTCGTTATATCCATTTGTTGAGGAAGCAATATTGGAGTAAGATACTAAGTTGCCGTTGCTATCAATGTAGTCTGGGACATAGCCATGACCAAAGTGGAAAACGACAACGCCCATGTAATTTGATTCATCATACATGATGTTGTACATTATGTTATTGTAGTTGGTTGCAGATCCATAGTTGTTGTTTGAAGAAACTCCATCGTACTGTGTATAGCGCATTTGGATATAACTTGCAACGCTTGATGCATAGGAATCCTCTTGAGTATCTAGGCTTGTTTCTTGATATGTCGATACGTAGATTTCAGATTTAATGGTTGAAGCTTCAGTTATTGGACCGCTATGATGACACCTATTGGCAAAAGGATTAGGCAGATTGCAGCTATTTTTCGTTTGGAAAGATTAAATTTCCACGTTCTGTTCAAGCCGTTGAGTTTATTCTTCTTGCTATAAAGATATGCTCCTGTTATGCTGCTTGCAGCTATAGCAGTAATCGGCAAAAGAATTATCATCATCGATACTTGGTTGGTTTTTACTTGAGTTGTCGTATCACTTAGTGACGGGGTACTAGATGCGGGCGCTTGATATGCCATTGGTGTTATTGAACTCACATTTCCAGTGTCTGCCCAAATATTTACGATAATGCCAGTAACATTGCCTGGATATACTTTATCGAAGCCTACTGCAACATACCATGATGGGTATAGAATCAAGGAATTACCGCCACGTATCGATTGTTCAGGAGTCTGTTCATAGAAGTTAAGATAGCTTAACGAGACATTGCCAATTGAAGCTACCTTGAAACCTGACACTGTAACATTAGCACCGTTAACGTTGTATGCGCCATATGAGTAGTTTTGAACCGCTTGGAGAGCTATTGCTGTTGCATCTTGACTAGATAACTTAGGTACACCGCCAATTTGGTAGAGTTGCCAGTTATCCAGAAAGCTTTCCAGATGTCCATTGCTGTAGGTTAAGACTACATCTTTAGACAATGCTGGAATACCATTGTTGTCTACGTACGTCCAGATTAGATCTTGCTCATTGCCAAAGTTTGATACCTGAAGTTTAATGTTTCCCGCTGTCTCAGTTGTATTTGTGTTTATTGCTATACCAGTTAGCATTGAACTTAAGGAGGAGTAAAACTGGTTGCCAGTGTAACTTTGGTATCTCTGCAGAAATCCTTGAGCCATGTCAAGAGTATTTGTTGCTGTCTGGCTAAGAGAAGGAGAACCAACATAACTGCTTAAGTATATTTGATTAAGGTTGCCGTTTATGAATGAGCAGCTTGCCCTTAGGCTTCCCTGAGTACCTGTTAAGTTATACATTACAGTTTCTTGGGGGAGACCTGAAGTTGCCGTTGGTACCGGAGCTGGATTTGTTGCTGTATTGACGTCAGAGGTCAAGTCTGTTGTGTAAGAATTCATGTTAAGTCCAACAATATTACCTAAAATGTTTGTTGTTTTTTGACTATTGGTTATTACCTCAGCGTGTACAGGTGGTGATAGAGCTATGTATTCAATAGAACTCATTAGAATCAATAGAGCCATTATTACGAAGTTTTTGGTTGTTTTCATTTTTTTATCCTCTTTTTCTTTTTACTTTAACTTTGGTAAGTTTGCTTTGTTAGAGCAAACTACATTATGTCTTTCTTTCAAGTGCCAATTATTTCTACACATTAGGACAAGTGCTATGAACTCTAGGACAACCGTTAACTAATTTCAAGCTCAAACAAACGATATGTCCTAAAAATTGTACAGAGAAACAAACTTAATGGGAATTATTTATACCCATATTTACTAGTCGTAGCTTCTGCGCTCAATGAGCAGCTTGAATCATGGGCGTTGTTATGATTAATATGCCCTTTGTTTTAATCAAATGGCAAAATCTACGTTGCAAAAATTATTGAATTTAGACGAAAAAATAACACTTAACAAACAATCATCTAAAAAATAGTAGTATCTTTAATGACAACAAAAAAGAAGGAAATTGGCAAGTCTTTGATCTCAACTTCAACGTTTATGGGACTGGATTCAAGGACCAGAGTTGGTTTCCTTCACTGTTTGTACCGCCAGATTGGCCTAAACCAATTGGTAATACGTCAGGGTAGCTTAATTCATTAGGAGTGCTTCCACCCCAACCAGGTAGTGAATTAGTGCCAACTTGTTGGCCAGTTACGTTGTTCGGGCTTACATACACATATCCAGCCGGTGCAGTTTGATACGGCAATGTTGGAGCCCAGACACCATCAAAGTAGTAGCCTATCGCAGGTTCATAGACTGTATTACCATTAATCGTTTGCTGACCGCCGCCGATAACATCCCAGTAATTCTGATGATTCGTGAAGTCAGCCAGGGTGAAGTCATTAGATTCAAGCTCTGCGTGGGGTGCGTTACCAAGTTGCATATGAGGTGAGGAGTCGCTGCCAACACTAATACCGTAAAGTTTGTAGAAGTCCCAATATAAGTTCCAATTACTGCCCGAGAGCTGAATGAATTCGTTGTAAAACGTATTTGCAGAAGGTGTAAAACTACCGCTCCATGGTTGCATTGGAGTCCCGCCGGAAACAACGTTGTTTATCCAATAGTTATATGTCACATACCATTGTGTGCCTTGACCAGCATTAGCAATAGCCATGATTGCTTGGATTACGACACCTTGGTCATTGACCATCGATAACACATCAGTTATGATTTCTGTGTTGACTGGAAGAGTGTTAGGCGGATAGCAAGACCACTCGCCGTATGACAACGCCCCCAATACGGGATAGCCAAAATTAATTTGTGACGGGTCATCATATTCGCCTATTGCCCATGTGGAATAAGTTTGAGGAGTACTTGAAGAAGCAGAAGATGGCGCTAAAGCCGTGGTATTCATTGGGTAAGGTCCAAGAGAACCTATTGTGTGCAATTGTTGAATTGCCGCTGCATATGGTTGGACTGTTGTGTTTAAGTAGGACGCGGGGACTTCCACCCATATCGTGCTGTTGTATTGTAGCCAAATATGTGGATTGTTTTGAACTATTCCATACACCGTGATATCATTTGAAGTGCAATTGCTAATTACAGATGACAAATCGAGTGATGTTGGGGCATTCGGATCGGGATTTTTCCATGAACCTTGTTTGCCAAGCGTGCTTGTGTCTATAGAGACAACGCCAACCGAGTTGAAAAGTTGTTGCGCAGTGGGGAGATTTGGCCAAGCAACTGCAATATCGCTTGCACTTAATGGAACGGTTCCGGTTAAAACGCTTGAACCAGTATCACTTGTACCATTTGAGTCGGCCCTGATTACTTGAGCCATTGGAATTGCCAGCATACCTAAAATCATTAATGTAATCAAACAAATGCTAGTTTTTTTCATTTTTTTTATCTCCTATAGTTTGGTAATTTTTATTCATAACATTCCTCTCTAAATGCTCTGCTTTCTACTTGCTCTTTCCTTATTATTTCTACACTTTAGGACAAACATGCTAAACACTGGGAAACGGAAGAGAGTTTAAAAATAAAACGAAAGACCTTGTACTAAAAATTATACAGGACGATCTTACTCTCGAAAAAACGCAAAACAGCTATTGAAAGGATCATGAGAATTCAAGCGAGGATGTTGACTGGTTACAAAGTACCTTTGATCCATACTTTAACGGTTTCATAACAAAAAACCAGAAGAAACAAAATCGAGGCTAAAATTGAAAAATAATATTCACTATAAAGAAAATCTGGCTTAAGAAAAGTAACTTGAATTAACAACACTACCAAAGCAAGGATAGAGTAAAAGAGGTACCTTGGAATTATGAAGCGGCTGATTTTGACACAACTCTCTAATACTACCTTGTTAACTACGTAATCGCCTCTTTCTTTTTTTACAAGTCCAAGGTTCTCTAGTTTTGAAAGATGGTATTGAGCTACTGAGGGACTACTAAGTTCTAGAGCTCGCTGGACTTCTCTAATACCTAGGGGTTTATTTGCCCTTAGCACGAATCGGTAGATTTGGAGATCAGTTCCTTTTAAGACGTCAGTTGATTCTTTATCAGTAAACTGTCAGCCCCCCTTAGGTATAAGTTTACTATCCTCCATAATAGGCATTCGATTGAGTTTAAAATAATTTAAAACCCGAAGCTGTACAAAAATTAGTACAGTCTACCAAAAATATAACATTAAATAATAGAATATGCCCTATAAAAGCACGAAAAAGGAATATTGAGCGTCTAAAGAGTGATTGGACAAAAAGCTAAAATGGCATTAGCGGTTATTGCAGCAGTTTCGGTTGGTTTTCTTCTACTCGGATTAACGTATGTCATTTTCCCTAGCGGAACCTCACAGGGTTTTCGTCTGCTTGGGTTAACGAACGTTACTTCTTCCAACGGAACTTCGCAGACTCCAACGCCTATGCCAAACCCTAACACGTTTCCGCAAATATTTTCGGCACTTATGTGGATGGGATTGGCAGCTTTGATTTCATTCTTGTTTGTCGGAACTATGCTTTTCATAAATCGCGTGAGACCCAAAAAAAACGAATGAAAACATTAATTGTCTTAACATGCTTTCAGGGAACAAAGTTAAGGAAAGCTGGCGCATGATAGGGCATCGTCAGTCAAAAGTTCAAATTAATATTTGCTTATTTTAACCAATCTTCTGTATTTTTGTCGAACATGACCTTATTCTCGCTCATTTTCCAATAATTTTTTATTTGGCGACCGCTTGCTCAAAGATTTATGCGGAGTTTGGGAGTAATTGCTTTAGCGATTAGCTCTCTGTTCCTTGCCTGTTTGGTAACTTACATGCTTTTTGTGGGTGCCACTGATTGCTCTATTCATTGAGGATTAAGTCTGGTCCGACCTACTTGCGCCTTTCCTAATAAGAGTCTGATCTCAGTTTTTAAGTCGAATTTCCATAATAACACGTCTTATCTATCTATGCCTGTACCTAGCCAACGACTTTGGTTCCGATAAAAATGCGGCGATGGTTGCCGCAATTATTATGATTATTACCGTGATCTCCGGGTTGTAATATGAGCCATAGACTGGAAATAGAACCCAAGTGACATCGATATCATAGCGTGAAATAGGATCGCTGCAAACACGCTCTAGCCAGTGTTATTATAGAGCCAAGCAATGAGAACCCGCAATCCGACAGTAGCGAGGCATTCCCAGATGATCCATGTAGCGGCGTTATTAGCCTCAATATATGGCACCACATGCCTTATTGCCCATACCGCTCCCAAAATGATACTTGCCTGTAGTGCACCCCACCGAATCCTGCATAGGACAAATAGGCATATCCCAACCAGCCTACCTCTTTACCTATGCCGGAGATGAAGAAGATAAGAAAAAGAATCAGGGTTATCAGAATTACCTGAAACTTTAGTACTAGTGATAGAAAGCTTGCCTAGTAAGCGCCTTTATTTTTTTGTACAATTTTTAGGACAGATAGTTTGTTTAGCTGAAACAATAGTTAACGAGTTCTCCAGTGTTTAGGGTTCATGTCCTAAAGCGTAGAAATAAGTATTATATCTTACTATAAAATACAAACTGCAAAAAGTAAATCTTGGTTAACATGAGCACTAAAATAATTTTTATCATTTTGCCACATTTTCGTGGTTTGCACGTAATACAATTAGGCAAAATGTTTTTTCGCGTTGTTTTTGTGAGTTTATCCGTCTGTTCTTTGGGATATTTATGTCAAAATTAAGCAGGTGCTTGTATTGGACTTAAGCGTAATTTTGGCATCTTCCTGTCGGCAAAAGATTTTAAGGGTATTATCACATTTTGGCGAAATTAGGATTATGAAGTTGTTACAAAAAACAGGCTGTGCTTATAATGAGGTTATGCGTAATCTTCGAATCTTGGGTGACGAAAGTATTATTACATATAGGCGACTTGGGCGCAAATGCATCATAAACCTGAATCATGATAATGTTAAGACTATAATCTTGATTAAAGCGTTAAGAATTCTTGATACTCCCATTGATTCTAAATAGCCTATCAGAGAACGCGATATTATGGATTTGCCACAAGATAAATCCCTTGGTGCTAACGAGTTTACAAAAGCACAAGTTCAGGTTTTGGAACTGAGTAGTGACATTAAACTTTGGATAGCAAAATGCCCAGAAATTTTGGCGGTTTGAAAAATCTACAGAAAGTTCCAGATTGACCAAATTTG
Source organism: Candidatus Bathyarchaeota archaeon (assembly GCA_003164295.1). Classification (GTDB taxonomy): domain Archaea; phylum Thermoproteota; class Bathyarchaeia; order Bathyarchaeales; family Bathycorpusculaceae; genus Bathycorpusculum. The sequence goes on from PLTA01000011.1 coordinate 16,546, forward strand.
CTATGCTCTAATGTTTGGTTCCATGTTTGGGGTTAACCTCAATAAAGTTTCTTGCCACTGCTTGGGTCATTTTTCGGCTTAAGAAAAAATTCTAAGAATAGCTTCAAAAAAAGCTTTTAGTCTTAGACTTGATAAGTTGGTTGTTTATATTAAACGGCTTTCCAACCTTTATTACTTGCTGAGGAGCAACCTCTTTCCATTTATTAAGAAATTTTAACTCGTCTTCTTCATCTCTTTGTCGATCCGGAAACATTTCTGGGATTCTTTCTCGTATTGGATACCAATGTAGACATTTTGGGCAAAAAAGTATGCCTGATATTATCTCTTCATTTTCCTCAAAGATGCTCAGTTCTAATGGGAAAAAGCTGTCTGTAGGGCATGCAAGAATATCTAAAAGTTTATGTTTCATTTAACCCCTCAGTTGTTTAGTTTACGCTAAATCATTTACGGTTTAAGTCTTCTCTGTTAATACTGATTTTATTAACTTTTGGTATTTTTCTTCTATTATGTTCCAACTATATTTTTCTGCTTTTGCTCTGGCGTTCTTGCCCATGCGCTTGACTTCATTTGGATTGTCATGGAAATATTCTATCTTCTCTTTGATTGCATCAGAATCTCTTATAGGAATCACGAACCCGTCTTTTCCATCAGCAACAAGTTCGCTAGATCCTGCCCCTTCAGTAACTATTACAGGTCTTCCATACGCCATTGCCTCCAAAACAGGAATTCCAAATCCTTCAGTGACGGAAGGCTGAACATAAACAGAACAATCATTGTATACTGTTCCAATGTTATCCACAAATTCTAAAGAGAACACACCGAATGGAAACCAAATACCTGTTCCTCGGCCGACCATGGATAATCTTCCTGAAAACTTTGGATTTTGCTTTAATTTTTGCCATGCCTGCACTAAGTAAAGCTGTCCGCGATCGGTAACATTGATGCCCACATGAGCTGCGCAAAAATCTTCAGGAAAACGAATTGAACTCTCTTCAGGCAAATAACATCCATGAGGGATAACAGTAATCCTGTTCTTTAAAGAAAGCTTAGTCGATATATAGTTAGCACTAAGTTTAGATGGACACAAAATCACATCCGAATTCTGAATATGCTGAGAATAGATACCCCATAGAAAGGGGTCAACCATTTGAGGAGAGGCGTATGATCCAAGTCCATTCCGTCGTTCGAACTCTTCCACGCTTATTTCAATGTTATGCGCAGAAATGTCAACAATTGTTTTTGCAGGTTTCAAAAAGCGCAGAGCCGTTCCGAAGGGTGACCCGTTGAAAAAAGCTAAATCTACTTTGTAATCTTTCAGCTCATAAGCAACCAGATAGTCCCACAGAAAAGACCGAGCAGTATCAGGTAATTGGAGAATTTTAGGTTTGATATCGGTTTCGGTTATTATTTTCTCCACTTGGGTCATAGAAGCTAGCGCTTTTGCTTCATGATGTGAAACATTACCAGAACCAGTGTCCAATGCAAAGTTTGTAGTAACAAAGATTGATTTGTAAGATGAGAAATTCTGGCTTAAATTTTTATTGCTCATATTCTTTGTCCTCAAAGAATTTCTTTCCACAAAATTTATCTCAGTTTTTACTTTTAAGATAGACGGAAACTTTCTGAAATAGATAACCCGTAATGCTAAGCGATACCTACCTCTTCCACAAGATATCTATAGATATTCATTCGTTCTTAACTTCCGCCTACTGAAATTGTTGGAAGTTGCATTGAGGATTGAAAGAAACAAAAGCAGATTGTGACCTTCAATGGACAGGGAGACAAGGGTTTGATATATGACAATTGGAGTAAAAAGTTCTGAAGGAACTATGATTGAGGAGCTATGTAGCGCTTTGTCAGCCAGCGGGAGTCAATCCAAGAAGAGCTAAACGGAATATTATCGCACAAGAGTCAGAAAAGCTAATTGCTCCCCTTTACCTTTTGGTTCTCTATGGCTCAAACAGAGTTCTGTTTACCTCATTAAGTGCGGTTCAAAGATTGGCATTGTATACAGTAAAGATATAGTCTATTCTTTAGATAGAAATTTTTAACTTTAAGCGCTCTCAATTTGCAGTTACAAGTTTTGTATTATTTGCCATCTTATCTAAGAGGGGAACCCATTGATTTTCAACTATGTTGTCCCAACTAAACGGCAATGCAAACTTTCTAGATTCTTCCCCATACTTCTTCACGAGATTACGATTGAAATATGCACCCTTTATACATTTGGCAATGCTATAAACGTCAGGCACCGCAGTTTCTGCATTAATAGGTGTTGTCTCAAGATTTAATCCGTTTCCCAACGATTTACATAGCCACCCATGACCGTGTACCAATTCAGTCATACTGCTGAAATCATGACAAATATTCGGAATACCACATGCTTGTGTCTCCAATATAGGCATGCCGAATCCTTCACGTTTGCTACAAAGTAAATGTACGTCGAAGCAATTCATCAATGTAGCTAAATCTTCCTCTGTAAGCATGGTATTGGCTATAGTCGGATCCATAAATCTAATTACATTATCCAGACCAAATTTATGCGAAATAGACGCTAAAGGCATACCATTAGGATCATTAGGAACTGTATGATACAACCAAATAATATTCTTAACATCAGGATTTTGATCTAGAAAATACCTCATTGCCTTCATAGATCTAGTGTGACCTTTTCGATCTTCTTTATCATTATTAGCCGCCACCGTGCCAAAAATAAACACATCATCCTCCGTGATACCGAATTTCTTTCTTGCCTCCTTCTTATCTAAAGGCTTGAAAATATCGACATTTACTCCATGGTATATATAATCGGAAGCTATTCCATAATTAGCTAAACATTTCTGTTGCCACTTGCATAGTCCTATAATCTTGTGAAATTTTCTAGTGAACTCCAATATCTCTTCGGAATAATTTATTTGGTCCATTGGACCATATAATGTTGCTTTGGGTATAATCTTAGGAAAATCTCTAAACGCCCACCAGTCAGTAAAGAGTATGCCAACATCAATCTTGTACTGTTTACAATATTGAGCGGCAGAAGCTATGCCGAATGGTCCATCTTTAGAAGGTAACACTGGAATTTGGTAAGGAGGAAGTCCACCTGGCTCTGCGCCATAATATGCGGAGATAAATGGTTGAAATCCATATTTAGGTAATCTTACGCATACTTCTCTTGTTGTTTTACCGTAACCCGAGGCTATCCAAGGAGCTACGCTATGCCAAAGTATTCTTAGTTTTGTATGCATTTGTTTACAATTGTTAGCATCACTCATGACTAATCACTCAGGATATCCATATTCTATTTGAACTCAGGAATTTTCCACTATTATGTTTGTTTCTTTTCCTTTTAAGAAAAAAGGTACCTTTCTGAAACCTACTTTGCCTATTAACCGCCAACTCATATTTTGGTAAAAAAACGATAATTTTCTCCGAAAGATTAAAAATTACAATTGAGAAGGCGTACATTTTTATGGCCTGGTAAAGTATCGGAATAATGATCTCGAATTTAACCTGGCGTAATTAATGTTGCATACCTGCAGAAGATAGTCATATCAATAGTGAAGAATTTAATTTCAGAAACCTTTCGTCCACCTTAAAACTTGGAAATCTACTAACTATAATCGAGCTGTTCTAGCTTCGACAATTAAAAGGAAATAAGAAAGGAGGTGAAAAGAATGGCATTACAATATACGGGTATAAATGACTGCAATCGCAACTCAACGAGTAAGGGACAAAAAGGATGCACTTACTATGCAAATACTTCTAACCCATATCTTAACCCATCTGGACAAAGCAACAGCAGCTGTACTATAAGTTGGACTGGAACTCAGCCGAGATGTTACGTCCAGGGTAAACAGGTTTGCAATCTGAGTTTTGACCTAGCGATCAGCTCAAATACAGCCAACAACGATGCCGAAATTGACTGTGTGATGAACGGAAGCGACACTATTCAATTGTGGCACAGCAGAATTTATGGTCATGACGTAACAGAAATAATCGATGTTTCGCAGTACAATTCTTACAACGACTCTGGCGCCAATACTTTGGTCTTTACAAACAAGTCCAATGTTGGTATGTGGGTAAGTAACTTGCGTATCATGAGAGAATATGGGATGTGCTACCTACCTTGCGACGCGAACAATACTTGCGCGAGCGGAGGAATGTGCGGAACAAACCAATGTAGTCCTGGTACAACTTATGCAGCAAATGGATCTTTGGATGGTGGACGGAATGATACCCCATGCAACTACGAAAGTTCCCACTGCATGAGCATGGATTCGTTTGGAACTGCAAGCGCCGGCTCTATTGTAGCTTTCGGTAGTCCCCTCACTTGGACGTTCCAGAATCCTGGTTACGATTCAGGCGAAACTGCCAACTATAATGGTCCCGCCATCTGCTTCTTTAATCTCAACAACGTTAACATCGCTAGCACTTCCGCGGATAATGACGTTCGATTCCAATTCAATTTGAACGGCAACAGCATCGCCACTATGTATAACAGTAGAGTGCCTGGCCATAGTACCTATGCCGGAATAGATCTAGTGAAATTCCCACAATACTATAACGATGCTCCAAGCGCTATCAATACTGTCAAGTTATCAAACTATGACTCTTCGACGACAATCAAATTGACTGATCAAGGAGGGATCAATGTTTACCGCGTCTATAACGTAACATCCCCTTAGTTTGCATACATGATAGCCCCAAGACAAATCTGCGATTTGCAACAGATTAACATCTCTTTTCCCCTTTTTACATTTAAGAAAATATTAAAACTATTAACTTCAAATCATAAAATTGTTCAAAATAATTTTTCTTCTTTCAAAGCAAAAGTCAAACTGATTTTTATTTGGCGTTTAAAACGAAGATATTCTTTCACAAGAATTTTCTACAGTTCTGGCGCTCAAAACTAGCGAGAAATGATCTAAACTGATGGTTTGGAGATGGTGCGGAGGGTAAGCTTTACACTGTCGTTTTAACTGTCACTTTCTTTTTAAGCATTAAGACAACCACAGTAGCAACAACAATGACCGCAACTAACACTATGATTATTATGAGCAGAATGCTAAAAGCTGTTGGGAAAGCAGAAGGCGTAGGCGATGATGATGGCGGCTGAGTTGAGGTTGGAGATGGTGGTGGTAGTGCTGCTTCAGTTTTGACCACGTAATAATTGTCGCCCGCAGGGGTTCCCGATGATTGATAGTAACCTACTACGGCGAAGCCTCCATCACTGGTTTCAATTAAGGAATTTCCCGCCCAAGATTGAAAGGGGCTTCCAAACGTTTCGTTCCACTGAGTATTTCCACCCGAATCCGTTTTAACAAGCCAAGCTACAGTTGAAGAGGTCCCTGGTTCGTATTCTGACGCTCCAGTAAATGCTAGTCCGCCGTCACTTGTTTGTATTACTGAATATGCATAATTATTTCCATTCGAACCGTTGGACCCAAAAACAGTCGGCACAGTGGTATAAGTCAATTGTCCAGTTCCTGCGTAAGTCTGGGTCCATGAAAGGTTGCCTGAAGAGTCTGTTTTAACGAGCAAAGCGTCATAGTCTCCTGAGCGATAAGCGTTAGTGAAACCTGCCAAGACATAACCACCATCGCTTGTTTGAATAACGGAGTTTGCCTCGTTATCATAACCAGCGCTTCCAAACGTCTTATTCCATTGTTCATTGCCATTTGAATCCGTCTTGACGAGTCCAAAGTAAAATTCTTGATTAATGTCGCTTGAGCTGATTTTTCCAGCTAAAGCATATCCACCGTCGCTGGTTTGAATTACTGAGAAAGCTTCAGTGTTTGCTGGATTGCCAAATGTTTTAGTCCATAGCTGAGTCCCTGCGGAATTGAATTTTGCAAGCCAGAAATTGCTTTCATAGCGCCCGTTCAGCACTTGGTTAATTGTTGCGTAGCCTGTAACAACGTATCCACCATCGCTGGTCTGAACCATTGAGAAGGCAACGTCTGCCGCATTAAAAGTAATATTCCATAGAGCCTTACCTTCTGAATTAGTCTTTATCAACTCGGACCCCCCAATTAGCAATGCGTATCCTCCATCTTTTGTTTGTACCAAAGCCTGAATATTATCCGTAAATTTGTTAGTAGTATATTTGGCGTAACTCTGGTTCCACTCAATGTTTCCAGACGAATCTAGCTTGACAAGGTATCCAGGTGGAACTCCGGTTTTGTAGTCACAATCACCACCGACTGCATACCCTCCGTCGCTTGTTTGAATGATGCAAGTGGCGGAAATCCCAAGTTCACTTGGAAGATTTTTTTGCCATTCCACCGCAGGGGCAGCTGAAGATACGGAGGTACTTGATAGAGGCAAGTTAGCGACGGGAATTGCGGGTATCTGTGGCACGGAAGCAGGGAGCAAACTGCTTGAGTAGAAAATGGATAACGAAGCGGCGAAAAGAGTTACAGTAAGCAGGATAACTATTGGAACAGAATATTGTTTCAGTTTTGTAGGTAGAGGATTAGGTGGCTGTGGACACCAATCTCTAAAATCCCTAAATCTTTTACGTAAACCCATGTTTATTCACCTGTTATTTTTGCAATTAGAGCTTCTGCAAGTTTGGATGGCAAAATCTTGCTTGTATCGTCTAAAAGTAGGAAGTTGCGGTCTTTGGCTTCAGCAAGCAGGGCGTCTCGGCATATTTGGAGCTTGCTGCATTTTTCGCAGTCTCCTTCATGTTTGTACCAGACTTGGACGCCGTTTTTGGCGCTGAAAGTGATGAAGGCTTGTGTTTTGAGGTGGCTGCTGTATCCTTTAAGGAATCCTCTATCTGCGTTGAGCGCTTCGATGTCAATTTTGTTAATCTTTGCTATTTCTTTGAGGGCTTCGTCGATTTTGAGGTTGGCAGTGTCGAGGGTCTGGTGGACTGTTTGGCGGGTTATGTTTAGTTTACGGGCGATGGTGGCTTCTGGAACTCCGTTGCTTTTGAGGTCCCACATTTGCCTTTGTTTTGGCGTTAAATATCCTAAACTTAGACTCATATTCCCACCACTCAGATGTAAGAGTCAAGATACTTACAAAGTAAGTACTGATAGCTATGGATATAAGGCTTTCCCATAGCCCATAATTATCGAAAACAAAATTTCAAAACCAGAAAAGAAATAGTTCTAAGAAAAGGTTTCATTTTCCCTTTAGGGGTTATAATCGCTGATTTGGTGTTGATATTTTCCTTTTAAGAAAAAAGGTACCTTTCTGAAACCTACTTTGCCTATTAACCGCCAACTCATATTTTGGTAAAAAAACGATAATTTTCTCCGAAAGATTAAAAATTACATTCAGGAAGACTTTCATTTCGATCCGTGTGCAGACCATAAGAAGAACGATCTCGAATTTAATTTGTCGCCTAATGTTGTATAACAGAGCAGATACCCATAATATATCGGAGAAGCTAATTTCAGAAACCTTTCGTTCACCTTAAACCTCAGAGTCCCTTTAACGGTAAATGCGAGCTGTTAAGGCTCAATAATGAACAGAAAAGTAAGAAAGGAGGTGAAAAGAGTGTCAAATGTAACGCCTGTAAGTACAGTAGATTGTAGCTATTATTCAGCGATTCAGGGCCAAAAGGGAGTCACTTATTACGCAAATACCTTTAATCCATATCTGTACCCAAGTGGACAAAAAAACGATACATGGACTGTAACCTGGACTGGTACTACGCCGAGATGTTATGGTCATTCTCCAAGCGTGTGCAATCTAAGTTTTGACGTCCTAATCAATTCAAATACTGCAGCCAATGACGTTCAAGTAAATTATAACCTTAACAACACCAATTCGCTTGGACCGATTTACCATAGCAGAATCCAAGGACACGACTTGACAGAAATAGTTGACATTACGCAATATAGTAGTTACAACGATGTTGGAGTCAATACGATTAATTTTTCAAACCAATCAAATGTTGGCGTTTGGATAAACAACTTGCGCATTATGAGAGAGTATTATATGTGCAATCTACCTTTGGATATGGAAAATTTATGCACCGAAAACGGCTGTAGCAATGGTACGACTTACGCAGCAAATGGATCATTAGACCCGGGACGTAACGACTGCCCATGCAATTACGAACAATGCGGTGGTCTTAGCGTCACAGGATTTGGCTCATACAGCGGTGCAGGATCCTTAGTGCCCTATGGAGGTCCTCTCACATGGACATTTACGAATCCTGGTTACGCATCGGGTCAACCAGCAAATTATGTTGGTCCAGCAATCTGCTTCTTTAATCTCAACAACGTTGACATCACTGGTCCCTCTGCTGATAATGACGTTCGATTCCAATTTAATTTGAACGGTAATAGTATTGCCAGTATGTACAATAGCCGTGTTCCTGGCCATACTAGCGCTGCTGGAATAGATCTAGTAAAATTTGGAGCATATTACAACGATGCTCCAAATGCTACCAATACTCTTAAGCTATCAAACTATACTCCTTCAGCAACTATCGTTTTGAAAGATGGTGGTGTTGGAAACATTAACATCTACCGCGTTTATAACGTAACCAAACTCTGCTAAATGGAATAACCCTTATCAAAAATCTTTTCCCTATTTTTTTAATTTTTTTATTTAAATATAACTTGTTTCATATTGAAATTTTCAATCTCAGCTAACCAAGTCAAAGCTATTTGTTTTTTAAGCCAAACCTAAAACAATCTTTTGATGACTTTTTTTATTTACAAGTATGTTTCTGAAACTATTCGTCTCTCTTAAAGAGTAGTAAAAGAATGCTAGAGATGACTGCGATAAGACAAACCTGTGGAAAGTGATATTTTGACTAAAATTATAGTATTAGTTCCTGTTTATAACTGTGGAAAAAAACTACCTATTTTCTTTAATTCCTTATATGATCTTGCTCCTCAACCTTCTCTTTATGTTTTTGCAGAAAATAACAGCCAAGACGACACTTTACAACAAATTCATCGATTTAAACTTCCTAATAAAGTGATTAGAGTTTGGTTTAGAAAAGATGCGGCGATGCTAAGCCAAAATCGTTATGAACCCATTGCCCACGTACGCCAACTATTGCTAACTTTTGCAAGAAATTATGATCCTGATTATGCCATATTCTTGGACAGCGATATATATCCACGAACAAAAGAGCTAATCGAGAACCTAACACGTTTGAAAAAAGACATCGTAGGTGGAGCTTACTTGCGAGCGTTTCCAGATGGAATTTGGCTGGCGTCAAAGTGGAAAACGCCTAATGATGGTGAATACACGCTACATCGAGAAATACAAAAATCATTAGATGAACCATCAATGACTTCAGCAGGTTGTATGTGCCTAAGCCGAAAAATCATCCAAGATAAACGAGTAAATTTTTATCCTGTAAGACCTGCTAACGCAAGCGAAGACTTTGGTTATTGCCTTCAAGCACAAGAACATGGCTATAAAGTATTCCTCGACGGTATAACTAGATTAGAACATTTCATTCCCGAAAATATGCCAATTAAACCTTGGAGTAGAAATGTATTCACGCAACAATATGAACCGTTTTTTTATGAAAATAAAAATGTAGAGATTAATTCAAACATATCTAATAAGAAGTTAAGGATTGGTCTACTTTCAACAAGGTTTTTTGGTGTCCCTCCTTCTGGATACTCTGGACTTGAACAGGTTGTTTGGGACTTGGCGTGCGGTCTAGATAATTTGGGGCATGAGGTTACGTTATTTGCACCAAAAGGAAGCCAGTCGCCTCCTCATGGAAAGCTTGTGGAAATAGGGGATGCCTATCATACTTGTGCGATAAATTGGCTTGGAGCTGAACTGGGAGCTTACGACTTTTTGAAAGATGACGTGGATAACTTGGATGTTCTACATGGTCACAACTGGTTTGGCATTGAATACTTGAGAAAAGCGCGGAATATGGGACTGCATGTCGCCCATACACATCATGGTCTAAATGTTTCCTGGTTCAACATGTTCAAGCAACTTTTTAAACTAAATATGATTTCGATATCAGATTGGACCAAAGAAATTTTTGCTAAACAGGGATTTAATGCTAGACGATGTTATAACGGTGTTGATATTGATCGATATCAATTTCAACAAGAAAAAAAAGATCGACTAATGTTTCTTGGAAGAATATCACGATCAAAGGCACCAGACATCGCCATAAAAGTGGCAAGAAAAGCTGGGATAGGTTTGGACGTGATTGGAAGTACAAATTTTGTTGATGATCTTGATTATGTTGCTGAAGTTAAGAAACTTTGCGATGGAAAACAAATCCGATTTATCGGTGAAGTAAGCCAAGGTGAAAAAATTAAGTACTTGAAGAATGCCAAAAGTCTTTTGATACCGAGTCAATTTGGAGAACCTTTTGGTTTGATCAGCATCGAAGCGATGGCTTGTGGCACTGTCCCCATCGCGCTAAATGATGGTGCATTAAAAGAGATCATAAAAGATGGACAAACAGGGTTTATCTGCAGCTCAGTCGACCAAATGGTGGCTAGAATCAAAGAACTTGAATTAATAGATCCTAAGGCTTGCAGAATACGGGCTCAGGAATTCAGCAGAGAAAAAATGGCTCATGAATACGTGAAATTATACCGAGAAATAATAAACGGGCAAGAATGGTGACCAAAACGTTCACTTTATTGTAAGATGAGATTTTCGAAGCATAGAAAGATGGAGAAAAAATTTGAACTGATCTATTTTTTAAGGAAAAGGTTCTGCGGGTATATGCTGAGACTTTCCTTATCACAATCTAATGCCGGGAAAAGTGCTGAGTGTGAGTCGACATCAGTGTTAAACTCGGTGGCATTTGAAAAATCTTGAAACAGAACCAAGATTGTTTATCTCTAATAGTGAATAAAATATTGTAATGGATGTTCTTTCATCACGACATCTTCTCTTGGCGCTTGAGTATTGGGACAATGTTTAGGCTTCTCTTAAGGTTTCGATTCTAATTGACTCCGATGGTAACTTTTGGCGGTTTCATTTTGTGGTTAATGAGCTAATCGATGTACCCACGAAATTCCTCAGAACAAAAATTTTTGCTGTTTTCAGTATTCCTTGAAATCAAGTCCGTTGCTCACACAATATAGCTCGTATCAATTGAAAGAAAACGCGCGGGACCAATGAAAGCATTTAATCCATTTACCAGTCGAATTTCTTTCTGCAAAGCGCTAACTACTTCATCAAGGAAAAGCCGCTTTAAGATAAAAGCTTTCTGCAGTCTTTGATATTTGATTATAGACCTTGGTGCAAGTAAATTTCTTAAGTAAGGTAACTGCTTACTTTATATGGCGAGGTAACTTGAAGAGAAAAGTAGCAATTGTATTTGTCGGTATTTTGTGTTTATCGATTTTCTCAGCTTTCGAGTTAAGGGTGAATGCTCAGCAGTCTTCCGATGACTGGCCTATGTTCCTTCATGACACTGCACATACGGGCGTTACAACAAATACTGGACCAGAGCAACCCATTAAGCTTTGGAGTTACGTTGAAGGACATTTTGATGGCAGCCAAATCGGTTCTTCCGCCGCTGTTGTAAATGGCATAGTTTACGTTGGTTCAAATTACAATCCAGTTGAACAACGAGGAGGCAATGTTTACGTGCGCTTGACGCTGCAACAGGCGCCAAGATTTGGAACTACACAACGAGCGTCCAACCTTTATACTCGTCTGGCAACCAAGTAACATCGTCGCCTGCTGTTAGCGACGGGGTCGTTTATGTAGGCTCAGTTGGCGGCAACATTTATGCCCTAAATGCTTCAACGGGCGATAAAATTTGGAACTACTTCACCAACCCTACTTTCTATTATGGAGGAGGCTACTTTGGAGGAGTACAAGCTTCTCCCACTGTTGCTAACGGAGTAGTTTATATAGGCTCAATAGGAGGCAATGTCCCTGCTAATGTTTATGCCCTCAATGCTTCAACAGGCAATCAAATATGGCAATACCAGGTTCCCGGGATTAATACTCGTATTTTATCTTCTGCCGCTGTTTCTAACGATGTTGTTTATCTAGGCATTTCAAACAATGTTTATGCAATTAACACTACAACAGGTTCTCAAATATGGGATTTTCCCACTCAAAATCAGATAATCTCTTCGCCAGCTGTCTTTAATGACGTCGTCTATATTGGATCACAGGATGGTAATTTTTATGCAATAGGCAAACCCCTGACGACGTCGTCACCTACTTCGCCTAACGCACTATTCATCGTAATCGGGGCAGTAGTCGCCATCTTAATTGTTGTTGCATTAGTGATTTTCTTAATGTTTAGAAAGAGATTGAAAACTAAACCAGCAAGATCACCACCTAAACCTTAGAACGGTAGCTCAGCTTCTCTGCTAAAATATCCCAAAAACATATTGTCTTCACAATTCAAATTTTTAACTTGAAGGAAGCTTTGAAAAGACATCTGGAGTCTTTCCTTTCAAACATAGTTATCTCCTAATACCATGGTACCAGCCATAGCGATACCTACTTCAGAGAAGTGCAAGTTATCGAAGACTTTTGGACCAAAATACCGTCATATTAAGGACCCTGATTTTTCCCGTATTCGGGATTCGGAACCATATTCCCGCATTTTTGACATTTATAACTATGAACTTTTTTTCGGCAACCACAGCATTGACTCTGTTGCACAGAATTTCCACACGATTGACAAACCAAATCAGGTAAAGCCATTGCGAACCCCCCTTAATGATTTATGGGAAAACGAAATTGTGACTGAAAAAGTACTTCGCATCGGATCTAAAACATTATTGCTGGCAGGGTGCATTAACTGGTTCTCTTGAATATCAGCAGCTTCCAAAGGATTAAAAAATCTGCATCGCAGATTGTATACATAATTATTATTGCTAACTAACTTTTGTTTCTTGATTGAAAGATTAATTTTCTTGGATTCTATTTTTCTCAAAATAGCCCTCAATTCAAAATTAACATTTTTCTTCTTAAAGGAAACGGAATATTTGCGAAATGATTCTGATCTATAAAAAAACGGTCCATTCTAAAATTTAACCATAGTTTCCGTAAAACAATTTCAAATGCGCATTCAGCAAGAGAGCATTAAACATACTAACAGTTAATGACCGGCCCCTTTTCCTCATCTAGGTCTCTTAACGCTTTTAGCAGTTTTTGTGTTCGGTCGCTACAGTCATTCAATGTAATAATTCTAACGCTTGAATGTTTGACTTGTTTGGGATAGTAATTTTTTATTATACCTTCAGTCTCTAAAATCTTGAGATTTCTGTTAACTTCGTTATACGGACTGCCCAGCTTCTGCACAAGTTGCATCACACGCATTTCCTTACGTTTTGATAATTCCTTGAGGATCTTTTGCCTGCCTGTTGAAGCAATCAATTTTTTAAGATCCAAACGAAACATTCTCCAAAACAGCTTATGCCTTCAATTAAGACATAATACAATCTTGACTAAGCGTTAATAAGACAGACGGATACTTTCAGAAACACCCTAATGTACAACAATGTAACAGTTCTGAGACTTTAGAGGTAGTTTCAGAAAGATATCGTTTGGCTAATAAGAGCAACATGTGCTTAATTATTTGAAGAGTTTCTTTTGGAGGTTGGATTAGTGATTTTTTCCATAATTATTCCAAGAGGTGATATTAATGACAAGACCAACACTAACCATCAAGGGCAGATTTCAAAAATGTTTAAACCAATTTAACCGCAAAAATCTAACACTTACTGTTAGAGGGTTAACGGTTTGTTGTGCGAATAATAATACAACAACTATAGAACAAAAGTTTGATTGGGAAAATGCTCTAATAGATGCGATAATAACCAGCGGAATCACTTTTTTCAGTGCATTGGGAGGAACTGCTCTAATAGGCGACGTCAATACAGTGCATATAATCGAATCTGCAACGGTAGCTGCTCTATCGCAGTTCTTTATTTTCCTAGCTCTAAAACGTGGACTAGTAAAACCTCAAGTACCGCTGCCTTAATAAATGCTAGAACTTAACAAATTATTGCTATAACCAAAATATTCATGCCCGATTAATGCAATGCCTGTTTTCAACCGCTAAACCTTTTATTTACCGCTTGAAGTTTTCGCTTGTTTCCTTCCTCTGCAAATTCCATAATTAAGTCATTGACTTTTTTCTTAGTCGCCTCATCGAGGCCTAAAAGCTCAACAAGTTTCATAAACTCGCAAGTCAAAGCGAACAAGTTTGTAAGAGGAGAACATTTGGCAAATTCTATGGGGGAACCGAACCGCCTCATCTTAATTGAGTCTGGAACCATAGAAGATTCAAATTGATTCAGGCTCAAATCCATCGTAATGTTCCAGCTGCTAATTTATACTTTTTATGACAAGAGAGGATGCTGGCAATCAGTCAAGTGCTGTGAATGATAAACCGCCAACTTGAGGCTAGAGGTATTAACATAGCGATAAACTTTAATTTGATTGGCTTTGATTTTATTAACCTCTATTTTTTTCGTTAATTACTCTATTTTCCAACGAACTTTACCACAATCGCATCTTACATGGTCGCCAGCCGACAAAGCCCACACAGCTTTTCTTTCGCAACCTGCTTCAGAGCACTGGAAGAATAGCAATGCTTTGTTACATGTTTCAATTAATTTCTTAGCTTCAACTGCTGATAAACTTCCTCCATGAGTTGCCCTGTTAGCCCAACCCTCAAGTTGACTTCTAGCTTCCTTCCATGTTTCTATAGCTCCTTGGTAAGGCTTCCATCCATTTCCATCATTGATTTGGAATCGCTTCTCCCCTTTTGAAATCAATTGGTTAAGAAAATCGAACGCAGTTCTAGTATCGTTTGTTTGTCCCTGAAGGTATGGCATGTCAAGTTTTAATTTTTGTGCCACCTTTGGCAGCTCTGTGTCCATGATAGCTCTAACGGCATTTCCAACTGAACTGATGTGGTCGGTCATCAAAGATTCTGCTTCCTCAAAGGTGTAGGTTGTAGGCAGTAGTTCTATCCCTGCGCTTGGTCCCGCGTAGGGTTTAAGCGTAAAAAATTTCCAGCTTTTGGCATCGAGCATTCGCGTTAACTCTCCGAACCATTCTCGGTCATGAGTAAACAGAATGACTTGCCTTTCTAACAGTTCGGTGCAGAGAAGTTGGGTAACCATGCCTCTATGTTCGCGATCTAGACTTGAAACAATGTCGTCTAAGAAAATGGGGTTTTCTTTTGCTGAACCTTGATTAGCTAAGGCTAGAAAGATGCTTAACCCTAAACTGTTTCTGTGTCCTTCGGATAACGTCAACCTTGGGTCTGACTGGGGGTTCCCGTAGAATTTGAGGCATACTTCGATTGCTTTATCTTTTTCAGACCTGCTTAGGTGGACACCTTCTATAGGCTGCCCTGGGTGAAGAAGCCCCCAGATTCGTGCAATGTCAGTAGAGATTTCTGTTAGAATTTGAGAGGTTATGCTTGCTATTTTTTGGCGAATCGCGAAATATGTATCATCTATGGCTTTTGATAGAATCTGCACCTTTGAGATTGCTTCTTCTAAAGATTTAAAACGCTTGACTTTGAGACAGGTTTGGAAAAATTTCAGGTCATCGACAATGGTATTTGTTGTAGGCGGTTGGTGTTGCAACTCTCTTTCAAGCTTGGGCATAACTTCGGTTATAGTATTCTGTAATGAGGTGATTTTTTCCGAAGACCATCGGTCAGTTGCTTGCCCTACAGTAAATTCATCGAGTTTGTTTAGTGAAACCATGAGTTGTTGATTTTCAGGCGATGACAGCCATTCATTAAATGCTTTTTCATTTTTTGATTGCGTTATGAAGCTAGTTAGGGCTAATATTAATTGTTGCTTAGCGGTCGTTAAGCTAACTTTAAGTTGACGTACCAGTTTAAGTTGCTCAAGTTGGGTGTCAACGTGCAGCTTGAATTCACTGCCAACAATTTTTCGTCCGCATGCTGGGCATTCGATTTCTTCGGTTAAATCTTCAATTGAGTTGAGAATTGTTTCAGTATTTTCTAGAATAGGAATTTTATGGTCAACATAGCTTTCACTAGCTTCTGCAAGCTTCTCTTCAAGTTTTGCTACTGCTTCAATCCGTGCTCCTAGCGGTGTCTTAGCAAGATTGTTAATTACAATATAGCGTTTGACTATTGGCTCTTTATCTTGCAGCAGTTTTTCCAGCGCCGCAATCGCTTGTTTAGAAATGGCGTCTATGTCACCAGTTGATGTGATATATTTGTTGGCACGTAATTCCACTTGGTTTTTTATTGTTATGCTATCAGTTCCAGTAAAGAACCCAAGCAGCTCACTCTTGATATAATTATACTCTCCTGCCATCGATTCAAATTTGGCTTTTTTGAGCATGCTTTCTTTTATTTTAATTAGGTTAGTCGCAACATCTTCCATTCCTTGAAGTCCAAGTAATGGCGAAAGAATCGAGTACTTTTCTGTTTTAGTCGATTGAATAAAATCAGCAACTTCGTTTTGACGCAGTACGTGTTTTTGGATGTTCCAAGATTGGATTTTTTCAAGGAACTCTGCTGAACTTCCAGTAAACTTGAATTTTCCGCTTTCTGGAATCTCGCTTTGGACAAAGTCAGATTTTTCGAAACAAATTTTGGCGATACATTGCTGACTGGATGGAGTTTCTATGTTACGTACACAGTTGTTAAGATACAAGTCAGAATACTCATTTTTGAGGTGGTGAATTTTTCCTTTTGTTACGTTGTACTCAAAGCCATCTACAAAACTAGATTTTCCTGAACCATTGTCACCATAGATAGCCGCACTTTTATATCCCGTATTAAGCGTAACCTTCGTAGCGGCTCCTCTGAACCATGTTAATTCGATGGAGCTGATTTTCAAGGTGCACCCTCTAGAAAACCTGCTTTTTCAAGAAGCCTTGCTGCTATTGCTGTCACCTCGCTTGGTGTGAGCTTGCTTTCTAACTGTTCATCACAGAGCATTAGGAGGTATTCTTGTGCATCTGGAAACGTCTCTACAAGTTTCGCTGTGGCTTCCTGCACAATTTCTTTTAACTTGAATTCTACAGATGCCATTGAAACTCTCTCTTCGTTCCGCTCTTATGGCTATCTACTAATATAACTTTGGTGGAAACACCTGAACTACTAATAAACAGGAGTTATTCAAACTACTTCGTATTAATGGTTCCGAACCCATTTGGGTTCAAGACCCAGCGGCCTCACCAATGCTCACGTTAAAAAGTACCATTTTTTCCCCTCTTTTTCATCATCTAATTTTAAATCAACAAAACTTATCGTTCAACAATCAATTTCATCCGACATTTTCCATTGTATGGATTGTGTCTTTTGGTGTGGTCGTTGCTCTGAGCCCGCCTTGAAGGGTAAGAAGTCGATTAATCAGCTAGCTTCAAGTGGTGCGTGCTCTAAGTTTCAGCCCAGAGGAGGCAGCCATTGATGAGCTTAGTGGCCGATTCATTTAAGCCTCCATGCCTTCTTGGATATTATCCCTGCATAAGTAATCCTAAGTCGAAAGACTGTGCTGTTATGGATACTTGTTCTAAGGACTTGTTTTTCTGCAAGTTCGCAAAGTTGGCGTTTGCTGATGGAACTGATATTTCGTGTAAGCGGTACAGTTTTGCTAATCGGCATTGCACGCATGGGGGCGGGTCGTGTCCTGGGCGAGGAGCTCTTGAGCGTCGGCGTTTTGGAGGCAGATAACAATGATTCAAAACGGTGATAATTCAATAAGAGAGAGAATTAAATCTGATGTTTTACAAGAAGTTCAGCGCGTCCTACTAACGTATGAAGAAAGAATTGCGGTTCTGGAAAAAGAAAACCGAGTGCTTTGGGAAGAAAAAAGGAAACTTTGCAGTGCGTTAGATGACCTAACGCTTTCTATTGACGCTTTCGAGGAAGAAATGAAAGCGAAAATAAATGATGCCTTATCCAACTTGGCGGAGAGTTGATTTTTTGTTGAGCAAACTTGAAGATAGAAGTCAAAATATTTCGCGTTCAAAGTCAAAAGTCAAATTTGACTTCTCTACCGTTCGAACTCGGGTAATTCCCATACTCAAAGGCATCGAAGTTAAGATGTATCCTGCCAAGATAGGGCGTGCCCGTGGATGGAAAAAACAACATGTAGCCTACTACGTGAAAAAGCTCGAGAAAGCAGGCTTAATTCGCAGATTAAAACGCAGCAACTTTGTAGATTACGAGTTGACGGAGCAAGGTCAAAACTTTCTCATATCATGTGAGGGAGTACTATTTAGCTCGGGTGTGTTTCGGCTTCATCGTTGTTTCTTCAAGTTTCCAGTTTTGAGTGAGGGGGTTTATCCAGCTGCGGATTTTCGGCGGATTGAGATGGTGAATTGGACTGCACTTCTGGGATTAGAGCAGGGTGTGAAGGTGCGTCATACTACGACTTCCTGGATTGTTCACATCGAAACGCTATATGGTCGGAGTCCTGGGGAGCTTGTAACTTTAGCTAAGAACTTAGCTGACAGAGTTGCAAAAGGTTTGATGAGCAAATACGGCTGCGTTTTAGGCGACGGCCAAATCAACAAGCGCCATGAACTCGGCGTTGATGATCCAGTTGCAAATCTACTGAATCGTTATTTTACAGTGAGCACTCCAAAACGAGTCATAGATGATAGCCCGGGAGAAGATGAAGGCGAACTTGACCATGTAGGTCGAGATGCTGCAATTGAGTATTTGTTGATGCCTGAGCGAGTGAAAAAACTGGAGGGTCAAGTGGACAATGTCCTAACTGATTTGGCAAAGATTTCAGGCAGCCTCGAGAAGCTAGAAAAAATGGGTTACAGTCTAGCTAAAGTTGCCGAAGCCCTGGGCAAGCTTACAGATTTTCAAAGTAACCAAGAGTTACCGACAGGTCCTGGAGGCAAAGAATACATTGCGTAATCTATCGCTAAGGCTGTTAATGTCTGTTAAAACATGTTCAAAAGCAATTTTTGCGCATACCTCAAGGCATGGGAAAAGTCCATGCTTTTCACAAGTCACTTTTCTTTCACTGGTTGGTCCTGATTACCAACCGTCAAATTTGCCATGTGTTGATGGACAAGAAATCTTGGAGTGCGCACTCTGATATGGAAACAACCGAAAAACCTGTTCAAAACCCCAAAAAGAAGCGCAGCCAAAGCGATAAGATAGGTCGTTTAAAGTATAACCAGCAGCTCCTCAAGCAAACCTTAGCAGAGGTTGAAGAGGTTAAGCTGATGCTACGCACAATCTTTGCAGGCCTAAAGGATTCCTTCAATTTTGACAAACCATTAATCGAGCGTATTGTTTGCCAAGATGAAGTTGATCGAGAAATTCTACGTTTATTGTATGAAGCAGGATCGACAGGCATGTTGCCCAAAGATTTGCAGTCGAAGCTTGAACAGTTCAAAGTCACTCGCCATCAGATAAGCAGAAGAATCCTAAGAATGAACAAAAGACTAGAAAAAGAATTCGGAGAGCACATAGCTGAGAAAAGGGGTTGGCATTGGGCATTAACGAATTTTGCTATTGAAGCTTGGGGCAAAACAAAAGACGAAATAACTTGTAAAGTTGGCTCTACCTTTTAGACTTAGATCACGTTCATTTTTAGAAAACGGATGATTAAAATCATAGTTCTTTAGTGCTAAAGAGACTAAACAACTTTCTGATTAAAATAGCGAAAAGTGTCAAAGCCATAACAAAACGTTTCTTATTCCACTCAGCTTATTCTTCCGCACGTATCATTTGTTCCCACGAATCTGCCGTTCCTTTGGATTAACTTTTCTGTATAGGAATATTCCTTCAACTAAGAAAAGAGCCATAGCTACTCCCGTCATTCCTGTTAACAAGTAGAAGCTAATTTGAACTACAAAGCCCCTTATTAGAGCGCTGAGCAGTATTATTGTTATCTCAGTTGCGAAAGCTCCGAGAAAAAAGAATGAGTAAAACATCAACCGTGGCACTAGGTTTCGTCCAACCCAAACGTGCCCATTGATGCTTGTTTTCTCCTTAAGGATATAATCGCCGTATTCGTTTTTTTCAATTAAGCCCATTTCCTCGAGTTTCTGCAGATGCCTGGATGTAACGCTCGTGCTGCTAATGTTTGCCCCTCTGGTCACCTCTCTTATACCCACTGGCTTAGCTACGTGAACAACGTACGCGTAGACAGTTAATGTGTTACCTTCGAGTTCATCGTTAGCCAAGTCTGCTGCAACCTATGGAGTTGATACGGTAACGTTGCCCGTTTCACTGTTACTTGATGGTTCACCAGGTATCCAATACGACTGTCCATATTCGAAATCGCCATAACCCGGGTTAGTGATCGCAATATGCTGTAATGTTTGGTTGCTCGCCGGTGTGGTGACGGTGCCGTTTCCGTTGATTGTGGTCGTGCTTATCCTGGTGACGTCAATGTAGAGCGTTTGAGCGTTTATGAGCTCAGTCACTGCCTGCGGCGGATTGTTTGGGTCTGGCCAGCATATGTTGCCGTTTATGAGTCCCGTCACGAAAGAACTGTTGTCGGGGGTAAAAGTTATGGTTTGACCGGAGTTACAGGTAACAGATCCATTGGACAGGTCGTTTGCGAGGACGGTTTCACCCGTTTGTGAGATCTGCATGATGCCGGTTGTCGTGTCTTCGGTTATGTAATAGGTCATGTTGAGTATCGGTCCTTGGTCGGTTGAAACCTCGAACCTGTAGTACTCGATTCCCACATCCACGTTCTTTAGATCATTGGGAATCAACGTGAAGTTCACGTCTGCTTCAATCGTAGCGATCCCGTAAAGAGGCGTTGTATCGCTTCCAGCAGTTCCGTTTGGATTGCATGTGACGTATGTTACATTGACAACAAAAAGGGGATTAACAGTGGACAATACGTTATTTGTCGGGGAGCCTAACTTGGTACTTTCTTGAGCTTGAGCGGCCATCAAGTACGCCATTGGCACGACTGTTGCGATTCCGAGTGCTATGGCAAGTATTGAGCATAGGATTATTTTTCTTTCGACCATTTGGCTTTTCACCGCTCGTCTATTAGCCGAGGCACCTAATAATACTCCCTGAAGAACAAAACTGTTCTCAAAGAGAACACCTCCAATGCATATGAGCCGAGTTACTGGCATTGGGCGCTAACAATTTTTACTATTGACATTTGGGGTCAAACCGAAAAAATGTAATGTATGATGAACTATACTTGTTTGGAATATAGAAAAGAGAAAGTGTTGAATTTTAGCACTATGAGTATGAGGGGGTTGTGAAGTTCCAAGCGTAGCTCTGAGTGTTGTTGCCTTCTCCGAAGATTATTGTTGCAGTGTAATTTGTTGATGCTGGTAATGGCTCTGCTAAATTGAACGTGTAAGCCCTCAAAGTTGTAGTTACATTGACGATAGCTATTGCTGGGTTTAAATGAAGAGTTACGTTTGGTGGAAGAGTGTAGAATTCAACGTAAATGCTATTTCGGTTTTGTGCAGTAACTATATCATCAGATAACGGCCTCGTAAGGCGTAATGCATATGGAAACGGTGTTTGCCCAGCAAACGGGTTAGAATAGCTGCTCAAGTTCTCGTGCATGTATGGTTGTGCAAGCGGATACGGGTCGGAATTGTGACTGTTAATTGAATAAGGAATATTCATGATTCCTGAGCTGCCACTCTCTAATGCAGAAGGATATTTTTGGGCATAGTCGCTATAGAAGTTTCCTTCTGAACCATTGTCCCAGAAATTCGTATAATAAGCGATACCAGCGTTTGATTCTACTGAATCAGGAGAACTAACAAGTATATTTTGATAGTTATTTATGAAATCATTGTGATAGATTGTATTGTTGTCAACTGCGTTGTAACCCTCAGGACCGACAAGAACGCCGTACTTATTGTAGGCGATGATATTCTCAAAGAAAGTGTTATTGAAGCCTTCACCAGGAATAGGAGTTCCATTACTGAGAATTGCGTTGCCGCCGCTATCGACAGATATTCCTGCTAAAGCGTACCCCGTTATAATATTTCGGTAAACTGTGTTGTTTGAGCCGTCAACCACAATGCCCGTCATAAAATCGCTTGCTTGCACATGATACCCTAAGTCGGCAAACGTCATGTTGTTCCCAAACACAATATTACCAGAACCTAACACTCTCACGCCTTGATCACAATTCACCATATTATTGCCTGAGATAACGTTCTGGTTATAATCCACATCTATCGGATCAAGTACACTTGCAAAGTAGTTGCCGTTGATTGTGTTATTGGAACTCCAGCTTAAACTGACTCCATATGATAACGCATCAGTTATAGTGTTATTTATGATGGTATTGTTTTGGGAAAAATAGAGTTCGATGTTTGCCATTGTTAAATTGTTTGAGGATATGACGTTGTTACTTGAGTTTTCGAGATTTAGCCAGAGTGAAATTATGTTAGGTGTTTTAGGCACCGAGTTTTCTGTGATCAGGCAATTTGAAGTTTCATTGAGGGTAATGCTGCTGGCGTTGGTAAAGTCCATGTTCCTAATTGTGACATTACTACGACCGTTTAGATTAATCTCTGAGCCGTCAAAAGCATATCCTGAACCATCAATAACAATGTTATCCCTTTGCACTAAGATAGTTTGATTAATTATGTTATTTGTTTGAGAGTAAAGATTTCCTGTTTGATTAAGTGCTGTTGAATTGACATTTCCATCGCTTGCAACAAAAATTACGCCCAAATGCGATGAACGAGCAGTAATGAAGCCGAAAAACGGATTACCATTTTGGGATTTTGGTTCTACTGGAAAGAAAGCGAAGCTAACTGCGCCTAAGAGAATAACTGAAATTACTGCTATTGTCATTGCAATGATTAATTTGTTTTTTTGTTCACTCACATTCTCACTCTCGAAAGCCTGCCAAATCAAATAGTAGATAGCTACTTAATGCTACGTTCTTGAACAACATTCTTTTGCCTGTTCTACTAGTTTGAACGGAAATTCTATTATTAGAACACGGGAATAGCTAAATCAGCCCAATTCATGATTAAATGAAAAGGTGTGACGTTGGCTTCTGCTTCCAATGAAGATGCATTAAAAGGAAATAGTTTAGAGGTTTACCGATTCCTGCTAAGAAACGGTAAGCCGGCAGGTGTGAGAGAGGTTCAAAGAGCCCTTAATTTAAGCACTCCATCGTTAGCCTCTTATCACTTATCAAAACTTGAGGATGCAGGTTTAATAAAAAAAGAAAATGGCAACTATGTTATCGATAGAATAATTTTGGAAGACTGCATAAAAGTTAATCGCTTCTTAATTCCAAGGTTTCTGGGTTATGCTATTTTCGCTTTTTTGCTCCTTATTTCAGAGTTAACTGTGCTAAGACCGAGCGTTGTGACTAGCTTCTATTTCTTTGCAACTGTTGGAACTTTCATATGTGCTCTCGCTTTCTGCTATGAGACAGTAAAAGTATGGTACAAAGGCGGCTTCTAACAGAACATAGCTCTCAGTGACAAAATTGTATAAATAGATAGTTTTTTAAGAAAGAGGCTATATCTACTGCGCTCGATATTTGGGCGAGCGCTAGCTCCATTGGCTATTTTCAGTTTTCGCCCCCTTCACCCAAAAGTTGGGAGTGCGGCTTGTTAGCATGAATCATAAACGCGGTAGACGAAGTTCTAAATCTTTAGAATTTAGGATTCAACAAAAAGATTCTCGTCAGTTTGTTCGAGACAATGCTTTCTTTGACAGGGTCAAAGGGGAGTCTGTTTGTTTGGATACAGTTGATGACATTACTTATCATTTAGCGTTAACTTTTGGGCAGCCAGTTGCCGAAGCAGTACCTAGAGTGGAGCCTGGACTAGTTATTAGTAATCCGAGCGGAGAAGGCGCTTTTCAATTAATAGAAATGTAATCTGCACTGAGACACCATAATGGAAAAAACTGAAGAAAAAACAAAAGCAGACAAAATCTGTCCAGATGCAAACAAAAACCCGGTATGCCCATACATTACCGCAATACATCAAAATACTTCTCAGGTAAACCGGATAGAAAAAGCCCTTGTTGGAGAAGACCTGCAATCGGGCTTGGTAGCTAAAGTTCACCAGCTTGAAGTAACACAGAAAATTCTAATCGCTTTAGGCAGCGCAAGTCTCGTAGGTCTGGTTAGTCTTGCCGTAATCTTGATTGAAAAACTTTTGGTGAAGTAATGTCAATTAACATTCCGCCAGCTGAAACCGTAAAGATCAGCGATATTAAAATTGATGGGCAAAACCCAAACAAAATGAGCAAAGAACAGCTCGAACGTCTTAAGGCTTCTATCAAAAAATGGGGCTTTATCGTTCCCATCATCACTAACAAGGACCTCTTAATTGCAGACGGTGAACAGCGCTATACAGCTGCCAAATCTTTGGGCATGACTGAAGTTTCCGTTATACGCTTGCCTGTCGAGGATGTGGATCGTCGGCTTTTAAGGCAAGTTTTAAACAAGCTCAAAGGTGAACACCAAAAAGAGCTTGACCAGGCAGAGTACGAACGCATTATTGAAGCTGGAAAAGAAGACGACCTCAAATACTTACTAATGCTCTCTGACGACAAACTAACAAACGCCTTAGGCCAAGAAGAAAAAAGCGTCAACTTCGACGAATCCTTTGAAGTAGTAATCGAATGCGAAGACGAGACCCAACAAGAAGCAATCTACAACAAACTAATTGGTGAAGGTTACAAATGCCGCGTTTTGAGTTTGTAAAAACCTGGACTAAACCAGACAGTTTTCGAGCTCAATCCGTAATCGGAAGCTTCACACTAACAGATTGCAAAATGGAGAAACATTTCGCCGGGGAGCTGCCAATCGAAAATGAATCCTGGCAAATCGGCGTCATAGTTGGTCGAAGCGGCACAGGCAAAACCAGCATCGCCAAAACTCTTTACCCCGAAAGTTACATCAAAGGCTTCGACTATCACCATGAATCGATACTAGATGATTTTCCAGCAAGCCTCCAAGTAAACGACATAACCAAAAACCTCTGCAGTGTGGGCTTTGCATCTCCTCCCGACTGGCTCAAAAACTATGAAGCACTCAGCCAAGGCGAGAAAATGCGTGTAGACATTGCAAGGGCATTGAGCTTAGATCAAGACCTTATCGTCTTTGATGAGTTCACAAGCGTTGTTGATCGGGAGATCGCAAAAGTCAGCGCCTATGCCATCAGCAAAGCGGTACGAAGAACAAGCAAGAAGTTCATAGCTGTTACATGCCACTATGACGTTATTGATTGGTTGGAGCCCGATTGGGTTTTCTGCACAGACTCGATGGAGTTTATAAAAAAAAAGTTAGCCACCCAGCAATTGAGCTCTCAGTTCATAAATGCAGCAATTCCATGTGGCAGGTCTTTAGGCCATATCACTATCTAAACGGCAAACTTGGCGCTGGCGTCAAATGTTACGTTGCACTTTATCAGCAAAAGCCTGTCGCCTTTATTGCAGTTGCACATGTGCATATGCTGGCAAACTATTACCGCGTTAGCCGTCTTGTAGTCTTGCCCGATTATCAAGGCATAGGCGTTGGAAAACGTCTGTTGAATTTCATGGCCGAACTTTATTTGTCTCAGAGTAGTTTGCCGTTTTATTTGGTTACAAGCAATCCTCAGCTTGTGAGGGGAAACTTGGGTAACTGGATAATCAAACGTGTTGGACATGGCAGCCACGGAAAAGGCGACACCAGAATAAATCGAGAACTGGTTCGTTCTAACAGTAGATGCCGCTTAACAGTCTCCTTAAAGTACGTTCCAGCCAAGAAAAAATTCTGAAATAACTTGCAGTAACTGAGGTTGAAAAAAATGGAACCAGAAGAATTTATTGAAAAAATAAAGAAAGCCTTTGCCAGAGTTATTGCGATGCCTGATTGGATGCAAACAATTCTGCTGGAAGACATAGACGCCGCAATCGAAAACAGAATCCGCACCATGGAAATAATAATTCAGAGCCAAAGCTCTACCAGTGATCCTTAAATCGGTAAATTCCAGAAACCTTGGAAAAGTGAAGATTTTATGCAGCTCCATACGCTTGAAAGACGCTTAGAATTGCTAAAGGACGAAGGAAATGGGTTAAACACCCACGAAATAGTCCAAGAATTAATGGCGAAATTTGGCTGTTCAAGGAGTACTGCTTACAATGATTTTGCCACTAAGCCAGAGTGGCAGCCTATTTTGCAGGAACTAGCCAAACAGTTGCTTAAGGTACAGAATCGACATGAGCAGCTTTACCGCAAAGCCAGCTTCATGTATAGTCAAGCAAAAAGTGATCGTGCACGAATTGCGGCTTTGAATCTTATGCGCCAAATTAACGTCGAATCCGTCCAACTTGGCGGAGTCAAACCAACTGAGCAAACTCAAACTGAAGAAAGTCACATAAAATGGGAGGACCCAGAAGTATGCAAAAAACAATACTCATCCGATATAAGCCTCACCCCGGACAATGCAGATTCCACTTCTGCCCAGCAAGATTTCGAATCCTAAACTGCGGGAGACGTTGGGGCAAAACCGTTGCAGGCGCCAATGAATTCATAAGGCAAATGTGGCAGCAAGGCGAGGGCAAAGAAAAAACTGGAATTGTTGGCTTTGCGGTTGCACCCACATATTGGCATACGCAGCGGCAATGGAGCGAATTTTTCAATTATTGTCCACCTGAATTAATTGAGGAAATTCATCGGGGTGATCGTCATGTGCTTTTGTCGGGGAATCGGCATGTTTGGTTTAAGAGTGCTGATAATCCTGATTCGCTAAGAAGTCAAGGCGTAAAAGTTCTTTGGGTTGATGAGGGCGCACAAATTACTGAGGAAGCGTGGACTCTTGCCCTTAGACCAGCTTTGATGGATGAGAAAGGCATCGCCTTCTTCACCGGCACTCCAAGAGGACACAATTGGTATTTCCGATTATGGACCAGGGGTCAAGATCCAAAACAAACTGAGTATAAGAGCTGGAGTTTCCCAAGTGCCTCTAACCCATACTTGGATCCAACCGAGATTGCTTCGTTTGCTCGTGATATGCCTGAGTTGGCTTATCGGCAAGAAGTGTTAGCTCAATTTCTTGAAGATGTTGGTTCGGTTTTCCGGGGTGTAGACCGCATAGTCAAAGGCAGTTTCCAATCATTTCAGAGGGAAAAGCAGTACGTTATGGGTGCTGATCTTGCGAAGCTTGAAGACTTTACTGCCCTAAGTGTTTTGGATATGCAAGGGAATTTATGCGCTTTCGATAGGTTTAGTGAATTAGATTGGGTTTTCCAACGTAAACGTATCGTTCAGCTAGCTCAGCGGTATGATGCCCGCTTGCTCATTGACAGCACAGGAATAGGTGATCCAATCTGTGATGAACTCTACCGCGAAAACGTTAGAGTAGATGGTTACAAGTTTACCAATGCAAGCAAGAAAGACATCATTGAAAACCTGAGTATGATGATTGAGAATCAGCAAATTTCGATTCCACTGATTCCCCAGTTGATTAATGAGCTTAAACTGTACGGTTACAAGACAACCCGCAGTGGAAATGTGCAGTATGGGGCGCCTGAAGGTTATCATGATGACTGCGTGGTTGCTTTAGCGTTGGCTGCTTGGCAACTGAAGCAAACTCCTCCGCCCGGCAAGGGTGTGGGCTTCATAAAACATTGAGAGCCAAAATCCTTGAAGCAATCAGAAAATAATCGCTTTATAATTGCTAAGCTCCAGAGAGATCTCGCGGCAATTATTCAGGAATTTCATGAGTATCAGCATGAAGTAGATCGGCACTTTCTGAATCTGCC
>PLTA01000011.1:44232-45906 GCA_003164295.1 Candidatus Bathyarchaeota archaeon
AAGTGAAAGGTCAAGCCGAAAAAAGGTTTACATTTTCCCAGAAATTAAGCATTAAAATTACTGCGCGCTTGAGCAAACGAGTCTATGTTCCTTCACTTCTTTTGAGATTTATGGTTTGGTTATAAGCGAGATTAGTTCAAAAATTCAGATAAGTAAGGATAAGAAAAGGTCGTTTATTTTTTATTTGTTTTTCGATATAGTGAACGTCCTTCAAACATAAAAAGCACTGCTGCCAATCCAGTCATCATAGTTAAAAAGAAAAAACTTTCCTCAATTGCTAAATTAAAAATAAAACCCAACAATATTATCACTAATTCCATACTCAATCCCCCGAAGAAAAAAAGAGAGAAGAAAATAGAAAAAGGAACAAGGCTTCTGCCAACCCAAACATGCCCATTCACAATAGTTTTCTCTTTTAATACATAATTTCCGTATTCATCTTTTTTAATCAATCCCAAATCTTCAAGTTTTATTAGGTGCCGATAGGTGACACTTGTACTGCTAATCTCTGCTCCCCTTGTTACTTCTCTTATTCCAACAGGCTTGTTTGCGTGAACAATGTATGAATACACGGTTAACGATATTCCTTCAAGCTTTTCGTTGGATGTATCCGTCATTTGTTTAAAGCCTCATTTTACATATTGGGGCATTATTGGGTTAATAGTTGACAGTTTATCTGCAGTTAATAAATTATTGTAAATGAATCCATCGCCATATGGCTGTAATTGTAGCTCCGCAACCTTTTCTGAGTTTATCAGATGAACTGAGGCATTATTCCCATTAACTGAAACCCACCCCTCACGAATGATTGTCAAGGATAGATTCATGGGTTTTCCAATGCTGCTATTCCAATTATCAGCTGATCCGTTGAGGTATGCTAGTGATGTGCCATTTTCAAACCCGTTAATGCCGGTTGAAACGTTTTGAGTGACATTAAACCATTGGCTTCCGGTAAAATCAAATTTGCCTTCGTAGCCATTGTGTACAAAGCTTGACGTCCGAGTTTCAACCGTGTAGGTAACATTTCCTATAATCCCTTTGTTAGAGTAGACTTCAATCGAATAAAGCTCGTATATTGCACTTGCCGAAAAAGGGTTAAGAGTGAATTTAGGTGATGCTCTGAAAACAATGGAATACAGCCAACCGTAGTTTTGTGCTCTAATATTGTTTGCAGTATTATTATCCCAAAAGTTACCTATGTAAGCGTATGGAATTTGAACGCTATATTGGGGATTATCAACTGAAAACATAAAGAAAGCTAAGGGTAATACTATTGCTGCTCCTATTGCAATCGATAAAATGAAAAGTGCCACTAATTTCTTGTTCATATGCATTTTTCAGTCACAACATTAGAGCGTATTGCGGCGTCATTAATAATTGCCCTTAAAGAACACAAGTGTTCTCCAAAAGAACACTGAAAAATCTGAAGCATTAAAGTTACTCCGTACTTTCAGATGGAGTTTTTCTTCCTTTGAACGCCTTCTCGATTTCCCCCATTTTGATGTACGCAGTAATTTATGGTGATTAATTATGGATGTTCCTGAAAACGAAAAAGAACTCTTCAGCGCTGATGATAGACCGACTGATTCGGCTAAAAAGGTAGTGCAAGCTTTAGGCGTTGAAGTAACTGCGAAACCCTCTGAATTGCGTATTTACATTAACGGCAAAGATGTT
>PLTA01000001.1 GCA_003164295.1 Candidatus Bathyarchaeota archaeon
AAACTAACTTTCTTCCTGGCGCCAAGAATCGAAACGGAATAATGAAATTAGGTGGTTCAAAAAAATGGTGTATGTGAGCATATGCATAGGTCTCTCACGGGCTACTACTGCATATGCTCTTGTGTACCGTTTTCTTAGAAGCACTTTGACTATGGCTTGATTCAGGGGGCTGGTCCAGAGCTGGCCAAGTCAAATTACAAAAAAGGGAATGTTTGATGAAATAGTACTTATTCAGTTCTGGAGTGGTGGGGCCGCTGGGCCCTTTAGAAGGTCTTAAGAAGTTAAGTTAGTAGCAGCTCTACCGCCTCTTAAGGCCAAGATGACCTGCCGTTTCTTCAATCCGTTAGCTCTCAGTTTGTAAGTTTTTTGAATTTATAGCAAGATAAAACTGCAAAGCACTTAAGGCTGTTGCAAAGATTTACCCCACTGCTTAATCGCGGCAAAAACAGGAAGAAAGGAATCCTGTGCAACCAAAGAATATTCTACCCGTGGAGGTACCTCCGGGAAAACTGCCCGTTTGATGATATGGCATTTTTCAAGTTCTCGAAGATGGCTAGTTATCGTCTTTGAGTGGACGTCGCCTAATCTCTTTTGAAGTTCAGTGAACCGTAACGTTTGTCGGCTGAGATGCCATATAATTAGTAGGTTCCAACGGCTACCAAGAATTTGGAATAAATAATCCATGTCACATTTGCCGGAATTTGTGTCTTGCAATGCTATTTCTCCATTAGTCACTTTTTTGCTACTGGGTTACAATATTGCGCCTGAGGCATTTAAGTATAGCATAAGGATTGCACTTATAATAAAAAAGTATCAATAAACGGAGGTTTGAAAATGAAAGTTATGGCAATAAATGGAAGTCCTCGTAAACAAGGAAACACAGCAACATTGTTGAACAAAGCCTTAGAAGGCGCCAAATCTCACGGCGCTGAAACAGAAATGGTTCACTTATATGATTTGGATTATAAAGGCTGTCGAAGTTGCTATGCATGCAAACTCAAAGGTGGAAAATCATACGGCAAATGCGCAATCCGTGATAGTTTGACCCCTGTTCTGGAGCGAATTGACAATGCTGATGCATTGATTATGGGTTCACCGATTTATCTTGCTATGCTTAGCGGCGAGATGAAGTCATTCCTTGAAAGACTCATATATCCTCATGTTTCCTATGCAACCCCCTTTCCCAGCAGCTTGTTTTCTAGGAAGATGCCTGCAGGGTTTATCTATACGATGGGCGCTAACGAGACAAACATGAAAGATCGCCAGTACGATTGGCAAATCAAAGCTAACCAGGCAATTTTAGACTTTGCTTTCGGTAAAACCGAGTTTCTTGTGGTCAATGATACGTACATGTTTGATGATTACTCCAAGTATGTGAATGCATATGATGTGAACGCCAAGGAGAAACGCCGTCGTGAAGTTTTTCCCTTAGACTGCCAGAAAGCCTTTGATATGGGCACGAGGTTGATGATAAAACGTGAACAGCTCAACCGTTAAAAGTTCATTTTTCTTTTCCTGAGGACGTCTTAAGGAAGCGCTACTTCAGTTGGACATTTATTCTTCAAATTCGCTTCTTCTTTATTCTTAGAACTAAACAAAATGCTGGTGCTTTTCGGCTGTAGTCTACACAACCTCAATTCTAGTTATCGCAAGCTTTCTTAGTCTGATTCTGCAATAATATTCGTAAAAACTGTTTGTTTTGGCAAAATGGGCTTGTGGTGTGGCCGCTGGGATTTGAACCCTGCCCTCAAGTGGAGATGGGAAAACTCTTTGATTGTCCAATTGGCTAGCTCGACGTTATTCTTTCAGTATCTGAGCGAGTATGCGTTGTTCTGCTTTTCTTCTATGTTCTACTAGTGTGGAGCTTTTGAGGTTGAGTTTCTTGGCTAGCTCTTGGCTGTTGACTCTTCTGGGCGTTTCATAGTATCCATGCTCAAACGCTGAAACAAGCACTGTTCGCTGCTTTTCTGTCAAGTAGGTGAGAGGCGATTCAGGTGAAAATTTCGCGTCAATGAGTGAAGCCACTTTGTAACTGATGCCCGTTTTGTCTATGATTTCAAGGAAATTCTTCACCTGTTTCTCGTTGCCCAGAAAAGCAATTTTGAGTTTGCCGTCCCCGATTCCAAATGGGGGGCTTTTGATGTGGAAAACCATGGAGAGGAAACATGAGCAGCAAAATTCAAAAGCGCATTGCACCCGCTAAAGAACTTGACAGTACAAATTCTGACAAAGGATCAAAAGGTTTTCAGACTGAAAACAAACCTGCTAAAGACAGCTACCCTACTCGGGCTCTCATCATCTTAACCAGCCTGATTCTACTTATTAGTTACGTAGAAACCATGGTTCTTCCAGGCATTCCGACTATTCAGAAGGATTTTTTGGCTAGCGCCCCAGTTGCTGCATGGATCACATCTAGCGTTTTGCTCGTTGGCGCCATATCTTCACCGCTTTTCGGAAAGTTTGGGGATATCTATGGCAAGAAAAAACTCATACTGATAGCGCTAACTTTCTACACTGCAGGTGTGGGCATCGCTGGTTTTTCAACATCCATATATTTCCTGATATTTGCCCGGGCAATTCAGGGTGTGGGGTTGGCTATGTTTCCATTGGCGCTTGCCATGGTCACCGACATCTTCCCCAAAGAAAAGCTAGCGGCTGCTCAGGGATTAATCGCCGGAGGCGCAGGCATAAGCACCTCCGCTGGATTGGTGTTAGGCTCTTATGTAATCCAAACTCTTGGATGGCGGTACGCCTTTCATACTGCATTTATTCTGAGCGTTGTGTTGTTTGTGTTGGCCATCGTTGTTTTGAGACCTGATGTCAGATTTGTGAAAAGTAAAGTTGACTATTTCGGTGCTATGCTTCTTATGGCTGGATTGGCTCTGATTCTGATTTACCTTACTGAGGGGTCTACTTTAGGTTGGCTTTCCATTGAAGAGCTTGTGTTCTTGATTCCTGGGATTGCTCTCATATTTGGCTTCTTTGTTTTTGAGAGCAAAGTTGTTAGTCCTTTAATTCAGTTGAGCCTTCTGAAGGTGAGAAATGTTCTCATCGCAAACCTAGTAGTTATGGTGGCGGGTCTTGCGAATTTCTTAGTTTTCTTTGCGGTGGTTTACTTTGCTGAGCAGCCTGTGCCTTACGGTCTTGGATTAGACATATTGTCCACGGGTCTTATGCTTGCGCCTGCTACTGTTGCTATGCTAATAGTTGGGCCTATAGCGGGAAGAATGGTGACCAAAATCGGACCCAAACCTGTCCTGTTATCCGGCTCCCTTGTGTCTATGGTTAGCTATGTGCTATTCATAGTGAACCGGGCGACTGAGGCAGCTGTAATAGTGGATGCGATAGTGGCTTTCGCAGGATAATTGCTCTGTTGGTGCCGGTTGTGAATATGATTTCGGTGTCTTTGCCAAAAGATAGCATTACTGTGGGGCAAGGACTAAACGCGACGTTAAAACTGGTGGGAAGCGCTGTTGGTCCCGTCTTGACGACATCCATACTCGCTTCTTACTCAGTGCCGTTGATTAAAACCATAAGTGGAAAAGCAACCGTAGTTGCTAATCTAGGTAGCGCAACCGCCTTTAACATCATCTTCGTAGTGGGCATTGTTCTGTCAGCAATTACTATGGTTTTGAGTTTAGCAATCTCTAACTATGCTTTCAATAAGAAGAGCCCGCGGTCAGAAACCACAAGCTAGGTTCAGCTTCCCAGTAACTTCACTCAGGTCTAACTTGCAATGTTCTGTATAGTTCGGGTTGCTTTCGAAGAAGCGATACAAGAAATTTGGAATAGCAACACTTGTCTTTAGAACTGGAAAAAGAACCTAGAATAGGAGAAAGAAGAATGTACGAAAAAATACTGATGCCTTTAGATGGCTCGCAATTGGCCGAGGCCTTCCGTATGCTGAGAATCTAGCCGGAACTCCTGCCCCTTACGGGGTGTTCATCGAGAACACAGGATCGTTGCCCGAAACACTTAGCTTCGCCACTAACATATGGCTGTTCGGATTCGTTGGCAGCTAGCTGTCAGCTAACCCAGCCAAAGTAGCTATTTCACCCTCACATGGAATTACAACAATGATACAATTGATCCCGGTGACGTTATGCCAGTAACTTTCAGTCTAAATGGGGGCAACATGATCACGCTTAACCCTATCAGCGTTAACCATGCTTAGAAGGCTCCGAAAAAGAAAAAGGGGAAGTATTGTT
>PLTA01000061.1:0-134 GCA_003164295.1 Candidatus Bathyarchaeota archaeon
ATATTTAGGCGAGTAAAAAACGTCTGGTCCTCAATTATTATTTTCCCAGTAGTTATCTCGGTTCTGTTTCCGGTGATACTGGAATATTTAGCAGT
The DNA here is from genome assembly GCA_003164295.1 of Candidatus Bathyarchaeota archaeon. Taxonomy (GTDB): domain Archaea; phylum Thermoproteota; class Bathyarchaeia; order Bathyarchaeales; family Bathycorpusculaceae; genus Bathycorpusculum. The sequence goes on from PLTA01000061.1 coordinate 96, forward strand.
AAGGGGGAGCCACGGACTCGCAGCGCCGGGTGTGCTTCC
>PLTA01000061.1:178-183041 GCA_003164295.1 Candidatus Bathyarchaeota archaeon
TTCATGGTGGGCATTGATGAGGTTACTTTCAGGACGCTTGGCTACTATTATTTTCCAAACTGGAACATCGCCACTTTGCTCCTGGTTCTGATGCCGGTCGCTATTGTTATGAGTGTTTTGTTCAGTGTGATTGTTTCTTCGCGAGTTGGTGATGTGCGCAGCGCTAGCAGTTTTGGGATTTTTATGCTCTTCCCCCTCCTTGGCATATACCTTCTCAGCGAGACAAGCATAATAACTCTTGACGTAAACAGCCTGCTTATAATCTCAGGTATAATTTTAGCAGTTGATGTGGCGCTGTTCTATGTTAGCACAGCAACTTTCCGAAGGGAGGAAATACTAACAAAGTGGAAGTAGCGAAGTTAGAGAAGGGGTTCAAAAAAATGGCAAAAGCCAAGTTTGAAATAGGTGAGACTGGAAAACATACCATTATTGTTAATGCGAGCGCGCTTCTAAAATACACCGCCATAGAAGTGGATGGCGAAAAAGTCGTTAATGAAGCAAACTTTCAGCCATCGTCAAAGAAGTTCCAGTTGGACGTGGGAAATTCCGAAAAGCATCATTTGGAAATCAGCGCTGGACCGTTCTCGCCTATCAAACTATTCGTGGACGGAAAAGAAGCTCAGAAAACCTGAAAGTGCATCGCTATCGCAAAAGATTGAAAGTTTAGCCAACTATCCAGTAATCTTTTCCGTTGCGCGCGCTAAGACTCTTTATGCTTGCCAAGATACTGAACAACACATTGAACCGAGGTTGTGGTAAGTGACTACAGAGGTACTTTGGATCGTCGTTGTTGCAACAATTGTTATTATGGTAATAGGATATCTTCTCAAGTATCGTTTTAAGAGGAACCGGCAGACAATGCAATAAACCTATTTTCCTCTTCTTTTGTTGAGAAAGAACCGCCGCAGTTGTCGTAAAAATAACAGGCACTACGACAACCTAATGATCGCCGGTATCCTCTTGGCGGTTGATGTTATTCTATTCTTTGTGAGCACCGCGACTTTCTGAAGAGAAGAAATACTGACAAAATGGAAGTAGTTGAAGCGAAGAGGGCGGAGGTGAAAAACTGGATTGGATGATAAAGGGGAGACTTATAGTGGGTGGATGCTTCCTAATTGTGTTAGGTCTTGTTCTCTACTTTGTTAGAGGAATTGAAGGTACGCTCATCTTACCCATCATTGGAATAATATTACTCATCGCTGGCATTGTTTATAAGCCTCGGAAGAAAGCGCAATCGTCCGCCAACACTTCATAGGTTAATAAGTTAAGCTTAATGCTCTTGATAGTTCTAGGACTGGATCGTTTCCATCTTTTGTGCCTTTGCTTTTTGAGGAACTGCTTGATGAGGTCAAAGGTCTGATTCCACGTTTTGGTGTTTTGGCGGCGGAATAGGAGAAAAGCCTTCCGGCTTTGTCGGAAAAGACTTTAAAGTTGATGTCGCAATCTGTCTGGCGGGTTAATCCAATGAATCCAGTTGTCATCTATTCAACAAAAGGTGGTAATACAGAAAAAATTGCACTCGAAATCACCCAAGAATTAAACTGCAAAGCAATCAAAATATCGGGAGAATCAGATTTTTCAAAAATATCATTTAAGGATTTCGACCTTGTGTTTATCGGAACCTGGGTTCGCGGCGGGGAACCAAGTCCGGATATGCTCAGTTTCTTAAAGCAGTTGAATTTCGAAGATAGCAATAGGCAGTTTGCTCTTTTTATGACCTGGGCAGGTGGCGGCAAAAGCGATGTCTTAACCTTTAACCGAGTAAAACACCTTTTAGAAGCTAAGAACCAAAGGTTACTTGACGACTGTTACAAATGTTTGGGCAAGACCTTTGGTTTAGCAAGGCGTGGGCACCCTGACACACAAGATTTAGCTGAGGCTCGAAAGTGGACCAGAAAAATGGCTTATTTGCCAGAAAAATCACTTTAATAAGCCTCTTATTTTATGCCATCCAACCTTTCAGCCTAAATAAAGGGCATATCATCAGGCCTCCACAATCTGGTGAAATATAGAGGGAGAAAGGTTTTCTGAAAAATAGTTTATCATCAGAACATATAAAATGAATATAATTTATTTTGATTTGACTTATCCTATGGCGCTCAATAAGTGAAAGGACTTAAAGGCAAAAAACGGTCTTAGATCAACAAAAAAATTGGGGAAAACCTCCCAGTTGAATTTTTACCTTATGGTTTTGTGAGAGTTATCTCTATTGTCGAAACCATTCGAGACCTGTTTTCGCCTTCTCTTGGTGGCATTTCTTCGGTAGCGATTGCTATCTTGGTCACTATGAGGTCTTTTAGGAAGCGGCTTCTTGTAATTTCTGCGCAGTCAACTGCGGTAGTTATTGCTTGTCCTCTTGCTTTTAGGGTTATTTCTTTGTTTACGCCTGAAGAGAATGCTGTTATAATGGCGAGTACATAGCTCATTGGCGGTTTGTTTCCGACGAATATTACGTCATTAGGTTTTTGTGTCATATTCTTGTCACTTCTCAATTTCATATGGTACCGTCTGCTATATGGCTAGTGCCGTTTCAGCGATGGCTGCCCAGGCCTTCCAAAATCTGGGGGGTTAGTAGAAAGAAGATCTTTCTGGTTTAAGCTAATCATCACAACTTATAAAACAAAATAAAATATCAAATGCACTTACTCGATATCCTTCCATAAATGGAAGACCTTATGACGTCGTTATGCTTGTCGGAAAATCCCGCTCGCGACTGAGCGGTACAAGGTACGAAATTAAGAAGCTGGGTATGATAGGCTGGACAAGATTCGAGAAATTACCCTGAGCAGAACTCAAATGCATAAAACCAATTCATATGCTCGAAAGTATTCCTATAAACGAAGTAGCATATGTATAAGCTTTTATAAGCATGGTGATGAGATGTTAAAATAACATAAACTGCATGCCGCGAGGATAAAGACCAAATGCCCTATATAAAAAAAATTGAGTTAAAAGGGTTCAAGTCTTTCGGGCCACAAACAATCAAAATAAATCTAGATAAAGGTTTCACTGCAGTAACAGGACCCAACGGCAGCGGAAAATCCAACATTATGGACGCAGTTCTTTTCTCGCTTGGAGAACTTAGTACCCGAAGGTTACGTGCTGAAAATGCTGCTCAACTAATTTTTCACGGGTCAGAAAAAGCGGGGCAAGAAAAAGCCAAAATGGCAAAAGTTGTTATTCAATTTGATAACACCGATGGAACGATGCCTGTTGACACAACTACAGTTACTATTTCACGGGAAGTTTTTCGAAATGGTCAAAGTGTTTACCGCTTAAATGGGCGAAGAATGTCAAGGGCGTATATTACTGAAACTCTCTCCATGAGTTCCATCAGTAGCATGAGTCAAAACATAATTCCTCAAGGTACCCTTACTCGACTCACGGATCTTAATTCGATTGAGAGAAGAAAAATAATTGAAGACCTCGTAGGTATAGGTCAATATGACGCCGAGAAGGCAGATGCTGAAGAAAAACTTCGCTCAGCGGACATTTCAATTCGCACAGCTATGGGTAGAATAGACGAAGTGCAAAAACGCCTTGACGATTTAGAACGTGAGCGCAACCAACTTTTACGATACAATTTCATTCAAAGCGAAACCAAAAAATTCCAGGCAATCAAAATCTCAAGCGATATAACCCAATTAAACAGTAAAATAAATGAGTCAACCGGTCAAACTGAAAAAGTTAAAGTCAGAGTCGACAAGTTAAAAGTTCAACGTCATGAGCGAAGATCAAAACGTCATGAAATTGAAGCTGATTGGAGAAAACTTAGCGGCGAGAACTTGGAAGCAGGCGGGTCAGAAGTTCTAAAAGTTCAAATAACAATCGGGGATTTAAAATCTAAACTAACCGAGTTATCAACAAAAATTAATTCTGGACAAGGTAGCTTTGAAAGTTTGAAACGGGTTAAAGAAAACAACATTGGTCAAGAAGAAAACCTGAGAAAAGAGATACGGGAAAACCGCCTTAAAATCAGGGTGTTCCGTAATGAATTTGCTAAGATCAAAGAGCAAATTGCCCAAAAAGAGCTGGAGCATGAAGTTTTGGCAAAACAAACCGCTGAGCTTTGGGGCGGACTAGATGACAATAATCAGCAAATTCATTTAAAGCAATCTGAACTTGAAAACCATGTAAAACGGTTAGCCTATTTGCGGTCGGAATACACAAAAGATAAGGCAGCTCTTCGAGTTTGCACAGGACGACTCAAAAACTTAAGTGTGAGAAAAGAAAAATTCCAAATAAGCTTGGCTGAAATTGAAAAGTCCCTATTAGAGCTTGAGCAAGTTCAAAGGGACCAAAAAACTCAGTTTAAAAATCTTGAACATATAATTGAACGCAAAATAATCCAGAAAGAATCCGTTGAAAAAGAAATAACTGACGCAGAAAAAATAGCTAGTTCAGCTAAAGACGCTGTTATAGAATTTGCGACTCAACGGGATTTGGCTGCTACTATAGCGGCTGAAGAAAAAGCATTGAGAAGCATTGAGGAAATGGGTAATGTCGGTGCAATAGTTGGGATTCATGGAAGACTGCGTGAACTGATAAAAATTAATAAAAACTATAAAAAAGCCATCGAGGCAGCTGCAACCGGTTGGCTTGATGCCTTAGTTGTGGCAAACACGGATACAGCTTTCACCTGTACTGAAACGCTTAGGCGCATGAAGCTGGGGCGAGTCAAAATAATTCCGTTACAAGGCGCAATCAACGTTAAAAACAAGCCAACTCCCAGCCGAGACGGTGTGGTTGGTGCGCTTTCAAGTTTCATGAAGTTTGACAGCAATTATGCTTTAGCTGTAAGCTACGTTTTCGGGGACACAGTGGTTGTTTCAAATGATAAAACAGGTTTTGCTCTTTCAAATGAAGGTTACCGAGCAGTTACGGTTAACGGTGATTTGTATGAGCCAGGAGCTTTTGAAGGCGGCTACTACCGCGCACCAATAGATTTCTCAACAATTATTCCAAGTGAAAATGCATTAAAAAGTTTAGATGAAGCGGTAAAGGCATTGCAGACGCATCTTACACAAAGAGGAACCGACATAACTGGCATCGACGAAGAAATCGAGCGAAGCAAAATCGAAATCACGCGTTTAACAGATTCAATCGCGACGTTAGATCGAGAAATAGTTAGAATTAGAAGGGGCGTTAAAAGAACACAATTCAACATTCGGCACACCGAAAAGCTCGGCGGTAAACTTGAGCGTGAGGCAGCAGCTTACAAAGGGCGCATGAGCATGTACATGAATGAACGCAATTCCATACGAAGAACCGACCAAAAACTGCATGCAGACATATCTAATTTAAGATTGAAAACTGATGTAGCTCACATTCAAGAACTTGAGGTTCAACGGGAAAAACTTGGCGAAGAAGTAAATAATTTGCGTCAGAAATCAGGATCCACCCAAACAGAAATTTCAACTTACCAATCGCAGTTTGATCGAGTTCTAAGAAATGGCTACAAAAACATCAAACTGCAAATAGTTAAAGTTGATCAGCAGCAAAGAAAAATTGAGAAAGAAGTTGCTGATGCAATTCAAGAACGAGAAACAATCAATAAAGAACTTGATGAGCAAGACAAAAGCCGTATAGAACTTTCAAAAGCAGTGTTTTCCGCTCGGGAAGAATCCAAAAAATTCACCTCACAAATTGACACAATTGATAATGACTTACGAATTCTTGATTCCGAGTATGAACAGGCTGAACGGTTGCTAAACCAGCTTCAACTAAGCATGGAAACTAGTCAATTGCGTCTTCAGCAGCTTCAGACTCATCTTCGCCAATTCGGCTACGAACAGCCATTAGAAACAAGTCAGAAACAGGTTGAAGATGCTGAAACAACCATTCGCATGATGCAGTTTGAAATGGAGCGAATAGGTGCAATAAACCAGCTTGCGCTTTCACATTATTCAGACCAGATATCTAGATATCGAGAATTATCTGTGCGATTAAACGAATTGGAAAGAGAAAAACAAGCCATTGTCCATTTCATGGATGAAATTGAAGCTAAAAAACGTAAGGTTTTCATGACAGCGTTTGAAAAAATCAACATCGGACTCAAAAGCTACTTTTCCAAACTTACAGGGGGCGGAGAAGCCACACTTAAGCTTGAAAATCCAGAAGACCCCTTCACTGGCGGCATAGATATGCTTGTGCAGTTCCCAAATAAACCCTCAATTGTTGTCAGCGGGGCAAGCGGTGGCGAAAGATCCGTTTCAGCCGTCAGCTTTATTTTCTCATTAAAAGAGTTTACTCCAGCATCATTCTATATTCTTGACGAAGTTGACGCGCACTTAGATGCTTATCACACAACAAAACTTGCTGAAGTACTCCTTGAGGAAGCAGCAAAAATGCAGTTTGTCGTAATTAGCTTACGCCCTGAAATGGTTAATAAAGCGCAAAAAATTTACGGCGTTTATGAACGTAATGGCGTTTCTAATGTTGTGACTGCCAAGTTTCCGCCGGAGGCACCAAGTTAAATGGCCTCAACATCAACCTCACCGCTCAGAAGACCCTTCTATCTTCGTCCTCCCTGGAACATCCTATTTGAAATCAGCAAGCTAGAAAAACTTACTCCATGGAATGTAAATATAGCTTATCTTTTGCGTTCATTTCTTTCGGAAATGGAGCGAAACGAAAATGTGGATTTTCGAGCGTCAGGCGTAGCATTGGATTCTTCAGCACTAATTTACTTGATGAAGTCAAAATTACTACTTACTTTACAAGAGCCCCCAGTATTGCCGCCAAAAGGTATACAGGATTTTGTTCCGCCGCCCCTATTTTTGCCGCTGAGACATGAGTTGACTTCAACAACCATTCAACATTTACTTGAAGTCTTAGACGATGTGCTGAAAGGTGAAAAATTACTCCACCTAAATCACACAGTTGAACAGCATCCAGTTCTTCCCTCAGTTACAGATTTGCTTCCACAATTTGACCGGTTTATTGCTGAACTCGAATTACAGGTTGATCAACTGTACGCGATTTTGGTAGAAAAAGTTAAGGGCTCAGGAATTATTGATTTTTCAACCCTCACAAAGGGTGCGACTAGAATTGAAGCGTTAAGAATGTTTATTTATCTCTTGTTTTTAGCTCAAGATGGCATGGTAAGTTTGTGGCAGAATGAGGAAACTGAGGAATTATACATTGCAGTGGGGAAATTAAGCGTTGGAAAAGCCGAAGCCAACACCAGTTGATTTAAGCCCTGATTTAGAGCAGGTGCAGGATGCTGAGCGAAAAGCTCACTGCATTGCTCTTCTGGAAGCGGCGCTGTTTGTTGCCGGTCGCCCCTTAGATGTTAACGAGTTATGCCAGGTCATTGGGAGCCGCTCAAAAAAGAAAGCACAAAAATATGCTGACATACTCATCCAAGAGTATAACGCAAGAAGTACAGCGCTGGAAATTTTAGCGTTAAAAGATGAGCGTTATGTGCTTCAAGTCAAGGCAGAGTACACTCACTTAATTCAAAAACTCGTAAATCGTCCATTGCTGTCTTCTGGACCATTAAAGACGCTTTCCTACATTGCCCTTAGGCAGCCGATTTCACAAAAAAGAGTAATTGACGTAAGGGGTCAGCACGCCTATGGCCATATTAAGGAGCTGAAAGAAAGGCGTTTAATTCAGGCGGAAAAAAGCGGACGCTCAATGGCTTTAAAAACCACTGGAGACTTCGCTGATTATTTCGGGTTACCAAATGACATTACCGAGATGAAAAGAAACTTGAAGAAGATTTTTGGTGACGCCCTAAAAGATGAATCAGAAAAATAGAAAAACACCTAAATTTCAAACGTCGCTATTGTTGGATTAATAACTGTTATATGTTCTTCCAGTTTTTTAAAATGTTCTTCATCAAATGTATAAATTAATTCGGCATAGTGGAGCATACTTGCCACTATCAAGGCGTCATTAACTGGGATGTCCTTTTCTTTTGCCCACTTAATAGAATTTTGACAAGCTTCTTTTGAAATTAATAAAAATCCCAGACGCCTCGAATGAAGAAGCGTGTTAATTCTTAATTCTGCTTCATCACAGCCCAAGAATTTTCTCAGAACAGAAAAAACTTCTACCACAATTATTGGATTTATCGCTAAAACATAATTCAATTGTCCTCTAAGACCCGACTCCAGGAGAGCAAGGGATTTTTCATGACGATTCTTGTCTGGATAGTCTTTAATCATTGCATAAATTAGGACATTTGAATCAACAACAGCTATCGGTTTGGATGTAGAGCTGTTTATTCCTGCCAAATTGTTTCTTCCATTATTTCTTCAAGCTTTTCTGGAGGAACATATTTTTTAAGTTTTGCCGGCTTCTGAAGCATCTGCCATGCAGGGTCGTCTTCAAGCGTTTCGGGCGTGAAATCTAAAACGTTAACTTTGAAACTGTGGTCGTCAATTGGCTCTATTATTACTATGTCTCCTGCCTTTAGGTGTGTTTTTAGTCTGGTTTTTTTATCAATTACTATTCTGTTTTTCTGGTCAACTTTTGATGTTGACATGTTTTTCCCACATTAATATCCCACCTTTATTCTAATAAAATTTGCTATCACCTAAAATATTTTGATAGGAAATCAGCAAATAAAAGTAAACTTTACTGAAGAAGGCAGCCTCAAAACGGATACGTTTATATGGAAATTAACTGTTTTAAATGACTCCGAATTAGATATTCGTAAAAGGAATGTAAAATATGTCTTTCCATAGCAGTATATACAAAAGAAAACTCTCAGGCGGCAAAAAACGAGCTTACAGATCTAGAAAAAAGTATGAAGCAGGCGGATATGCAGCAGAAACAACACTTGGCACGCCAAAACGGAAAAGCACAAGAGGTTTAGGCGGTATTAGCAAAGTCAAAGTTTTAACCGACAAATTCGCTTCAGTAACTGACCCAAAAACAAACAAAACACAAAAAACCGAAATTACACGAGTAGTTAAAAACGGTGCAAACGTTGACTTCAACAGAAGAGGCGTAATCACCAAAGGTGCAGAAATCGAAACTGCATTAGGTCAAGCAAAAGTTACTAGTCGCCCAGGTACCGATGGCGTAATTAACGCAGTTTTGATTGCAGGCAAAGAAAAAGCATAAAATTTTTCTTTTAATATTTTGTTGGTTGCTGCTGATTTCTAGTTTTCACTAATTGTTTTGCTATCTTTTGAATTATCTTTTCTTTTGCTTCTTTCTTCTCTACAAGCAACATTCCAGTCTTAGTCCAATGAGTTTTGGGAAAATGGGCTTCAAGTTTTACCTCGTTTTTTAAACCTATTTTATCAGTCGCTTCTTTAAGCTCCAGTATTTTTGGCGTTGGCACTGCCATGTTTTTTGGTACTCGGCGTCCTTCTTTTCTGGTCTTTGAAGTGTCAAAGTAAATTGGCCAAATTATTGCTTTATCAAGTTTTTTCATTATGATTCACCTTTACTTGTGAGCGTAATAGGCTATTATTTTTTGGTTTACTTCGTTTATGCGCGTGAATCCGAAGCGTTCAAACTGTATTATCGCGTCTGGCTTTAGCTTTTTGCAGGCGCTTTCGGCAAATCCTTCAGTTACTGAAGTATCAGGCATGACAACTTGGCACGGGAATTCTTCGCCTTTGGGTATCCACTGAATTAGTTGGACCTTAATTTTTCTCACATCTTCATACGACTCACTTGCGAATTCTGCCGTTACCAAATTTCCAGTTTTGTCGTCGACCTTAACATTGAAGAGCTCCATAAGCCTGATTATTTTGCCCTTTTCCATTGCATCAGCATCTTTCTTTGAAATCCAGAAAAGCCCTTCTTTCTCATTTCCTTGTGGCGTTACAGTGTATTCCCTAAATCCTTTTTCAGGTTTGTCTGGGTGAAGGGGAAGTTTAGCAACGAATGTTTTTGGCACTTGCATAACTTTAAGTTCAACTGGATCCGAGACGAAGAAGTACCTGTCGCTTGTTGCATCAAGAATTTTGCGATTGTAAGAAAACAGGTTTTCCCAGCTTAAGGTAACATCGTTTGATTTTATTCCAACATCGATTATCATTTTTTTGATGGCTTCAGGTGTAATGCCCCGTTTCCGCAATGCAGCGAAGGTACCAAGGCGTGGATCGTCAAAGCCTGCGTAACATCCTTCCTTTATTCCTTGAACAATCTTTGATTTGCTAAGAAAAGCACCCGTAATTTTTAATCTGCCGTAATGGATGGCTTCTGGGTATTCCCAGCCTAAATATTGATACATGTATTTTTGGCGTACCATGTTGGTGTAGTGTTCTTTGCCTCTGATGATGTGGGTCATGCCCATTAAGTGGTCGTCTATGCCTGCGGCTAAATTGTACAGTGGCCAAACGATGTATTTGCTACCAACTCTTGGATGTGGATATTTTTTTGTATCGATAACTCTTAGAGCTGGCCAATCTCTAACTGCAGGGTTTGGATTTTCAAGGTCAGTTTTAACACGGACAACGGCTTGACCTTCCGTGTAGCCGCCGTTTAACATGCTATGCCAACGTTCCAAGTTTTCCGCGGCTGGCAAAACTCGGCAGGGGCAGGCCTCTTTAGCTATGATTTTTTTGCGGAACTCTTCGGACGGGCATTCGCAAACATATGCGTTGCCCTCTCCGATTAGTCGCTCAGTGTACTCGTAATAAATTGGCAATCGGTCACTTTGGATGTATTCCTCATCGACAGTGCAACCAAGCCACTTCAAATCCTGTCTAACGCTATCGTAAAACTCTAAAGATGGTTTTTTGATTTTGGGGTCTGTATCTTCGAAACGTAAAATGAATTTGCCATTGTATATGCGTGCGTATTCATGGCTCAAGAGGATGGCTCTTGCGGAACCCAAATGCAAAACACAATCAGGGTTGGGAGAAAATCGCGTAACAATTTTGGCGTACTTATCTGCGTTAGGAAGTGGCGGCAGTTTTTTTTCTTCAGTTTGTGCTTTCTTTTGGGTTTCAGGCCATTTTTCCTCAACAATTGCCTTTTGCTCAGCCAATGAGAGGTTGTTAACTTCATTTACAACTGTGTTAATTACATCTGAGAGCTCTTTTACTTTAGACCTTAAGTCTTGTCTTTCGCCAAGAATCTTGCCAACTAAGGCGCCTGCTTGAGCTTTCCCATCATGAGAAACAGCATTTAGCAAAGCTGCTTTACGACTAAACTCTTTAAGTTCACTATCGTTTTCTAACGCCAAATTTTTTACGCTCGCTGAAACTATTTGTTTCTTTTAATCAAGAATTCAGCGAACTCTTTTAATTTTTCCTTAGCTTGTGGGGTTGGCAGTAATTTTTCGGCTTCATTCCAGCTTTCTGCAACCATGCGTTCAGCTGTCTGTTTAACATATTCGAAGGCGCCGTAATTTTTCATTAATGCTATCGCTTCGTCGCGGAGGGCTTGGTCAGAAGTGTGCATGTTTAGAATATCAATTAGCCGTTTTTTGTCGGTAGTTTTAGCTTTTTTTATGGTGTAAATAACAAGTAAGCTTCTTTTGCCCTCGGTAATATCTTGACCGACACCGCCCTTCTTTTTTGCAAACTCTTCTCCTGTTAAATCTAAAATGTCATCTTGCATCTGGAAGGCAACACCTATGCTTTCGGCAAACCGGCCCAACTTCTCCACCAAAGCCGTGTCGGCGCCTGCTATGACTGCCGCTATCTTTGCTGACATTCGAGCAAGAGTGCCTGTTTTGTATGCGCACATCTGCAGGTAATCATCTTCACCTAACTCGTCAGCATTGGCTAAACCTCGGTGCCATGCGATGTCCATTGCTTGTCCCATGCTGAGGTTTATCATTTCTTGTACATAAACCTCGTAAACATCCCTTTGTAATTCAGGTGTAAGTTTTGTTCTTTGCTCCATCAAAGGCAGCAGCGGCAGATAATACATGGCGTTTCCAGCGTTAACAGCGATGTCTATTTGAAAGATTTTGTAAGTGCATGGTTTGCCTCGGCGTAGCTCTGAGGAATCTTCAATGTCATCTATAACTAATGTTCCGTTATGGATTACTTCGGGGATTATGGCGAAGTCTAAACAATAATCTGCTTCTTTACCAAGTGCCTCACATATTAGTAGGAATAGGACTGGTCGCCATCTTTTTCCGCCGCGGTTCAGCATGTCCCAGATCGGGTCTGCAATTGCTTTGTTTATCGGCTCCAGATTGTAGCTGTACATGGGTGGGTTAATTTTGAAGAGAACCGAGTTTTTGCTGAATTTTCGGGGAATGTATTTTTCTATTGTTTTGTCGATTAAAGGCGCTGTTTCTTCAAGAAACTTTTCAATATTCAAACTTTAACGTGCTCCTCTTTGCGTAGCTTACGGTGTCAAAGTCGCGAATGTTTAGCCACTCTGAAGTTTTTCCGCTAATAACCAACGGCACTTTAGCTAACATTTCAAGGTTCCCAGCGCCTACAAGAAACATTACCGTTTTCAATTCAGCTATTAAGCGAGAAAGCAAATCTTGTGTTTCCTTCATACCTTTTACTGCTGTCTCAAGAGCAGGTTGGCAAACACTGGATAGCTTTGCATTTAACGCTAATGATTTAGCTATGTCTAACCCGTTTCGCACTCCGCCAGAAGCAATAACGGGGATCTTCACCGTTTGTGTAGCTTCAACAAGGCTTACAGCTGTCGGAATGCCCCAATCCCAGAAAAGTTCTGCCATCTCTTTTTGGCTACTGCGGTAATATTCCACTGCAGCAAAACTTGTTCCGCCGACTCCTCCAACGTCTATGGCTTTTACGCCTGCATCCTCCAGAGCTTTTGTATCCTCACCCGAAATACCACATCCCGTCTCTTTAACAATGACAGGCTTATCAAGTTCACCTGCAATCTCAGCTATTTTGGCTAGGACACCTTTGAAGTTGGTTTGTCCTTCAGGCTGAAGGGCTTCCTGTAAAGCGTTCAAATGTATAGCCAATGCATCAGCCTCAATCATTTCCATAGCTTTCTTGACTTCTTTTAAGTTGTAACCTTCAACAAGCTGAACGCCACCGATGTTTGCGATTAAAAAGGCAGTGGGCGCTTTTTTGCGAGCAATTGAATAGGTTTTTTCGAGTTTTTTATCTTGGATAGCTGCTCTTTGGCTTCCTAGACCCATTCCTAAATGTAGGTTTTCTACGGCTTCGGCGATTGAAGCATTTATTTTTATTGCTTCTTCTGTTCCGCCAGTCATAGCCCCAACAATTATGGGGGCTGAGAATTTTTTGCCCAAGAAAGATGTTGAGAGGCTGATTTTTTCTTTTTCAATTTCTGGCAGTGCCCGGTGAACCAGTTGGATGTCTTCGAATCCTGTGGTGGCTTTTCTGGCTTGCGCTTTTTTTTCTAAGCAAATCCTTATGTGTTCTGCTTTGCGTTTGCCAGTTGTTTCCACCATGTTACGCCTTCTCTATTTCGGTACCCATTACACTTTGGTCGGTTAATGCTCTGAAAATGGATAAGCCTTTTGTTGCTCCAGTAATTGTTATGCGTACACCTTGTTCAATGGCTGGAATTAGCTCGGCTATTTTACCTGCCATGCCACCTGTCACGTCGGTGCCGGCTGTTTTGCCAATTTTAGGTTGAATCTGCTTTAGCTCTGCCAACGTTAAATGCTTGTAGGGTTTGGCGTTCGGATTTGTTTTCGGGTCACAATCAAATAATCCGTCTGTATCAACGCCAATGACAATTTTTGATGCATTGTATTTAATTGCTAAATACGCAACCAATTGGTCGCCTGAAAGTATAGTGAAACCTAATTTATCATCTAAAACTGCGTCGCCATACATTACGGGTGTAAACGTCATTTTCTGCATTGCCTTAACTGCTGTTTCATCGAAGAATTTGATTTTACCGTTTTCTGTTATTATGCAGGATGAAGGAGCGATGCTTATGGCTGGAACTTCATGCCAAATAAGTGCGTCCATAACTAACCCATTTAGAACAGTCATGACATGGTGAGTTTCTGCGAATCCCAGTTTTTGGGCGGGGTCTTCTTTGTACCCTTCTTTTATACCGTACTTTGCAGCAGTTGGGTGGCCAAAGCTGCCGCCTCCATGTACAATTATCAAGTTGTCAAGGTCTGCCCGCTTGATTTCTTCTGCTAAGCGGTTGATTATTTCTGTTTTTGCGGCTAATGGTTCTGCTTTGTCAGTGATGGCTGAACCGCCGATTTTTAAGATTACTGGTTTCGCATCGTTCAACTTTCTGCACCTTTACATTTGATATTAGAGCACTTATTGAAAAGCATTACCGAACAGCCGAGGCGCAATGAATAGGCTTCGAAATATGCTAACAAGCCAACAAAAGTGACTTAACAAAAAAACTCTAATTGTCTTAACTGACGTGGTACCTTATGGAAGATGAGTGTGAAAACATCGTTGTACTCAATTTGGTGAGAAAGAAAATACTAAAATTCTGTTTGGTTGATTTCCAAAGGTTGCTTGCAAAGTAAATTGGGCGCTTTGGTTAAGGCTGCTAATGACTTCTTGTTCTGAAATTGAGGAGTTGAAGTATTGCTGATCGCCAAATTCGTAAAGGAGAATGTATTTTGCGTTGTTTTGTTGGCATAAAGAGATGAATTGCGAAATGTTGAAATCGGGCGAGTAGGCATCCGCCGCTAGAACCGGGTATTGCCAGATTTGATTGTAATTCTGACTTGGATTTTTCATGTACATGTAATACCAAACCATGTATATGTTAAAGCTGTTAGTTGAGAAAGCAACAGCTAAACTTTGGTTTTGGGTTAAGTTCTGCGCTGCATAATAAGTTGATTGTTCAACAGGCACTTGAAAACTATTTTTGGCCTCCCAATTATAGGCGTTGACACAACTGTAGAAAACTCCAATTGCAACTAATATAATGAGAAGACCTGCGAGAAATTTTGAACCCCACATTTTAGTTAAACTTTTCCCAGCAACATGCCAAATGTTTCTTAATCTATCAAAACTCGCTACTAGAAATGTCGATGCTGAAATAGCTAAGACTGGAAATGCTATAGACACGTAACGCCAATCTTTGTTAGGGATCAATGTAAAAACAATATATACAACACTGAGCCAAAGAAGCAAAAATTTGTCTTCACGTTTCCTCCTAAATAGCATTAACCCCACTCCTGCAAGCGCTATCACATAAAGAATTAACGAAATCGGCTGGACGACATTATTGAACCACGTCATCTCAACCAAATAAAAGATCGGCATTGGATATTGTTGGCTATAAAACGCTTTTTGTGCAGTGCCCTCACGAAGAGTAAAAAGCAGCAGACTCAAGAGTCCAGAAGCCGATAACTCGTAAACTGCAATTGCAGTAACCGCAATCGCCACAGCAACAATTGCAACCCTTGGAAGCCGCAGACAGCTCTTAAGTTGAGCTTTAAGATAGGCTCGTTTCCAGAAGAACATACCCAGCAACATAATAATCGGAACTACGACAAGCACTTGATACTTTACTGCAACGCCGACGACCAAGGTGGCAAAGGCGATTATACGATCTCTTTCTCTGTCAGTTTGTAACCAGCTGAAGAAAAACAGCATAGAAACCGAAAATGTGAAAATTAGCATGGTTTCAATCATAGCTAATCTTGAAATCCATATTATTCCTGGCATAACGCTAAACAAGAAAGCGGAAATCAAAGCTGTTCTTTTATCATATAGCTTGCGTGCAATCACAAAGATGACAAAAAGGGATAACACTGAAAAAGTGACGGCTACAAGTCTTGCCGCAAAAATGCTTGGCCCAATAGTAATATAGTAAATTGCTACGAAAATATCGTATATCGGCGGATAGAGCGAGTTTGAACTCACCCAAAGCCCCAACTGACCTCTAGATAAGAGGAGCCCTCCTGTGAAGTGTGTAACTTCATCCCATTGCATAGAGGACTTTGACAAGTTCATCGAGAGGACACAGCCATAGGCGATGGCAAAGACCATTAAGGCAAAGCTCCACCTGTCAAACTGCTTGAGTGTATGCAAGAAACCAGTTCTCATTCGTTTTTTCAAGTTTCCAAACAGATTCAATAGACTTACTCTGCCCTTTCAGGATTAAGGTTGAAAGCTTGCTGTATGTTTTCGCAGGTTTTACTTAAAAGGTTAATTAATTCATTCAAACTTTGGTTTAATAATTTTTAAAACACTTATTTCAGTAATATTTGAATTTAACTTAATGTGATTCGGCAAAAAGTAGTAAGCGTTAACAGGCATGTTGCCAAAATATAAAAGCATTGAAAGCGCATGTGTAAATATGAGCAAGCTTGTCTCGAGCCTATATCGAGGCTTACTTGGATTCACAAACAAAAGTTTAGTGAAAAATCTTGTAATTATCACGCTCTGTGCATTGTTTATTTTAATACAACTCTTATATCCATACAATTTTTATAGTTCTTCGAAAGATGCGAACTCCTCTTTCCAAGTCGGCATCCACTACGTTTATGAACAGGACAATCTCAGCCAAATTTATGGGCAAGTTGCTCAAATCTACCAGTTAGGCTTTAAAGTTATCCGAATAAACCTTGTATGTAACCCGCTTGTCGACAATGACTTGTCGAATCAGAAAACTGACATGTTCTTTTCCGCCACTAATTATTATGGGATTTCGGTGGCGCTGGTAATCCAAAATTATGAATATGTTGACACAATTAATTATTACCTTAATCGATGGGGAAGCAACTTAAAGTATATTCAAATAATGAATGAGCCTGAAACTTCTTCAGGATGGGATGTTGGGGCACTATATACAGAT
This sequence comes from Candidatus Bathyarchaeota archaeon, assembly GCA_003164295.1. Lineage (GTDB taxonomy): Archaea > Thermoproteota > Bathyarchaeia > Bathyarchaeales > Bathycorpusculaceae > Bathycorpusculum. The sequence continues at coordinate 16,856 of PLTA01000061.1, forward strand.
GATGAAATTGTCTCTAACTTCAATAATATTTACGCAGCTGTTATTTCTCATAATCTTTCGGCGCAATACTATACGAACTTTGGAATTGGCTACTTAGTAAGAAGTAACGTGCCGATTGAATTGAGCAAGAAGCTAGACTTCGTGGGGCTGGATATCTACATGAACGCATTCCTAGTTATGTCGCCGCAATTAATTCAAAACTTGCAGGAAATAACTCACAAAAATGTGGTAATAACAGAGTTCGGCATGTCAACAACCGACAGCACGGCGCAAACCAACTATATCATTAACGGGCTTAACACGTTTAAGAATATGGGACTTAAAGGCTGCTGGCTAGTATATTGGAACAGTGAATTTGACAATTACGGGATTCGGGGAACACCAACGGAAAAAGCTGTAGGTGACTGGATTGCAAAAAACGCTTAGCGACAACGCGGTATTTAACCACTTTAGGCATTTACGCCTAATCGAGAAATTGCTTATTCAAGGCTTAATATTATCCGCAATTTTGGTTGGTACGGAAGCTTGGCTCAACAGCGTAACTGTCTCTTTCATGTTGTATTTGCCGCCAATAGGCTTTGCATTCTTAATGGCTGCAAAATATTTTATTCAACCAATAGTGCTGGGCACAGTAAATATCGTCATAATAAACAGTTTGTATAACACAAAAGGTTGGCAGGTAGGTTTTTGGCTAAATGGCATCTTCCTGCTACTTGCATTCACTACTCTGAACTTGATATTGCAAGTTACGTTTGGCTTGCCATTTTTGCCAACCATCGCAGTAATCGACCTTCTTCTATCATTTCCGTTTGGTTGCATTGCAAAGTTCAGTAATGGTGGATGGAAAAAACCAATAGACTAAAGGTAGAAGTATGCCATCAAATATGTGGGTTCATTTTAGCTATCGGCAGGAGTTATATGCGAACACATAATTTCTTAGCCGCAGGTAAAACAAGCTACCGGTACATGTTTTCTTCAGGTTGCCTAATTAGCATCACTTTGGGCAAATAGCTGCATTTTACATCAAAAAACGGGCAAAACTCAGATTAGTTGTCCATGCAAATGAGGAATTTTCCGCCGATGCTTTTTTTACAATATGCCCATTTCTCTGGTTATTTCCAAATTAAAGCCAATTCTTAGTTATTTTGCAGTGATTTTTTCAAAATGTGTCCCTTAAAATTCCTCAAAATTGAGGAATGACCATCCAAATGGAAACATTGCAGAAATCAAAGAACAGTTTTAGCTGAGCAATTTACTGCTTAGTTACAACGCCGTTTTCTATTCTGATTTTTTCGCCTGTTTTAAATTTAGATATATCAATTTTGTCCACACAGGGAATCTCGCTAATAATCGCACCCACAGCAATTATGGTCTCGCATTCTTTATTTATCATGCCTGCAGGTGCAGTTCCACTCTTTTTCATTCGGTAGAGAGTGTATGAGCCCACGGTTGAGCCTTTGCCCTGTGGGAAAACTAGAATTTTGCATTTAACACTTTGCCCTTCCAATTCGTGACCTTTCTCTATGACGATACCCGTTTCTGGGTCAACGCCGCCATAGAAAGAGATAGGCTGGGTTGTGACGAGGGCTTCTCCCTCTCCCTTGCCCTTGTAGATAATTCTGCCTTTTAACTGTTCCATTTTCCAGTCACCGCCGAGTCCACACACTCTTCTATGCTACCCATTTTTGTTTTCATATTATTTTGCCTAGAATAGAAGCAGCCTTTTGCAGAGGTTGTTGCTAATGATTTGAACCTGCCCTTGAGCGGCGCTACTGCCATGCATGTGTCGCAAGCAAATTTGGCTCCAGCCGCTTCGATAACTTGGGTATAGCCACGTTTATCCGCTAATTGCTTAACGTTTCTTGAAGTCGCAACCCAAAACTCTGTGCCCTCCGCCACCGTCTTGCCCTTAAGCAGCTCAGCGACTTTGGCAATTTCGTTAATTGAGCAATGTGGACAGCCGACGCAGACAAGTTCAATACCGCTCACATCATCGTTGATAGTGTCGTAAGCATTTGTGATGTCGGTCTGCTCTATTGTTATCGTTTCTTTAGGCTGAGCTTGCAGTTCGGCTCCAGGTGTAACGCCTTTCATATAAAAGAGCGGTTTAGCTCCATACGTGACTACTGAAGCACAGAAAGATTTGAGTTCATCGAGATCAACCGATTTTATGCCGGTAATAAAGGGAATTTTGTTTTCGGCTTTTTTGCCAATTGCGAACCCAAGAGCTCCCCAATCTGAAAGCTTTCGTATTTCAGCGTTTACTTGGACGTGAATATCGGGAACACGATTCTCATCCAAGTGTAGCCCGTAACAGGGGGTTTTGCCTATGAAAGCGGCTGCCAATGCTGAGGGTCCTCCTTCTCGATTGGTTTTTGCGCCAAGTACAGAATTTGCAAAAGTAACAGCTGAGCTTTCTGACCATGCAAGGTGTTCGCCATAAAGCGGCAAGTTTCCAATCAAGTAGGGCGTGCATGTGCAGCTTACAAGTATGCCCATGCGTTCAAAAGCTTCTATCACGAGGTTTTGTTTTTCTGCAAATTCTGGGCTAATGCCGAGTTGCTGCCAATTTTCCAAATCCATTCCTGCTGGATTCAGGGTGGTTAATACTTTGACTTTGCCGTCTTTGGCTAACTCGTTGAGGAATTCTAAGCCTGCGTCGCCAAGGTTATGGTAGGATACGCCTGCTACTTGGACGCTGCCAACTTTGATTAGGCTTTTTGCGCCGAAAATTTCGCCCAGTGCAGTGAGGATTTCCATGCTTTTTTGGACAGCGTAGCCTTCCGCACCGTCGAGCATTTTTTGTTCTTGTTTAGTTAATTGCATAAGGGTCACAGGTACTTGTTTATGTCTATTTTGATGTATTCTTCTTTTTTGAAGCCTTTGCCCGTTGTTACAAGCGGTGCGGTTGCGTCTAAGCCGGCTTTTGCTGTGGTTGCTTTTTTGCCTTCCGTTAAGTCGCCTGACGGGTCAAGGGAAGAGCCAGGCTGGTTTGATAGGATAACTGTGTTTTTGTCTGCTTGGAATCTTGTGGCGATTGCCCATTCAACATCGTGCGGGTCATAAATGTTAATGTCCTCATCCACAATGACGCAGTGCTTTAGCGATTTGTGCCCTTCAAACGCTGCAGCAATCGCTTTTTTTCCGTCATCAGTGTTTTGCTTTTTAATTTGAACAACAGCATGGAGCCAACTGCATCCACCAGGGGTGATGTAGACATCTTTGCATTGACACACTTTATTGACTTCGTTGAATATTGTGGGTTCTTTTGGCATGCCCATGAGGAATTTATGCTCATTTTTGCCAGCAAGAATAGTTTGGTAAATTGGATTCTTTCTATGGGTTACGTATTTTATTTCTACAACAGGCTGCTGACGAACTCGGTCAACAACGCCTGTCAAATCCAAAAATGGGCCCTCGGCAGCCTTCTCCTTAGTTATGCGCCCTTCAAGGACAAACTCGCAGTCCGCTGGAACCTCCAAATCAATTGTTCTGCATTTAGCAAGATCCGTTTTTTCGAGTGAATTAGCCATTCCCAATTCATCGACGCCTTTCGGAAGAGAGGTTGCGGCTGAGAGTAGAACAGAGGTGGAGTTTCCGATGCATATGGCTATGTCGAGTTCGCCGCCTGATTTTTTGAGAGCTGTGTCGGTTCCGCGGTCTTCGACGATACGGGCGACGAAGTGGTTTTTGTCTTTAAGCATGAGGCGGTGGAAGCACATGTTTCTGCCCAATTGAGGGTCTTTGATAATTGTAACTGCTGAGGCAATGTATTTTCCACCATCTTTCTCGGTATAATGCATTATTGGCAGTTTGGTTAAGTCAACGTTGGTTTCTACGACTTCTTGACAACTGCCTTTTTCAATTGTTTGCGGAGGCGTTGGATGTTCAATGGCTGAGGAAAGTTTTGGCAATAACTTATCTTTACTTATGCCAAGTGACTGTGCAATCAATTCTTTAGAAGAAACAAGTCCAGCGACTACAGGATAATTTGATTCTTTAACTTTTTCAAAATAAACCGGTTTTTCGCCTAAAGCGGCGATGATTCCAGCCAACTCATATTCAGTGCTGACTGGCTTGGTAATTTTTGTTAATTCACCGTTTCTTTCAAGTTCGCCTATGAATTTTCGCAAGCCCATTATGTTCGCCTTGAATTGGAGTGTATTTCAAAGTTGACGTTTATAGCTTTTGGAAACTTGCACTTAGTCTTAAGCACTTTCTAAAAGAAAAAAGATCTGTTTAGGCTAAAATAATCCCTCTTTATTATAATTAGTAGGTTGTGACGCCGATTCTTGTCATCAAATATTCGTATCCAGCACCTTTAAAGGCGCCAACCACTTTGCCCTGCACTTCCTTGCCTGGGGTTAACGCAACCATGCACCCTCCGCCTCCGCCGCCAGTTAATTTCGCTCCGAAAGAGCCCTGTTTGCATGCGATGTCAACGAGTTGGTCAAGTTCTTTGCTAGATACCCCGATTTCTTGGAGTATACGGTGGTTTTCGTTCATTAGGTCGCCGACTTTTTTTAAGTCTCCGCTCTCAAGAGCTTTGCGTCCAGCAACTGCCAAGTTTTCTGCCTGTTTGAACAATGGATCATATTTTGCTGGGTTTTTCTTTTTGCGGTCTGCAACGCCTTCCACCATGGCTTTGGTGTTGGCTACTTTGCCTGTACTGCCAATCACGATTTCGATTGGTTTACGAATATGAATTTTTTCAACAACGTCTTGTCCGCCTGCAGGGTTCTTTTTAAACCACATTAAGCCTCCATAAGTTGCTGCAGTGTTGTCAATGCCTGATGGATTGCCCGCATAGGCTTTTTCAGCTTCGTAAGCGATAGCATTTATTTTTTCGTTCGAGAGGTTTAGCGATAGTTCTTCGCTTATGGCTCTTGCAATGGCGACGCTGCTGGCTGCTGAAGCTCCGAGTCCGCTAAAGCCTGGAAGTGAGCCGCCTATCCAGATATCGAGGGGCGTTTTTGCGTCTAAGTTCATGGCTTTAAGCATACGCTCGATTGATTCGATTTGTTGGAGACGCTTTTCTTCGCTGTAACCTTTAGCGGTTTTTCGTTCATCTTTAATTTGAAGTCCTTTGACGCCTTTTTTTACTTCAGCATCTGTCGTTGAATCAATTGCGGAAACAATGCCTGGTAAACCATGAACAACAAAGTGTTCGCCAAACAAGATTACTTTTCCATAACCTGACCCTTTACCCATCTAATTTTACACCTTGGAAGAAAGCTATTACACCATCCAAATAAAAATACACCATCCAAATAAAAACATTCGTTTACAACATTTAAGATAAAACGCGTCTTCCAGTTTTAGTTAGCAGGCAAAATTAGGGATAGGTAAGTCAAGCCATGCGCTAATAATGGCAAGGCAAAAAACTTGGTGGGCAAAGTGCCTTCCCATGTTAGCAGCCAGACCGCCTAACTGATGGCTACCCTTTCTGCATTTCTTGGATGATTTGACTACGAATCCTATGGATATAAGATGTTGTTGGTAACATTTTGTTGTCACAACCGCTAAGTTAAACCACCTTTAGTCTTGACTGGCTGCAATTAAAAAAAGTGTTTAGTGTTGAAATAGTCTGTTTTTTAAGTGTTGGTTTTTTTGAAATTTACTGCTGCATATCCAACTACGCTTGAGTGGTCGCCTGTTATGTCGCCGCTGTTATGATAGTTCAAAAGTTGAGCTTTGGCACATAAACCGTTTGCATAGGTAATCAGGGCTGTTATGGGAGCGTAGCCGCATGCTGTGATGTTTTGTGCTTCAATTGTTTCGTAGAATTTTTTGGCATCAAGCTCAGTGATAGCTTTTAATGCGGCATGGTCTTTTGTTGCAGCCGTTTTTGCGGGTTCATAATGAGTCATATCTGAGGAAGCAATAACAACCGTATTTGTAGCGTCTAAAACTTCTTCAAGAGCCCGTCCGACTTCAACAGAGGAATCGTAGTCTTGCATTAAAAAACAAATTGGCACAATTTTGAATGCGTTCCCATAAAGGAACTGTAGAAAAGGCAGTTGGACTTCAAGGGAATGCTCATAGCGGTGTGCTAATTCATCTACGTCGATAACGCTGGTTTCATGAAGAATCTCATCAGCCATCTTAGAGTCAATTTCTACATTGCCAAGAGGTGTTTGCCAAACCCCTTCGCTCATCAGGCTCAAAGCATTGCCATACCCTGTATGGTTGGGACCTAAAAGCACCACTGTATCTGGTTTACCATCTAAAGCTAATTCATAAAAAGCAGATGCTGCCACAGGACCAGAATACATGTAGCCCGCATGAGGACAAATCATGCCGACAATGTTTCTGGGGCAGCTGTGCAAGTTTACTTCTGGAAGTTTTTTGGGTCCGATTGGATGTAGGAAACAATTTTTAATTTGTGCACTAAGCGCTTCGGCGTCGGCTTCATAAAATTGGCCTGCAACATTTGGACGCCGAATCGTCGGCAACGGGTTAGGGTTCCTCCTCCTCTTCCCGTGTGACTTTTGCTTCAAAGTCGTCTATGGTTGCTGGTGGATCTCTGTCTGGTCCTAATTCGCCTCTTTCACGAAGCACTTGCCTTGCTAGGAGCCAAAATATTACTGCTAGTGCTCTTCTGCCTTTGTTGTTTGTTGGAATAACTAAGTCTACGCCTGCGAATTCGTTGTCTGTGCTGCATAGTGCAACGATTGGTATGCCTACTTTGGAGGCTTCTTTAACTGCTTGTGCGTCTGCTCTTGGGTCAGAAACAAGTATGACTTCTGGGTCAATTCTGCCTGGGTACTGTGGATTGCTTAATTGTCCAGGTATGAAGCGTCCGATTAGAGGGGTTGCGCCTGTTAATTGACAGAATTTTTTGATTGGTTCTTGAGCATAAAGTCTTGTTGCTGCAACTGCTACTTTTGCATGTTCATAGCGTGAGAGAAACTTTGCAGTGACTCTTATTCTGTCGTCTGTTTTTTTAACGTCAAGTACGAATAATCCGTCTGGTCTTACGCGGTAGATGAAGGGTTCCATATCTAAGGTTTTCATTCGGGTTCCAATATGAATGCCTGCTGAGAGTAATGTGTCTCTTGGTAGGAGAAGTTCTTCGGTTGGTTGGGTTTCTTGAGCTTTCTCTTCTGGTTCTGTAGTTTCTTCTTCTTGGACCTCTTCAACAGATTCTTCTTCTACTGGTTCCTCTACGTTTTCTGCTTGGGGTTCCTCTTCATTTTCTACTGGTTGGTTTTCTTTATTTTCGTCTTCTGACATTTTTTTCACTTTCTCTATTAGCGTATTTTTAAATCAGCCATTCTGGCTCTGTTCCCAAGGAAATGCTCAATTCTTATTAGTTCGTTAAGTTTGGCTATGCGTGATCCTTCAACTATGCCTGTTTTGATTAGTGGGCAGTTGTACGCTACAGCCAAATGAGCGATATGCCAGTCGCAGGTGTCTCCTGAACGATGCGACATCACTGGGTCATAACCATGTCGTTTTGCAGTTTCAATTGTTAACGCAGCGTCGGACAGAGTGCCTATCTGGTTGACTTTAATGATGATAGCATTTCCAGCGTTAATCTTGATTCCATTATTTAACCTTTCAGTATTCGTTGTAAATAAATCATCGCCACATATTAAGCAGTTTTTGGCTTTGCGGGTTAATTCAGCGAAGCTTTCATAATCTTCTTCATGGAAAGGATCTTCAACATATGCAACATGATACTTCTCAATTAACTCTAGCATAAACTCTAATTGCTCAGCTGTATCACGTTTCTTGCCTTCATTTTCATAAACATATTTTTCTTCTTTAGGCTTCCAAAGCGAAGAAGCAGCAACATCCAGTCCAAAGCCGCATTCAAAATCAACTTCATTCCCAACTTCTTCACATACCTTAGCCATAACATCAAACGCGTCAACAGTGTCGATATTTGCTATCCATGCGCCTTCGTCGCTTTTTCCACCGTTAAATTGACTATTTTTCTTTTTCAGCAGATCGCCAAGTTTTTTGTGAATTTGTGTGTTGGCGGTTTGTGCTTCAAGAAAACTTTCAGCGCCGTGTGGCAACGCTAGATACTCTTGAATGTCAGGTGCTTTGCCCCTTGCATGTGCTCCGCCGCTTAAGCAGTTGCCAAGAGGATACGGCAAGGTTGTGGCGGCGTTTCCTCCAATAAACTGGAACAAAAGCAGTCCATGTGAGTTTGCTGCTGCTTCAGCATTTGCCAGTGAAATCGCAAAAGCAGTGTTTCCACCAATATTTTTGAAGTCTGATGTACCATCTAATTCGTGTAGTGTATTGTCAATTTCTTCCTGATAATCAGCATTTAACCCCGCAAGTTCAGGAGCAATCAAATCATCAACCTTTTTAATAGCCCCCTCTACTCCGCCTTGAGGATAATAAATTACTTCAGCTTTACCTCGGCTTTTACCAGCCGGAGCACCAGCTCTACCAAACCCACCATTAGTAACTACATCGACCTCTATTGTTTCTTCTCCTCGATTGTTGAAAATTTTCCTAGCAATGAGGTCTTCGATAATAGATGACAAGAGTTGTAAACCTCAAACGGCTATAATTTTGTCGCCAGCTTATTTTAGGTTTCGGAAACACAAAAACAAGCATCCAAGAGCCAATAAGTATAATACCCCCATTGCTTGTTTTTTGAAATAAAATCTTGGCTATGGCATTAGCCTTGACAAATGTCAGAACCGCTCCACATGGATGCTGATAATGCCTACCAAACAGGATACAGGTAGGACATATGAAAATGATTGAATTCGTGCTATTAGCGGTTGGCGCAATAATCGGGGCGTTTCTACGTTACATTATGGTTGCTTCTCCACAGACCATTGGAGGCTTACCTGTTAACGTTTTAGCCGTCAATGTACTAGGGAGTTTTATACTTGGGGTGTTTTCAGTTTTAGCCATCGCTTTAAACTTAAACTCAAATTACACATTACTTGTAGCCACAGGGTTTTGCGGTGCGTTTACCACTATGTCTTCTTTTGCACTTGAAACCAGCAACTTGATGGATGGCAACCGCTTTATCCTTGTAGCCCTAAACATATTTGCCAATGTGGGTTTGTCTCTTGGTGCAGTTGTGGGTGGAAAAGTTTTGGGCAACGAGTTAATGGCGAGGATTCTTTGATGCGAGTTAAAATGTGGGGTGTTACAATTCGAATTAAGAAGAATGATGAAGTTGGCGGTAAACGTCTTGAGGGTCTTGTGATTGATTTTTTAATAAAGGCTGGAGTTAGTGGCGCCACGGTGTGGACGGGCGTAGATGGGTTTGGGAAACGGGGAAAATCAACGCTTAAACTTGAAGGCGTCACAGTTAACATGCCCTTAATAATTGAAGTAATTGATGAGCAAGTTAAACTTGAGCCGCTTTTGCCTGAACTGAAAAGAATAGTTGGGGATAATGGTTTAGTCAGCATCCAAGACATCTATATGATATAAACAGTCAAACTACGTTTGTTGTTGGTTTATTGTAGTCACATATTATTATTAGGTTTAGCGTGAATGTTTTTTTGGTTATAATTTTGGGAAATCTTGTTCCAGACATTGATGAAAATGCAAAACTTTGCGTGTGCCCTGGTTGCCCAACGTATAAGCAATCAAATTTAAGCAACAATGTTTTTTGCGCAAGAGGAAAAGCTAATCAGCCTGCTAAGGCTGTTGGGTGTTTATGTCCTGATTGCCCAGTTTTTAAAAAGTATGCGCTTGGTCAAATGTATTATTGTGTTTTAGGAAAATCTGTAGAAATAAAAAGTTAATGCGGCTTTGAGGCTGATTCTGGGGTTTTTTTGGGGTAAATTTTTGTTCTTTGTGTTTTAGGTTGCTTTTTGGATTTGGCGTTTGAATTGTTTGCAGGTTGCGTACACAGAAGTATGCCAAAGTATAAGGAAGTATACAGAAGTACAATCGTTTACAAGCACGTATACTTGCGGAACTTAAAGCCCCGCACTTTTTTGTTCTTTTTATTTCAAGTTGTTTTCTCAGTTAGGGGCTTTATTTGTTTGCGGGTTTCGGTCTAAAACGTTAGATAAGGTCTAAAACGGTTTGAAAAGTTCCAGAAAGGTTGGAAGGTCCATTCCTTTTCTATTTTTAGTAACTTATTTTTCAAGAGCTTAATTAGAGACGAGAAGAATCTTCATTAAAACTAATTTGTCGAAGAGTTTTTATCTAGCTGTTCTGCTTCAGAGTCTCTTGCAGTTATGCAGTTAGCGGTCTGTGAGCTTTCAGGGTTTTCAGCTGTTGGTAAAGTTGGTTGCTGCGCCAATATCGGTGTCGCCTGGCTTGGTAGCTGAAGAGGTTGAATCTGCTTCCATGTCACCACTATATTCTTTTTAAAAGATTTTTCAAACAAATCTTTTTTCTTGTTTATAGCATACTCTTCCAGAATTGGGTTAAGAAAAACTGATCCCTGAACAATCACGTTCTCAAAAGCAACATGAGCCTCCACATTTTGAACTATAGATTGATGCGAGAAATCCAAGCTGTCTGCTAAACGCAAAATGCCCGCCAAAATCGAAACTTTCCTCTTTAATTCACGATTAAGCGAAGTAAAGTTATAATGCGTATTTTTTGGGCATCCTTTACGATGGTACCTAGCTATATTTGCAATGACTCGCCTCTCGCCAGAAGTAAACGGAAGCTGCGCATCGTTTAAAATCAGTTTAAGCGAAGTTTTATGATGTCCTTTTGATCCTTGTGATAAGCCTATGTCATGAAGAATCGCCGCGCATTCAAGCCAACAACACTCCCTCTTGCCTAGCTTGTGCAAGTCTTTCAAGCAATCAAAAAGTTGCGTAGACAATTTTCTTACCTGATCCGAATGTTTCAGCTCCAGCCAATATTTCCTTGCAACTCCCCTTGCACTCTTCATTATCACAGCGCATTTTATTTCCATATCATTTTCTCGAGTCTTATCCTCAGCCAAAATGCCCTCAAGAGATAACCCGCGAAGCAATACTTGGGAATAACTTTCAGGTGCCCCTTTCCTTCTAAGAGCATCAGCTGCCGCCTCCACCTCATAATTTACCCTTACTAGCTCAACAGAAAAGGGGTTAGCTGTAATCACAGCATAAGCAGCTTGTGGATTTGCGTCTCTTGGCATCCCCACGGTTCCTGGATTAATAAATAAAGTTCCGTCGACTTTTTTTGTGAATTGGTCATGAGAATGACCAAAGACAATAATATCCACACCTGATTTTTGAGCCAATTCCTCAAATCTCTTCTCAGGCGTATCATGATAGAGATGTTCATCGACAGAGTCAGGGCTACCATGTACCATTAGAAGCTTTTTGTGAAAGATTTCAAGCTCAAGTTTAGCTGGTAAAGTGCGAAGGTAAGTTTCATTAGACTTTGAAAGTACGTTTCTGCTATATTCCAGCGAAAATTTTTTGGATCCTTTCCCAATGTTAGTTTTATCCAAAACTTCTAAATCGAAATTTCCAATAACACTAAGCGCATTTTTCGAGTAAAGCGCTTGAATGACTTCGTTAGGAAAAGCTCCAAACCCTATCAAATCGCCAGCGTTTAGAAAAACAGTTATTCCTCGACGTCCAGCATCCTGCATTACTGCTTCAAGAGCATTAAGATTTGCATGAATATCAGCAATTAAAGCAATTTTGACATAAGGATTAGCTAGCTCTGCCTGTGTTCTAAAAGTGGCCACAACAAATCCAGCACTTGCATTTTTCCTCAATTCTTCAAATGCGTTTTTGCTTTTCTCTTCATCCCAAAAACTTACGAATTTTTCGTAATAATTTTTTCTTTTTTCTTTAATGTGCTCGAGAAATTTGAGAAGATCTTGATTGCTGTCGGCGACTGCTTGTTCATTTTCTGCAAACGCAGAAACTTCACTTTCCATCTCATTTATGAATTTTGGAATACTCGCGATCCATACGTCGCAGTCATGCATTTCGCCAAGTGTGTCTTGAAAATTTTTTATCATTTCTATTTCAGATGACAGTTCCTCAGGGTAAAGTGGAGCAAACGACTCCATAGTGTACCGGAGCCATTTGGCTTTTATGCGCATTTCATGATGCTTGAGAATCTCATTTTCCTTATGAACAAACTCTTCCATAGCTAAAAAATTGTCAAGTTTGGCTGATATTTGCCAGAAAGCCTTTTCACGAACAACAAACAAATTGAAAAAAGTGCTCGTTGATTCTTTGACAATTTGTTGACAATAATTAGTAATTTGCTCGAGAACTTTACATTTTTCAAGTTCTTCCAGTCCACTGATTACACTTACTTGTAGGTTTGTTCTCCGTTCAATATGTCTCTCAAGTAAACTCTCTATTCCTGTTTTGGGTTCGGTGGGCGGAAGTTGTTTAATGTAGTCTTTTATGACTTCAATTTGAACGTCAAGGTCTCTTGCATTACCTAGAAACTGTGTTACTTTTTTGATTTCGTTTAGCCATTTTTTGTAACGTTTCTTTGGGAAACATTCTTGAAAAATGGGCATGGCGGCTCTTATTCTTCGTGAGGTGACTCGCATTTTATGGACGTACTCGATGTCTTCGCTTTTTTCAACACCGTCAATTTGGGCTTCAATTGTTAAAAAAAGTTTAGTTAGGGCTTCAGCTCCAAAACGGCAGTAATTAGAATCTATTATGGTGCCATTTGAGTCAAAGCGAGTAGTCAAGCCAAATGCCTCAACAATTCATGCATAAACTAACGATTTTCTTCTTTTTCATTGACTTAACTCTTTCGTTAAAACCTTAATTTTAAGCAGTAGAAAAAGTTAAATCCCTCGTGTAGTCTTAGTGAACTATGAATTCTAAAAATCTTTTGGAAACAGGATTCTCCGAATGTAACCTATTGAAAACTCTAACATTCTCAAATATGCCTCAAGATAAAGGTTCCGTAATCGTAATAGTGGATCAAGAACTCTCAGGAAAGCCCGAATCTGATATTCTGTATATTGGACGCACCAAAAAACCAGCCAAAAGGATACTTGGTGGATATTTAGCAGGATACGGCGGAAAAACCACAAAAAAAATTAACCAGATGCTTTTTGACGAAGGCTACATAGAAAAAACAGCTATAAGCTGGATACTGACAGAAAAACCAAGAATTATGCAAGAAGAATTGCTTGCCAAATTCAAAGAAGAACACGGTGAACTACCAGCATGGAACACCAAAAAGAAGCTCTTAACTAAAACCAAGGCAACACCAGCTTTTAAGCCAAAAGAAAAAGCTGCTCCAGCACCAAAAGCTAAAGCAGTAGCTCCGAAAACTATCGCCAAAAAAGCAGCAAAGGCCAGTCCAAAAACTAAAGCCGTGACGCCGAAAAAAACCGCAGCCAAAGAGGAAATGTCAACTAAAACCGAGGCAACAAGCAAAGAGGAAACTGCCCCAGAAATGGCAGAAAAGGCAAAAAACGAAGCACCTTCAGATAATTCAATGGCAACTTAGGAATCAATCAAACTCTTCTTCTTTTTTTGTAACAGTTTTCAGAAGGTTCCCTGGCCAATATTAAGCCGTAGTCTATTCTTTAATCAGAGTGTTTAGCATGTCGATGGATGTAGAAAGCTTCAAAGTGTTGCCGGGCAAGAAGACAAGTTTGGATTCTTATGATCCAGGTTCAATTCCAAGATGGGCCAAAGATGAGGAAGAAAAAGAAGGAAAAAAAAGTCTAAAAGAGCAGGCGCTAGCTGTTCTCGAAGCAAACAGGCAAAAACTCGTTGAAATGCAAGAATTGCTTTGGGCAAGTGATACTTATTCTATGTTAATTGTTCTCCAAGGAATGGACGCAGCAGGAAAGGACAGTACAATCGCTCATGTAATGTCAGGCGTCAACCCTCAAGGCTGCCAAGTAACAAGTTTTAAAACTCCCTCTGAAGAAGAACTTAGACACGATTTTCTTTGGCGACACTATAAATCTCTTCCAGAAAGGGGAATGATAGGCATTTTTAATCGTTCTTATTATGAAGATGTACTAATAGTTAAGGTGCGTCCGGAAGTTTTGAAAATGCAAAAGTTGCCTCCTGCTGAGGAAGGAAAAGACTTTTGGAAACATCGGTATGAGGACGTAAATCTTTTTGAACGCCACTTAATTCGCAATGGAACTGTAGTTCTGAAATTCTTTTTAAATGTCTCAGAGGATGAACAGAAGCAACGATTGCTTAAACGTCTTGACAATCCTGATAAAAATTGGAAATTCTCGCTTACGGATCTTTCAGAGAGATCAAAATGGAAAGATTACATGGATGCATACGAAGATATGCTAAATGAGACAAGTACTGAATGGGCGCCATGGTATGTTATTCCGGCAGATAAGAAATGGGTGGCACATGCATCGATTTCTGAAATTATAGTATCGGTGATAAAAAAATTAAATTTGAAATACCCTGTTTTGACCCCAGATCAAAACGAGGCTTTGAAAAAAGCGAAGTCTGAACTAGAAAAAGAATAAGAATCCATAACCCAAAATTTTTTTAATTTATGGTAGCGTTTGCTCAACCGTGCACCTGGCGTCTAGGTGCTTCCCGAAGGCATCATAAAACGCTTGCTGATTTTGAATGATGCTCCATTCTTCAAGACTGCAATCTGAATCTGAATAAAATGAGAGCAGTACTTTATCGCCATTAACTTTGATAAATTCCGCCTTCTTTACAAGACCACAATGGCTTCGATCCAATTTTTCAGCGAATCTTAGAAAAGTTGAAAGAATTGCGATGGCTTCATTAGTTTTTTCATCAAATCCTGACTCTTTCAATGCTTTTTTGGAAGGTAACTTTTTCCTATGAAAACGTGCGATATTGGCCATAATTTTGGTTTCGTTCTCATCAAAACCTAGAAGTTCAGCATTGCTAATGATATAATGTGAATGAAGATGATGATTGTTAAAAGAGAGAAAATCGCCGACATCATGCAAAGTTGCTGCATGTTTGAGTAATTCTTTTTCTGATTCGCCCAAATTATGTAATCCAATTTGCTTTGCACTATCAAAAAGCTGCAACGCCAAAGAAGCCACTGTTTCAGAATGTTTCTCATCGAAGTTACATGACCTGCCTAAATGCAGAACGCTCCTATTCCTCATGGGGGCTTTTTGAAGTTCTCGAAAACCTTCAAAATTTGATAAATACTCAACAAGAAGTCCATCTCGGAGTTCTCTATGACTAATGTGGATTACTTCTAAACCAAACTCTTCCATAATCGCTTCCATTATAGCTGCTCCCGCAATTATAATGTCTGCTCGATCAGGATTTATCGCAGGTATCTTTTTTCTTTCTTCGAGAGCAAGAGCGCAAAGAATTGGAGCCAATTTTTTTAAGCTCTTTCTTGATAGGGTAAGTCCTTCTCCTCCATTGCCGTTTTTCTTAAAGATTTTATTTGCAATTTCGGCAAGGTTTATGATTGTTCCTGATGATCCCCATGCTAATCTTACACCGTACTCTAAAACTCTAGGTCTGACTGCGCGTACTTTACTGCAAGCATAATTTTTTATTTTTTTATAAACCCCATATCCTATGTGACCAGTCCAGCCTTCACCTATAAATTGAGATGTTAACCTAATTGCGCCAACCCTGAGACTATGAATATAAAAACATTCATGCTGGTTTCCGATAGCGATTTCAGTGCTACCGCCGCCTAAATCGATAAAAATGGCCTTCTCTTCACCGATATCTATTCCATTGGACACGCCAATACAAATCAGGCGGGCTTCGTCTTCTCCTGAAATCACCTTCACATTTAGTCCAGTTTCTTTGCGGAGCTTTAATAGAAAATCGGCTTGATTTTTTGCTTCTCGAATAGCGGATGTTCCGACCGCTATTATTTCTTTGGCACCATAAGTTTTTGCTAAATCAGCAAATTTTCCGCAAACAAAAATCGCTCGTTCCATTGCTTCTGGTTTAAGTATATTATCTTTAAATTCTTGTTCGCCAAGTCGCACAACTTCTTTTTCTTGACTAACAATCGTATAAGAAAAATTGGGGTTTATTCTCACCACTAAAAGACGCACTGCATTTGTTCCGATGTCTACAAATCCCACTACCGGTGGCGGATTTTTTACTTTTGTTCCCATGTCAACATCAATTTCTTATCGAAGACCTTTTCAAACAAATCTTTCTTCTTATTAAAAGCCTGCTCTTCTAGTGTCAATTGAGCTTCGGAAACGCATTCAACAGTAATCCTTTTGCCTTCAACTTTAAGATTTATGTTTCTTATGGCTGATTCGTGAGAGCAATCTAAGCCATCTGCAACGCGCAAAATGCTTGCAAGAATTTTCAACTTTTCTATAGTTGAGTCATCTAATGTTGCAAGATTGTAATGATTTGGCTTAGGCAAACCTTTGCGGTGATACCTTGCGATGCTTGCAATTATCCGTCTTTCTTGAGATGTGAAGGGCAATTGTGTATCGTTAAGGATGAGTTTAGCGCTTTTTTTATGATGACTGCCTCCGGTTTTTGATAAGCCTACATCATGCAAAATTGTTGCGCATTCAAGCCAGCATCGTTCCCGCTGCCCTAACTCGTGAATATTGATTAACTCGTCAAAGAACTCTAAAGCAAGACGAGTTACTTGTTCATAGTGTTCTTTGTCGGGCCAATATTTTTCCGCAATCTTTCTTGATTTTTCGACTATGGTTTTGTAGTCTTGCGTCATTGATTTTTCTTTTGCAATATCTTCCACAATGACCCTGTCAAGAGAGACGCCTCGAAGAATCATCTGGGCGAAGCTTTCAGGCAACTCTTTTTTTCTAAGTGCTTGTGCTGTTGCTTCGACGTCGTAATCGCATCTTATCAATTCAATATTGAAAGGATTAAAACTTAAAATTGCATATGCTGTCTGCGGGTTTTCATCACTAGGTCTTCCGACGCTTCCAGGGTTGACAAAACTGGCTCCATTTACTTGTTTCCAGAATTGTTCATGAGAGTGTCCAAGGATTATTACGTCCGCTCCAGCCTCATCTGCAAGAGATTTCAACTGCTTATCAGGTGTATCATGGTAAATGTGTTCTTCAATCGACTTTGGGCTGCCATGTGTTACAAACAATTTTTTTCCAGCGATTTCAAAGTGCAGTTCACGCGGTAAAGAATAAAGGTAACATTCGCATGATTTCGCCAACTCTTTTCTGGCAAATTTTAACGCAACTTTTTTTTCGCCTTTAGCTTTGGCTTTTCCCTCAATGACCTCACTGTCATAATTCCCCAAGACACTTAACATGTTTTTTTCACACAGCAACTCAATAACTTCATTTGGGTATGGGCCAAAACCGATAGAGTCGCCAGCATTCAGAAAAATATCTACCTTGTGTTCTTCAGCATCTTCAATCACTTTTTCCAAAGCTTGCAGATTAGCATGAATGTCAGATAAAACGGCAATTTTAATATCTGGGTTAGCCAGCTTTTCTTTTATTTTTTCTTCATTCATGTTTAACCCACCGCTGATTGTTTTCCTAAGTTGAATGAAAAAACCGCTCTTCTTATTTTCGTTCCAGAGATTAACAAATTGGTTCATCAGTTCCTTCTTTTTTTCTTGCAGGTAACTTAAAAGATTAAAAAGTGCTTTTTCGATGTTAACCGCGTCTATTTTTTCTTTATTCGTCTCTTTTGTTTTATCAATAAATTTTGGAATTTGCTCAATCCAAACAACGTTGTCTTGCATTTCACCTAGCACATCTTGAAATGACTTTATTGTTTCAATTTCTTTTTCAAGTTTATTTCCGTAAAGTTCCGCAAAAATTTCCATGGTATATCGTAGTTTCTTGGCAAATATTCTCATTTCATGATGCCTTTGGGTTTCATTTTCCAAGTAAACGTATTGTTCCATTGACAGAAAATCGTCTAATCTAAAGGAAATGTTCCAGCGAGCTTTTTCGAGAACTTTATTTGGTTCAAAAATCTCATTTGATTGATCGGCAATTGTTTCTTCACAAAATCTACGGATATCCTTCAAAGTGCCAGTCATTCTTAGCTTGTTTAATCCGTTAACAATTGAGGGTTGAATGTTTTTTCTGTCGTCCCTCTGGCACTCAAGAAACACATCGATACCTGCTTTTTCAGGCTCAGATGTGAGTTTTTGACGATATTTCTCTATGAAAGTTATTTGCACATCTAGATCTCTTGCGTTGGCAAGTAAAGGCGTGACTTTCTTTATTTTGCCTGACCATTTCTTGAAATCTTTTCTGGGAAAGCAGAATCTAAAAAGAGGCATTGTTGCTCTGAGTCTACGCGATGTGACACGGGTTTTATGGACACATTTGATATAGTTTTTGTTTTTTATGACCCCATCGGTTGGGGGCGCAAAATTTTTTATAAGTTTTAGAACCTTTTCGGAGCCGAATTTGCAATAACTTTGGTCAATTTGGCATTTTTGAGGCTTAATTGGGCCGTTCATTCCAAATGCCTCTGTTTTGAATCAGCCAAGCTTGAGAATTGATGACTTTTTCTCCTTCTCTGGGTGTAACTCTCTGGTAGGTTCCGTCAGGTAACAATCTTCTTGCTTTCACGTTGTCGAGAAGATGAATTTTAAGCATATTTTCAAGTATAGCTGTCCTCAGGTATGGGTCAGGGACTGACAAGAGAACTTCAATTCTTTCGTTTAGGTTTCTAAACATCATATCTGAGCTGCCGATAAGCACTTCTTCCTCAGCATCATCATGGAAATAGTAAATTCGAGCATGTTCCAAGAAGCGCCCCACTATTGATATCACTGAAATGTTATCGCTTATTCCTTTTATCCCTGGTCTTAAACAACAAAGGCCTCTAACGTTGAGGTCAATTTTGATTCCCGCCATTGATGCTTTATATATAGCTTGAATGACCTCTTTTTCTTCTAGATTGTTTAGTTTAAAAGCTAAGTAGCCTTTGCCTGTTTTTTGGTGAAAACTTATTTCTCTATTAATTCGAGCTAAAATCTCGTTTTTCAATGTTTTCGGAGCCACGAGAAGATGTTTGAATTCTTTTTCTTGCAGTCCTTCAATTATAATATTGAAAAGTTCTTGAAGCTCTTGGCCTACTTGAGGATTTGCCGTTAAATAGCCTATGTCGCCGTAGATTTTCGCTGTTACTGCGTTGTAGTTTCCTGAGCCTATATGGGAATATCTTATCAGATCATTTCCATCTTTTTTAGAAATTAAGCATAATTTTGCGTGAACCTTAAAATTAGGAAAATTGTAAACAGTCGTAACCCCTCCTTTTCTTAGTTTTGTAACCAAAAGCATGTTGTTTTCTTCATCAAATTTGGCTTTTAGTTCTACAATCGCTGTTACTTTTTTGCCATTTTTTGATGCCTCTACTAACGCGTCTACAACTGGCGATTGATGATCCATCCGGTACATCGTTATGCAGATCGCTGTGACATCTGCATCTTTAGCTGCTTCTTTTAGCAGGTCAACGATTGCTTCAAAGCTGTCATAGGGGTGATATAGAACGAAGTCTCTTTTGCTTATCGTTTGTAGAATATTTTCTTGAGTTAGTTGGGGTGAAAGAAACGGTAAAAAGGTTTTGTCTTTTAGTTCTGGGCGGTTTATTTTAAGTAATTGCCAGAAATCGACGAATCCCAGCGGGCTCTTTACCTCATAAATCAAATAGTAAGGTACGTCCAATTGTTTTGCTATAGATTCTCTTATGCCTCCAGGCATTTGCTTGTCAAATTCAAGCCTTGTAGGAAACCCGATTTTTCTGCTTGAAAGACTTCTCTCAACCGACTTTATGAAATCTGAAGATTCGTCCATTAAGATGTCAATTTCTCCGTTACGGGTTAGCCTAAACGGATATGCCTTCAATGCATCTTCAGTCGGGAAAATCAGGTCCAGATTATTAGCAATCAAATCTTCCAATAATACGAAGTTTTGTTCTTTTTCTGGCTCTTTTTTTGTTTCTTGAATAAGATTATTCTTGGGGCTGGAAATGAGTCTTCCAAATTTTTCAGTGGGAACATCGAGCAAAATACAAAACTTTGGTTGGTTCGCAAAACCTGTAATATACAGAGTTATTTGGAGATTCTCGATTACTACACTATTTAACCCTATTTTAGGAACCTTAATTGATGGAATAATAGTTTGCCTTAGATAAGAACGTAAATTTTCCTTACTTTTTTCAGATAAATCTTTAAAATTTCTAATGTAAATTTCTTCTTTTGCCAGAGCAGGTAGAATCTCTTCGTTCCAACATTTTGCGTGATTTTCAATTAATGGAATTATTTCTTTTCTTGTTGCATCAATTTGCTCAGTAAAAGTCATTCCATCCATTGATTTTTCTTCAGAACCTGACCTGACTTTCTTCAAAAGTCGCGCAGCCCTTGTCATAAAAAACTCATCAAGATTGCTGCCACAAATAGCTATAAATTTCACTCTTTCCAACAAAGGATGCCATAAATCACGTGCTTCTTCGAGCACTCTTGCATTAAACCTTATCCAGCTCATTTCTCTATTTATAAAATAACTTGGATTGTCTAATATTTTCTTTAAATCTGTTGCATCATTTTTATTTGGTTCAGGATTATTTTGAGTTGACAAGTGTCAATACCTAGCGGTTTTAAACCGTTGTTATCTTTGATGGGGGTACAATAATTGGATTTCTGACTTATCAAGGAATCTGTGTAAATGGTTTTTCTTCAGGGTGGACACGTTTCTTTTCAGTGGCAGTCCTTCCTTGCATGGATGGGATATTCGACCCTTTTTGGTCTGCGGATTGAAAACGTTTCATACTCAAAAAGGAGTTCTTTCTTATGCATGTGGTTATTTTTCTCCTTATTCCCATTGAAGGAAAACTGTTTTAAGGACTCCGAAAATAGAATCTATAGAATATATAGGCTATTTACTATATAGAAAAGGTTAAATTTCGCGCCAATTAACTAATAGAACATGAATTCTAATTCTCTTAAAGAAAAAGGCTTTACTGAGTTCGTTCCACTAAAAGGACTGGCATTTTGCAGTTTACCCATCAATAAAGGCAGCGTTTTGATACTAGCTGACAGTACTCTAACCGGCAAACCAGGTTCAGACATTCTGTACATCGGCAGAACAAAGAAACCCGCGAAAAAAATTTTTGGTGGATACTTAGCTGGAAACGGTAGTAAAGCAAATAAAAAAATCAATTCACGATTGTTCGAAAACGGATGTATCGAAAAAGTCACAATTAGCTGGATGATGGCTGACAATCCAAAAGCGGCACAACAAGAACTTTTGGAAAGCTTTACGAAAGATCATGGCCAATGCCCTCCGTGGAATGGTCCCAAGATCGTCGCTCAAAAACCTCAGCCAAAACCCAAAGCTGCTAAACCAGCCTCTGTACGCAAACCAATCAAATCCACAGCTTAATTCCGTAATTTCATTAGCTTTCATTTTTACCTTTTTTCGAGGAATAGTGATTTATTAATTCAACCGTCGACCATGGCAAACAATCTTTATCTTTGAAGCCTAACAGTGCTGCGTATTTGTGGATCGGCTCGGTATTTTCAGCTTCTATCTCTAAAAACTCAGGAATAAAATCGTAACTACCATAGTAACAATCAATATCAAAGCGCGCTTGGTCAAGCTTATAACTGACTCTATGTTTCTCCATGCTTTCGGTAACGAATAGCCCAAGGGTCTCCAAGATTTTCTTCATAACCTCAAAATCTGAAATTTCAACAGAATACTCTTCCGCCACTTTGGCCGTTTGGGTAACATGAACTTTTTTATATGTTAATTCGACCTGATTTTGCTCTTTTCTTAAGCGTAAAACATCTTTTGCTTTAACTATTGAGCCATCTTTGTAGTCAAAAAAGAAAGTTTGAATGTCTCCATCAAAAATCTTTTTCGCGCCAAGACCAATTAGGGTTTCTTCAACCTTTGCTCTATTGACTTCCAGAATTTTTGCTTCTATTTCTCTCATAAATCAAAATATCCTTTTCGAAATTAAAAACTTGTGCATTGTTTAATTTTGAATCTCTCAAAATTACGTTTAAAAGGAATAGAGAAAGGGTTGATTGTGTGCAGATCTATGCACACTGAACTGATTTAACTATCACACGGCTTGTTTTTTTGATAACTTGGGGGGTCAATCCGCAGACGGGACAGAATATTATTTCATAATTATCAAAGATTTCAGATAGCACTTCAACTTTTGTTGCGCAACTTTCACATTTAACTTTCATCCTTTTCACCTCAAATTAATTAGTAAAGCAGGGGACTATCAATTGGGTTAAATTCAAATGATTCAAGCTGCATAGTTTGGTCTTTTTTAACCGTCATGAATTCTGTTCCACACATTGGATAAGGTACTAGCTCATATTCTCCCACAGGGTCAAATTCGAAGGTTTCCTTACATCCAGGACACAAAAAAGTAATTGGCTCATTGGTTTTTTCCATTTTTTAACACTCCCCTAAAATAAAATTCCGGTTGACCCAATTAAGAGATACCTTAATTGTTACCCCTAATTTGCAACGAGTTTGTCGGGTTTCGAATTACACGGCTTTTATGTATGTCAGTCATCTTGCAGAGTAAAACGATACTAAAACTCTTTTTGAGAAACCGGCAAGTGAGTTGACTTCGAATTGCATTAATGGCAAATTTGGTCAATTTGGGGTTTGTCGATAATTATTTGTAATTTTGTTTATGTTTTCATAAATAATAAGTCTAACTAAAGTTACTTTTGCTGTCTTGATGACCGGCTACGACAACCATTAACCCAAGATTATATCACAGAATCAGCTTATTTATTCACAGCTTAGGCTTAAGTTGTTTAGGCGGTGCAATCTTTCTGCAAATACTTGTTTTCTCAAACATTCTGCAACAAGGATACTTCAGAGCAATAGAGACCAACTCAGTTATCCTTGGGCTTGAAATAACCCTGACTGCTTTTACGGCAATTTACTTCATTTATATTTATCAAAAATTGATTCGTGCATCGCTAAAATAAACCATTTTATCCTTTACAATTAAGATTTTTTTCTAATGTCAGGGGCAAAAGTGTCTGAAATTGTTTGAAAAAAATAATATAACTTGCGTAAATCGCAACTGAAAAATTACGTTCACAGCTTAATAGAAAGGTTCTTACACTTTAACATAGTCAACGTAATGCGGAGATAAGAAAGGTGCCTCTCGCATTTGTTATTGGAACGGCTGGTTCTGGCAAATCCCTATTTACTGCAGCGTTTAGTGAATGGCTAAAAATGTCAAAGCAAGATGTTGCCGTAGTCAATTTAGATCCTGGCGCGTTGAAGCTTCCTTACTCGCCAGATGTCGATGTGCGCAATTACGTTGATGTTGGCGACATAATGGAGAAGTATGGTTTAGGTCCCAATGGCGCTTTGATTATGGCTGCTGATTTAATTGCTGATGAAATTGAAAATTTAACGCGTGACATTGAAGAAGCCCACGCTGACTTTGTTTTAGTGGATACTCCTGGGCAAATGGAATTGTTTGCTTTCAGAGCTAGTGGACCTTATATTGTTAGCGAGTTGACTAAAGAGCCCAAAGCCTTAATTTACCTATTTGACGCGGTTTTCTCTGCTAATCCGATGAATTACGTTTCAAACATGTTTCTTTCTGCAGCAGTTTATAACAGGTTTTTCCAGCCCCAATTGCATGTTCTTTCAAAAACTGATTTAATACCTAAAGCGGATGTGCAAGCAATTGCATCTTGGTCAGCTAATACCAGAGCGCTTGAAGACGCGATAGAAGAGAAACTTGAAGGAACAAAACGCCTATTTAGCCGCAACATGATGCAAGCAATCAACAAACTCGGGTTACAATTCTTGCTAATGCCTCTGTCATCTAAGACAAATGAGGGCATGACCAACATTAACACAACTCTTGAAAGAATTTTAAACGAAGGCGAAAAATACACAACATAAATCAGGTACCAATTAGCGACCAACTGGCTGCAAAAGCTCCACGCTTAGCCTTCAAAACTGAATCGGACCCAGCGACAATAACAACGTCATTATCTTCAGGCTTTAATTCTTGAAGAATTTGATTAGTTGCCGTTGGATACTGCTTCTCAATACAATCACTAACCGATTGAATGCGCAAGTGACCATCTTTAAAAACGCTGACCAAAGCTTTACGGGCGCCAGCAATAATCGCCGCATCTCGTTGATCAATCCCCGACTGGACTTTTTGTCCACTGTTTTTAACTAAAAAAGCAAAATTGTATTCAGACTCGTTAAGCTCAGATTTTGGGATTTCTACGCGTTTTGGGAAAACCTGTTCAAATTGTCCCCAAATTTCTGAGCCTTTTTTTGTTAAACTGCAGCCTTCTTTTGACGTGTCGATTAAACCCGCTTCTTTAAGCCGGCTTATAATTGTGCGCACTGCTCCATCGCCCACGTTAAGTTTTTTTGCAAGCTTGTTTCTGCCTAGGGTTTTTGAGACATTAATTCTAAAGCGTAAAAAACATGGAATACTGTAAAAGTCGTTGATGGCCCAGGCGCTTTTTTTCCTGCAATTTCTTGGATAAATTTTTTTAGCGTTGAAGCCATGTTTTGACCTGCTCTAACTTAATCGTGGTTAGGTTTTTATAATTTGTCAAAAGAGTATGCTGGTTAGTCTTTGTATGCTGTGACTGAAACTTCAATTAACGCGTTACCTTTTAATCCTGAAGCAACGGTGGTGCGAGCTGGAAAATCTTCATCAAAACATTTTGCGTACTCTGTTGAAATCGTCAAATAATTCCATTGTAGAAAGGTATACGTTTGATTGAACGATATCTTTGAAGCTGTAGTCTGATGCTTCCAAGATAGCTTTTATGTTTTCCATAACTTGCTTTGTCTGCAACGTGATATTGTTAGAAACTATTTTTCCTAAATTTGGATCGATTGCCAGTTGCCCCGAGACAAATAGGAATTTGCCTGCGATTACAGCTTGATTGTACGGACCTAATGGTTTTGGGGCTTTTTCGCTAAAGATCGTCTTTTTCATTTTTATCTATTATTTTGTTTGTTTTCATGTTGAAAAAGTTTTGCGCAAGTATATGCCCATATCGTTTGTAGATTAAGCGCTTGTTTCGCAGAAAGACTTTTAAGAAAAACTTCAAGTAGATTAAGTTCTTATTTAGAACAACATGGAAAGATTCCTATGCGAATAAACGGAAAATATTTGTTCACTTCTGAATCAGTCGGTGAAGGTCACCCAGACAAAGTAGCAGACCAAATATCCGACAGCGTTTTAGACGCAATATTTACAAATGATCCCAAAGCACGTGTTGATTGCGAAACACTAGTCATGCAGGGAACCGTAATGATTACGGGCCAAATAACTACTTGCACCTACATTGATATCCCAAAAGTTGTACGTCAAACTCTAAAAGAAATTGGCTTTGATAATGCAAAAGATGGCTTGGATTGGGAAACATGCGGAATCTTGGTTTCTTTGACTGCACAGTCGCCAGACATTGCTATGGGCGTTAACGAATCTAAAGGTCATGAGCAAGGCGCCGGCGATCAAGGAATGGTTTTTGGCTATGCAAGTAACGAGACAAAAGAGCTTATGCCATTGCCTATTATGTTGTCGCATAAACTTGTTAAGCGTTTAGCTGAATGCAGAAAAACAAAGCTTATTCCTTGTCTTCGTCCAGACTGCAAATCTCAGGTCACAGTTCAATATGAGAATGGCAAACCAAAATGTGTCACTGCGGTCGTTATTGCTGCTCAAAATAATGGAAGTCTTGATGACGAAAAATTAAAGAACGATATTATCGAAAAAGTTATCAAATACGTAATTCCACCAGCTATGCTAAGTCCAGACGTGAAATATGTTATTAATGGTACAGGCAGATTTGTTTTGGGCGGAACGCTTGCGGATTCTGGTTTGACTGGAAGAAAAATCATTGTTGACACTTACGGCGGAGTTGGAAGCCACGGCGGCGGATGCTTCAGCGGCAAAGACCCCTCAAAAGTTGACCGTTCAGGATGTTACATGGCAAGATACATAGCCAAAAACATTGTTGCAGCCGGTTTAGCTGACCAATGCGAAATCCAAATATCCTACGCAATCGGTGTAGCAGAACCAATCTCAGTGCTGGTCAACACTTACCAAACTGGAAAACTACCTGACGAGCAAATTCTCGAATTAGTAAAGAAAAACTTTGACATGCGACCAAAAGCAATTATTGAACAACTCGACCTGCTAAGACCTATCTACAAGAAAACAGCGTGTTTTGGTCACTTTGGTCGGGAAGAGCCAGAGTTCGTTTGGGAAAAAACTGATAAAGCAGAAATTCTCAAGAAAGAACTAGGAAAATCCAAAAAACCATAGTTTTTCCCTTTTCATTTTTCTTTTTCAAATTAAGTTAAGCTTATCTTTTTAAATTCATTTTAAAGTTTATTTGTTTAAAGTTAGCAGAATTCATATTTTTCCTTTAACTATGTTTTCGGTTTGTCAAATTTTGTCAATTCGTGTCAAATAATGTCAAATATTGTCTAAAAATGTCAAATAATGAACCAACCTGCAACCAATTTAAGCCCTAAACCAAAAAAACAACCCAAAACACAAAGAAAAAAAGTTAACTTCTCTCATAAGCCAGTATCTACCCTAAAACTTCAGGTATAGCTTTTCCACCATTCGCCTCAACCAAACTCGCAAGCTCCAGCATCGCTTTTAAAAGCTTTTCATCCGGCTTCTCTTTTTCTTCAGCTCTGATAGTCAAATGAATTTCAATATGAGGTTTATTTTGCATTTGGGAATGAGACTTTACACAAACATGAGATTTAATGTAAACCCCCTCATTATCACTCATCACTTTGTCAATTAACGGAGCCAAATAAGACTCCATTACATTTTCCACAAACATGCTTCTTTCACAAAAAACTTTGTCACCAACAGCTTGTTTAATTAAAGGCGCAATTGTTTCTGTAAAAATCGCCTCCATCTCCACAGGCACACCTGGCAACGCAAACAAAACCGTTCCTTGCACATCTACTCGCATGCCAGGGGCAGTTCCAATTGGGTTGTTAACCACCTCAGTTGCTGCGGGAAAGGTTGCCATTTTAACTCTTGGCGCCGTCAACTCTATCTCAGTTGACAATTCTCGCTTTTTATGATATTCAACGATTCTTTGCTTAACTATTGCCAATGCTTTTAGATTTATGTCTAATTTGCGATTTAATCCCTTTGCTATGCCCTCCAAGGTTTTGTCGTCAAAAGTAGGGCCTAACCCGCCTGTCGTGATTATGAACTGTGGCTTTCTCTCGATGGCTTCACAGATGCAATTAGCGATTTCCTCGATTAGGTCTTGGATTTCTGTTACTCGCTTAACATTTGCACCTAGCTGGGTGGCTTGTTTAGTTAACCAATAGGCGTTTGTATTCTGTATTTTGCCAATTAGCAACTCGTTGCCTACACAGATTATTTCAATATCCACAGTCACTAACGTCACATCTTTATTTGCTAAAATTAACTCGGATATCTTCTTTTATACCGTTTGCTTGGTAGCTCTGGAAAAAACTTTAAGACTTAATTTATAGTCAAAACTAACAAAAAGATCTGTTAATTTTCCTGGCCTGATTCATTTTTTGCTAAGATACCACTTGAGATATTCTTTTTTGCGAGCTTGTTTTGCTTCATCTTCAGTTTCGTAAGCTGGTCGATTTTTGTCATGCAAGTCATTGAGTTCTTGCCCGGTACATGATAAGCCGCAGCTTTTGCATACATAATGCTTGGTCAATGATATGTATTGAATTTCTCCACCGCATTCAGGACAGTAATTTACCATTTCTTTGTTTCTCTCCTGATTAATTTCGTATTAAATCGCTGTTGCAAAGATATTAGTCTTCGCATCGTTTTAACAAGTTTTAACCAAAAAACAGTATTTTTTACACATGCGAATACATTTTGTCGCTGCTGTATTTCCCACTGTCCATTTCCTGCTCGATTTCTTTTAACATCAAAATGCGCTTAAACGTTGGGGGGTGAGTTGCAAATAAGCTGTTTATTTGTTTCCATGTGCTTTTGGATTCTTTTTCCATCGCTAACTCCAATTCGCGTTCATCTAAAACACCGTCATGGTCTAAGTCGTACTCGTCTTTATTTTTCATGATTTGTTGAATTTCCTGTTTTGCAGTTGCGGGGTCTTCAATGTAGAAGGCTCTGGCTCCTTCGGGTGCCTTGGGCGAAATGGATAAGCCATAGGTAATTTTTGCTAATGCACTTTCAAGTTCTCTTGGATTACCTGTTACGTAAGCTGAGTATGCGTCGGCATAGTGTTCGCGAAGTCTGCTAAGTCTCATAACTATCAGAAATGTTAAAATGTAAATTATGAAAGCGATTACGCCAATGGCAATTAGGGCTGCACCTGAATTATTTTTATTATTTCTTCCTCCGCCCCCACCACTAAACGCTCCTGCATACAGGGTTGCTTGAGCAATGAAATAAGCAATTAATGGTAAGGCTGAGAGTACAGTCATAACAATGTAATCTTTATGTTTAACATGACCTAACTCATGAGCGATTACGCCTTTAATTTCATCTTCTTTTAACTGCCGCAAAAGTCCTTCATGTACGGCTAAGGTGGCGCTTTTTGTGCTTCTGCCAAAAGTAAACGCGTTAGGCGTGTTATTTGGAACCGTTGCTAATCTTGGCATAGGTAAACCGCTTTTGTCAGCTATTTCTTTCACTGTTTTTTCAAGCCACGGGTTCTCGCCAGGTTTAAGATAATGCAGATGAGTTGTCGCCGCCACTATAGAGGGACCTACAGTATACTGGAACAGAATGAAGAGTGCCGAACCGCCCAAAGCAACAGCTAAACCAACAAAAACATTCAATTGTAAAAAGAAAACTATTACAAAGACCAGGAGACCAAATATGAAAGCTGATAAGAAAATTGAAAGCCACATTGCATACTTTAACTGCGCAAGACTAGCCATCTACACTGCCATCTCATTATTTTCCAAACAAATATAAAAATAAAGAATTAAGTCTTTCCCACAATTATCAACAAATATAATTTCTTAAAAAATAAAAAGAAAAATTAGATTGGGTAAGCTCCGCAGGTTTTGCAGAACTGAATTTTAGTTTTGATATAGCTCTTGCACTTAGGACACTGGATAGCGCCTGCAACTTTTGGAAACACATCTTTTGGCTTGCCGAACGTTTTGCGGAAATGCTCGTAGTAGAGTAACTGTTCTTTATCTTGGATCTCAACATCGTCTTCTGCTTTAATAGCTGCCTTTTTCTCAGCAAAATCTTTGTCAGTAACCAAGTCATTGAAGTATGTTCGCAGAGTTTCTGTTCCGGTTCCTGCTTCAAGTGGGGCTTTTGGTCTCCAAATGATATCTTTGGGAATTACGTCTTCGTAGGCTTTTCGCATTATCCATTTGCTATATTTTACGCCGTCGTACATGTTTATCTTGAATTTAATAGGTAGTTTCATTGCCCACTCCATGAATTCAGGGTCTCGATAAGGTGACTTAACAGTCATTCCAAGAGATTCTGCCATCGGAGTTGAGGAGAAACCCATTTCTGCCCACATTTCTTCTTGTTTCTTTGCAAATTCAGCTTCAGTTAAATGAAACTGCCATGGGTAGCCAAATAGTTCATCGAGTGCGTCGCCGGTGAACGCGCTTTTTATTCCTTTTTGTTTGAAAATAGTTAAGCCAATGTATACTGGGAGGCTGTTTCTGATTTCCATTGGGTCAAATTTTTTGAGTGCTTCAACAACTTTGGGGTAATATTTGTAGACGTCTTCTTTGCCGAATTCGTAGGTTTCCTGTTTTAGATGTAGGAGTTCAACCATTTTCTTTACGTATTCTGTGTCTTTCGGTTTTCCATGTTTGAAGGCTAAGGTTAAGCATGGAATGTCTGGCTTGTATTTTACTGCTTCATAAGCTATTATTTGTGTATCTGTTCCAGCTGAAAACAAAAATCCTTCTGCCATGTTTCTTTTAACAACTTTATTTACTAAGGTCCTTACTTCAGGCAAGAATTTTGTGTATTCTGATGGATTTAGCGTCATTTCTTTCCCTCACAATACATTGTTTGTCATATATCCTAGTATTTAAGGCTTATCCATATGCAAACAAAAGCAAAAAAATAATAAACAGATGTGTTGAAAGTAAGCAAAATACTGAACAGTCGAGTTAATGCATAACTAAAACAGCACATTTAAAAGTCCAAAATTGAAAATCAATAGACACCCAGCGCAAACACTCAAGAGGACCAAAAATTGAAAACATCCGTACTCCACATGAAAATACGCGATTCATTAGAAAACAACATAGAAGCCGCCAAAACAGCAATCCAAAAATCTGCCAAACAAAAACCAACCCTAATCGCTCTACCAGAATACTTTACAGTTCCAAACTGCATGGGAGATTTCACAGATGCCAAAAAAATCTCAGAAGAAACATGCCAAAAAACACTGGATTTTCTTGAAAAAATTTCAGCAGAACTCGATGATATCTACCTACTAGGCGGCTCAGTACTTGAAGAATTTAATGGAAAATACTATAACACAAGTACTTTGTGGAAAAATGGGTCTCTTTTAGCTAAATACAAAAAAATAAACCCAATTGCAGCTGAAATTAAAGCTGGCGTTGCCAAAGGTACAACACCTGTTGTCATTGACACAGAAATCGGCAAGATTGGGCTTCTGGTATGTGCAGACACTTTCGATCCTGCCCTGATAAAACAAACGGCCAATTTAGGCGCTGAAATAATTTCTCTCCCAGTCGCTGCAATGGGCACTCATCCAACAGTTAAGGGTCATCCGTTAACCGAGCAAATTGCACGTGATTATGGCTTGTTTATTCTTAAAGTGGGCAATGTGTGCTCAAGTATGCGAGGTGGAAGAAGCGCAATTATTGCTCCATGGGGAATTCTTGGCGAAGTAACCGATGCACCTGAAGATTCGATATTAACCCGAGAACTGGATATGGCGCGTTTAAGAGAATATAGAAAAAAACTCAGTAAATCTTAGCCCATTCATCAACGATTCGAGTCATTTCCTCAAAATTATATTGTTTAAACCATTCTCGCAACTCAGTGTTCTGAACAGCGAATCGACAGACTTGTTTAGCATTTTCTGAATCATGAACCAAAAGCAGCACAGCATCTAACTTGTGCCTAGAAACATAAGCCACAGTTTTTAGCAATGCATCCATTTTCTCATCGGTTGGCATTTCAGCACTTAACTCTAAAACAACAGGTTTCTGCAATAATGCAGCAAAATCTCTTGTTATCATGTCTACCCAATAATTTGTAAAGTAATCTCTTGACGAAAGTGGAACATGGAAATAGTCAACTATTTCAGCTATCGCCGTTAAGTCTAATCCAAATCTTTCTTTGGCTAGAACTGGATCAGGATAAATTTCAACGGCAAAAGTGCCTTTGGTATGTGTTTTGGCTTCTTTTAGGAACTCTGTTATGGTTTTTGCTCTCCAATCTGTCCAGTTCAAACCGCTTTGTTTCCACAATTGTGTGCATCTTGGGCAAACACAAAAATCTTGGTCAGGAAAATGATAAAGATTTAATGTTACACCCAAAGTTTTTTCGTTGTTGAGGCTATCAAGATAATTAAAAACTTTAGCCCTATATTCTGGATGTGTGGGGCAAACGAAATCGAAGGCAAGGTTGTTTCTTCTGTTTTTGCGTAGTGCTGGTCCATTTTTGGATATGGCGACTATGTTGGGGTCTTCTCGTATTGCTTTTGCGTCGCAAAAAACTGTTATGTCATTTTGCATATCTTTGGCTGCTGGAAAAACTTGTCCGTCTGCCCATTTGGAGTAGTAAACGTGAAGATCAAACCCCTCAACATGTTGGGGCTTGTAGGTGACTAAACCTATTTTCATGGCTCTAATAGTTGCGCGCAAACAATATATTCTTGGCGCTGTTTTAATTGTTGATTTTAATGGGCAAGCAGCCAAAATCTCCGGTGACAATTGATATTTCGAAGTGTGCTCCTTGTACTGGGCAGATTTGTATTGGTGTTTGTCCACAAGGTGCATTAGAAGAGGGAAAGAACAGGAAACCTCAAGTTGTCGAAGTCGTGCAGTGCACTAAGTGTGGCGTGTGCGTAAACTTATGCCCGACCAAAGCGATAACAATTAATTCAGATAAACCAAAAAAATGATTGTTGCCTGGGTGACTTGCCTGTGGAAGAGTTTAATCTTGCTGGCGACACCAAACTTATTGTTAAAGATAATGTGCTAGCCGTAATTTGTGATAATGCTTTAATGACTATAAGCTCAGCATTTTATAATGGCGGGAGCAAACAGGTTAAAGCTGTCCTCAATGTAGGAGTGCCGGAAGGATATAATGATCGTTCCCTGCACCTTGACCCGCTTGAACTAATCACTTCATCAGCTGCGAAACTGGGGCTAACCAAAGATTACCTAGCAATGGTTACAGCCGCAAAAATCAAGAACTACAGTCTAGTAACCCAAAAAAACGAGGAATTTTCAGTTAGCGTTGCCGCAACCGCAGGATGCAAACACGGTGAATCCTCAGGTGAACAAATGGATGTTCAAGAAATCCACGGAACAATAAATGTCATCGTTTTCATCAATGCAAAACCCAACGAAAGTTGCATGGTAGCTTCAATAATCACAGCTACCGAAGCAAAGTCGGCAGTATTTCGAGATTTTGACATTAGAAGCCTCTACACAGGCGATTCGGCAACAGGCTCAATAACTGACAGCGTCACAATAGCTTCAAATAACCAGGGAAAAACCATCAGCTATGGAGGTCCAGCGTCAAAACTGGGCAAAATGGTTGGTTACTGCACAAGAAAAGCTGTGGCTGAAGCTTTAATCAAGCAAGAGCCATTTTGGGCTAGCCGAACAGTTATGGATAGGCTCAAAGAGAGACATCTGCCAATTGAGAAACTAGCAGCAGAAGTTTCGAAAATTGAAGATTTCAAACTTGATGCAAAGGGTTTAGAGGAAATTTTGAAGAATCACCAGTTTGCGCTTACTTATTTGCTAGCAGCAACAAAGCTTGATGACGAGGTTAAAAAAAACCTATTGCCTCACGAACTTTGCGATATAGCCAAATCAAGTAAATGGTTTAGTGACCTTTCGCCAACTCAATTTGATTACTCAAAGCTGAAAGGATATGACTTGGTTGATTTGCCGCCTTTCCTAAAACATGTCTTAATAAACATTGTAAGTGAGTTACTTTCTAAAGAACATTAATTTCTTCTTGTAACTCAAGGCCTTGAGAAATAGAAAAAACTTTTTTCTTTTTTCGTACGTTTTTATCCTTTTTTATACTTTTCCATTCGTTTCTATACTTATCTATATGTTCCTGTACTTTATCATACTTTTTTGTACGCAACCTGCAAACGCTGCAAACTTCAAGTTAAAAAAGCAACCAAAAACACAAACAACAAAACTGTACAAAAAACACTCATTTTCCGCTTAAACATTGCAAAATGCCTAAACAAAATAAGCCCAAAACATCAAGATCTAACAAAACCAGCCAAAAACCACCGACTTCCAAACCTAATCTACCCCCATAAATTGCAACTCTCTTGCAAAAACACTTTTTAGTAAAGTTGTCCATCTTGAAAAATTCTCTCAGATAATTCACCACAAGTTGTACCGTCATCAATCCTCACCTACCCGGGAATAACGAGAAGAATAATCAACAGCAAAAAACCGTCCATATCTTTTGGGACACAGGAGGCGCAGCTTGCGAACAAATTAAACCCTAAACAAAAACAACCCAAAACAACTTGCAAATAAACAAAGCTTAAACCAAAGAAGCAACCCAAAACAAACTGAACATTTTTTTCATTGAAAACTGCCGTCGAGTTTACAATCTTTCAAACCTCCAAAAGTAAAATTAAGTCAAATAAAGTCAATTCTGGTCAAAAAAAGTCAAATTAAGTATCAACCTACAACCATTACAAGCTCTGATTCAAAAAATCAACCTAAAACACAAAGAAAAAAAATTTGCCCACCGCAACGCACAAAAAACTAACCACTAACACCTTAATCCGACGGTTTCACGCAATTAACGAATTAACTTCTCAACTTTTCCACATTTTTCTTACAGTCTGTGGGTTCACCAAAAAGACTTAAATAACTTGCACTTTTATTCGGATATAAAAACAAGAGATAAAATGGGGAATTAAACTTGAAATTCGGCGTATTTCTCTATCAACCAGAGCCTGTTGAAGGCGTTGATTATAATTTCTATCGTTTAAAATCTGAATCCGGAATAGTTGGAAAACCCAACCCAGAAATGTACACTAACATTGCTTGCTTCGGGGACAATTTCATGGCTGCAAAACGTCCAGATTGGGCCTCTGTAAGCTCTTTTGGTCCAGCACTCCGAACAAACAAACATTACAATCTTCGCTGGGACGTCGTATGCATGACTAACCCAGAAGCCCGAGAATACAACCTAAAAATCATCGCAGAATCCGCCAAAGTTACACCAGGCATCAGCATCAGCAGCCAACACTTTGCAGATCAAGGCTTCTGTACCTGCCCAAGATGCGTTAAGGAGCAGGCAAAAAGCGGCTTAAGCTGGGTTGCATGGCGTGCAAAAACAGTAACTGACTTCCTAGCAGAAGTTAAAGAAGTAGTTTCAGGCAAACCACTCTTCGTCAACTGCCTGCCTGACCCATTATTGGGCAAGGAACGCTTCGGATACGACTTTGAAGCCATGGCACAATACGCAGACTACTTTGTAATTCCAATGTTCAGCAAAGCATACCCAACACCATGGTACTGGGAAACCATTGCAAGAGGATACAAAAGCTTCCTAAAGAAACCAATGATGGTAAACTTCTATGTCCGCGGACCAAACGAAACATGGGACACCGTTGCACCAGCAGACCAAATCATGACTGTTGCCACAAGAGTTGCACGACAAGGCGTAGACGGCATAATATTCCTCGCCGAAAAAGCAGAATACATCAATGAATTCCAGAAGAGATGCGTTGCCAACAAAGAAAAGCGTGAATTCCTCAAAGATCACAACGGCGACGAAGTCCTAGAACTTTTCAATCGCTGGGAAAAGATGCTAAAAGCTTAGCATTTCCTTTTTTCACATTATTTTTATTATTATTATTCAATCTCGCTTTAAGTTAAGAATAAAATGTTGGATTTCTTTTCTTGCTTTATTTACAATTTTTTTCTTTCATTATTTATTTAGAAAACAATATATTCAATCTTAACGTACAACCAATTACTTAAGGGCGAACATACATTGAAGGTTACTCTTGTCAATCCACCTTATCCTCCAAATGCACATGCACATCCACCCTTTATCCCATTAGGCCTAGCGTACCTTGGAGCAATCGCCGAAACAGAAGGTCATGAAGTTACTATAATCGATTGTCAAGGAGAAAAATTGACCTACGAGACCTTCCGACAAAGGATTGCAAAGGTTAAATCAGATGTTGTCGGTGTAACCTCAACGACTCTTCTTTATAATTCTGCAAAAAAAATGTTGGAAATCGCCAAAGAAGAACAACCAAATGCCCTCACCATGATAGGCGGAAGCCACGTTAGTTTCTGGGACGAAAACGCTCTTAACGAATGTTCGAGCATCGATGTAATTGTGCGACGAGAAGGCGAATTAACATTTCTTGAGTTGTTACAGCGAATAGCTGCGAAAAAGAATTTTGCAGGAGTTTTAGGCACAACATTCCGTGCAAACGATGGAAAAATTATGCGAAACGAAGATAGACCTTTCCAACATGATTTAGAATCCCTTCCCTCTCCAGCGTATCATTTGCTTCCTCTAGACTCATACAGACGCATGGGCAAAACCATTTTTCCATTGGTTACGAGTCGCGGGTGTGTCCAATGGTGTGATTTCTGTAGTACAGTTCGTATGTTTGGCAGAGGCTATCGCATGCGTAATCCAAAAAAAGTAGTTGAAGAAATGGAGATGCTGCATAATAAGTATGGCGAAGGTCAATTCACTTTCTACGATGACGCATTTACGGTAAACCGCCAACACACCTTACAGTTATGCGATGACATCAAAGCACGCAAACTTGACGTTGAATGGGACTGCGAAACCCGCGTCGATGCCGTTGACCAAGAACTATTAACAAAAATGCGAGACGCTGGTTGCATAACCGTTTGGTTTGGCGTGGAATCTGGCTCTGAAAAAGTTCTTGCCCAAATGCACAAGAAAATAAACCCTGAGATGGTACGGTCAGCTTTTAAAACGGCGCAGAAGGCAGGTTTGATGACTATTGCCAGTGCGGTTATAGGTTTTCCTGGCGAAACTGAAGAGACAGCTTGGGAAACAATCAATTTTATTAATTCACTTAATCCAGACGACATCGGCTTTTATGTAGCAACACCCTATCCCGGAACACCAATGTATGAAGAAGTAGTCAAAAACGGTTGGCTAAGAGTAACCGACTTCAACAAATATGATACGGCAACCCCGACTTTCGAAACACCTTATCTTTCAATGGAAAAAATCCGTGAGATCAAGTACAAGGCTCATCAAAAATTTTACCTACGGCCAGGCTATGTCATCAAGATGGTGCGTAGAGGCGGAACGTATGGTAGATCGGGATTAAAAACATCTGCTGCCTACGCGCTCAGAGCAATGCACATAAAATTGTCCTAAATCCTCTTTTCCTTTTTGATATATCTTTATTTTTAAAGTGCAAAAAGCGAAAGTATCTTTTACTAGATGTCGCCTATTGTGGATTCAAGAGATTAGACCTCTACAGTAAAGGTCGACCTGAAAATGAAAATTACTTTAGTTAATCCTCCCTATCCGCTAAGCGTCCATTCACACCCACCATTTATCCCATTAGGCTTAGCATATTTAGGGGCAGTTGCGGAGAAGGCTGGTCACCAAGTCACAGTTATTGATTGTCAAGCGGAAAAACTTACTATCGAAACTTTCCACGACCGAATAGCACAAAACCCCTCAGATATTGTTGGGGTAACCGGTACGACATTACTTTACAAATCTGCCATGAAACTAATTACCATAGCAAAACAGATTCAACCCCAAACCATAACCGTGCTCGGCGGGTCACATGGAACTTTCTGGGATGAAAATGCCCTTAAAGAATATCCAAGCCTTGACATCGTGGTAAGAAGAGAAGGCGAACTAACTCTTATCGAACTTCTTGAAAAAATCCAAACACAATCAAGTCTCACCAATGTGTTAGGTATCACTTATAGAAGCGGCGACAAAATCTTCCATAACGCAGACAGACCTTTCATAGAAGACTTAGATTCACTACCTTTTCCTGCCCATCACTTGTTGCCTTTGGAAAAACTAAAACACAATGGAAAAATCCTTTTCCCATTAGTCAGCAGTCGCGGATGCGTCTACTGGTGTGACTTCTGCAGCACTGTACGTATGTTTGGCAGAGGCTATCGGATGCGCAGCCCCAAAAACGTCGTAGATGAAATGCAATTAATACATGACAAATACGGCATAACGCAAGTGACGTTTTACGATGATGCCTTCACCGTTAATCGCGACCGGGTTTTAAAAATCTGTGAAGAACTTCACAAAAGAAAGCTAAAAATGATGTGGGATTGTGGCACACGTGTAGATATGGTTGATCGGGAGCTTTTACAAATCATGCGGGACGCTGGTTGTATCGCGGTTTGGCTTGGGGTAGAATCTGGCTCGGAAGCGATGCTTGGCAAAATGAACAAAAAAATAAAACTTGAACAAACACGATTAGCCTACAAAACAGCGCAGGATTTAGGATTAATGACTATTGCTAATGTTGTTCTTGGCTTTCCAGGAGAAACAGAACAAACAGCAAAAGAAACTATCCAATTTGTTAAACAACTAAATCCAGATGACGTCGGATTCTATGTTGCAACACCGTATCCTGGGACACCAATGTATGAACAAGTCAAAGACAATGGGTGGCTAAGAATCACAGACTTCGACAAATACGACACGGCAGGACCCACTTTTGAAACCCCCCAGTTAAGCATGGAAAAACTCGCGGAAATCCGCTACAAAGCCTATCAACAATTCTACTTGCGGCCAGGTTACGTGTTTCATATGATGCGTAAAGGCGGAACGTATGGCATTTCAGCCGTAAAGACTTCAGGCGCTTACTTGCTCAGAGCTTTGCATATTAGGCTCTCTTAATTTTCTTATTAACCCAATAACGGCGAAAACAAGGACAACCGCACTAAGCGAAATTGCGATCGAAGTGAAATTTATTCCAATAGGCGATAAACCTAGAAATAGTCCTATTAATCCATCTACACCGAAACTTAATGCAACGGACAGAACTAATTGTTCCACGAAATCAAGCTTATTTTTGCCCATAAACAAAATGTTAGCTAGACAATATCCTGGCAGAAAAGACACAAAGACAAAAACAAAAAAATAGCGAAATACAACAAGAAATGAATCGGTTGAAATAAAAGTTGTAAGCAACGTTAATACTGTGAGAACAACGATAATTCCAAACCATTTAAAAGGTTTCAGTTTTTAACACATCAAAAAAATTAAAACAATAAAAAATAAAGGAGGATGTTTTTTACATGAACATCTTATATATTGGGTGAGTTTCGTCTACTGGTCTTGTTCCGAGATCGCCTGCGGCTGATGCTACATATGTGTCGGTTATTGCAACGGCTGGAAATACCCATTCTGCTTGTTCTGCTGGACCGATCATTAGCCAGTTTGCGCCTGCTGTCTGCATGATTGCATTGGTTGCGGTTCTGCATCCTGGACGGAATTCTTTAGCTACGTTTGCTTTTACCCAACCCATGGTTGTAACAACGTTTCCGCTGCCTAAGCCTACAGGGTGACCATACTTCTCTTTCATGATCGGTATAGTTCTAACTGCAGTACCCATGTCTGGGGCAAAAGCTGGAATTGCAGTGTCAATTAGCGGCTTTGTGATTCCACCTTTTTCTGCCAACGCTAGTGCTTCTTGGATAACTTTCATTTTGCCTTCTAGAGTGGTATCTTTTGGATCGTCAGCAAGCACTATAGACATTTTGACGCCACTGTCTTTCAAATTTGCCAATTCCGCATCAGTAACACCTTTGTACACTGAGTTGTAGAGGCACCTGTCTGCGAGACCCATTTTCTTTGCCAATTGTGCAGCAGTCATACGTGTTTTCGGGCTCATAGCATCGAGCATAAGTGGTGCATCACTATGTTTAGCAACGAAGTCAATGTACTTCTCGAATGCAATGTCTGTTGTTCCGACTATGTCAAAAGCAAATTGTACACCTGTAATGTCGCTTTGGGTTTGCATTGTATTGATTATCTGTTCAGCTACATTAGCATCAAAAATGCCTTTGTTTGCATCGGTCACCATTTTCTGGCCTAGCCAAAAGATAGAACCAATCAGAAAAGTAGGTAACTCTCCCGGTTGACCACCGACTTTCGCTCTTCCAACAGTATAGATATTTTGTTTGGTATTGAATTTAAAGGACATTTTTTTCCACGTCTGATGGATTTATTTCTTCAGAGCCTTCTTTGCTAACTCAGGAGCTTCTTCCTTGTTTTTGCCAAAGAGTGCGCCCATTGCATCGGCATCTTCTTTCTTGACAGCAGCGCCGCCCATAATTATTCCAACTTTATCTTTTAATCCGGCTGCTTTCAATAATTCGTCAAGTTTTGCTAGATTGTTTTTGGCT
Source organism: Candidatus Bathyarchaeota archaeon (assembly GCA_003164295.1). Lineage (GTDB taxonomy): Archaea > Thermoproteota > Bathyarchaeia > Bathyarchaeales > Bathycorpusculaceae > Bathycorpusculum. Next base: position 56,319 of record PLTA01000061.1, read on the forward strand.
GGAACTGTGTTTACTGAAATTGCAATAATGTTTGCATTGTTTTCTTTTACTTTGTCAATAAAAACTTGTGGAGCAACGCTTTTTCCTACGTCAATTGTTTTGAATCCTGCGCGTTTTAGTGACCGTCTCACTGCTTCTTTTGCTGTGTCATGCATGTCGGGTTCAATGTTTCCGATTACGACGATGCCGAGTGGGTTTTCTGGTTCTGGAGGTTCTTTTTCCATCATAGATTTAAGCCATGACATTTAAATACACCTTGTTTTCCTTTTTTGTTACTCTGGGATTTTTATACTCGAAATTCATATTTAAAGTTTGACTAATAATTCATTAATCATAAACGCACAAAATCTGGAAAGAGGGGGAGCAAATGTTCAAAGTCAGCAGAAAACATATCTTACTACTTCTAATTTTTGTATTTGCTTTCGCCTATCGCCTGATTCTAATGCTGTGGGCTTCTTATCCGCCAGGTGCAGATATTGGCCTACATAACAGTGTCATTAACTCAATAACGCAATCAGGTAACACCAATTTTCTATGGAATAATTATCAGATGGGCGGTGGCTTATCCTTGACTTTTCCAGGGTATCACATTTTCGCTGCAGCAATAATAATGATGACTGGAATGTCTAACTACATCGCTCAACCGGTAATTGTAGCTTTGTTCTCATCCCTTCTTGTTCTATGTGCCTATTTAATAACTAAGAGTGTCTGGTCGGAATCAGGCGCGTTTATCGTTGCGTTTTTAGTAGCAGTTTCACGACCTGACATGGAAATACTTCTATGGGCAGGTTACCCCAACGTAATAACACTGCTTTTGATTCCCTTAACCTTCTATCTGTACCTTCAAAAAGACCGATTCAGTTTAGTACCTTTTCTAGCTTCAACCTCAATTTTGGTAGGCTCAATTTACTTAACGCACTCTTTAAGCGCAGCCGTATTCGTAGCCACAACAGTTGCAACCGTATTGATTGTTATGGTTTCTCCAAAAACTTTTGGCACATCAAGAAAACATGTTTTCTATTGGCTGCTCCCCCTTGCTCTTGGAGCTGCTCTGGTTGCACCTTTCTTGGTAAATGCCGTTCCTGCTTATTTAAGTTCTAACTCGTCATTCACAGTTGTCTCTGCCATTAACTCAGCACTACTATCAACAAGAGTAATTCCTCTTACAACAATATTACCGCTTTTTGCATGCACAATCTTGTTCTTTTTCCTCTCAAAAGAATACAGGGGACGATTTATTTCACTCCCTGCATTTCTACTTTTTATGTGGCTTTTAGTCCCCACGGTACTGACTCAGGGCTTTCTGTTTGGACTCTATGTGGATTACAATCGATTCCTTTACTTCCTCGTTTTGCCCGTACTGATACTTATTGGCATGTTCATCGACCGCGGCTCCATTTTCTTTGCACACATAATAGACAACTACCGTGTTTTAACTAGCCAGGTCCAGAAAACCACAACAAATGCACATAAGACGCTGGATAAAGTGTTAAGTCGTATAACCCGCAAGACCCTTTACGCTGCCTTCATAGTAAGCATAATGCTCATATGCGTTTTTGCTTTCCCAATTTTTATAACTCCTTGGCAAGGTACCACTGACCAAAGTTTCTATCAAGTTATGGATAATCCAGGGTACCAAGCGATTTTGTGGGCCAAGCAAAACACAGCTGCCAACTCGGTGTTTGTTTCTGATGCTCTATATGGTTGGTGGTTTGGCGGTTTTGCTCAGAGACCAACTTTGAGTGCGGTTGATCCACAGTATTTAACTATCGCCCGCGAATTTGCTCCAGCTAACTTTGCCAAAAATCTGCTTGACACTGATTACATGATTGATAACGGCTACATCCAAGTTCGCGAAGACGGCGGCTACATTGGGCGACATAACCCTATGTTTCTAGCTGACTTAAACTGGACATATTTCCCGTACTCATTCCTCCAATTTAACGACAGCGAAATTACAGTGCTCTCGCAAAACGATGGAAATATACAATCTACAAACATAACCCAAATCCCCGTAACCGGCATGCAACTAGCTGACCCTCAAACTGACAGCCCATCGATTATAGTTAACAAAGCGAACAATGATTTCAGCTACTCAGAAATATTAACTGTGTCAAAAGGTGTTCAATTCGTAAACATGACAATAATCCTTCAAAGCACCTCCGAGAATGTTTCGTTAGATTGGGTTAACTTTGTATTAAATTCTCAAGGTAGCTTTTTACAACCAAACGCAAATACCATCGCAATGTTAGATGCCGGCACAAAAGAGGTCGGTCAACTAATTTTCACCCAGAACCAGCCGCAAGTACACAATTATAGCAAACAATATCCTTGTATTACAGAATTGTCGTATAATCTGCAGGGGCAATCCAAAGCTGAAATTCAAATCCTTGTTGGACTCTACGCCGTTTCCGATGCTGACATAGGAGATCCAGCAATACTCAACCAAACATTGATAACCCATCAGGCGAATCCACAAGAACCACAAAAAAATCCCCCAGTCCTAACAACCTTCGATTATCAGGCAGCTCTTCAACAATATTCGGTTTCTTACGTTGCAAACCGAGATTTTGAGTTAAACCCCAAATTTGCTAATGATCCCAAATTTAACCTCGTATTTATTAATAGTGAAGTTGCCCTCTTTCAGGTTAAAGGGGACGCCAATTTAGCCGGGAGTTAGCTATCGTCTTGATGGGTAAATTTACAAAAGAGCAGCAAATCGAAATCGCCTTTATCGCTATCTTCTCAGTGCTAATTTTCGCCATTTTCTACACGCTCATATCAATGAACGGCGTAGTTTTAGGAAACGACTCGAGCGTCCACCTATTAAAAGCCCAAATCTTCCTGCAAACAGGAAAAATACCATTAAGCAACTTAGGCTGGACACCTCCACTTTACGAAATTGTACTCGCAATGTTCATTTCTCTGAGTGGTACAACTGCCATAGGACCACTGATTTTTCTAGTTAAGGTATTAGCGGTAATAATTGATTGGCTCCTGTTTCTCTCCGTTTATTTGATTGCCTCAAGATTTTTTAATAAAAAAGTTGGCGCGGTAGCAGTCATTCTGTTGTTGATGTGTTTTCCTATGTACGAGGTAAACGCGTTTGGCGGTTATACCACTGTTCTTGCAATAATGTTTTTGCTCTTAATTTTTCTTTACTCGTCTTTAGCAGCTGAACATACGGGCTATCTTGTTGTCACTTTTCTGGCGGCTTTTGGCCTTGTTTTATCACATCAGCTTGCCGTATTCCTCGCCGTTTTTATAATGCCACCAATCCTGCTTTACATGCTCATAAAATCCAAAGGCGCTTACCTTAAAGTAGTAATTGCATTAGTCCTAGGCGGAGGAATAGCGTTCTTCCTCTATTATTTTAAAGCCATGATTGGCTACCTTAACCTTGTCATCGAGTACGTATTTTTTGCAGTAAAATCATATGCCTACGAGATTCCAACAGTAAGTTTTAATTCTTTTATGGTTAATTTTGGCTTCATATTTTTCTTCGCCTTAGCGGGCATCTTTATCTCCTATTATGTTTTAAAAAGTCAGAAAAAACTGATTTATTATTTGACTTTAATTCTTATTTTCTTTGTACCCCTCTTTTTCGCCGAATCATATCTTTTCGGTTTCTTCATGCCTTTTCAATGGTTTATTTACTATTTGACAATTCCAATGGCTATTTTTGCATCTGTTTCAGGCGTTTTTATAGCCGAAAAACTGCTCAATTATTTTTCTAAAAATAAAAAGGCTTTGCATAAAAATTGGATCAAGATTCTTACCGTTTCTCTCATCGTTCTTGTATGTCTGATGGTTGTTTTTCGTTCCGATACACTATATGGAAAAATTATAGACGCTAGCGTTTACTACTCGACGACCGACACAAAAGCACTAGATGCAGGAGTCTGGCTAAACCAAAACTACCCAAATAACGCTACAGCAGTTGTTACAGAAGTCCCTGGTTTTTGGTTTTCAACTTTTTCAGGAAAAAACATAATTGCTCAAACTGACCCTACTGTTCAAAGGACAGAAATTGCTGAGTCAGTATTGAGTTTATCTTACGAAATCCAGGATCCACAAAACTTGTTAAGAGCGTATGAAGCTAAAGGTCTGATTACAGATGAAAATTATGTCTCTATAAATCAGGTTTGGTATCAGGTTTCATCGTCTTCTACGGCGGGAGATTTTATTTCATTTACCCAGAACGCCCAGAACTTTACATTTCCCTTATCCGAGTTTAATAGAGAAATTTATTTTAATGATCAAGGTTCTCCTAAAAATTTAACGTTAACGTATTCAAATGACTATGTAGACTTAACCGAGACAATGCTAGTTCAAAATGACAGTTATGCAACAGACGTATCTTGGGGCGTAACACCCCTGCAAAACAACATATCTAACGTGACACTGTATTTGACAACTTCATTTAATCTTCAATTTGACTTTGAGGTTGCTCAGATACCTCAACTTATGAATTGGGTTAATCCATGGGATGTACCTTCAAAAATGGTCGGCGGTCCACCTGGCCAAGAATGGGCAGTTGCAACATTTACCAACTCTAACTCAATGGATAATTACGTAGGGCTCTATGACGATAAAAATCAAATCGCTTATGCTTTTAACTTTACCGATTTACCTAATTGGGGAAACGTTGGTGCTTTGACAAACAGGCAGATAGATGCCGTTAGATTCCAATATCAAATCAATGAAATCAATGCCAACCAAACAGCAACACGGCAATACCAAGTTTTAACCCTTACAAAAAATAGCTTCCCAACACTGCAACAAAACAATCTCCAAAGTCTTTTTGCCTACAAACCTGACCAATTTACTGTTTCTACTAGAGATTTCAAGAATTATATTGCTGAAAATAACATTGAATTCATAGTATATGACAAAAATCAGCTGGATCCTAATTTTGCTCGCTGCAAATTTCTGCAACTAATCTACTCAAACGACCGCTACGACATCTTCAAGGTTTTGGACAGCTACAACCAGACACAAACCTGAAACTAAAAATTTAGATTATTTCTAAAAACCAGGAAAATTAAGGAAAGAGGTTTATTGTTTTTTGAGTGCATTTTTGCGCATTTCTTCGAGTGCTTTGGGGTCTTCTCGGAGCACCTTTGGTATGTAGTTGCATGCTGGATCTGACTCGAAAAGGTCGCCTGTGTAATATTCAGCTCGTGTGCGGCATCCGCCGCAGATTTCTCGGTACTCGCAGATTCCACATCGGCCTTTGAGGTTGTTTTTGTCACGTAGCTTTAGGTGCAGTTCACTCTTCTGTAGTTCTTCCCATGCGGTGCGAAGGTTCTTGTCTTTAACGTTGCCGATGCGGTAGCCTTCGTGGAAGCCACAACTTCGGTAGTCGCCATTTTCGGTTATGCCGATGTAGTTGCCACCGATGGTGCATTTGCCAAGGTAGCCTTCGTTGTACCATTGCCAGAAGTCAACTGGGTTTTTTTGGCGTACGATGCGAGCGTAGAAAGGTGCGTAAACGTTCACTTTTACTTTGCCGTAGAGTTTGCGTTGTATATCGTAGATTTCGTTGAATGCTGTTTCATATTGTTCCGGTGTTGGAGCTATTTCCTCCATATGTTCACCTGCTCTGCCGACCGGAACCAAGTTATGGTAGACAAGCATCCGGGCTTTGTATTTTTCAGCCAACATTGCGGGATGAGCCATTTTGTCAATGTTAAACTTAGTCATAGTTGTAACTAAGCAATCTAGTAAGCCGACACTGCTAAGTTTCTCCATGGCACGCACGGCTTGGTCATAGCCGCCCTTGCGTCTGATTTTGTCGTTTGACTCTTTATCGCCGTCAATGCTGATTGCAGTGTGAACTTCATATTTTCGCAATAGATCAAAGCGTTTCTCGTCCCAGGCATAACCGCTTGTGATCAAGCTGACTTTCATGTCATGCTTTTTCTCGGCGTATTCAATAACTTCCCATACGTCAGGCCGAATCAAGGGTTCTCCGCCGCTGATTCCTAGCCATTGTGAACCGAACTCTGCCATTTCATCAACCATGTGTTTGGCCTGTTCGGTGTTTAGTTCTTGGTCTTTAGCATATGCTTTGGTGTAACTACAATATGTGCAACTGCCCACACAGTTTCGGGTACACCGCCAAACAACCATGAATAATGGGGATGTGATTGGATTCATTGAATTACTCATTGAATTCACAGTGTCAAGGTAAATTCGCATAGTCGATATAAAACTTGCTCCTAGAAACAGATTTTTCGTTTCTTGAGGAAGAAAGGAAAGCTATACGATATAGCATTGTTATTTTTTTTCTAAATATGCAAAAATGTTGCAACCTTCTTTTTGGTTTATTTAATCTTTAATGCCTTGTTTTCGCCTATTTTGAAGAAACCCTTCAACAGTAAAAACTGTCAGTGCTAACCCAGTTATAAGCATCAATAACAGGAAGAAAACTTTAAACTCGTAGGTTTCAACGTGAAAATGAATAGCCAGCACAAAAGTCTCCACTATAAGAATCGCTAGGAAAACAAAGGAGTAACGCCACATCGCTGGAATCAAGCGTCGACCAAACCAGGTGTACCCTTTTACACGTGCTTTGTTTTTTGCTATGTACTCTCCGTAATCGTTTTTTTGTAGATATCCGAGTTCTTCTAGTTTCTGCAGATGCCTGTAAGCCACGCTGGGGCTGCTTAAATTCACTGCTTTCATGACATCTCTAGGACCGACTGGCTTACCCTTTTTTATAACATGTAAATACACGTTTAAGGTAGTTCCTTCCAGTTCCTCGGTCCGGTTCCTTGTCATTCTTATGCTTCACTTGCAAAATAGCTTTTAACAATTAATAACTATTAGCTTTTCTTAAAATATCTCTTTTTTTGGGTATCAAAAAGTTTTAGCGGCTTCAAAATTGAATGAAAACACTCATCCCAAATCTGACGGACCTATATCTTCTATACTAAATATAGAACATGCATCATGGTTAAGGAAAGTCTTATAAAACTAATCATCCCTAATTTGAAAGCAGAAATTAAGGAGATTATGAAAAATGTCTAAACCAAAAGAATATTCATGGATGACTAAAGATAAACTAATGACATACACTTTCTTCTCGCTTATAATACTCACAGTTATTACAGCTGCTCTCTGGTCTGCTGAAAAAACTCCATCCGGCTGGAATCTTGGACTGACTTTAGGGATTAACGCTTTAATTGCAGTCGGTATCTCCGTTGGACTTGATGCTTTTCTGCATAAAATTGCAGCTGATAGCCAACTTAACCTACTGTCTGCTGCCGTCTTTGGCTTGATCGTTACTGACTCGTACACGCTTGGCGTTCCTGTTATGCGTACCGTTGAACTGTTTCCTCTTGAGGCACCTCAGTGCTTCATCTATGTCGCATTAATTTCTGTTGTAGGTTTGATTATATTCAAAAAGATTGTTGGTACATCAGGCAGAAAATACGTGAATCCTGCTGCGGCTGCAAAATTTATCGTTATGATACCCTTCCTCGACACATTACTTCTCGCAGTAGACCATCTGAAAAGCTCTTTGCTTCAGGTGCCATCATTGTCTGGTCCTCTTGGGTTAGCTAGTGTCGTTAACGGCAATGGTTATGGGGGGGCAGCTGGCGCCGTTTCAGGGTTTGGTAGCTATGTAATCAGCTGCTTCTCTAACGCAAGTCTCAAGGCACCTACAGCAACAATGAATAATTTGATTTCAGCGATGTTATTGGATAAGTTCCACGGCTGGCCTGGCGGAGCATCAGCTATTGCGGTTATTGTCGTCGGCATAGGCTTTTTTGTGATAGCACGAAAATACATTAAATGGAGAATAACTGTAAGTTACCTAGTAGTAGTTGCGATATTATCATTGATATTATCCTTTGTTTACGGCGACGCAGGCGTAACTGTTAGACTCTTATTTGAGCTGTTCATCGGAAGTTCAATATTCTTGGCGTTCTTTATGGCAACAGATCCTGCAACAACACCACTAACCTACACGGGACAGATAATTTTCGGAGTTGGCTTGGCAATCTTGACGGTGCTCTTGCAAACTTTCACACAATTCTTCGGTGCCTCCTTCATAGCATTAATCATCATGAACCTAACTGTACCAGCACTCGACAAGGTCGGAAGACAAAAACCAACAACCGAAAGCAAAGAACCCAAACTGCCTAAAGCTCAAGCATTTGCACCTGACAAAGTCAAAGTATACCAATGTATGAGATGCGGCGCTTGCATGACCGTATGCTGCCACAAACTAAGCCCAATACTCATCAAACAAGCATTTGACAAAATGGATATCGATAGCATGATTAAACTTAACGCTGATTACTGCACTGGATGTGGACACTGTAGCTTCGTTTGCCCAGCAAGAATCGACCTTAAAGGCGCCGTACTTCGATCAAAAGCTATGCTGCGACAACAATAACAATTTTTATTTTCCCTTATCTTTTCTTTTTATTGAAATAAACAAGAACTCATCAAAAAAGTCGTTTTCAATGATATCTTCTGTCTTTTGTGTCTTTTCGATAATCCGTTTTTAATCGCTGCTAACGCTTATGAGTCAAGCTGGTAAGCATTAAGCTTATTAACATGCCCTAACGTAAAATAAGTCAAGGGATAAAAATTGGAAACGGAAAAATTTAAACTGATTGACATATTCTACGGCATAGTCATACCGATCATTCTAGTGTTACTCGTATTCTTTCTAGCAATCTACATTAATCCTAGCGGTACTAAAGCCATGATTGGAAATACTAGCGTAATTGCTGTTATCTTAACTCAAGGCTTTGCTCAAATGATCGTTCTCGGCATCCCATTAATTCTAGGTTTGCTTTGGAATAAATGGGCTGGTGGTGCAGCCGGCTTCATCATGGGCGGCATGTATTACGTAGCAAGCGCAGGTCTCTATACTGGTTACTATAATGGAGCAGGAAATTACAACTTTTTTGGCGACATGAGCATGTTAGGATATCTCGTTTTGGCTGTTATCATCGGTTACATGGCTGGAGCATTGAACAACAAGTCAACAAATTTCATGCGTATGCTTGGAGCAGGCTTAACATCTGCAATTATAGTTGCAACAATCCAAGCTTATCTCAACTACACTGTCTCTCTTGCGCCGTCGCTGAAAATGAACCATAACATGTGGGCATCAAATCAATATCTATTTCCTGGACTGTATGGCTTCGTGTTGCAATTCATCCCGAGCATTGCTTTAGGCGTGATAGTACCTATTCTTGCTAAAGTGATGATCTGGTATGGTCTTCAGCCGATGAGGCACTAATTAAATCCCTCCTCTCTTTTCTTTTTTAATCCTCTTCAGATTAGATTTTTTCAGAATAGATTGTGCTCTTGATTCGCATTAGAAAAAAAAGCTATTGCTCTATTCTCGCAATTAGGCAAATGTTATTGTGGTTCAAAAAAACTAAGTTTGGTTGGGTGCGAATTCCCAGGCGATGTTGCCTTTCCAAATCTCGCCTAGCTTAGTTATTCTTACTTCTTTGTCGTTAATTTCAATTAATCCCTTGTCTTTTAGCTTTTGTAACTGTTTTGGAAATACTTTTTCAGGTGTCGAGCCGAATTTTTGCATAAATTCTGCTTTGCTTACTGGCAACCGTAGGTATAATCGAGTCATTGTTCGTCTCATCATGTCTTCGTTTGTAGATTCAGAAAGCCTGCTGATAGGTAGTTTTCCAGATTTCACAGTTGCCATATAATCGTTTATGTTTTCAAGGTTAGAATATGAAAACTTCTGCAGGTAACCCATGAAGCAGCCTGCGCCTGTTGTCAATATGCCACCCCATGGCCAACCGTTGAGACAGTTTTCTCGCATATGCCATTCGACTCTGCTGTATCGGTCATGACCAACTGCCTTGTAACCTGCACTAGTCAGCATGTTGTAAGCTGTCAGGTACATTTGCTTCTCGTACTCTGTATCCCCAGTTGGCGGAGAAACACCTGTCTTAATCATTTTCTCCAACATAGTGCCTGGGTCTACATGTAACGAGTAAGCGTCAATCTCCACGTCAAGTTCAATTGCCTTCTTTAATGTACTGATCCAGCTTTCCATTGTTTGCCCTGGAAGATTGTACATAAGATCTACACATACGCATAAATCTAGTTTTCGTGCGTGTCGAATGGCTTTTTCAACGTCTATGGCGCTGTCAGGGAGGCACAGGTTCTTCCTAAGCTTGTCATCGAATGTTTGCGCACCCATATCCATCTGGTACACCCCATACTTAGCTAGTTTGTCGATCTTTGGGAGCGCCAATGTTTTTGAAGAGCCAGTTACTTTGATGAAATATTCTTTATTAATATTGAAGTTTGCCTTGCAGAAATCTATAAGATCAATCATCTGCTCAGCTTCCAAAACGCTTGGGGTTCCACCACCTAAAACTATCTCGTCAAACATGCTGGTCTTTACGTATTTGGTTTTAGCGTACATTCCCAGTTCTTTTTTTAGCAGTTCAAGATAAGGCTCTATTTTCACCTTGCTTGTGGCGGTTGTTGGAAAATAGCAAAAAGCGCATTTTGAATCGCAAACAGAAATCCAAGGTTGAAGCTCCATTAATCTGCCTGACGTATTTTCTGTCGTCAAAAATTCCATGAATGATTTGTAAGTTTCAGGTTTGATGTATGGATAATCCCTATAGGTGTACGGTGGCCAATTTTCTCGTGTGCCGTAAGCGTCTGTCTTGGTTTCTCCAATCTCAGCGTTTTTTGCCATCAAATAGTCCCCTTGATTGCCTTTTTAAACCGCTCGATAACATTATAAAGATTACGTTAAAACGGCAAATTAATTGAAAACAAGGGCACTTGACATCTTCGGCTAAATATATTCAAGAAATAGGTGCATCTTTCGAAGTAAAAAGTTTTAAAGTAAAGTTACCCATCAACTTGTTTAAGTTTAAACGCGGGCTTTTGCTCGCCAAAGTATATAATTAGCAGCGGTTCTTGCCATCATCTTGCTGTACAAGTTGCCTTTCACATATCCTTTAACACCTTGACGCACGATGTAGCGGGGCGAATAGAACTTGTTGTAAAAGTCTCTTCTCATTTGAGCTATCTCTTTAGCTGGAAAAGCTGGGTCTTCATAGATGGGATTCATTGTATTGTATATTTTCCAGTCGTCCGCCATTTTCCATCCATTACTCTCAACTAAAGCTCGAAGACCCGTTCCTGGGTAAGGAGTTGCATGGCAAAGCCAAACGTCGTCTGGCTCCATTCTCCGTACAAAATCCAAACTTTCCTGCAACATTTCCTTTGTTTCGCCAGGATAACCTAAAATCACTGAGACTGTAACGAACATTCCTGCTTCTTTTGCCCATTTAACTGCGTTTTCAATTTGCTCTGTTGAAACTCTCTTTTTCAAGGCGTCGCGCATTTTCTGGCAACCTGACTCTACCCCAAACATTGTTTCGTTGCAGTGTGCCTTACTCATTTTATCGATAAGTTCTTTTGTAACTGCATCTGCGCGGGTTCCGCAGCCCCATGGCAAATTTATTTTTCTTTCTATGATTCCGTCGCAGATTTCAAATGCTCTTTTCTTATCATATGTAAATGTGTCATCTTGAAACGCAACGCCTTCTGCCCCATATTCGTCTCTTAGCCACTCCAACTCATCAAGCACGTTTTTTGGGCTTCGTCCTCTGAACCTTGCTCCGAACATTTGGGATGCAACGCAGAACGAACAAGCATATGGGCATCCTCTGCTAGTCATTATAGGTAGAAGATTTCGTCCTGTAATTTTGTATTTTTCAATTGCAAGATACTTGTAAGCTGGACGCGGCAATGCATCAAGATCTTCGATAAGTGGTCTGTTGGGTGTCTGTATAATTTGGTTATATTTTCTAAAAGTGATGCCTTTTATCTCGTTGACTTTTTGGAGCTCAGGCGATTGTTTGGCAAGTTCTAAAATTGTTTCTTCGCCTTCGCCTCTCACAATTATGTCAACGGCTTTTTCATCTGTGAGAATTTGTTTATCTGCAAAGGTTGCGTGCGGTCCACCCATCACGATTTTAGCGTCAGGGCAAACCTCTCTGGCTACTCTTGCAGATTGTAATGCTGATTCTATGGTTGGAGTCATGGAGCCGATTCCGACTATTGAAGGCTGGAAAGAATTTAATTCCGCTTTTAGTTTTTCATGATCTATTTGGCATACTGGGCAATCAAATATTTTGACTTCAAAATTATTTTGTTCAAGTACAGCTGCCATGTATGCTAAGCCCAGAGGCGGAAAAAGCGGGTGATGAGTCGCTGCTTCAAGCGGCGTATTAACCAGCGCTATCTTCGTTTTATTTGTACTCATCACCATAATATGTTGCCCACAATTATTAGACTGGTTAGTCATTCTGATTTTATAGTTCGTAGTCATGGTTGTTTTAAGATTTTAACCTTTTGCTAAATACAATAATTCGTGGGATAGAAGTTTTCTAGCTTAATTTCACGTTTTCAGTTGATTTCTAAATCTGCCTAATGCTTCTTTTTATAAAATAAAGTTGCTAACACAACGGCAGATACCCCAATTATTCCTAAAATTATTAAAACTGGCACTATAACTGACGAAGAATAACTTTGTTTACTTAATTCAGAACCAAATGCATAGACCATATGGTCATATGAGCCTACGTAAACGACGTTGTTGGCTATAGCTGGTGAAGAAACTATCATTCCTCCAGTCGCATAACTCCAAATATACCCGCCAGTTAACGCGTCAAGGGCATAAATTTTGTCATCATTTGAGCCGACAAAAACAAGTCCATTTGCTTCGATGGGGGAAGATACCACTGCTCCGTCAACTGTGTAATTCCATTTAAGTTTGCCGTTTGAGGAGTCTAAAGCATAAACTTTGTTATCCCCTGAACCAATGTAGATCACACCGTTCGTTATGGCAGGTGAAGAAGTCACATTGCCTCCTGTAGTGTAATTCCAAACAAGAAGGCCCGTTTCTGCGTTTAAAGCGTAAATGTTGTGGTCATACGAACCAACATAGACTGTACCATCAGCTACTGCTGGCGATGATACAACATAACCGTTTGTGGAAAACTTCCAGATGAGAGCTCCGTTAGAAGAATTTAAGCTGTAGATGTTGCCGTCATTTGATCCAATGTATACTTTGTTATTGTAAACCGCTGGAGAAGAAACCGTTATTTGGCCACCTGTAGAATAATTCCAAACTAAAGTGCCAGCTACAGCATTCAAAGCATAAACATCATTGTCTTCTGAGCCAACATAAACCAAACCATTTTTTACTGCTGGAGAAGAAACCACAGGTCCACCCGTTTCGTAACTCCAAATAAATGTCCCTGTCGTGGCATTTAATGCGTAAACATCTCCATTGTACGAGCCCACATAAACTACTCCATCATTCACAGTTGGGGAAGAAAACATAACCATATCATTAGTGTCAAAGCTCCAAACAACATTATTGTGAAGCTCGGTGTCATAACCTACCATCCCTGTTGAAGCATTCAAAGCATACACCTTGCCATCATGAGAACCCACATACACTAAACCAGCCGCTACCGTCGGAGATGAATCAATCTCGCCGCCCGAAGCGTATGTCCAAACAAATCCGCCGTTTTGAGCGTTCAAAGCATATATCTTTCCATCCCACGACCCAACATAGACCACACCGTTAGCAACTGCTGGACGAGAAATGACTAAATAGCCAGTTAAATAGCTCCAAACGAGTTCTCCATTTGAAGCATCTAATGCGTAAATCTTGTTATCTTCTGATCCCACATAAACTACATTGCCTGAAACAGTTGGGGAAGATGCAACTTCACTTCCTGTTGTGTAATTCCAAATGTCTTCACCGTTAGAAGCATCTAAGGCGTAAACTTTTCCATCCAAAGACCCAACGTAAACTTTGCCATCTGAAATGCTGGGCGAAGAGTAAACGGCGCCACCTGTAGTGAAATTCCAAATCAATTGTCCGTTACTGGTTTTTAAAGAGTAAACTTTGTTGTCTGCAGACCCTACGTAAACCACGCCGTTAACAACTGCAGGTGAAGAAGTAACAGGCTGACCTGTTGAATAACTCCAAAATAAGGTGCCGTTGGTAGCATTTAAAGCGTAAATTTTGCCGTCTAATGAGCCAATGTAGACTCTGCCCTGATTTATGGTTGCAGATGACAGCATAATTTTATCCCCTGTCGTGTAGCTCCAAATATATTTGCCTGTTGTAGCGTTCAAAGCGTAGATTTTAGCGTCTTCTGAACCAAAGAAGACTACTCCGTCAGCAACTGCAGGGTCTGAATCAACGTAGTATCCTGTTGTGTAATTCCAAAGTCTATTGCCAGTGGAAGCGTCAAAAGCATAAAGGTTATTGTCTTCTGAACCCACATAAACGATGTTAGAAGCAACCGTTGGACGAGAAATTACTCTTCCTCCAGTGCTGACGCTCCATAGTATTGCGCCGCTGGAAGCGTTAAAGGCGTAAATTTTGTGGTCATAAGAACCAACGTATACTACACCGTTAACTGTTGAAGGTGAACCCATTTGTCCTCCAGTATTAAATTTCCATAGCGTTTGATTAGTTTTTGGAGCTGCAGAATTTGAAGAGCCACTATGTGTTAGGTCATGTTGGAACATGGGCCATGAAACTGAGTCAGACTGGTTTTCTCCTAAGGTAAAGCTTATTGAAAGGCTTGAAGCTAAAAATAGCGCAACAAGAAGTAGGCAACTGATGGTTATTCTTTTCATTGTTCTCTAATGTTTTTGAGAAGCTGGACTTATAAGACGTTTTGTTATTTAGAGAAAATTGGGGCGACTATTTTTTGCGCAAACTTTCAGGTACATATGCACATGCCGGATCAGATTCGTAAATGTCTCCGGTATATGCATAAGCTCTGTTTCTGCAGCCGCCACATAATTCGCGGTACTCACAAACTCCGCATTTACCTTTCAAGATGTTTTTGTCCTGAAAACTCCTGTAATATTTTGATTCTTGGACTTCTTTCCATGCTTCGGTAAGAGTTTTTTCCCGTATATTTCCAAGCATCATGGGCTCTGAAGGCCTAAGGTCAGTGTAAAAGCATGGTATTAAGTCGCCATTTTCGGTTACGCTTAGATATCCGCCGAACGCAAAGTACGTGCATTTTCCATGAAACTTATGTTCATACCATTCATCAAAGTTAGCCGGGTTTCTTTGTTTGACAACACGTGCGAAATGTGGGCAATGGACGTGGATTTCAAATTTGCCTTCGTATTTTTGGGTTAAGTCCCATATGTGGTTAAGCGTCAACTCGTATTCTTCAGGTGTTGGAGTTAAATCCATAGTTTCTTTGGCTCGTCCGCTAGGCACAAGATGGTTGTACCACACAAAGTTAGCATGGTACTTATCAGCTAATTCCGCAACATGATCTAAATGCTTATAGTTTATCGTAGTTATCGCACACGCCAATCCATTGAGTATTTTGCCTTTTGAAAGTTTTTCGATAGCGGATAATGCTTTTTGGTATGATCCTTTTCCCCTTAACTGGTCATTTATTTCTTCGGGGCCATCTATGCTTACAGAAGTCCAAACTTGGTTTTTAACTAGGTTGTCGTAAATTTTTCCATCAACAAAACAGCCGTTTGTTAATAGGCATACGTTAAGACCGAGGCTTTTTGCGTAAGTAACAATTTCGAAAATGTCCTCGCGCATCAACGGTTCTCCACCTTTTAAGCCGAACCATCTTACTCCAAATTTATGCACCTCATCAACCAATTGCAGAGCCTCTTTTGTGGTCATCTCTCTTGGGGCGCGTTTACCTGAAGCGTCAACATTACAATATTTGCAACGTGCATTGCAAGCGCCTGTTGATCTCCAAGAAGTCATAAGTAAAGGACCTTTATTTGTCAAGTAAAATCCACCCTCAAATTCTCTTCGTTAATTTCATGTTTTACTTTAACGTTTCTTTTCAACTTAAAAAAGATTGTGCGGTCTCTCTTGTTTTTGTTTTTAGACGAGTTTTAGCACGTTTATGCTATTTGGAGCTTAAACTTCTAAAGTCAAGGAGTTCCGTAAGCTTTATAGTGGAATCGACTATCTACCAATATCATGAGCAAGGAGTCAACCTCTTTCAAACGATCATTCAAAAAGTGGGGGTAAATGGCATTCACAAACGAATTCTAGTTATGATTATTTTGGCTCTGTTGCTTGTTTCATCAGTTTTTACTTCACTTTCAACATTGCACACGATTGACACTAATTCTGTGAGCGCTCAAGTCACCACTAACACAACTTATGGTAATTTGAGTCAGTATGAGTGGCCAGAGTTTCAAGGTGACTCTTCTTTTTCTCGATTTTCTGCTGGCCCAGCTCCTGACACATCAAATGTAGTCTGGAAGGCTAATATAACAGGAATATTGCCCTATATCGCGGCTTTTGATGGGATGATTTTTGTTTGCACCAACACTTCCGTGGTTGCCCTTAACCAACAAGGAATTATTATGTGGGAAAAAGTAGTTCCCATGAATGGAACATGGCCAATAGTGTACAAAATAGATGATTCACACTTGGTAATAGAAGGGAATTGCCTTGACCCACAAACAGGAAATATCTTGTGGACTAGCACACAGTTCTCAGCTGACACTGCCGTTCTATTCGTAGCCAACGTCTACAGTCCAGAAGAAAAAATGTTCTACACTAAAGAAGACTCATACATTCTAGGTTGGAACTTTTCAAATCCTTCAGTACCGCCAACGTTAGTTTGGAGAACATACATTCCAGGTGGCGGAAGTACCGGGTCTGGAGTAACATATGGTGGCGGGGAAATCTTTCCTGGGTCATTTTTGTTTCATCAAATGGCGTTAAATGCCACTTCGGGACAAGTCCTATGGGATACTCCTACGAAAGGACCGATGATTTTCAGTGGTTCTTATTATCAGGGTAGGTTCCTACGAGGCGGTACAGATGATAATACTCTATACTGTTTTAACGCTACAAACGGTGATTTTCTTTGGACATTTACGCCAAAAACAAACGGGTATTTCACCATAGGAACTGCGGTGGCATACGGGATGGTTTATGCTCTAAATAAAGATGGAAACCTTTACTGTGTCGACATATCAACTGGTAATTTGGTTTGGCAATACAAGGGGCCAGGTCCACTTATCTTTCCAGGAAACCCTACGATTGCAGATGGTAAAGTCTATGCAACAACAGGGCAAAATGCATCATACAACGGCGAAATCGCTTCCTCACAGTTTGCATGCTTAAATGCCTACACTGGACAAGTCATTTGGGCGCTTCCAATGGAAGCATTAGCTCCAAAGGAATCTGTCGCTGTAGCATACGGAAACTTATACATTATTCCAGGTGACGTGACAAAGGCAGTTGACACCATTTCGGGAAACGAATACTCTACAGTTAACCAGCTTTGGGAAATGGGCACAAATGCAAGTTCAGTTAGCAATTGGTCTAATTTCCGAGCTGATCCAACGCATTCTTCTACCGCTCTATCAGGTCCGTCAAACTTAACTTTAGCATGGAAATTCGAAACTAACGGATCAGTCGTTTCTTCCCCAACTATTGTGGATGGAATAGTTTATGTTGGTTCTCAAGACAAAAATATCTATGCCCTTGGAGCATGGAGCGGGAGTCTTATTTGGAAATTTACCACTCAAGACACTATTGAATCTTCACCGGCTGTAGCAAACGGTAAAGTTTACACTGGTGGCGATGATGGATACGTTTATTGTCTTGATGCTAACACTGGTGCGCTTCTTTGGCAAACGTTTGTCAACGGCGACTTACCTTACACGTTTGCAACTGTTGTTCTGAAATCTTCGCCAGTTGTGTCAGGTGGCATTGTTTACATTGGATCTTTAGACGGTTACATGTATGCTCTTGACGCAAACACTGGAAATATTATTTGGAAGACCCAAACCGGTGGGCCTATCGAATCTTCTCCAGCAGTTTCTGATGGCGCTGTCTACTTTACTTCCCAAGAGCCAACGGCAGGCGCTCTCTACAAACTGGATGCTAACACTGGGGCTGTGATTTGGAAACAAACAATTCCCTATGAATATCAATTTATAGGCGGCACTGAACTGCTGGGTTCTCCGTCAATTGCGGACGGAATGGTCTTTGCATCCTCTAACTTAAGAACATACTATGCTGTAAATGCCATAACAGGTAATGTGATTTGGAATTTCACGGATCCAAATGCCAGCGAATTCATAAGTTCTTCCCCAATTTACGTTAACGGTCAACTTTTCATCATTGACAAATTCAACGTAGCATGTCTTGATGCAACAACTGGTCACATGATTTGGACTTTTTATACTGGCGATGAACTATACATTTCACCTTCGTACGCTGACGGCAAAATCTATGTTGTTACTAGTCAACGGGATTTATACATTCTTGATGCAACCAATAACGGCACAAAACTTGCCACTTATGTTACACCTTCAACTTCTTGGTCTTCACCTAGCTTAGCCAACGGAATGTTGTATGTAGGTTGTAACGATTGGAATGTTTATTGCTTCTCTAATTACGTTACTAGCCAAACTTCAAATCCACCTTCAACTAAGACTTCAACTAATAATCCATCTCATAATATCACCATAGCACCTGACTTAATAATGGCAATTGCCGCTGTCATCGCTGCAGCTGTTATAGTCGTAATTGTTGCAGTTAGCATTGTAATCAGAAAAAGATCCAAAAAATCGAAGATTGATTCTGTCAACACGAACGTCTTTCACTTAAAGAACTTTAGTTATCAACTTTGGTAAAGTGGCAACTTGTCAGCAGACTTAGTTCTGATTAACGCAAGCGTTCAAAGCATGAACCCTCGCCAGCCCATTTTTCAAGCAGTCGCAATACGAAAAAACAAAATCGTTAAAGTCGGAACAAACCAAGAAATTAAAACATTGATTGGTGAAACCACAAAAATAATTGATTTAAACGGGAAAACAATCGTTCCCGGCTTGATTGACACCCATATTCACGTAGCCGATTTTGGAAAATGCTTGCTTTGGCTCGACTTAACTCGTGCGAAATCCATCAAAGAGCTGCAAAATTTGTTGAGAAAAAAAGCAAAACAGACTCCGAGTGGATGTTGGATAATCGGGCGTGGATGGAATCCTGACCGCTTCAAAGAAAAACGTTTCCTTAATATCTCTGATCTCGATGTTGCTGCGCCAAATAATCCTGTAATTTTTTATCATGAAACGGCAATGATTTGCGCCGTCAACTCTGTCGCGTTAAAGCTGGCGGGTATTACCGTTGAAACTCCTGGACCTTCAGGTGGAACAGTTGATAAAAATCTAAAAACAGGCAAACTAACTGGAATCTTGCGCGACTCTGCAATCAACATGGTCTGGAAAGTTGTTCCTGACCCCAGAGAAGACGAGCTTTTGGATGCTACGGCTTTGGCTTGCCAAAAACTCGTTGAAGCTGGCCTTACAAGTGTCCATTGGATAATGCTTTCCGAAAATGAAATTTCAATAATTAAAAAGCTCCATGACGAGGGGAGGTTGCTTGTTAGGGTTAATGTGATTGTTCCCATAGAGTTTTTAGAGAAAACTGTTGGTTTTCCTACCTCTGACAATTTGATGTTGCATGTCGGAGGCTCTTTAATAGCTGTAGATGGTTATTTAGACTCCAAAACTGCTGCATTATCAAAACCCTACAGTAATGATCCAAATAATAACGGCAAACTACTTTACACCACCCAATCGCTGTCAACTTCGATAGGACGAGTATTAGCGAAGGGTTTTCAGCCAATAGTTCAAGCTATGGGCGATAAAGCTGTAGATACGGCGTTGAACGCGATCGAGCAAATGGCTAAGCAAGCGTCGGGCAAATCTGTTCGTTTCCGAATTGAACAAGCCGCACTTTTAAATTCGCAGTTAGCCAAGCGCCTAAAAACTCAAAAAATAGTAGTTTCTGTTCAACCCAAAGTCATAGCTACAGAATTTTCTGTTTGGTCAGCCACCGAGAACCTTGGCATTGAGAGAGCTAAGTGGTTGCATCCGCTCAGAACACTGCTAAATGAGGGTGTTAAGGTTGTTGGTGGTTCAGATTGTCCAATGGAGCCTTTGAACCCATTGCTTGGAATCGAAGCCGCTGTGCTTAGAGAAGATTTTCCCGAGCAACGCTTAAGCGTCAAGGAAGCTTTGTATATGTATACAATTGATGCTGCTTATTCTTCTGGGGAAGAAGCTCTCAAGGGAACAATTGAAGTTGGCAAGTTGGCTGACTTAGTAGTTTTGTCCCATAACCCGATGGATACTCCAACAAATGAAATTAAAAACATTAATGTCGAAATGACTGTTGTAGACGGAAAAGTGGTTTATTCCAAGTATTCCTAAAGCTAATCCACATCGCTTACTTCTTTTTCAACAATATCTTAACAGTTTTTTTCGGGTTTTTAATTGCCCTCAAAACTTTATACCTTGTAAAAGTTGGATTAACCAAATTAGCTCTTGCACACAGCTCGCGTAAATCATTTGCTGAAAATTCTGGTGTCTCTATTAATGGTTCCGTTGCCGCCAATGCGAAATCGCAAAAACCTTCTCTTAAAAAGCCGCCAAGTTTTGCTTGTTCATACAGTGCTGTTCCATAAAGTGGCATGGCAATGCTGAAAATAAAGCTGTCCGCACCCAGCCGTTTAAGTTTGTAAGCAAATTTTATTGTCTCTTCAATGTCAGCTTTGGTTTCACCAATCAACCCAATAACAAAGAAGCAGCCCACTTTGATTCCGACTTTCTTGCAAGCAATTACAGCTTGCTCAACACTTTTCAAATCCAAATTCTTACCAATAACCTCATTCACTACACGTTGAGCACCAGATTCGGGAGCTACACGAATCTTTTTGCAACCAGACCTCTTCATCTTTCTTAGAAGCGGTTCATCAAGCATATCTGCCCTAACTCCATTAGGAGTAAACCACTCAATTTGCAAGCCTCGCTCAACAATTAAGTCGCAAATGTCAGCCATGCGCTTCTTATCTAAAGTCATGTTGTCATCTGAAAAATCAATCTGTTTAATTCCGTAATTCTTCACTAACTGTTCTATCTCATCAACAACATTTTTTGGGCTTCTGGCACGCCACTTTTTACCCCATACAATACAGTTCGAGCAGAAAACGCAATTATGGGGGCAACCTCTGCTTGTAATCATAGCTGTCCATGGCTTAGAAACTTCGCCACGCAACGGATTTTCTTTAACAGCTTCAAAGTATATTTTCATTGGAAGCAAATGCCTAGCGGGAAAAGGCAAAGAATCCAAATCCTCAATTATTGCTCGTTCACCTGTGAGAACAGGTTTCCTATTTTGCTTAAAGCCTAAACCGTCTATGGCGCCAAAATTTTGCTTCCCAACCTCAAGAATATCCACCAGTTCAGAAACTGTGTTTTCTGGTTCACCGATGACAACGAAATCTACATCGGTTTCTGAAAGACAAGCTTCTGGTCTAGCTGAAGGATGCTGACCCATCAGTACAACAACAATCTTTCTGTTAACGGACTTTATTGCAGAAACTACTTCAAACGCGGTTTTAGACCAACCTGAAAAAGGAATTTCAACAACAGCAACATCAGCATTCCATTTTCCCACTTGTTCAGCAATAGTTTGGGCACTTAAACCAACACGATATTTGGTTTCATCTAATTCTATAAGGTTCTTCCAGCCTTCCGTAGGAGCATCAATAATGCATACATCATGCTTTTTTTCCAAAACAGCAGCAACTGACGCTAAAACGATGGGTGGAAAAACGTTTGGTTTCCCCCACGCTTTGGGCTGAATTCTAGGTGGATTGATGAGGCAAATACGCATGTTGCAGCTCTTCTTAAAACACCAATACTTCAAAGCTTTGATTAAAACTTTGCACTAAATGGGCAAAAAGAACAATCGTACAACTATTATAACTCCAACGCATAAAAGTGCCCATAAAACAATCGTAACGTCACGAATACGAAGGGCATCTAATATCTTGTTACCAGTTAGTGGTTCCTGAGTGTCGCCTAAAATGTATTGGCCTGGCTTCTCCAACTGCACTCGCAATGCTCCGGCCATAGCTGCCATTGGCCAACCATGATTTCTACTGGGAGTTTTCTTGTGGTCTCTAAAAGCGATTCTCCAAGCGTTCTTAGCATCTTTTCTAAGGAGTGCCGCTGCTACAATCGTAAAGATCGCCGTTAAACGGGTGGGAATATAGTTTACAACAGTATCTAAGTTTGCACTGAACCATCCAGTGTTGATATGTTTCTCATCCTTGAATCCTACCATGCCATCAAGTGTGTTTACTGCACGAAAAGCAATAGCGCCCGTAACCCCAAACAATGCAAATGACATCATCGGGGAAAGTTTGAAGTCGATGAGGTTCTCTGCCATTGACTCGATAACTGCACTGCTGATTTGTGAGCCATTTAGGGTTCTTGAGTCTCTTCTTGAGAAGTGACTGTATTTTTTTGCTTCGTCAAGGTCATTTGCTTCGATGGCTTTGGCTGCGGCTTTTGCCCAATCGGTTTCAAGTTTAATGCAAATTGTCATTTTGAGCAATATAATACCTGTGAAAGCGTAAATCAAAATGTTGAAGTAAAACGGAACATAAGTATAAATTGCCCATAATCCAAGGAAAACGGGAACGGCAAACGAACAAATTACTGTTAATCCAAGAAGTACGCCTAAGAACTTTTCAGTTTTAGGATTTTTATTCTTGAAGTAGGGTTCTATTTTTGCCGTAAAATTACCCATGAGAACAGTTGGATGCAGCTTGAAAAACCATTTGTCAGGGTCATTGGGCGATGGGTCGCCAAGAACCAAATCTAACAAGACAGCAAGAACCAACATAACGACGGGAACTAGTAGGGTTAAGAGGTTTAGCATCAAGAGTTTCCCAAACTTTTGTTTTCCTGATACTTTGAGTAAACAGTTAATATCAATTACGGTTCATAGGGTTATTGGTGATTTTAGACTGGTTTTTTAAGTTAGACAATCCTATTGGTTGAGAGGTTGGTGCTGGCTTGGAATCCAACGAAGAACTGAATTCGTCAACATTTCAATCTTACGTTTACATGGTCAAAGCAGGGAAACCAATAGGGCCGAGAGATTTGATGCGCGGAGCCAACCTTAGTAGTCCAAGTGTTGCTTACCGAAACCTTCAGAAACTCATTGATCTAGGTTTAGTTGTTAAAGATGAATACGGAAATTACGTTGTGAAAGAAAAAGTGGGTATTAACGGATATGTTTGGGTGGGAAAAACCCTTATGCCCAGCTTCGCCATCTTCGGTTTTATTTTTGTGGGCGTTTTAATTGCTGAGATTGCCATTTTGATTCCCCATTTACTTTTGGGTTCACCTATTGAGGAGGCATTTTGGCTTCTGACAATCGTTACCGTTGTTTCTGCAGCGATTTTTCTTTTTGAAGCTTTGCGATCTAAAAAGAAACCAAGGTTTTAACCAGCAGTTAACTGAGAGTTTCAGCTTTTGAACGTTTTAAAGTATTTGGCAAGTTGTCTCTTCAAATGTTGGTGCATTGTCGTCTATTTCCTTCGAAGTTTTAACTTAATGTTGGCGATGAAATTTGAGGCTACAAGCAGAGGCGTGTATGTTTTGAACCGTCTTCTTTTATCAAAGAAGTATGCCCTGCGCAAATAGAAATGATGAAACGCACCTTCTCGTAACTTGCCGAGCTCTTTCATGCTAAGCCATGGGGTCTCAAAAATTGGGTGCGTAGTATCATACATGTCAAAGTCAGTTACTCTAAGCCACCCTTTCTCTTTAACCATATCGTACATTGGCGTTCCCGGAAAAGGAGTCGCAACGTTATAGAAGCCAACAGCGTCAGGAGAAATCTTTTCCACGAACTTTATGGTTTTCCATGCGCTTTCCTTTGTTTCCCCTGGGAAACCAAGAATAACGTTTGGAATAGGCTGCATACCGAGCTCTTTTACCCAACCGAGAACTTTTATGGTTAATTCCGTGGTAATGCCTTTCTTCATTGCATCTAAAACCTGCTGGGAACCTGACTCCACCCCGAACCATACAGAGATGCATCCAGCATCCTTCATTTTTACAAGCAACTCTCTTGTTAACATGTCAACGCGTGTACCACAGTTCCATTCAATTTTTAATCCACGCTGACGAATTTCAGAGCAAAGGGTCTCAGTTCTTTGCTGATCGACAGTAAAAGCATCATCACAGAACGTAAATTTGCTTATACCGTATGTTTTGTGCAAAAACTCTAATTCGTCCACAACGTTTTTTGGGCTTCGCATCCGGTATTTTCGACCATGCATTCTCACTGTTGAGCAGAACTCACACCAGTAAACGCAGCCCCTGCTTGTAGCTAAGTAAAGTATGTCTTCGTATTCGCGAAATCGTTCCATCGGCCACAAGTGACGTGCTGGAAACGGAAGAGCATCCAAATCTTCAATATATGGTCTATCTGGGTTCTTTACGATTTTGCCATCTTTTCTGCAAGTTATGCCAATAACG
The DNA here is from genome assembly GCA_003164295.1 of Candidatus Bathyarchaeota archaeon. Classification (GTDB taxonomy): domain Archaea; phylum Thermoproteota; class Bathyarchaeia; order Bathyarchaeales; family Bathycorpusculaceae; genus Bathycorpusculum. Next base: position 80,739 of record PLTA01000061.1, read on the forward strand.
TCTTGGAAGCTTTCGTCGTTTGCGATTTTCTGCACTAATTCTAAGAGTGTGTTTTCTCCTTCTTTGCGAATGACAATATCTAGCTCTGGGCATTCTTCAAGCGCTTTATCGTCCCAAAATGTAACATGAGCACCCCCTGCGATAGTTATGCAGTTTGGACATGTCTCTTTTGCAATCTTTATCAACTTAATTGCAGTTTGATAAGTAAGTGTAGAAGATGTTACCCCTACAATGTTTGGTTGTCGCTTACTGATTTCGTTTCTAAAATCTTCTAACGACAATTTTAGAACTTGACAATCAATAACGTCAACTTGAAACTGGTTTTTTTCTAAAATTGCCCCCAAATATCCTAAACCTAACAAAGCAAAAGGCATGTGCATTGCGGCGCCAACAGGTGCGGAAGGGTTAACTAAGGTTACATGAGGCTTCATTTCTGCTTCACTATTCGTCCCTCAAAGGATATTCTTTACGCTTAAACATTTCGTATTTTTGAATTATAAAATGTGAGATCAAAAAATTGGTAAAGTCTGCTTTGTTTTGTAGTTTCTATTGCTTTTCCACTTTTTGAGGCCAATATTTCGGTTTCATGTATTCACTTTCAAGCAATGACGGAAACAGGTTTAGAGGCCACGAAGGGGGCATTGGTTTTACAAAAAACTCTATTGTATCTATGCCACTGACTCTTCTAATTTTCTCGATTGACTCAAATAATTTTTCAAAGTTTTCTATTGCAATTGCAGAATATATGTCGTAAGTGTCCGTGATTCTTATAATTACTATCAAATTTGGAATTTGAAGTAGTTGAGTGTATATATCTGGCATTTTACTTCGATTTGAAACTTTTATGTACGCATTTCCAAGAACTTCATATCCAAGTTTGCGAAGGTCAAGAGTCACTGTTGAAAGAGTTAACAAGTTACCTCTTAGTTTTTTGTATCTTTGAATTATGGCTTTTGTTGACATCCCCAATTGGTCGGCTATGGCTTTAAATGGCATTCGTGAATTTTCCGAAAGAATTTTTGCGATTTTTCTATCAGTTTGATCAATCTCTATTGAGGGTTGATCTAAATCGGTTAAAGTAAACTTACGATTACTTTGAATGTTGCTTTCCCAAACGGCGGGTTTGATAACTAAGTTTTGAGGAAACTCTACGTTTACTGCTTCTGCCCAAATCAGTGCATCAACATGTTTAATTTTTTGATTTGACTCTAAATCAGAAATTACTTCATGAAGCGAGTTAAGATTACGTAATGCAACCTTTCCTAAAAAGTTGTATTTACCTAATGGCCCCGTGAGCGCTGAGATGTAATTTTTATCTTCAAGAAACTTGGCTACCTCGTTTTCATCTTCAACCTTGGTTGAAATCCCTAAATCTACAATGTGGCGGTACCCTAAACAATGAGGATTGACGAGCATCTTTTCGCCGTTGATTACGCCATCCTTCCATAAGCGTTTATAACGCATTCTGACGGCTGTAACAGTAATTTTGCATTCTTTTGCTATATCTGTAAAACTAGTTCGGGACTCAGATAGGAGTATCCTTAAAATTTCAGCATCGATTTTATCGATTTTTACTTGAACTCCCAAACCATTTCCCCCTGAACGATTTTAACTTATCATTTCAATATTAACGTTTATATAATTTATCATAAGCAACCAAATCTTCACGGAAACAATATAAAGGGTCTAATAAGTTATCGAAGCCACCTTCCTTATCAATTACAATCAAACTAAAGAAATTTAGTAATGGAAAATTAATTTTAGATGTTGGGACAATCATGTTCCTTAATTGTGGTGATTTTTTGGATGTTGATACTGTTTCGTTTCTCTTAATTTTTTGGCAAAAGGCGAAAAGATTATTGTTTTTTTTGAAAAAGTACTTTCTATTTAAACATTTGTTGTAGGCTTAAACCTATTGCAGGTTTAAAAAGAGGCTTTTTTCCTCTAAAGCAAGCGCCTTTTTGAACGAATATGCATAACTTTAAATATAAATCGAGACAAAATAGATTTTACCCAATTTTAAGGAGAAAAAGAAAAAAATGCAAATTTCAAAAAACAAAACAGCAGTTATTGCAATTGCGATATTATTAACGATTTCAATGACAACTTCAATGCTGATGATGCCATCTGTCAGCGCACACCAACCGCCATGGCAAATTCCAACATACGCTTACATAAACGCATCACCTAATCCCGTAGGCGTTGGTCAAAACGTGGTTGTTATCATGTGGTTAACAAACCTGTTTTCTCCCGCATCCGGTCTAGGAAATGACTACAGATTCCACAACTACCAACTTATAATTACAGACCCTAACAACCAAAATCAAACGGTAAATTTCGCCATTGTTCAAGACCCAACATCGGCACAGGACTACACATTTGCGCCAAGCCTAACAGGTACATATACTTTGACCTTCATTTTCCCAGGACAAGCCTTCAATACATATTCTCATGACACCAGTTTTCCCAGCTTGTTTGGTGGTCCACCATCACCTGAAACTTTGATCAACGACACTTATCTGCCTAGCCAAGCGACAGCAAATATCACTGTGCAACAAACCCAAATACCCTTCACCAACAGCTATCCACTTCCAGTCTCATATTGGACACGCCCAATCTACGGTGAAAACCCAGGCTGGTATACAATCTCATCAAACTGGCTAGGTTCAGGTTCACCCGTTGAGGCTTCAGCAGGCTCTTGGGCCATCGGTGCATATGGCGCAAACAGTCTCTTCTCAGGTGCAGCACTCAATAGAAACCCAGGCGACGCAGTAGGTCCTACAACTAGCCACGTGATGTGGACAAAACCACTTCAAGCCGGCGGAATTGTTGGAGGAAACAACTTTGCAATTACCGGAGACAGCTACTTTGAAGGCTCTGCGTATGTTCAAAGATACGACAATCCCATAATTATGGATGGAATTCTCTACTATCAGGCACCTCTAGGCTATTCAAGTGGACAAGGCGGGGGAACTTATGCAGTTGATCTACAAACAGGAAAAGTACTTTGGCAAAACAACGCTATCCCCACTGGAGCATTATCCTTCGGTTACATCTATGACAGTCAACAACCAAACCAAAAAGGCGTTATGCAACCAATTCTGTTTACAAGCAGCTTTGCCCAAGCTTACGATGCATACACTGGACAATATTTGTTCAACGTAACTAATGTCCCAAGCGGTCTTCCAACTTCAATGGGTCCAAACGGTGAAACAATAATGTACCCCACTTCAAACGGGTATTTAGCCGAGTGGAACTCCTCAGGTATATGGAATTGGAACGTCGAAAACGCTGGAGGCGTACCTGCAGCTGCAGCAACAAACTTTAACATTACGACCCCTGCAAGTCCATTTGGTCCAGCAAGCACATCTGTTTACACAAACACAGTGAATGGAGGCGCTCCACAAACATATGACTGGAACGTGTCTCTTCCATCAAATCTGCCAAGTTCTTTCACTGAAATCGCAGCATTCTACGGCAATCTGATACTTTGTGAAAGTGGAACTCTGTCCGGTGTCAGTATTGGTGTATTATCCGGTGGTGTAAGTAGCAGCTGGGCGCCATACACATACTTTGCTCTCAACGTTAACGCTAGTAGAGGCACAATTGGTTCACTTATGTGGACAAACACAGTCGCAGCAGCTCCAGGCAACGTCACCGTTCTATTAGGTCCAGCAGATCCAACCTCAGGAGTCTTCACAGAAGGATACAAAGAAACAATGCAATGGGTTGGATACAACCTATACACAGGAGCAAAACTCTGGGGTCCAACTCCGTCACAAGCACCTCTTGACTACTATGGCAACCCAATTACACCCTTAATACAAGGTCAAATGGCTTACGGAAACCTCTACAGCATGGGCTACTCAGGCATATTATACTGCTACGACGCAAAAACTGGACAATTAAAATGGACATACGGTAACGGAGGCGAAGGCAACAGCACTAGTGCAGGTCTTAACTCACCATTCGGCGATTACCCAAGCTTCATAAACGCAGTCGGAAACGGAATAATATATACAGTCGCCTCAGAACACACAATTAACACACCAATTTACAAAGGAGCCTTAGAGAGAGCTATAAATGCAACTACTGGAGCAGAAATCTGGACTATCTCGGGCTACACCGGTGAATTCTCAGCCATGAGCTATGCAATCGCAGACGGTTACGCAACATGGTATAACGGATATGACAACCAAATTTACGTTGTTGGTCAAGGACCAAGTGCCTTAACTGTAACAGCACCAAACAATGCAGTTGATTCAGGAGCACCTGTTGTAATACGCGGAACAGTTACAGACGTATCTGCTGGAACAACACAAACAGAGCAGGCGGCTGATTTTCCAAATGGCGTTCCAGTTTCATCTGATGCTAGCATGAAAGATTGGATGGGCTATGTTTACCAGCAAAAGCCGCTTCCAACAAACTTCACAGGCGTTCCAGTGACAATAGACGTTGTGGACTCTAACAACAACTACAGAAACATAGGCACCGCAATGACTGACGCAACCGGAATGTATAGCCTTACATGGACACCAGACATCTCAGGAAACTATACTGTAATCGCTACTTTCCACGGAAATAACGGTTATTACCCATCATACTCAGAAACCACCTTTACCGTAGGTTCACCACACGCAACCGCTATTCCAGCAAGTCCAACTCCAGCTCCATCTGCCGCTGACTTATACTTCGTCCCTGCAATCGCTGGCTTATTCGTCCTGATCATAATAGTAGCTGTAGTAATAGTATTGATGATCAGCAGAAAACGACCATAAACCCATTAAGGGAAAACCTTTCCCTCTTTATTTTTTTTGTTAATTTTTTAAGAATTTTATTTTAATTGAATTATTTAACCTTGAAAGCTGCTTATTTGGGTGAATACCTATTTTTAAGAAATCTTTATTTGAGAAAGTGAGTAGTACATACGTTCAATCTTGATCACAGGAAGCATTATAATTGATTTTGTTAATGACGCCCGCTCCGCCCGTATCGGGTCCATGGATTCATGGAAGAAAATATGTTCCGATCGGCTTAGTCTATCTTGCCGCTTCACTTGAAAAAAGTGGGTTTCAAGTAAAAATCTTTGATAATTACTTACTTGGAAAAACAATCGACGAAGTCAAAACTGAAATAAAAAACCTTAACCCTGAACTAGTTGGCATAACTTGTAGCTCTGTAACTTATAGTCAATGTGTTCAAACCGCTAAGGCTGTTAAAGAGGTGCTTCCTTCATGTAAGGTAGTGGTTGGTGGGTGGCATTCATCCTATAATCCTGAAAGTATGCTTGAGCATTCGGAAATAGACTTTGTTGTAATGGGTGAAGGGGAACGAGCTATGGTGGAACTTGCAACCCAAATCGCCAAAAAGGAAAACAGCTTCACCAACATCGCCGGCGTTGCATACAGACATGAAGGAAAAATAATAAAAAATCCTCAACAATTCATTCGCAATATGGATGAGATACCTTTTCCAGCTTTGCATTTGCTTTCAATAAATCTGTATGACAGATCAATGGAGTATCTGAGTGTTAAACCCGTAGACAATATGAGTATAGCTAGAGGTTGCCCATTTAATTGCGCTTTTTGCGAAACCAGTCGTTTGTGGGGGAAAACATGCCGTGCTTTTAGTCCGCAAAGAGTTGTTGAAGATATTCAATATTTAATTGCAAATTACGGTACCAAAGGTATCTATTTTGTCAACGATAATTTTACTCTTAGAAAAGAAAAAACAATAGAATTATGTCAATTAATTAGAAAAAACAAAATAGACATTGAATGGGTCTGTGACACAAGAGCCGATTTGCTTTCGCAGGATTTGTTGAAAGAGATGAAAACGGCGGGCTGCAAGACCATTTGGTTTGGCATCGAATCCGGTTCTCCACGCATTTTAGAAAAACTCCACAAAGATGTTACCCTTGAGCAAACTGAAAATGCAATAAAGATGTGTAAAGCTGAAGGAATCCAAACAGCATGCTCATTCCTTCTGGGCATACCCGGAGAAACAATTGAAGATATGAAAGCCACCTTCAAATTCGCACGAAAAATCGACACCGATTGGTGCAGATTCAATATATTTGTAGCAGTTCCAGGCAGCGCCCTATACGATGAAGTAATCTCTAAAAAATTATATGATAAAATTGAAGATTACGCAGCATACGTAAAAACTGAAGACTTCAATTATGACTCTCTTTTAAAAATTCAACGTCAATTTCATTCAAGTTTTGAAAAGTCGCCTAAACGAATTCTTCACAAAATGAGAAAAGACGGCTTATGGACGACGTTGAAGAAAAGCCCCAAAATGTTTTCAAAGTAACCAAAGCTTAAGTCAATGCTAACGTTAAAAAGAGATGAGGTAACAAAAACTGTCCGATCCTAACCTGCAAGAAAAAATTCATGAAGCAAACGTTTCTGTTCACCGAAAAGAAGCACAATACTATGAACTTCTTCATCCTGAAGTCTACAGTGAAAAAGAACAAAAAAGAATAACAGCCAAACTTCAAATGGCAGATAAACTTGTAGTAGATAACCAAAAGTTTGCTCTTGATGTTGGCGCAGGCACGGGCAATTTAACAGGTAAGCTTTTGCATATGGGTTATCGGGTTACAGCGGTTGATATTTCGCCTGAAATGTGCACGATTCTGCAAAGAAAATACGGTGCCTACGTTAAATCAAAAAAGTTAACAATAATTAATTCGCCCGTAGAAAATCTTGATTTTGAAGTTGGCAAATTTGATTTAATAACTTGCTATTCGGCGCTACATCATTTGCCCGATTACTTAACTGGTCTTAAAAGGCTCAGCGTTTTTCTTAAAAAAGGCGGCGTAATATACGTTGACCATGAAGCATCCCCATTCTACTGGAAAGGGGAACAAAATATGTTAGCTGATTTCATCAAAGGTATCTATTTCCATTCAAACCCATTGTTTAACAGTTTGTACTTCCAAATTACCGGGTTAAAGGTGCCTATGATCGATTATTCCTTATCCGATTATTGGCATAAAAAAGAGCATGCATTAAACCACAAAAGCGTCGCAGCGGTGTTCAAACAGGAAGGGTTCGAATTTTCAAAGAGAACCGATTATTATCAAAATAGCACTTGGATTTGGAATCCCATGTCTTTGATTTATCATTTGATCGGCAGTCCAGAAATGAGTTTTTGGATCGCGAAAAAATAACTCCTTGATTTTAGAGTTGCGACTAGTTGTTAAGCACTAGTTGGGACTAATGAAAATGGATTATTAAATATGTGATTCTCGATACGACAAATTTCTTTAATAGTTATAAATGTATGTTTAAACATATTTTTTAGAGGAATCTAAATGGTCAAAACTATCACAATTCGTGATGAGGTTTACCACAAGCTTGTGACAATAAAGCGGAAAGGTGAAAGCTTTAGCCAGCTCTTTGATAGGCTTGCTGAGTGTCAGGATTCACGTCAGATTCTAACTAGGCTTCGAGGTAGCGTCGAGTTCGAAGATAAAGAGCAGATGATTGCTGAATTGTCGAAAAAACGGGCTGAACGTAGAATATGATTATTCTTGACTCTGATGTTTTGATTGAAATATTGGATCGCAAATCTGAAGAGGGTGCGAAAGCGGTTGAAAGTATTTTAGCTAGTGGCGAGGCTGTCTGCACTACTGTAATAGGTTTACACGAAGTATTGTTTGGAATGTATAAACATGAAAAACCTGTAAAAGAACTATTGCAGTTACCTGCTCTAAATTATAAAAACTGATGCAATGCTCTCTAGCCAGCTTGAAATAGAGGCTAAACAAACAGGTAATACAATACAACGTACGGACAACTATGATTGCAGCTATTGCCCTAAACAATAATGTTATTCTTTATACATTCAATCTAAAACATTTTGAAGCATTGAAACAACATGGACTTAAACTTTTTACAAGTAATCGTTAGCTCACGCAAGTTTTCGGTTATTTAAGTAAAATTTCTTTTATCTTTTTTGTGAGTTTTTGGTTGTCTTTAGCAGATCTAACTGTGACTCTGAAGTAGCTGTCATCTAAGCCCACGAAAGTGCAGCAATCACGAATTAACATGCGCTCCTTAGTAAGTAGTTCCTTGAGTTCGGTAGAAGTGATTTTTCGATTGGTGATTCTTACAAGCAAGAAATTTGTCACAGAAGGGTAAACATGTAACCCTTCAATTTCACTTAGATTCTTTGCAAGCTCCGCTCGTTCTTTGGCTATTGTTCTTTTTGTATTACCGATGAAATCAATGTCTTTAAACGCTGCAAGAGTCGCGCAGCTTGCAAGACTGTTGATGCTCCACGGAATCCTCACGTTTTCCAGCTTTTTGACAAGGTTCGGCGCTGCTATGCCGTAGCCTAATCGTATGCCTGCCATACCATAGAATTTTGTAACTGACCTAATAACAAAAAGGTTTTCGTAACCTTTTACCAAACCTGCTAACGTTGTCTCTTGTCCTTTCTCAGCAAACTCGATATAATTTTCATCCACACTGAAAATGACGTTTTTATTTTGGCAGAAGTCGAGAAGATCAATTAGCGGTTCTTTGTTGTATAGTGTTCCTGAAGGACTGTGGGGGTTGCAAATGCAAAGGATTTTTGTATCCTTACTAAATTCTCGCTTGATTTTTTCAATTTCTAAAGTGCAGCTTTCGGGTAATTGAATAAACGCTGCTTTACCGCCAACCCGTATCGCCGCCTTTTCGTATTCACTGAATGATGGGACAGGAATGAGCGCTTCGAAGCCTCGGGGTAAAATTTCTGTTATAGCGTAAATTAACTCGATAGAACCATTACCCAAAACGATGTTTTCTTCATCCACGCCATGCCCAACATATTTTGCAACTTCCATTTTGAACTCGACAGGGTTGGGGTCAGGATAAAACTTTATGAGATTAGCATATTGCTTGACAGCTTCAACAGCTTTTGGTGAAGGTCCAAGAAAATTAATGGGTCCACTAAACTCAAGTACTTCTTCGACAGGAACGTTGTATTTTCTGCTAAACCCCCAAATGTCTCCGCCGTGGCTGATAAACCTGCGTTCCTTACATGTGCCCGACAACTTTCTCTTCCTCCATGAGTTTGCCTACTTCTTTTTCAACTTGTAATTCTGCTTTATAGTGAGCGTTATACAAGTTAACAACCTTGTACAGCCAGTAAACTACTCCAACGCCCAACGTAACAATTGTGATTACAACATAAGTTTTTATCGGTATAGTCTGAGGCATAAAGATCCGATTAGGAAAAGCAGCCGCGAGAAAGGCATCTTGATTACGTTCGTGCATCGCCAAATCCCTTGACAACAAATAAACAATAACGAAAATGGGCACAATCAAAATGATGCTGGCAGTCCACGTCTTAGCATTCATCCCTGCACGATGCTCGTTTACTGCAGGCGCTTTCTTTCCTTGACTTTTTAAACGTTCTGAAACCTGTTTCTCCAATTCAGCTTCATGCTGAAAATGCCTGTTTCTGCCATCAACCAAGCGATAAAACATGGGAAAAAAAGCAACACCGAAAGTAACAATAGCCCCGAGAAACCACATTGAAAACCAAATTTTTCTATCAGCATAAACTTTATTCTGCATACTGGGTTTCCATCTTTGGCATCAAACTTTGCTTTCAACTGCTTACATGGTTGCAGTGCCAAACTTTATAAGTTCTTCCATTGGCATCTAAAAGTAAAATGGGCGAGGGGAAATGCTGCTTTCGATCATAATTCCCGTGTACAACGAGGAATTAACTATAGGCAACATTATTGATCGAACAAAAAAAGTTATGCAGCAAACAGGCTTAGTGAACGAAATAATTGTCGTTGATGATCAATCATTTGATAAATCGCTTGAAAGGGCTAAGCACCATGGCGCAAAGGTTTTCAGTTTGAAGCAGCATTTGGGTAAAGGCTATGCTTTGCGTGCGGGTTTTGCAAAAGCGAAAGGAGACGTAATTGTTACCATTGATTCTGATGGCTCTCATGAACCTGAAGAGTTGCTTGAAGTTTTGGCGCCGGTTGTTGAAGGAAAGGCCGACTTGGTGATAGGTTCACAGTACATGAATCAAAAATCCGTGGCTGCAAGAAAACTCAACGCTTTCGGGGTTAAACTATTTAACGTTTTCATCCGACTTTTAACAGGGGTTGACATCACTGATTCCCAATCAGGTTATCGCGATATGACGCGTGAAGTCCTAAAAAGCCAAAAGCCAAAATCAGGTGGATACGAAATAGAATCTGAAATGTTAATGAGAACGGCCAAAAATGGCTTTCGAGTCACTGAGATGCCAGTAAGCTTTGAGCAGCGAACCTACGGTAGATCAGGCGTTGACCCAATAATCGATGGCTTCAAAATTTTATTATCAATAGTTTCAGCGTCTGTGAAGGGTTAACGAAGTGACTGGTAGCGCATTTCCAAAAGTTTCGATTATAGTTGCCGCTTACAATAGCCAACAAACCATCGAAGAATGCCTCAAATCCATTTTGGCTTTAGATTATGCTGAGGGCTCAATTGAAGTCATCGTTATGGACGGTGGTTCCAAAGATTCCACTGTAAAAATAGCGGAAAAGTTCCCTGTTAAGGTGCTTTCTATTCGTATAAACGCACCAGCTGCCTACAACTACGCCATGAAAATCACTGCGCACGAAGTTTTGGGCTTTATAGATGCCGATGCAAGAGTGCAACCTCAATGGCTCAAGCTTCTTGTACCTCACTTGGAAGAACATCAAGTGGCAGGAGTCAGCGGCAGCATAGAAACATGGAATACTGATAACCCTTGGGCAAAAAGCATCGGGTATGAAATTAAAAATCGATATCGCCGCATAGGAAAATATACTGGTCGTATAGCCACCATGAATTTGCTGCTGAAAAAAGCAGTTATTGCAGAAGTTGGTGGGTGGGACGAAAACTTGCCCAGCCAGTACGACACAGACTTTGGTGTTAGAATTAGCGCTAAAGGCTATAAAATCGCTTATGAACCCAAAGCTGTTTGCTATCACTATAATAGGCCAACTCTGCATGCTTATTATAGGCAGCAGCTGCAATATGGAAAAAACACGCTTAAACTTTATTTTAAGCATGGTGGATTGGCGAAGGGCGATGAAATCACCGATTTTGGCATGAACATTCAGCCGGTTTTGCTTTTGGCGTTGTTTGGGTTTTTCCTTGTGGGATTTATACCTCTTCTTAGACCTTTATGGTATGTTTCGGGCTTAATTTTGTTGGCAATGTTGGTCTATTTTGTTTATTGTGCCGTCAAGATTGTTATAGGATACAAAGATCGTGCGGCTTGGCGTTTAGTGGTGCTTTACTTTGTGAGGTCGTTCGCGTGGTTTGTCGGTGCAATAGCTACCACAGCTAACTATCTAGGCGACAAAGGGAGGAAAACACTTCATACATAAAGTCTGCTTTATTTCGCCTGAATATTGGCCCTTGTCAGGTGGTACAGGATCCTACGTTTACTACCTCTCAAACGAACTCTTAAAAAACGGCTACAAAATCTACGTCGTCACAGGCTCAAACCAAGCCCAAGACATCCAAGTTAACCCTAACCTCAACGTTTCCTTCCTAAAAATCCCAAGAACACCCATAATCAAATCTTTCATGATTGCAGCCACCAGCAATCGCAAACTCCAAAGCGTCCGCAATACAGCAAATGTAGATATTACCCATCCCCAACTACCTCTGACCCCCAATTTTGCTGTGCCACCCAACTTTGGAAAAACCCTTGTGTGCACTGTCCATTCAACTTGGAAAGGCGAGGCTAAAGCTATCGGTGGTGAACCATACAGCCGTTTAAACGCAAACGAGAAGTTTCTGGTGAGTTTTAACTGGTTTTTGCGTTTCTTTGAGGAAGGCATGCTTAGAAGAGCAAGAAAGATCATCGCTGTCAGCCACTTCACCAAGTGGGAGCTGACAAATTACTACAAGATCCCTCCAAGCAAAATACAGGTCATTCACAATGGTGTTGATATCAACAAGTTCAAGCCAGTCACTGACAAACGCAAGGTCAAAGCGGAATTGGGCTTGGACCCCGACGATTTAGCCATAGTCTCCGTCGGACGGCTCTATGCTCGCAAAGGTTTGTTTACTCTAATCGAAAGTATGCCAGCTGTCACAAAACGTTTCCCTAAAGCCAAATTCATCATTTCAGGTAAAGGGCAAAGTGATGAAATGCACAAATTAATTGTTCACGCGGAGAAACTAGGCGTTAATAGCAACATCGTTTTTACAGGTTATTACCCCGATGCGAAGTTGCCAAAACTCTATCAAGCTGCAGATGTCTTTGCGTTCTCGACTTTCTACGAGCATCACCCCTTTGCAGTGTTGGAAGCTCTATCAACAGGCTTACCTGTTGTGACTACCAATGTGGGAGGTATCCCTGAAACCATTGACAGCGGCAAAAACGGGCTTTTGGTGGAACCTTTTAGCCCCAAGCAGTTTTCTAAGAGCATCTTGTATTTACTTGAGCATCCAGATGAGGCAAAAGAGATAGGTGCAAAAGCACGCATTACAATTGAACAGAAATTAGACTGGCGCATAGTGGTCAAAGATGCCATGAAAGTTTATGATGAATCTCTACGTTAACCGATTTCTACGGGTTTGCCTCGATAAGCCATCGTTACCTTCTGGAACAGCTTCACTATATCCAGTGAGCAGAAGAAAACTTTGGTAAGATATTCGTGTTGGTAAATCATCATCTGTGCTTTCACAGGCAAATCAATCTGCGGCGGCTCAAATCTATGCTCGACTTTTGAAATAGACAAACCTTCAACACCGATGTCGTCTTCATGTAGACCAGTTTTGTTAGCGATATAGCTCAGATATGTTTCTTTCCAGTCCAACATCATAACTTTAGCTGTAGTTATGTCCACAGCTAACGCATCGTTGCCTGTCAGCATAAGCCCCATTTTAACTGGTTTACCCTTGGTTGGACCATTGCCTTCGATGCCTATCCTTGCATCCATAATCGTCAATTGCGGCTTGAACAGAGTGTATAGGCGATAGAAAACTTCAGGTAAATACGGATGCAAATAGATCCGTTTGTTGCTGGGCACGCAACCAAAGAGGTTTTTGATGGCGCCGCTGTAAGCCATAAACTCATGAGTTTTCATCAAGGGCAAATCCACCACAGCATCAGCTTCGAGGACGGTTTTGGGAAGAAATAGACGTTTCAAAGGGGTGTTGCCTTGGAATTTTACTTCAACGACTTTGTCTTCAGAGAGGTTGATGACGCTGCCACCTGCCGCTTTAACTGCTGCTTCGGCGCCTGTTTTATCGAACGCTGTCCAGCAAGGATAATTAAAGCCGTTTGACTCGCCCACAATGACCTCGCTGTTCACATCACGTAGCAAGCCAACAAGTTGCCGCATCAATTCTGGGCTCGTAACAACACCCGGCAGATATTCTGGGTGACTTAAGTTTGGTTTAATGAAAATTTTGTGTTTGCCATGTAACCCTGAATTAGCGACGGCTTCCTTTACAATATTGCTTATATCGTCTTTTGCACGGAAAATTTTAACCGTTTTTGGTTGGTTATGCACTTTTGGCACCTTTCACTCCCATGATACAGCCTGGGTCGCCGTTGAGCATGTCACCGTTATGATACGCTGCTGAACGGGCTCTGCAGCCGCCGCAGATGTATTTGTAATCGCATTTGCCACATGACCCTTTCAAGTTTGATCTATTTCGGAAAGCCTTGAAGAGTGGCGCGTTTAGCCACACGTCTTGGAACTTTTCGGTTTTGAGGTTTCCTACATTTACCGGCAGAAAGACACATGGATGCACATCTCCCTGTGGAGACAACGAGCAGTAAAGTCGACCTGCACCACATCCGCCGATGAAGTCGCCAAGGGGCACGGCTCTTTTGGTTACTTTTACGGTTTGCATGTGAGCCATAGACAGTGTTACTTCACCTGTACCTGATTGACCTTGACATTGCAATGCTACCCGAGCCAGTTGCGGGGCAGTTGCGAGAATCGTGGTTTTGCACCCAGCTGACATACGATTAAGCAGGTATTGCATGACTTTTTCACGTTCTTGCGGGGAAAGGTCCTGATCAAAATGTGCTTTGCCCCGTCCAGTCGGAATAAAATTGAAGTAAGTGAAACGTTCCGCATGTATTTCTTCTGCTAAATCAATTATTGCGGGTAACTCTGACATGTTATTTTTTCCCACAGTCGTTGCGATGCATACGCATAAATCTGCCTCTACGCAGTTTTTGAGGCCAGCTACCGCTTTATCGAACGTGCCAGGAACACCTCGGAATTCATCATGTGTCTTGGCGGATGCACCATCGATGCTGACGTCGATGTAGTTCACTTTGGCTTCCTTGATTTTCTGAACATTCTCTTTTGTGAGCAAGGTGCCGTTTGAGGCAAGTGACACGTAGAGTCCACGGTCAGATGCATGTCGTGCAACCTCAAAGAAATCGCTGCGCGTTAAAGGTTCGCCTCCGCTGAAAGCCAACGCCGTCACGCCAGCATCAGCAAGCTGATCCACAATCGCAAACGCTTGTTCAGTGCTTAATTCTTCCTCTTGAACCGCGCCGCTGTTGGAGTAGCAGTGCTTGCAGGCTAAGTTGCATTTGTGAGTAAAATCCCAAACAACCAAAAACGGCGCAGAAAGTGACATTGGTTTTTTTATGCCAAAATAAGCAAACGACCGTACCAAATTAAGAACCGCTGTTCTGGCGTAACGGTCCGCCAAGAGTTTCTCAACTTTTTCCCGCTTAAAGTTTAAACTTCGCCTTAAGAATTCAACCCAGAAACCAATAATTTGAGAGTAGAGTCCGCTGCACTTTTCGCATTTCTGGTCTGTTTTTCCCGCATAATCATCTAGGGCTGCTTCAAGAACTGTTCTGCCACATGCTGGGCATTTTTTGAGAGACATTTGTAGCATCCGTTTGGTCATAGGCATAGTTATTACAGCGTTCCAGAAACTGTCGTGGCTGAGTAAACTCAAGCGGGTCTTCTCCAAGCGGTCTTGATACCTTTATTGGATACGTGGGGATGTTAAATATTTCTCTAAAAAAAGCCTGCTCGCCAATTAACGAATTCTATCTGTTTTGAAATATTTTTTCTGCGAGTTTCAAGTCTTTGGTCGTGTTTATGTTTAGAAGAACTTCAACTTCTTTTGTGATTAAGGCGCAAGTTTCAATTTTGCCTTCTCCCTGAATTTTAGAGCCATTAACTATGTTTACTCCTGAAACGGCATACCATACGCCGTTGTACTCATCAGTTGAGTCAACTGACAAACCCAAATCCTCACGCGTCTCGATGGGCACAAAAACAGCGTAGAAATCTTTGCCACACTCTTCAAATTGAGAAACGATCTTATCAAGGAACTTGCCTTTGATGGCCGGAGAGTCAGCTGGAATTGTCAAAACTGGACCCATCAAACCAGCCATAAGTGTCGCCTGTTTGAGGTCATTGTGGTAGCCTTTGGCATCGGTGCGCAAAACCTTCCATCCCCTGAGTTGGCAATGCTTCTCTGTTTCGGGAGTATTCGCGCTGGTTACTACATAAAACTCTGAAATGTTTTGCGCGCTTGAAACTGCCTTAGCAACCCAGTCAATTAACGGTTTACCTAGAAGGGGCAAAAGCGGTTTCTCTACGGGCAATCCCATTCGGGTGCCTTTTCCGCCAGCCATAATTAAGGCGGGAACTTTCACTTCAACACCGCCAACAATGCAAACATAACAGCAAGCAAAATCAGCGTCACTGCCCTAGCAACCTCGTTTGTAGCCCCAATCGTGTCGCCTGAGACTCCGCCAAAAACGCGTTCTGAAACTTTCTCCATAATAAGCGCCACAGGAATGCTCAACAACACCACTGCAACGCCAACTAAGCCCAGAAGAGGACTGAGCGTGTAAGCAAAAAATGGGTAAACAATCAAAACCGAAAGTCCGTAAGCGACAAAGTTTAATTTCTTTTTTGCTTTTGCAAGAAAAATAGAGCCTAATCCTTTATGCGTTGGTTTTCCAACCCAAACAATGGTGACCATCGCCAATTTGGCTGACACCTCAGCAGCAATTATTGCGCTGAAGGCAAGTAACGGACTGAAAATGAAAAATAATCCCATAAAAGCGGCAAACTCTACAATTATCGCAAGTACAGCTCCTGAATAAGTTACAGTCCACGCGTGAGCAACCATTTTTCGGTCATGGAGGTTTCCAAGACCAACAGCGTTGCCTAAATCGATCAACCCATCAAAATGCTGAAGTCCCGTTACAACAAGTAGGAAAGCTAAGGTCATAGCGGCAACTGCGACCTTCGATAAGACATCAGTCGGCACCGTAACAACTGAATTAACTGCACCAAGTAAAAACCGAACAATAAAACCTGAACCAACAAAGTAAGTCGCAGCCAGTAAGCCTATAAAGCCGCCGATTAATGGAAAAAGATACACGTTTTCGGCTGCGGTGAAAATAAAATCTTCTTTCCCCCCAACTGGAATAATTGTAAGGAAGGACAGCAAATCCCTAAATGTTTTTATAGGTTTCACAGGCGACATATAACCTACAACAATCTAATTAAAATATAGACTTTGTCGTGAATTGTATGGGCGAGTTGAAGGGGAAAAAAGTACTAGTAACTGGAGGCGCAGGGTTTATCGGTTATCACCTCTGCAAAAAACTGTCAGATTTAACTTCTAACTTAACTATTTATGATAACTTGTCAAGCGGTAAAATGGAAAATGTAAAAGATGTGCCAAAAGCCAAACTTGTTAAAGGCGACATATTAGACCTTAAAAAATTATTGACTTTGGATAAGTTTGATATAATTTATCATTTAGCTGCCCAAGTTGTAGTGCCCTACTCCATGGAGAATCCGCTGATTGATTTTGAAACAAACGCTAAAGGAACCGTGCAGGTTTTGGAAAAAGCACGCAAAGACCATGCAAAACTGGTTTTCGCATCCAGCGCAGCAGTTTACGGTAACCCATCAGTCTTTCCAACTCCCGAAACCTATGGCTTTCACCCCTTCTCGTGCTATGGCTTATCAAAAGTTGTAGGCGAAGAATACTGCAACATGTACCAAAGCCAATATAGTTTAGATATCGCAATAACAAGGTTCGCAAACGTTTACGGCTCAAGATGCCACGGTGTAATCCATGATTTCCTTGACAAGCTTGCTGCAAACCCGGGCAAACTAGAAATCATCGGCACAGGGCTTCAATCAAGAGATTTTATACATATTTCAGATGTAGTTGACGCTTTAGTAACTGTTGGTTCAGAAGATTCTGCTAACGGCAAAGTTTACAACTTAGGCTACGGAACAACCATCTCAATTATTGACCTTGCCAAAATGATGCTTAAAATCCTAAACTTGGAAAAAAAGACATTCATCTCCACCACAGGTGTTTCTTGGCAGGGCGACGTGACAAAAATCTGGTTTGACAACTCTAAAGCAAAGAAAGAGTTGAATTGGAATCCCAAGGTAAACCTTGAAGATGCCATAAAGGAAGTTATCGCTGAGAGGAAACTCTCAAAATGACCCCTGGGGCGCCGGCTAAAGGCTTAATCGCTCTATTACGGCTTCCCTACTGGCTCATGACAGGCGGTTTATCTGTTCTAACTGCTTTCGCAATTAGCAAAAGAATGATTGGACCCGAAGAAATCGTGCTGATTTTCTTTTCAATGGCGTTCATAACATCGGCTGGTTTCGCAATTAATGATTACTTTGACCGAGAGAGTGATGCTGTAATTAAACCAAAACGGCCAATCCCGTCGGGTGAATTGACGCTAAAGCAGGTAGTGGCAGTCTCAGGCGTACTTTTCGCCGTTGGCTTGATTATGGCCGCTTACATTAACTGGTTAAGCTTTGCAATCATCGCAGCCGATTCCGCACTACTTTTGATTTACTCGACGCTTGTTAAGCGAAAATCCGGTTTTGCCGCCAATGTTTTGATTGGCATTTTGACTGGCACTGCATTTATGTATGGACAAGCAACTATTTCCCACCCTCCAATTGTAAACTTAATTTCTCTAAGCCTCTACCCAATCGCTTTCGGCACCATTGGCGGAAATGTGCTTCGTGACATCCTCAGTGCAGAAGGCGACTCAAAAGTTGGGTACCCGACGCTTCCTCAGAAAATCGGCAGCTTAAAGTCGGCGAAGGTGGCTGCTCTCTTTTTTATATTAACTGCAGTGTTTGCTCCCCTTCCCTCCATCCCTTTCTTTGCAGGTCACTTTACCGTTTATTATTTGCCGCTCATCTTACTTTGGAGCGCTCTGTTGATTTATTCGTCAATTCGCCTAATTACCTCAGCTTCATCACTGACTAATGTGCGCAAATACGAGCGCATAGTTACTATGTCGATGATTTTACTACCGTTAGCGTTAATAATCGAGGCAACACTTGGAGGTTTACTATGACCGATACGAAAAGTATATGCCCTGAATGCCAGAAAAAAATTGATGCACAACTAACGCAGGGTAACGGGAAAATCCAAATTACCAAGCAGTGTCCCGAGCATGGGGAGTTCGAAGCTACGCATTGGCAAAGCCCAGCCATCTATAAGCATATGCAAACCTACGATCAATTCCAATACCTGGGCGATTTAAACGCTCCAAAAAACCCTGAGGGTTGCCCCTACGTTTGCGAAACCTGCAATAATCACGCTTCAGGCACGGTCATAGGTGTAATCGATGTCACAAAACGGTGCAATTTCAAATGTGCCGTTTGTTTCTCGACTTTTCCACAGCAAGAAGTCGATTATGAGCCAACCAAAGAAGCACTAATTGACATGCTTGAGTTCGTAAGCAAAGCAAACCCCAAACCTCCGGCTATTCTCTTTTCAGGTGGAGAACCCCTAGAACGAGATGATATGCCTGAAATAATCGGCGCCGCTCACAAGCTAAAATTCATGACAATTCTAGCCACCAACGGGACACATTTAGTTGATACCCCTGGGCTAGCACAGAAGCTAAAAGACAATGGCTTAAACATTGTTTATTTATCGTTTGATAGTTTTCATGAAGAATTTAACAAGAAAGTTAGAGGCCGAGAACTCTTAGA
Source organism: Candidatus Bathyarchaeota archaeon (assembly GCA_003164295.1). GTDB lineage: Archaea > Thermoproteota > Bathyarchaeia > Bathyarchaeales > Bathycorpusculaceae > Bathycorpusculum. Next base: position 99,739 of record PLTA01000061.1, read on the forward strand.
CATCAAACTGAAAGCTATTGACGTTTGCCGCCAACACGACATGGAAATCATTTTGGTTAATACTTTAATGAAAAGTTTGAACGATAAAGAAGTCGGCGACATGATACGATTCGCAGCCAAAAACACCGACATAGTTAGAGGATTAATTTTCCAACCCATCGCCTTCACAGGTCGAGCTACAGAAAATCCCTTCCGCGAAAACTTCCGGGAATGGTCATTTGCAGAAGATGTTGAAAAACAAACAGGCGGCGAAATAAAGACCACTGACTTATTTCCCATGTCCGTTATGACTTCTCCAATAAAGATAATGCGAAAATTCATGCAAAAACCTTGGCCATTGTTCTCTTGCAGTCCACAATGCGGAATCGTAAACTGGATCTACGTTTCAGAAGACGGCAAAATGTTTCCAGTTAATCGCTTCGTCAACTTTGATAGGTTCTTTAACTACATCCGAAAGACCGCTGAAAACGCCGAATCAAAAGGAAAATTCTCTCTGCTCTCATCACTATTCATGGCGTCGATGCTTTCAATGAATATGTTCCTTGTAACAAAGGAAGTAGGCATGTTAACCCTGACAAACTCAATCATGAGAATGCACTTGTCGCCATCTTATCAGTCGTTGGGCAAAATTCGTCGTCGTATCTTCCTGCTTGGCTGCATGGCATTCATGGACTCTTACAATTTCGACGTTAACCGTGTCCGTCGATGTGTAGTTCACTATATTACCCCAGATAAGAAAATCATACCATTTTGCGCTTACAACAACATCCACAGAGTAGCCATCGAAAAAGAATTCGCAGATAGACAACAGAAAGCTTAACTCATAACTTGAATGTTTAAAGAAGCTTGATCATTTGTAAACTCGAATGTGCCAGCGGAATTCTGATGCCAGAGTTCAAAAACAACCCAGTAGCTTCCAACCTGATTGAGCGTGATTGTAGATTCAGTTTGCCACGTCGCAGTGTTTGCTAAAGATAAATCATACGTTTGGATTGGTGTGACATCAACGGGAAAACTTGATAGATCTGAGGTAACTTTCACTAAGACTTGATAGGTTTGGTTTCCGCTTCCTCCCATGTTGTTTACAACGCCAACCCATAAATTGAAAGTGCTGTTCTGGTTAGCAATAAGAGTAGTAGGATAATTGTTGGCTGTTTTTTGGGCGTCAAGCATGTAAATTGTGTTGTATCCTGATGGCTGGGCCTTCAAAGTCAAAAAGTAACCTGCAACGACTGCTGAGACTATTATTAGTACTAGAAAAACGGCGACTGCATAACCTTTGTCATCGTTTAAACCGATTTTTCTTCCAATGCGCATAACACGTTCGGATAGTGTCAGCTTCGAAAACCCCCCTGAATATAGTGCTAAATATTTCTATTCCTGACTTAAATCTTCTTAGTTTAGGTCTGCCATATTTTCTGGCTTTATATGTGGTTGAGACCTCAACCATGTTGTATCCTTTTTTAGCAAATTTTATGAGCATTTCCGTTGCGTACGCCATGTCGTCCTCATTTAAATTTACATTATCAATGGCTTCATGTGATATTGCTCGAAAACCTGATTGTGTGTCACTTAGAAATTGACTGTAGAAGAAATCAAAACACCATGTTATTACTCTGTTCCCAAGAAAATTCATGAATCCCATAGCTTTATTTGGGTCATACATGCGCGTGGCTAAAACCATATCGACGTCTTTCTCAACCATTTTCTCAAGCATACGGCTGATGTGCTTTACCTCATAGGTTCCGTCGCCATCGACCATTACAATAATGTTGCCTTTGGCATTTTTCATTCCTGTTCTAAGAGCAAGACCATACCCACGTCTTGGCTCAATAATTAACCTGCAAAAATCGAGGTCTTTAACTATTTCTATAGTGCCGTCCGTTGAATTGCCATCTACAACAATTATTTCTTTGGGATAAGTCAAATCGTTTTGAATGGTTGTTACTGCTTCCAGAATGTTTCCTGCTTCATTGAGTGTTGGAATCACTACTGAAACCATTTCAACTTTTGAGGTCATCATCCGCTTCTCCCATGCGAAGGCTATATTGATTCCATAGTTTGGTTAAATAAGCTCTTCGTATATTTCCACAAGCCTCTCAACGTTTTTATCCCAACTAAACTTTTTTTCCATTTCCGCCCTGAGCTCTATTCTGCGAGAAGAAAAATCATCGGTCGCAAATTCCAAAACAGCTTTTGCAAGCATCGAGGAATCGTTAGGCGGCACCAGCTTCCCCCATTTTTCAATCAATATTTCACCTATTCCACCAACATCTGTCGCTATCACGGGGAGCCCACATGCCATAGCTTCAAGAGCAACCAAAGGCAAACCTTCACCAGATTTTGACGGCAGCACAAAAAAGTCAGCGGCGTTATAGTAGAGTGGCAAATCCTCATCTTTTACAAAACCCGTAAGTATAAAATTATTTTCTATCCCTAACTCTTGAGCTCGCATCTGCACGCTGACTTGATCTGGCCCTTTCCCAACGACTAAAAAAGTAATATTTTGATTCTTTTTTATCGCAATGCTTGCGCCCTCAATTAGTGTGTCGACGCCGTTTTTGTAGACTAATCTTCTAACAGTTATTGCTACAATTGCATTTGGGCGAATCCCAAGCTTTCTTCTCATTTCCTCTCGTTTTCCAGGTAAAGGCTTGAAATGTTGTAGATCAACCCCATTATACATGACTTGAATTTTCTGTGGTCTTGCTCCTAAACTTAAAACGTAATCCTTAGTAGCGCGGCTTACAGTTATTATTTTGTCAGCTTCTTTAAGCGTCTCCTTCCCAACTGCCAAGTCATTTAGTCGCTCAATCTTATCAAAAATGTTGTCATAATTAATGAATGTGTTATGTTGAGTTAACACAAATGGCTTACTGTACCGTTTTGCAAGCTTAGCAGCAATAAGCGATGTGAGATAAGGATGTCCATGTGCATGGACTATTTTGCTTGATTTTACAGCTTTAAGAAAAACCTCAAAACTTGGCACAGTTGGAATAGAATACGGAATTCCAAGACGGAAACCCGTGTTCAAAGATTCATAGCATTCAACGTTTACGCGGTCAACAATATAATGTTTGGGTGTTCCAATTCGATTTGTTATCACAATTGGTTCAAAATTTTTCTGTAATAGCCGTTTGCTTTGTTCATTTACAACTTTTTCTATTCCGCCTACATGGGGGAGAAAAGTGTGTGTAACAATGCACAGCTTTGTTTGAACCATGGAAGAAACCCAACGTTAACTCCTCAATCAACATAGTATTATAACGTTACGGAAAAACAAAGATTACCCACAAAAAACAGCTTTGCGATTCCATTTGTATTATTTGAAACTCCTAATAAAAACTAAAGTACCTCTAGACCTAAAATTAATAAAAAACTACATCATCTCTGAGTTGCTTCAAAGTTTTTAGTGGCGCGAGTATAAACATTGGATGAAACACCTGCAACCAGAGCGCCGATAGCATCGTTTGTGATTGAACCCAGCTTCTTTAGAATACCGGGTTTGGCCTGGTCAAAGCGTACATACTCGAAAACAGCTTTAGTTCCTCCGATATAGGTGGCGATTGCTATACCCAAAATTTCATCAGCGACTGGTCCTGGTCTGCCTCTGAACCTTTCCTGCGTTAACCCTGGAATCAAGCCCTTCTCTGCATCTTCTTGTGCATGGAATGCTGCAGTTTCAAGGATCGATATGTTAACGTCGTTAAGGACGTCTAGGAATTCTTCTGTGAGCATTTCTATGGCTATTTCCTGCGTTTCTATTCCTGGATGGGGAACGTACATTTCAATTGCGCAGTCGATTAAGTTTTTGAGCGAAATTTTATGTTTTTCTAAAAACTTAAGCAATGGCGGATTTTCTTTAGGCATTTTTTCAACCTCGTTTTTAGATGGTGAAGTTTGCTTTAAGCGTTGTGTGAGAGTTATTGCCGTAATGCTCTTATGTGAAAAGGTTCGATAAACCAAACAACATTAAATGTAATAATTTGCGAAAAATCGAGAAAAAAACCGTTGTATCGGTCAAACTTTTGCTAAAAAGCAAATTATCTGGATACTTGAAAGCTAAAGTTATGTTTTGTTGGTCACATGTTTTTCAGACAAGCAATGTTTATTTATCCCAAAATCAAATGTTTCATATTCATCCAAAACCGACAACAAACAAAATAACTGTCGATGGTGAAATAACTAAGAGAGGGAAAATTGAAATGAAAGTTATTGCATCGTGGAGTGGCGGCAAAGACAGCTGCTACGCGTACTATTTAGCAAAACAAGAAGGACACGAAGTTATAGGCCTATTAACTATGATGATGAATGAAGCAAAATCAAACTTTCACATGATACCCGCCGGTATTTTAGACGCACAAGCTGAAGCACTTGGAATCCCACTGATGAAACAGAAAGCAACTCCTGAAACATACGAAAATGATTTCAAAGCTGCATTGCTTAAATTGAAAGCCAAGGGCGCAGAAGGTTTAGTCACAGGCGACATCTACGAGGTAGCAGGTCATGAAGAAGGTTGGCTGGGGCGTGTCCTCAATGAAGTCGGTTTAATGCCAATAAAACCCCTATGGATGGGAGACACAAAACTCATCTACCAGTATTATCTTAAAGCTGGTTTCAAAGCAACAGTGGTACGCACAAACCTTTCAAAGCTCGGTGTGGAATGGCTGGGTAGAACACTTGACCAAAAGTTCTATGATGACATCATAAAGCTGCCTGGCATAGATCCATGTGGTGAAGGAGGAGAATACCACACAGTCATAACAGATGGTCCATTGATGAGTAAAAAGATTGAAATTCTAGAAATGGCAAAGCACAAGCTAGACGGCGGCTTCGGATACTTAGAAATCAAAAAGTTCGAGGTCAAGCCGAAAGGCAAGGTAAAACCGTAGAATGGCTACAGAACTTGACGTACTAATCGCCAATAACACGTTAAAAGCGAAAGCTTTTCTTGACGAAATCGAGGGGAAAAAACCCCTTTTCATCTGCACCATCGCCACCACTGAAACTGGAAAAATCCCGGGTTTATCAGCGGCTGGTGCAAACCCAGATTTCACCGATTTTACGCCTCCTGCAGATGCCGAACTTTTGCTTTTGGGTAAATGCAAATCTATCCAGGGCGTTCCCATTACTCCTGATGGGATTCCGACGCCTGGATTGATTACAACTTCAGCTTTGCATCTTGCCGATATTCCCGTGTTAGTTGTTAATGGCGGTGTGAAGGTTAAGCCTCAAATTCCCTTTGTTGATTTAGGCGGTAACTCAGGACGTGACATCCGTACAGGCGATTCTGTGGATAATGTGGAAGAAGTAATTGAACGAGCCAAAGTTTTAGGCGAGCAAATGGCAAAAGCCTCTGATTATCTTGTTATAGGTGAAAGCATTCCAGGCGGTACCACAACTGCCCTTGGCGTTCTATCTGCTTTAGGTGTTAATGCGGAAGGCAAAGTTAGCAGTACTCTTCTACAAAACCCTCATAGCTTGAAGGGTGAGGTTGTTCGCGAGGGCTTGACAGCGGCGGGCGAAAAATTCGGAAGCTTAAAAAACAATCCGATAAAAGCTGTGTCCTGTGTCGGCGATCCCATGATGCCTGCGTTAGCTGGATTAGTTATTGGTGGGGCTAGGCAGGTGCCTGTTTTGATGGCTGGCGGAACGCAGATGACTGCTGTTTTAGCTGTGATTAATGGTTTGGAGCCAAAAGCCCTCTGTAACGTCGCTGTAGGCACGACAAGATGGGTAACGAAAGATAAATCTTCAGACATCTGCGGCATCGTTAAACAATTCTGTGAAGTTCCAGTTTTAGCAGCCGACTTAAACTTTAGCAACTCACGATTCCCCGGCTTACAGATTTACGAGACTGGCCTTGTAAAAGAAGGAGTCGGTGCAGGGGGGGCATCCATTGTGGCAATGGCTAAGCTTGGCGGGGCAGTAACAAAAGACCTATTGCTTAAAGAGATAGAGCGCAATTATGCCTTGTTGATGGGTTTGAAGTGAGACGGGTTTGGTTGTTAAAGAGTTAAAGAACCTTTTTTCTTTCCTAACAATCTTTCCAGTGCAAATGGATAAAGACATGCTCGCCGATTGCGCACGCAACATGTGGGTTTTCCCTTTAATTGGCGCATTTATCGGCTTATTAACAGGAGTATTCGGGTGGATAGCGTACCATTTTTTGCCAGGAATAGTTGTTGGCGGCTTAGTGTTGGCTTTGCTGCTTTTGATTACTGGGCTGCACCACACCGACGGCCTTTTGGATTTTGGCGACGGCGTCATGGTTCATGGAACTTTTGAACATAAAATCGAAGTTATGCATGATCAATTAACAGGTGCCGGAGGCTTAACTTTGGGCATAATGACCATGCTAATTTCTGCTTTAGCAATCGGCCAGTTAAAGGTTGGTATAATTGTCGGAGGCATAATCGTTATTGAACTTTCTGCGAAGCTTTCAATGGTTATGGTGGCCTGGGCAGGAAAATCAGTTCACGAAGGCATGAATACCCCGTTTCTTGAAGCAATGCACGGTGGCGTAGGTAACTTGCGTTTGATTGTTGCCCTGGTGATTTCTTTAATTGTTGCTTTGCCCTTGTTGCGGTGGGCAGGTGTTTTAGTTGTTTTGGCTGCCGTAATAACGGGTCTAATCATGACTGCGGTTGCACATAGGAACTTCAACGGAGTTACAGGCGACGTTTTCGGTGCCACAAACGAAATAGCTCGTTTGGTTTGTGTGATTGTTTTGTTGGCGGCGGTTGCATGGGCATAACAGCACTTGTTATGGCGGGTGGAAAGGGAACCCGAATGTGTCTTTCTGAAGAGAAGCCTTTGATAAAAGTGTGCGGGAAACCAGTTATTGAATATGTGATTGTTGCTTTGAGGAACGCAAAGAAAATTGATTCTATTATCGTTGCCACTTCAAAAAGCACACCGAAAACCCCCAAGTTTCTAAGTCAGTTCCCCGTAAAAGTCATCGAAACTCCGGGGAAAGATTATGTTTCTGACATGGGTTATGCTAGTCAAAACCTTAAGCTTGGCGTTTTTTTAGCGATTGCAGCCGATTTGCCACTGGTGACTGGTCAAGCTTTGGATAAAATCGTTGAACGCTATGAACGTTGTGGCAAACCCGCTTTAACAGTAGCGGTTCCGCTTGAAACTAAAACCAAGCTTGGCATGAGCATAGAGTACTCTTTTAAAATGGATGACAAAGATGTGGTTCCAGTCGGTATCAACGTTATTGATGGGCGGAAACGTTACGGCGATGAATGGTTAGATCAAGACATTTTCCTACTTGACCTTCCCGAATTAGCGGTGAACATTAACACAGTTCAAGAACTACAACTAGCCGAACGATTACTATCAAATTAAAAACATTTAACTCCAACATTTCCTCAAAAAAATTAAATCGATTTATGATTCGACTTTTTGCGCTTTTCTGTATAGTACTTCTTTCAGCGTTGCCTGCATTTTTCTTGCATCTACATCAAGGTTTGGTGTTTCGCAAATCATTGTCGGATGCATTTGAAAATCAGCAATCACTTCGGCCAGCAATAGAAAATCAGGTCCATATCTTTTCTCGTCAAGCGTATGATGTTCCTTTTCTCCTTGATTATTAAACTCAATAGCTGAAAAGTGACAATGCATGCTCTTGAGGGCTTCTGTTCCAAGTCGCTGCTCAACTTTTTCAGCTATTACCCGAAAATCCTCAGCTTTTTTAAGGGCTCCAAGACCTCTTGCATGGAGATGCCCCCAATCGATGACGAGTTGTGTACCTTCTATTTGTTCGTTGAGGGTTAAAATTTCATCTATGCTGCCGACTTGGAATTTTCGTCCCATGGTTTCAGGACCCAACTTCACCCGAAGACCTAGGCTTTGCATTTCCGCCTTAACTTCTTTGAGGGTTTCAAGGCAAGTTTTAAATGCAAAATCTTTTTCGAAGAGTCCGTAAAACCCCGTGTGAAAAACTAAGACGTAAGCGCCCATCCAATCGGCTGCTGTTGCACATGCAATCAAGCGGCGTTTGCTCGCTTCAACAACATCTTTTTTTCCTGCCAAGTTAATGTAGTATGAGCCATGCATGCTGAGTTTTACATCGTTTTTCTTTGTTTCTTCGCCGAGTTTTTGTGCATGTTCACGTTTTATTTGTGGTTTTTGACCCCACTGAACAGCCTCATACTCAAAAGCATCTAAACCTTCTTCGCGCAGAAGCTTTGGCACGTCAAATGTTGTTGCTCCCATAAACCTAAACATGGGAGGAACTCCCGCTGGGCCAAACCGCGTGTGTTCTGCCATCTTATTCCTTCTTTTTATGTAGTTAGATTTCATATTGCTTTTCCGTCTAAAAAGCAAGACCCTGCAGAAATTTTAAATCAGACTGGTTATGGTTGGAATCGAAACAAAAAAGTGAACGTAAACCGCGATTGCTAAAATTCCGATACTAATTGCCAACAAAGCATAGTCTCCTTTATGAAGTTTGAGCGCGTAGAGGTTAGTGCGTTTTTTTGTCGCTCCCCATGCTCGGGATTCCATTGCTTCGGCCAACTCTAGGCTTCTGCGAATAGCGCTGACGATCAACGGAATCAACACTGGCACGTAATTTCTAATTCTCTTGAGCAAGCCGCCTTTCTCTAGTTCGAGTCCTCGGGCTTTTTGGGCATCCATAATCGTTTGGGCTTCCTCCGCCAGAACGGGAACAAAACGCACTGCAGTGGTAAAGGCGAAAGCAAACTCGTAGGGCACTCGCGATTCCTCTAACGCTAAGCCTAAGTGGTCGGGTGAAGTTGTTAGGAAGAAAACTGAGAATGACTCAACAAGGACCACAAAACGTAACGTCAGTGAAGCGGCATATTCAATGTTGAGCGCGGTTATTGTGTAGCCTTGAGTAAAAAAATTTGTTGCAATGTTGATGACGAAAATGAGGATTGCCAAAAAAGCTGCTCCTCGCAGAGACCTAAGCCACTGCCTTTGAACTTTAGCTAGCAAAACAAAAGGAACCTGCAACAGGAACAGCAAAACCAAAGGGATAATTTGTGAAAATAAAATTGCTACTACAAAAATCGAAATTACATAGATGAATTTTATTCTCGGGTCTAAATTGTGGATGGGAGAGTAAACTTTTCTGAACTTTAAGCCGTCAAAAACGCTCATTGCTGATTTTTGCTCTCCTTGGCTTTCAAAATTATTTCTTTAGCTTCGTAAATGTCAATAATATTTTTTGGAAAACCCAAGGGAGCCAGCTTCATGAATAATTGGGCTATCTGTGGCAAAACAATGGATGATAATTCCAGCATTGCTGGGTCGGTGAGAATCTCTTTTCCTGTGCCGTCTGCCACGATTTTGCCTTCTTTCATCAAAACAACCCGTGGGTTGCTCTCTGCAACAAACTCGACATCATGCGTGACAATAACCACGGTTTTTCCCTGTGTTTGCATCTGCAAAATAAATTGGCGAAGGATTTCTTTTTGTTTGTGGTCTTGACCAATTGTGGGTTCGTCTAAAATCAAAGTTTTGGGGTCCCAAGCTAAAACCGAAGCCAAAGCAACTCGTTTTCGTTCACCGCCGCTTAGAAGGAAAGGTGAAGTTTTCCTATACGGAGTTAATGACAAAAGATTCAAAGCCCATGTAACTCTGTCTTCAATCACTTTTGGTTCAAAACCAAAATTTTTCAATGCAAAAGCAATTTCATCCTCCACTGTTTCGCTAAACAATTGGTGGTCTGGATTCTGAAAAACAAAACCGACGTTTCTGGCTAACTTTGCTACGCTTGTTTTGGTTGTTTCAATCCCATCTGCACATACTGTTCCGACTGAGGGCTTTAGTAAACCATTGAAATGTTTTACAAAAGTGGATTTTCCCGCGCCGTTTTGCCCCATAATCGCGACGAATTCGCCATCTTTTATTGTAATTGAAACGCCTTTTAATGCTTCCACTTTGTTTGGGTAAGAATAGTGGACGTTTTCTGCTTCAATCATTGGGCTTAAATTCCTCCAATATTTGGTCAGCTAATTCTTCAGAAGACAATGGTGTTGTATCGCTGAGGTTTAAGCCATCTTTTTTTAGCATCTGATACAGCAATGTTGCTTTGGGTATTCCTACTCCGATCAAACGTGTCTCGTCATTGCTGAGGATTTCCCTTGGAGGTCCTTCAAAACGAATTTTTCCTTCATCCATAACGATTAGGTGATTTGTGTATTTTGCAGTCAAATCCAAGCGGTGTTCCACGAGGATAACAGTTATTCCCTGTTTTTTGTTCAAATCATTAATTACTTCAAAAATTTTCTCAGCACTTAACGGGTCAAGAAAAGATGTTGGTTCATCTAAAACGATGATTTCGGGTTCCATCGCCAGAACAGATGCGATCGCTACCCGTTGTTGTTGCCCACCAGAAATTTCATGGGGCGAACGTTCGCGTAAATCGTAAATGCCTGTTAAGTTCATGGCATGATCGACTTTTTTTCGGATTTCTTCTCGTGGAACCCCAACGTTCTCCAGTCCAAAAGCCACGTCCTTCTCGACGGAGAGCGCGAATAACTGGTTTTCTGGGTTTTGAAAAACTAACCCGACATGCTTAGCCATTTCGTAGGTATGACGCTTGAGCGGATCTTGGCCTGCTACAGTTATTTCGCCTTTTAACTCTCCTTGGTAGAAATGTGGAACTAACCCATTGAAGCATCGGCATAAAGTTGTTTTGCCGCAGCCACTTGGTCCAGTAATTAAAACAAACTCGCCTTTCTTCACTTTAAAAGAAACGTCTAAAATTGATGGTTTCGATGCGCCGGGGTAGGTATAAGTGAGGTTTTTTGTTTCAATTATGGACAATTTTTTGTGCCTGCATCCTTAAGCGTTCGTGTTTTCTCATTTAAGGGTAGCTACGCTTTTTTGGTTATTTGCTTTTTCAAAAGCATAAGGCATTGCTTAAGGGTTGGTTCTATTTCTCCCGTGCCGCTTACTCCTGCAGCCATAGCATGTCCTCCGCCGACTCCCTGCAACCACTCGCCAAGAGGTGCTGCAATGTCCTTTCCTAAATTGATGCTTGTGCCTTCAACAAATTGGCGAGAGCTACGTAGGCTAATCTCAATTTTTCCATTTTTCATACCTGCAACAGCCGACATATGAGCCCCTAAATCCACTAAAGATTTAGCCCCCGAAGCCTGATAAGCGCTAACATGGGAGAGCGCAATAATCCATTCGTTTACCCTGATTATTTTTGCTCTTTTGCAAGCTTTCAACTTTGCTAGCCGCTCAGAAGTGTCAATCGGCAAGGCAAAAGTTGCCAATGTTTCTTGGGCATCTATCCCCGCAGTAACTAGTTTGCCGATGATTTGTAGAGTGACCGAGCTTGCTAAGGCAAAATGGCGAGTGTCAAAAGCTATTCCAATAAACAATGCTTTAGCCTCGTTTAGGTCTGGCTTTTCTTTGGCTTGCACATAAAGTCTGTAGACTATTTCGCAGTTTGCTGCCGCTTTATCATCTATAACACATAGTTTGCAGATTTCTGTTGTTTGTAAGTTAGGGTAGTGGTGGTCAATAATTATTTTTGGTGCCTTAGATTTTCTAATTATGTCTGCAACTTCGTCAAGCTGATCAATAGTGTTTAAGTCCAAGAGCATTATGACGTCTGCTGATTCAATGTTAGGTTTCAAATTAACTGTGATGGGCATGTGTTCAAGAAGCACTTTAGAAGGTTTATTGACGCCTTGTGGGCATCCAATTTCAGTTACAACGTCAGGTTTGAAGCGCTTCAGCAGGCATTGCAACGCGTAAGCTGAACATATTGCGTCGGCGTCCGCACTTCGGTGGCATAATAAAAGGACGAAAGCTGCATCAGTCTGGTCTAAAACTTGAATTAATTTTTGGAAATCGTTCATTTTATTTTTCTCAAGTATTTTTCAATGGCTTTATGAGCTTCATTTGTGGCTTCTTTTACCAATGCTTCTGCGTCAATGCCTTCAGTTTTGGCCGCTAATTCAAGATCAACTTCTACAGTGACGCTTACTGGTTTTGAACCTGCAGCTTCCACACTAATATCTAGTCTATCCATCATTTTAGAAGAAACCTTGGAGAGAACGTATTTTCTTGCCGCGTTCTCAGCGGTTGAGCTTAAAGTTTCTATTTGTTCGGTGGTTAGCTCTGGTATTCCCAGCTCTACCACTAACTTCACCTTTAAGATGATGGCTGAGAAACTGGACTTAGTTCTTCTTGGAGTTTTGTCTGCGCTTCTTTTATTTGACTGCGCATTCTTTCTTCTTGCCTGGCCAAAACGGTAGTTCTTGTGTCCAAAAGCGCTTTGCGTTCAACTAAGTCTTCAATTACTTTTGGCTTCTCTGCTTTAACCAATAATGAACCGATAGCCTTGTAAATCACAGCTTCATCTGCTGTTTTTTGCAGTTCAGCGATGGTTTGCTCTACTTCTGTTTTTTCCATGTCAACTTGCTGTTTCTGCTGTAAAATGGATTGTAAAGTTTGCTGCAGCTGTTGGAGTCTAAGAAGCCTTTCTTGCACGTTAGGCGGTAACTTTGAAAGTTCGTCACTCAAATTTTATCCTTCCGTATCCAGCAATATCAAACGCTATTAATTAAGCGTTTCCAACGATGCAAAAGCGAATGATAGCCCTACATATTGATTGTTTGATTCCAATAGTAAACATGCTGGTACGGTACATTAGAAATTGGGTATGCTGGGTCGTCAAATACTATGTCAAGGGCAGGCCCATACTTTGCTAAAAGTTCGCTTATGTCAGTTCCAATTTGTTGAGTCCTATTATCACTTACCCAGAAACCCCAAATAGTGTCATTAGGATTGCTCATGCCCCAACCAAAATTGTGAGGCAGCACCAAAACGGCTTCTGGAGTGCTTAAATCAGTAAATTTCTTAGTGGTTATATCGTTCCAGAATCTTTGAAGTGCAAGAAGCTGCTCATTCGTTAAAACACCGTAAGCCGTTTGGTTATAAGGATAATCAAAAATTGTGATGTATTTGGCGCCTGCCTCATATGACGTCAACATTTCGTTGTAAATTTGATCTCCAGTGTCCAAGTACGGTGGCTGGTTATACTTCCAAGTAATTATTGTTCCCCAATCCTTATTTTGCAGTCGCGATGCGCCTTTAACCTGGGCTATTTGCTCCGCAACACTGCTTTGGTTTCCGCCTATCTCTGCAAACACAGTATTGTATCCGCCCAAATAATCCCACCAGTACAAACCGTAATCCGAGATAAACATGGGGATTTTAGCCGCAGTTAAATTTTGAACTCCTGGATCCATTCCCATAACGTCATTCACAAAAAAATTAGCTTCCAAGTCATAGTTTGTAGGTAAAGTGCCGTTGTCCAGGTAAGCTTGCATTTTAAGTTTGATGGCATTTAAATCTTCAGCTATTGGTACGCCGATGTTGTTTAGACGGGACCCATATTTCGTGTAAAATGTTCTCCAGTTTGCATCCAATTGTAATCCACCAACCTCATCATTATAATATATTCCTAGAAACTTGCTGCCCCAGCGTTGGGTCCAACGCTGCTTAATGGCATCGAGAGATTGTGCCTGCCAGAACCAATTCCAACTTGCAGGATTACTGACATCTTTGATGCCCATGTTTATAATAACACTTAAACCCTGAGAAACAGCATAATCGCAAATATCCTCAACCGTTGTTTGATTTTCGCTGATGGGGTTTCTGCCTGAATCCAGTATGAATAGGTTTGTATAACTTTTTACTTTGTCAATAAGTAATTTAGCTTCTTGAGTGGTATTTCCGCAAAAAGCAATCCCGATGTAAGCGCTTGGATCGGCTTTGGACTTGTTTACGCTTGAATATGAACTGTACGTAACAGCAATGGAAATCGTCAGTATGAAAATCAGTAAGGTTGGAATCATATATTTCCTGATTTTTCTGCGATCGCTCATTCCTAAGCCTAAGGGTACATTATCAATAGCTCTCTTATCTCATTTATGATATAATCGCATTCAAAACCAATTAACTAAAAAAAACAAAATTTGCTCTGAGAATTGCGGTAATTGCATTGACATTTTAATTAATAATTTTTTCTTTTTCGGCTTTCATTTTCTCTTCGCATTTTTTGCAATTAACAATTACTTTTATACTTTGACTACCGCAATTATGGTATTAATTTAAAAGGCGCTCTGATTGGAAAAGTCGGATTTGGAGTCAAACAATAGAATTAATCTTCCAGTCGATCTTATCCGCACTTTAGCAATATTCCTAGTTATAATGCTTCATGCTTCAAACGCAACCTTAGCGTTATTTCCTGTTTCATCCTCGGATTGGTGGACAGGGGTTGTTTACAAAAGCTTAGCATTATCTTGTGTTCCCTTGTTTATTCTGTTAAGCGGGGCTCTATTGCTTCAGCCTGCCAAACTTAACGAGCCTATAAGAGTGTTTTTAAAGAAAAGATTAAGTCGTATTGGCTTAGCTTTTGCGTTTTGGAGCGCCATTTACACAGCATGGGCATTTTATACTCTTCATGTTCCAGTGACTTTAAGCAACGTTTATCAAAGCATATTAAAAGACCTATTTACTGGGGCTTACTATCAGTTTTGGTTCCTCTATCTTATTGTTGGTCTTTATTTGATTACGCCAATTTTAAGGGTAATAATAGCCTTTGGAAGTCCAAAGATTATTCGATACTTAATTTTGATTTGGTTTTTAGGTGTGGCAATTGTACCACTTACTCAACTTGCTAGTGGTTACATCTTAAACAGTACCGTTTTTGTAATCGGCGGTTGGGTAGGCTACTTTGTTTTAGGCACTTACCTGCAGAGAATAAAGTTGAGGCAAACCATTTTGTACGGTTTATTGGTTTTAGGTTTTATTTGGACAATCTTTGGAGTGTGGTTAATGAATTATCCACTAAGCAGTATTAATCAAAAGTTCTTCTTTTTTGACTACCTTACAGCAAACGTAATCATAGGCTCAGTCGCATTATTTATGATTCTGATGAAGTTCCGTTCAGATTGGCCAGGAAGCAACCACAAAAACATCAGTCGAATTGCAAAAGCCATAAGCAAAAACACCCTGCCAATTTTTCTGTTTCACGTAATAATTTTGGAGTCTTTTGAAAGAGGTTTTTTTGGCTTCACATTAAGTCCTGCAACTCTAAATCCAGTTCTTGAAATTCCTTTAATCGCCGTTCTAACTCTTTTCATCTCTGTTGGATTAGTTTTGCTGATGAGAAAAGTTCCCATTTTGAAAAAATTGATAGGCTAAAAAAAAATAACTTATTTTGACGAAGTTATAGCGTTGTAAACTGTGTTGGCAATAATTTGTGCGCCTTCGCTGTTGGGGTGAACACCGTCTGGAAAATACTCTGGGTGATTGACCAATGGGGTGTAAACATCAATAAGGGGTAAACCCATTGAATTAGCTACTTGTTGTATGGCGGGAATTATTTCTTGAGTGTAAATGGTGCTTGTTAAGTTAAGGTTATTCTCAAAAATTGGCGGAGGCATAACCAAAAAAATTTGCGGGTGGCCAGCAAACGGTCTGGTTCCATTTATGATGTGCTCAATCATGTATTCATAGTCGCTAGTGAAATTGAGAATTTGGCCGTCAAGATTACTTCTGGCATCGTTTGTTCCAAGCATTATAATAATAGTTGTGGGCTGAAAATTTCGAGCATAACGGTATGAATCGCTAAAAAAATATGTTCTGTCAGAATAAAAATTTACTGCAGCTCCATTATACCCAAAGTTACCTACAGTTGAATTTTTGCCAAGAAGTACCTGCAAATCCGCTGGGTACCCCGTTATGTTAGTGATGCTGTCTCCGAGGCAGGCTACACGGGTGAGTTTACCATCAACGTTGATTGCTCTGCTTTCAGAAAAAACCACTATTAAACTTAAAACTAAAATTAAGGCGGTTATGCTGATTGCTAAGATTCTCTTATTTTTTATATTCATTACATCGTTAACGTCCAAGCACTTTATTGACCTGAAGAGTTAGTTAAATCAAAGGTTGGCACAAGAAGCTCTTTTGCTTTACGGTTTTTAATTCAATTGTTTTGTGAAGTCTTTTTAAGCCGTCTAAACATACCAAGCTTTGAAGGAAAAGCTTATGGAACGTGCCAAAGTCGTTAAAGAAGAGTTACAGGATCTAGACACGCGTTTTCTAGCAGTTTATGTCGAAGCCAAAAATTCATGCATGATAATGCTTAGCGAAAGTGAAGATAAACTCGGAACATTGGCGATTGCTGTTCCCAAAGCCAAAGATACCATTGGAGCAGCCACCTCGTCGGTGCTTTTAGGCGATAAAAACATGATTTCAGCTAGAATGTTTGCTGAATATGTTGCCTCAAAGAAAGGAAAAATCGCCATGGTTTCTGTTTACTTAGATAAAATCGGTGAGATTCAAGCACAAGAATTCTTCATGCATCTGATTGATAGACTTATCAAATCTGAAAGCCAAAAAGAACCAACTGCAACCTAAAAACTGCTCATTTTCTGCCTAATTAAACTGTGAAAACTGATGATTTGCCAATTAACAGACGCAGATTTCCAAGACATATTAACGGTAGTAAATAACGCTGCACTTGCATACAAAGGAAAAATCCCAGTTGACAGGTGGAAAGTTCCCTACATGTCCGCACGAGAGCTTAAAGAGGAAATTCAAAGTGGAGTACAATTCTACGGTTTAAAGGAAAACAATCTTTTGATTGCCGTCATGGGGATTCAATTGGTCAACGATGTTACATTAATCAGGCATGCATACGTGTTGACGAGTAATCAACGAATGAGAATAGGCGAAAAACTACTCAATCATCTACTTGGTTTAGCCAAATCATCAAAGATTTATGTGGGAACTTGGGAAGCAGCAGATTGGGCAGTAAAATTCTACGGGAAACAAGGGTTTGAACTGGTTTCAACTGACGAAAAGAATAAACTGCTTAAAAAGTACTGGAGCATTCCTGAGCAGCAAGTTGAAACATCTGTAGTACTTGAATTAAAAAGGCAACGCTAATGAAAAAAACACTTCTCTTAAAAGTTAATCCAGAAAATCCAGATTCAACAAAAATAGAGGCAGCAGCGCAAATAATCCTGAAGGGTGGTTTAGTAGCTTTTCCAACTGAAACAGTCTATGGCTTAGGTGCAGATGCACTTAATGCAGATGCTGTTTTATCGCTTTTTGAAGCTAAAAAAAGACCCTTAGATAACCCGCCAATCATCCACATATCAAATGTAAGCGAAGTTTACACGTTAACTAAAGAAGTCACTAAAAAAGCTGAGTTGCTTATGAAAGAGTTTTGGCCTGGACCATTAACTCTGGTTTTCCAGCGTTCAGACATAATTCCGAAAGTGACAGTTGCAGGTTTAGATACAGTTGCTATCCGTATGCCAAAACATAAAGTGGCTTTAGCATTAATTGAAAAAAGTCGTCGATCCATAGCTGCTCCAAGCGCAAATCTTGCTGGTAAACCCAGCCCAACAACCGCCAAGTATGTTTTTGAAGACCTCAACGGTAGGATAGATGCAATTCTTGATGGTGGACCCACACTCATTGGGGTCGAATCTACTGTTTTAGACTTAAGCGTTGACCCACCGATGGTTCTTCGTCCAGGTGGAATAACATTTGAAGCATTAAAAAAAGTTCTTGGCGACGTTAAGCTGCACCCCTTTGTTGAAGCCGAAACGGAATTGCCTATTGAAAAAATAAGGTCTCCTGGAATGAAACATCGGCATTATGCTCCTAAAGCTGAAGTTATTTTGGTTGAAGGAACAATTTCTGCAGTAACAAGCAAAATACAAGGTTTAGCTGATAGTTACCTGATTAAAAATGTGAAAGTGGGCATTTTAGCCACGGACGAAACCAAGACAGCATACAAAGCAGACATAGTCAGGAGTCTCGGTAGTCGCTTCAACTTGGCAACTGTTGCCCAAAACCTATTTCGATTGGTTAGAGAAGTTGATGCAGAAAACGTTGACGTTATACTCGCTGAGGGTGTACCCTCTGAAGAAATGGGTCTAGCGGTTATGAATAGGCTTCGCAAAGCTTCAGGCTATCACATAGTCAAAGCAGAATAGCACTTTTATCGGAGAATTTAACAGAGAAACCTGAAAAGAAAAAGGGGAGCAGTAAGCTAAAAGCATTTAGAGTTCTATTATTTTTTTTCACTGTGGTCTAACTTATCGGTTAACTATGACATTGTTGGTTGGGAAAAATTTATATTTAAATATATGATTGTTGAATTCGGTTATTATTCAATAGTAAAAAATTGGTGAAATTATGTCTCAAGGTGGAGGAAACATTCCAGTTCTAGTATTAAAAGAAGGTACAAACCGAAACAGCGGTCGCGAAGCGCTGAAAAATAACATTATGGCAGCCAAAATAGTTGCTGAATCAGTTAAAAGTACGCTTGGTCCGTGCGGCATGGATAAAATGCTTGTTAACAGCATGGGCGACGTTGCAATAACCAATGATGGCGCAACCATAATGAAAGAGCTTGATATTCAACATCCAGCAGGAAAAATGCTTGTCGAAGTTGCAAAAGCTCAAGACAACGAGGTCGGCGACGGCACAACAACTGCAGTGATTTTGGCCGGCGAATTACTTTCAAAAGCTGAAAGTTTAGTTGACAAAAACGTTCATCCAACCGTTATAATTGAAGGTTTTAAGAAAGCAAGTGAGAAAGCTCAAGAAATCTTAGAAAAAATTGCAATTCCCATTTCAATTGACGATGACAAAACTCTAAGGGACATAGCAATTACCTCATTATCCAGCAAAGGCATTAATGTTGCGGAAGATCACTTCGCAAAAATTATAGTTGAAGCAGTAAAACAAGTAACAGAAAAAATTGATGGCAAAAACGTAGCTGACATTGACCTAATAAAAGTTGTTAAGAAACATGGAAAAAGTTTAGATGAAACAGAACTTGTCAAAGGCATGGTCATTGACAAAGAGATTGCAAGCTCACAAATGCCAAAAATCATCGAAGGCGCCAAAATCGCACTGTTAAATGCAAAGATGGAAATTGAAAAAACAGAGTTTGACGCTAAAATAAACATTGAAAGTCCAAATCAAATGCAGCTTTTCCTTGACGAAGAAGAACGCATGCTCAAAGAAATGGTTACCTCAGTCACAAAGGCAGGCGCTAACGTTGTGTTCTGCGAAAAAGGCATAGATGACATGGCATTGCACTTCCTTGGCAAAGCAGGCGTGTTAGCCGTTAAAAGCGTAAGCAGCAGCGACATAGAAAAACTATCCAAAGCTACAGGCGCCCAAATAGTCGCAAGCGTTAAAGATATAAGGGCTGACGTACTTGGCAAAGCAAAACGTGTTGAAGAAGTAAAAATCGGCGACGACAAACTTCTATATGTGCGAGAAGCCAAAAATCCAAAAGCCGTAACCATAGTTATCAGAGGAGCATCAAACCAAGTTATTGATGAAGCAGAACGCTCACTACACGATGGCTTATGCGTTGTGCGAAATGCAATCGAAGACGGCAAAATTGTTGCAGGCGGCGGAGCACCAGAAGCAGAACTATCCAAAGGTCTACGCGCCTACGCGGTTAAAGTCGGCGGACGAGAGCAACTTGCAGTAGAAGCGTTTGCTGATGCAATTGAAGCAATCCCACTAACATTAGCAGAGAATGCAGGCTTAGATCCCATAGACATCATGGTAGCACTTAGAGAACAACACAATAAGCCAGACAGCCAATACTTCGGAATCGAAGTCTCAACTGGCAAAATCAAAAACATGCGAGACCTACTAGTTATTGAGCCACTTCGCGTTAAACAACAAGTCATAAAATCAGCTACAGAAGCAGCAAACATGATACTGAAGATCGACGACTTAATCAGTGTTAAAGGCGGCGGAAAAATGCCACAGATGCCTCCAGGCGGAATGGGAGGAATGGGCGGCGGAATGCCCTACTAAACCCAAATTTCTTTTCTTTAATTTATTTTTTAAAAAAAAAGTTTGCGTTAACTCTGATTTCAGATAATTGATTGCAAATTTATGGTTTTTAGACTTTTGTAAGTTATGTTTTTATCTGATTTTCTTGACCTTTCTTTGTCATAAAAATTTTACCGTTAAAAGTTCTCCCCATTAACCCGTTTTTCTCCATCAAATCCAGCATTGCTTTGAAGTTTATCCTTGCCTCTTCAGCGTCTGCAGCTGAGTATTCATCGAATGCCTTCATTTCGTTTAGTTCCTTCTCAATTTTAGCTTGCGTGCAAATGATTATTCCTGACGTGATAGTGCTCAAGATTTTTGCCTTCTTCAAAATGAGCTGTTTGAAACAACGTTGATTAAACTTGTGACATTAGTTTAGCCAATAGTAAAAATGGACAGCAAAAACAATTAATTTGATGCTAAATAACAGTGTCTTGTGGGATAAGCATGAAACATGTTAAGATTACTGCATTCGATTGCCCCGACGCATGGTTCAAAGCCTTAAACATGATTTGGAATGAAGGTGACGCTTTTCAAGTAGGTTACGGTTCGGAGGAAACAGAGACAAGAAAACTTAACTTAACAATTGAAATCACTCATCCAAAAAATCGCCCACTAGTCAGTGACAAAGCTCCTTGCGACATGAAATACGTTCAATGGTATGCTTTGACTTATTTGTGGTGTGGGGAAGGAAAGCAAGATGAGATTTATACTTACGGTAGCAGGCTTCGTGAACCTGTTGACCAGGTTGAAGAAGCGATAAAGAATTACGTAAAAGAACAGCGTGATAGGCAAGTTACTATGGTTGTTAGGCTGCCGGATGATATTTACAAGATTAATCCTAAAACAAAAGAGAAGCATGAACCGCCATGTCTAAGCCTTATTGACACGGAAATTATTGATAATAAAATGCATTTAACCTGCTATTTCCGTTCGTGGGATGCATACGCTGGTTTGCCAGCTAATATTGCGGGTTTGCAGATGTTTAATGAGGCTTTTGTCTCTGAAATCAACGAGCGCACAAATCTTGGATTAGACACCGGTAAATTAATTTTTCACTCGAAAAACTGCCACATTTACAAACGTCAATTTAACCTTGTCAAAGAACTATTAGAACCCAAAGATAAAGCTAGTAGAATGGCAATGGGCATGCAAGAAGCAAAAAAAGAATGATTGGCGAGTTTTTTTGAGTGATAGACTAGTTCGCGTCAGTAAATGGGAAAAGTTCAAACGTTTAGTTGCTGAGGTAAAGCCTGACTCGATAGTTTACAATATTGAGCAAACTGGCATTTCAAAAACCCGAGAATTTACCAGTCTAAGACTTATTATTCCATCAAAAAAATATTATGTTTACGTTGATTTCCCAAAAGGAGATACTCTGCGCGAAACAGGGATTTCTATTCACAAAGATGCGACTGGGACTCGCTGCATAGAAGACGATGAGATAAGAACGTTTCTAAAAAAAGAATTAGGTGAGAAATTGCCTGTATATTCTTACTGGATAACCTAACGTAATTTTTGTGTTGGATAACCAAGGTTTGTCCAAGCTGTCATGCCACCGAGGACGTTTACTACGTTTTTGAAGCCTGCTTTTTCCAGTATACTTACAGCAATGCTGGAGCGGTTCCCCACTGAACACGTCACTGCAATCGGCCTATCTTTTGATAAAGAACCGGTTTTTTCTGGCAGGTCAGCAAAGAAAATATTTTTTGATTCTTCAATAATACCGTCTTCTTGCCACTCGTTTGGTTCACGAACATCCAGAACCGAAATTTCTCCTTTCTCGAGCTTGCTTTTGAGCTCAAGAACCGACATAGTGGATGTATTGCTTATGGGTTTGCCTGCTTCCTGCCACTCATTCATGCCTCCGCAGAGGTAACCACACAAGTTATCAAAACCGAGTCGATGTAATCGAGGCGTTACGACGTCGATATCGGCGGAGCGATCAAGGATAAAAACAATATACTGGTTGGTGTCAAGTAGCCAGCCTGGATAAACGCTAGTGCCACCCAGCCACATGCTAAGCGAATTTGGAATGTGAGAGCCTGAATATGCATAAGGCAGTCGTGTATCCATAATCATAACAAGGGGTTCTTGCATTTCCTTCTCAAATTCGTCAAGCGAATACGGTTTAGGATATGATAGCTCGCTTAGCAAAGGTGGTCCGTTCAGATTATATTCTTCCATTTTATGGAAGTACCGCGGTACAACCAATTTTTCATTAACTACTTTTCGAATAAAATCGACTTTGTTTAATTGTAGATATGGATTTGTTTTTTTCTCGTATCCAATTGTGGTTGGTTCCTGACCGCTTATGCCGTGTCCGCAAACGCTTCCCGCACCATGAGCCGGGAATACAAGAACATGGTCACCAAGAGACAACAATTCGTCATTTAGGCTGAAGTAGAGTTTTTCAGCTTGGGCAACCTGAGCTGTTTTGCCGTAAAGATCTGTTCGTCCAACCGAGCCTGCAAAAAGTGTGTCTGCGCTGAAAACCATCGATGCTACTTCGCTATCAGTTGTGTATGCAATGTAGCATAAAGATTCGTTTGTGTGCCCAGGCGTATAAATGGCTTTGATTTTGACGTTTCCAACATTTAAAATGTCCCCGTCGGTTAAGTTGTGCGCTCCATACTTGAAAGGCAAGGCATTGCTGTGACCGATTTCGGCTTCAGTCATGTTTTGAAGTTCAAGCGAGCCCACGACATAGTCTTCATTTCTATGAGTCTCCAAAATATATTTGATTTTAGCGCATTCGTTTTTAGCCAGCTGAGCATAGATTTCGCAATCTCGCCTTGGATCTATGACCACCGCTTCCTGCCCGTCTGATAAGTAATAGCTGTTTTGGGCTAAGCCCTCTGACTTGATTATTTCAAGCTTCATTATGCTCGCCTAAAATAGTTTTATCCTTGCCAATCTAACAAGCGCTTCTCGCCCTCAAGCTTCTTAATATCCGTGATATCTTGCACTATTTCCAAAGTTCCTACGTATTTGCCGTTTGAATCTCGAACAGCAAGGAACTTGATGTATATCATGCGTTTGTTCATGTTTATCCAGAATTCAGCATCTCCCTTCTTTCCAGATTTGAACGATTCAACTATTTTATTTACCGTATTCAAGCTTTTTGCTGGATGACAATTTTGCACTTTTCTGCCAATTATGGCTTTGGTGCGTACGAAAATGATTTTTTCTGGTTTGTTGAAGTAGCATACGCTGTCGTTTTCGTCGATAAATGTGATTTCAACAGGCAACGTGTTTAATACGCTGTCAATTTGTTGTTTGGTAAAATTTCCGTTTTCAAACTGCATAAAGCCGATGGGTGCAGGAATTTCACTCTGGTTTTTTTATCTTCTGACAAAAATAGCTTCCTTCTACAAAATAATTACAGCGAAGAATAGTGATTTATTCCTTTCCAAAAACTAGTTTTTATAGCTACCCATTCAACATTATACTCGGGGAAAAAGTATGAGCCACACTGCCACCTGGAAAATTCTTGAGGACCTGATGTTAGAGCTAACGAAAAAAGGGGCAACGATAACCCCTGCTGTTATTAATGATTTAAGAAGTGCCAAACTTATGATTAAAATTTCGGAATCCAAAGGAAGCACTGGCGACGTATCCCAGAAAGTAGAGGAATATCTTGGAAACGTTGAATCGTATCTTGTTAGTGAAGCCCAAAAAACTTTAAGCGCAGAAACTGTTGATTTGTGGCTTAGACGTTTGGAAGAAGCATACGTAGAAACCTGCGAGCAGAAAACAGAAGAAAACAAATTTGTTACAGGCGTTCCCAGAGATCAAAAATGGATCAGAGTAGAACCCACTGGCAATCTTACTTGTCAAAAAATAGAACAGATGGTTAAAGAAAGCGACCTTTCAGCCAACATGCAAAATGATGGGCGCATAGTCGTTTATGGTCAACCAGAAAGCATCAAAATATTTCTTAAAAAAATGACCGCTGAAGCAAATAAGAAATAGTTTCAATTGATTCGTGACCAATCCATCAGATAGGTTTAACCTGATTTCGGACTAATTTGGAAAATGTTTCTTTAAAAAACAGTAAATTATAAGAAAAAGAATTATAGTAAGAGTTCATAAAAATAATATGTCTAGTGATAATGTTATGAAATTTGCTGAGATTGCCGTGTTATTAAGGGAAATTGTCGATAGGTGTCCAAGTCTTGATGGAGCCACTATTACTTTGATACCGCAGAAAGCGATGTATCCATTATACAAGGGTTACCACATTAATATTAAAGCTAACATAACTAAGGAAAGTATGAGTTCGCTGAGAAAGATTGTTGAAGGGCACGACTTAGTTATGCAGATAAAAGTTGATTCAGTCATAGTTTATGAAACTAGATCATAACTGAATTTTTGTTTCGATATGTTTTTTACGATAAGTTGCTAGTGCAGTACTGGGACCATTTTGGTGAAATTGAAGGGATTCCAAAAATTAACCTTAACTGATGAAGCATTAGAAAAATGGCTTAGCGAACTGCAAATCCGCAAGCCTCAAGCGGTATTGGTTTCTTTGCAGGATGCGTTAGGGCGTGTTTTAGCCGAAGATTTAATCGCACAAGAGGCTTTGCCAAGGTTTGATAAGTCTGCCATGGATGGGTATGCATTAAAATCCGCTGACACATTTGGGGCATCTCAATCCAAACCAGTAACATTTCAATTAACTGAAAACCAAGAATTAGCCGGTAAGCAAGCTAAGCAGATTTGGACAGGAAACCCAATCCCTAAAGGCGCAGATGCCGTTGTAATGCTTGAAAACACCAAAAGACAGTATGAGAAACTAGAAGTTTGGAGCCAACTCCCTTTAAATGCAAACATTTCCAAGATGGGCGAAGACATCAAAAAAAGTGACCTTGTTGCCAAAGCTAGTATTCGTTTAACCCCTTACCAAATAGGATTGGCCGCTGCGTTAGGCTACTGCCAATTAAAAGTTTCTGCGAAACCCAAAATCGGTATTTTAGCCACAGGAAATGAACTTGCGGAAGTAGGAACTGAGCTTTCAGGAAACTTAATTTACGATTCAAACAAAATTATGATTTCAGCAGTTTGCAGGGAACTTGGTGCGGAAACAACAGACTTTGGAATCGCCAAAGACAACATAGATGAAATCGTAACTAAAATCAAAAAAATCTTAGAAACGCAAGATGCAGTAATTACAATTGGCGGCACAAGTGTTGGTGGATTGGATTTGGTTCCTGACGCTGTTAATAAAATTGGAAAACCGGGTGTAATTGTTCATGGTATTGCACTGAGGCCAGCGATGCCAACGGCTGTTGCAGTCTTGAGCGGTAAGCCCGTTTTGATTTTATCTGGTAATCCTGTCGCTGCAATTATTGGTTTTGAAGTGTTCGGACGAACTATGGTTAGCAGACTCCTCGGAATGACCAAAACAGAGCCGAGACCAATGTTGAAGACGGTTTTGGCGAGAAGAGTTGCTGGTGTTCTAGGAAGAAAAACCTATGTTCGAGTTAGAGTAGCTTTGAAGGACGGCGAATTTATTGCTGAACCTGTCAGTGCGAAAGGATCTGGGTCAATATCTACTATGACACAGAGCAACGGGTTTATGATTATTCCTGAAAATCGAGAAGGCGTAACTGAGGGCGAAACTGTAATAGTTCATATGTTTAGCAGTTTGGAGGTTGATGTTTAGTGTTTAGGAAGCTTATGACCTTTGATGAGGCTCAAAGAGTAATTCAAGACCATTTTAAACCCGTATTTCTTGGTGAAGAAGAAGTTGTGCTGCTTGAAGCTTACAATCGGGTTCTCAATGAAGACATAGTTTCAACGCTTGATATTCCAACGTTTAACCGTTCAACCGTTGACGGATACGCAGTGAAAGCCGAAGACACGTATGGAGCAGACGAAAACCAACCTGCCATTTTGAAGGTTTCTGGTGCCGTCAATATTGGCGAGCAACCAAAAGTGGTTTTAGCTAAGGGCGAAGCAGTTGAGATCGTAACTGGTGCACCTATCCCTGAGGGTGCAGACGCAGCGGTGATGGTTGAGGGCACTGAAAGAGAAAGTGACGAACTGCGCGTCTTCAATCCCGTTACAGCTAACGAGAATGTTATGAAGAAAGGCTCTGACTTAAAGAAAGGTGTTGCAGTGCTTAAAAAAGGGCAAGTTCTTGGGTCTCCAGAGATTGGTGTCTTAGCGGCTTTAGGATTGACTAAAGTTAAAGTTTTCAAAATTCCCATCGTTGCGGTTTTATCTACAGGCGGAGAAGTGACTGAGCCTGGTAAAGAGTTACCTGCGGGAAAAATCTATGATATAAACGCTTACAGCCTAAGCACAGCCGTGATTGAAAGCGGCGCTAAACCCGTTTACTTCGGCGTTGTTCCAGATGACAAAGCGGCTTTGTCGAAGGCTTTGCAGACTGCTTTAGCATCAGCAGATATGGTGATTACTTCTGGCGGCGTCTCTGTTGGTCCACGCGACTACACACCGCAAATTGTTGATTCGTTAGGGAAACCTGGCCTTGTTGTTTATGGCATTGCCGTTAAACCAGGCAAACCCACAACTGTCGGGTTTATTGGGGATAAACCAATTTTTTCGTTGCCCGGTAATCCCACGTCGGCTTTGCTGATTTTCTATTTGCTTGCTAGACCCCTGATTCAACGGTTAGGTGGCAGACCTGTAGCGGGAATGAAGATAATTAGGGCTTTTGCTGGTTCACGAATGTTTAGTGCTAAAGGTAGACGGACATTCGTCATGGTTAAATTAGAATTCGATAAAGAATGCCGTTTGCTTGCAGACCCCGTGGAAACTGGTGCTGCTGGAGCAATTACCACTTTGGCCAAAGCGGATGGGTTTGTCGAGATTCCTGAAAATGAACAATTTGTCGATGTAAACCAAGAGGTCGCTGTCATGCTTTTCCGCAGTACTGGTAAAGTTTAAGGGGTTTTCTTCCTTAATAAGACGTAAAATGCAAACACCCATGTAAGCACTGCGTAAACAATCATGCTTATACCTACTAAAGAATTGCTAAATCCTCCCGCATATAAGGTGTAGAGTGAAAATGTTGTTGCGGCAACAAATAAGATAAACAGAAGCCATGGCGCCCAACCTCTTTTTGTAAAGAGACCGTAAGCCACAATTAAACTAATAATGCCAAGTAACCCAAGTTGAGGCGCAAAACTAGTTAAGAACAAGGATGCCAAAAGAATTATTCCTGATATTGCGTAGAAAGCAATTGATGCCAATTCTATTCGGCTGAAACTTCTAAGTTTAGTTGCCAAGGTCACTAGTGCTCGCCTTTACACTATGCAGTGGAGCATCAATTAATAAATTTAATGTATCCCTATTGAAAGGTTCATCTGTCAGAGTATATTTCTGTGTCAAACAAAATGCTAGCTTAATTATTCTAACAGCTCTATTATTTTGTCCCAAATTTTCTTAGCATCTTTCGAGTTTTGCTTGACCTGAAAAAGAAAACAAACCACACCAAGTTCGCTGCATAGGCTTATGTTTCTTTTGTTATCGTCAACAAGCAAAAGTTGGCTTGGGGAACACCCAGTTTTTTTAATAAGGCATTCAACCTGGGCTTTTTTGCTAGGGCACTTTTCACGGGTTATTATGCCTTTAAAATAGGAGCTAAGCCCGTGTTGGTCAAGGAATTCTTTTACTACTCTGTAACTTTGCATTGAAACAATATGAATTTCGACATGTTTTTCTGAAAGCTTTAGCATGACTTCGTTAACGCATGGCAAAACGGGTGCTTTTTTTATAGCTTCGAGTTCTAGTTTTTCTATTTCTGCGCTAACTTTTTGGAAATTTAGTTTGCCGAAGTTAATTTCGTAGAATAGAATTAGGCTTCTTACATCATAACCTACCAAGTCTGACGCTTGATGTATGGCGGCTTTCCAGTCAATGTCTAAACTTGTGATTACTCCATCAAAGTCAAGAGCGACTACTTTGACTTTCTGATCTTTTTCTATATTATTCGCCATGGTTTATCATCATGCTCAAGAATTACGCCCGCATCTAGCTGCCGTATTAAGTAATAGTTTTCTGGAAACAGGTCATATATAGGCAAATCCTCCTCTGCTTCTCCGTTCAAAGCTAACGTCAAGTATTGGTAGGTTAGGTTTAGCTCTGGCTTGTTGAGCGCTTTAGCAAAAGCGTAGCCCCAAAGCGGCGCTGTGGTGTGCCATTTGCCCTCAACCTCGGTAACTACACAGTTGCCCGAGGCATCCTCTTTAATGTCTGTTGAAAAGAATCCATGCGGTTTGGAATCTAACGCTTTCACCGCTTCCACTCCCACTTGGTTGATTTTTTTATCAACTAAGGTTCTTGCAATTGTTGGTGTGCCAGTGATTCCTGAGAGCGAAATATGCTTAAGAAAATACTCCAATCTCTCCCTGCAATAAGAAGTCACTAATT
This sequence comes from Candidatus Bathyarchaeota archaeon, assembly GCA_003164295.1. Taxonomy (GTDB): domain Archaea; phylum Thermoproteota; class Bathyarchaeia; order Bathyarchaeales; family Bathycorpusculaceae; genus Bathycorpusculum. The sequence goes on from PLTA01000061.1 coordinate 128,029, forward strand.
GACCCTTGAACCATAACGAGTCAAAAGCCAAATCCCTCCCTGGCAAATACTCTTGAATAACAAAATCAGCGACGTCCGCCCTATGCTGAAGCACATTGAGATGCACCCAATGTTTAGCCTGCTCAAATGAATCAACTTTTAAACCTAATCTTCCGCCTGCACCAATTCGGGCTCTAATCCAAAGAGGCAATCCGATTTCAAAAAACGCCCGCTTAATATCCTCATACGAGTTTACTTCTACAGTTTTGGGTACCCGAACTTGATTTTTAGCTAACGCATTATGTATTTCAAGTTTGTCAGGCATTATCGACGTAGGATTAGGTAGATACGTTTTAACTTTTGATTTCTTAAAAGCCGCTAAATTTTCGGAAACAACACGTGCTTCGCTGCTGGGGTGAGGATGCAAAAAATCAATATTGTATTTTTCAACTAATTCAAGCAGTAACGGCACAAAATTCGCGTCGTTATGTCTCGGCGAAACGACTTTGGCGTCGGCTTCAGGAAAATTTAGGTAATGTGGATTGTGGTCGGTGGATACGATGAACATTTTTTTGTTTTGTTGTTTTTCCGCCAAGCGCAGTGCTCGGATAAAGTTTATTCCGCCTGTTCCGCCTGATCCTGTGACTAATATTTTTGTCGTGTTTGTTCATGCCACCTAACAGTTAATGGGTTGCCTGTTGTTGAACTAGTTCATACGCTTCAATGCCTTTTAAAAACGTTATATCATTTTTGGCTGCCAACTGCTTTATTAGTTCTCCATAGAGGCGGCCACCTTTCATCATAACTGAGTTGTCATGCCAAAGTAAAGTCATGATTTCAATGCCTGAAGTGAACAGTTTCTCTATTATGTTAACCATGAATGGCACTATAGTTTCTTCAGAGAGCCCCATGTAAGTGAACAAGTAAGCATCCATAAATGTTATTGGGAAAACAACTAAGCCTTTTTTAACTAAATACCCTGTATTTCTAACGTCGATTTTTTGTTTATCAAACGAGAGTGAGGAATCATATTTTATTCCTGCTTGGGCAAGGTTGGCAAAGGTAGTTTCAGAGATTTTTAGGTAGTGAACTCTTGAACCATAAACACGTTGCCCAGCGGCTTTTTCCAGCAAGCTCTTTTCTTGTGTGACTTCTTCAAAAGTGGCTGTATTATTAGAGTGCAAACCCACTTCCCATCCGCCAGACAAAAGAGTCTTGATAGTTTCCTCATACTTGGCGACTTCTGAATCATCATCATATTTAGGTCTAAAAAAGAATGTTGAATAGATGCCGAATTTTTCCTCAATTTCCATAACATTTGGCACCCCAAAATAAGGATTAAAGTTTTCATCTTTGACTTTGCGTATCACTTCTAGTGGGAATCTTTCCTGCCTAGCTAAGACGTGTGCTGCTCCAGGACCATGAAGTGGCCAATCAACGTCATGGGTTATAATTAAAGACCGTTTGTTACTTGGTGTTTTCACAATAGATTCTCCATTTCTGCTTATTTAGAAACTTGGTAATAAATAATGTGCAAGCTTTCTGACCCATAATTTACTATGATTTGATTGAGCGAAAGAGTTTAGAGCAGCCTAACGAATACCCAAGCAAGGAATGAAAAACCATGAGTTACCTTGACCTTTATACTTCGCAATCGAACGTTTTCAGCGGCATGCAAAAATCCTTCGAAGAAGCAAAATACGTTATTTTCGGGGTCCCGTTTGATGCAACAAGTAGTTATAGGACGGGTGCAAGGTTTGGACCCAACGCAATTAGGCAGGCTTCTTTGAATATTGAAACTTACAGTTTTCGCAGTGGAATCGATGTTGAAGATTTAGACATTTATGACGCTGGAGATTTGCATGTTTCGCCTGACGCCGCAAAAACGGTTGATATGACGCGCCTTGTCGTTGAAGATATTTTGGCTGCAGGCAAAATCCCGATAGTTTTGGGTGGAGAACACACGATTACTTTGGGGGTTGCAAAGGGGCTAGGCGCTAAAGCGGCAAAAACTGCGGTGGTAAGTTTTGATGCTCATTTGGATTTGCGCTGCGAATTCTTAGGCTCCACGTTGTCTCACACAACATTTATGCAATTGATAAATAAGGAAGTTAAGCCAGCGAAAATTGTTGAGGTGGGCACCCGTTCAGTATGCAAGGAAGAACTTGTTTATGCGAAAAAAACAGGAATAGATTTTTTCACTTCCCAACAAATTATCAAGCAGGGTTCGCTGTTAATCGGTGAACAGCTTAAAGAGAAGCTTTTGCCCTATGAAAACCTGTATTTAACTGTGGATATGGATGTGCTTGACCCGTCGTTTGCTCCTGCCGTGCAGAATCCTGAGCCTGAAGGAATAACCACAACTGACCTGATTGACCTTGTTTGTGAATTATGTGACAAACGTTTGGTTGGTTTTGATGTGCAGGAAATTGCGCCTGTTTATGACCAAGGCGTTTCAGCCGCTGCATCATCAAAAGTTGTGTTTGAAATGATGTGTCAACTGGAAAAGACGAACTTATAGCCAGCTTCAACTTTTTATTTACAACTTGTTAACATGAAGCTCTTGTTTAAGGACAGACAATTATCATCGTCAACGTAAAACATTTTGTGTACATTTTTGTGTTTGAATTGTAACACAATATTTTTAAGGTATTTCAAACATTTGTCAATTGACAAATTATGTCCACTACCATTACCATACGCATACCTAAAGAACTCAAAGATAAAATGGACAAGAACCCCGCTCAGTGGAGCCAGGAAGTTAGAACTTTCCTTGAAGAAAGAGTCAAGCAAGTTGAAATGTTAAAAAATCTTCAAAAAATTGAGAAACGAGCGGACGAGAGAAAAACAAAGATAGATTCAACCATTCTAATTAGGAAGGATAGAGAACGCCAAACCTGATTCTTGACTCCAACATAATCTCGAAACTAATAATAAGCGAACCAGGTTCAAAAGAGGTCCGAAACACAATTTCAAGTTTCTTAAAAAAAGGATATTTTCTTTACACAGTGGATCTTGCATTAATTGAAAGCTTAAACGTTGTCTGGAAACATGCAAAGTTACTTAGAGACCTCAAATTAGAAGAAGTAAACTCGACAATAGAAGACCTAATTACGATATATGATGGATTAAATATCGTTTCAGCGCATGATCTTACTGCTGAATCAATGCGAATTGCGTTAAATTATAACTTGAGCATATATGACGCTCTTTATGTAGCAGCCTCAATAAAAATTAAAGGAACACTTTACAGTGCTGACAAAAAGCTTTGCGACAATGCAAATAAAATTAAAAATACAAAGGTGCTGAAACCAAAGGTTTAGTTTTGCATTGCACTATTTTTCAAACTTATATTTTGTGATTGCAATAGTTAATGCTGTTGAAGGCAGCGGGTTTGGCTAAGGAAAAGGAATTAACACTATTCACAATTGGTCACTCTACCCGAACGCTTGAAGAATTTATTGCATTGCTCAAAGCCTTTAAAGTAACTTTGCTTGTGGATGTTCGCACGGTTCCCCGCAGCAGACATAACCCACAATTTAACAAAGAAACCCTACCAACCACACTCAAAACCCAGGGCATAAAATATATTCACATGCCAGAAATAGGCGGCTTACGACATCCAAAACGTGACTCCATAAACTTAGCATGGCAAAACATGGGCTTTCGAGGCTACGCCGACTACATGCAAACCCAAGAATTCACCGACAACCTGCTAAAAATAGTGGTGCTTGCACATGAAAACTGCCTGGCGCTTATGTGCGCTGAAGCCTTACCCTGGCGATGCCATAGAAGCCTAATCTCCGACGCACTCGTAGTTCGACATATTAAAGTTGAACATATCTTAAGCACAACGAGTTGCCTAAATCACCAGCTTAGCGAGATGGCACATGTGGAAGGAACACAAATAACCTACCCTTTATTCACCATAGAAACTCCCCAAAGAACACTTGGTGATTTTAGTTCAGCCTAATTTTTTCTTTTTACTCTTTTTGTAGTTTAGCTATGAAGAAGCCATTGGACTGATGTATGTGCGGATAGAGTCTTTGGCATTTTGTTAGTTCGCGGAGTCCGGCTAACCCGATTTTAGGCGTTATCTCCGTTAAGGCGAATTCTGGGTGCACTTTTAGGAACCGCTCAATTATCATTTCATTCTCTTCCACCGTTATACTGCATGTAGAATAAGTTAATGCTCCTCCAGCCGCAACTTTTTCAGCGCAGCTATCAATCATTTTCCACTGAATAGCCGCCATTTTCTCAACTGATTTGGGTCGAAGACGCCATTTTGCTGAAGGCTGCTTCGTAAAGATGCCTGTACTTGTGCATGGGGGGTCTAAAATTACCAAATCTGCTTGCATATCGAAGGGCAAAGTTATACATGCATCGGCGTTGACTGGCTGGGCAATTTTAATTCCCATCCGAGCTGTCTCTTTCTTCCATACTTTCAAGCGTCGATTTGAGAAATCAACGGAGTAAATTGCGCCATTACTCTGCATCAATTGGGCTAAGTACGTCGTTTTCGCGCTAGGTGCCGCGCAAACATCAAAAACAGTGTTGCCGGGCTTGGGGTCTGCGGCCTCTGCAGCGAAACAGCTTGCTTTATCTTGAATGTAAAATAAGCCTTCTTTGTAGCTTGGTAAAGTGTTTAGTGGTTGCTTCATTTCCGTGATTTTGTAAGTGTATTTTAACGGCTGGACTTTTTCTAATTTAACGCCTTCCGCCTCAAGTTTTTGCAAAATGGTTTCTTCTGTTGATTTTAAGGTACTTATCCGGATGTAAGTGGGCGGGGGAGTAACGCTTCCTTCCAAGAAAGCAATCGCATCATCACGTCCCATAAGTTTGTAACAGTATTTTACGAACCAAGATGGATGAAAAGTTCGTAAACTAACTGCTTCCACATCGCTAGCCGCCTTCAAAATAGGCCCTAATTGGCGTGTTAATAAAAAGCCTAAAAACGGCTCAACATCCCGCAGGGGTTCCCATCCAAGAATCACCCTGCCTAAACTGGCAATTTGAGAAGCTTCTTGAGTGTTAATTTTTCCCCAATTTTTGGCAATGCGTGTTTGGTAAACATAAAGTCTAAGAAAAGACTGTACGCCTAAATTGTACTCGCTGATTTTTTTGGGAGCCACAACTGTGTTAACAAATTTGTCTATGAGGTTTCTGCGCCTTGTAGTTTCAACTACTAAGCCGTAGGCGTAGCGTATTGCGTTTGGATCTTTTATGCTTAATTGTTTAACTGTTCTGGCCAGAGCTAAGCGTTCGCTTAGTTTTTGCATATCCATCCAACTTAGGGTTTCAATCGCGATTGTCCAAGCATCTCTAATCAATGGTTTTCACACATAAGAAAAGATGAGCTGCTTCTAAATAAGAATTCAAAATTGGAGGATTGTAATTGCATGGTACAGCAACATATCTTTAAGACTCATCCAAAGGTCGTAACCACCATGTCATAAAACAGTCTCCAAAATAAGAAAGGTGATGATGTGAGTAGCAGGCGAAATAAAAAAGAAAAAGACAAGATGTCAGTGAGTGAAGCTGGCAGACGGGCGGCGCAAAAGATGGTCAATGAGTTCGTGAATTAATTGAAGAAGGAAAGACCATAAAAAATAGTTATTAAATTAGCAATTTTCCGCATTCTTCAAAATTTCTGCTTGTGTGAGGAGATGATTTTTTGAAAGAGGCGGAAAGAAGAGAAATTCCCAAAAATGATTATGGTATTTATTTGCCCTGAATAAGGCCAGCCCTTTGAAGATGTAAGCGTAAGTAAGACTCATCTAAACAATGCGTATGAATTTCACATTAAAAGTTTGGCATGGAAAACCTCTACAATGAACAAAGTTGAAGAAAAATACGTAGCCTTTTTAATTAAAAAACTCCAGACGTTGCCTATAAAATGCTATTCCCACAGTTTTTTTGTCGATAAAAGATATCAGTGTGTAACAAAATATCAGCACACATTGGTTTAAGCCACTTTTCCTTTTTTCTTAACGGTTGAGGTGATTTAACGAGTCAAGTAATTAAGAGAAAAAGTACCCCTCAAACAAGGGCGGGGCAATATATGTGTGCAGAATGCGGTAAAATCTTTGAAACAAAAACGGAAGTCGATACCCACCTCAATATGATGCATGAGGCACATTTAAGAACCCTGTGTTGACCAAAAATATCAAACCTTATTCAATTGTTTTAACGTTATCTTCAATTGTTTGGAGGAAGATGGGCGCTTCCTTCGGCTTCTTTTTCTTTTAGAGTTAGAAGAAGTAGAACGCGGTGCTACCACCATCCTTCCTTCTTCTTCTACCAAGAAGAACAACACCAAGTGCTACCACCGACTGTTGTTGTTCTATCAACAAATTAGCATAACCTGTTACAATAAATTACTAATTTCATTTAAGAAAATGACAAGAACAATGGTTTAAATTGACAGTTTATTGTCGCTAAAGATTTTAGTGTCGCTTCACCATAGAGAAACTAAGGTCAAACGGGGATGGCGCGAACTCTCTTAGATTACTGCATCATTGAACAAGCTAAACCCACTGTAAAACAAGAAGTCAAAGCGGAAGCTCAAGTACAATCATCCCCAGCCGTTGCTAAAGTTGAAGAAATTAAACAGAAAAAGAAGCCACGCACTTTTCCACCCATAGCGCCTGAAAATCTGCCACCATCCTACTTTGTTTCAGCTTCTTACGATGGTCGCCAAAAGAAAGCAATTGTCAAATTGTATGAGCCTGAATCAGGGGAACTTTATTTCTGGTATGATAATACCGGACATAAACCTTACTGCTTAACTAACCTAAAACGGTGTGATTTGGAAAAAATCGACCGATTAGTTCACCATGAAGGATTTGAACGTTTTGAAGTTTTAGAAAAATTTGATCCTTTAAATGACCAAAAAATTCAGGTTACGAAAATAATTGCAAACGACCCCTTAGCTATCGGAGGAAGACCTCAAGGCACAATAAGAGACATAATTCCTGAGGACGCCCCCCGAATTTGCGGCATAGCTGCTGAGGAAGTCAGGGTTTGGGAGTCAAAAATAAAATATTATCAAACCTACATTTATGATCGTCAACTTTTACCTGGAATGATTTACGAAGTTAAAAACGGCGATCTTGTTCCCACGATTCTTGAGGAAGCCACAGAAAACCTGAACCAAATAAGAATTCTCTTCAAAGATTGCTCCGAGGAAGAACGCGGCTACGCTGAAATGTGGGCACAACTCTTAGAATATCCAGCTCCAAAATTTCGGCGAGCCGCCATAGACATCGAAGTTTATTCGCCCTTATCAACAAGAATGCCTGATGCAAGGGAAGGAGCTTGCCCTGTAATCGCAGTTTCAGTCTATAGTTCCGATGGCGAAAAAAGGGTGCTGGTTCTTAAGCGAGAAGGAGTGCGAGAAGGAAACCATCACTTAGCTGAAGACATAAAAGTGGAATATTGCGAAACAGAAGAGGAACTGCTTAGAAAAACCTTTGAGGTTTTATGTGATTACCCATTTGTTTTAACTTTTAACGGAGACGATTTTGACCTTCGCTACTTAACTCATCGAGCGATGAATTTGGGTTTCAGACGAACCTCAATTCCAATTGAGGTAGGTAAACGCGTCTGCTTATTGAGATACGGTGTCCACATTGACTTATACAAGTTCTTTTTTAACAGATCAGTTCAAATTTATGCCTATGGTGGTCGCTACAAAGACGTAAGCTTAGACGACGTTGCGAATGCGCTCCTAGGTGAACAAAAGATTCATCTAGAGAAAACCTTCGGTGATCTAACCTATTCGGAACTTGCAGCTTACTGTCTGCGAGACTCAGAAATTACGTATAAACTGACCAGTTTTGATAACGATTCAGCAATGAAACTAATGCTTGTTCTAACAAGAATCGCCAGTATGCCCATGGAGGATGTAAGTCGTCAAGGCGTAAGCCGCTGGATACGCAACTTTATGCATCGCGAACACCGAAAAAGAAACCTGCTTATACCAAACGCAGAAGATATTTTAACAAAAAAAGGCAAAACATCTACCACCGCAACAATAAAAGGCAAAAAATACAAAGGCGCCATAGTGGTGGAGCCAACACCTGGCGTTCACTTTAATGTCGCAGTCATGGACTTTCCCAGCCTATACCCATCTATCATTAAAGTCTGGAACCTTGGCTATCAGTCAATTGATTGCCAACACCATGGTTGCAAAGTACACACAATTCCAGACACTCAACATTGGGTATGCACAGAAAAACGAGCACTTGAAAGCCTACTTATTGGGTCACTTCGGGATTTACGTGTGAATTGGTATAAGAGTCGGGCAAAAGACAAAACGTTGCCTCCTGAACTTAGAAGTTGGTACAACACTACTCAAGGAGCATTAAAAGTTATTTTAAACGCTAGTTATGGGGTTTTTGGCGCTGACAGCTTTGACCTCTACTGCCCACCTGTTGCAGAAGCGACGGCAGCTATCGGTAGAGATTCTATCACTCAAATACTCAAACATGCCGAGTCAGCAGGCATCCAGGTTCTTTACGGTGATACTGACAGCCTTTTTCTTAAGAATCCCTCAAAAGAACAAATTGAAGAAGTTGTCCGTTTTACCGAACATGAATTACATATGGGTATTGATGTTGACAAAGTTTATAGGTACGCCGTATTTAGTTCCCGCAAAAAGAATTACCTTGGCGTCTTAGAAGACGGTACAGTTGATGTGAAAGGCTTAACAGGAAAGAAAAAACACATCCCGATCTATATCAAAGAAGCTTTTAACAAAATGAAAGAAACACTTGCCAAAGTTAAAAGCCCCGCTGATTTCGAAAAAGCCCGAAAAGAAATCGCCGAAATAATCCGTGAACGCTACACTAGGCTAAAACGGCGGGAATGGGCTGACATTAATGAATTGGCATTCAACGTCGCTTTAGGCGATGAACTTTCAAGTTATACTAAAACTACGCCGCAACATGTAAAAGCCGCCCGAATTCTGGCAGACAGCGGAAAAGAGCTCCATAGTGGTGACTTGATTAGTTTTGTTAAAGTTATAAGAGAACCCCGGGTAAAACCTGTTGAGTTAACGTCGAGGAATGAAGTTGATGTTGACAAGTATATTGCTTATTTACATGCAACCTTTGATCAAGTTCTTGACGCGTTAGGCTTAAGTTTTGATGAAATTATTGGCTTAACAAAACTGGAAAGGTTTCTTGGTTAAAGTTAGTATCTTTGTCCGAGAATTCCCAGTACCATAAAAAGCAGAAAAATTCCAGCTATTATGATAACTACTTGCCGCTCTATTAATGGACGATGGTAAGTAATTAGGGTGGCTAAGCTTTTTCTGTGGTCTGAGCAAAGTTTTTGACCATCAAAGTTCATTGAGGCTCTTTTTTTGGTTATGAAAACCGTCAAAAGTATTAACGCTGCGTTGAAGATGTAGGGTATAATTGAAACTAGTAAACTTAATTTCAAATCTGAAACAATTGCGAATGAAGCTATGGTTAAGCCTATGGCGAAGGATCCCGAATTGCCCACAAAGATTTTGCCTGTGAAGTTGAAGTACGCTAGAATTAACCAGAATAGTAAAGGACCCGCCATAAGAATCCAAGATGGCGAGAGAACCATTAATCCAACTATTACAATGGCTGGACATATTGTTTCCAAACCATTTAGTCCCCCAAGTTGGTTAACAACGTTTGTTACCACCATAACTATCAATGGGATAATTACATAGAAGTAAACTGACCCAAACTGTATCGTGCCTACAAACGGCAGAAAAATCGATGTTCTTGCACCTGTTTCTCTTGCAAAATATATGAGAGGCAACGCGGCGATTAAAGGCATGAATGCTTTGTAGCGCCATTTCAAATCCATCCAGTCATCTAGCAAACCCATGAAGCCGCCGAAAAGAATGCATGCAGCTAAAATTAAGGGGGCTGAAGTAGGCGCCGAAACGTCGGGGTTGTTTAAAAAGTATATGAAAAAAAGATACACTGTGGCAAATAGGACGTAGAGCACGCCTAAACCGTTAGGAGTTAAAGGTTGACCAACTTTATGCTGATCGCGAACCTTAGGAAACACTGAGTTGCTCCCTGTTTTCTTAAATTATCCTGTGCCTGTCGTGCCCGTAGCTGCGTAATATGCATCATAGTTGATCTTGTAGATGGCAACTAATGGTACTAATCCTCCGTATTGAAATGGTGATGCGTCTTCGCCGCCTAAGTAAGCTAGTGTGAAGTAGGTTGGCGCCGTAGTTGTCATATCTGGTGAAAGACTAACGCCTGCTTGGGTCCATTGGTTGCAATATTGTACTTCTGCATTGTTGATGAGTTCCTCTACTGTGCAGTTTAGTCCTTGGTCGTTCCAATCCCATTTTCCTGTTGTGTTGTCAGGTGCGCCAAAGGCTGTTTCGTCTTTCCATGGTTGGGAAGCATTCATGTAGCCTTCGTTGATTAGCCGACTTTCAGCTTCGCCGGAAATTCTTGCCATCCAAACCCATTTTCCTTCATCTCCATATCCAGCTGGGCTTGCAACATATGATGAGGAGCCGCTGCTTGATTGGCCTATTTGCAATACGGTGAAGACCAAAATGTAACCGACGCGTCCAGGATTATTATCGTTATTATATGAGCTTAGCATCGCCATTGACTGGTTTTCGTTCGCCATGAATATGAATCCTACGTTTTCAATTTGTGTTGTGTTTTCAGTTGTATTATCATTTAATGTTGTAACGTTTCCTTGGTAAGTTAACCAGAAGCCATAGTCCCACCATGAAACCACTACCTCTGTTGAAGGAACCGTTTGTTTTAGCCAACTTAGTGACTCAGTCCATGCAGTTACTGGTTGAGTTAGGCTTGAACCACCTACTGGAAGACTTGCTGCACTAATTGCAGTAGGTGAAAAAGCTTGGTTCACCGATCTTGGCACTCCACCAGTTTGTGGTGAGAAAGCGAAGGTTGATATCAATATCATAAATATTAGGAAGACTGCAACACCGCTGTATTCTTTGCTTACGCGTGCTAGTTTTCGTTTTGTTTTTGCGATTGATCGTGGATTTTCCTGTAATAAAGTGTAAAATGGTTTTACTATGCCAAGAATGCCTATTGCTGCTATAATTGCAAAGGCGGGGGCAAAAATTGCGAGTAAACGAATCATTGAAGCGGCGAAGTAAAGCGAAGTTATTCCAAAGACTAACAGGAAAATGTTTCTATTAGTTGGATTCTTAAATACCACGTATAATCCGATTAGGAAGAACAATATGACTATTCCTAGTTCGACGTAAATGTTTCCCCAGGCTGAAATTTGCTGTTCTGCTACTGAACTGATTATGGGGGCGGTGGCTCTTATGAAGGGATCAATAACTGTGTCGAATTTTCCTGCAATTCTACCAAGATACCCAGTTGCAAAAAGAGCGATGAAACCACCGACAATTACAACTATTGCGGAAGTTGTCAGTGTCAGCTTGGTTCTAGTGGATATGTTCTGACGTAAAGTTTCTGCAACAAGAAGCAAGAGAAATCCTGCAGCGATAGGAAGCACTGCGTAAGTCGTTAAGTAGCTAAGAGATATGTAGGGAATCTTTGTTGCAATGAACAGTCCAAAGCCAAAAGTTATGCTGTAACTAAGCAAAAGCCTTTGACTATACCTTTTCGCCACAATCATTACGAAAGCGAACAGTACAATTAAGTCAAGAATATAGTATGCTCCTCCCCACCCGCCAATGAAGTATGCTAGGGTCGCGCCAGCGGTTATAGAGTACAATACTGATGCGCGGATCGATCTGTTGTTATCAATAGACCTTAGAAACAGGAGGATAAACAACACAAGACCAAGTGTGCCGACAACCTGTGTATCAAAAAAGCCTAGTGAAGTTCTTTGTACAATTGATGGTTCAAGCGCAAAGAATAATGCTGCAAATAAACCGACCGCTTTTCCACCCATATCTTTGCCTAAAAAATATACAACTAAGGTAGAAAGTACACCTATTACAGGTGGTATCAGCGCGCAAAACGTCATTAAATCGATGTTTGCACCAAACAACTTGAATATGTCATAAAGTACCGCTCCCGTTATAGGGGTTGATGGCAAAGAAGTTGCCATGTTATACCCAAATGGGTACCATAATTGAGTGTTTACCCATCCTGATCCAAGATAGGGTGAAAGCAAACCGTTGGTTACCATGTGCTGGGTAATGCTAAATTGATAATATGGGTCAAATTCATTAAGGAGTGACGTTCCTGCAGAAAGATTTTCCCAACGTAAAGGTAAAATGCGGATAACAAAGGCAACAAAAAGTATAAGCGCCAAAGCAGAGACTGCAATTATTTGGCTGTGGCTAACTTGGATGCGTAATCTACTAAATGGTGCCATACGGTCACTAAGTTTATCTTTAATTCCTTCCCCCACTTTAAGCCATCTCACAGAGTTAATTTATGTTCTAAGCTACTTTTCTTAATTTATACACATTCAAGGTTTATTTATGGCTTTCCAAACTGTATTAAAATCGCTTGGACGCTAAAGTATTACAAGCATTAAGCCTTTTGCTAAAAACTGGATAAAAAAATAATCTTTACCCGAGTGTTTTTTCCACTTTGTACCCTTCCAAAAGATATCGATTAAGTCTTGTGTACCTTTCCAGGTGGCTCGCGCAGTTATCTCCGTTTAGCTAAGGGTATAACTTCAACATCTAATGGTAGCAATGAAAGTTTTCTATTGCATTTCGGGCATTTTCCACCGTTCTGAGAAATTATTTCATCCGGCGGTTTGAGTTCACTGCCTTCGTATAAAATATGATTACATCCGTGACAAATAACACGCTGTGGCATCCCAAATCCACCGTCTTATTACATAACTGGCATATTTAATGATTACTAAAATAATTATCATGTAACAGTGACATGGTTTTGTATAATTGTGGGATATATACTGCTATTTTTAAGAGTAAGATTATCTGAGTGTTTAAGTGTGGTTTACAGCTTTTGGGAAAATACAGGTTAATTATTACTGAAAAACCCGATGCGGCAAACAGAATTGCAAACGCTTTAGATCAAAATGGAAAAGCCAAAAAAATGTTTGACAGCGGCGTTCCATACTATCAAGCTTATAGAAACGGCGATATTGTTGTCGTACCAGCTTTAGGGCACCTATATACTGTTGCTTGTAAAGAAAAAGCCAATGGAGATTACCCAGTTTTTGATTATCAATGGGTTCCACGATACTTGGCTGAGCGTGGAGCATCAAAAATCCGTGTTTGGATTAAAGTTATTGCTAAACTAGCACTCGATGCTGAAGACTTTGTGGACGCTTGCGACTTTGACGTTGAAGGCAGCATCATAGGGTATTGCATACTCAAGTATGCTTGCGATAGAAAAGAGGAAACTGCAAAACGGATGAAATATTCAACGCTTACAGAAGAAGAATTGCAAGAATCATACACTCATTTGTTGCCACATCTGGATTTTACAGTTATAAAAGCTGGATTAACAAGACACGAAGTTGACTGGCTTTACGGTATTAACCTGTCAAGAGCACTAACCACGGCAGCAAAAAATAGCAGTGGCCAATACGCCACAATAAGTACGGGCAGAGTGCAGGGACCTACCCTGAAGTTTTTGGAAGAACGCGAAAAAGCCATAAAATGCTTTGTGCCCACTCTATACTGGACTATTACCGCTAAAGTAAACATTAGCGGTACAACTTGCCAAGTTGAGCACGAAAAGATTTTTGAAAACAAGCAAGAAGCAGCTGAAACAATTCGTGCCTGCAAAACAAAGGAAGGACAAATAGGCACAGTAACAGTTGATGAATTTGAGCAGCTTTCGCCATTACCTTTTGACTTAGGCGCGTTGCAGAGTGAAGCGTACAGAGTTTTTCATTATACGCCGTTGCGCACTTCAAACTTTGCTCAGTATCTGTACTTGGAGGCTTTAATTTCTTATCCGCGAACAAGCAGCCAAAAGCTTCCACCAGCAATCGGCTATCAAACAATCCTTAAAAAACTAAGTAAAATGCCTGCTTACGCTAAACTGGCAACGGAGTTACTTTCTAAACAAACATTGAAGCCGTATGAGGGTCAAAAAGTCGATTCAGCTCACCCCGCAATTTACCCAACTGGAAACCAGCCTGAAAAACCTCTTGGGGTGGGAGAAAAAAACATTTTTGATCTAATTGTCCGTAGGTTCTTGGCTGTTTTTGCGGAACCAGCAATTCGGCAGAGCATTAAAGCGGTGGTACGCATAAATGAAAACCGTTTTAGGCTAACTGGAGCACGAACGTTAAATGAAGGATGGATTAAATTTTACAAACCGTATACACAACTGAAAGATTCTTTTTTGCCAATCTTAACTGAAGGGCAAAAAATCGTTATAAACCGCGTTGTTCTCAAAGAAAATTTTACCAAACCGCCTGCACGTTATAACCCTCGAAGTTTACTTTTGAAGATGGAAAAAGAGGAAATAGGAACCAAAGCAACACGAGCTACAACAATTCAAACCTTGTACGACCGCAAATATCTTCACGGCGTCGATAGTCTTGAGGTTTCTGACCTTGGATTCGAAGTCATCGAAATCCTTACAAAATATTGCCCAACCGTTGTTTCCCCTGAATTGACTAAAGAATTAGAAGTCAAAATGGAAAAAATCCAAAATGGACAAGAAACCAGAGAAGCTGTGCTTCACGAGGCTATAAAAATTTTGGATCCAGTGGTGTCAGCGCTTAAAGAAAAAGAATCAATTATAGGAAAACAACTAAATCAAGCATTAAAAAAAGCTTGGATCGATGAAAAGGCGGTAGGCACATGCCCAAAATGCGCTGACGGAAAACTAGTGATTTTGCGCTCCAAAAAAACTAGAAAACGTTTTGTTGGGTGCACTAACTATTTTGAAGGCAAATGCAAAACTACCTTTCCGCTTCCTCAAATTGGGATAGTAAAATCGTTAGCTATTCCTTGTGAAATTTGCCATTGCCCGATAGTGTGCATATTGATGAAAGGTAGGAAACCTTGGAAAATATGTTTAAATCCTAACTGCCCCTCAAAAGGAGTGAAAAAACAATGAAATGCAAAATTTGCAATAAAGATGTCCAAGACAGCGGATTTTGTTATTTGCATCTAATAGCTTATAAAAATATTGTAGATAAATTCGATGTATGGAAAAAAGCTTCAGACATTTTTTGGTCCGACTATTTGATTGAGGTTCAGAAAAATTCATTAACAGGAGAATGGGCTAAAGAGGTAGTAAAGCACCTAATTGAGGAAGGGAACCAAAATGTCAGATAAAATTAAGAAAAGTACGTCGTCTATGTCATTTTCGCTAAGTCGATGGTTCAAAAGAAATTCAACAGGCACTTCCAACATGGCTATAATAACGATAGTCGGGCTTGCATATTCTATTTTCATTTTTGGCGGTGGCTTGTTTACTCTGATTAATCGTCCTTCTCCTTCAGCATATTACAACGGAAAATTCTACTTCCTTTATCCAAGTTTGAGCTCTCAATTCGTATCTGACACATTAGTTTCTGTAATTCTTTACGCCTTAGGATTTATCGGCCTATTAATGATTTATCAAAGCTCAAAAAGCGCTTACAAACCACGACAAGCCTATATGATGTTAATTATAGGTGTAACATTGTTGCTTCTATCGTACATATTCCTAGAAGGATCAATAGCCTTCAAACAAAACGGCGGACAATAACTCCGCTTTTTCTGTTTTTTTCCTTTTCAAACTTTTGTTACCACGGATGTTTCTTTAACTTCATCTTATACGCTAAGAAATTTGTGAATAAGTGAATAGGCGGGGTTATCAACAGAACTGTAACTGCTAACTGCCAGCTCACAATCATAAGTGGAAGAGCAAACACAACAGCCCCGACAACAAAGTCAATTTGGTCAACGATTGGAAGTAAACCGCCAGGTGCAATCCCAATCCTTCTCTTCAAAAAAGCACCCGTTAAATCACCTAAAAGCGCTCCTAACGGAATTAAGACAATGAATAAAACAGGAAATCCTGGAAAAACCACGTACTCAATTGAGCCCACAATCATCCCGATTACCCAGCCGAAAAAGAATCCTCTGAACGTTTTGTTATTTCCAAAAACCCGTTTTCCATCAAAAAAGTTTCGTCCGAAATCCATCTTTGTTCCGCCCCCTGCAAGAACTGGCGTTCCGTTTGCGCAATAAGCGGGAAAAATAAACTTTAATGCATTAATAATCAACAAGATTAAGCTCATTTGTTCAACCGTCATTAGTGGATTTCAGAATCAGATATTCCAGTTTCGCCTATTTGTACATAACAGGTAGATTCCTTCGGGTTTTCTCGAGTTTGTTCAAGAACAGCCATTATAGTTTGAGGATACATCGTAGGTTTCAGAGCAATTACTGTGTCAGTCCAGAATTTTAAAACCCTGTTTGCAACTGGTGCAACAGTGCCAGTTTGTTCATCAAAAACTGCCCTAACTTGGCTTGTTATTATAACAGGGATTTTCCGTATTTTTGCCGTTTGAGCTAAAATAGCTAACTGACGATTTAACTCTCGATTTACACTAAATGCTTTTCCCGATGTTTCAGAGACTTTAGCCCCATACAGCGACGTAAATGTATCAATTATAATTAACCCAAAATTCTTTGCTGTGTACTCTTGAATGCGATCTATAACTGCTGTTTGCTCCTTGAAATCTTTGGGTTTAATTAAGATAATTTGGTCAGCAATTCGGTCAAATTTTTCTCCCGAAAGCTGAGAAAGCCGCTTAGTCGAAAAAGTGTTATCGCAGTCAACAAAAAGAGTTTTATAATTTTGTAATCCACAACTTACAGCGCATTGCATAGCCAGTGTAGTTTTCCCAGTTTCAGGTTCACCATAAATTAAACTAACCATTTCTGGTGAAATACCTCCGCCAATGTTGCTATCGATGCATCTGCAGCCTGTGCTTATTTTAATCAAAGTTTTTCACGGCAACATTATAAACTTGAACCTAGTAATGTTTTTCCACTTAAAACGTTATACTGTTCAGGTTTGATTTAGTGAAAGAAAAAGTCGCAGTGGCAACCGTAGAGGGCAAAACATACTTTCTAATTCTTAACCAGCTGCGAGAACGAAATATTCCCTTCGTAAGTTTGGTTCCAGGAGACACAGTTAGCGCTGAAGTGAAAGTTGTAATCACTACGGAAAAAGAAAAACATCTAATAAAACATGAAAAAATCCTCATTTTCTCTGGTGAAAATGACCTGGATATTTTAATTAATGATGCAGAGAAAATGCTTCAAGGAAAAAAAGATTATGAAAAAGTTGTCGTAGGAATTGACCCAGGAGCTTCAATTGGGTTTGTAGCAATCGCCGACGGCAAAGTCATCGAAGAAAGCAATTGTTTTAGCACAAAAAATGTAATTGACAACATAAATAAAATAGTAAAAAAAGTTAATTTTTCAGTCACTAGTGTTGTCGTTAAAATTGGGAACGGTGTTCCCGTCTACAAGGATTTACTTGAAGCCTTAGATGATTCGCTACCTCAAGAAATAAAGCTTCAAGAGGTAAATGAAGCAGGAACCAATAGACCAATAAAAGAGAATAAGCGCAGCCGAAGAGTTAGACATATTTCTTCAGCCAAAAAAATCGCTGCAAGAACAGGCACTATTTTTTCAAGAAGGAGGACAACGATTGCAGCAAACACTCGAATCTAATAATACACTTCTAGTTGATGGTCCCGCATCGGTTCGAGTTGTTTCTGGTAAGGTTGAAGTTTTCGGTGCCTTAGTAAAAGAAGAGAAACGAATCGTGGTTCGTGAAGGAAAACGCTTGCCCTTTTTTGTTCGTGAAAAGGCTGTTTTTGAGATTTCATTAGGTGTTAACGCAAGCATTGAAGAAGTTTCTGGGAGAAGCACTATACCTCAATCATGGAATAAACCGTTAGAAGCAATTTTAAGTTTCTCAAAAAAACCCGTAATCATTTTAATTTTGGGAAAAATTGATTCAGGAAAAAGCAGTTACTGCACCTATTTAATAAATAAATTAGTTAACGGTAAATGCACGCTTGCTGTTTTAGATGGCGACTTGGGTCAATCTGATATTGGTCCATCTGGAACCTTGGCTTACGCTTTAACTTCGCGGTCACTCACAGAAATGTATGATTTAAAGTTGGAAAATGCATTTTTTGTAGGTGTAACATCCCCGATAAAAGGGATTGATAGGATAATTGAAGGTTTAAATGAAATAAAGGATCAGATTTTACAGCGCTCAGTTGACTATATATTGATTAACACTGACGGTTGGGTTACAGGCGAAATTGCTATAAATTATAAAACTGCGTTAATTAAAGAATTAAAGCCCGACGTTATAATTGGTCTGCCACAGAAACATGAACTTGAGCCTTTAATCGCTAATATTGCAGAATTTCCAATAATTATGGTTGAACCCTCTTCTTCCCTTTGCCCTCGAAGTCCTGAAAAACGCAAAAGCCTACGGGAAATGACCTATGTAAGATACCTCAAAAACGCCAAAATACAGAATTATCCAATGAGTCAATTAACAATTGAACCAAAAAAATCTATTCCCAAAAAACAAGAGCCAGAAAAAGGCCTTCTTGTCGGGCTATACGGTTCAAAAGACAAGTTCTTGGGAATAGGTGTACTGCGAGAAATTAACTCGCTTCGAAAAGCGCTGAAAGTTCAAACATCCGTTTCGGCTAAGCCTAAGAGGCTTGTTGTTGGAAAGATTTTCTTAAACATGAAATTGCAGGAAATTCAAGATTGATTTTTAAAGAAATTGATAATTTCATTGGCTAAAACGTTTGTTTCATTTGGCAATGTTTTCATTCCATTTGTTATCCATGAAGGAAGGAAGTTGCGGCAGTAGCTTGTGGAGAATCGGTAATCTAAAAATATTATGGCTCCTCGATCATCAAGTGTCCTTATAGGTCTGCCTGCTGCTTGAGAAGCCTTTTTCATTGCTGGTAAAATATAACCGTATTCCCGTCCGAGCCCTGGAAAACGTTTATCATAATATTCAATTTGTGCTTTTACTCTTGGTGTCGGCTCTGCATAAGGAACACCCACCACCAATACAGAATTCATTTGGTTGCCTGGAAAATCCACACCCTCCGAAGTTCTTCCACCCTGAACGCCGAGAAACACTCCGCCACCTTTGCCACCATATGCTTTGAAATCTGCCACCAATTTCTCGTTTGCTTTAGAAGTCATTCCTCTTCGCTCATGGAAAAGCGGCTTCTGTAAAGAGTGCTCCAAGCCTTCCGCGAGCAAGGCATTTAATACATCAAACGAGGCTGTGAAGATCCCAGTGTTAGTTGGGGTATTTTCTGCAACCTCATTTATTCGCTGTATCATTGTCTGGTACATTGCTGGAGTCCTTTTTTCCATGGCAGTGGTGACGCCTAAGCAAACCGCAGAAAACACATGTTCTTTTGGAAATGGCGATGGAACAATGCATTTTACAGTGTTTTGCGGCAGCTTTGTTATTCTTGCGAACGCTTCCAACGGCTGAAGAGTGCCTGACATTATAACGTTAGCATAAGTTGATGAGAAAACGGGTTCCGTAACTTTTGCGGGGTCTAGGGCAACTATTTGAAGTTTTGCTGTTTTATTTTTTTCTTTATTGAGATAGCGGCTTGCGACATTTATGAATGATTTGTCATCAACGGTGTCAAGAAATTTGAGCAGAAACTCACTCATCGCATGGACATAGGAGCGTGGATTTTTTCCCTCTGCTAATAAACTCTTCTTAATGGCAGCGCCAGCATCATGTAGGCTCTCAAAAAATTCCCGAGGATGAGCAACGTTCCCCTGTTTTTGAATAATTTCGATGATTCTATCAGCCGATATTATTTCTTCTCGATAAACGTGATCAGTTAATTTTTCAACTTCATCTCTAAAAAATTGGGCAAATGCCTCAATATCTTTGTTGCCGAATCTGTTAGCTTCTAACTCTGCCTGCTTCATAACAAAAAGCGATAAAGAGCTACCTGAGATGTCAACAGCGGTCTCAGGTAAATTATGTGCTTCATCAACGATTAAAATTATTTTTTGCAGTTCTGTTTCCATACCTTTTAGAAAAGCGTTTCGAATCTGGGGGTCAAAAACATAGAGGTAGCTTAAAGCAACCACTCTAGCGTCTGATAGAGCTGATTTTATTAGCTCATAGGGGCAAATTTCTTTTTTCCTACAGACTGACAAGATTTCAGACGCCATGTAAGGACGAACCGCGACTTGCTGTTGAAGTTGAATATACTCGTAGGTTCGTTCATCAACATGAGTATAGAATGGACATCTACTTTTTGCCTTCAATAACTCACAAACTTCCATCAACGACTTTGAGTCAAAAGCGCCTCTAGCTGCAAAAACGTTAAGACACATTTCATTGCGTCCTCGAATAGAAACACCTGTAACTGGTTGCTGCCGATGAATAGCTTTTAACTCTTCTATAACGCGGTCATGTTGCCTATGGGTGCGTGCAACGTAGAGTATTTTTAAATCTTTCTCCATGGCAACGGGGATGCATGCAGAAAGAGCCGAGATGGTTTTTCCCAGACCGTTGCTGCCTTCAATAAGAACTGAACGTTTCTCATGAACAGCATTATACACTGTAGAAATAAACTCGTCTTGGTAGGGGCGCACGTCAGAGTAAGGAAAATACTTTGTAACGGCAGATGGCAGTTTAATCATTTTTATTCCCCAAACATTTTGATGGACAATAATTATTCAATGGACATTCCATGCAAAGAGGATGAATAGCCTTGCAGTATTTTCTGCCATGCGCAATCAAAAGTAAATGAACATTCAAGTAATCTTTTTGATTAAAAAGCCTCTGAAGGCTCAAACGTACAGCTTCATATTCGCCATTTGCAGGTGCCAGACCAAGCCGCTTTGCCACACGGTTCACATGCGTATCAACCGGAATGGTAGGTTGATTTGCCGAGAAAAGCAAAACGACATCAGCTGTTTTTGGGCCAATTCCAGGCATTTCCATAAGTACTTTTCTAGATTCATCTAACGGCAAAGATAGGATGGAATTTAGTGAACCGCAATATTTTTCGAGAATAATTTTTGACACATTTTTTATGGTTTGAGCTTTGTTTTTGTAAAGTCCACCAACATGAAGGCAAGCTTCAATCTTGTACGTTTCAGCTGTTGAAAGTGTTTGAGGTGTAATTTCAAATTGCTTTGAGAGATTTTCGAAGGCTCTCTGGGTGTTTGTGTCAGCGGTGTTTTGTGAAATAATTGTTACAATTAAAGTTTCAAATGGGTCACTTTTCGGTTTAACCAATTTTGGCGTGGCTAAGCGGTTCTTTAAAATTTTCAAGATCATTCCAGAGTTAATTTCAGCTGTCACTTTTGCCTTCGCCCACTAGGAAAATATTGACAAAGTATTGATGTACCAAGCTATAAATATCATCTATGAACAGAAAAGCTGATTTCAAAGGGTTATAACGTGAAAATAGACAAATTATTCTTGTAGCATTTGGAAACGAAATGTATTGGTGAGAGGAAAGGTTTTTAGTGTGGTTATTATATGAGACTGTGAAAAGTGTATAGTGGTAAAGTGAGGTTAAAATTATGTCAGTGTTTGCAGCCCCCGGAGCTTATGACCGTGCAATAACAGTTTTCTCACCTGATGGAAGGCTTTTCCAAGTAGAATATGCCATGGAGTTAGTGAATCGTGGAGCCACCATTATAGGTATCCAATCTCCAGAAGGTTTAGTGCTTGGTTCAGAAGAGAACATAGAAGTTCTCGAAGAAGCAGGTTACTCATGGAAAATTTTCAGGGTAGACGACCATATTGGCGCGGCAATAGTTGGTTTAAGTTCAGACGCCCGAATACTTATCGATCAAGCAAGAATATACGCTCAAAGTAACAAGCTAACTTACGATGAACCCATTGATGTAGAAGTTGTAACAAAACGCATATGCGACATCCAGCAAATGTATACACAACATGCTGGTGTACGCCCCTTCGGTGTTTCAATAATTTTCGGAGGAGTTGACAAAACAGGAACTCGCGTTTTCGGTACACATCCAAGCGGAACCTACAGAGGATACAAAGCTACAGCTTTAGGCGCAGGAAGAGAAACCGTTCTTTCGATTCTAAAAGAAGATTACAATGAAAATTTGACCCTTGAAAAAAGCATAAAGCTTACAGTAAAATGCTTGATAAAAGCTCTAGAAGCAAGACAATTGCCGCCAAGAATAAAAATTGCAGTCATACCTGTAGCAACAAAGAAACTAGAAATGTTAAGTGACGAAACCTTAGAAGGCTACATTAGAGAGCTGGGTTCAAGCAAGTGAAAACTCGATGAGTGAAAAGTTCACCGTCGCACGCCTAACAAAAGAAAACGAGCACTTCGAAATTCTAGTAAAACCTCAAAAGGCTCTTGATTACCGAAACGGCAAAATCTCGGGAATTACCGAAGTTTTAGCCGCAGAAATAATTTTTTCTGACGCAAATAAAGGTACAAAAGTTTCCGAGGAAGCAATGCATAAAGCCTTTGGAACAACTGACCCTTTAAAAATTGCTGATTTGATACTGAAAAAGGGTACGCTTCAACTTACCACTGAACAAAGACGCAAAATGGTTGAAGACAAAAGAAGACAAATAATTGACTTTATTTCAAGACAAGCAGTTGACCCGAAAACAAATCTGCCTCATCCTCCACTGCGAATCGAAAATGCGATGGAACAAATTCGTTACCCAATTGATCCCTATAAACCAGTAGAAGAACAAGCAAAAGACATAGTTAAGTTGCTACGCCCAATTTTACCGCTAAAAATAGAGCAAGTGACAGTTGCGGTGAAAATTCCTTCTCAATACTCTGCAAGAGCTTACGGAACAGTTAAAACTTTGGGCACTATTAAACGTGAAGAATGGCGTGGAGATGGCTCATGGTATGGCGAAATAGAATTGCCAGCTGGATCATACGCCTCGTTGCTAAACAAACTTGGCGACGCAACTAAAGGAAACGGAGAAGCAAAAATAATCTCTTAAAAATAAAATTGGATGGTGAAATTTATGCCAATATTCTTTGAAAAGAAACAGCTTGTAACGCCGGGAGAAATGCTTGCTGAAGGCGATTATTTACCTGGCGAAAACACGTACGTGGAACAAAACAAAATTTACGCCTCAAGAATTGGGCTTGTAGATACCGATAATAAAAAAGTAAACGTTGTTGCACTTCGGGCGTTTTATGTGCCCAAGTTGGGTGACATAATTATAGGAACTGTCTTAGAAGTAGGATTTAACGGTTGGACAGTTGATATTAAAGCACCCTACACAGCACTCCTACGTGCATCAGACGTTTTAAGCAGACCCTTCAAGCCTCAAAACGATGAGTTATCTTCAGTACTTAATGCAGGCGACTTAATTGTTGCAAAAATCGCTTCATATGACAGAGCACACGACCCACAACTTACCGTCGGAGAACCAGGATTAGGAAAAATCACTCGTGGACAAATCCTTCATGTCACACCTACAAAGATTCCCCGCATAATCGGCAGAAAAGGCTCAATGATATCTATGATAAAACAGGAAACCAATTGCCAAATCATTTTGGGATTAAACGGTATGGTCTTGGTTACTGGAAAAACAGTTGAAGAAGAAGAACTTGCCATAACTGCAATTAAAAAGATTGAAGATGAATCCCACACAAGTGGCCTAACAGACCGCATAACACAGTTACTTAAAGAAAGTAAAGTTAAAGTGGAGGAAAACAAGATTGAATGAAAAACCAGATAAATTAATTGATAAAAAAGGCATTCGATTAGACGGCAGAAAAGCCGATGAACTTCGACCAGTCAAATTGCAAGTTGGCGTTTTACCAAACGCAGATGGATCGGCCTACATCGAACATGGCAAAAACAAGATTTTAGCCGCAGCATTCGGTCCAAGAGAAATGCATCCCAAACATCTGTCTCAACCAGACAAAATGGTTCTGCGATGCCGCTACCACATGGCTCCCTTTTCAGTGCAGGAACGCAAATCGCCCGCACCTTCCAGAAGAGAAGTTGAGCTTTCAAAAGTCATAAAAGAATGTTTAGAACCAGCATTGTTCCTTGACCTTTATCCGCGAACAGGCGTTGATCTATACATTGAAATACTTCAAGCTGACGGGGGAACACGATGTGCAAGCATTACTGCCGCCGCACTAGCACTTGCTGATGCTGGAGTTCCAATGCGTGATTTAGTTGTTGGTTGTGCTGCAGGAAAAATCGACGACACAGTTGTTTTAGACTTATATGATGCCGAAGACAAACTTGGCGCAGCTGATGTTCCAGTAGCTTACATGCCAAGCTTAAACGCAGTTACTTTACTTCAGATGGATGGAATACTTACGACAGATGAATTTGAGAAAGCAATGAACATGGCAATTGACGGATGCAAAAAAATCTATGAAATGCAAAAAGAAGCATTAAAAACTAAATATATGGTAGTAAAAGCGGAGGGCGAAGAATAATGTCATCACTTATTACTCGAGTTAAACAAAAACAGATTGAACAACTTATCGAGAAAGGAAAACGCCTGGACCAAAGAGGTTTACATGAACAAAGGCCAGTGAAAATTGAACTTGGCTTAATTGAACGGGCTGAAGGTTCCGCTAGAGTATTCCTTGGCAACACACAAGTTCTCTGTGGAGTAAAAGTTGAAACAGGAGAACCTTTCCCCGACACACCTAACGACGGAGTATTAACCGTTAACGCTGAACTTGTTCCCTTAGCTTCACCGAATTTTGAGCCAGGACCACCAAACGAAGACTCTGTTGAATTAGCAAGAGTTGTGGACAGAGGAATACGTGAATCACACGCTATTGACACCGAAAAGCTATGCATTGAACCAGGCAAGAAAGTCTTTGTTGTCTTTGTCGATGTCTATGTATTGAATCACGATGGAAACCTAATTGATGCCTCCGCTTTAGCCGCAATGTCTGCTTTAACGAACACAAAAATGCCTAACTACGAAATCAAAGACGGCGAAATAAAAATTAAACAAGGATACACACCTTTACCAATGAAAAGCCACCCAGTAACCGTTACCATGGGAAAAATTAGCAACACACTCATAGTTGACCCCTGGATTGAAGAAGAGCAAGTCATGGACTCAAGAATATCAATGGCAATTAACGACGATAACGACATTTGTGCCATTCAGAAAGGCGGCTCCGGCTATTTCACACCACAACAGATTTTAGAAGCATCAAAGATTGCTCAAGAGAAATCTGCGGAAATACGCAAAAAACTTAATTGGTGACAAAAGTGCCAAAAACAAAGAAAGTAGGTCCAACTCGAGGTTTCGGACCACGTTACGGTGCCACAGTTAGAAAACGCTATATAAAAGTAATAACTGAACTCAAAAAACCGCACAAATGCCCAAACTGCGGCTTCGTACGAGTAAAACGGGAAAGCGTCGGTATCTGGAAATGTAGCAAATGCAGCCACACCTTCGCAGGTGGAGCATATACTCCAGTAACAAAACTCGGTATAATTGCAAGGCGAGCAGCTAAAGGCTTACCAGTAGACGAAGCTACAAAAGAAGCAGAAAAAGCTGAAGCTGAAACCGTAGAATCGGCAACTGAAGAAGAAACTCAATAAGCTTCTTTCTTTTATTTTCTTTTTGTTTAATTATAGATTTCATTTATTACTTTGAACTTCTGTTTAGCATTTGGATGTTTTATGGCGATTAAAGCAAAGGCTATGGTTCGATTAAAGTTTCAATCAGACAAAGAATTAGCAACTCTTCTTGAAGCTTTAACACCAGAAACCAACACTTTGGCAACTAGGCGAGCCAATGTAAAATTGGAGCCAGATGGAGTATTTCTAGTTTTAACGGTTATAGCTGAGGACACAGTTGCCCTACGTTCAACGTTGAATGCTTATTTGCGTTGGATAAATTCAACTATTAACGTTATAGATATAGTTAAGCAACGCTTAATCTGCCACGACGAAATCAGGTAAATCAATTTCTATTTGTATTTAGTCTTAAATAACAGAATTATCATTGCTTGGATAAATGCTAACGAATTTGCCAGAATAATTGGCAGATTTTTTTAAGTCAACTCCATAAATAAACCATAATAGCACGCCCCCACAATAAAGGATGAACATTTCAGTGGAGATGTCTTTAGTTGATTTTGTTTTCCAAACCTTAAACAGTTGTGGGAAAAGTGCAAGAGTTGTGAAGGCAGCGGCGATTAAGCCAATGATTGTTATTGTATCTATCATGCTCTTGCCCATAGCGTATATGCGATTGGTATTTACATTTCGCTTACCAAAAAAATTATCCATGGAGAAACCCCCAGAGACTCGATTGCTTATTGACGGATGATATGGGCTTCGCGTCAAAAAGGTTTAAATAAATACTGACTCATTTCGTATATGCTTTAACATAAAAAACGGATGAAAACTTAGCATGTCACAGGAATATCGTTACATACTTCGTATTATGGGAACCGATGTTCAAGGTACCCTTAAGACTTCTTACGCGGTAGCGCAAATAAAAGGTGTAAGCATGAGTCTCTCAAATGCAATTTTGAAAAAGGCCGGTGTAAATCCTGACCTTAGAGTAGGCTATATAACAGAATCCGACATCTCAAAAATAGAAGATGTCATTCGAGAACCAGCAAAGTACAATCTTCCAATTTGGATGTACAACAGGCGAAAAGACTCGGAAACTGGAAAAGACATGCATCTTTTAAGTGCTGACCTTGTTTTAAGAACAAAACAGGATATTGATGAAGCTAAAAACATTAGATCTTGGCGAGGATACCGCCACGCTTACAGCCTGAAAGTTCGTGGACAACATACAAAAACCACTGGACGAGCAGGCAAAGCTTTGGGAGTAAAGAAAAAGACCCTCATGCAGAAACCTGGTGGAGCACCAGCTGAAGGAGGCAAATAAACATGGGAGATCCAAAGAAGCAGCGTAAAAAGTTTGATACGCCACGATATCGTTGGCGTAAAGACATTCTTCAAGAAGAGCTTAAGCTCCTGGGGCAATATGGCTTACGAAATAAACATGAGCTTTGGCGTCTTAAAACTACTCTATCAAAAACCAGAGGCATCGCCCGGTCACTTATCAGTAAAACTCCCGAAGAACGCGCAAAAATGGAAAATGAACAGTTAATTAAACTCAAAAAACTTGGAATCTTGCAAGATACTGCTGTGTTAGATAACGTTTTAGACTTAACCATTGAAGATCTCTTAGAACGCAGGTTGGAGACCATTGTTTTCCGAAAAGGTTTAGCGCGAACAGTATTCCAATCACGGCAATTAATCACCCATGGACATGTAACCATCGACGGTCGCAGAGTAACTATTCCCGGCTATCTGGTGCCAAAAGCAGATGAACCAAATGTTATCTATTCACCAGAGAGTGCAATTGCAAACCAAGCTCACGCATTACGTGCGGGATTATCAGTGGTTGCTAAACAACCAGAAATTAGGCAGCCCACAAGAGGCCGAAGAGGCGGCAGAGGAGGCGGCAGATTCTGAGCGCAAACAGCAAACGAAACGAGAAATTTGCCATCGTTCACATCTTTAGCTCCTACAACAACACATTAATCCACATAACAGATCTTTCAGGCGCAGAAACAATAGCTCGCACAAGCGGTGGAATGTTTGTCAAAGCAGACCGCATGGAATCCTCACCATACGCTGCAATGCGAGCAGCCACAGGCGCAGCTGAAGTAGCTAGAGACAAAGGAATAACAGCCATCCACATTAAAGTTCGAGCGCCAGGCGGTTCAGGACCAAGAACTCCAGGACCAGGTGCCCAAGCAGCCATACGCGCGCTTGCAAGATTCGGTTTCAAAATTGAACGCATTGAAGAAGTTACACCAATTCCCCATGACGGCACAAGAAGGCCTGGTGGCAGAAGAGGAAGAAGAGTCTAAACTCAATTTCCCTTCTTTATTGACAGAAAAATTGAAATAATGCCCTATATCTCTATTGAAACGCACTGAAATTATTGTAACCTTATTGGAGTGTCTCAGCAAGTGAAAATTGAAATCCTTGAAAAAAACGATAACAACCTCCGCATAGTTGTTAAAGAAGTGGATGTTCCGTTAATGAATGCTCTGCGTCGAATAGCGCTCGCTGAGGTTCCATGTATGGCAATTGAAGAAGTTGTCATGATAGAAAACAGCTCAATTTTACAGGATGAGATCATCGCTCATAGGCTTGGGCTTACGCCGCTGAAAACCGATCTTGACACCTACAACCTTCCAGAAGATTGCGAATGCCAAAGCGAATTCGGCTGCCCTAAATGCCGAGTAACGCTCACTTTGGATGCAGAAGCTAAAGAAGGAACAAGAACAGTTTACTCAGGCGAAATCGTCTCTGAAAACCCAGAAATTATCCCTGTGTCAGATAAAGTTCCTATAGTAAAGCTGGCTAAAAACCAAAAGCTCAAGCTTGAAGCATACGCTAGGCTCGGACGAGGCAAAGTTCACGCGAAGTGGCAACCTGTTTCAATGTGCGCATACAAATATTACCCTAAAATAACCACTCCCGCTGAGAAATGCGGTGACTGCCAAAAATGTGTTGACATTTGCCCAAAAAAAGTCCTCAGTTACAAGGAAGAAAAAGTTGACGTAAGGGACCTATTGTCGTGTAATCTTTGTATGGACTGTGTTGAAGCTTGCCCAAAGAAGCCTTCCCCGCTGAAAATTGAGTGGGAAAAGAACGAATTCATACTTAGCATTGAATCGTCAGGTGCGCTTGCTCCAGAACGAGTGCTTTTGGAAGCAACCAAAGCGTTAGGTAAACAACTAAACGAAGTCGAAGAATTATTAAAAGCTGAAAAGGCTGAAGAGCAATGAGAGAAACCAAAACCACAAACCCAGAATTAATTCAACTTATCAGTTTGCTAAAGAAAGAAAGCCGAGAGAAACAAGCAGGTATCTGGCTAGACATAGCGGAATACTTGTCGAAAACTCGCAGCCAACGCGTCACAGTAAACCTGAGCAAAATCAGCCGCAACACAAAACGCGCTGACACAGTGATTGTCCCAGGCAAACTTCTCGGTTCAGGCAGCATTGATCACGCAGTTACAGTTGCATCATTTGGCGCCTCCGAGAAAGCCAAAGTAAAGCTGGCGGCTGCCAAAGCAAAGTATGTTTCTATATCTGAGCTCTTAGAGAAAAACCCCAAGGGCGCAAACATCAAAATTATTCGGTGAAAAAAATGCAGACAACAAAAGTCTCCCCTACACTGGTCAACGCCGAAGGATTGATCGTTGGCAGAATGTGCAGCAAAGTTGCTAAACGTTTACTTAACGGTGAAGAAGTCATCATACTCAATGCTGAAAAAGCCGTTTTCTCAGGCAAACGAAAAAGTAAGGTCCTTGAGGCACACCTGTTCCTTGAAGTCGGCGCTCCAGAACGCGGTCCCTTCCACTACAGAAGGCCAGACCGTTTCCTGCGAAAAACCGTCCGCGGCATGCTACCGTTCAAACAGCCAAAAGGCAAAAGCGCCTACAAACGCCTAAAATGTTATATGGGTATACCGGTCGATCTAAAGGACAAAGAAATGGTAACATTCATCGAAGCATCATCAGCAAACCTGAAAGGTCCTCACTTCACCCTTGGTGAGTTAGCAACCGATATCGGTTGGAGAAACAGGATGGAATAATTATGCCCGCAAAAAAAGTTTTAGTTGTTAGTGGAAAACGAAAAACAGCATTTGCCCGAGCCATCGTCAAGCAAGGCAACGGCAAAGTACGTATAAACAAGACCCCAGTTGAAATTTACGAGCCAGACATCGCACGCGCAAAAATCATGGAGCCACTCTTACAAGCGGGGTCTGAAACTTGGCTTCAGTTGGACATGGATGTGAAAACAAGAGGCGGAGGATATATGGGTCAAGCTGAAGCAGCTCGCATGGCAGTTGCAAACGCACTGTTGAAGTGGACAAAAAGCACTCACTTACGCACCGTCTTTAGCGAGTATGATCGAACCATGATTGTCGGTGACAGCCGAGCTAAGGAAACCAAGAAAGTCGGCGGCGCCGGTGCAAGATCAAAGGAACAGAAAAGTTACAGGTAAGAAGGAGGAAAAAACAAGTGATTATTCCCGTGAGGTGCTTCACCTGCGGCAAGCTGGTTGGAGACAAATGGGACGAGTTCACCCGCAGAATCAAGACGGGCGAAAACGCCAGCGACATCCTAGACAGCCTAGGCGTAAAACGGTACTGTTGCAGACGCATGCTGCTCTCAAATGTTGAAATCATCGACGAAGTCCTGCGGTTCTACGAAGAAGCCGAAAAACGCAAAGAAGCACGCAGCTTCTACTAAGTTTTTTTGAATCCTCTAATTCTAAGGTTTAACTGAGCCAGGTAATATTTTTTCAAACAGCGGTCTTTTGTCCTAATTGCAGAGCAAGAAGAAAAACATGATTAAAGTATTTTTCGTGCAAGACCTAACGTTTATTTGGTCAGTTCTATTTTGAAGTTTTTTCGGACTGATTTTATGCTTGAAAAGTTGTTGTCTTTGGTGGATAGGGTCAGATTTCTTCGAATACACATAGCGGCTACCATTATGTCTACGGCTGGCAATGGATTTCCCGATTGAAGCAATGCTGACGAAATTTCTATGCTTTCCCTATAATCTTCCAAGTCTGGGTAAATAACAGCTAATTCCTCGAATTCCAGCGCTTTGTGAAACTCTACTAAGCTAAATATTGTTGTAAAGCCAGTTAGATCCAGTTTTCTTTTTTTAAGCAGGTCTATGAGCTCATTTGTGTCGTAGACAACCTCTTCCATTCCAGTTTCCTGCCTTCCTCATAATATTTAATCGCTTTCTCTAAGTCGATTTTTGAAGTGTCAACACCTGAATCCTTTAGCGCTTTGGCGATTTTTTTTATAGGTACTACTCCGCCTTCAATTATTTCTAACCTATCAACATAATTTGCTAACGCTTTGCGGACCACTTCGCTCCACTTAACCTCTGAATGCCGCTTCATTTTTTCACAAAGCTCTTGAGTAATCGAAATGGTGATGTTTACCCTGCACAGAATTATGTGAACTCAATATTTTAAGGAAAATTGTTGAGAAATAATAAATAAAATAATGGATAAAAACCGAGATCAACAATTCCTGCGTCTTTCATGAAATCGTTTTATTTTGTGGCTAGTTGCGAGCATTGTTCTTCTACTGTGCGGTTAAGTGTGAGTTCTGCCATGTTTCCGCTGTAATCCATTATTCGTCTGGAACTGTCAAAAATCAGTCGCAACAGCGACGCGACGTTGGGGTCCGTCTTTTTAGTTGACATCACCATGATTAGCTCATTTTCCAGCGGTTTGAGCGATTCCCTCTTTGAAATTAGCCGCTCAGCATCTTTGTATTCTCTTTTGAAGAGCGCTTTTATTGCGTCATCATAGAGCTGATGTGCCTGTGCGCTGTAAGTAACCAGCTGATTATATGTTTCTTCGTCAATGGGATCCCTCACATAAAGCGTTTCATCGTCGATCATTTTCTGTAATGAACCAAGGTTGTTTATGATATTCATAGCATTCTGCGCAATGCTTTCAACGTCGTTTACGGCTATGCGATAGAGCAGAAACTCTTTAGGCGTTTTAAACCCAAGTTCACGGTAGAGGTTGCGTTCTATGCCGTATTTTAGTTGACGAACGATATAGAGGCCAAGGCGGTTAACATCGTTGTGAGATTGGATAACACTGTCAAACAACGCTGTGCTTCTATCTCTCAGGGCTGCGATTGCGTCTCGATTAGCTGCAAGCGCAACAATAGCCATTCTTCTGACTGCTTTCTCTATTGGAAACTCAGAGTGCTTGATTAGGATTTGCAGGGTAATTTCATCTGGGGTTTCCTCGATTATTTCTGAACCAAGAAAGCTATCTCGGGCAAGGGTTTTGATTTCGTTTTTGAAGGGCATGGACTCTTTGGTGCTTTTGAAGTGGACACGGATTATATCGGCACCGATGGCATATAACGCCCTGATCATGCGTAGCGTAGCTTGTATGTTTTCTTTGGGGTCGACGCTTATGTAGTATTCCTTGGGTTTTGCGGAGTTGCCTCTGCCTTCTTTTTCCTGAATTTTTCGGGGAACGAGCATGAGGGTGGAGTCTGGTTCTATGTTGAAGGCTATTTCGCTGCCTCTTTTGAGTTCTAAGTCTTCTACCCACTCTTTGGGTAGGGAGATTATGTATGAGCCTCTGCCTGTGCATTGGACTCTTCTGTATCCGAGGTCTTTTTCAGCCATGAAAAGAGTCTCCTGATATATGTTTCATTTAGATAACATATTTCGTGAACTGGCATATAAATGATTATCGACAAAGTTATATAGAATACATGCCATTTTACTGGCGCATAATAAACAAAAAAGTGGTAAAAATGGCAGTGAACACCTGCAAAACAATAACCAAAACTGCTAATCAAACAACGGCAAGCAAAGCCGTTTTATGCACAACCGACATTGAACTCTTCATTCACATGCTCACTCGTCCACGCTAAATAATGACAGCTGAGGGAGATTTTATGGTTAAAAGAATTATTGCAAAACAAGAAAACTGCATAGGCTGCGGACTCTGCGAAGTCCACTGCCTAGTGCAACATTCAAAATCAAAAGATATAGTCAAAGCCTACAACATGGAACGGCCTAAACCGATTAGCAGAGTAAAGGTTGAACGCAACAAACCTGTTTCCTTTGCGATACAATGCCGCCACTGCGACGACGCTCCTTGTGTAACAGCTTGCCTATCTGGCGCCATGACCAAAGACGAAAAAACTGGGCAAGTTATCCACAACAAAGACAAATGCATGGGTTGTTGGACATGCGTAATGATTTGCCCATACGGCGCCATAATAATGGACAAAGAAGGTCATGTGGTTACTAAATGTGACCTCTGCCAAGGCTTTGACCAGCCTGCATGCGTTTCCAACTGCCCCAACGAAGCGTTGGTTTTCAAAGAGGTGAAACCCTGATGGCAAAATACCTCATAGTTGGGGCTTCAGCGGCAGGATTAGGCGCTGTAGAAGCTATTCGTGAAGTTGATCCAGTTGGCACAATAACAGTAATCACAGATGAGGGCTGTTCACACTACAGTCGCCCCATGATCAGCGACTTTGTCAGCGGCAAAGCCGACTTGAAAAAAATCAATTGCCGAACCGAAGAATTCTGGAAGGAACACAATGTCGAGGCTTTGATGGGCAAAAAAGCCGTTGCCCTAAACTTCACCGAGAAAACTGTTCAGCTCGAAGGCGGCGAAAAAGTTCCATATGAAAAACTGTTGCTTGCCACCGGGGGCAAACCCTTCGTTCCCAAGACGGAAGGCTCAGAAAAAGACGGCGTATTCACGTTTACTACTATCGGAGATGCTCAGCGTATTGCAGCTAAAATAGATGCGATAAACGCTAAGGCAGCAGTCGTCATAGGAGGAGGCCTTATCGGCATAAGCGTAACAGAAGCACTCGTTAAACGCGGCTTAAAAGTTACAATGGTGGAGTTACAGGATAAAATTCTAAGCTTACTTGTGGATGCAAAAGGCTCAGATATTATGGAAGCTGTTGTCCGCAAAGCAGGCGTTAACGTTGTCACTGGTCAATCCGTCCAGAACATCTTGGGCAGACCAGACAACGATGGTGCAGTCGGAGGAGTACTTCTAACCAAAGGGGGTCAAGTACCATGCGACCTTGTCATAATGGCCATTGGAGTTATCCCACGCACTGAGCTCGTTGTCGGTAGCACCGTGAAAATTAACAGAGGCATAGTTGTTGACAATATGATGCAGACAAATGTGCCTGACGTTTACGCCAGCGGCGACGTTGCAGAAGCCTATGACTTCATCTTGAACCAGAACCGCACCCTACCCCTGTGGCCGCTTGCAGTACTGGAAGGAAAGGTTGCAGGTTACAACATGGCGGGCAAAAAAACCACTTATGCCGGAGGCACAAACATGAGCAGTCTCAAGTACTTCGGAATACCCCTTGTGTCCGTAGGTTTAGCTAACCCCAAAGAGGACCCAACGCTGGGAATCCTCGTCAAAGAGGACCTCGAGCACAATATCTACAAGAAAATTGTTCTTAGAAACAACGTTATTGTAGGCTTGACCCTTGTAAACCGCATTGAGAGAGCAGGCATCCTGCTATATTTAATGAAGAACGCGGTTAATGTGAAAAAATTCAAGGAGGAGCTCCTATCGGACGACTTTAGCTGGGCAACCATGCCAACAAGCATGCAGAAAAAAATGAGTGTGGTGCAGTAAAATGGATAAATACGATATGAAAGTAATCAACCCATTCGGCGACGACAAAGACTTTTCAGCATGCGGCATCTACGCTGCCATGAACACCGAAGGCAATCGCTTCGGCTCCAAAGACCCAGTAAAAGCCATGGCAAACATGCATGACCGCGGCAACGGATTAGGCGGCGGCTTTGCAGTTTACGGTGTCTATCCAGACTTCAAAGAACACTATGCCTTTCACATAATGTACCTAAGTAAGGAAGCCAAAGAGAGGACCGACAAAACCCTTGCCTCCAAATTCGATATAGTCTACGACGAGGAAATGCAGACAAGACCAGCCAACGTTCATAATCCTCCTCTAGTCTGGCGATACTTCGTTGATCCTAAAAAACAGCGGCCTGAGAATCAGAACGAAGAAGACTACATTATAGAGGCAATCATGCGTATTAACACGGAAACTGGCAAAGCATTCGTATTTTCAAGCGGCAAAGACATGGGCGTCTTTAAGGGCGTTGGCTTCCCCGAAGACGTTGCAGACTTCTTCTGTCTGGAAGACTACCAAGGCTACTTATGGAGTTGCCACAGCAGATTCCCAACTAACTCTCCCGGTTGGTGGGGAGGAGCACATCCATTCAACATCTTGGATTGGACAGTGGTACACAACGGGGAGTTGTCCTCGTATGGCATCAACCGTCGCTATCTGGAAATGTACGGTTACAAATGCACTATGCAAACCGACACTGAAGTGCTAGCATACGCCGTTGACTTGCTCATCCGAAGACAGCACTTGCCAATAAGTCTCGTAGCTCAAATCTTTGCAGCACCCCTATGGGAAGAAATAGACCGCATGGAACCTAAACAAGCGCTGCTGTTGAGAACGCTACGGCAAACCTACGGCAGCCTACTCATGAATGGGCCTTTCAGCATAGTGATTGCTCACCACGGCGAAATGATAGGCTTAACTGACCGCATCAAACTGCGCCCCATGGTTGCTGGCCAAAACGGTGACTTCGTGTATTTGGCATCAGAAGAATCGGCCATGCGACTAGTTGCACCAAACCTAGACAAGTTCTGGGCACCAAGAGGCGGAGAACCAGTCGTGGCACGACTAAAAAACTACAAACCTAAAACCATCGAGGTTTTAGCAGGAGGACAAACCCAATGAAAACCTATGTCATACCTGAATACCTAGTTGAGCGGGACCAAAACCGCTGCATACGCTGCAAAGTTTGCGTTAACCAATGTACGTATGAGACGCATTCATACGATGAAGAAACAGACACGATCTGCAGCAAAGACGAGAACTGTGTTAACTGCCTACGCTGCGTAACATTCTGCCCAACCCACGCCATCACAATAAGAAAAAACCCTAACGCTAGCAGAGAAAACGCCAACTGGACATCAGAAGCAATCCGCGACTGCAAAAAACAATCGGAAACCGGCGCAGTAATCCTCACAGGAATGGGCAACGACAAACCATACTACACTTACTGGGACCGGCTGCTCCTAAACGCAAGCCAAGTAACCAACCCGTCAATTGACCCTCTGCGTGAACCAATGGAAATCAGAACCTACCTAGGCGCAAAACCAGACCAGCTAGAGATGACAGTGGAAAACGGCGAAATCATGCTCAAAACCCAGCTTACTCCACAGCTTTGTCTTGATATCCCAGTTATGTTCTCAGCCATGTCCTATGGCGCCATCAGCTTAAATGTGCATAAATCCTTAGCCCGGGCAGCAACGGAATGCGGTACATACTTTAACACTGGCGAAGGCGGCTTAGACCAAACCCTCTACAAATACGGCAGCCACGCCATCGTGCAGGTTGCTTCCGGACGATTCGGAGTTCACCCCAAATACCTTGACGCAGGCGCAGCGGTAGAAATAAAAATTGGGCAAGGCGCAAAGCCAGGCATAGGCGGACACTTACCAGGTGAAAAAGTAACCGCGCATGTAGCCAAAACACGCATGATACCTGAAGGAACAGATGCGCTTTCACCCTACCCTCAACATGACATCTACTCGATCGAAGACTTGCGACAGTTAATTTATGCACTTAAAGAAGCCACAAACTACTCAAAACCAATCTCTGTCAAAATTGCGGCAGTTCATAATGCAGCGGCAATCGCTAGCGGCATGGTTCGGGCTGGAGCTGACATAATTGCGCTTGATGGTGTTAGAGGAGCAACTGGTGCGGCACCTAAAGTCATCCGAGATAATGTCGGCATGCCCATTGAGCTTGCCCTAGCGCAAGTCGATTCGCGACTGCGGCAGGAAGGCATAAGAAACAATGCTTCCGTGGTAATTGCGGGGGGCATAAGAAGCAGCGCTGACGTGGTTAAAGCCATAGCGTTGGGTGCTGACGCTGTGTACATAGCAACGGCGGCTTTGATTTCTATGGGCTGCACTGTTTGCCAACGCTGCTACACAGGTAAATGCCCGTGGGGTATCGCTACAAGTGATCCATGGATTAGCAAGCGCATAAACCCCGACATCGCATCTAAACGTCTCGTTAACTTGTTGAACAGCTGGAGCCTCGAAATCAAAGACATGATGGGCGGCATGGGAATAAACGCCATCGAAAGCCTAAGGGGCAACCGTTTGGCACTTAGAGGCGTTGGCTTATCCAGAACCGAACTCAAGATTCTGGGCGTTAAAATGGCTGGAGAATAAAACGTATGCTTGAACAGAAACCAAAAATGGAAATTGACCAAAAATACTTTTCAAGAGTAACACTGGAAAGCAAAGTGCTTAAAGTAAACGCTGAAGACTTCTACTACAAAGACCTAAACTGCCTATTACGACAGGCCATCTGCGCAGACGGCTTTGAGCGAATAGAAGTGCACAATGTCTGTGGGCAACGCTACATAGGAACTGACCTTGACACAAACCTCCAAATTGACCTCTACGGAACCCCTGGCAACGACCTTGGCGCCTTTATGAGTGGACCAAAAGTGGTGGTTCACGGTAACGCACAGGACGGCTGCGGCAACACGATGAACGAGGGAGAAATAATCATAAACGGTCATGCAGGAGACGTAACAGGCAACTCTATGAGAGGCGGCAAAATCTTTGTACGCGACTTCGTCGGCTATCGCGTCGGCATACACATGAAAGAGTACCAGAAAAAAATCCCCAAAATAGTCATTGGGCAAACAGCAGGCGACTTCCTTGCAGAGTACATGGCCGGCGGAATCATGGTCATCTTAGGGTTGAACCTCAAAGAAGGCGAAAAATGCAAAGCAAGATTCGTCGGCACAGGCATGCATGGTGGAGTAATCTACGAACGCGGAGAAATCCTAGAACCAGTCAACGGCACAAAAACTCTCGACGCTGGTAAACGCGATCTGCAAACCATCGAACGCTTAGTTAAGGAATACTGTTGCCACTTCGGCGCTGACCCACAGCAAATAATGGCACACAATTTCAAGAAGATACTGCCAGTCTCAAAGAGACCCTACGAAAAACTATTCTCCCACTAAATTTCCTTCTTTAATTTCGTTTTTTTAGTAACGCATTATACAAGTATAGAAGATTTTGGTGCTCCGGCCGGGATTTGGACCCGGGTCCGCGACTCGAGAGGCCGCTATACTTAGTCCCTTAATAAGAAATCTTAGTAAGGTTTGACCGGACTATACTACCGGAGCATTCGCAAAAAGGTTAACTCTTACAAATAAATATGTTTTCATACGTTTTCTAAAACCATTAACTTTACGTTTCTTCGTCGATATTAAGGAAACGTTTGATTGCCGCCATAATTTCTTCCAAGCATTTCTCTGTTAAAGGTGGATTATATGGAATCCTTAAAACATCCCAGCCTTGAGCTTCCAAAAGTTCATCGATTTCGCTGTCGCGTTGCTGCTGTTTATCGCTGCTATGAACTGGAATACCATCCAAATACACAATTTTTCGTTTTTCAGCCCAGCAAAAGTCAGGAACGGTTGTTCTAAGGATTATTGGTTTTTGTGTTACCATGCCGCTTGTTAATCCAGCTATGCTTAAGGATTGAAAAATTGCCATTTCGGCGTTGCTTACTCGCGGATGCATTTTTGATTTATAACTCAAAGCGGCTCAACATGAATTAGCATTGCCACTAACCTTAATAAATTCTATACAAAAAACCGTTTAGTTGCCTCTTGTAAAACGTAACCAAAAGTAGGCTTGACGGGGTCGCCAAGTGTTTACTCGAGGCGCCGCCAAAAAAGGATCTAACAGTTCAGGCATTACAGTTCAACGCCTCGCCTAACAGCTCTCCCGCCAAGCTTGGGTGTACCTCTTGGATGGCTATTTCTCGCAATCTAACAACTCGCCGCCAACTATAAATGGAATTGTGGTTGTCTCGCGTCAACAACAAGCATGCGAGTTTCCCATTCAAGTTTTAGTTGGAAAAATGGCAAGGAATGGAAAAAAAACGGTTGAAGGTTAAATTAACTATTTGTTAAAGTTTTATTCTCTTCTAAAACGCATGGCATTATGTTTACCACATCATCTTTGACGTGTTCACGCATTTTAGATATTGGCGTGCTTACTTTTTTCTGGTTTCCTATCCAGCTCAAGCAAACTCCAGCAAGGAATATGCAGGCTAGGGCTGGAAGAAAAGGAATCGCCGAAGATTTATGTTTGTGCCGACTTTTTCTTGTCACCAGTTTTGCACCTGACTCTATTCGGTGAGGTTGCAAGATAAGCTTTGATTAGTCTGAATATAGATTCAAAATCTATATCCGAAAAAAAGTGAAAAAAAACTAAAAAATGAGAAAGTCAGATTAAACACAGTTTTTGGTCAATCTTCGGTTTTCTTTTCCCTCATCTCAAACTGCGGGAACTCTTTGAGTTTTTCAGCCATTTCCCGAAGTTGCTTGTCAACAAGGAAGTTCACTGTACCTTCTTCAAATTTGCCGTTTTGTTGTCGTTGCCCTGCTTTTGTTCCCGTGAGAAACTCTATGCCTTCATCGATTGTTTTTACCGAGTAGATGTTGAATTTGTCGGATTTAACTGCTTCAACTACTTCTTCTTTAAGCATCAAGTTCTGTACGTTGCTTTCTGGAATCATAACGCCTTGTTGGCCAGTTAAGCCCTTGAGCTTGCAGACTTCAAAGAAGCCCTCGATTTTTTCGTTAACACCGCCTATCGCTTGAACTTCACCTTTCTGATTAACTGAGCCTGTCACCGCGATGTTTTGTTTTATCGGTAAACCTGAAAGCGCTGAAAGAATCGAGTATAGTTCGGTGCTTGATGCGCTGTCGCCTTCTACTCCTTCATAGTTCTGCTCAAAAACCAGTCGTGCGGAAAGGGCTAGCTGCTTGTCTCTTGCGTACTTGTCATTTAGGTAGCCGCTCAAAATTAGGACTCCTTTGGTATGTATGGGTCCCCCCATTTTGGCTTCTCTTTCAATGTCAATCACGCCTTCTCTTCCCAGCCCAATGCTTGCTGTAACGCGGGATGGGTTACCGAAAGCGAAGTCGCCTAGACCCATAACGGACAAGCCGTTTACTTGACCAACGCTTTGCTCTACTGTGTCGATGAGGAAGAAACCGCGTTTTATCATTTCCTGAATCTTCTCTTGGATGAGTTTTGAGCGGTAGACTTTTTCTTCGATTGCTCTCTTCACATGGTCTCCTGTGATGAATTCGGAGTTGTCCTGGAATGCGTAAAAGTTGGCTTCGCGAATTACGTCGCCGATAATGGAAAATTGAGTTGATAGTTTGTATTGGTCGTCTGCAACTCTTGAGCTGTACTCCACTAGCTTTGCGACTCCTG
Organism: Candidatus Bathyarchaeota archaeon; assembly: GCA_003164295.1. Taxonomy (GTDB): domain Archaea; phylum Thermoproteota; class Bathyarchaeia; order Bathyarchaeales; family Bathycorpusculaceae; genus Bathycorpusculum. The sequence goes on from PLTA01000061.1 coordinate 167,926, forward strand.
TGCCGTCGAGGTGTTTGAGGTCTTCTTTGTCGCAGATACCGCATACCCAAGCAGCATATTTACCCACTTTGTCGTCGGTTCTATCCATCACTGTGTCGAATTCGGCTTTTATTTTGAAGAGTTCTCTAAAGTCAGGGTCTAACTGGAACATCGTCTGGTAAATGTATGGGTCTCCTATGATGATTACTTTGGCCGACAGAGGAATGGGCTGAGGCTTTAGGGTTTTTACGCTAAGGAAACCGTAGCGTTCTTCAGGCTCCTCAATAACTATTTTTGATTCTCTTAGGTCTTTTTTTAAGCCATCATAAGAGAACGGGTTACGCAACAAGTCTTCAACGGGGACAATTAGGTATCCACCGTTTGCTTTATGGATGGATCCGCCTCGGATCATGCTAAAATCGGTTGTTAAGGCGCCGAACTGTGCTTCTTTCTCAGTTCTCCCTAAAAGATTGGGGTATGTAGGATTTGTTTCCACGACTACAGGTGCGCCTTTGATTTCCGAGTTGTCGATAATGACGTTCACTTCATATTTCTTGTATGGGTCTTCACGCATCCACGGCATTTGAAACGGAAGCTGTTCTTCTTCACCGGTACCGCCGCCTCTCCTAGCGAACTGCCCTAGGTTGTCCAAAATGTCGTTTTCTACCGCCTTAAGGTAAGTTGTAACTTCGGGGGTATCTCGGTATTTTTCGCTGAGGCTTTCCGTCTGGTTGCCGATGGCGTAGAGGGCAACTTCCTTGTTTAGCTTCTTTAGCGCTTCATGGATTTGTCTCTCCATATCAATTAGTTGCCTCATAGTGTTTCGGAATTCTGTTTCCAGCCTCTCTCTTTTTTCGTTGAACCTGTCTTTGGTTTTCTGAGGCAACGCCAACATTTCCTCTTCGCTTAGTGGTTTGCCGTCCAGAACTGGGATGAGAAGCAGCCCCACTGGGGTAGTTTGGATCACGAAGCCTTCAGCCTGTGCTTTAACGCTTAACTCTTCAATCAGCTGTTTCCTTTGGTTTTCTAAGCCTTGAATCGTAGTTTGTCTTCTTGCCGCGTAATCTTCGCTTTCGAAAGCTTTAGGCAGAGCGTTCTTGACGTTTTCAATAAAGCCCTTCATGTCTGCCTTGAACTGTTTGCCTTTCCCAGATGGAAGCTGTATTGCTGTGGGTTCATACTGGTTGGCGAAATTATTAACATAGCACCAGTCAGGCGGAACAGGCTGCGTTTTGGCTTGTGCTTCCACAAAGTTTTTGACTGCGGTTTTCCGTCCGGTACCCGGGTAGCCTGCCACGTACATGTTGAAGCCGTGGTTCTTTATTCCAAGCCCGAACTTTAAAGCGCGAACAGCTCTTTCCTGCCCGATAATTTCGTTACTGGGAATAAGATCCTGGGTTGACTCGCACTGCATAAAGGTGGGATCGCAAGTTCTTCTTAGTTTTTCAACTGGCAATTTCAGCATTACTAAAACTCCTTCAGTAGTAGTAAGAAAGACCTGCTTTTATCTCTTAACCAACTTTAATGATGCCTAAAATTGTAATATTTTCTAAGCGACGTTAAAATCAAATCCCTTCTTAAAACAAATAGTTCGCAGTAGCGCGTTTGAACTGTTCTGTTTTCTGAAGTTAAAGCCTGATATGTTGGTCCACGATCATCGTAATAAATGACAATGACACCATTCGCTTCCTGTTATTTTATTGAAATAAATTGTGTTAAAATTTCTTGGTTTCTAACTTCAGGATGGAAAAGAACTCCGTAAATTTGTCTCTGCTTGTGCTTTATTACTTGGACGCATTTTTCTGATTTAGCCCATACCTCAAATTCGCTTGAGCCCTCAACACAGATGCTGTGAAGTGAGTAAGCCTTGAAATCTCCCTTTGCAAGAGGGTTTTCTTTAACTGTAACTATTTGCGTCATGCCTATCTCCAGACTCTTCGCCAGCTGCATCTTGTAAACTGCGCCGATAGTTTCCATGCCTGCACAGATGCCCAGCACCGGCTTGCTTATTTGTTTGAGCCACTGAAACTTTTCAAGCTGGGTTAACGTGGCTGTGTCTTTGAGCGCTGTTCCCGAAAGAATGACCCTGTCACATCTACACAATTCGTCCTCGGTTACTTCAAGAAAATGCTTCACAAAGCAGTTTTCCAGTTTGCTGGCAACAACCAATATGGGCTGCACAAACTCGAAGAAACCAAGCGAATCCTTCTTGTAGTTCATGTCAACGACTAAAATCATTTGTTAACCAGCCGAGCCTCTTCAATGGTGAATGTTCCAGAGTTACCCCTTGCTTCAACATTGCTACTGAGAATTTCGATTTTCTGCTTGAAAAGAGGTGCATCCAAAACCGTGGTTTCTATTTCGCCGCCTTCGCCGCTTGGGCTCAACCCATATTGTCGCTGAAGCTCAACCAACTGTGAGATAAGCTGGGTATCAAGTCGTTTCCCGAGCCATTTCTCATCAAGTGGATAAGCGAAAACTCCAGAAATAACTACCTCAAACCCCCTCTTCACCAGCTCCTCCAAAAGCGCTTTCTGATCATGCTTCCAAAGCGGGTTAAAACACCAAAGTCCAAGTTCCCAGCAAATACGCTGTATTCGCTCCGCCTGGTAAACTGACTCCACAGCGCCCGTTACGACGCCTTCAATTTGGAACTTTTCTTTTGCCTCCGCGATAGCTTCCTGCAAGTCGACCAGTTCCTTTTCTTTCTCGCCCTGTGTTGTCTTATTTATTTGCGGGAGCCCTAATGCTTCTGCTTCAAGAGCCGAAATGTCAATGTTGGGAGTATGGAACATGTAACTTTCCTTGTTCTGCGAAACCAGCGTGATGAGGCAGGTGACTTCTTCTTTTTCCGCAGCATAGTGAAGGGCAAGCGTTGAGTCTTTGCCGCCTGAAAAGAGAACTCCAAGTCGCATGGATACCATAAAAAAGAAAACAGGTTAATATCCCTGATTGAAACAGGCCACTTGAAGTAATAGCACTTTGTTTGAGGTCAATATGTTTAACTTGCTATTCTATATTGGCCGTAGTCTTGCTTTTTTCCAAAAATAATGAGTTTGCAAGAGTACTTCGTGACAAGAAACTCAAAGGTAAAAAAGTCCAATTAAGACTATTTCTAAAAGGGGAATTTTCAAAAAGGCTTTAGATAGCCTTCGGCATACTCACAGGCATAAACTTATTTCGTGTTTTTTTCATTAGTGCCATTTTTTTCCTGCGTTTATTGTTTGACTTCATTCTGAAAACGGTTCCATGAGTGTTTTTGTAGAACTTGTTTCCTTTATTTTTCAAAGAAATCTCAACCTTATTTAGTAGTGAGTGACTTGCTTATTTTAGGGTGCCTATAGAATCTTGGCGAACCGACAGTAAAATTTAAAGAAACTTTTTTTAGTCGTGTTTTAACTGTTTAGCTAAAGGTATTTTGACCTTTTTCCATTTTTGCTTTTTGCAAGGGACTAAACTTTTACGTTGCAGATGTTGGGGATTGCTTTGAGCTTTTTTATTATTTCTGTGTTGACTTTTTTGTGGAGCACGTAGACGGATATGGCGTAGCCGCTATTTCCGATTTGACGGCTGTAGTTTGCTCTTATGTTTATGTCGTTGTCCGCTAAGACCTTATCAATGTTAGCGAAGACGCCGGGTACATCTCGGTGGTGGATAAACAGAGTGTGGACGGGAATTTCTTCTAGCTCGATGCTTTCGCCTGCATTGACGGCGTTTGCAAAGTCTCCTCCGAGAAGGTAACCTGAAACAACGCGGGCTATTTCAGTTGCGGTTTCCCTTTGCGCTTCAACTGTGGATGCTCCAAGGTGACTGCTAAGCACAATGTTGTCTAGTTCTTTGACTTTGCTTTTGAATTCAGCGCCTTCAAATTTGGGCTCATCAACGTAGACATCAAGTGCCGCTCCTGCGATTTTGCATTCTTTTAGAGCTTTACAGAGTGCTTGCTCGTCGATGTTGCTGCCTCTTGATGTGTTAATCAAATAAGCAGTTTTTTTCATAAGCGCCAATTCTTTTTCGCCTATAATTGGGTCTTTTCCACCTGTGTGGATGCTGATGTAGTCGGCTTTTGCGATTACTTCCTCTTTTGAGAGGAGTTTTATGCCTGATTCGGGGCATGGTTTTATGTCGTAGCCGATTACTTCCATGTCAAAGCCGCGGTGAGCAATTTCTGCAAGTCTTTGCCCTATTCTTCCGCAGCCTAAAATACCTAAGGTCTTGTAGGATAATTCTGTGCCTTTGAGTTTGTCTTTTTTCCAGATGCCGCTTTTCAGTGACTGGTGCGCTTGGGGGGTATTTCTGGATACTGCAAGCATTAAACCGATGGCTAGCTCTGCGACGGCTTTGGTGCTTCCGTATGGAGCAGCTTTTACTACTATGCCGGTTTCTGATGCGGCGGCAACGTCAATGTTGTCATAGCCGACTCCTGCTCTGCCTATGATTTTGAGTTTGCCATTTGCGCCTGCCTTAATGATTTCGCGTGTAACTTTTGTGGCGCTGCGTACGACTAGAGCGTCAAACTCGCCTATGTCGGCAAGCAGTTTAGTTTGGTCTCTTTTCTGAGTGTCAACAGCTATGCCGGCGTCTTGGAAGAGTTTTAAGCCCTCTTTCTCTAAACCGTCGTTTAGTAGTACCTTCACTTTACCCAACTCCTTTTACTGCTTAGCAGTTTTGGAATTTAAGGTGATTGGGAAAACAGCATATTAAACCTTCCATAAACTTCAAAGTCAGGCTAACGTCAAACTTTTTATTTTTTGGGCTTATAGTTAGCTAAGTTTGGTTTAGCAGTTATAAGATAACACTAAAACTTGGCTCGCATAAATCTTGTGGTTTGTTGATGTTTAGGCTTTGGTTTTCAATTCACGTACCTGTTCCTTACTAAGTCTTGTAGTGCCTATGTTGAAGGTTCCTACTGTATGGCAGTAAGGACATTTCAGGCGTCGTGTGTTTCCCCGATAAATAGAAATGAAGCTGGCCCCTGGCACCCAATGGTAATTGAATTTTTTCTTGCATTTTGGGCAGGTAAGCCGTGAAATAGTGTGGGGACCGAACCTTGGCAACAGCATAAAAACCGCTATGAAAAGTACCGCTGTTATGATAATGTAGATTATTAGAAGATCTACCATAGCTCTGTTCAACCAAAAAAGGATGCAGTTAGTTTATTAACATTTAGGCTTTTTTTTCTTATTTTATGCTTGACTTTTCGTTTTGAAATATTGCGGCAGTTATCCGGCTCTATTTGGTAGAATCGTGGACGTTTGATCGTTTGCTTTTATTCCAGTTTTGTTGTTAACTGTCGCTTCGCAACTGTTTTGATTATTGGAATCATGATCTTGGTTTGGACTCCGCCTAAACTGCCTTTTACCGCTTTTAGCTCTTCTGGAATTGCAATGTGCTGGGGGCACTTCTTGATGCATACTCCACAGTTTTTGCACAACGATGCATCAGAGGGTTTGCCATGTAGGATGCCCATTTGCATAACGGCGTACATTCCTCTTATGTAGAATTTGTTGCTAAACATATTAAATTGGTTGTAGCTGCTGAAGTTGCCCGGGATGTTTACGCCGTTTGGGCAGGGCATACAGTAAGCACAGCCTGTGCATGGCACTTTCATCAAGCCTTTGTAAACCGCCGCCACTTTATTCACTACTTCAAGGTCTTCTCCAGTCAGCGAGTTCGGGAGGGCAGTTTCGCATGTTCTAATGTTTTCTTCAATTTGTTTTTCATCATTCATTCCCGAGAGAACAACCGTTACTTCCGGATGATTCCATACCCACCTCAAACCCCATTCCGCTGCTGTCCTGCTCTCTGGCGCGTTGTCATAAATTTGCTTGACTTTTTTAGGAAGCTTGCCCGCAAGTGCACCGCCCCGTAGAGGCTCCATAATCATGACTGCAAGTTTTTTTGAAGCAGCATATTGCAACCCTTCGGTTCCAGCCTGCAAGTTCTCATCGAGGAAATTGAATTGTATCTGGCACATAGTCCAGTCGTTTGAATCAATGATTTCTTTGAATGTTGTTCGGGACCCATGGAATGAAAAGCCCATGTTAACGATTTTGCCTTCCTTTTTGGCTTTTTCAAGAAATTTCAGAACGTTGAAGCCCTGCAGTTTATTCCATGCTTCGGTTTCGAGCGAGTGAAGCAGGTAATAGTCAATGTGGTCAGTTTGAAGCTTACGCAGCTGAATGCTAAGCATTTTGTCCATGTCTTCAGGCTTGTTTATCATAAAATGCGATAGTTTAGTGGCGACCTTAACTTTCTCGCGGTAACCGTCAAGCAGCGCCTTTCCAAGAAGCTTTTCGCTTTCCCCAGCATGGTAGGGTGGAGCAGTGTCCAAATAGTTAACGCCATGGTCAATCGCATAACGAATTTGACCTATTGCCCTTTCCTCATCAATTTTCAATGTTTTTTGGGGTAAACGCATACACCCGAACCCCAACGCAGACAATTTGTCTCCATTTTTCGGAACCATTCGATACTGCATAAAGACTCCATCCAAACGCTTTTTTGCCCGAACCGTAGAATAACTAACCTTCTTAAAAGCACTCCAGATAGAAAAACAGCTTCTTTTAGGAATTCACTTCTGTTTTGCCATTTCTGGAAATGCAGTGCACGGGTTTTAACAATTAAAGGAGGAACGTTGGTTGGCTAAGCTTTATTGAGGCAGTTTAGTGCTTCTTCCACGTTTTGGAAGCCGTATTTGACTCCACAGAACTCCTTCTTCAGTAGCAACACGTCTTCTTTGACCTGCGCTGGCTTGCGCTTTTCCTTTATAACGTCAAGCATTAGGTCGCAGAGGTGTTTGATGTCGCTCTCCTTCATACCTCGTCGTGTGATGTCCTGGAAACCGATACGCAGCCCCGAAGGATCTTCTTTGCTGCTTTGGTTGTCGTAGGGCAAGAGGTTTTTGTTAAGGATTATATTTGCGTCTTCAAGGGTTTGGGCTATCTTGTTGCCGCCGCCGTAGCTGCGGATGTCAACTGCAATCTGATGTGAGCGGGTGAAGCCTTTCTTTTCTGCAAGCACTTTAACCCCGTTTTCGTAGAGGTATTGCCCAGCAGTCTGCGCGTTCTTAACAATTTGTTTGGCTAGGTCAGCGCCGAAAATCTTCATTTCCAAGGCTGCTATCCCAAGAGCTGGCAATCTGCCTAAATGTGTGCTGGAAGCGCTTAGCGGGAAGATAGCGAATTGGATTTTTTTCACTGCTTTTTCAAGTGCTGGAGTAGTTGGACTGCCCATGACGACTCCACCTTGTGGCCCTGGGAAGGTTTTGTGGGTTGAAGAAGTGATAAAGTCTGCTCCTTCGCGTAAGGGGTCTTGGAATTGTCCGCCTGCAATCAAACCCAAAACATGGGAGGCATCGTATGCGACGTAGGCGCCTACTTCGTTACAGACCTCTTTTAGTTCTTTAACTGGGTGCGGAAACAAAAATAAGCTGCCGCCGAATGTGACGATGCCTGGTTTAGCAGCGCGGATAACGTAGGCTGACTTGTCCGGATCAATGTTGAACTCGTCAATGTTGTAAACGTGATTGATGTTATCTAAGCCAAGGATGTTGCCGGCTAAACCGGTATAATCATGAGAAATATGCGCGCCACAACTCAGCGGTGTGACGACCATTTTGTTGTTTTTTGAAGCTAGCGACAAACCCTTGAAGGTAGCTAGGTTCGCGTGAGTTCCTGAAACCAGCCTGACGTCTGCCCAATCGGATTTGAAGAGGCTCTTCATTATGTCAGTTGCGTGGTTTTCGATTTGGGACATGTATTTTTGTCCCTGATAATACCGTTTTTTAACGTGACCCGCAATGTCGTTTTCGCCTTCAGCGTAACGGCAGGCAAGGTCGTGTGAGAAGCAAAGCATCTGGTTAACTGCTGGCGACTTTAAGCCTTCGCTGGCAATCATGTTTATGCATTCTTTGTCTCGGTACTGTTCATGCTTGCGTGTCGCATCAATCAAGTCGTTGACAAGACTGGAAAAGTTGTCCATCTATTCTTCTTCCCCACGTTAAATTTACCAACGGATTATGCTTTGCAGTATTTAGCCGTTACTGGAAGCAAAGCTGGGGTTAGAGGATAAAAGTGGCGTTTAAAAGGCAACTGGGGTTACAGCACATACATTACGATGTAGAATATTTCGCCTGTCAAGAAAGCAAACCGCCAGGCAAAGAAGAGTATTCGGGTTAGTTTTCGGTGCTATAGGTTAGGTGTTTTCTTCTGCAGTTGCTGGATGCCTATGGCGAGTACCAGCACTTCCAGAGCCATAACACTGGCGACGGCTCCGTGGATGCCGAAATAAACGTCCAACTTGCCTGTCAACTGAATAGTTGAGCCGTCAACTGCCCCGCCGAAAGTGTGTTACAACATGTAACCGATTGACAGCGACAGGTCCCAGGTAATTGCAACGGCAGCTGACACAGGGTGGAAACGATTTTTTCGTCTGCCGCTTAATAGGAAGGGCAGAAAAGAAATGCAACTGGAATTAAGCCTAAAGAGACAATGTGCTTGAAAGCTGGGCAACAGCAGTCAATACAATTACCCAGTTCCAAAGGGATTCTTGCGCTTGCTAATATAGACTACGCTGCGTTGTTTTCGCTTTTCTCTGAAGCTGGGCTTATCTTTGCAATTACAACGGCGCCTGATAGTATGCTGCTATTCAAATAATGTACTTCCTTGCCGGAATCTAACTGGACTATAGTGTGAAACGGTGTTAACTCTTTGACTATTCCTTGTTCGTTCATGTAAGAGGTTACTACCCGATCGCCTACACTGTAGCTTAACCTGCTTTCTTTTAACATATCGCTTTCGCGAATGACGGTTATGATTACTCCGCCGGTAGAAATGGCGCTGTTTGGAATGGTGATTTGACCTATGTCTGTTTGTATTCGCATTACAAGAGCGCTCATCTCGATGATTTTTCCAGGTGTATTGTTGACTATGACGCTGTCGCCTACCCGAAACTTGTAATTAGTGAAAACCAAAAAACCTGACAGGAGACTCCCCACAAAAGTAGATATCACTAGGCCAGCAGTGATTGAGATTATTCCTGCACCTGTTAAAAGGGCAGTTGCCGAAACTTCAATAATAGTTAATATTCCGAATGTTAGGATCAACGTTGCTAAGGTAAGTAAGACATACTGAACTATTGTTGAGGCTTGGTCTCCCACTCGCTGAGCCACGTACGGTCTAAAACGTCTTATAATTATTACGGCCGCTAACCATGCGCCTAACCCAATAATAATATTTATTGATTCTTCAATAAGCTTGGACAAGCTTATTGGTGTTGCGATGAACTGATGGAAAACATAGAGAATGCCTATAGTCAATACTAAAGTTATTATCAAGTAAAAGAATAGTCTTTGCAGTGATGGAATAACAGCGTGTGACATCTTAATCCTTGCTACCCATAATTTACAATCGTATTTCTATAGTTTTCCCAAACAAAGTATGCTCAATCAAATAGTTGAATTATTCTCTTAACTACATATATTCATGAAACCGCGCCTAGCAGATGTTATTCAGGGTTTACAACAAGATGTGGTCCACAAACGCAAAAAATAAAGGCAAAGCTAAGGTTCAACTACAGTTATGTCAGCTCCCAATTGTCCCTGCCCAAAAAAAGACTGCCCACGCCGTGGCGACTGCCAAGCATGCGTTACCCATCATAAAGAAAAAAATGAAATGCCCTTTTGCGCCCGGGAGTAAACTTGCCAAAAAACTTGGATTTGGAAGCTCTCGGAAAAAGAGAGAACGTGCAAATTCACTTTTGGAATATCGTGGGTGCGGTTGAGCATGTTAATTTGCCAAAGCTTGAGGATGCCCTAAAAAAAGAATTTCATACCTCGAACGATAGAGAAATTCAAGGGCAAATCAGGCTAATGCAGACGGAAGGGCGAATTCGAGTACAGAGCAAGGTGAAAGTTTGGATTAAACAGCCAAACAAAGTTTAGACGATAAAACGGGCAACGAAAGGGGTTATTTTGATTAAGCCTTGTTATTTGGGTTTCCAGATCGATTTTCTTTTCCGCGGGTCGCTGAAAGTAATGCCGCTATCGCCAAGATAACCACCGAAGCGTAGAGCGCGGTCACTATGCCTGTGATAAACGATGAGCTCAAACCGCCTGACAGCTTCACAGTGCTGATGAACACTTGGAAGGCTAACTGCCTAGGTATAGATGCGGATGCAACCGATATTGCAACAACAAAGCTTCCCAATATGCCCACGTTCTGCAATGTTCTTAGCAAGCCAGAGATGCTGCCGTAGTTGCCTTGTCGTGCTTTTGCCATAACTGCTGAGTTGTTAGCTGGGAAAAACATCGCTGTGCCAAAACCTGACACTGCCGACGCAACCAAAACAATGTAGAGCGGAGACGTTTGGGTCAACACTGTGTAGATCAATGTTGCCGCAGCAAGAAATATGATGCCAGCGGTTGCTATTATTCGAGCGCCGATTTTGTCTGAGTGCTTGCCCATCAAGGGGCTGAAAAGCGCGCCAATAACATAGCCTGGAATAAGCAGCAACGACGCGTTCAACGGTGACAAGCCCCTTACACCCTGCAGATACATGATAATCAGAAAAACCACAGATATGTAGCCGACGCTAACAAAAAATGTGGCCAAGCAGGAATTTCGTAGCACGGCGTCTTTGAAAGCTCCAAAGTCAACCATCGGACTCTCCAACCTGTTCTCATAAAGGATGAAGGCTGGGATCAGAAAAGCCCCGACTATTAGCAACCCCACGTTTATTGCTGAAACACCCATCGACGCTAAACTTGTGGCACCATAAGAAATCAGCAGCAGAGAGGTCGCAAGCAGTACCATGCCGCCGAAGTCGAGTTTCGCATTTACTTTGGGGGCTGCTTTGAGGTATTTCAAGCCTAAGATTAGGGCGACTGCACCTATGGGGATATTTATAAAGAAGATAAATTGCCACCCGATGAAGGTTGTAACTACACCGCCCAGCACTATGCCCAGCATTGACCCTATAGTCCAGCCAAGAGAGCTAAATCCGTATGCTTTGCCGCGTGAGTTGGGCGGGAAAGTGTCTGCGATTATGGCTCCGCTGTTTGACTGCATTAATGCCCCGCCAAGCGCCTGCACCACTCGGGAACCGATTAGAAAGTAAATGTTTGGGGAGAACCCGCAGAGCGCTGAGCCGACGGTAAAAACGCCGAAACCAGCGTTGAACATGGTGGTTCGACCGTAGATGTCGCCGATACGCCCTAGCTGCGTCGTCGTGACGGCGATAACCAAAAGGTAGGTTAAGATTATCCAGATAGTTGTTATGAAGTCTGAGTGTAAGCCTTCAGTGATTGAGGGAAAAGCCAAAAGTACAATAGTGCTGTCTAAAGCACCCATTAGTGTTCCAAGGACAACGATGACTAAGATGATATTCTGACTCTTCACCATAGCCTCTACCCATAAAAAACCGTGCCCTTTATCCCTTTTTACGAGAAACCAAAGGTTAGGTTAAGTGAGGGCTCTGTTTTATGCGTTTGCGACCGCTTGTGGGGCTTGTTTGATCAGTTGAGTTTGGTCTTGTACAACATTAAGGCTTCCGTTTTTTCCTAGCCGTAGTTGTCTTTCACCTTTAAACGTGAACACCGATCCATTTTTTATTTGCACAATGTCGCCCACATTCACTAAATCCGCCTGTTCATTCCAGAGGCAGAGCTTAATTTTCCCTGTTTCATCAGCTAACCACGCATTAGTTACTTTTGCGCTGTTTCCGTACCTTGTTTGAACTATTAAGGGAGTTGTGGTTTCAATGACTTTAGCTTCCAATTTTACTTTTTTCATGCCATGACGAAGGTCCTGGACCATAGTAAAATTTTTTGGTGAAAGGCCTTGTCTGTTTATTTGCCTGCGTATTTTGTCTGTGTTCATCCAATTCTCAAAACAAATGTTTTTCTTAAGGAGAAGCTCTTGCGTAACTCGAAACTGAACTATAACCTGATTGTTTTTTGTGATGAGAAAAATGAGTTCGTCTTTTACGCTGCCGCGGTAACTAATTTCTAAACTCTGGCAAGTTGTTTTTCCATTTTCTTTAGCATCAATTAGGGCTTGGTAGAGCTCAGCAAGGTAAATTCCTTCTCGTACAGAAAGAAAAGCAAGCTGCTCCATTATCGTTGGCTTTTTTTGGTTCAAACTTTTTCTCCTCTCAAATTACTGCCAGAAAAAGTTTTGAAAAGATGCTCCAGACACAGAGACTACTCTCTCTCGAATAATTCTGACAATATTATAAGTATACTATTACTAAGTATATAGGCTAGTAATATGAAAAATTGATTTTATCCATGAAACCGGCGTCTTTAGAATACTCTTTGAGATGGTCATGGCTACTGGTTAAGACTGGCATGTTTGAGTGAACAGTAAAGAATAAGTCAAAACACACCAAATTAACTTAACACAGCCAGGTTTTGCTGGGAGGTGCTGTTTTGTTTACTAGTTACCGAGGATTGCCCAAAGAAGCTAAGTACCTGATTATTTCAGCTGTACTGCCCTTTGCCGCCTACGGTATGCTCTATACAGACCTCTCTTTTTTCCTCACCTCAGTACAAGTTATCTCTATTCCCTTGATGGGCTTAATCGTTACAGTTATTGGTGTCTCAACTTTTGCAGCCAGCATTCCCTTAGGTGTTGCAGCAGACAAGTACGGCAGAAAAAGACTCTACATAGTAGACAACATATTGGCAAGCCTATGCATTATTTCGATAGCCCTTTTCTGGTACTTCTTCCGAAAAATATAGCCCACAAATGGTAGCGTTAAACAACTAAACCCAACCTTTCTTTTCCAATTACCTGAAGCTTCAACAAATAACCTTTGAAACCCCTGTATGTTTTTATTTCATGCCTCATTTAGGGGTCACCCATAGGGATGAGTCAGCATGAAAAGTATTGCGCTTGTAGCCCACGATAACAAAAAAAAGGACATAGTTGAGTGGTGTGATTTCAACAAAGGAACATTATCTGGTTATACCCTCTTTGCAACAGGAACCACTGGTCAAAACATAATTGAAAAAACAGGGCTGCAGATAAACCTGCTAAAAAGCGGGCCTTACGGTGGCGATATGGAACTTGGTGCTTTAATTGCTAATAAGAAATTGCATATTCTGATATTTTTTTGGGATCCTTTAGAATCTCAACCCCATGATGTCGACGTTAAAGCCGTTTTAAGAATGGCTGTACTCTACAATATTCCAACTGCCTGCAACAGAGCAACAGCTGACATGATAATCTCGAGTCCCCTGTTCAGTGCCCAGTTATGACGCGGGGTTATCTAAAACAACTGACCTTCTAAGGGCGGCTGGGCTGGTTTCGTCTTTTTTTGAAACGAACCCTTAAGAGTGCTCATGCATATATAGTAAGTTACCAAATTTGGTAAATCACCTGTCCATATATTTTTTGGTTAGGTTTGAGGCGACTAAATTTGGATGGGTGAACAAAAAATTGGAAATGTTTGAGGCTATGGTATTTAAAAGAAAAATTGGTACAAGCTGTTGCGTGGATGTCAAAATGCTTGATACCATTAAAGATGGAATAGTCTTGAGTATTGAACAAAATTTAGTTAACAGTAACAACCTTATTTTCATAAAAGATTTTGTTAACGAGCATAAACTAAGTTTGCTTCTTGACAGTGAGCGCTACTACATTTCTACAAATGCTATAGCTCCCTATATGGCGTCTTTATGGGGTTAACAAAAAACTCTCGAACCTACATTTTGAATCTCCAAAACAAAAAACCGAGGCAAAGCCCTATATGTTAGATACCATGTTTTCAACTAGCAGCGATCAATATGAACCGTGAAGGTTATAAGACAAAAAGGAAAGGGCAGCCCAAAAAAAACAACTCAGCGGGTCGAGCAAAAAGACGTGCAAGCGTTGAACATTGGACACCTACAGCTACTCCAAAACTGCTTCAAGTCTACGCCACTCAAACTGAATGGGCAACCAAGTTAATGCCCAAAGTGAAAGAGACCGTAGAAACGCCAAAATAAACTGCGAATTTGATCAATTTATTTCTAAAACTAGAAAAGTTTTTAGAAAAATAAACACAGTTTTTATTTAGATTATTTTGTGCACAGCTTACTGAGCCAAGTAAATTTGGCTGAGCTGCAATAACTAAATTCATGTTTTCTTTTTCCTGCGTGTTTTTTACACCTCTTTAACAACGCATATTTACGAAAGTAACTTTACATGGGAAAGCATATAAGACTAAGGTGACGCCAAAGAAAGTAGGTTACTCCAATGAAAGCCGCGGAAAAGTATTCTACCAATGAAAAATGTCCGTATGAGGAAGCAATAAGACTGGTGGGTAATAAATGGAGCCTGCGAATAGTAAAAGAGCTGCATTTAAGCAAAAAGCCTCTGAGATTTAATGCCTTCATGCGAGCCCTCAAACCCATCAGTTCAAAGACTTTGTCTTCAAAACTTAAAGAACTCATGGCCTGCGGCGTAATAAGCAAAGATGTCTTCGCAGAAACGCCAGTTTTGATTCAATATTCGTTAACAGAGAAAGGAAAAGAATTAACCCCGATTCTTGATGGAATGGCACAGTGGACCACTAAATGGCGCAAAAACCAGTAAACTAACCTCATCGGCTGACCTAATTTGAACTGGCCTCTGCAGAGTCAAGGCCAACAGATACTCAAGCGCAAAACAGGACTTCTAGAGTAATCTTTTATAATATCTTTATTCGTTTCTGGATTATAAGTGAAGATAAATGGCCACCTCAGTTGAAAAAAGAGTACAAGAAGCTCTTGACGAAATAAGACCCCAAATTCAAGCAGACGGCGGCGACGTAGAACTTGTAGCGGTTGAAAAACAAACAGTGAAGGTCCGCTTAACAGGACACTGCGCAGGCTGCCCCATGTCAGCTATGACGCTTAAAAACGGGATCGAAGCTCTAATCAAAGAAAAAATCCCAGAAATAAAAAAAGTCGAAGCAGTAAAATAGTCTGCACCCAACAATTTTATCCTAAACACACTTTTTTATTGTCTTAAAATTTTATCGGCATTTTGTTCTTTTTACATATTTTATAACGCGGTATCCCGACAAGTTTCACGGATTTGAACTGGATTCGCAAAAGTTTTAGAAAGAAAACGGCAGTCTAATAAGCACAATGAATTAATCAGTGGTTTAAG
>PLTA01000025.1 GCA_003164295.1 Candidatus Bathyarchaeota archaeon
ACAGCAGCGTTAACAACGTTTCAATCCTTGTTCTGTTGGATTTCCTTTTTGGACAACCAAGTAAGTTTCAGCTTCAAACACCCGTTTCTTGTTTCAATCCTTGTTCTGTTGGATTTCCTTTTTGGACAGCGGCTTTTTCGAGGTTTGTTTGAGTTTTGGAGCATTGATTTCGAGTGGTTTCTTGCGGCAATTTTATTGTCGGCTGCTTATTTATCCCTTTATAAGAATACAACTGTTCCTTGTTCTTCATTGCATAGCGCCTTTATGGGCAGATTTTTCTATAGCAACAGTTTAAACATCTATTATCATGTTTAGAAAAGGGCATATCTCCAGTGCTAATTGTGTAACGGGTTTTTTGAAGTACCTCTAAGGCAGTTTGTTTAATTTTTTCAGTAATTTTAACAGGCACTTCCACTCTTTCCTTTTTATCAAAAACTACGATAGCCTGATTGGCTTTTTTACCCGTGTTTTCCTCTGCCAGAATAGCTAGTAAACCAAGCTGGGTTTTAAGGGTTGAACCTATGAAAATATAATCTGAATATTTGCGTTCTATTATCAGAATCTGATCGTCTGTTTCTATAGCTTCATCAATTTTTCCTGAAAACGAATATTTTTTTGAGAAAAGCAAAAGCTCTGTTAGTTTAGTGCCTTCTAATCGTTTTAATTTGTAGGTTTTGTTAGTGGTTGAGTGCCCGCTGTGAAAGGCACGCCCTGATTGGACAGTCCCACGTTTTCCTTCTCTTTGTTCGATGCCAAGGACCAGCTGAAAGTAAGTAAATCTAGGGCAAAAAGCATGCTCGACTGCATTGGTTACGGAAAGGCAGCTGCTCAAAGAACCATACTCTCCAAATCGTTAGCTACGTATTCTTTGTCGAACCCATGACCGATAATGGTGACTTTCCCAAAGCATTTCTGGCAAGCCAAAATCAAATAAACCGATTCATTCTCTCCGGTTATCCGCTTAAGATTTTCAATGAGGTCTTTTTTCTGCTGAGAAGATAAAGAGCCACAGAAAACACTTTTCTGTATGCGGACAAAACCAATGTCTTTGAGCGCCTGAATGGTATGTGTCCTGGTTTTATCATCAGAAATATCGTAAACCGCATAGTACATGTTCTTCTTCAATTCTCAGCCCTTCTCTTCAAAAATGGACATTATTTTTCTGCAATATAGCCAGCTTTCCTTCTCTACAGCATCACATGCATCCTGCATGTAAGCGGTGATTACAGCTTTTCGTCCCTCTTTGGATAGAAACACGCCTAAAGGCGCCTCCTCTAAAGAGGTAAACCATGAGTCCTTGACATATTTCTTTGTAAACAACTTTATCGCAATACGGTCAACTTTAGCCCTAAACAGTTCTATTAGATCAAAAACCAAAGTCGGTTTACCATAAGAATCAGCATGATATATCCCTGCATTAGGATCTAAACCGCTTAGAATAACAACTTTCTCAACACTCGAATAAGTAATGCCATAGACATAGTTGAGAACTGCATTAAATTTATCTTCCGCGGGTTGCCTGCTTCTTTGTTTGAACGCATACTTCTTGGGTAGCACAGAGGAGATAGCAGAGAAATACTCGGAGGCCGCAAATCCTTCAATTCCCAAAAGTGTCTGCTTAAAAGAAGGCGAATATTCCAGGCTGCTTAGAGTCTGCAGGGATTTGCTGATGGATTTAATGGATGTGTTTATGGTTTGGTTGGGAGTCTTCCGGTTGCCTTTTAGATCGGCAAGAAGCTTTCTTTGTGCCCGTAGCTTACATGTAACTATGTCTTTGGAGACTCTAAACGCCACAGGTGTATCTTGATGGAGGTACTGTCTGCGTCTAACTTCAGTTGCTCTGCCCGGAGTACTCACCCAGAACCTTCCAAACGGCTTACCTGCCCAGTTAGCCAGCACCAGCTGAATGTTCTTCTCCAAGCAAAGAGCAACCGCCTGAGTGCTGACCAGAGCATTAGCTGTCACTATGATGGCATCCACTTTCTCAGCAGGAACCTCTGTCTTTTCGGTTGGAGTCTGTATAATGAAGCATTCATGATTTCTTTTCAATACACTTCCATGTTCACTTATTTCAACTATCATATCGCTCGCCTTATAGTGCCAAAACCTTTCGAAACACTCTTCCCCAACCCGATGAAATCGGGGAGATCAACGTTTAAGAAGAAACGGGCGGAAAACGCTTCAAAGGGGTTCCCATGAGCCCTCACAGTGTAGGAACGGAACGAGACAAGGTAGGATTCAACGCGGTAGTCTACAAAGATGCCTAGGCCCTTTAGGCAGCTTAAGGTATTGCCCACCAGGATCTTTTCCAAAAAAGCCTTCTGCTTCTCCACGCCCAAGTCCTTAAAGGCAGAGTAATTAGCCTCGTTAAGCGGAAGCCAAGGCGAAGCGAAATCATAGCAGCAGGATGTATTGCGTACCTGCCAAGTCGATAGACTAATCTCTTGGCTGTCAACATTAAAGCTCCCACGTCCTGTGGAAATACTATCCACAATCGACATCTTGTTCATAAGAACACTGGCATACTCTTGGAGCCCAAGAATCATCAGCTCTCTATTAACCCGTTTATACTGGATCAGCGGATAATGATAAGACCGCTCTGAGTGATGGTGGAATTCGGCGTCGTCGACAAAGAGGCTGCCAAGAAAACCCCGAAGCTTAACCGCCGAAATATAATTTTGGTCCGCAACGTTAAGTTTAACCCTGCAGATTTTAACCGATGCCTCTTTTTGCTGGTCTGCCTCTTTGCTCACTTCTTTTTCACCCACTTATCCAGCCCCACCTTGGAGTCATATACTATGTTGAGGTTCTCTTTTTTGGGCATAAGCACCCCCTGGTCAAGCAGTTCCTCATCGAGCAGGGCTTCTAAGCCGTCAATTTTCTCAAGAGATCCGGGCAACTGAGCCATAAACTCTGCATACCGAGCGAGTTTTCCATGTCCTTTGTTTGAATCCGAAGATAAGAACTGCTTCACTTCTTCCCACTTTTGGGGGCTTGGCACAAGAAGCGAATCGCCCAGCTGATCTGGCAATGCATGTTTTTTGATGAAATCCCAAATATCATCAAAGTTAAGGTTTCTCATTTTATCGTCTAGTTCTTTGGCTAAGTTTTTGTTACTCTGGTTTTCAGCTGAGACCGTCTTATAGTATTCAGGCAACGCATTGTAGAGATCAATAGAGGAGTTAAGCTTAGGAATCCATTTTTTGGACTCATCTACCTCAAGCTGACTGTAGGGCAAATGGTCCCCGTCATCTAGAAAAACGGTGAGTACAGGATTGATGTCTTCTCCTTCTCGGTTAAGCCGCCCCATAGCCTGCACGATGTTATCCAGCGGCGCCATCTCCCGGTACATGCGGCTAAAACTCACATCCACCCCGGCCTCTAAAACCTGTGTCGAAACAACCGTTGCCGGCTCCTTTTCACGCAGTCTTTCTTGGATGATCCGCTTCCTATCACATTCCCTAATGCCCGTGGATAAGTAAAGCGAATCGGGTTTGAGCGGATACAGCTTTTCAAAAAAGCTAATTGCTTTACGCCTAGTATTAAACATAAAAAGCGTGTGTCCATTGCCTCCAAGGAGAGAAACCTCTTTGGCATCCAAACACTCTTCTCGATATTGAATCTGTTTAACTGTCATCCGTAAGTATTGTTTTTCGAGCTCTGATGGGGTTGCCAGCTTGGGTAAACCTTGCAGTTCATCAGGTATGGTGGCGCTGACCAGAAGTATCCTCGAATTATATTTTGCTGTGAGCGCCTTAAGCAGGGCTATGAAGTTGGGAAGTATAACTTTGGGTACGGTCTGTACTTCGTCAATTATTAGAAAAGAATTTTTAAACGAAAGAAGTTTCTCCTTGTCTGCGTGTTCATTGGAGTAGAGTACCATCAGCAGTCTCTGAGTAGTAGTGATGATTAACTCCTTGTTGAAGGATTCCCGCTCAAAATACTCGAGGGTTCTTTTAAATTGTGGGTCTTCAGCTTCCTCATCAAGAGACGCATTAGAATCCTTTGACTGCTTCTTAAGCAGACTGCCGGTAAACGTATGATTATAAACCAGCACTTTCTCTGCATCAACCTGGTTAAGCACTGAGGGCATATATTGCCCTTGGAAAAGGTTGGTTTTTTTGATCATTTTTGGAAAGAGTTTACCCTCAAAATCATCGGTTAATGCCAGCAGAGGCGAAAAATAAAAAACCCTTTCGAAGTGCCGATTTTGTGAGAGCTTGTTAACGATATCAAGAAAAATCTTGGTTTTTCCTATTCCGGTGGGCGCTTTGAGAATAAGTAGGTTATCTTGAAACTTGTTTTCTAAAAGAAGCCTTTCCTGAAAATTCATCCTGACCCTGGATAAAGTACTATCAGCCCTTACAAGCACATCCGTGTTTAAGCTGATGCCAAAAGTAGGCTGACGCAAGTCATCAAAAAAGCTTCCCCGATCGGCTTGAATAAGCGATGAATATACTGAAGAAAAACCTAAAAAATCCCCGACGAAGTTCTTTTCGTCTCCGCGATAATTAGTCTCGTTCATGGGTATTATTTGGTCTTGAAAATTGCTTAGACATTCATCCCAATCCAGCGCTTTTAGTTCTTGAATTTCTTTTACGTACTTGCTGAAGCGAAGCAGGTTATCGTAAGTACCTCTAAAGCTTCTTTCAAAGCGCTCCTTATTTCGGTCACAATATTCAAGACTCTTATAGAATTGGGTAAGTTTAGTGTGGTGCCCTGCTACAGCAAAGAGTATTTGCTTTTGAACCTGCTTAGGTAAAGCGGCTATATTGGCAAGATCATACACCGCTAACGCCGAAAATATTGCATGCGCTCTGAGGTAATCTCTGTCAAGCTGTTTTTTAACCGCTTGTTGTTTTGAAGGGTCACTGGAGAAGAGAAGTTGATAATATGGGTTAAGCTTTCCTATATCATGGAGCAAGCCGGAGTAAAAAGCTGAGTCCTCAATGCCCATGCCCGAAACCAACTCCCGTGCTTTAAGGGCTACCTTCTTGGAATGATCCAGCAAGCCACTGTTATCGATCTTCTGGGAGCCTTTATTTTCCCTTGGTCGGGCTAAAAATTCATCCAAAATAGAAATCAGTCCACCCTAATAAACCATGAAATTAGTAGAGACATAACGCTTCACTGGAGCCTTCATGCGCAAAAAATTTAGCTATATCTAATCTGGATTCATAGGAGGAAATTTTGAAGATTGAGGCGTTATCATTTTCAGGGATGGGTATATAGTGGCGCAAAACGATTCTCTTTAGGCAGTCAGCTTTGATATAGAGATGTAGGTGGCGTTCAACTATTACCTTACCAAATTTAGCTCTAAACATCACGCCTGGGGTCGCATCGCGTGATTCTACGATTTCATCCAAAAAGACAGTTGACACTTGAGCTTTTCTCGGTTCTACCTGTTTAGCGCCGCAGATTTCTTCGAACCGGGGAATCCTCGCTGGGCAATATGCATGGCCAAGCGTCGGCGAAAACACAAACCGGTTATCTTTGAGTCTGTCAAGCAAAGCCTGGTTTACTTCGTCAGTGGACTTTACATAAACCGTGTACTTGGGGTTAACCAGCAATTCGGTTTTGTACGGTTTAGTCTTGGCTTCTTTAAGCGAGCGGTGGTTAGTAAAAAAGGTGCATTTAGTCGCTTGATTCCGAACTTTAATGCCTATAGCGGTTTTCTTTAGCAGATCAAGGTAGCCATCACTGTATAGGCTGTCAAATGAGTTGGACCGTGTAACTCCAAGCAGAGCACCTAGCAAGCCTATCAGGGCACTCTTTGACGGTATGACAGTTACTATCTGGTTGGTTGTCACGGAGGGGTCTTTGAAGGCTGCAAAGTCTCCTTCAAGATCGAAGGAGACAATACTCAACTGGCTATCTCCCCGGCAGGCTCTTCGGTCGGTATCAATTCAACTGGGATTCCAAGGGCTATTATGTCGGCTTTGAGCTGCTGGGTTTCTTTGAGCAATTCTCTGCAGGATGCCAGCCGTATTTTTTTGACTCTTGCCTTGCGAGTTTTGAGTGCTTCAAGAAACTTTGTGAACTTTAGCGGGGAATTTGTTAAGCCGCAGGCTCTGCCTTTAAGCGCCTGGTCCTCTTCAACCAAAACAGGTAGGTCATTGTAGATTGAGGAGTCATAGGTTACCTCCATGAGGAATATGCTTCTCTGCGGGAACTTGGATCGGGTAATTAAAGCGTTGGTTCCCTCCCAAAGGCTATAGAACAGTTTACTCTCTGCCTTCTTGAAACTCTCCACAACGGCGGCGTCTTCTAGGAATTCTCCAAGGTTAGCGGGATTCACGGCGCCCTGTATCTTAATCAAAGCATAATCCACAGCATAGAATTTTCCAAAAGTGCTATGTTGCTTTTGTTCCTCTTCATCTTGCGAGTCACTCTTTTTTTCTTTGCCCACAAACCGGCCTGTAATCATGGGGTTCAAAATTTGAACCTGATTAACGCTTCGACCTATAGCGAATTGGACAGGGCCAGTTAGCTTCTGAGAGCCGCCTTTTTCGCCTCTAATTGTGACTAAGCAGCCAAACAATGGAACATCAAAAGTCTTAACAGCTAATCCCTTTATTGCATCCACCAGGTTTCCACCAAGGATTTCTTTTGCTCGCTCATCCGCCTTGACAGCTCCACCGTCTTTCCCAAAGTCTACAAATAAAATGTCGCCGTATTTGCTTTTTGCGTAGTCGCGGATTGTCCGCTTAATTCGCACGTCAGTAACCATTATGGTTCCATCGGGCATCAGACGCGGCTGATTTTCAAAGCCCGGATCGCCGTTGGGGTTCTGTCTGGATTCATAGTAGAACAGTAATTCTTTTTTGAGGTTTTTTAAATCAGGTTGTTGATTTGCAGTCATGTTTGTCACCTTAAGTTAGATTTTCAAAGACGCCCTTATAGAAGAAGTAAGAATAGTCTTCATGGGATTGGGCATCATCAATTTCCTCTTTAGGTAAGTCATTTTTTATAGATTGACTTAAAGCGTCGGTGTTGACTTTGGAGAGTGAAACGCCGATGCCGACCCGCTGGTAAACAAACCGAAGGCGTTCCCGGTCATACTTGGAATAAGTCAAAATGTCATTGGTTGAATTGTTGGCTTCTCTTTTTTCACGCTTAAACTTCACGTATTTTCCGGCGATAACGCCGATCTTGAATGCATAATCTTCGTTTTTATTCATAGCTAACCCACTCTCATTTTTAGTTAAAAGTTTCAAGCAAAACTGTGATTTACTGAAAAAGTCATCTGTTTCTTTTTTGATCAGCCTGTTACCTTTTAACCATTCTCGGAGATTTTCCCGAAGGATAAGAGTAAACCGCTGAATCAAAAAGGTGCGGTCAACTAAGGTTCCGTTCAAGAAGTGCCTTATTGCGGTTATATAGTCAGTCCATATAACGTCATTTTTTCTTTTTACTATAAGCGACTCTATTGCCATTGGATGATGGGCAAAGTTATCTTGAGCTCTGCTAAGCATATGCTTCAGTTGTTCTAAAGTCAAATTCTCGTCAAGCAATACTTCAAGCTTGGCCTGCGCCTTTGTAGCGCATATAATCTTCATCGCTGATTCCTTAATAGCCGATTTCCCAGCTTCTGTGGATAAGAATTGATAGTTGCTGAGAAGTTGGTCATAGATACCTGAGCGCTTTCCATCAAATTGTAACAATGGATTGTTTACGTCAAAGAAATACCAGTTTAAACCCGGCATTGCGCTGGGTAAATTAATCTTAAGAAAAGATTGGTCCCCTATACCTAGATTCTGATAGAATTCTTTACCTGTTTTGCAATTGATAGTGAAAGCTTCATCGTCAAAAGAAATAAACTTGGCATTTATGGTCGCTTTTGAGGGATAACCAGTTGCAGAGTTCCCAAAAGAATCCTCAAACTCTTCGCCTTGGCAGTCAGTAGCTTCTTCGCAATGATACTCAACTTTTCCATTAGACACAACCGGATAGGGCAATACAACAATACGGAATGAAAAACTGCTGAACTCCTTGAGTTCTTCCCGCACTATTTTTTCTTGCCATAATAAAAAGAAGGCTTTGCAAACCTCAAGAAATACTTTCGCCGGCAATGCGCCCTCGGAGTTTATGACGCCTGCTTCTTTATAGGCCTCAAAAAGTAACTTATCGCCAACAAAGTAATTTTTTTTATCAAGCCTTAAAACCAAGAAATCAGCCGGAACCTTTGAGAGTTCTTTGCCGGTTTTAAAGTCATATAAGTACTCATAAGCTACTTTCTGCTTTTGTAAGTTTTTTCCACCCTGTATAGATATTCTCAACTTGCCACTCTTGTAGCCACCATAAAATTCTATATATGGCTTCTTAGCGGCAGCTCCAGTTCCCCTGTAAGGCAGACCAACTGATGCAAGGTTATTTGAGGGCATCGAAAGCGATTTTTGAAAATAATAATTCCTGTCATTTTGGTTTATGTTTTCTCCGTAATGTTCTAAGGTTTTGGAGTCCAGTTGAAGAGTTACATTATCGTCAACTTTAACAAACACTTTCTTGATTGGAACCTTTGGTCCAGCCTCATCGGAGTTTTCCCGGTTCTTTAAGTACAGCTCATAAGCTAGCAAGTGTGCTGCCTCTTTCTTCTCTGGATTGTTCCATTATCTTTGGTGTGGGTATTTAACACTTGTTCTGAACCGTGGGAAATGAATTCCAGACTGGGGCACTGTTTACCTTGGCGTTGGGAGAACGGCTGGACAGAAGACGATGCTGTCTCATTCAGCACATCCTTCTGGGGCTTCTCAGAAAAAACATCTTCGAACTAGTAGGCACAAAAAGGTTTGAAGCATAACAATCGATCATCAAAATTAACGAAGTCTCTTCACTTTCCTGTTTCTGGTAACATTCTCCAGATACATTTTATAAGTACCCATGGTGATGTGTCAGTAAGGATGAAGGCATCTTAAGATCGCATGCCCAGCGGGTTACGGGGTCTCCAGAGGAGGCAACGTCCGCGTTACAACGGCATGCGACGCCCGATAAAGTAATTGTTCTATACGCAAATCCACCTTTCTGGAAGAAGTTTCCAGAAACAGTTTATAAGCTCCCCAGTACTTATCTGGAAATGTAAGGTACCAAAGACCGTGTGCCCAGCGGGTTACGGGGTCTCCAGAGGAGGCAACGTCCGCGAACCATATTTAAAGGCACACGGCACCTTACAATTTTCTCTTATGCAAACCAGAAGTAAGCTTTCGGTGGGCTATCCGAGTACTTTATCATCTTACGTAAATCAAAAGGCAACGGTTTAACCAATTCTTGTGCCTCCTTATTCTCAAAAAGTTTAGTCTTGACCATACCCGCAATAATGTCTGCGATTTGAATAGGCTTTGACTCATGCGATCGCAAATTAGCAAACAAAGGTGTATAATTTTCAAAATAGCCATTATTCTGTTTTGCTAGGGTCTGAACTAGCAAACGCACAACTTTATCAGGCGTCAAAGGAGTGAAATCAGAATCACAGTGAATCTGAACGCTATTAGTGGCCCTAAAAAACTTGTGTTTTAGGTTTGGCCTTAGACCTTTCTGCGTTGGATCGTTTTCGTAACCTGAGAAGCACCCCTCAATTAAGTTGGTAAATATGTTCTCCATCTTTCCCCGGCGATCAATGAAAGCGTTTGTCTTTATAACAAGCAAGCCATCGCAACATATTGAAAGAGTCAAGTCGAATTTACTAAGTAATAGGTCTCTATAAGTAGGGTTAAGTTTAGTCCAATGAAGCTCGTTTTTGCGCAAATCTCTGGGCAATTTTAAATGTTTCTCCAGCCAAGCATAAGCTCCTTCATAATCAGGAATCGAACAAACTACCATTATTGTCTCCTTATTCCCACAACCACTAGTGTCAATTCCTACTGATTGTTGCTTTGACAAGTCAGGTATTAAAAAGACATCAGTTCCTACCGTTATTCGCCTTATTTTGCGACCGTTGTGTCCGCTGAGCCCTTTTGCCATCCAACCCGTTTTTGCTCTGTAAACCTCGCTATTTGCAAGCGATTTAAAAGTTGGATCTAGAGCCTTCAAAAGTGACTCATAAGACGAATGTGAATCAATGGTTCGTCTTTGGAAGTCAGCAGGCATTACCAAAGTTGGGTCTAATCTGAACGTTTCTTTGTCACAATGGAAATCGTTCCCTAGGTATGCCTTTTCTATTATATCTAGAAAAAGGTCAATCCACTTTGGGTCCTTCTGGTCCACCAAGTCTACTCATCCTACACGCAATTGGTTGATTTAAAGGAAAAAGCTTTCGTAAGATTGATTCTTGTGGCATCTTGGTTTTGAACAGGCTTTTGGCTTGTTTCCATATCAGAATGCTCACTACGAGATTTCTTGCCCATCAATAGAGAGAAAAACTGACAATCGGTAATCAGGACCAACTAATTAAAGAAAAGCGACTTCTGTAAAGCAAGAACTTTTCCTATTCCTGAGCTTAATGCTAAAGAGGCTTTTATGTAGCTTTTTACTTGCAAAACGTTATCGACTGGCTTTTTGGATGTTGCCTGGACATTAAGGTTCGTTAACTTCGCTAGTCGTGCGTTGTATTACTTTAACGGCGCGCCAGGATCTTTTGATGTAAGTTGCTCGTATTTCTTGCTCAATTCCATAAGCTCAACTTCAAGCCCTCGATAATTCATGTAATCGGTAAGTAACTCCTTGTACACCTTAACAGCTTGGATTATAGCCCGCAGACGCATAACCTCGCTCTTTTCTAACCCGGGCGTCTCGAGCGCATTCAACGCCGCAGACAATTTCTTAAGTGCCTCTTCAACGCTGGGCAACTCTTGCGGCAAAACTAACTCAGAAGAAGTAGTTGAACAAAGATTTTTTTCTCTCTGGTCAACTACTACCAAATGCCAACCTAAGACCCTTGCAAGGCATAACAAAAAAAGAATCCTCTTTTCTTTTGTTTATTAGAAGTAGTAGTCTGCTGAATTTGCTAGACGACAACTTCTAAGCTAAGACAACTAATCTTTGGCGCATAGCTTCCTTATTGGAGAGTCAAGTTAGAAGTATTTGTTCACTTAATTTCTCCTAGAACCACAACTTTAGACAAAGAGCTTAACCATTTTCTGAAACAATCCATGAACTAAAAGAAGAAGTGGGGTTTTTTGTCTTCTTCTTCTTCTACCCAATTTAGGTTAGTAGAACAAAACGATCATTTTTTCCGGCCATTCTACCAATAGTTTTTAGACCTAATCAACCAAATGCAATAGTGTTCTTAGTTTAATTTGGGTAGGTCTACTCTTGGGTTACATGCGATCCTGGGTTCAAATCCCAGCGGCCTCATTCAAGATTCCAAACCGGATCGGGTTCAAGTTCATAGAGACCTATACCTTTTCGAGTGTGGACCCATAACGATTTGTTGTTAATTTTGGAATAAAAAAAAGAAGCAACATTTTGATTAGAAAATTGAAAATAAGGAGTCAAATAATGCACGCAAAGTTTCAATTTACTTTTCAGACTTTTTGATCCCAGTTACATCTATGACTAGCCCTCTTATGCCATTCACTTTGTTTTCGGAAATAATCGGAGCTGCGCTAACAATAGCATCAAATGTTGTGCCATTTTTTTTGTAAAGCGTATATTCCATGTCTAAGACCTCTTTTCCCGAAAGGGCCTTCATTGTATTTTCAAGTGCTCTTTTTTGATGCTCAGGAACAACAAACGATAGCATGTTCACGCCTTTTTCGAGCTCTTCTCGAGTAAAACCTGTTATTTCTAAACCTTTCTGATTAAAGAAAGTAAGTTTCCCGGTTAGATCTGTCTCAAAAACTATCTGCGGCAAGAAATTGGCCAGTTCCCGATACCTCTGTTCACTTTTTCTGACAATTTCTTCAGTCTTCTTACGGGAATCAATATTTAAGAAAATTGCTTGCACCGCAGTTTGCCCCTCATACTCAACTCGATTTGAGAGAGCTTCCAACCAGATTACTGAGCCATCTTTTCGCACTGCGCGAAATTCATAGAGCGACTCCACCGCTTCACCTTGCAAGCGCCGTTCCATGCGGCTAAAAAAGGCAGCTCTGTCCTCAGGGTAAACTAAGCTCATAATTTCTGCTGGCGAAAGGGACATGAACTCTTCATGAGAATATCCAAAAATTTTTTCTATTGCGGCATTACTAAAAACCAGCCTGAGCGGCGCTGGCTGCAGGATTGCCATTCCTTGAAGTGATTCTCGCACTAACATGCGGTATTTTGATTCCGATTTTGCAAGTAGCTGTGCTGATTTCTTTCGTTCCACAGTTTTGTTTACGGCATCCGCTAATTCGCCGTAGACTACTTCAGGAGAACCGTGCTTGTTGAGGTATCTGTCAGCTCCCAAATTCAAAGCTTGGATAGCAACGTCTTCTCTGCCTTTGCCAGTGAACAAAACAAAAGGTATTAGGTTGTTTTGTTCTCTGAGTGCTTTTAGAAAGTCTAATCCGTTTTTCTGGGGCATCTCATAATCCGAAATAACCGCATCATATTGACCCGTGGATAGTTTCTTGAAGGCTTCATCCACACAGCAAGCATCCTCAATCTCAAAGCAGCCCATATCCAACAGAATTATCTTGGAAATTTCCCGAATGGAAGAATCGTCGTCAACATGTAAAACTCTAATCGCACTCTTTTTGTTTGAAGACGCCAAATCAGCTGCGTTTATTACTATTTGATTCTGATTGAGGCTCTGCGTTAGCTATACCCCAACTCGAATAGTCTATGAACTGATAATAAATCAGTTATGAATTAAGAATACTGAGCACAGAGTACAATTAAGAACAAATGAGGATAGATGTTCAGGATGTTGGTACGTGATTGCGAGTTATTATAACTGTGCGTATTTTTTGTAGCAGGTCACGATGGCGGAGCTGATATGATTGTTTCTGGAGATAGTCACCTGTTAGGACTGGGAAATTTTAAGGGAATCAGAATCATTTCTGTCGAGCAAATGCTAGCTTACCTTTGAGGGGACTCCTTAAAAAAATGCCATCGAAAAAGAAGTAAGATATCTTCTATCTGAGGAAAAGGTTTTTGTTGCAACGTTGGATAAGGGATTGCTAAAGGCACTTAAGCCCTTTAGCGGTGAAGTGGAATATGAAATCTTAGAAACGCTTTGAAATTGTCCAAATTGACCTATTTCCTTTTCTGAAGTAGTTTTCAAGCAAGCCTAATTATGAATTTATAGTCACTGAAATCGTGTAAACTTCTTGTTCTTCTTTTGCTGGCCCCTTAAAATTTTAAGCAGTCTAAAATGTCGTCTAAGTCTTCTTGTGCTTTTCTTGGAATGTCTGTTTAGCGGTTTGGACGTTGTAAAGTAACAAGCAAGGCTTCCAGCGTGGGTTCTGTTTATTGCTTGCGCTAAATGTGGGTCTCTAATAAGTAGCTTCAATTCACAGCCGTTATTAGGCCAGATATACTGTGGCTTAATTACACCATATAAACTTCAGAGAGGAAAGTGCATGTTTAATACGAAATGTTCATCCATGAAAACGAAAAAGTATTTTCCAAAATTATTGTTAATTCTGCTCATGCTAAGTTTTGTAGGTTTCACGTCTTTCTTTGCTTTGCCCGTTAATGCTACTACTGTAGTTCCCTCTGGGGTAGTGTATTATGTTCCAGTAACCTTGACAAATTCGCAGAGCACTGCCGTTTCAGGGGGAACTCAGGTCAGCATCACCGTAAATTGGGCCAACTATGAGTCTCATCTGGATAATCCGGTGGATAACTATGTCTTCTTCAACAATGCAGGAACCCTCCTCTACAGTTGGCTTGAAAGCGGAACTGCCTATACCACAACTAATGCTTTAGTGTGGGTTCAACTTTATGCTAATGGAATACCCGCAGACAGTGCTGTAACTATTTATTTAGGCTTCTATGGCTTAGGTTCAAGTCAACTTAGCGCATCCGGACATACTGGTGAGTTCCCTACAGCTACTGGGACTTACGGACAGTATGATAACGGCGCCAATGTATTTAGTAATTATTGGAACTTTGCGGGCACAAATCTACCAACAGGTTGGCAAACTTATGCAGGAACAGCCTATACCATCAATAATGGAATATCCTTCTCAGGAGCATCAAGTACTCTAATTGGAACGACAGCAAAATACCCAATTAATAGCATTGCAGAAAGCAATTTTCAAATTACCACCATTGGTGCTGGTGGAATGGCATACGCGGTGGATCCAAGTGGCAATGCTTATTCAAGTAATGGTATTTGGATTAGTATGGGCAGTCAAAGCGGTAACTTTTATAATGGTCAGTTTTTCGATTTGAGATCTGGCGCTAGTGGAACAGCGCTGAATGACGGATATATGAACGTTGTAACATCTGTATCAACTGGTAATTATTTAGTTGGTATGGTTGTTCCTTCTACGTCAAATGCTTATTTTTACTTAAATTATGCTAACGTTGCAACAGGGACAACGGAGCTTCCACCACAAGGCAATTATTATATAGAACTTGGTAGTTCGGGTGGCGTTTTTAGTTTTAATTGGGTTCGTACTCGAATATTTCCGCCAAGTGGAACTATGCCAACCTCAAGTTTTGGAAGCGCTCCTGTGACTGTTCCTGCTCCGACGCTTACTCCTTCGGGTTCTACGACTCTGGGTACTTCTGTGTCGTTATCTGTTACTGTTTCCGGTGCGGGTACTACTCCCACTGGGACAGCGACTTTCCAAGTGAAAATCGGAGCTGGCAGCTGGACCACTATAGGTTCTGCGGTGACTTTG
The DNA here is from genome assembly GCA_003164295.1 of Candidatus Bathyarchaeota archaeon. GTDB lineage: Archaea > Thermoproteota > Bathyarchaeia > Bathyarchaeales > Bathycorpusculaceae > Bathycorpusculum. The sequence goes on from PLTA01000025.1 coordinate 14,715, forward strand.
AGCAGCGGTTCAGCTTCAACAAGTTATACTCCTCAGACGGCTGCTAATTACCAGTTCCAAGTGGTTTACAGTGGTGACAGTAACTATCCTGCTTTGACGGGTGCTGTGGCGTCTTTGACTGTTAATCAGGCTTCTGCGACGGTTGGTGCTTCAACGTTTACTCCTAGCAGCCCAATTACGTTAGGCAGTTCTGTTACGGTTTCAGCGTCTGTTACGGGTCCTGGAGGAGTAACCGCTCCAACTGGTAACGTACAGTTCCAAGTTTCGATTAACGGCAGCGCCTATACCAATTTTGGTTCTCCAGCTGCGTTGTCTGGCAGTTCTGCTTCCATTTCGTACACTCCCCAGACTTCAACTACTTATAATTTCAAGGCTGTGTATCAAGGCGACAGCAACTATGTTTCAGGCACTACTGGCGCTACTTCAGGAACCTTGACGGTGACTAAGGGCACGCCGACGGTTCCTGCTCCAACTTTGAGTATTCCGACTTCTACCACTGTGGGCACATCTGAGTCGTTATCAGTTACGGTTTCCGGCGCAGGCACTACTCCCACTGGAACGGCAACTTTCCAAGTGAAAATCGGAGCTGGCAGCTGGACCACTATAGGTGCTGCAGTATCTTTGAGCAGCGGTTCTGCTTCTACAACGTATGTGCCTTTGACGGCGGGTAGTTACCAATTCCAAGTAATCTACGGCGGAGACACAAACTACAATTCTGCTACAGGCGCTGCGTCCTCTTTAACAGTGAATGCGGGTTCTGCAACTTACTTTGTGGTTTCTGGCTTCCCAAGTTCTACTGTGGCAGGTGTCGCTCACACTGTTACTGTTACAGCTTATGACGCGTATGGCGATGTAGCTACGGGTTATGTGGGTACGGTTGCGATATCTTCAAGTGATAGCCAAGCAGTTTTGCCTTCAAACGCTTCTCTAACAAGTGGCGTTGGCTCTTTCACTGTTACTTTAAAAACATCTGGTTCACAATCCATAACCGCAACAGACACGGTGACTAGCTCAATCACTGGCGCTCAAACAGGCATAACGGTGAATGCTGCGGGTGCTACCCACTTTGTCGTTTCAGGCTTCTCAAATCCAGCTACAGCAGGCACTGCAAGCTCAGTCACGGTTACGGCGAAGGATGCTTATGGAAACACAGCTACGGGTTATGTGGGTACGGTTGCGATATCTTCAAGTGATAGCCAAGCAGTTTTGCCTTCAAACGCTTCTCTAACAAGTGGCGTTGGCTCTTTCACTGTTACTTTAAAAACATCTGGTTCACAATCCATAACCGCAACAGACACGGTGACTAGCTCAATCACTGGCGCAGAAAGCAGCATAACGGTTACTCATGCGTCTGCTGTGAGTGTAACGGTGTCTCCTAGCTCGGCTTCGATTACAGCTGGCGGGTCTCAGGCTTTCACAGCTACTGGCGAGGACGCTTATGGCAACACATGGGACGTTACTAATTCAGTTACGTGGAGCATTGACAATGGCGCAAGTGGTTCCTGGAGTGGAGCAACTTACACGTCTGCTAATGCTGGCTCTTGGATGGCAAAGGCTACTCTAGGCGGAATTTTCGGCACTGCCAGTTTAACAGTGAATGCTATCACCTACCAGATTACAGTTACAAGTGCTTACGGTAGCCCTACTGCTTCAGCTTTGGTTGACGCAGGTAACTCATTTACCGCATTAGTGACAAGTCCTCAATCTGTTGGTGTTGGTCACCAGTGGGTCTGCACAGGCTACAGCATAGACGGCGCCTCAGTTATTTCTGGCACAAGCTACACCTTCACCAATGTCCAGTCAACTCACACAATAACCTTCAGCTGGCAAGAACAATATCAAGTAACTGCAAACTACTCGACTTCTGACAGCTCAACTCCCTCCTCTGCTGTGACTCTTACAGGAACAGCTTTGGGCTCATCCTCTCAAACTACTTTAACAATTACACCTCAAAACATCTGGCTGGATGCTGGATCAAGCTGGAGCATAAACAACCCAATTATTGCTGGTTCAAGTACTGAGCAGTGGATTGCAACAACTGGAACCTCAGGCACCCTCTCCAGTGCAATAACGATTGCTCCAACGTATTATCATCAGTACAAGGTGACTGCGAGTTACAGCACTTCTGATGCTTCAACTCCCTCCTCTGCTGTGACGCTTACAGGAACCGCTTTAGGTTCCGCTACTACACCGACTTTAACGACATCAAATCAACTGATGTGGTTGGATGCTGGTTCAAGCTGGAGCATTAACAGCCTAATTACATCTGGAACTCAAAGATGGGACGCTGCTTCTGGGACGTCTGGAACAGTAACTGCAGCCATAACCATTGCCCCATCATACTACCACCAATACCAAATAACCGCAAGCTACAGCACTTCTGATGCTTCGTCTCCTTCAGCCGCCATAATTCTTACAGGAACCGCTTTGGGCTCTGCCACTACACCAACTTTGACAACTTCAACCCAACAAATCTGGTTAGATGCCGCTTCAAGCTGGAACATTAACAGCCTAATTACATCTGGAACTCAAAGATGGAACGCTGCGAGTGGAACTTCAGGCACTGTATCCTCAGCCATAACGGCTGCTCCGCTTTACTATCATCAATATCAGGTAACTTTCACTCAGAGTGGTGTTGGTAGTTCTGCCGGATCCAATACTGTTTTGACAGTTGGTTCGACGAATTATGCTTACAATGCTTTGCCCACCAACGTTTGGGTTAATAGCGGTACGACTTTCAGTTGGGCATCACCTGTTTCTGCAGGTTCAGGAACCCAGCTAATAGAAACAGGCAGTTCAGGTTCTTCACCAATATCTGCTGCGGGAACCTACTCGGCAACATACACAACTCAGTATCAGGTGACTTTCACTCAGACAGGAATAAGCAGCGATGCAGGCAGCAACACAGTTCTCACTTTGGGAGCATCAAACTACTCTTACAATGCGCTACCCACTAACGTTTGGGTTAACAGCGGAACCACATTCAGTTGGACCTCGCCAATCGCAGGCGCTACCGGTGAACAGTTTACGTACACTACAGATTCAGGCCTTGCATCGCCCATAGTAGCTTCAGGAACAGATGCAGCCACCTACAACACTCAGTATCAGGTGACTTTTGCTGTTAGTCCTTCCGGAAGTGGATCAACATCTCCGGCTGGCACCAATATTTGGGAGAATGCGGGTTCCCTTCCTATAACGGTTACACCTAACGCAGGCAAATTTTTCGCCTCTTGGTCATCCAACACTGGATCAATCACCTTTGACAACGCCAATTCTGCTTCCGCAACCGCAACGATAGGCGGAACAGGCACAATCACTGCAACCTTCACAAATATCCAGTACACAATTACTGTGACTCAAACTACCAACGGTGTGATTTCTCCTGGAACGAGCACTGTTAATTATGGCGCTACTCCAACCTTCAGCATTACGCCAAACTCTGGCTACCACATTGCATCCATTGCCGCTAACGGCAACACGGTAACTGTTGCTACGCCTTCGGGTCAAAGCTACCAGTTTAGCCCCATTTCAGCTAACAGCTCTTTAACTGTAACTTTCGCGATTAACACCTACCAAATCACAGTAACCCAAACTGCTAACGGCCAAATTGCTCCAGGTACAAGCTCAGCTAACTATGGTGACACCCCCAGCTTCGCAATTACGCCAAGCTCTGGCTACCACATTGCATCAATAACTGCAAACGGCAACGCAGTAACTGTTACGTCGCCAGCAGATCAAAGTTACCAGTTTAGCGCGATTTCATCTGCAGGTTCTTTGACTGCGACCTTCGCTATTAACACCTACCAAATCACAGTAACCCAAACTGCTAACGGCCAAATTACTCCTGGGACGAGCTCCGCCAACTATGGTGCTACTCCAACCTTTACAATTACGCCAAACACGGGATATCAGATTTTAGATGTTCAGGTGGATGGTGTCTCGGTTCTCAATAGCCTCAATGGGAACACCTACACCTTCAGCGCCATCTCTAACAACCATACCATAATGGCTACTTTCGCGATTAACACCTACACAATCACCGTCACTCAGACGGCTAACGGTGTGATTGCTCCTGGAACAAGCACTGCAAACTATGGTGACACCCCCAGCTTCGCAATTACGCCAAACTCTGGCTACCACATTGCATCAATAACTGCAAACGGCAACGCAGTAACAGTCACTTCGCCAGCCGATCAAAGCTACCAATTTAGCGCAATTTCCGCTAGCACCTCTTTGACTGCAACGTTTGCCATTAACACTTACACAATTACGGTTACCCAGACTGCTAACGGCCAAATTTCTCCAGGTACGAGCTCAGCTAACTATGGTGACACTCCAACCTTCACCATCACCCCAAACACGGGATATCACATCTTAGATGTCCAAGTGAACGGTGTCTCGGTTCTCAATAGCCTCAATGGGAACACCTACACCTTCAGCGCCATCTCCAACAGCCATACCATAATGGCTACTTTCGCAATCAACACCTACACGATTACGGTAACCCAGACCGCAAACGGCCAAATTTCTCCGGGAACAAGCACTGCAAACTATGGCGACACCCCAAGCTTCACAATTACCCCAAACGCCGGATATCATATAATCTCCATTACTGCTAATGGCAACCCGGTGACGGTTACTTCGGTGGAAGGTCAAAGTTACCAGTTTAGCGCAATTTCAGCTAATTGCTCTTTGACTGCGACCTTCGGAATGTACACAATTACGGTTACTCAGAGTGCAAACGGCCAAATTACTCCAACAACAAGTAATCCCAACTATGGGGACACTCCAACTTTCACCATTACGCCTGATGCTGGCTATTCCATCGCGAGCATAACTGTTAACGGCGAACCGGTGACTGTTACTGCTCCTGCCGGCCAGACCTACCAGTTTGATCCAGTTTCAACTGACGGCTCCATCACCGCAACTTTTGCAATCAACACCTACAGCCTAACAGTTAATGTGGGAGCTGATGGTCAATCAAACATTGCTTCTCAGACGGTTAACTGGGGGTCAGTTGAGAATTTTGTGTTTACGCCCAATTCAGGTTACAGCGTCGCTGACGTTATGGTTAACGGGTCCATTGATGAAGGCGCAGTAACCTCCTTAACCTTAACAATCACCGGTGACACTACTGTCTCTGCGACTTTTGCGATTAACACCTACACAATCACTGTAACCCAAACTAGCAACGGCGCGATTTCTCCTGGTACGAGCTCTGCTAACTACGGTGATACTCCAACCTTCACTATTACGCCGGATACGGGTTACCACATTGTAGATGTGCTGGTTGATGGTAGCTCGGTTCTTTCAAGCCTTAGCCAAGACACCTACACCTTCAGCGCCATCTCTGCCGACCAAACCATAACGGCTACTTACGCAATTAATACCTATGACCTAACGGTCAATACTGGCCAGAATGGTGAATCAAATATTGCTTCTGGGTCGGTTAGCTATGGTTCGGTTGAGGACTTTGTGTTTGCTCCTGACGTAGGATACAGCGTTTCCGATGTAACTGTTAATGGGACCGATGCGGGTGCAGTTACATATCTACGTCTAACCATCACTGGCGATACTACGGTCGGTGTGACATTTGCATTGAACACTTATGCTTTAACGGTTAATGTGGGTGCTAATGGTCAATCAAACATTGCGTCCCAAACGGTTAACTGGGGGTCAGTTGAGAATTTTGTGTTTACGCCCAATTCAGGCTACAGCGTCGCTGACGTTATGGTTAACGGGTCCATTGATGAAGGCGCAGTAACCTCTTTGAGTCTAACGATCACCGGACCTACCACAGTTGACGTGAGCTTTGCAATCAACACCTACTCACTCACAGTAATCCAGACTGCAAACGGAGTGATTTCTCCTGGCATGAGCACAGTTAATTATGGTGATACTCCAAGCTTCACTGTTACTCCAAGCGCTGGTTACCATATTGCGTCGATTACTGCGAATGGTCAGTCAGTTACGGTTGATACTTCAGCGGGTCAAACTTACCAGTTTAGTGCGGTTTCGGCGGATGGGTCTTTGACTGCGACTTACGCAATCAATACATACACGCCCGCAATTGACACTTCAACCAATAGAATGATCAACGTTGAGATCGGCGGAAACATAACTGCACCTCAAATGTCCAGCATGTCAATCACGCCAATTCAGAATAGTTTATCAACTTTAGTGAACTTCACAGTGACAGGGCCAAGTGGCACGGAAGGTTTTGGCAATATTACTCTTCCAAAGACAGCTATACCTTATGGATCTACACCTTTGGTTTATGTAGATGGAGTTCAAGCTCAAATCCAAGGCTACAACCAAGACGCTGAAAACTTCTACATATGGTACACAACGCATTTTAGCACACACGAAATAAACATACAGTTTACAACACCAACAGTGCCAACTCCAACATCTACCCCAACCGCAACACCAACTCCAACGCTTGCTCCAACCCAAACACCTACTCCAACAAGAACACCAACTCCAACAGCAACACCAGCGCCAACAGGAAACAATGGTTTAGAAAAATATGACTATGGTTCACTGCTTAACATTGCAATTAAGGGAAACGTTACCAGTCAACAAATAACAAATGGCATAATCCAAGCACAACAGAATGTTTCCATTAGCAGACTTGAAACACTCATACACTTTGACGTTTCCTGGACAAACGGAACCTACGGCTTTAGCAATGTAACCATTCCTAAAAGCGCAGTGCCATATGGAACATCAATAAACATCACCGTCGACCATAACCCCGCTTCAGATTTCGGATACACACAAGACAGCAAAAACTACTACGTGTGGTATACAACACCTTTGGTAATCGACGAAACTGCTGAACCAGTAGCAATACTATTTTCAACTACAGCTTCAGCGACTCAGCCTCCAACACAACTTCAAGCGATACCTACAGGAGTAATCTATGGGGTTGCCTTAATCATAGCTATCATAGCAATCGGTGCAGCACTATCGTATCTAAAAAAACAACGCCAACCAAAAAATAAAGCATAAAGCTCAAAACACCAAAAACAACTCCTCCTCTTTTCTTTGCTATTTAGGCATTAAACATAAAATGGAAAGAAATTAACTTACGATTTGAAGGGGGTTAGGCAAACTGGAAAAATCTAACATCATAATTCGATTGCATAAACCAAGCATTAATGAATTAATGTTTTTTCTTCTTTCAGGAGCATTAGTAAGCATTCCCCTGACCCTTTTTGCCCAACAAAACTTAAATCCACTGCTAGTAGGACTCTCAACAGTAGACATTACCCTAATATCAATAACAATTTTTACCCCCTTTATTGAAGAGTTTTCCAAAGTATTCCCCCTAATCTACAGACACGGAGAAACTCAAAAATCAATTTTCCTTCTTGCGCTGTTTGTCGGAATAGGCTTTGGAATTGTAGAGTTCATGACCTACTATGTAACATTTGGAGCTTCTGTTATTGTAAGCAGGATACCTGGATTGTTCTTTCACCCCGCAAGCACATCGATAGCCGCATATGGAATCGCTACCAAAAAACCGCTGCCATACTTTTTGTTAGCTGTATTGCTTCATTTCTTAAACAATATATTCGCGGTAACAGGTTCTTTTGGCTTGCTTGCATCAATTATTGTTACGTCAATTTCTATAATCCTCTCGTGGTATCTGCACACAAAAACCAAAGAAGAATTCATCGAAACAGGCAATGCAGGATGCAGTTTTCAATAACATTTGATTTGCAGCAGCCAAATTATTTGCCACTACAGTGGCTCTTAGTTGCCTTAAAAGCAGTCTAGATTTAAGGTTAACGGTAAATAGCCGTCAAAGAAAGAGACTTTTTACACAGTCTGATTTGGGTCTGAGACCCAGCGGCCTCACCAATGCTCACGTTAAAAAGTACCATTTTTTCCCCTCTTTTTCATCGTCTAATTTTAAATCAACAAAACTTATCGTTCAACAGTCAATTTCATCGGACATTTTCCTTTGTATTGACTGTGTTTTTTGGTGTGGTCGTTGCTCTGAGCCCGCCTTGAAGGGTAAGAAGTCAATTAATCAGTTAGCGTCAAGCTGCGCTTGCTCTAAGGGTCAGCCCAGAGGAGGCAGCCATTAATGAGCTTCGTTGCTGATTCGTTTAAGCCTCCATGTCTTCTCGGATACTATCCCTGCATAAGTAATCCATCGTCAAAAGACTGCGCCATAATTGATACTTGCTCTAAGGATTTGTTTTTCTGCAAGTTTGCAAAGTTGGCGTTTGCTGACGGAACTGATATTTCGTGTAAGCGGTACAGTTTTTCTAATCGGCATTGTACTCATGGCGGCGGCTCTTGTTCTGGGCGGGGAGCTCTTGAGCATAGACGTTTTCGAGGTAGGTAACGATGATTCAAAACGGCGACAGTTCAATAAGAGAGAGAATTAAATCTGATGTTTTACAAGAAGTCCAGCGCGTTCTACTGACTTATGAAGAAAGAATTGCGGTTCTAGAAAAAGAAAATCGATTGCTTTGGGAAGAAAATAGGAAACTTTGCA
>PLTA01000043.1 GCA_003164295.1 Candidatus Bathyarchaeota archaeon
CATCTTTCCAGAGGCTAGAGTGAACGTGCATGCCGCTCGCGTTATCTAAGTAGATTGGTTTTGGCATGAATGTTGCGATTAAACCATATTTCTTGGCGATGTTTTTGGCGACAAACTTGAAGAATAGGGCTCTGTCTGCTGTTTCCAGAAGTTCTCCATATTTGTAGTCAATTTCAACTTGTCCAACTGTGGCTACTTCGTGGTGATGCTTCTCAATTGTTAATCCAAAGTGATCTTCCAGAACCTGAGAAACTTCGTTTCTATAAGACACTGTGGTATCTTCTGGTGGGGTTCTATAATACGCTTCTTTTGGTCGGAGAATGAATCCGCCTGGTTTGATTTCTGGCGACTCGGGAACAACGCGTGGGGCGCCCCAAGCATCTCCTTCACCGCTTTTTGGAGCAGCCCAAAGATCCCAAGTCAATTTTGTGGGGTCAATTGAGGTAAAGACGAAGTGTTCAAGTTCCGGCGCAAATATTCCGGTGTATCCCATATCTTTAGCTGCTTTAATAGCTCTTTTCGCAACGTAGCCTCTTGGGCAGGTAACGGAAGGTTCTTTTCCGCCGAATGCTTCTTGGGCATCTCCTAAAATTATTGCGCTTTTTTGTAGTTCATCAGTGACCCATGGCATGATTGAGAGTGTTTTTGCATCGGGCATAAAAATCATGTCTGATTCTTCGATGGATTTAAAGCCGCGTACTGAGGATCCGTCGAAGCCGATTCCTTCTGAAAATGCTGTGCCGCTTACGTATTCTCTTGCTGGGAGAACCATATCTTGGAGGATTCCTCGGACGTCGACGAATGCTGAATGCACCCATCGAATATTATTTGATTTAAGTTTTTCAATTGCTTTCTTTACTTGTTCATCCACCATGACTTTCACCATATCACTTCATATGTTTGAGAATCCACTTAAAACATAAACATATTTAAGTTTATCCCCTAAATGTTTGAATGAACGTTCACTACTACAAATAAAAATTTTGAGGCAATAAACCTGAAATAATAAGACATACACGTTCTCGACAGATCATAAACGTTTAGATTATAAAGCTAGAACCTGCCTCTTGCCTCTCTCCGCAGAAAATCCCCCACATCCAACACGTTTTTGATCACAATTCTTCCCTCAGAGCCCCCAATATCCTCTAGTATCTTTCCAAAACCAAGACACTCACCAAACTCATTAAGTACCAAAGTGGCATCCCCCTTCCGTTTAGACCCCATCACCTTCACAACCCCCACTCGAAAAACATCTCTCCCACAAATAAACAGCCAAGCTGCTTTCTGATCAACCACAATTTTATTCGCTACTACACCCACAAGCATATTCAACAGGTTAAAGCTTGGAAAAAACATGCCATTCTTTACTTTGCCAAGATATAGACCGGCATAATAATAATCGCTTTGTAACAGCTTTTTCAGTCGTGGATTTAAAAGGTAATAACGTTGACTTTTTTCAACTACCATTTCCGAATTAAAAGCTACTCTTGGACCGAAACGGGCAGCAAAAACTTCATACGGCTTCATTAAGCCACCACCTTCTTTAGTTTGCACACAAAGAAACCCTGAGTTTCTTCGGGCCAGATTCGCCTTGAAGATGCAACTTGGGGGTCAAGTTTTTTGCCAAACACTTCAGTCAATCCATTAACGCCTAAACAATCGACTTTTTGAGTTTGTAATCCTAAGTTTTTGATTGCCCAATCTATGTTTAACTCGTCTTCTTCTGGTTCCAATGAGCAGGTAGAGTAAACAATTTCGCCATTTGGTGCGAGACACTTAACAGCTTCAGCTAGAATTTCTTTTTGTACCTTTGAGTTTCGTTCAACATCGGCAAGGGTTCTTCGGTTGAACCATTCAGAGTCAGTAGCGAAATTGCCTGAGCAAGGAACATCTAAAAGCAGGCGGTCAAAGTGCTGATTAAGTTTTGTGGCTTGTCGTGCGTCTAAGTTGTAAACGAGTGTGTTGCTTATGTGGCAACGCTCTAAATGATTCGCCATTACAGCCAACCGTTCCTTGTTTACATCTAGCGCTGTGATAAGGCCAGTGTTTTCCATGAGGTCGGCAAGTTGAACGGTTTTTCCTCCGGGCGCTGCAGACGTATCCAAAACCATTTTGCCATGTAATGCAGTGAAAAGTGTGGCTGGAATTTGAGCTGCAGATTCCTGAATGGAATACATTCCAAGCAGGTATTCGGCTGTGGCGCCGGCTGAAGCTTTTGATCTCACTACCCAATATCCTGTCTGCAAAAAAGGAATTTTTTCAAGCTCAACACCTAAACCATGGAGGCGATCTGGAATTCTTTTGGCTTTTGCATTAATTTGGTTTATTCTAATTGATAGCTTGGGCTTAGGTTCTTTAAATTCCCAGCCAAGTTTGGCGTAGCGGTCGAGGAAAAATTGTTTGCTAGACATCAGCTTTACATGGGTTTAACGTAATAAAAACCTTTCAACATCTGTTTTGAGATTGGAGAAAAGATGAAGCCATCTTAGCAACCAATTTCAACGTTTAATGTCGTGGCAAGGAGCCGCGGTTTTTAAACAGTTGCTCATTGAATACTGTAAGCTTTGACTAATTATTTGGAATTTTTCTTGCAAAGTCTTTTATAGTATTTCGAGGTTAAAAAAGGACTTAGCTTTAGCTTTTACGTGTCAAATGTAAGCTATAAATTGAAAGGTTAAGGAATATATATGAAAGTAAAAGTTTGGAAACTAATTTGTTTGTTATCAATTATGATTTTTGTTTTTTCAGTAGCCAACTCTGTTCACGCCCAAACGACTATCAGCACTGGAATAGGCGTCTATCCAAGCGGAGTAGCATATGATTCAAACACGCATAACTTGTACGTTATTAATCCATACGCAGGCACCATCTCGGTCATTTCAGACAGCAATAACCAAATAACTTCAGTAATTCACAACGTAGTTGGTGCAGTAGCCGGGGCTGGTACCTTAGTTTATGATTCAAATGACCACGAAATAATATGCAGTAGCGGCGCAGTAATTTCTGAAAGCTCTAACTCTGTTACTGCCAACCTTAATGTTGGAACTACTCCCGCTGGCATAGCTTATGATTCAAACAATGGTGATATCTACGTTGCCAATGCCAACGACCCCGGCACAGTAACTGTCACGCCAGTTTCATCAGGTACACCTTCAACTTCAAGTTCAACCAGTTCCGCCTCAACATCTTCAAGTCCAGCAGTTCCAGAGTTCAGCAATGTGGCTCTCGTTTTAGTAACGACAGCAATGCTAATCGTCACCGGATGTGCGGTTGCAGTCAGCAGAAAAAAGTCCAAAATAACCTCATAGCCCTGGGATTTTTCTTTTTCTTTTTTTTGTTTTCTCCTTTTGAGAATTAGTTGCCAATAGAATTTTGGGCATTTGAAAACGAAGAAAATAAAAACCTCTGTTGAGTCTGAAGAGGGTTTACTAAAAAGCCTGATTTTCATTTTGTTTCGTTAGGATGTAGCTCCGAAGAATGGGCGATCTCTATAAAAAGTTATTGATATTCAAAATTAAAAAAATAACTTACTTTCAAACGCAAAATTCAAGAAAAATTATTCGCACTTAGAAAAAAAACATTAATAAAACTTATGTGTGATCGTGGATCTTGAGCGTTTCTGTACCGGTTTTTGTGAATTTTCGGCTGAAGAACTTCCGGATTTCCTCGGCGAAAACAACAATCACTGCTAGCGAAATCAAGAATGCCCAGTCACTTAGATTGAGTGGAGCAGTTGTGAATACATGCTGCAAAAGTGGAACATAAACAAGCAATGCGAGGATTCCAATTTGAGCGGCGATTCCAAAGATTATCCACTTATTTGTTTTTATGCTTGTTCTGAAGATTGATTGTTTGCTGGTTCTGCATGCCAAGACGTTACCTGCTTGTGCTACTACGATGCCTGCAAAAGTCATTGTTACACCCTTGGCGTAAAGTGAGCTGTCAGCTGCCAAAGGCATACCAAAGTGCCAACCGCCTGCCATCCATGCGGTAAGACATCCATACATAGCTCCCGCTGCAATGATAACTCCTATGAATACTGATCGGATCAAAACTTTTCGGTTAAAGAGTCTTTCTTTGATACTTCGCGGTGGTTCCTGCATGATTCCTGCTTCTGGAGGTTCACGGCTTAACGCTAAAGAGGGAATTACATCTATTACAAGGTCAATTGCTAAAACCTGCGTAACAAGCAGTGGTAAAGGAATACCTAGAACTGCATACAATATGAATGGAATTAATTCAGCCCAGTTATGTGAAAATACATAGACAATAAACTTTCTAATATTTTCGTAAATTGCTCTGCCTAACTCGATGGCTTTAACTATAGAGGCAAAACTATCATCGAGCAAAACAATGTCTGCGGCTTCGCGCGCAACGTCGGTTCCTGAAGCTCCCATGGCCACGCCGATGTCAGCTTCTTTAAGTGAGGGTGCATCATTCGCTCCATCCCCGGTTACTGCAACAATCTCGCCGCTACTCTTGAGTGCTTTTACTATACGGAGTTTTTGTTCAGGTGCAACGCGTGCAAAAATTACATTGCCTTTTTTAACTTCATCTATGACGGCTTGGTCGCTTAAATCGTCTAAATCTACTCCGCGAATAACTTGGCAGCAGTCTCGATCAACGATTCCAACTTCTTTAGCAATTGCCTCTGCAGTTGGACCATAATCTCCGGTAATTATAACAGTTTTTACGCCTGCCTGTTTTGCCTTGGAAACTGCATCTTTAATTTCCATTCTTGGGGGATCACGCATCGCAGCTAAACCCACAAAAATCAGGTTAGACTCAACATCAATATCCTTGCTGTATAGGGCTTTTGGCATTTTTTTGTAAGCAACTGCAATAACACGCAAGCCTTCGTTGGCAAACTCGTGAATTCGCGATTCTATCCACGACATTTTTTCTTCGTTTAACTCTTCAACTTTCCCGTCCACAAGCACTTTGGTGCATATATCTAAGATGTTTCTTGGTGCACCTTTTGAGTAAATGTAAATATCTCCGTTTGAACTGTGCACAGTGGCCATGCGTTTGCGCTCAAAACTGAAAGGCAAAACATGAATCATAGGTTTCTCAGCTAAAGCATCTTGAATGTTAACACTTGACTTCAGTGTGGCAACAAGCAAAGCGCCATCGGTTGGGTCACCGATAACGCTCCAATTCTTGTTTCTATCAGAAGGAGGATCAAGTTTGGCTCCGTTACAGAGAGCAGCAATCTCAAGAAGCTTCTCCAATGAACTTGCCTGCCCTTCCTGTAAGGGTTGACCGTTTACGGTAAAATCGCCTTCAGGTTTATATCCTAAGCCAGAAACATCCACAACGTAATCGGAAACCCAAATTTTGTTGACAGTCATTTCACCCTTAGTTATTGTACCTGTTTTATCGGTGCAAATTACGGTGACGCTGCCCAAAGTTTGAACTGCAGACAACCGTTTTACCAAAACGTTCTGCTTAACCATCTTTAAGACGTTAATCGCTAAGGCACTGGAAACGGTTACCTGTAATCCTTCTGGAACGCATGCCACCATCACGCCGATCATGAAAAAAATGCCTGTAGCAAGAGAAACGCCTAAAATAAGATAACTAAATGCAAAGAAAGCAGCGCCCACGACTACGGCGATGATGAAGTCATATTTTGCCGTTAAGGCGATTTCTTTTTGAAGTGGGCTGTCTTCTTCATGAATGGTTTGAGTTAAATTGGCAATTTTTCCAAATTGAGTACTCATCCCAGTGGCATAAATTACTGCTTTGCCTTGACCTTTAGCGACGCTTGTACTCATAAAAACAAGGTTAGGCGAATACAAATAGGCTTTCTCAACAACCTTGACATTTTCAGCAACGCGGGGTTGCGGTTCCGATTCTCCTGTTAACGGAACGTTATTAGTCCACAAATCAAAAGCTTCAATTAAACGACCGTCTGCTGGGACGCGGTCGCCTTCTTCTAAAGATATAATGTCTCCTGGAACGATTTCGCTGACTGCGATTTTTTTGAGTTCCCCGTCGCGAAATACTTTTGCGAATTCAGGCATCCAGCTTCTCAAGGTTGCCATAGCTTTTTCCGCCCTTGACTCTTGGAATAAACTTACGAAAATGTTAACAAAAACAACTGCTAGTATGATTAAGGCGAGTTCTGGACTGCCGCTTATATATGATAAAATGGCTGCAACAAGCAGTAGGATGCCGAAGAGGTCTCGCAGATGGTGTATAAATTTGTGAATAAAGGGAATTTGTCTTTTTTCTGTGAGTTTATTGTAGCCGTATTGTTTTAGGCGTAGTTTGGCTTCGTCGCTTGTTAAACCGATGGGTGATGTCTTAAGATCGTCGAAGACCTCTTTAATAGACAAAGAAGCTGATTTTTCCAATTAAACTCCGCCAAAACTCCAGATTAACTAGTTATGAACTACAAACAAAAAAGTATTAAGAGTATTGTCGAAAGAATTAACTGAAACGTTATAATGTTGAAATGTAATTGTTTGAACGCGCATTAATATCCTCAACGTTTAACTCCAAATATAGTGATATTGACGATTATTTTTGGGTTAGTTATTTATCGAATTTAAACCAATCGGGCTTAATGCTAAATTTAACGTCGATTTAGCGAATTTTAAGCAAGCGATAGATTTCTTATACATCAAATTCTATTTCCTCTATCCAATTCATAGTTTTATATTAGAAAAATTAAATCAATTTATCATTTTTTGTGAACTCCGCTTAACTTCTCTGCAAAGGCCAATCAACCGCTCTGTTGCCTTTTGCAGAACCAAAATTATTTAGAAATGAAAAATCTTTGAAAAAACGACTCGATTTTAGTTAACTTCACAACTATTACTTTTCCAAGTGTTTCAAAAAAGTATGCCATAAAGTTAATAGGACACAATTTCACTTTCCATGTAGTTTCACGTAATAAATATCATCAAAAAATGGAGAATGTGTAGTATGGCTCGTTATAGGCAAACTGACGAAATAGTCAAACTGATGGAAACTCCAACATTCATCAGAAACACCAGTATTATTGCTCATGTGGATCATGGAAAAACCACATTAGCCGACAGTTTACTTGCTGCGGCTGGAATCATCAGCACTCAAACCGCTGGCCAAAAACTTTTCCTTGATTCGTGGGATCTTGAGCAGAAGCGTCAGATGACTGTTTTTGCCTCAAATGTTAGCTTGGTCCACACTTACAATAATCAAGATTACCTCATTAATCTCATTGACACGCCTGGTCACATTGACTTTTCTGGTGCTGTAACGAGAAGTCTCAGGGCAGTCGATGGTGCACTTGTGGTCGTTGATGCTGTTGAAGGACCCATGACTCAAACAGAAACCGTTTTGATGCAAGCACTTCGAGAACGTGTCAAACCAATTCTATTCATCAATAAAGTTGACCGATTAATAAAAGAAATAAAATTAACGCCAGCTGAGATCCAAAAGAAATTTGCCAAGATTCTCATGAGAGTAAACGGCTTAATTGAAAGGTACGCACCTGCAGAACACAAACAAGATTGGCAAGTCAAAATAGAAGATAGCCGCGTTGCATTCGGCTCTGCACTTCACAAATGGGGTTTAAACCTCGATCATATGAAAATGAAGAAAGTTACCTTCCAAGACATTATCGACGCATACACCGGCGATCCAATAGAAGTCGGCAGAAAAGTTGATGAATTAAGTAAAAGAGCGCCACTGCCAGAACCCATTTTGGATATGTTCTGCAAACACTTACCAAATCCTTACGAAGCACAACCATACAGGCAGCCACAAATTTGGCCAGGAGATGTAAATAGTCCCACAGGTCAAGGAATGGCAAAAGTTGATCCTAAAGCTCCTTTGCTAATGTGCATATCGACCATTGAAGTTGATCCACACAGCGGAACCGTTGCAATTGGAAGAATTTTCAGTGGCTCAGTTGAGCGAGGAAAAACCGTCCAACTCTTAAGCAGCAACCAAAAAGGCACGATTCAACAGGTTTTCATGAGTATGGCAACTGACCGTGTTCTTATTGATCGAGTTCCAGCAGGCAACATCGGAGCAATCTCGGGTTTACCATCAATACACGTAGGCGAAACGGTAGCAGAAGAAGGTGCAGATGTTCATTCGTTTGAAGGCTTAAGATACGTTTCAGACCCAGTAGTAACCGTAGCAGTCGAACCAGAAGACGTCAAAGATCTACCATTATTTGACAAAGTCATGCATAAATTAACAACAGAAGACCCTAATCTCCACTTTGTAATGAATAAGGAAAGCGGCGAATTCCTCTTATCAGGCATGGGCGAACTTCACCTCGAAATCACAGCGTACCGAATGCAGGAAGCAGGCTTGAAAGTAAAACTTAGCAAGCCAATCGTCATCTACCGAGAAACTATAAGTCACAATTATCAAGGTCCAGCAATCATGGGTAAAAGCCCCAACAAGCATAACAAACTTTGGATAACTATTGAGAAACTATCTGATGAAGTAATTGAAGCAATAAAATCTGATAAAATCAATGACATGCAGAGCAAAGACGAAAGGACCAAAACTTTACGCGCACTTGGATGGGAAGCAGATGAAGCTAAAGGCGCAGTAGCTGTCGAAGAAAACTGCATTCTTGTCAATCGTATTCGTGGAAGACAATATGTAGAAGAAATTCTTGACCACATTAAAGGTGGATTCCGTGAAGCAGTTCACACATCACCATTAGCTAAAGAACCAGCCTACGGCTTAAAAATAAACCTTGAAGACATAACCCTCCATGAAGACCCAGTCCACAGAGGACCCGCACAAGCAATCCCAATGACTTGGAGACCAATATATTGCTGTATTCTCCTTAGCGATCCCAAACTGCTTGAGCCACTTATGAGTTTCGAATGCAAAGTTCCAAGCGAATTCGTTAGCGCCGTAATTACAATGCTTAACAAAAGACGGGGAAAAATCCTTGACATGCCATCAGAAGAAGACATGATTACCGTTAAAGCTGAAATGCCAGTTTCCGAAAGCTTCGGCATCGCTGATGAACTAAGAGGTTCAACTTCAGGCAGAGCATTCTGGGCAACACAGTTCAGCCGTTGGGCACCAGTTCCAGAGCAGCTGCAAGCTGACACAATTAAAAAGATTCGCGAACGCAGAGGTTTACCCCCGGTCCCGCCAAAACCAGAAGAATACTTCGAGAAAGAATAAGCAAAAGCCCAAAATCTTTCTTTTTCTTTATTTTTAATTTAACTCTTTTTCTTTGTTTTTGAATTTTTTTCTTTTCGCTTTTTTTGTTTTAACGCGAAAACAAAGGCTATTTAAGCATCCAAGCTCAAAAACGTAGGTGGAGCAAGTATTAATTTGCCAACTATAAAAAATGCTAAAAAAGTTGCAGAAGAAGACGCTAAAAAAGCTGTAACAGACGCCAAGAAAGCCGGGTCAAAGGTTGCTGAGGACTCAAAGAAGGTTGCCACTGTCGCTAAAAATGCCGGAAAAAAGGCAGCTGAAGATACCAAAAAGGTAGCTGAAAAAGTAAAAAAGAAAATTTAGGGAAGCAAACCTTTATCCAGCTTCCACCTTTTTTCATTATTGAAAATCCTTTTCGCAGTGTAATTTCTTGCCGTAATTGCTTTGGAGCAAGGCTTTAATGCAGATAAACGTTTAACATTTTAGTGAAGTTTATGATACTTGGAATCTGTGGAAGCCCTCGAGATCAAGCGACTGAATATGTCTTAAAAGAAGCACTTCGAATGCTTGGCGAAAAGGGTTTCGAAACCAAGTTTTGGACTGTTAAAGGAAATTCAATTGACTTTTGTGCGCATTGTGATTACTGCCTTAAAAACAAAGAATGCGTCCTCCAAGATGACATGCAAGAACTTTACGTTCTACTTTCTGAGGCAAAAGGAATCATCTTTGCGACTCCAGTTTATAACGGCGGAGTTAGTGCCCAAATTAAAGCCATAATGGATAGAACACGTGCCTTACTTGCTACGGACAAAAATGTGTTCAAAGGCAAAATCGGCATGGGCATAGCTGTTGGAGGCGACAGAAACGGCGGTCAAGAATTTGCGTTAATGCAAATTCACTCATTTTACATAATAAATGGAATGGTTCCTGTTGGAGGCAGTTTTTTTGGCGCAAATTTGGGTGCAACTTTTTGGAGTAAAGACACGCTTGACGGCGTAAAAGCTGATGAAGAAGGCTTCAGAAGTTTAAAGAAGACCGTTAAACAGTTTTCAGAATACATGGAAAAATATGGTCAAAAATAACGGATTGAATTTTATGGCTGAAACTCTTAAAGTTAAAAAACATAAAGTTGCTTGGGGAATAACTGGTGCAGGAGATAAAATCGCTGAAATCGTCGAGATAATGAAAGATCTAAAAAAACAGTTTGATGACACAGTGGAGATTGAGGTTTTCATTTCCAAAGCCGCCGACACAATGCTGAAATTTTACCGCCTTGAAGATGATCTTAAAAAGAATTTTTCTAAAGTGCAAGTAGAACTTAATGCTAATTCTCCTTTTCTTGCTGCATGGCTCCAAAGCGGCAAATACGAGTTCTTCCTTATAGCGCCTGCAAGCTCCAACACAGTTGCCAAAATCGCCAACAGCATTAGCGACACAATGCTAACGAACGCGGCAATCATGAGCCTCAAAGCCTTCAGACCTGTATACATTTTACCAACGGATTACAGGGAAAGCGTCGTAGTTACAAAACTGCCCAATGGAAAAGAAATGAAACTTAGAGTACGCAAAGAGGAAGCTGACCAAGTCAGAAAACTCGAGAAAATGGAGGACGTACATGTCCTTGAAAATCCGCAAAATATGAGAGATGCTTTTCTGAAGTGGCTAAAAACCCTTGAAACCCAGCCAAATCCTTGATACTTTATTTTGAGTAGTGATCGAGTTTACTTTAAAATTATCGTCTTGATAATTTCAGTTAGTGCCAATAGTCTTTTCTTCAATATTTTCTGTTTTCTTTTTGTCAATTTCATTTGGTTGATTTATTGATGTCGCATTTGTTTGGTGCTTTTTCTTTCTTTGGTATGCATATCCTATCACTGAAGCTGCCGCTGCCACTCCGACCACAGAAATAGCTAAGGGCACGGCTAAAGAGGTTGCTTGGGTAACTTTGTAGGGTCGCATCATCTCGTTATCCTCATGTTCAAGTAAATGGCAGTGCCAAACATAGCCTGGTCCTGCGGTTGCGTCAAATGGAAAACTGGAGCCGTCTTGTTGAGCAAACCTCACACGGATAGTGACTACTTCCCCAGCATTTACGAGAACTGTGTCTTTCCAGCACTGTTCATTAGGTTGAATCGGCGTCAGCAGATTTGCGAGATAATTGTTAAGGTTGAGGTTTTTTGTTGGATGATTCAGAGGAGGTTCTCCATTGAGTGCTTTCCAATCATCCAGGTAGGTAGTTGAGTCAATATTTTCTCTTTTGACTATTTGAAATTGAATTAAGTGCAGATGAATGGGATGTGCATCCATAGTAGGATTCACAATTAACCATTCTTCAGTTGTTCCCAATTCAGGGAGTTCCGAGATTGGTGCGTCCCACATTTGTCCATCAAGTAATGCTTGGATCATGTTGCTATCTGTTGCCGAAACTTCAAACAATGTGAGAATTCTCTGTTTTGTTGTTGTTGGCAAGGTTGGGAAACTGGTCGCAGCAAGTGTGGGATTAAAGGGGCTTGGTGCCTGCAAAATGTCAAAAGGTGTTGGTCCGGTTTGGCTGGTGGCTGTGAACTGCATTATTTGACCCAAAGTTTGTTTTTCCGCGGCAGTATTGGAAGTTAAAGCAGTGTTTTGAAGAATTACTTTTGAGCCTGAAGCCAAATTGGAAAAATCCACTATAATATCAGCGCGTTCAGCAGGCGCCAAAAGCAAGGATGTAATTGAGACTGGCGCTTTAAGGTAGCCACCGTCGCTTCCAATTTGGGTAAAAGCCATTCCATTTGAAAAACTTATGGTATAAAAACGTGTGTTTGACCCGTTCAAAAATCTGAAACGATATTGTCCTTTATCAACATTCATGTTTGGCCAGACTTTGCCGTTAACCATTATAGTGTTGCCCAAAAAAGTGTTGTTCCAATAAGGGTGGGCGGTTGGCTCAATTCCAACTGAAGGGTAATAGAGTGAGCCATCGGTATTGAACGTTCTATCCTGAATTACAAGCGGCATCTCGTATTTGCCGGTTGGCAGTAAAGAAGCAACCTTATCATTTCCAGTTGAGGGTTCTCTTATAATGTAGAAACCGGCAAGTCCTGAAGCAACATTAAGCCGTGTGAGACCCAAAGCGTGGTCATGGTACCAAAGTGTTGTAGCTTGTTGTGCGTTAGGGTAATAGTAGACCGCTTTGTTTGAATCAGTTTGTTTGTAGGTGCTGTATTGAGGTCCATGTTTTCCGCTTGAAGTAAACCATTCGTTGGGTCCTCCATCGTAGTAAGATTGGTTTTCTCCGCCGTGGAGATGTGTAACTAGTGGGACGGGGCTTTGTGCATTTGAATATCCTGGAGGATACGCTGGAAAAGGACTTGTGGTTGCTGGATTGCTGTTGGGGTTTGCCCAGTGTATGGTTGGGTCAACTGCAAACATATAAGGTGATGTAATGTTGTTTTGCCATTCCACTTGAATTGGTATGCCTCTTGTGGCTTCAAATGTGGGTCCTGGGCTACTTTGAGCAAAACCCAAAGATTCCCCCGTCAATGGATCATGGGCTGAGCCTCCATAACCCCAAACGGTTGTAAGAAGATTCATCGAAGGGGGCAGAATTTGTTCAGTAAAGCTGGCCATACCAACCGTATATTCATGACGTACCACTTTGCCGTTGCTAGTGACAACTTTGGGATCATACACAGGCGGCGGGGAAATCAACTGGTTTTCAAACATAGGGATACTTAACGGATCTAGATTAGTCGGGGTTGAAACCGTAAAATGCTCAACTAAATCAATTGGTAGGGGCCCATTTTTTGGCGCTAAAAGAAATTGATCTGTTACTTTTGGCACTAAAGACAGAGGTTTTAAAGAGTTTTCCCAAACAGCTGTGGCTAAAACGCCGCCCACCACTATAGCGGATAGTTTCATGAAATCTCTTCGATTTAACTCATGGTTACCGACATCTGGCGCAACTTTGTCCTCTTCTTTTTTATCTTTCGATTTGCACTTATTGCTTTTTTTGCTTTGTTTTAATCGGAAAAATTTTTTCTGCATGCTCTCAACAGGTGGGTTTTATAATTCAGTTTGGCGACCTAAGGCCGCCTAGATAATACTTTTTAGAATTCTTATAAATATGTGACTGTAAAATGAAACAACAATTATTCAGAGTACAAAACGTCTTAATCCAGTGTTCTTAACCGTGTTTATCCAATGTCAACACGTGTCGATTTGCGTTTTATTCCACACTTGCTACATTTTTCCATTGAAATTAACCCGGTTGTTTTGTAACCGTCATTAATTGGGCCTTCAGTGTCGAAATATTCAGCTGTTTTTTCTGTTACGTTTGCGATCTTTATTGGCTTAAATTCATGAGTGGATTTCTTTAGATTGTCTAA
The DNA here is from genome assembly GCA_003164295.1 of Candidatus Bathyarchaeota archaeon. Taxonomy (GTDB): domain Archaea; phylum Thermoproteota; class Bathyarchaeia; order Bathyarchaeales; family Bathycorpusculaceae; genus Bathycorpusculum. Next base: position 13,500 of record PLTA01000043.1, read on the forward strand.
AAGTCTGGAATTATCTCTAATCTGCGCTTTAAGCTCTAGAAATCGATCTACTTGATTCTTATCAAAATTTTCGAGCTTAGATTGAACAGAAGTTAATATTGAAAGAGAGCTTTTCAGTTGATTTACTTGACTCCATGCTTCTGGAAGAGATTCGTATTTTTTGATTGCATTTTGAGTGTTTTTGATGCCAGCCGATATTGACAGGAGTTCACTTTTGATTTTCGCATAATTGTTTACAGCTTGAATCAAGTTGCTATTTTGGCCAATCAATTTTTCTATTTTAGGCTTGTACTGCTCGAATTCTTGCTCATAATTTTGAGGGTTTAATTCACATAGAGGCTGTTTTTCTTTAATTTCTTTAGTTGCCACAAGGAGCTCTGTTGCCTCATGCTCGATTTTGTCAATCAGGTTCTTATCTGGAATCTGGTAATTTTGCCATTCATTTTCAATTGATTTAATTCTTTTAACGGCATTCATTCTAAGCTTTGCTTTTTGTTCCTGCTGTATTGCCTCTTGCAGTTGCTTGGTAATACGTGCCGTTTCGACCTTCGATAGTTCCTCAAGTGATGATTTTCCTTTTGGAGTTAACTCAAAGCCCACTTTGCCTTGCAAGTAAATTTTGCGTATCAAGTTTTTTGCGCTTAGTCGGTTGATGCTCATTTCTAATTGTTCAGAGCTGATTTCCATTTTGCTGCTAATTCGAGATAGAGCCAATTTTTCTGTTTGATCAATTACGCTTTTCTTAGATAGAAAATCTATGATGGAGTCGTCTAATGATTGTTTGTTTGCATTGTCATTACTCATATTTGAGGACCAGTTTACATAATGTTCGACGCAATTAAATAAATTGAATTGAAATTTAATTAAAATATCGTATGAATACGGTTATTTTTGGGCGACAATTGCATTCCAAGGCGTTTCCGCTTCAGTGAAGGTTTGGATATTAGTAAAACCAGCCGACTTCATAATATTTTGAATTTCTTCAAGCGCGAAAAGTTTTACGTGAGTTTCCTCAATAATTTTTGCAGGGGTAATTCCAAACAGCAATTCGTTGACTAAAAGCAGTTTTCCTTCTGGTTTTAGTACACGATAAATTTCCTTAAAGGCAATGGGAAGGTTGCTCCAAAAATAGTAGGTTTCAAACGCCGTTACCAAATCAAAGAAATTATCTTCGAAGTTCATTTTTTCAACTGAAGCTTCAATTATTTCTGCTCGGTTTTGAGCAATCAGCGCCTTATTGATTTTTTTGGAGAATTTCACCATGTCAGGTGAATAATCGATGGCGTAGATTTTTCCTTGTGGCGATAATTGGGCTAATTTGTTGATTGTTTTGCCTCCTCCGCAGCCTGCATCCAAAATTACAAAGTTCGAGCCGATGGTTATCTTTGCTAATCCCCACAAGGTAAGTGGCTCATGATACTTGTTCATCATAGTTGCAACTAACCTGCCTTCGCGACCCGTTGGACATCGATATTGATCATTTAAATTTGACATCTCAGTTTCCAAAAGAATACTCACCTTAGCCTTCTAATAAATCAAAATCAAGTTTAATAAAAATTGAATTTTACGGAAGGCGGTTGGATGATCCAAATTAGTCTAAATGATGGCCTTAATTTTAATCTCACACACTGCTCTTAATAGACGCAGAGGTTGGGGGTTAGGTTCTCAAAAACTTGCTTCTTTCAACTGTTTGTATTCTATGATACATACATGCTGTAATCAGTGAAAACTTGCACTTCAATAATATTAACAGAAGGGCAGTTAGAAATGAAAAAGTTGACTATCGCTGGTTTGATATTCGTTATATTGGTAGCAGCATTATGCACGGGATTGGCAGTTTTCGCAGAGAATTCACAACCGCAATGTATGGGACCAATGCAGGAAGGATTGCAGATTGAACCTAAAGCTATGACTGAAAGCAACAGCCTCTATAATATTTCCCTAACAATCAATGCGTTTAGCCCCGAAAGAATAAACAAACTTCAACTCAATGAAAACGTAACAGGCTTAACAACTTACGTAAATGGGACGACAATAAACGCGGCAAATCCTCTTCAAATTAAATTGAATAGTGGTGACTTAATTGAAGTTAACTTTACGATGCCCTGCGCTGATTATTCTTCAGTAAATAAAGTCATAGTATTTTCAACTGATACCATGTATTATATTGGACTACCCGTATCGTTTCAGCCGTATCTTGTCACAGATTTAGGTTGGTACTTGCATAACAACACAGACCCAATATCTAATATGACTAACAAGTTCACAATTTATGGTGATATTCGAAATGAAGGTGCGACAAATGCTCAAAATTGCAGTTTAACTATAAAGTTTTACAATGATAAAGAACTGCTTCAAACTTCAAATATCACAATTGGGAAAATTAACGGATTCTTTGGTTGTGCTTATTTGAATTCAACAAATGTTCCTTGTAGTATTGCTGATTCTGTAACAAGAACAGAAGTCTACGTAAGGGGAGATA
>PLTA01000050.1 GCA_003164295.1 Candidatus Bathyarchaeota archaeon
GACGCCATAAGAAACATCCTCTACAGAAGATGGCCCGAAAAGCACTAAAGAATTTATTTGGTTCTTGGTGATTCGTCCGATGAGTTTGAAGATAAAAATCGTGGATAACGTCCTTCAGAAGTTCCCTTATCTCAGGGTCCTGTGAGCGAGGTTAAAGGCGTTAAAGTTTCCGAACTTGATCCCAAGCTTGAAGAGTTTGCCTCTGTCTATTCCTCTTTTGTATTTTGTATTTTTCTCATGGGTGCAAAAATGCAAACGTCAGTAAAAGCTTTGATATTGCTTTCTCAATTTGCAACCACCACACGCCACAGCCCTTAGCGAACCCGAAAGGGATGGGCATCCTTCTAATCAATCTTGTCGCCCTGGGGCGATTTTCGTTTTCCTTTTCTTCTTTTAGGTATCTGCATGCGGAAGAAATCGTTCGTTTTACTCATGTTGCTGTGTTTGTTAGTTGCCCCTTTGTTGATGGGGCTTCCTTCTGTGAAGGCTTCTCAGACACTTTCGTATAATATTGCGACTAACAATTATGGCGTTAGTGTTTCTCCGTCTCTTGGAAATTTTACGGCTTCTTTCACTCTTTCTAGCGCCGTTTTTGATGCATCCAAAACTACTGATGTGTCTTTGCTGGATTCTATTAATTGGTATGGTTGGGATTTTTGGTTTTATCCTGCCGCTAACGTCATGAACATAACGGATAACTGGACTGGGTTGCTTGTCTATACGGCTTCGTCTATTCCTTCAACTTTCACTTTCAGCATGGATAGTTCAGGTGCTTTATACTACAACGGTGCGCTTCTGAGTGTGAATGGACCAAGTCAAACTCACATTACCAATAGCAATCCAATAGTTACTTTTATGGGGCATTACTCTCCAACAGGTTCGACAACTGGGCACGGTTCTATTTCCNNACTCCGACTCCAACGCCTATGCCTTCGCCCACTCCCACACCTACCCCGACTCCGACAAGTCCAACTCCGACACCGACCGCTTCGCCCACTCCAACGCCTACACCAACCTCTGCGCCAACTGTTTACTCCACTACCTACCAAGATTTCACTGAAAGCAACTATTACGAAATTGACCAAAGTTTAACTCCGTCTCTGGACACTTCACAGCCATTCACAATAGTTGTCCATTTCCAAGATATGCCCGACTACTCTGCTGTAAGTAGCGGCTGGGGGCAAGTTTATCGACTTTGGTTTATGACTTCCTCTCCTGACGATGTGTTCACAGTTGAATTTGACGTTGATAACGGCTATGTTAGTGACATAACAACGCAAACTGGCAACCTGACGCAGTTCAGAAACGATATGGGTTCACTTCTGATCGATGGAGGGTTGTACCTTTCTAATCCTGTCACTCACATTGACACCGTGACAATTACGGGAGATGGTTCAACACTTAACGTCTATTTCGGTTCAACCTTAGTCGGCACGAACTATGTGCCTTCTGCCGTCATAACCACAATTGAAACTACTGGCTTTGAAATGTTAGCTCCGAACATAATTCCGCCTGTAAGCGGTTCTGCTGCAACTGTTTCAATATACAATTCCGTTGATCCCCCGCCTACTCCAACTCCCTCGCCGACTGCTAGTCCTGCGCCTCATGGTGGTGGCGGTATTTTTCCAATGGACACGCCAACGGTTGCGCCTACCAATCCGAATCAAACTCCGATTTCGTCTAACAGCACACCAAGTAGCAGTTCTGATTGGTGGTGGCTTATTCTCGTAATCATCGTTGTTTGCGGTTCTATCATAGTTGCGAAGTCAAGGAAGAAAAAATAGTCTTTTTCTTTTCTCTTTAGGTATCTTCAGTGAAAGTGACCATTTGTTTCTCTTCGCGTTCCATTTATATCACCTCTGGACGTGATGTTTTACTTTTGTGCTCATCAGTTTCAAGGTGAACCATGTGAATAAAACAAAGAAGGAACTCGAAGAACACAACCCGATGAAGCATAAAAGTTCCATGACAAAGAACTCGACAGAATCTTATTTCGCAAATGCTTAAAGCTTGTATTAGACAAATAACGTAGATGCTGGGGTTGCTGGATGTTTGACCGAGCATAAGCTATTGCCCATTCATTTAGTCGTTCAAGTGCTGGAAAGAAATATTATGGATGTCCCAGCGGGTCAGCCAGCATTCGCCGATCCACGGTACAATTCCTTTGCTTTGAATACCGATTATTTTTATCCCTTACCTAAACTTAGGAATGAGAGGAAAATTGCTTTTATTGATGGTGGCAGTACCGAAATAGTGGGTGCCCCAAATTTTGCCGTAGGTCTCACGCGGTTGTATTTTTGTGTTTTCAAGGGCGACAAAAGAATTGAGGCAGCCAAGATCCCTCAAAGGATTGACTTTTACACTGTCTGCTATGCAGTACCAAGAAGCAATCAGATCGTTTACAAAACGGAGTTGGTGCCCGTTAAGGAAGAGTGGAGAAAATACCTACCAGATACTGCAGATTTGGAACTTGACTCGTTTGATAGAACCATAATGTTAGGTCTTCAAAGAGCGCCCATAAGTCGTATCCTTGAAGTAGCCCGGGTATTTGCGGAATGGCGCTTTTCCAGCTTCATAGCGCAGGAGGAACTTAAAGAAGGAGACGTTCTTGTTAGAGATGGCACCTTACAAACAACAGTTACACACGAAGGCAAATATGCAGATGAAGCTTATCAGGCTGCCTTGCAGGCGAAGGTGTACTTTACTGCCCTCTCAAAAACGTCAACTCTTTTCACTGAAACAGGTCAACCTCTATTCTCTGCAATACATGAACTCTCTGAGAGCTCAAGAATGAAAGATGAAGCGTGGTATTACTATCCAATAGCAACCATAACACAGCCTGACCATAAAGCTGAAATGCTCGCAGTGAAACTGCACAAGCAGTCTGAGTATGTTTTCAGATTTGAAGTTTTGAAAGATCAGGTTAACAAGAACAATTTTGGCGAAGTTGAGTTGATAATTTCAGCGCTCGCTGAGAACTCAAAGGACGTGTGCTTTCCCGGATATCCTTACGGTCTGATCGACGCAGACAAGTTTGCTCGGGTAAGCATGACGGAAAAAACAGTTAATGAGTTCCAGTTTCGAGCTGCAGTATCTCGCGAGGTCTGGGACAAAATATCCAAATTTGTTAAGTCTTCAGACGCACATGAACTTCTGAACAGACTAATAAGGTGATTGAATATGCAAATTGCTGGAAGCATAGTTTACGGAAAACATGGCAGCATCATGATCCGACAGAAAACGGAAACTGAAATAGAATTAGGCGACCTTCTGGTGGTTGATCAAGCCGGTGGCAACTATTCTATACTTCAGGTTTACGATCTGCAATATGGGAGTCAAATTCCCGACAAGAATTTAGAAATGATTTCGGGTATGAAGCTTGAAGGATTCCGAGCAGATATGGATTTTATGGAACCTTCGCTGAGGAACTATGTTCTTGCAATGGTGAAGTCAGTTGCCAGCATAAAAGTTGAGAATGGCAATGAAAAAAAGGTTCACATTCCCAAAACGTTGCCTCAGTTTATGAGCAACGCAAGATTTGTTCAGAAATCAGATTTAGATTTTATAGAAACTCCAAAGAACCCTATTTTCTTAGGCTACGTTAGAAGCGGATCAAAAGTTCTTGATGTTGAAGTTAACTTGAACGGCGTAGACGTTTTTACCCACCACCTGCTGATTCCGGCTACGACGGGTCGAGGAAAAAGTAACCTCATAAAAGTAATGCTATGGAGCATTATTGGTAAAGACTACTGTGGGATTCTTGTCCTTGACCCACATGATGAATACTTCGGGCGCCATTCAAAAGGCCTGAAGGATCATTCAAGTGCGCAAGATAACCTTGTTTACTATTCACCGAAGCCTGTTGCTGGCTCGATTTCGCTTGTGTTTGATTTCAAATCGGTAAAACCCTGGCATTTCCAGGGCATAGTTGAATTCACTCAAGCTCAACATGAAGCAATGACTGTTGCATACCACACCTACAAGAACGACTGGCTCTGCGCAATAGTCCAAGGACAAGACCTTCCCAATGTAGACCCTAAAACATTAGCAGTTCTTCAAAGAAAAATAGACACCGTGCTGGGCTTATATTTGGATGACCAAGGAAAAATCCAGTGCAGGACGAACGTTTTCAGTGATACACTGGGTTCTAGAACAGTCAAAGACATTCTAGAAGCATTAGAATCAGGCAAAAAGGTCATCGTTGACACTTCGAGATTTACTGATGAAATTGAACTTCTAATAGGCAGCATGATTCTCCACGAGGTCTTCAACAACTACAAACGCTACAAGCTAGAAGGCACACTTGACCAAAAACCAGTCATATCCATAATCGTTGAAGAAGCTCCACGAGTTCTAAGCCAAGACGTATTGAAATCAGCAGGCGGCAACATATTCAGCACCATAGCAAGGGAAGGCCGCAAATTCAAAGTTGGTCTAACAGCTATCACTCAACTCACAAGCATTATTCCCAAAACCGTGCTAGCCAACATGAATACAAAAATAATCCTCGGAAACGAACTTTCAAGCGAAAGATCAGCCATTATTGACAGCGCTTCTCAAGATTTATCAACAGATGATCAAAACATAGCCAGCTTAGACAAAGGCGAAGCCATCATAAGCTCAAACTTCACAAAATTCGCCATCCCTATCCAAGTTCCACTATTCGAAGACTACATCGAGAAAAACGCAACAGCGGCCAAACCTAAAGAACAAACTCGCGTGGTGCTGTAGATGGGAAGATTTGCACATTTTGCAGACTGCCATCTTGGCGCATGGCGCGATCCAAAACTAAAAGAACTAAATTTGAGTTCTTTCATCAAAGCACTTGACGGCTGCGTAAGCGAGAAAGTTGATTTTATCATAATCTCAGGTGATCTCTTTGACACAACGTTGCCCGATCTTGCCATTGTTCAAAGAACAGTAGAGAAAATAAAAGAAGTCAAGGACAAAGGAATTCCCATATATCTAACCTACGGTTCTCACGATTTTGCCCCAAATTCCATATCGATGATTGACATATTGAACAGCACTGGACTTTTCAAGAAAGTCGTGGAAGCAGAAGTTACAGATGAAAAAATTCAGTTAAGATTTGTTACTGATTCTAAAACGGGTGCAAAGATAACTGGGCTTTCAGGAAGAAGGTTGGGACTGGAAAAGAAATATTTTGAAATGCTTGATTCAGAGAATCTCGAAAGTGAAGCGGGATTCAAGATTTTTGTATTCCACAATGCCATTATTGAGCTTCGAACACCAACTGCTTCCTACTCCGAAGGTGTTCCAATTTCCAGTTTTCCAAAGGGGTTTGATTATTATGCAGGCGGCCATGTCCACGAGAACCTGAAGCACGAAGTCAAGGATTACGGCTTAGTTGCTTTTCCAGGTTGCTTGTTCGGCGCGACCTTTACTGATTTGGAACTAACCGCAAAAGGAGAAAAACGTGGGTTTTTCGTAGTTGATTTTGAAGACAAAATAGAAAATGTTAGGTTTGTTGAGGTAAAGGTTAGCGATATTTTCTTTGAAGAAGTTAACGCAAACAAGAAAACAGCAAAGCAAATTGCTGAAACTTTATCAAAAATAGCCGCTGAGGCCGATGTTAAAGGAAAGATTGCTTTACTTAAAGTCGATGGTGAATTACTAAGCGGCAAACCCTCGGACATAAACTTCACCGAAATAAGACAGACACTATATGATCGAGCGGCGATTGTCGCGAGTATCAACCATTACAACCTGTCTACTGAAGAGAAAATGAATCCTGGTCAGGTCAGCGGCAAAAGTAGACAAGAAATAGAAGCCAAAGTTTTCTCTGACATGGTGAACTCTTTCAAGATCGACCCAACACTAAAAGGTACGCTTAAAGCGAAGCTTGAAAAGGTTCTCACCTCTAACGCAGGAATTGAGTTCGCAAATAATCTTCTGAATTCCCTGAAGCTTGAAAAACAAGAAGGCGAAACGAAAAGAGATTTTGAGGAACGGGTACTCAAAAACACCCTGCACCTGCTGGATTTGGAGGTTAAACCATGATAATCAAAAGCATTTCTCTAAACAACATACGAAGCTACGCATCGCCCAAGCCAATCCAGCTTACCACAGGTGTGACGCTCTTTGAAGGAGACATTGGTTCTGGCAAATCCACTATCCTTTCAGCGGTAGAATTTGCCTTATTCGGTCTGGGAGAAATAGACGGACCATATCTACTTAGACATGGAGCACATACTGGTTCGGTCTTACTAGCGTTCGAAGTAAACGGCAAAGAATACAAAGTGTATCGCTCACTTGAACGAAAAAGAACAAACATTTCTCAGAAAGAGGGCTACATAGTAGAGGACGGCGTAAGAACTGATTATTCCGTAACAGAAATGAAAATTCGCATTCTAGAAATCCTCAACTTCAACGAAATCCCTCGACCAAAAACAAGTTCTCTCATTTACAGATACGCGATTTTCACACCGCAAGAAATGATGAAAGAAGTTCTCTTTCAACCAGTTGAACGAAGACTCGAAACACTTAGACGTGCCTTCGAGATCGAGGACCAGATAACTCTTCCACTTGTCCAGAGGCTCCAGGCAGAAATTCCTTTAATTCAAAAAGCGTTACAAGAAAAACTCGAACTCGTCGAAGAAAACAAAGAGAGATGCAAACGCTTAAGCGATGATCTATCGGAAATAGCGACTGCTGAAAAACTTCCCGTTTGTTCTTTACATCCTGTTTTGTAGCTGAATTTTCTTGACTTATAGAAGCCAACAGATCGTTAAACGATGAAGTGAAAAGCAAGAAAGAGTTGATTGAACAAAAGGAGAAGGAATATGATCAAGAGAAACCTGTTTTGCAGAAACTCAAGGACCTTGAAGCGAAAAAGGATGATTTTGATAGGAAGCTTCAGGGAAAGAATGGAGAGCTTGTGGGCAAGAGGAAGGATATTCAAAGGTCAGAGGAAGAGAGCAAGCGGATTGCGGGGGAAATCAAAACTATGGAAGATCAACTGCTAAAGCTTCAGGAATTAAACCAGTATCAACTTTGGTTGTCTGAGCTTTTCATTCCTGCCGTTAAACTCATAGAAACCAATGTTTTGGCAAACATTAACAGCGAGTTCAATTCACTTTTCCAAAAATGGCTAAGCCACCTTTTGGAAGGCGGAGACATAACTGTGAGAGTTGATGAGAACTTCACGCCTATTATAGAGCAGAATGGCTACGAAATGGAAGTTGAAAGCTTAAGCGGTGGAGAAAAAACTTCCGTTGCATTGGCTTACCGACTTGCTCTAAACGTTATGGTTAAAAAAGTATGCGAGGCGATGCAAAGCAACTTGCTAATTCTCGATGAGCCAACAGACGGGTTCAGCCGAGAGCAATTGTTCAGACTCAGAGACATCTTGAGTGAACTGAAATGCGAACAAGTAATTGCCGTCTCTCACGAAAGCGAGTTAGAAGGCTTCGTCGACAAAATATACCGAATAACAAAAGAAGCCGGAGAATCCAAGATAACAGCCGCATAGCGAAAACAGTGCAAGAAAAATAGCTACCTCACTACTCTTCCGTACTACAGGTTTATTGTTATTTCTAGATAACTCTTTTTTTCAGTATCCCAAGAGGCTCTTTTGGTTTTGACCTTTAATAGGTTCGTAGACTGATTTGGATGTGTAGCCCGCGAAGCTAAGCAGGTTGGCTGCTGAGGCATAAAGAAGAAGAAGGTATTTTTTAGTGTCAGGATTTATGCCTTCATCGATGAGTTGTGCTGCTTTGACTCTGCGCTCATGCCGCTTATTCTCTGCACTCGTGAAAAGAAACTTTACGCTGTTACCCGCATGGACTTCGGCGCCTTCCTTGATTAGCTGCTCCGCGGCGATGACTTGACTGACGTGTTGCCTGTAGTGTTTTGGATTTTTCGATAGATGCTTAGTAATGATGAGGTCACATATTGGCACTTCTTGGTCTAAGAGTTTTCGCCGATACTTCTTCACAACATCCAGCGCCTGGGGAATTTTCAGGTAAAGTTCCGTGGCGTTGTTGGCTTCAGAGAGGGCTTTTATCATTTCGGTTTGCGCGTCAATTATGAACTGTGGCGTATCTCGACGGCGAACTTCTATGCCTCGGACTTTCACTTTACCGTTTTCCATAAGGCCATAATACCTGTTGAGGACACCTATTCGCGGGTGAGTTTTTGAGGGCAGAAATACAATCCATTTATAGCGTCCTTCAAAGTTAATGGGAACGCCAGCCTGCGCAGTTATTTTGTCGCAAAGAACCTTGTAGTCTTCTATGGTGGCGTCTGTTTTCTTAAGCCAAAGAGAATCTACTATGCCATGAATGACCTCAAAGCCATTCGCTTCTGCTGTGGATGCAGCATTAAGGAGGGCTTCTCTTCCAAAGGCGCACACTGCCATGTGACCGTCTACAGTACCGAATTTAGCGTTCTTGTAGCCAAGGTAGCCAAAGCAGGTGACAAGTATCCATTTCAAAGCTATCTGACGCTTATCGTAGACTTCTTTTAGACGGGGGTCTTGAGTTAGGTCTCTCATCTTCTTGTAGAAAAGACGCTTATCTACCACAAGGCGCAGAGTTTTGGGAACTATACCCTTTCTTTTAGTGCAAATATTATAGCCCAGGTCTGGAATGCGTATGGGCGAATCTGGGCAACATTTGCACAGAACAGTTTCGGCAGAGATGTTGTTGTTTGCCATAAGGCTTGGGTACATGCTGCTAAAGTCAACTTCGCCAATGTGGTCGTGGGCTCCAACGCGTGGTTCGAAAACGAAGCCTCCACGGTCACCCACCAGCAACTGGTAAGCGCTTTTGAATGCTTCCGGGATGCTTTTGTTTCGTGGAATTAACACGTCATCTTTTATTGCTTGATAGAATTGCAACGAAGACATGCTTGAGCCGATGGAGTTTCGGGCTGCGGTATGCAGGGGCACACGGCAGGTTCTAGCGATTTCAATTAAGCCGTCAAAATCTGCCTCTGACAGCACGAAGGTGTTGGCTTCGTCAACATGGATGCGCCCGTACAGACGTTGCGCGGTTGCTCTGTAAAAGGAACGTCCATATGAGAAGAAGGTATTTCCAGATGGAGCCTTAAACGAAAAAGGAATAGGGTCTCTACTTAGAATCATTCTGTCTAAAACTTTGTTCGCTGTGGCTCTGTAAATGAGGTAGGGGAAAAGGTAGCTGTCGCCACCATGAGTCAATATGACATCTGGATCCAATTCGCAAACTAGGTCAACAAGTTTTAAGAGTCCGTCGGCTTCGTCCGAAGAGTCTATGGTTACCAGTTTCTCTTCTTGACTTAGTGTGATTTCGCCTATCGGGTCTTCGAAGTTGGCTATTTTGCCTTTTTTGGCTGTTTTCACTTGCAACTTCATTATCCGCAGCGAGGGAACAGCGTAGTCTATGCTGGCTACTGAATCTTGAAGCGTATAAGTTAATTCGGTAGCTTGGTTTTTGATTTCTACAAGTGCCAATGGGAAGAGGTCTTTGCTGAATAAGTAACCGCGGTCACAGTGCAGATCGCAGTTATGAATCTCGAATTTGGCGTAGTCGCCTATTCTTAGGATTTCTCGGGTAAAATGAGATGTTTTTCGGTAGTCCTTTAACGTTATTTCAAGGACGCGGCTTTTTTGTGTGTCTGTGGGGTGCGCGTATTTTTGGGCGAAGCCCCATTTGGCTATGTCTTGGTTGTTGTAGAATCGGCTGGCTAGGCGTTCGATTTCGTCTTGTTTTCCTGAAACGTAGATCTTTGGTTCAAACCTGTCAATTAAACGGATTCTCTGACCTGATTCGCTTATGATCCAGACTGCAACTTCGCCCAGGTCAGCCGCATAGACATCGAGGATCCAGCCTCTAATCATATCAGGTATCCTCCAATGTCAAGCTGTTAGAAGAAGAGGTCTTGCCCACCACTCATTACCGTCTAGATTAACTGTTCTTTCCCGCCCGTTCTTAGGCGAGTTATGTGTAAGAGCACACAATCCTGACGTGCAAGGGACTTGAGGATTAGGTTTTGGTTGAGACCAAGCACTATTGTTTTTTTCATGGGGCTCACGCATATCGTCTATACCGTTTAAAAAGCAATTGAAGAAACTACTGTTCGAAGGAGTAGGGGGATGAGTGAAAATGAAAATTTCAGCTAAAATCAAAGGTGATTGGATAAGATTTACTATTTTTCGGGGCATCTTCTCTTTTCGGCCTCTATCACCATGATCATTCCAGCCCGGATGGCTTCGTTTCGGCTGGCGTAGAGTCCAGCAATCTCCTTGTCAAACTCATCCAGAAAATCCTTAGGGATGTGGACCAGAACTCTCTTTATGTTCTTTCCCATCGTTTCACTCTTCCTTTATTGCGAATCGCCGCGATGAACAATGTTAGGTGTGCTTTTTTCATCCTTGTCCATGAGGATTATGGCTTGCTGCATAAGATCCGTGAAGTCTCCTTTTTTCAGGGCGAACGAGTGGCGTCCGGCGTAGAACTCTTCTTGAACGATACCCAACTTGGCCAGCTTCTTGAGATGCTCGATGCAGCGGTCGTTGTTGCATCCAACTTTCCTCGACACGGCTGATACGTTGAGGCTTCTATTCGCGAGGAATACCTGGAATATGCGAATACACACTTTTGAGCCGAGGCACTCGTGAAAGATTACGAGCTGCTCGGGCGTCACATTGAAAGAAGACATTGGCGTTAGGCATCCCTTCCAATCTGAGAAAAGGGGGTGCGATACTAAAAGCACTTACGCACGTTTCGGGTACGGGGAGGGTCCTCCAGAAAGAGAAGCATTAGTGCTTATCTAACGGTTGCAAAGCATGTTCCAGACTTTCTTTGAGGGCTTTGGCCAAGCGGGCTGGGGGGAACTCCATCCCGACGAGTGTCTCGTTTCCTTTCACGAGGAGAACGTATCCGTGTCTTTCAAGATCCGTTAGGTAGGTTTGGATCGCTGGCTTGTTCTCAGCCTCTCTTTCGTACTCTTCGCAGGCAATCCGATACGCGGAATAAACGTCGTCGAGAGAGAGGTAAGGCTCAGTCCTTGCCTGAAGGGCGTTGATGACGCCTTCGAGGAGAAGCTGCTTGTGCAGCGAGAGTTCACCGGGGTAGTAAGCACCGTCCGCGCCTTTAGGTATGAGGGCATGGGCTCTCCTTACGTGCTCAGCTTTTACGGTCTTGGCGTGATCCATTTCCGCTTGGCCGCCCGCCTCTAAGAGGAGTTCCAGGGCGTAGCGGACACCTCCGTAACCCACTGAGGCTCTCGCGATGAAATCAGTAACGTCTTCAGAAACAGCTCCGGGCCGGAAAGCTTCCTCAGCTCTGTAGCCGACTATGTCTCTGACTTCTGGCACTCCATATTCGCCGAGGTGCACAGCAGAAACTCGACCCAAAGTATCCAGCGTTGCCTTGTCCAACTTAGCCATCCAATCCAAGCTTCTAGAAACGTAGATAAGGCTGACCCTGCAAGCCGCCTCCGGAAAAAGCTCGTGTACTCGCGGAAGCATATAGAGGATGCTGGGGTCTCTCCCTTCGCTGATGTAGGTGTCCACTTCGTCCAAAGTTAGAACAAGCCTGTAGTCCTCTCGGCTAAGACTTCGGGCGATAATAGCCAGCATCTCTTCAGGGCTAAGGCCCGATCTGGAAGACTCCACAAACGAAACCTGATCCATAAGCTTAGTCATAACGTGGTAAGGCTTCGGAGTATAAGCCAAGTTAATGTGGACGTACTTGAGCTTCTTCCCCGCCTTCACAGCTTCCTCCTCTAGGTAGCGACCGAGCCTCCTGCACAGAACTGTCTTACCGCTCCCGATGCTTCCGTACACGTGAACTTTTACATTCACATCCTCAGTAAGGACGGGACCAAAATAGTTCTTAAGCTCGTTCAGCTCCCGCTCTCTATGAGGCAGCCTAGTAGGCGTATAGTCGTGGAGCAGAACCCTTCTATTCTTGAAGACACCAAGCGGAGACAAACTCTTCAACCAAAAAGTGAATATAGAAATGGTAGTAATAAAAGCACGTTCGCTAGCTAGTTGCATAAATCGAAAAACTTCTTGACCGCACGACTTTGTGTTAATTATGATATTTTGCTTATATATTATTAACGTAGATTGGTGTTAACCATGATTAGGGATAGGGTCCTATATAGGGAGAAACACCTATTCCTGCGTAAAAGCCCTAAAACGTCGGTTCAGCCAGTCTGCGAATACTGGGTCAGTTATCCTGTACTGCCCCTTCATTGGTTTCTCGATTATGCTGTAGTTCATGAGCGTTGTTAGAGTCTTCGATATGTTGAAGATTGGTTTTCTCACGGCCCTAGCCACTTCACTTGGTTGAATGCTACCTGTTGCGAGAGCTACGAGGATTTCTCTTTCTAGGGGAGAGAAATTTCTAAAGTAGTTATCGAACTCTCCATCTAAGCTGACGACCATGTCCTCATAGGCCTTATCCACTTGGTCCTCGGCTATCATACATCCTTGTCCTATCAGAAGGTACAGTTCGAGCCCGAGGCGCTGCATGTAGTCGGGGTACCCATCAGATAAGGTCGCTATCTTCGCTATAACGGAGTCTGCTACTTCCATTTCAGCACATTCAAATCTCCTCTTTAGAAAAGCAGTAGCAATCGATTTGTCAAGTTTCTTGATTGGGATTTCGACTAGCTGCCTATAGAATGGAGATCGGCGATCGTAAACCAAATTGCGCATTATGCTTGTCGCAGAACCTGCCAAGACATAGCAAACTCTTTTCTGTGATTGCACGACTGAACGGATCCGTTTGAGGGTGTCATCCCCCCATCTGATAACATCTTGGAATTCGTCCAGCATTACCACAAAGAACACGTCCTTTTCCTGTGCCAAGGCTTCTATGTACTGCAGAGCTTCCTCAATTAGGGAATCCTCCTCCGTGTTCTTGTCTTGAAGCTTTAAAGAAAACTCCGCAAATTTCACTTCGCTTATCCGCCCAATTGCAGACTTGGCCGCCTGCCCAATTGCCTTAGTTATTCGTTTAAGAAAGGCGCTATCACCGGTCTTGCAAACATAGCTCTCGATTGTTTTGTCGACCAATACTTTGGCAAGGCGACTCTTCGCGGCTATTCCATAGCAATTTGCAATTACGGGGATGAGTTTCGCATTCGGCTTTAGCAGAATTTCAAGGTTCTCCAAAATGGACGTTTTCCCCGTCCTTCTGAGCCCGATCAAAGCGGAGTTGCTAGAAGCTCCTTTTTGGATACCTTTGACAAGTGTCTGAAGCCGGCGGAGCTCGTCTTCCCTGTCTACGAAGTACTCGCCTGTAACTGGCCTACCGACTATGAATGGGGGTTCTCGCATATTCTCGTCTCAAAATATAGGGAACCATGCCTATATAGGTAACGGTGCCTATAGTAATCCTACAAACCCGGTAGAACCTACGCCTTGAACGTCAAGGCGGACTCAAAGTTTCGGTATTCTTCACGCCATTCTTCCGGGTCCGTGTCCTTGATTATGCAGGCGCGCAGGAGTTTGTTTTCCGTGCGTAAAGTGGTATACTCGATAGAGTCCTTCATGTAGGACATGAATTTATATGATTTCCCTGAACTACATGTAGGATAGCAGAATTTGACGTTCTTGAACGAGGGAAATGTTTGAACGGCGTAATCAATGTAAAAGCGTTAACCGTGGGCGGATTAGCAGAGGGGCCTAAAATAGATGCCAAAACTCGCCTCAAACGCCCAGCTATCGAGTTTAAAGGACTTGTTTTTGTTAAATACTGGGATCATGTCCTTTTCAACAGAAACTCGGCTTTCGCCATGAAGCCACAAGTTAGGGAAGCCGTCGGCTGGCTTGTCTATGAATGTGACCAGTACATAACGCTGACTTGGGATCGTGACGCAGAGCCCCCAACGCTTCGCGGTGGCGATCCAAAAGCCTCAGGGTTAGTTCTGCTAAAATCCGACATCTTGGAGATGAAAAAAATTGACTAATTACTTTTTATCTTTAAGTTCTTCTTGCTTCAGCCAAAGTCCTATCGCTTCAGTCACGGCCAATCCGACTGAGCCTTTGCGTAAGAATTTTTGTGTTGCTTGGGTGCGGAACTTGCGTTCTAAGTCATCCGGTATAATTGCATTTATGCGACCCATGTTTGAACCCCAGTACATTAACGTATATGTACCTAAAAGGTTAAATCTTTTTGCTTCATTTATATTGAATAGGTACTTAGGTACCAAAACAAAGGAGAAACCAAAATGATCACCGAAGCCATAACGCAGCCCATAATGCGAAACCAAAAGCTCTCACTTGAAGAACTCAGAACTCTGCCGTTCCCAATGAAGATTCAAGGCGACCAAGTAATAATCGAAAAAGGCCTAAGAAACAGCAAACTCAAAAACACCGTAGTCCTTAGCTTAGACAAAGTTTTAGCCGCCAAAGAAAAAGGACTTATCGACTACGTTTTAAGCGCTTTTGTCAGCGAAAGACCCGCCCTAATAGAATTTGCCTTCGACAATCAAAGCATACTCAAAATGGCGCGGCACTTTTTACGTCACTGCTCAGGTTCTTTTCACAGCATTTACAGCTACACCGTAAACGTTCAGAAATACACCGCATGGTTAGGCAGTAGTCCTGATTTAATCATTAAAGACATTAAGCCCGTTGGAAACATACCCGACCCCGCAAGAGTCCAGAACCACTCAGGCTTTCTTAACGACTTCTTAGCTGAATTACAAGATCAAGGACTGAAACCCGGTGTAGTTGTCAACCGCATCAAAGGTGTCAAAACATTCTATCGCGTCAACGGCATCAAAGTAGAGGTATCTGAGCCACTGAGCCGACGAGTCACATACAAAGACCGAAGCCCAACTGCTGAAGAATTGACGCGCGTGCTTGATATAGCTGATTTACGCGGGAAAGTCATCGTATCTATGCTTGCACTGGGTGCCTTCCGAGAAGGAACCTTGTCAAAACTCAAGTACCGCCACGTCCGAGAAGACATCGAAAACAACCGCGTGCCCATCCATATCCATGTTGAAACCGAAATCGTCAAGGGCAAATATGGGGATTATGACACTTTTCTGGGCGCTGAAGCCGCGCAATATCTGAAGCTCTACATCGACCAAAGAAGGAACGGTAGCAGACGCACAAAGCCCGAAAACCTAACCGACGAATCACCTTTAATTCGTGATGAAACCAAAGCCACACCTAGAAACATAACCCCAAAGCAACTGCGACGAGTAGTCCATGGACTGTACGTCAAAGCTAACCTTGTAAAACAATGCGAAGGACATTATGACTTGAGAGTTCACAGCCTAAGAAAATACTTCAAAACACAGTTACTTGCTTTAGGCGTCCAACCTGACTACGTTGATTATTTCATGGGACACACGCTTGACACATACCACGACATCCAAAGCATAGGCATAGAGAAACTTCGCAGTGTTTATGCATCAGCAGGTTTAGCCATTAGACCAAAAACGCAAATCAGCAAACTTGAACAGCTTAAAGAAATGGTACGGGCTTTAGGTATGAATCCGGAGCAGGTACTTGCTAAAGACGCGTTAGCTTACGGAGCAGTTACAACCCAAGAGGGCGAAGATCACCAGCTGACAGTTCTGCGAAAACAACTCAGAGAGCTAATTTTGGCTGAGGCTTCGGTATAAAAGTGGACGCAGGTCATCGAGTCCCGTCGGACCCGCCTATTTTATCCCCTAATCCGCAAAGT
>PLTA01000031.1 GCA_003164295.1 Candidatus Bathyarchaeota archaeon
TCTACTGACGTATGAAGAAAGAATTGCGGTTCTAGAAAAAGAAAACCGACTTCTTTGGGAAGAAAATAGGAAACTTTGCAGTGCGTTTGATGACCTAACGCTTTCTGTTGATGCTTTCGAGGAAGAAATGAAAGCGAAAATTAACGAGGCTTTATCCAACTGGATGGAGGCTTGATTTTTTGGTTGAAAATCAAAGTACAAAAGTTGGTGCTGAAAATGCTCAAAGTACAACTAGACATCAAGCAACGGGTAGCGTGCAGTTTGATAGCGATAAAGTCCGCACATGGGTTCTTCCTTTGATGAAGCGCATTTATGCAGGTGATTACCCTACGCAAGCTGGCAGAATCTTGGGCTTAAGCCGTTCCCACGTATGGTACTACATCGGAAAGCTACAAAAAGCAGGCCTAATCTACCAGGAGAAGCGAAGCAGTGCAACTTTTTATGCCCTTACAACTGAAGGCTCAAATCTGCTCAAGTCATGTGAGGGCAGGGTATTTCCTGGCGAGTTACATAGGCTGGACAAATGTCAAGTATTATTTAAGATTCTCTCAGAGGGACATTACCCAGATGGGAAGTTCAAAGCTGTGGAGATGCAGAATTGGACGTCTCTTTTGGGTTTGGAGCAGGGTGTTAAGGTTAGGCATACGTCAAAGAGTTGGATTATTCATGTGCCGGTGATTCGCGGCAAGAATCCTGCGGAAGTTTATGGTTTAGCCATGAACCTGAGTAATCGTATTGCTGTGGCTTTGGCGAAGAAATATGGAGTTGTCTTAGCTGAGGGTTCGTTTTGTGGCGGCGAAATGGCTGTTGAGGATCCTGTTGCAAAATTGTTCGGCAGATACTTTAGCGTAAGAGCTGGGCGTCGCAAGATTGATCACAGTTGGGGCGAGGGCGAACTTGAGAATATCGGCAAGGACGCTGCGATTGATTATATGCAGATGCCAGAAAAAGTCAAGAGTATCAACAAGAAAGTGGATCGGCTTGAGATTAAATTTGAGCGGCTAATCGAAGCCCTTGGCCAAGTAGACAATTTTGAAGCTGACCCGAAAAAGCTGGCTGAAGGACAAAGAAAACTTTGGGAGTACACCGTTTGACATCGGTTATAGGAATTTCTTGTTGAGAAGGAGTTAGAGCTAGCGTTATATCTTCCGGAATTTTGTGTGACCCTGACTGTATCTACGCCGTTGTCTTAATTTCGGAAATTTTTCCAAAATATTGGGAAAAACGCGGGGACTCAGCTTACACCTTAGAGCCAGACCCCATTTACGTCCTCTCCACTATGTTGAGATGCATGCCAACAGGAGAGACTTCAAAGAAAACACAAGAATATTTTTGGATAATGCAGCTGGACATATTGAAGGATGCATGCTTTGGCTTACAAAAACGCCGCCTGAGTTTAGAGGCCCACCGAAGCCATTCGGAGGATTAGTATACGAACTGTTTGGTGAGGGGATTCTGTATTGAGAATTGGCTGAACAATTGCTTACATTTGACAAGTTGTTTAACGTCCCGGCCAAACACATGAGTGCTTATTATAAACCCCGTTCTAGACTAGATGAAAGAACATTTAGTTGCCTCGACGTAAGCTTTAGGTTTCATGGTAATGAGGAAATTATCAATTGCGTTATTCAAGATGCTAAATGAACGAGGAATTTGCCTTCCACATAGTTGGCCAGATTTTGATAATAATTGGCTTTCTCTAATTTGGGGTACAACCGAGTCTGAGGATGAAGAAGAATCAGGAAACTGAACAAGATGAAAATACCACTCTTTTGTTGAAGAATACTCACAGATAAAAGAAGTTCTTGAAAAAATAGCTCAAGGAAAAAACGATAAAGCCCTTTGGAAAGAGGTGTCAAAGAGAGTGGACTTATATATAATACTTAAAAATAGGCAAAAGCTTTGGGTAGAGGTTGAAAGGACAACAAATAGTAAAGAATTGAATGAAGAATTATCAAGAATGCAAGTGGTAACTTTTCTATGTCCAGACCTTATCGATAAGGTAGTCTCGAAATCGAACTTCAGTGTTTCGTAACTCCTTCTGGGTTTTCTTTTTGGGAGCTTACATAATCGTGGGTAGACTACCGTGCGATGTTTATGTTAGGGATATTCCGCAGAAAATATGCCTATATAGCACAGAAATTACATGAAAGGGTGGCATATGACTATATCTACTAAATAATTAATAAAAAAACAGATTTTTTCGCGGGCAAATGTGCGTAAAACCCCTGTGTCTAACTTTTCTATAGAGAAATAGCATGACTTGACCTATGCTAAGACAAGCCCAACGAATTTCTAAATTGAGCCAAACCCTTGTGAATCAACTGCATCATAGCTTACGTAACCGCAATCGCCTATTCCATCATTATTGCATCCATGACCGATAAAGTAAACGTCGACATACTGGTATGTTGCGCACATCCATGTTAACCACTCCCATATGGCTGTATGCGTGGCCGAACTGTTTGTAAGAGTTTTTACGTAACTATAAGCTGCATTATTTACATTATAAAGAATAGCGTCATATGCAGTGCGGTCATAATACAATGGACTTAAATATGGATAATCGGTGATGGCAACTATTAGACATGCTTGACCGCTTGTTGGAGTATCAGGGCTTGGCGAGTTTAAACTTGATTGGTCATTGGAAACTGATTGGTTCGTCATGTGGGTATTTTTGAATTCTTGGGGAACGGGAACTGGACCAGTGGAATTGCCGAATAAATCTTGGTTGATTTGTTGCATGGTTTTATTCAAGGCTGATTTCCTTGAGACAGCAAAAGTTTGGTAATGCTATTTCCAGACAAGCTACTGATGTTCTGCTCGCTATATCCCAGCTGTTCCAAATAAGAAGAGATATTTTCCGATGTGTTCAGGGATTTGAGATCTGTGGTTGGATGCGTTGCAGAAGAAGTTGACAGTTCATCTATTGGTGATGCCTTGGCAAAAGTCGCCGAAACTGATACGGACAATATCATAATAATGCATATTGCCAGTATTTTTTGTTTATTATTTTTTTGAAAAATTTTTATCATTTTTTAATCTCCATAGCTTGTTTTTACTTGACTTTTTTATGGCCCCTCAATTGGGGCTGGGTAGTCAACTCGCCTCCAGAGCAGTTTTAGCCCTGGTATTTTTGTATTTGGAAAGTTATTGCTTTCCGTGTAGTCAATTAGCAGTCAAGTTTCTTAAGACTTAGTGTTTATTCGAAAATCGAATGCAACATGAAAACATGAATATCGACCATAAAGTTTCATTTTCTAATTTGTAATTTAGACACCAACGGTGGGACAAAAACCAAAAAATCGCAAGTTACGAATATTAACCAATTTTTATTTTAAAGATTTATGGAAGATTAATTGATCGTAAATCAATACGTTTTATTAATTGACCCCATTTAATTTCCGTATTTGCTTCCGCATAATTGAACCCATACTTTTTGAATTCAGCATCCGCCGCCAAAAGTGAGAGCCATTTATCAAATTTTCCACCCCACTTTTCATCTTCTGAACATTCAAATAATAGCTCAAAATACCTTTCAAACGTTTTTTCCCTAATTTGTTCAAGTGAATAATCGAAAGGGTAGCAGTTTACAAAGCCGTTAAGAAAAACTTCGGCTTGTTCTTTTCCTAATTTCTTAACAAAAAGTACATATTTCCGCGTGAGTGGCGGGCCCGCTGAAACTCGCTTAAACGTTTAAGCGAATCCTTTTCGAGTATTTTAGATAGTGGTCTGTAAGCGACCTTTCATAAGTAATTTTGATACCCAAATGTTCAACGTCAGGGCCCAAGAAAAGTAAATATTCGCATGAGAGTGGTTTCCAGGGGGGCTTGAGCCTCGCGCGCGAATATATGCTCTAAACAATATGTCTTAGGTTTCGTTTGCAACTCGTTCTCCAATAGATTGGGAGCAACTTGACAGATAGGGTACAAATTGTATCAATATGGCGCCTTCTAATATTCATTAATCGCTTCAGTAGTTTTCAGAAAATAGAAGTAGCGTTTATCTTATCGCCATTAAAATTAGCCACAAAACGTACTTGAAGCAATGTCCCTAATGCGAAAAGATGAATATTTCGCTTAGTGCCTTGTCGATAAGGTTAAAAGCGCACAACACCAAATAGCTTGTGAGCAACCATTGCCAGAATACATTTTAAGACAAGAAGCAGGCGTAAAAGTCCATGCATCTGAATCTCCCCCAATAGCTGGACTTTTCGCAGGTGTATTCGCTGACCTCGGCACCCTGATATTAACTAATGATCGGCTTGTTTTCATAAAAAAGGGTCGAACAGTAAAAGTGGCCGCTTTTTTAGTTGCTGGAGGTTTAATATCTGGAGCTATTGAGGATCGAGTTTCTAAAGCAGACCTTGACGAGTTCTCAATCCACGAGGGTAGCATTTCTATTCTGCTTGAGAGCCTTACACGTGTTGAAGCGGATACACGATTGGGGGCACCATTCATATGCGTTTACTGTGTTGGCACGCCAAAACCGATCTATTCATTTGTGGTTAATGGTGGGACAGACAAAGAAGACTGGGTTACAACGATTAACCAAGCCAAAACTTCGCTGAAGCACCCTTTTGATTCACAGCTAGACACCCCTAAGACGCAATGGATTTGCCGAAACTGCGGTATAACAAGCGAGACAGCAACGGTCTGCGACTTCTGTGGTGAACCACTTACAAAAGAAATTTTACCAACATCATCAGAGCCAACGAAACACCAAATATGCCCACACTGCAAAAGTCAAACCCGCTATATCCCGCAGTATCAGCGCTGGTACTGTGATAAAGAGAAAAGATACGTGTAGAATTTAGCGGTCGATTTTTAGCGTGGGCGGGAGCACCCAATTTTTAATAGTGAAATTTATCGTCCAACTCGTTGGTTAAGTAATCTATCTCAAAAACCTTCGATTAAACCTATGTTACACGCTTGTGCTGGCCCGGACTACTTGGCTTACTTACAGTTCACATCGGAATTACTGAAAAGATTTTGCAGTCACGGTCCGCATTTTTTCTTGATTATTTTTGGGTGAAAACTGATGAATTTCACTACTTATCAAAGGAAATCTTACTGTAGAACAAAATCCAGACCAGAATTAGAATCAGAAATGTATCATCAAGATAGAGTATAAAGATAGACGATGAAACAATACTCTATTTCTAGCAGCAGCAAAAGAAAACGAAGCTTCATCATAAGAAATGTTCGCGTTACGAGTTTTTAGAATCTGTTGAACCGCTACAATGAAAAAGTCGTTGGAAGACTAAAGAGTAACAAAAACTTTGATTGGAAAAAACCGCTTGAACTATTTATCAGCCATTATAAAAATAAAAAAAGGGAACTATCCCAATGGCCAAGTGGTGTCATAGACAGCCATCACGCTATCCCCATAATTACTTATTATTAGTTGCGCGTTAGGATTATCGAATATTTGATTAGTGCTGAAGTCATAGTAATAAGAGAAATCGCAAAAATTCGAATCATCGAAACTTGAGCTGGTTACGCTTAATATAAATGTATTGCTTGGTGCATAGATGACACAAGTTTCTTGTCCATAATAGGGAAAATATGAAGCTTGTAGATCATAGTTTATCGAAACGGTTGTTGCTGGCGACTCGCCATCATCAATGTTATAAGGAGAGAGCCAGAACCAAGGGCTAGAGTATCCAGGTGCCCACATGTCAGAACGCGGTCCTAATAATAGAGCTCCTGCCGGATCAAGTGGAATAAACTGCCATCCATTCAATGGAATTATTCCCACTCCTAAGTCGCCTATCCAAGGTACTGAACTAAGTTGGGAGGGGAGTGGAACCTGAATTGTAATTTGATCAGTATAGAAGCCTGTTTCATAATAAATCGGTATGCCCCAATTATCAAAAACGCCCTCCCCAAATAGTATTACGGTATTAGTTCCGTCGGTGCCTGCCATGTCTGAAAAGAAGAAGTCTGCAAAGTAAGTTGCGCCCGCAAGGATCCAACCTGCGAATTGAGCTCCTGGTACGAATTGTAGCGCGCCAGCTATTGCCCAAGTTATTATACCTAACCATGTGTTTTCGGTTGCAGTCCACGATAAGAAGTCAATGTACAAAGTATTTCCAGTATATGGACAAGTGGTCGTAATATAATTGACGGCGTTCGGATCAATTACATTTCCGTTTGGCAAAATTAAAGTGTCTTTAGTAGCCGATCCATTAACACTTGGAGATTCGACCATTACATATCTACCCAGTGGCGCAAACATATTTTCGTCAATTATTTCAGTCCCGTTTATAACCGTTGTTTGGTTTAAAGCCAAGAAGCCTGATTCTTCGCCATCAAAGTAATAGTTTCCCGTCGCGTTCGAAGTACTTATAGCAAAATCAATCGTTCTTGCTATTGCGTTATTATTTACCTGTTGCGTGTTGTTAATGAATTGCGTGTAGTTAATTGACCCAATTATTGTTTGATTGCTGAGTGTTACTGTCTTATTAGGGAAAAGTGTAATGTTGTAGAGCGACCAATAAACACTATAATTCTTCAAATTGCTAGTTTCATATTGAGCATTGTAAATGAAGTGTCGTTCGCCAGTCTGATTTGACATTTCAAATGTATCGGCCACATTTACTGTGACTTGTGTTCCATTCGCAAATGCAGTATTATAGATCTCATTCCCAGCTATTCCATTACCTTTTGCACTTATTGTGCTTTGAATGGCTCTTGAAGAATTGAAACCGAACGTTTGCAAAAACTCTTGATTTAGTTTTTCAGCCTCGCCAGAAACCGTCGATATTGGGATGCCATTAGCTGTGGTTTGTGCCTTTACTTGAAATGAATATGCCATTGAAGAAATGAAAAATAAAAGCAGCAATATACTTGCCAATAGCGCTCCCTTAATAATTAGATTTATTTTTTTTCTCATTTATTTGGGCTCCATTTTTTTATGTGGTGTCTTTTCATTGCGCTACACGCTTAGCGCCAATTTTTTTATCAACTTAAGTAGTTTATAAGTTTTATTGAGTTATTTATTTAAAAAGAAATAAAATCTTAGAAAAAACTAACATTCTATTAGCATTTTTAATATCATTTTTTTCAATTAATTCTTAAAGCAGGAACTTGCTGAAACCATTCTTCGCTTTAAAAACTCTTTTAGAAGTAAATGCTACAGACTCCGAATGATAGGATCATTAAAAATTGAGTAACGAAGATAATTGTGTTTTGATCTGAATTGCATGAGAGATGGTAACTAATTGTTTTTTTTCACCATAGAATATGATAACAATTAAACTAGTAGTATAAGGTTCATTATTTTACATAAATCCATAAGCAGCTAGTCTTTCACCAAATCCAACCAAAGAAGAATCTGATCATAACAAAGTTAGGTCTCTTCAATACGAAACATCAACAACCTCATAATATTTGTCATTCAAATAACTCAATATCCGAAATTAATTTAAAGAAAATATGGACGATAAGCTTACTTCTATTGTGCGCGATTAGCCTATCTGATCGTCACCTTACGTTTTCTCGTTGTCACCGTCAGTGCAATTGACAGTAATAATGCGGTGAAGAGTGTTAGAATAACTGCTGACGATGGAAACTCTGGGATGTTATTTTGTCCTTGTGCCTGGATTGGTGTGAGACTTCCTGTTGGTGAAGGAGTTAAAATAATTGCCATGGGGCTTATGGTTGTTGTAGTGGTTGAAGTTAATTGGGAAATATTTGCTGTATTTGTGACAGTTACGTTATCGATATAGACGTTTCCAGTACTGTTGCCCGCCGTAATGATTGTTCCAAGTTTAAGATCGGTGGGATTCCAAGAGAATTGAACGTTGGTTTCTGAAAATACGAGTGAATCGTTAATTGATAGTTGAATCGCTCCGCTTATGGAATTAACCGCTATGTCAAATTTATACCATACATTTGGTTGTACATTTGATAATACAGAAGTTCCACTAAAGCCTTTTTCGCTTGTTGGACATGTGAACACAAAATTTAGACTGCCATTGTTATTGAATGGAGTTACCATTAGCCACATGTTCCCAATGCCTCCATTAATTATGTCAGCAAAAAGGATGTCTTGTACGATTGGGTCAAACTGAAAATTGAATTCAAGCGTTGCCGAATTGGACTGCGGAAAAGGAGCCTGAATGTATGAAATATTGGAGCTTGGCACACCAAGACTACTGGTAGAGTATGAAGGAAATTGTGATGAGTATTCGCTACCAGTCACAGTAGGTGATGTAACTATATTTGGTGAACCGAACACTGTCCATTTGTTGAAATTTCCGCTTTGAAAATTATCCTGAAAAACTATGTCTGCTTCAGCTTGTATTAAAAAACCTAGAATAAATGCCAAAATAACTAAAGCGCTAATTAATTTTTTAATAATGCTGGGCACAATTTCTATGGAGCCAATGTAAATTTAAACTTTACTCTATACACAAAGTTAAGTTCCAGCCAAAAATTTTTGGGTTCACCGTACACGCACCCGATAGGATTTGAACCCTTTATCGTCTTAATTGCATGATTACTATTAAGGCAACAAATTATATAAGAAGAAATTGACTCCAACAATGATTAAAAATCAATAGACGGTTTATCGAATTGGTAAGGATAGAAATTAGCGACTATGTCTGGGAAAGGTACAAGCTTTATTGGGCTCTCTTCGGCATTCGAGAACACCAAAAGCTCGTCAATATGCTCGCAGATGACTTGCTTGACAGGGCTAATTCTGTTATAGAAGATACCAAGAAGGAGCTTATTGATGATGAGGCGCCAGAAGCACTCGCAAGACGCGAAATGGGTTTAAACAAAGAGAAAACGGCGCCAGCAAAAGACTCTTGATGATTTTTACTAACGCCAACTAAAATTAAGAGCTGGAGAGAGAGACAGAGAGCCGAACTTGAACCCGAAACAGACTGTGTAAAAATATTTTCAATTTCAATAAAATACTATCTTCAGTAAAATAATGTTTAAGATTGCTGCGGTTGAGCAGCTTGGCAATCCCTGTTGGAGACACGAGAGAAGTAGGACTATCGGTTGATGATGGAGTCAAGCGTTTTTAGCATCAAAAGTGTATTCGGAGAGTACATCTGCGCAGTTAAGCGGTCAAACAGTGTCAAAGAGTTGCTGCTGAAAGCTCTTTAATTTGCAACCTTTTCCCTGATGAGATTTATGGAGTAACTAAAAAGGTTGAATAACCTTCGTTTTATGAGATATGACTTTGCTTTGCATAGCTATCTGAGTTAGTTAGGTTTTTAAGAAAAAATAAAAAAATTTGTAAATCGAACGACTTGTTAATGTCTTCTCTTAACTACGATTGCAGCTATAGTGATTGCCACAATTGCTACTGAGATCACTGTAATAATAAAGAGCTGCATTGATGAAAAAGAATTGTTCATTGACCCTGTGGATTGAGTTGATATAGGTAAAGGCGAAGGTGTAGTTACAGAGTTTGTTTGCACTTGACCGTTTGGTATAGGCTGTCCTTCAAAACCTGTCAATTCGCAGAAAGCAACTTGACCAGTGTCAGCCCAAATTCCAACCTGAACGCCGTCAACAGTGTAATAGACCTTGTCTGTTGGAATTTGAATAAAGTAGAATGGATAAGCTTTCATGTTATCCCTAACTGATCCGTACAGGTTTATCATGGGATTGTTCATAAAGTGAATTGATACATTTCCAACGCCATCGATAGATACAGTCGATATGTTATTTGCAGCATTCCAGGCCGTATTTATAGCGTCGTCTTTTGAAACATTAATGGTTGTGCTTCCAATTGAATAAAGACTTTGTTGATCTGTAAAGGTGTCGATGTTTCCATTGTTAAGTATATCAAGATTAATCCCGTTAGGATAATCAGCGCCACCGTAGCTGGGCATAAAAAGAATCTCTGTACTATATTCGTTAGCGCTTACCTCCATTTTGAGATTATTATTAATTACAGAGGCAGAGTTTGTAGCATTACTAATATTTAATGTGCTCAGCATCTCATCAAGAGAGTTGTTTCTTACTAAGTCAAGCATCGGCTGAATGTATGATGCACGAGAAAAGTTTTGGTATCTAGTAAGAAAAGTGATTACCTTTTGTGAAAGTGTGAGTGGTGTAGGCTGCAAATAATTAGGTGTAGCCAAGTTGTTGGTTGCATTGCCATAATAGTAAAGCTGATAATGGATAGCAGAACCATTCAGAAATTCTACTTCCTCATTAACAATGTTTCCGTCTACAGATGTTAGATTGTATTGCACATTCTCGGGACTTAAACCACCATATTGGGGGAACATTTGCGCTGAAAGCGAATAATCACCCGTCAAGGTCACATTATACTTTGACATATCAAAACCAAACAGATTGCTCATTGATGAAACTGCTTGAGATCTCATTTTCAGTTGAGATGCGTTCGGCGAATTGGTATTTGAAACAAAAGACATCGATGAATTCGATGAAGTTGTAGCTGCAACGTAATAATTTACAGGTGTTGAAAATAGAACAATCGCAATTAAAATTAGAGGACAGATCAAAATCAAGCTAAAGTTTTTGTTATTCTTCACTCATTATCACTCCATTTAGGGTAAGACCATATTTCCATCGCCAAAGACCCGCATTTGACCCAAAGCATCCCATTGATTATGCATATTGTCATAGCCTACATATCCGTTGTAAAGGAATGATTGCCCAAAATTAGTTTCACTTGGAGTTCCCATGTAATATGTTGCCCAGTCAAGGGAGCTATGTATGCTATAACCCATTGCTAGATATGCATAGAAATTTGAAACAAAGGTCGCCATAAGAGGATTCGTTGAAGGATTTTGAGGCAAATCCCAGTATTGACTAAGATCTGGATCGCGCCCCTGAAAACCAAGGTAGCAATAACCAGAGTTATCTGAATTTGCATAGCCATCAGTGTTTAGTGAATACATACTAAGCCAAGCAAAGGGCATTCCAACTACGCCAGTCCCACCTGCGTAATCAACATAGCCATATAATTGATTTGAATCGCTTATGTAAGGGTTGGAAGGATCGTTTTGGTTTCCAGCATTCGGATCACCAGCGACTACTTGACCATTCTGATTGTTCCAATATAAACCTCCGTTGACGCATGTGTAGATAAATGTAAAATAGCCTTTTGAGCAAGGCGGAAGGTTGCTATCTTGTATGGCCCCACTGACTCCATTTTCACTATAATAGGCATAATGGTTTACAGGTCCTGTATCGATCCACTCGTAGATAGGCCAACCATTGTTATAACCTATTACCTCCCAATAACCGCCTTCTACACTTATCGGAAAATAATTGCCCACATGAAAAGTAGCTAAATAGTCGATGCCCCCATTACTATTCACCACAGTATTTGTTTGATAGACATTTGATGCAGTAGTCATAGAACCAAAACCATTCATAGCACTCCAATTAGGATCATATCCAAAATAATTTGCTATAGTACTACAAACAGAGGATTCTTGGGCACATTCGCCGCTCGACTGATCATATTCTGAGCCCCAAGCAGTAGCTGCGTGATATGCGCTTGCAAAAGGACTTTGAAGAGAGACAAAGACAAATCCGAAAAGAAGCAACAAAATTAATATATTCCTAACCAAAAACTTTCTTTTTCTCATTCAAATCACTTAGTTCCAGTTTTTTCTTTCGAACTGAAACTAAATTTAGCCTATGCTGTGACTAAAGTCAGCCTCAGCAAAATTGAGGTATAGACGTTAGATCTATAAACGATTTTGTATTTAGCCAACAAATGATTGCAACATACAGCTTACCACTTTCGGTTAAATATTCAATAATTGATCGCCTACTTTTGCGATATTTTTTTCGCCAATGCCATATTTCAACAAAACAAGGCAAAATCCACGATTTACAAAGATGCCTTTGCCTTTATTGGTTCCTAATATGCAACTTCTTGCTAAACAACCAATTTGTTTTGAGTGACTTTTTCTGCATTTTTTTGAAAATCTAAATGAACAAACCAAAAAGTTTATTTCAAAAGGCAAAAAAGTAAGTGATTGATAAGTTAATCGATAATCGTTTTTGACCTAATTACTTAGTGCCTTGTAACATGAGTTTTCGTTTTATTAATTGACCCCATTTAATTTCCGCATTTGCTTCAGCAATGACTTCTTCCGCGTAACTGAACCCATACTTTTTAAGTTCAGCATTAGTATAAAGGATATGCTTAATGATATAAGCGGGCCCGCTGGGACTCAAACCCAAATCAGACCGTGTAAAAACTTGGGATTTTGAAATGAAGTGTTACTGACCTCAATCTCGTTTAGCGTCTGGTCGCTACCTTTCTTGCTTTTCTTACGCCTTCACCAAAGCCATTTGCGTTCCAACTCTAAGAATATTGATAGCCATTCGTAAGTTGTAAGCCAGCATCGTGAATCCCACTTCTCCCTTGACTTTCCCATGACCTCTCAAACGTAGATAAGCGCTTCGACTAAATTGACGATTACCCTTGCAATTGTTATTTTATCAGTCAATTTTGTGTTGTTCTATATCGGATACATAAGTGGAACTACACTTCTTATCGATTCTGTAAGCTTTATTTTAGGCATTAAAATCGACACTAATAGATATGAAACAGTAACCATTACGAATTCATTTTTTTCTTCCTCTCATGGAGGTGGAGCCTCCCCTATGTACTCGGGAATGATAACAAAATGGTCTATATCATGGTGATTTGTGGCTAAGTAGATGGTTACTATTGTGCTTTGTCCGCTTTGCAAGTTATATATGAGAGCGCCAGGATACGAAGTTGGTGGATAAGGTGGAGTTACATCAGTTGCGTTAATAATGCCTTGCTGGTTAAACACTTGAGCCGTTATGTAAATATTGGCTATTGTATCATTTTGAGCTGCTAAATGTGGCTCGGGGAGAGGATTTTTTGAAGTATAGTCGTTTCTTACTGTGACATTTATGATTAAGCAAGATTCTCCTCTTTGAACTCCAGGTTGGCTTCCCATTGGACTAATTGATGAAAAAGGGTAATTACCGTACTTAACAGTTGCTGACAAAAGTAAAACGCTGGAGTTTCCCTTGTTGGGGGGAAGAGAAAGGTAGTAGGGCGTTGTTGGTGTTATTTTAGGAGTCGACGAAACCAAAACACATGACAAAAGAACTCCAAAAATAAAAACGCACAATAAAACTACTATAAAAACTGCCAAAATTGCGAGATACCTTTTCTTTTTGAACGCTAATAGATCCTTGAGTTTCATCTGGATCCCTCTTTGAAACTTAAAAGAAAAGCAGCATTTAAGTCTAATCTTTAGAATAGCAAATATTTACTTTGCTTAGAATCCTGTCAGTGATCTTTTCACTGATAAAATTTTTGTGCTTGTGCTTCAGAGAAAATGGATGCATTATAAGAATAGATCAAGTCATGTTGGTGAGTCCTATTATTGTTCAATACTTGAAGTTTTGAAGCACTAACTTATTTTCGCCGGAAAGAGCCTATCGATTCTCTTTAATGTTATGTTACTATTCACCCAAAATTTTTAATTGAACAAAATGCCATCGCGTTTTTACGTCATTGTTCTTTTAAATTTAAAACATTTTTGAGGCGGATTGGACTGTTAGTTATCTAATTATTGAATTATGACTACAAAATGAGCATATAACTTCTATAGAAATCAATTTAGGAGAAATCAAAACAACTTCAGGTTAAGCTAGTGACTGTCGAGATAGTATTTCGGTCCAATATTAATGTCAAATCTTCGTTCATTTCGGGAGTTAATAAAATGACAGATTATGTGTTAATATCATGGAAATCCATTTGAATTTTCTTTTAGAATGATTAATTAAAAAAAAGGAAATATTTTTCATTTCTATTGAAATATATAGTTACTATTTATGGTTTCAAGGATGCGTGCCAACATACCAATCATAGTATTGCCCATACCAGCCATGTGTTTCCTTAAGCCAAGAATCACTCCACATGTTACCAGTGGTAAGACCGAGGTTGCTATAAGCTAATGACCATGTCCAAGTTTGGGGGTTTGAGCTGGTTAAATATTGAACCATTTGATTACTTGATTCAATGTATGCAACGTTAGTCGGCCAGTTTCCCGTGTTCCAGAAGACCTCATAGTAATCTTGCCCATAGCCATTTTGAACATTGTGACCGTTTGGAGTCGAATATTGCTCAACCCATGGGTCAGTTCCAGAAAATTGGCAAAGGAACATTCCCCAGTTACCATTGCTGTCTTGGTGCTCGACAATTGAATAGTATTCTACGCCTTCGTAGGTGGCAACATAATTATTTGATTGCAGCCAATAAAAACTGTTCGCCCAATTTGTCCAACCTGGAACACTCCAGTCATAAATTCCGAGAATATATGACATAACCCCATCGGCGGCTGCAGTATATTCTGTGCTTACTTCCAGTGGCTGAGGATCTGGGCCTTTGAATGAGGGCGCGTACATCATGTCTCCCGCAGGCAGGGTTAGGGCAGGTTCTATATACTGCATTGCTTCAACGCCTATTACGTCTTGGTAGCCATTTGTTGTTTTAGAATAGAAGTAAGTGCCCCACGAATAGTGATTATTAAACCCATCATCTGCGGGTGAAACTTGATCTGTCAAAGGTTGTGCATCGCTCGAACTTAAGGGAGCTGGCCTTTGTTTTTGTATTGCAGCTAATGGATTATTAGCAAGTTTGGCGTTGACTTCTGTCATATTACAATTTATTGCTGTTGACGGGTTGAAAGGAGGTATGTTTGCGGGATTGAATGTTGGTATGCTAGGCTGCGTAATGGCTTGTGCAGATTTAAAAATGCTAAAACTTGGAATAAATAGCAAAATTAATAACATGCTTATCGTTGCAAAAAGAACTATCTTTCTACTCACATTTTCACCTCCTGCATAGGCACAAATAATTTAGCGCTTGTTTATTTTTTAAGCGTCTTATGAAGGTTATTCTACAGGATTGTTAACTTGAATAAATAACTTGCAAAGAAGAGCTAACAATTATAGCGAACGATAATTTGCAAAATTTTATGCAAATAAGCTTGGAATAGAATGGAGGTAAAAACTTGGTCGAAATCGGCTCTTTCATGAGCTAAAATTATCTGAAAAGCAAGATAAAGCTAGCTTGTTCTTCTGTGAAAGCTCATAAGTGGGACTGCTGTTATCACTCCATTATTGCAGAACCGAATGCTGATTCTACTAAATAATCGTAGCAATTGCTAAGGAGTTACCCATAGCTACAATGTTCAATGATTTTATTTTAGAGATACTTCAAGCTTGTTTTCCAAGAACATCAATATGCTCAGATTAAACAATTTGAAGAGCAAAAATATCAAGAGCTTATCGAAAGGGAGCTGTATTATTTGTTGAAATGCTGATATTGAGTAGTTCTCTTTTTTCTCCGTTCTTTATTGCGTAAAATTTCATTCCAACTCCTCCTGAAAGCGGGATGCTGCCTTGTGGGGAAAACGATTACATGGGGGAAGCCGTCAGCTGTTGGGGAATCGAGATCAAAAGTGCCAATCTAATTGCCGTCACTTAAATTATGTATTTTCTTTATGTTTGCTGAACAAGCGTACCACCGCTTCTAACCAGTTTATTTCCATTCTCTTCTCGTCAAGAACTGCCTGAGTAAATTGTCGCATTTTTTCGTTTTCTGTGTTTCCGTTCAATAGGCAAGCCCTTCCAAGAAAGGCTCTTCCAAACCTTTTTATCAAATCTGAATTTTCAAGGTTACGAAACCACAGTAAATCGTTAAAGTCAATATTGGGCTCATGGTTAGGATCATCAACATACTTGCTATAGTCGTTAGCTATGCTAGCATAGGCACTTAATTCCGAGGGGCGACCGTGACCGCTTAAGGGTTGCCTTAGCAAAAAGCGTGCTTCAGTCACATATGACCTTATTAGGTTAGGATCGCGTTCCGAAAGCCAA
Organism: Candidatus Bathyarchaeota archaeon; assembly: GCA_003164295.1. Lineage (GTDB taxonomy): Archaea > Thermoproteota > Bathyarchaeia > Bathyarchaeales > Bathycorpusculaceae > Bathycorpusculum. Next base: position 15,885 of record PLTA01000031.1, read on the forward strand.
CGGCTTTCCTGGAAAGGAACATAATTAAGTATGTTGCCTTGCCTTTCTAGTACAGTTATTAGTCCGGGTTTGTGCTCTTTATCAAATTTTTCATTGATTTCTTTCTCTGTTGAATCTGATGAATCAGGAAAAACATTAAACCTAGCGAGGTAGCTGAGGACTCCTTTAAAGGTCACATTGTACAGGGTCAGGGGACCGCCTTTTTTTGACTTCTCTGTGCTTTTAATTTGAACAACATAACCTTCAATGCAAAGTTGTTTGATGGTTTCTCGTATTCCGCTATATGGAAACTTGGTTTCCGTTTTTATGTCAAAAGGGCTTAATGGTGCCTTAGCGGTAGTTAACCTTTTGATTATTTCCTCAGCATATTTCATTGCAGTCTTTATTTTTTAGTCACCTTGATAATAACGGTGTTAACCGTTTTTAACAATGACTATCGTTATATATAAAATTAACACTCACGTTAACTCGGTGTTAAAATTTGATCCCCGAATATAAGCGAATGATCGGTTTACGAATTACAAAAAAAGACTCTGAAACCATTGACCAACTGATAAAAAACAATCAGTACAAATCAGTAACCCAAATCGCCAGAACCGCCTTAACAGAATTCTTGTCTAAAAATCAAGAGGTAACTCCAGAGGCTTTGCACGCTTGAGCCAAAATATCTTAAACCAGGGCAAAAGCCTAACAATCTCTGATAGCCAGAAGAAATGTTACGATTGTAATGCGTGAGTGAGCTGATGCCTGGTAGAAAAATTCAATCGCAGAAGATGATACTTGCGGCAGCCGCATTCCGAGGACAAGAACTGAAAACTATCACCTTTAGAGGTATCCGAAGATGATTAGGAACGACGGTGCTGACGAAAGAAAGGAACGGATCGCAAAAACTGCGGAGGATCCATAGCGTTGCCTCAAGAAAGGATGTGTCTTTTCTGTTTGCAGGTCTTTACTCCAAGAAATCCGAAGACCAAATTCTGTTGCATTTGCTGCCGCGTTGCCTACTTTAGACATCAAAGAAAGCTTCGGCAAAAACAAGCGATGGGTTACTTTCAGCTTAGTTTTCTAAAGATTTTCCAACGCCTTGAGAATCGTTACTGCCACTTTTTGTCACATAAGGGGTTGCCCCTTCAGAATGGTTACTTGCTGAGAATCGTTACCAGCAAATTTTGCACACTTTTGCGCAAAACAAGGGGGTCTACAAATAGTAACTCGGAAAATCCGCTAAAACCCGCTGAATTTCAAGTTTTTCGAAAAGATAATTTGGCCTGCCGACCGGCTTGTCACTTCTGGGCAATACCGCTTGGAAATCGTTACCTATGTTTCGACAAGGCTGTCGGATTTGAGGGAATGACGCGTGAAGCTCTTGCAAATCGTAACCAGCTTTTGGGGCAGCTAATTCGTTTCAGAAGTAAGGAGGCTTTCTAAGTTGGTTGAGGCTTTGGAAGCAAAAGCGCACCCCCCAAACCGCAATCGTTACAGCGAAAACCTCGGAAAAGGCTCAGTTGTACCGCGCGAGGGATATTTGGGTATACGACGGGTAATTTGTGCAACGATTCTTAATTGTTATAGAGTTGACTTATCCCGACAGTGCGCAAAAATTGGGCTTCATGAAAATGTAAATTGTTACAAGGAGGTTTCATAGCTCGATGATTGAAATTCAAAGAAAGGCATCAACCTCAAAGGGCAAATTTGGCGATGCCTGTTGTAGAAACGAGCGTCTAATTTCTGACTCTAAGGCACTCACAACTGAACTCCAACTAAACGGTACTGAATTCAAAGAAGTGATTTTTGTTCGGTATCTTGATCATGTTTTATACAATCGCTCTTCTGCTTTGGTTATGAAGCCTCAAGTCAGGAAAGCTATTGGCTGGTTGATCTATGAATGCGAGCAATACATTACACTCACTTGGGACTCCGATGATGACCCGCCTACTCTGCATGGTGGCGATCCGAAAGCATCCGGCTTGGTTCTGCTAAAATCTGACATCATTGAGCTAAAAAAGACACCATTACAAAAAATTTCAGAATGGCAATTAAATTCTCCACAGACTATAAGGAAAGGTGAGTATGCGTTCCGGACATCGGAGCGAAAAACTCACAGAGCGAAAAGCTCCAAAGGAGAAAACTAGAATGATACAGCGCACAGCACCTTTAGCCTCCGCTATAACCCGCAACCGCAATCTTTCCATTGAAGAATTGAAAAGCCTCAACCTACCCCTGATATTCCAAGGCAACATTGTCACAATCGAAAGAAGTATAGACGGGTGGAAACTCCGACAGCCCATAACTATAGAACTCAGCAAAATCTTAGCAGCCCAAGAAAAAGGACTAATCGACTACATAATCCGCTCATGCCTTAACGAACGCCCAAGCCTAATACCCTACATCTTTGAGTACCCAAGCATGCAAAAAATGGTCCGACACTTCCTAAGGCACTGCTCAGCATCACATGATAGCTGCGTACTCTATGCAAGTAAAGTCAAAAAATATGCAGAATGGCTAGGACAAAACCCCGACTTAATCATCCAAGACGTTAAACCCATCGGCGCAATCCCAGACCCTATAAAAGCCCAAAACCACTGCGGATTCCTAAATGACTACCTAGCATATCTTCAAGACTCAGACCTTAAACCAGGCACAACCAGCGGCTTCATCAAAGCAGTAAAAACCTTCTACCGCACCAACGGAGTAAAGAAAATTGAACTCGACGAACCCCTCAGCCGCAAAGTAACCTACAAAGACAGAGCCCCAAAACCCGAAGAACTCTCCCTAATGCTAGACAAAGCCGCCACCCGTGAAGCCTTTATCGTCGCCGCTATCGCTTCAGGAGGATTTCGAGAAGGCACCTTTGCAAAACTCAAATACCGACACGTAAAAGAAGACCTGGAAGCAGGAAGAGAACTCATCCACATCCACGTCGAAGCCAACATAACCAAAGGCAAATACCACGACTACGATACCTTCATAAACGCAGAAGCATGCCACCTGCTAAAACTCTACATCCAAGACAGAAAACAAGGCGGCAGATCAATGCCTCCAGAAGAACTCACAGACGAATCACCACTAGTTCGCAACAGCCACAACACAGACAGAACCTTAGGCGTTTCCGAAAAAACAATCAGAAAAATCGTCCACAGCCTAGCAGTTAATGCAAAAATAGCCAAGAAACTACCAAACAGCTGGATGTACAGCGTAAGAACACATAGCCTAAGAAAATTTTTCCGAAGCCAAATCAGCACAGCAAAAATCGACACAGAAATCGTCGAATACATGATGGGCCACACAATCAACACCTATGAAGACGTCCAGAGCTTAGGCATAGAAACCCTAAGAAACCTCTACGCATCAGCAGGGCTTGCCATCAGACCCAAAACACAGGTTAACCGCATTGAACAACTTAAAGAAATCATACGGGCATGGGGACAAAATCCCGAAGAAATCCTGTCCAAAGATGCACTCTTTAGAGGCAACATCACAGAAACCCAGGACCAGACGCAGAACCATCAGCCCTCAATTCTTGCAGAGAATCTCAAGCAGATTATCCGTAAGGAGGCTACTTAATGACCTCAAACTTTAGTACTTTTTCGCGCATATGGGTTCGCACCCCACCGGGCCCGCTCCCTTTTGGGTCGGAACCAACAGCACTTTTATTTTATACAAGTCCTCCCAAGCCCTTTGTTCAAATTTAAATAAATTTTTATACACTTGTGGGATTATGAATACGTCAAAAGTCCGCGGCCTGGACAAAAATATCTTGAAGGTTGAAAAAATGAAGGTTCTAGCAATTAACGGGAGCCCAAGAAAAACTTGGAACACAGCGACCATGCTCAACAAAGCGCTTGAAGGTGCAACCTCTGAAGGTGCCAAAACAGAAATCACCCATTTGTATGACCTTAACTTTAAAGGCTGTACAAGCTGTTTTGCCTGTAAGCTAAAAGGTGGGAAAAGCTACGGAGAATGCGCCTATAAAGATGAGCTAACGCCGGTTCTCAAAAAAATTCGTGAAATCGATGGTCTTATCCTCGGCTCACCCATCTACATTGGCACAATAACAGGCGAAATGAAGAAATTTCTAGAACGCCTAATCTATCCCTACATGGTCATGGATCCCAGCCATTCTTCCCTGTTCCCAAAGAAGATTCAAGTCGGATTCATATACACAATGGGGGCAAACGAAATCCGCCAAAAAGAGATGGGCATAGACCCGTACATTCGCCTAAACGAGATGATATTGGGCAGAATCTTCGGGGCATCAGAGTCAATAGTCGCCATTGATACATCCCAATTCGAAGACTACACAAAATATGTCTCTTCGTTTAGCGTCAGTGCGTGGGAAGAAAAAAGTAAGATACGCAAAGAAGTGTTCCCACTCGACTGCGAAAAGGCATACCAAATGGGCGTAAAGTTCGCCAAAAAAACCTTAACACAAAACAAACATGAATCTTAACCCCGACAAACTCATCCTTTTCCCAAGATTTTACATCTTGACAAACGAAGCTGCGAAGGCTAATATTGTGTAGGCAAAGGGGCACGAACCGCATCCGCGGCGCGCTTCGACAATGTCCTAACTCAATGGATAACGAGTTTGTAACTATGAGGTACTCGCCTAAATTTCAGCACGGAAAATATAGCATCACCATTAAAAAACTAGCTATTTCTCACTTGAAGACCAATTTACCGTTTAGCTCTTGGAGGGGGCAAACGTATGATGAAGGTTGTCCCTTTACCCTCTTCGCTCTCAAAAGAGACGCTGCCGCCTAACGACTCAGTCATGCGCTTAATTACTGCTAATCTGAAGCCTTGACCTTTAGATTTAGTAGTAAACATCGGAGTAAACAATTTTCCTTTTAGGGCTTCAGGATTGCCAACGCCTGTATCCTTGACTGTTAAGATTGTGTCCCTTGCTTCTTTGAAGGCGAGTATAGTTATTTTTCCATCGGGCGCTGATTGTTACAAGAGGGTCAAGACTTGCGTCAAGGAGACTTCGAGCATACATCGCGTCGGATCGGGTCTTGTCATCATTTTTTCTGATTTCCGCCATCTTAATTCTTTTAGCCAAAAGGTAATTACCTTCACAATATTCCTTAAATGGATGGAATTATTACAAAATGTCTGCGTAAAAGCTTTGTTATCTTTCTCAACAAAACAGTGCGCACCTTTCAATATTTTCGATAATTATAGAATAATGAACTATGAAAAACAAATTGGCTCTAAACCTTTTTAGGTTCAAATAAATAGAGCTCGCTTATGTTCAGATTCAAAAGTTTCTGAATATCTTGATCGGGACTTGCATAATAACTCCTACCCAATAAGGGTGTGAATTCAAGTGGTCACTGGGACTTTTACGGAAAATTTTGTTATACTCAAATTGCTTTGGCTTAATCGATCTAGGCGCTGCTTTTTTGGGCCTGAATTTTCTTTGTCAGCGTCAGTATTCCTATCAGAATATCTTTGGGTGAAGGCGGGTTTCCAGGAATCTTCAAATCGACATCAAACAGTTTGTCGGCTCCACCTAAAACGGCGTAAGAATCATTCAATATTCCCAAGCCACAAGCATCGTCACCCACCGCAACTACGAATTTGGGTTTAGGCATAGCGTCGTAGGTTTTTTGGGCAGCAGTTGCCATGTTAAGCGTTATTGCTCCTGTGACTATTAGAACGTCAGCGTGCCTTGGTGAAGCCACGAATGTTACGCCGAAGCGTTCAACGTCGTAGTGTGGAGTAGTTAGGTTAACGAGTTCTATTTCAGTTGAGTTGTCACTTCCAGTATCTAACTCGCGGATTGCAAGGCTTCTCCCAAAAATTTTATTCACCTCATGTTTGAGGCTTAATCCAACTGCTTCGAACTCTTCATCTTTGAACGAGAAGTTTTCTGTTGGTTTCTTTTCGAAAACCGCTAAAAGTCGTTTTGACATAGCAATCACAAATCCGTGCCTGCGTAAGACAGGTTCATGCTTTTGTTAATTAATGGAAAATCAGGCACAATGTTTCCTAGAACGGCATGTTCGATGGCTTGCCAGTTGCAGAAAGATGCAGTTCGCACCTTGTACCTGTCTAATAAGCCATTCTTAATAAAGATCCAGTGAACGTTTTGTCCACGCGCCGACTCAACAAGAGACAAAGCATACCCGTCCTTAATTTGATAAGGTATAGATACTTCGCCAGTCCTCAATTTGCAAAGTATTTCCTGAATTATCTTAATTGAATCAAGGATTTCTTCCATTTTCAAGCTAAACCTAGCAAGAACATCTTCGTTTTGAAGTATTCTTCGTTTCAAGTTCATCTCGCCGTATAAGCCGTATGGATGGTCAATGCGTGTGTCAGTTGCTTTTCCTGATGCGCGGGCAATTGGGCCGGTAATGTGAAGGGGGATTAAAATTTCTGGTTTAATTTTGCCAGTGGTTTCGAATCTATCAATTAACGAGAAAGTGTCGTCTATTTTTTCTGCATTCCTTAAGTGCTTGGAGAATGATATCAGAAAAGTCGAGAGGTTCCTTAGCGTATAATCAGGAACATCTTTGCTTAAACCGCCCACAGTAATTGCGCCTTTCATGAATCGTGAACCCGTCAACTCTTTATTTTGCCTAAATATTTCTTCTCTGAGAATCAAAAAAGGACTTGCGCCAGCAGGGTAAGCAATATCCACAATCATGCCGCCTAAGTCGCCCAAGTAGGAGTAGATCCGTTCAAGCTCCAAAAAAACTGTCCTCAACTCCAAAGCCCGCCTTGGCACCGCAATGTTTGATATTTTTTCGACCGCGTTACAGAAGGCTACCGCGTTTGCAACAGTTTCATCGCCGCTCACGGTTTCCGCTATCTTGACGCATTCCTGCGGTTTCATGCCCTCGGCGAGCTTCTCTAAGCCTCTATGCTTGTAGAACATCCTGATTTCAAGATTGAAAATGGTTTCTCCGATAACGCTAAACCTGAAATGTCCCGGTTCAATGATTCCTGCGTGGACAGGTCCGACGGGTATTTGGTAGACTCCTTCGCCTTCAATTAATTTGAATGGGTATTCTTCTATGTTCGTCGGGCGGGTTTCTATTTTTCCGTTTTTGAAGGATTTGAGGAGCGGATGAAAATCAGATGGATAAGATTCATGTAGAAACAGCCGGCGTTTGTCAAATGAACCTAAAAACTCAACGCCAAAACTGTCTGTTATCTCACGTTCATACCAACATGCAGATGAAAACACTGTGGCAATTGAAACCGAGTTTTTGCTTTCTAAAAGACTTTGCAGGACCAAAATTTCATTGTATCCATCTTTTTCAAAAACATAAAATAAAGTAAAGCCTTGGTCTAAAAAGTTTTCGGCGCAGAACAAAGCAACTAGCTCGAAACAATTCTCATGAAGGCAGTTAACCGCTTTCTGGATTTCATTTTTATGCACCCTTAAATAGAGTTCACTGTTTAATCCTTCAACAACTTCCAAATTCTTTCCAAAGAGCCTTTCTAATTCAATACTCAGCTTCATAAATCTCACCTTATACCAAGTTCTGACACGATAGTTTTGAGTAAATCGTTTAATTGCTGTGGGAAGAACACTCCGAGAACAAATACCATAGCCAATAGAATTATTATGGGCAGCTTCATGGTTACTGGAGCGCAGAATCGCTTAAGTTCAGGTGCACCGTCTTCGCTTTTTTGTGAGAACATTTTTATTAGGAACAACCCGAATGCCGCGGTTGCAAATAGAAAAACGATGAGTAATCCAAAGAGCATATAGGGTGAAAATGAAGCGGCTTGCAAAAGTATTTCTAGTTTTGGCAAAAATATCGCGGATGTAGGCATGCCAATGATGGCTATTACGCCCAGTATGAGGCTCCACGAGGCGAAGGGTTGCAGTTTAAAGGCATCTTTAATACGTTCCATTCTTACGCTTTCGAATTGATGGTGCAGAATACCTGCAGAGAAAAATAGCGATGCCTTGGTAAAAGAATGGGCAAGCGTGTAAAACAGCATCCAGAGAACAGCCACCGGAGTACCTAAACCAAGCCCGACTAGGAGAAAACCCATGTTTTCTATGGTTGAGTAACCTATGAGTTTCTTTAGGTTTACTTGATTTAGCATTGTTAATGCGGCAACAACCATACTGATAATTCCGAAGGCTATTAAGAAATACGAGATTTTTGGGAGCTCGGAGGTTTGGGCTACTATCGCGTACATTCGAATTATGCCGTAGATTCCGACGCTGGTTACGCTTCCTGAAAGAATGGCGCTTACTGGAGCCGGAGCTTTAGAGTGTGCACTTGGTAGCCAAGCGTGGAAAGGAACGATGCCTGATTTTGCCGCGAAACCTACGAATGTGAATAAGAACGAGGCGAAGAGTATTCCTGGTGAGAGCCTGCTTGCAACAGACATAAGGGTGCTCCAGTTTAGAGTTCCCGTGCCAAGGTTGCTCTGCGTCAATGTAAATATTAGAATTAAGCCGATGAAAGAGAACAACATGCATGTGGAAGTTATGAAAACGTACTTGAGGGCTGCGCCTATGTTCTTGGGTGCGTTTAGAATCACAACCAGAACAGCTGAAAAAGCAGTTGTTAACTCAGCAAGTATCCAGAAGAGCGCGAGGTTATTTGCGAAGAATGCATACGTTATCACAATAAGCAACAGGTTGAATGCCACATAGAATAGTTTGATTGTGTTGGGACTCATCTCGCCAATTTCCATTGAACGCTCAATATAACTCCTTGCGTAGAGAGCTGCTAGCAAAAACAGGATACCTGAGATTAAGACTTCATAGATGCCTAAGTGATCCATGAAAAAGTAGTTGCCGCCTAAGACGTAATTTGGCAGTCCTTCAGAAGCTAAAGTGTATAGGGCAAGTGCAATGTAAGAGGCAGGCAAAATCATTGACAAGGCGTTGATGGTTTTGTGCGATTTCGAAAATATCAGCATCAGAATTATTGCTAACCCGATTACGGCGTAAAGCGAAAGTATTGCATTTAAGGAGAGTATCATTGTTCATCGTCCTCTTTGTCTTCAAAAAAACTTTGAAAAGGCAAAAAATGGTGATTCGAGGCGCCGTTTGTGTTTTGTTTTCGAGGGTTTTGGAAGGGGTTTAGTCTATTGTGGAATTCTTCTATTGTGGAGTCTATGCCGAAAGCCAAAATCGTTGACAGTAGTGTAATCATAATCAGATCGACAGCTATCAAGACTTCAATTAGAAGGGGCAGCTCAGTTAGGAAAAGACTGAATAAAACAACCCCATTTTCCATAGTGAGGTAGCCTACGACGTTTGTGATTGTTTGCCTTCTGGTGAAAATCACAATCATACCCATGAAAACTATGGAAATTCCGATTGTTGCGCCAAGAAAGAAGAGGTTGGAGTTGAAGAAGTTAAGTTCAGCCAAAAGATGCGCAAATGAGATGTAAACGAAAACTATGATGATTACGCTTGCGAAAAGCGCTTTTGTTGGGGAAAGAAAGTGGAATTCGACATCTCGTTTTATGTTGAGTTTTCTTAGAATGTGCGACATGAACGTTGGAATAATTATTGTTTTGCTGACTAAGATAATTATGGCCAAGAAGAGTAGGGATATGCTGCCTGTTTCAACAAACAGAAGCCCAGCCATCAGAGAAAGAAGCAGCGATTGGGCAGCGTAGGTTTTTACCAGCGACGAGATGTCTCGTTTGACAATTACGATAGCGGCCGCTGCCAGAATCAAAACAATTAGAATTTGCAATACGCTTTGGAAAGGGGCAATTATCATCTGAAAACCTCAATTATCAAAGTTACGATGGAGAGGAAAAGGGCAAGCACGAACAACCCTGGCAATCGGAACAGACGTGATTTAGCAACGGAAGACTCAAAGAGTCCAATAATCACAGCGACTATGATGGCCTTGATTAGAAATGCGCCTATCGAAAATAAAATTGCCACAGGGGTAAATTCGGTTGTGAGTCCCCATGGAAAAAGAATGTTTATTAAAATACCCATGAGCAGCATCTGTTTCATCGCACCGGATAGCTCCATCATTGCCAAGTTTTTGCCCGATTGCTCCAAAATCATAGCTTCATGAATCATGGTTAATTCAAGGTGAGTTTCTGGGTTGTCCACAGGCACCCTTGATGATTCAACGATGATAATGATGAATATTGAGATGGAAATTAGAATCAGAACTGGATCAACAAGAGCGCTCGACGTTAATGCGTCGCGGAACATGTCTGGGATGTTTATGGTTTTGAAGGCGAAGGCGAGAGCAGCGAAAACAACAATTATTACTGGTTCAATTAATGCAGATATTGCCATTTCTCTGGAGCTACCCATGCCGCCGAAGGTGCTTCCAGCGTCAAGCCCTGACAGTGCCATGAAAAACTTCGCAAGGGCAAGAATGTAGAGAAACAGGATGACGTTTCCCACTAAATCGGTGGGTTGCGGAATAACTAGCAGGGGAACAAATAGGCTTGCCACAAGCAAAGCAGAGATGTTTACTAGAGGCGTAATTCTCATAATCCACGAGGAGTTTTCTGAGTAAACGGTTTCTTTTTTCATTAATTTGGCGAGGTTGTAGTATGTTTGCAGTAAGGGTGGGCCTTTTCTTTTTTGGGTATACGCCTTCACTTTTTTGATGAGGCTTATGAATAGTGGAGAAAGAAACAATACAAACAGAACGTTCAGCAAACCATATAGTAGTAAGGTAATGTTCATGCAAACCACCAAATTATCAACAAAAACACAAAAATTGTCGCGAAGGCAATTGCCACCTGCAAGTCAACATCGCCACGCTGCGCATTATTAACCAGCAAAGATATTTTTCGCACAAAATTGGCGATTGGAAGATACAGACGTTCTTCAAAAAACTTCATGAGGTGAATTTCAGCTTTGCCGCTTTTGAAAATGACTTTTTCCTCGTCAAAGTAGATGCGTTCAGACTTTTTCTGGGTCTGGAAAATTGATTTTAGAATTGTAACTATAGGTTCTGAGAAACCTGAAGCGGTGTACTCCATTTTTGAGTTCTGCGTTGGGAACCCACAGCCCCATGTTTCAGCAATCCGCTCTTTCTTCATCGCCGTGGAGCGCATGGCTAACCAAGCCACCACAAAGAACCCTGCCAATAGTGGCCCAATTAGTAACATGTTGGGAATAGGGAAGGAGAATCCGAGGAACCCAAAAAGTTGGAACGAAAAAACCCCAAGTACAACGCAGAGTGCAGCAAGTAAAGCGGGACCTATCAACATGAGTTTTGGGGCTTCTTTCGCCTTTTTTGCTTCTTCTGAGCGAGGCAAAGCAAGAAAAGTAATTCCAAACGCTTTCACAAAGCAGGCAGCGGCTAAACCGCTGGTTAATGCAAAAACCGCCAGAGAAGCAATTAAAACCATCTCTAAAGCTGGATTCGCTAAGAATGATGATTGAAAGAACACTTGGAAAATCATAAGTTCGCTAACGAAACCGTTGAAGGGCGGCAGCGCAGAAATCGAAACTGCTCCGACAAGGAACAGCAAGGCAGTATACGGCATTCGTTTAATTAATCCGCCCATGTCTTCGATGTTTCTTGTTTCTGTGGCATTAATTACAGAGCCAGAAGTCATGAAGAGTAAGCTTTTGAAGATTGCATGGTTTAAAGTATGGAAAAGTGCGCCTATGAGGGCTAAGGTTGCGATGGCTTGGAAGCCTGAGAGTGAAAAAATGACGTATAAGCCTATGCCTATTAATATAATTCCTATGTTTTCGATGCTGTGGTAAGCAAGTAGGCGTTTTATGTCGTGCTCTTTTAGAGCGTAGATAACTCCGAGTATTGCGGAGGCTGTTCCTGCAACAAGAATAAGTATTCCCCACCACAATTCCATTGGCATAAGCAGAACAAACCGCACCAGCCCGTAGATAGCAACTTTAATCATTACACCAGACATTAAAGCTGAAATATTAGAGGGGCTTGCGGGGTGAGCGTATGGAAGCCACTTGTGGAAAGGAATTATTCCAGCTTTTATTCCAAAGCCTATGAATAGGAAAATAAACGCGACAGATATGACCAGTGGACTAGACGTTATTTGTCGAATATCAAAGGACCCAGTTGCGTTGTAAATGAATAAAAACGCAAAAAGCAGAAAAACCGTACTTAGTTGAGTCATAATAAAATAGAACATTCCCGCTTTGCCCGTTTCTTTATTCTCAAAATCCGTCATAACCAAAAGAAATGACGTTAATGCCATGATTTCCCAGAAAAATAGAAATGAGAACATGGTTGACGAAGCAATTACGAGGACCATTGAGGCGATAAATATGTTCATGAAAGACACAATGAGGTTTTTTCTGCCTTCATGCGTTCCATGCTCAACATAATGAACTGAGTAAATTGCAACTGGCAAAGACACTATGGATACTAGCACGATGAAAAATGCGGATAATCGGTCTATTACAAAAGAGAATTGGAGATTGGGCACAATTTGGTAGGCAAAGAAGGAAAGGTTTCTTCCAGACAAAATAATGTCCAAAGCAACACTCAAAAGTAACACACTGGCTATGCACGTGAAAATTAGTGCGATTTGCCTTGCAATTCTGCTGTTTCTGAATTTTGAGCCTATTATAGGAAATGCTATTGCGGGAAGAAAAGTAATTAAACCTATGGAAAACAGAGTTTCAAGCGTATCTTTTTAGCCTCTCAAAAACAGAAAATTAATTGATTTTTTTGCTTCACGCTTACTGCAATTAAGCAACAGGAGACACTTGCAACTTTGATGGCGCCATCTAAGGCATGAGATAAGGTTTAAGCTTACGCTTGTCATATGAAGTCTTCAGACAACCTTACACACACTTAGAAAAGCTTTTTGGAACAGTTTGTCAAAATAAAAGATAATGATAAGTGTTTTCCAATACTAAACATTTTACATAGAATAAGTTTCGAGATCAGAAAAAGGGGGATAACGAGGTGAGTATTCGATTTGTTTAAATTTTTTGATAAGAATATCTAAGGTTCCTTTTTGTAAATGCTGAAAAGAAAGTTTGCAGCTGACTTTATCAATTTGTTGTTGGTCCGGTATTTTTAAGTTCAAATCTCATCTGATCATCGGAGGGAAATTTGTAACATTTTATTAGCGGCTTTGCGTATACTTTTTCCTGTGTGCTAATTGTTCGAGAACAAGGATTAGTCCTGCCTATTTCGTGATAGGTTTTGAACCCAATTACGGTTCAAATCCCAGCGGGCCCGTCTTAACATTTTTCCAAGGAAAATTTAGGATTCGCTTAATGTATTAAACGAATCCTTTTGAAGCTAATGCTCAGAAAAAACCCCGCAGTATCGCTATTTCATTAAAGCCGGAAGACATCGTTGGTATAGACAAAAACGCTAACTGTTGAAAAGAAATACTATTTTTTTCTTTTTGTTTTTTGAGTGCGCG
>PLTA01000005.1 GCA_003164295.1 Candidatus Bathyarchaeota archaeon
GGCCGCTGGGTTCCAAACACATATGCGGGAAAAAGTACTAGACTGTCGGGTCATTCCGTAGCCTCCTTACGGATAATCTGTTTGAGGTTCTCTGCAAGAATCGAGAGCTGATGGTTCTGCGTCTGGTCCTGTGTCTCAGTGATGTTACCTCTGATTAGCGCGTCTTTAGATAGGATTTCTTCAGGATTCTGTCCCCATGCCCGTATGATTTCTTTAAGTTGCTCAATGCGGTTTACCTGTGTTTTGGGTCTGATGGCAAGCCCTGCTGATGCGTAGAGGGTTCTTAGGGTTTCTACTCCCAAGCTCTGGACGTCTTCGTACGTGTTGATTGTGTGGCCCATCATGTACTCGACGATTTCTGAGTCGATTTTTGCTACGCTTAGTTGGCTTCGGAAGAATTTTCTTAGGCTATGAGTTCTGACGCTGTACATCCAGCTGTTGGGGAGTTTCTTTGCGACTTTTGTGCTGACGGCGAGTTCATGGACGATTTCTCTGATGGTTTTTTCGCTGACGCCCAATACTTTGTCTGTTATGTGGCTGTTTCGGATTAGTGGAGAGTCGTCTGTTAGTTCTTCAGGTGGCATCGATCTGCCGCCTCGCCGTCTGTCTTCGATGTAGAGTTTTAGGAGTTGGCATGCTTCTGCGTTTAGGAAGGTGTCGTAGTCGTGGTATTTGCCTTTGGTTATGGCGGCTTCGACGTGGATATGAATGGGTACTCGTCCTGCTTCCAGGTCTTCTCTGACGTGTCGGTATTGGAGTTTTGCGAAGGTTCCCTCTCGGAAGCCGCCTGAAGCTATACCTGCGATCATGAAAGCTTCCCGTGTAGCGGCTTTATCTAGCATCAATGCGAGTTCTTCGGGTTTTGGTGCTCGGTCTTTGTATGTTACTTTGCGTTTGAGCGGTTCGTCGAGTTCGACTTTTTTGATGCCGTTTGCTCGATAGAAGGTTTTAACGGCTTTAATGCAGTTGCAGACGGCAGAGGGTTTTAGCCCTGAGTCTTGGAGTTCTGCTAGGTAGTCGCTTAGGAATTCGCAATGGTTCTGCACTTTTATGGGGTCTGGAACTGCGCCGACGGGTTTGACGTCTTGGATGATCATGTCGGGGTTGTGGCCTAACCATTCGGCGTATCTTTTGAATTTGGTTGAGTACATCAGGCAACTATCATGGGATGCTGAGCAGTGGCGTAGGAAGTGGCGTGCCATCTTTAGCATGCTTTGGTATTCGAAGATGTAGGGTATTATGCCTGGTTGGCGTTCGATGCATGAGCGTATGATGTAGTCTATGAGTCCTTTTTCGTTAGCTTCTAAGAGTTTGTTGAGTTGTATGCTGACGGGTGTTCTGAGTTTCCAGCCGTTTAGGCTTCTTTCGATGGTAACAATATCGCCTTGGAATATCAGCGGTAGGTTGAGGCTTTTTAGTTCTTCAACAGAGAGATTGCGGTTGCGAGTTATAGCGGAGGCTAAAGGTGCTGAGCGCTGTATCAATCTAGTTTTCTCCTTTGGAGCTTTTTTGCTCTTTGAGTTTTTCGCTCCGATGGTCGGAACGCTAACTCAACCTTACTCGTAGTTTCCCGTGAACTTAAAACCCATTCTGAATTATTTTGTAGTGGCAGCGCATAAGCTTCTAAAATACAATTTTTCAAAATAACGATGCCATTAACACCTTTACCTTGACTTGGAATAGCCCTATCATGCTCAATTAGCAACAGCTCTTCATTCTGTTCTTTAACCCAACCAATAGTTTCGCGAACAACAGCTACAGCAGAGGGTTCTGAAATATTTTTGAAGATTGCATGATCCTTGTATCTGATGTAGATGGGGCTTTGGGAGTTAGTGTCGGCGGTTATGGTAGTAACCGACTTGCTGCTGTCCTCACCGACTTTCTCAACGGTGCCAAACATTGGAGAAGAATCACATTGCAAGCTAACTTTTCCCGCCCCAATAACCATTAATTGACAACCTCCAAGCTGGGCTTTATTGGAATGAAAACTGCAGGATAACCATCCAAATCATCAAAAAGGCAATTAAAGCCTTGATTAGAAAGCGTCTTTTCCCAATCTCGATTAAAATTAGGCGCCAAAATTATCAAGCATTGACCTAGCCCTTGGGTCTCCACAGGTGGACCAAACATTACTAAAAAGACATGTATCAAATTTACTTTGGGCGCCTGAATCATCAAGAAAACCTCTATTTGAAGAATTCTTCGTCTCGCAAATGTTCGCTTATCTGGATGTAGTGGTGTTTTTTGCAGAAATCAAGAATACTCAAAAGCTCAGGATCGTCGCCTGTCTTGAACTCCTTTCTATAGCCGATGCGACCTGTTTGTACTCTAATTTCAATGGTTCCATCGTTGCCAAGGATTTGGTAGAAACCAAGTTTTTCCCCAGCATATTCCGCAAGGACATCCCAGTCCTCAATGAGATTTACCAATTTTATGTCACCTTCCTTGTCTTGCGGGCTAGGCATAAAAACTATCTATCGCTGCAAAGCCATGATGGCTTTGTGAGGGGTTGCAAAGCCACCAATCTTTAAAAGACATATCTTGCTACGAATATGATTCATTAAACTTGCGTAGCTCTTCATGATTGGCGGTTAAAAGAAATTTTTCGATGTTCTTTTCATCCAGTTTTAAGGATGCTATGCCTCGTTGGTTTATGGCGTAGAGTTCCGATGGCCAGCCTGGTTTTGTGGGTCTTTCCCCGACAATGCTAATCAGGTCTTGCTCTTGCAATGCGCCCATGCGCCGATAAACAGTGTTCTTGTCTGTATGCTTGAATTCTGTGACGCGCCTTACTTCAAGCGCCACATCATATTTAGTCAAAGGCTGCTTTGAGCCGCGAAGGATCTGGAGTATGAGGCGGTTTAGCGGCTCTTCTTTGCCACTGAACAATCGAAGCGGTGTACCTTTCTCCTTGTCCCACGCCAAAGTTTCTACTCCTCTTCCAGCTCTGGAGAGGACAAGAAAACGGTGCAACTAGGTTATCACGTTAGCCCATAGTTTTGGGACCATTTTGTCTGAGGCAAAAAGGTGCTAGACTAGAAATGCCTTAGGCAAAATTCATATGTTAAAGCTATGGAGCCAAATTTGACATTTTCATATAAAAAATAGCTGATTACTGCTCCCTTAAGGGTTGTTAGGCTGCATTTTTACGAGGGCCATTTTTGATATTTCTAGACTAGAAGCATTTTATCGAGCACATTTCTAGACTAGAAATTAAATTAAAACGAAGAAATTCAAGTGCCGTGGGCGAATGTAAAATTTGCGTGGCTATGGCTGTTGCTTGTCTATGAGCATGATATAGGTGATTTTGCCTTCTCTGCTTGCTTTAATCTCAAGTTGATGGTAACGCAGGCATCTTAGAAATTCATGTAGCTCTTTTGGGAACCGCATACAAACCTCTTCATATTCCTTATCACCGTACTTTCCACGGTTCTTCACAACATAGAATCCTATCTTCACCATGCCCAACCCTTCCCATATACGCCGTTAAGTCTCCACAGAATTCGAATACGCCTTATACGGGAAAGAACCCGCGTTGGCTTTTTGGATTAGATCCTGGATGGCCGCGTAAGTTTCCGTTGTAATAAGGCCTAACGATTTTTTCAGCAAATCGTGTTGAATCGAGGCTGGAAAATTATGAAATGTTAAATCCATAAGAGGTCTTCCTCTATAGCTAATACTACTTTTTCACAGGCAATCACTTGGGACTCATGGGTATCGTCTAAACCGTTTAAAAAACCAATGAAGAAACTAATTTTCGCGGCAGTGGAGGGATGAGTGAAAGTGAATAATTGCTTATAGACTATCATGAACTCTAGCAGCCTCAGACCCAAGTTATCAAACAAAAAAAAATAAGAAGTATTGGGTTATTTACCTACTATGTGAACAAAGCCACAGCATCCAAACTTAAGTCTACTGGATTAGGATTGTCATAGCCGACAACTGATACCTCAGTGAAAGATCCGCTGTACGTGCCCATCCAGATATGAAATTCTCCAGAAGGACAAACGGTTACTGCACTACCAACTTGAACCCAACTTGAGCCAGTATAAACATAAGCATACAAAAGACTGTTAAAGCCAGTATCTGAATAACCGTCAACGTAAAGATTTCCGCCAGAACTTGTAGACAACGCCACCATTATTTCTTCGCCACTGCCGGAATTTGGTGCGTAAATACCTGCGCATTGAGTATCTGGAACCCCTGATAGGTAGGAAGGATTTGAAATGGAGGCACCAGTACCAAGCGGAGTATAACCAATGTAGCTGGATGAGTACGTTTCAGGAACCATGGCCCAATAGTAAACAGAGCTGATAATAGCAACATTACTGCCAACACCTTGATCTATTATTTCATGATTGTTTATGTTTTGACTCGGCGAATAGTAGTAAGTACTTTCTGCAGTTCCCAATGTAGTCGAAAAGGTTGGAACATTTGTCAGAGTTGCATAAGTGGTGTCTCCTTCAACAGCGCTAGCTGGAGAAAAGCACCCATTTGGCCAATAGAGAATAGAGACGCCTGGAACGAGAGTTGGGTACGTCCAAGGAGTAGAGTTAAGGGTGGTGTCTTGAATATGAAAAATCACAGTGTTGCTACCACTTGTTGTAAATGAAAAGCTATATGAATGCCCAATTATGTAGGAAAGTCCTACGGTAGTTTGTGTTGGATCATTTATGTTCCCGTTTGGAAAAGAGTAGAGGTACCAATTTACTGCACCGTTAGCACCAAACTGGACTGCGAACTGGAACCATACGAAGCTGCTGGGTGATGTGCCGTAGGCTACGTTAAGTGGCAAGTAAAAAACAACGTCGCTGCCTACAAGATTTCCGATTGTATTTGATACTGCAGTAAATGCTCCACTCATAGATGCGGGCATGTCCTGACCGTTCGGATTTGACCAAAGATCTAGTGCAAGCCAAGGAGTGTACGTCAGGGGATTGACGCTACCGTTATCATTTGCATTAGGCAGAGGCGTTGCGTTCCAATCGTTGGGGTTAGGAATTGTGCTGTTAGGTGAATTTATGCTGTTAGGTGGAGTTACTCCACTAGAGGGCGAAGCAATTCTCGGGATTTCAGATGTATTTATTGTGGGCCAAGTTAGGGAACTTGTTGAATTATTTGAGTCCTGTGACGCATGTGCGTTCGGTGCGATAACACACAACAATGTAATTGCGATGCATACAACGACTATTCTTGCTAATGTTTTTTTCATTCTTTTTTCCTCTTCCCTTCTGTTGTGCAACCGATTTACTTAATGCTACATTTCCGAACGATTGTACTAAAGGTTTAGAACAACAAATCATTCATTTAGCGCTCAGAAAAATGAATTAGATATTAGAAACTTGGTTGAGTTAGCGCTGAAAGATAGTTTTTAAGCAGGTATAGTGCACGTAGTTTTTTGTTAAAGTGCGCCTTTGATCCATATCTTGGCTGTTTCGTAACAAAAAATGTACGCAAGCATAGCTGTTGCAATAGTGAAGAAAAAATAGTCACGCGTGAGATTAGGCGGTCTGAGAATAGTAAGTTCAACTATTAGGAATGCAACAGCGAGTATGGAATAGAATAGGTATTTTGGAATTAGGAAACCGCTGATTCTTATGCTATTCTCCAAAAGTATTTTGTTAATTGCATAATTGCTTCCTTCTCGCCTTACTAGACAGGCGTCTTCCAGCTTAGATAAGTGGTAAACGGCTATTGATGGGCTACTTAGGTTGAGGGCTCTTTGAACTTCTCTTACTCCAACAGGCTTACCGATTTTAAGCATAAAGCGGTAAATCTCAAGGGTTGTTCCTCGTAGAATGTCGGTTGATTCTTCATTTCTCAACCTCATGCACATCCATACAAGATAGTTCTCGCATTATAGCCTAAGTGTCTTTCCTAAAATTATTAATGTTCTAACGTGTAGAACAAATATACTGAAATATAGCATTAAATAATGCTAAATAGTTAAAAGTTCCTAAAGATTCAGAGCATGTTCAATAATGTATGTCAAGCCAAAAACGAAATTATTTATAGCAATAATCTTTGCAGTATTGATCTCTCTTGCAATTGTTGAAGTAACCTATTATCTGATTCCAGCTCAGCAACCTGTGTCAAGCTCATCTTCGCCATTGCCTGTTCCATATTCGACTCAGCAACCTTTTCTTTCAAGCCAAAATTATGTTTGGCTTCTTGCCACATGCTTTATCGTTGCCGTTGGAGTTACTATTTCAACGCTGTTGTTCTTAAAAAGGCGCAGACTAAGAAAGTCAAATTGCTAACTGCCAAATTGACATGTTAAATTACCGATAATTAACAAGTACCACTTGTTCTATTTTATCAGAACGATTATCAAATAACAAGATTTTTTGAGGATACTTCGTTCTAAGCAACACGATCTTTTGATTATTCTCTCAAAGCCAAATGTCATTAAATTTTTTTTGTTCTAAATTTTAGACGTTTGTTCTAAAGTGTAGAAATAATTAACACTTGTTTATTAAGACATAACCAAGTTTGCTCTAACAAAAGCAGCAGACTATCAAGACTTATTGTCTTGGGGCGTGTCACCGCCTAGCCCTAAGGGAAGGGCAGAAAGAGAACAAACATATTGAAAAAAGCATAAGGAGAATGAAAAAATGAAAAAAATTCGATTTGTTATTGGAACAAGCGTTATTCTGTTTATTTTGCTAACTGCCATGCTAATAGCGCCCATTAATGCCTCAACTATGACGCCTAACTCTTCCGTTCAAGTAACAAAGCTTTCAGCCAACGAGTATATTATCGAGAGTAACGGCATGCGAATGGTTTTAGAAAACTATTCGGATACTGACTACAGTTTGACTGTAACAAACCAAACAGGGTCTGTAATGACATTCGACTTCAACAAAAATGGTACAGAAACTACTGAAACTATTAATGGCGTGGAAACTCTCAGCTTTCCAATCGGCCAAGCTATATCTCCACCCACAGGTTTTTCCCCTGCGCAAACAATCAACCAGACTTTATCCCCACCCATCGGGTCTCCGTCGCTTCCTGTGAATCAAACACTTACAACATCATCAAGTGAAACTTCATCAACTCAATCAAATAGCGTAACACCTATGTTTTCTGAAAATTATAGCCCAAACACCAATTATTATCCTTGGGATGGCCTTAACTTTGCAAGTGGACAATACCTTTTATACCCTCATGATGATAGAAACTCCATTTACGATATTTCTCCGTACATTGATTGGTCAATGGCCGGAAATGAATTAGAACATTTCCAGATGGACCATCAAAATTCGCAAACCCTAGTTAATGCTGGACCTGTTGCTACATTCGCTGTCATTGGCGCAGTTATTGGTACTTTACTTGGAGGAGCACCTGCTGGATCGCTTGTGGGTGCTTTAATCGGTATCGTATTTGGCTTAATTATCACTACATTTGGCAACTATATACTCTTTGATGAAGACGGTTGTATGTGGTACTGGCTAAGTCTGCCATTTTTGAACTGGGTTCAATCTGAATTATGGACTCTATATGACTACGCTATATATTTAGGGCCGGTTGGTGTAGCTTACGATGAAGCCTGGATCGACAGCACACTGTACTCTGAGGGATACGTCAGACTAGGTTCGGAGACATTCTTTAACCAATTAGGAGTCGAAGATCCGACGGTTCCACAATATTGGGCTGCAAGCATAAATTCCTATTCTACCTACAGTACTTATAATCCATATTCAGCTGCTATAAGTAACCCATCTGGCTTATGTGGTCCCTCGCCTGATGGAAACTTTGCTTACTTGTATGCTGGAAACTACGGTGATGAATCAATGATAATTGCAAACATGAATGGAGAAGCAAGTGGCCATGTCTATCTCAACGGTTATTCAGACTCAGGATACTACAGCAATCTGTATGTTTACGTATCTAACGATGGCACAAACTGGTATTTATTGCCAAATGGAGATCAAATTATTACTGCGAATTCGGCATACTACATTGATTGCGGATCATACAGCAACTTCCAATACGTAGCGGTCGTTGGTTATGATTCAGGAGATAGCGTATCATTACACATTGATTCAGTTCAAGTAATTCAATGAAGCAAATAATTTTTGCTTTATCCTTTTCTTTTTTTTGGGTATTCTTCAAGAGTATAAGCCACGCTTAAGTTCAATGCTGGAAACGGAACAATCTCTACCTTCCCTGAGGCTTTCAATCCCTTAAAATAATGAAAACATGATTCTCAAAAATGTCCGATCCCTTTCTTCTCAATTCTACATTTCTATGCAGTATAGTTTTTAAGTCTAATTTTCTCTATTTTTTCAAGTTTTTTTGCTTGGTTTGTGTTAGTCCGACCATAATTTAGTACGGAATAAATACAAATCACCATAATTATTAAAGTGACAACAAGAAAGTCCAAAAAATTGATTACATTATTAACCATAAGGACTCCTGCCGCAATATCAGCGAAAAAGAAGACAAGAAATATTGCGAGTGCACGCATTCGCCATACTTGTGCCACGGACCTCACCGCTTAATCATGGCTTTGACGTCGCTTAAAAACTTTTTTTGTTCTAAATTTTAGACAGTTGTTCTAAAGTGTAGAGATAACTACCGCGTTCTTTGTAGTAAGTAGCTTACTTGAGGCTGATTGCCTCGAAGGCGTGTCACCGCCTAGCCCCAATTGAAGGGCAGAAAGAGGACAAAGAAATAAAGAAGGCAAAGATAAAATGCAAAAAAACAATTGCTATAACCCTACTTTTGCTTCAAATCTCTCAGACCTTTTTTCCACCTTAAGATATAGACAGAACTTAGCGAAGTGACTTAGAAATGACATTCACTTTTAAGAAAATTATGCCTCTGCTGCTTATCAGTGTACTCATTGTCTCAGTTTCGGCTACTGCAACACACATACAAGGCGTCAAAGCAGAAAACGCCGCAATTATCTTCAATCCTAACTACACTATAAGTGGTGTCGATCCATCTCAAGAACCAGCTTATACGGACTCCGTTGCAAACATGATTGCATATTACTTTAACACTTATGGACAAAACTATGGATACGTTTCTACCTGTGAAGACCAATATGCAACCAAACAGCAGTACATGAACGACCTCAGTAGCTTATCCAACAGCTATTATAACCTTGTAGTTTACTCTAAGGGACATGAATGGAACTGGACTATGATTAATGGTAACACTGGAAATTTCGAGCTCATCCCAAACGACTACGGCACCAATGGAGCAGTTCAAGACTCCAACAACGTTTATCCGTATACAACCACCGCTGACCGTTTTGTATTCCTTTGGCACTGTGGCACAGCAATGTCATATCCCTCCACAGACGGTAGTAGTGGCTGGGAAGGAATGGCATATGACTTCACCCATGACAATAGCATGCACACTTCAGGCTTGACGAGTCCAGACACTGGCTCAGACGTCTTTATGGGGTTCATCTGGTATTCACCTGAATACTATAATAGCACAGGCTATAATTCTAACAATTACGGTGATTTCGTCACTTATTTCTATCAGGGTCTACTGCAATATGGGGATACCGTATCTGAAGCTCTCAATTATGCATCTGGGCTAACCTTGGGAAACAGTAATCTGGCTTTAACTCCGTTTTATACTGGAATGAGTGAAAGCTATCCAGGCATGGGCACTTATACGAGCCAATTTAGAGTTTATGGCGATAGCAATCTGCATATACCCGCTTAATTAGGAGGAAATTGAATGAAACTTTCAACTAAAAAAACTTTAGCGATTCTATCTCTCCTTGCAATCTTCACAATCTTATTGGTTCAAGTGCCAACCGCCCATTCGGAAGTTGTGTCCACGTCGATTGCGCAAAATAAAGCATTAACATTTATAGAAGATGTGATACAACCAGATATGTCAAAATACAACGTCACATTGGTTAATGATGTTGTCGGGCAAGCGCCTAATCAACCCTCAGAAACCCAAGAAAGTGTGCATTATTACCTTGGAGGCACCAATGGTAACGGATTAGACATCCTCTGTGTCTTTACAAACAATATTTTAACATTCGCACAATTAACCACTAATAGTTCGTCAACTTTTTACAGTGATCTTTCTACGACCAATGTAACAGCTGAAGCACTTGCTGCTCTTGAAGGGTACCAAACATATACAGGCGAAAACTTGCAAGACATGACTAATGCTTTGACTAGTGTTGATGCCACACAAAACCTCACAAAAACATCGGGAGACATCCAATTAACAGTTCAAAATACCCCGCCCTACGTTGCCATTTACTTAAAGTCCATATATAACGGTACAGTATATACTGGCGTACAATTTAGTTTCCAAAATGGGCAGTTCTATACGTTTATGGACGACCGCAGTCTATACACGATAGGCAATACTGACGTAAATATCAATGAAACTCAAGCAGTAAATATTGCTCAACAATATGCTCAGAATTATTCTTACTCGACAAGCAATGGTACGGTGGTTCAAGGAGGATTCAACGTAACCCGCGTTAATGCTGGATTGAGCTTCTATTCGATAGATAACTCGACCACAATTGAGCCTTACTGGAGCGTTCAACTGTATCTTGGCCAATTTTACCCTGGCGGCGTTTATGCTCTTTCATTTGGAATTTGGGCTGGTTCTGGAACACTTTTCCTTGCGCAACCAATAGCCTTAGGTGGAGGCTCACTTCCAGCGGCGTCCAATGCATCAACGTCACAGCAAACACAATCACATGGTCAAACTGGCATTTCGACATTAGATCTTGGCATAGCGACAGGCACAGTTGTGGCAATTGCCTTAATTAGTGCAATAGTTGTCAAAAAACGAAGCAAATAGCCAATAATTCCTTTCTTTTTTTAGATAAGTTGCAAGTGCTTATGCTTCATTGCAAGATTATAGTGCTCTTATTGGAAACACAAAACCATCTTTTCCATCATTGACAAGCTCATAGGAACCCACACCTTCCGTAACTATTACAGGTCTTCCATACATCATTCTCCAAAACAGGAATACCAAATCCTTCAGTCACGAAACTCGGACTTTATTAATTAGCCTAAAAAATCAGGCCTGATTTAGCTATTTTGAACTAGCCTTTTGATTATTCCCTCAAAGCCAAATGTCATTAAATTTTTTGTTCTAAATTTTAGACAGTTGTTCTAAAGTGTAGAGATAACTACCACTTGACTACTTAATGTTTGAGTGTGTGAGGGTATGAAAAAGACTGACTTAGTCAGGACAACTCGTCACTCTGTTCTCGCATCTATCAGTATGATCGCTGAATTGTTTTTAGTGCTACATAAAACGCATGGGCGGAGTCTTCATGAATAAGGCTGAAGGAGTCCCCTATGAAACTGCGGTTTTAATTTTGCTTACTCTTTCTAGGGGTGCTGAGTCAAGAAAAAAGATTTTAAGTGCATTGCTTCCCGGCCCCAAAAACTGTAATCAATTATCGAGAGAAACAGATTTGGATTGGTGGGCTGTAAAGAAACACCTTATTAGTCTAATGAAAGAAAACCTGATTAAAAGTTCAGCTTTTGGAAGCTCTAAATTTTATGAACTTAGCCATGTAGGTGACGAGGTTATAAGAGCCCTCCAATCAAGCAACGGAAAGAATGACCTCAAATTTCAAGGTGACCAGCCATGACTCAGAAAGGAGCAAGTTTTATAAAAACTACCATCCATGGTAGCAGGCATAGTAAGAGGCGGAAAAATGGGAATACTAACTAGGGTAACAAGAAATATCTGGAGAAAGAAAACCAGCTCTTTAATTGTTATTCTGACTGTATGCCTTGCTTTAACTTTGTTAATTGTTTTGCCGCCCAGTATAAATGAAAGGGCTACTATTACTCAGTCGGCGGTAAATTCTTTAGTTGATTACAACAACGATGTTGCTTCTAGTGTTACTTTGTCGGCGACTGAAATCCAAGTTGAGTATGGCATAGACTTTAATCCAGCAACTATGCTCAGGACCAGTGGTAATTCTTCACCCATCTATCTTTCTATGTTACTTATGAATGCGTCAATGTATACTGAACTTGTTTCGATTCCTGATGTTACTACTGTTATCCCTATTTTAGAGAACACAACTGCCAATCGGCCATATGAGATTTATGGGGTACCTTTAGGTAATTCTTCTGATTTTAAGGATCCGTCGATTATGCCCTCTAACATCACTGCAGGTCGCAATTTGCAAATCGGCGATAGCGGCGTTGTGGTTGTGGATGATGTCACTGCTAAGAATTACAGTTTGAGTGTTGGTAGTTCTTTTGATGTCTTGGGTCGTAATTTTACGGTGGTTGGGATTGAAGCCTGGAGTCCTGCGCAGGGTAATTGTGTTACTATGAGTTTAGAGGATGCTTGGGCTATTACTAACACAACTGGTCAAGCAACTAAATATTTGGTCTTTGCTGACAACGCTGATAATGTCAATTCTGTGGTTACCCGCATCCAGAGTTTAGATCCAAAGTTACAGATTTCATCTGGTGCATTGCAGTTGAATTCGGTAAGTAGTCTGCAGAGTCAGCTTGCGGACCTTACGAACTCTGCTCAAAGCACGTTGAGCAGCATTCAGAGTACTGGTGTGGCTGAGATTTCTCTTGCCGTTCTTGCGGTCGTAGTTACTGTACTTTTTGTGATGTTGTTTAGTGTTAGAGAGCGAACTAAAGAAATTGGAACGCTCAAAGCGATGGGCGCTACCGAGGGAACGATTCTTGGGCAGTTTATGCTTGAAGCTGTCCTGCTTTGCCTGATTGCTGTGGTCATCGCTATATCCATTAGCGCAACGGTTTTACCTGCTCTATGCAGTGTACTGTTGCCTATGCCCGTTGAAATAGGCCCCGGTTTGGCGCAATATCCAAATGGCACATATTACCTTGCACCTAATGGCGTGGGCTATTCGAAGACTCTTATATTGCCTGGCCATGAAACTAATGTTTTTGCTGCTTCTATTACTCCTCAATCAATGCTGCTTGCGGTAGGAGTTGCGCTGCTGCTAGGTGCGCTTGGCAGTTTGTATCCTGCCCTGAAAGCTGCCCGAACCAAGCCTGCGGAGGCAATGA
>PLTA01000020.1 GCA_003164295.1 Candidatus Bathyarchaeota archaeon
CATATGTGTTTGGAACCCAGCGGCCTCACCAAAAATACCAGCGACCTATCGGACATGTTTATTTGAGTTTTCGGAATAACTCCTTCCGTCAACGCCGCAGATAACGTTTTAAGCGTCTCCTCAACATTCGGCAATCACTAGGCAAAACCAGGTTAGGGTAGGTAGTAGTTGTTCGCGTTTTTTTACCCTGAACAACTACTTCTAATCTGAGGCGCGTAATAGAATACGAAATGAATTCTTCCAAATTTCATATTATTAAACAGTTTAAATAGCCATCGAGATGAGATGAGAGGGCGGCATCTTAAGATCGCATGCCCAGCGGGTCGCGGAGTCTCCAGAGGAGGCAACGTCCGCGCTACAACAGCATGCGACGCCCGAAGACCGTTTTTAGAATAATGAACTAACTGCTCTTTTCCCTTTCAGGCAAACTTTCTATAACTTTCTTTAGGAAAGCCCGCAATTTTTCAATGAACTTGTAGAAATCCTTCTCATCGATTTCCTTTAACAGAATGCCTTTCTCTTCACCCCAATTAAATGGCGTTGACATAATTGTGGTTTTCTTCTCTTCTAGATTGTCTCTATACCTTGCGTACAGGTTGAGCGTGAACCGGGTCTTCGCTACGACGCAATCAAAAACTTCTTCTAATGAGATGCCAAAGTTTTTCTCAATTAAGTATGCATCGAGGTAGTCTCTTGCTTTTGTGCCTTGCCGAGTAAGTATTGCTCGAATTTTCTCCGCTAAAATCTCTTGAGGATCATAAACATCAAAATCTATTTTCTCAGTGTATTCTTTGTATTCTGGGAAAAGCAGAAGGAGTTCCTCTTGATTCTTGGAAATTAAACTTTTCAATTTTGCGCTTTTCCATGGGTAACATAGTTTTTCAACGAAGTTAATTTGAACTTTTAGGAAGCTTCTGCGGCTAAGTGCTTCAGATTGGTACCAAAGCTTGAATGTGCACATTTTGTCATTTCCAGTAAGCTCAACATAGGATCTGTCCTCCTTCATGCACTTGAAATCTAAACCTCGCGTTTTAGCTATATCTTCAAAGATTTTTCCAGTGTCATCAATGACAGTTGACAAATACCGT
Organism: Candidatus Bathyarchaeota archaeon; assembly: GCA_003164295.1. Taxonomy (GTDB): domain Archaea; phylum Thermoproteota; class Bathyarchaeia; order Bathyarchaeales; family Bathycorpusculaceae; genus Bathycorpusculum. The sequence continues at coordinate 1,089 of PLTA01000020.1, forward strand.
CGGACTTCTTTTTGAGATTTGCCGTAAAATGCACCCTGATTTTTCCAAGTGAAATCGATGTCTTCAGAGAACCTGAAGTAATCGAGGTAGCATTTAGCCAAGCAGGTGCCTCCTTTGAAGGCAAAATTGTCGTGGAAGAACTTGTTTTTGGACAAGTCTATGAGGATTTGGTGAAGGATGAGGTCTTTCTCTATCAAATCTGCTCTCTTGACGTTTTGCGTTCTGGCTATTTCATTCACGAAGTCTTTTCTCATCTAACCACCATGTCTGCGATTTCCCTGACGGTTTTGGGATAGTTGACTGCATACCTTCTGGCTTTTTCGCCCGATATGTCCTTCGCCCATTCTGAAACGTCAAGGATTATCTTCTCCCTTGGGACTCCATTATATCGCCAAGTATAAATAAAATCCAAAATGGTTTTTTCAGGATCCGAATACTTCAGGTTGTCTCCGATTATGCCAAATTGCATGAGTTTTGGTGACAGCTTGACAAATCGGTACTTGTATCCGGCAATGGTAATGGGATTAGACCGCAGCAGTTTGTCGTTGACCACATAATCGACAGAAAAGGATTCGTGTGTTAGGTTGTTGAATTTTAGGGCTGTGTATAGCCCAAAGTACCAATCCTTGACGCCTTTGAGCTGTAGACCCTTTGCGACCAGTTCTAGATTGCTGTATTTGGGCTTGCCAAGTTTAGCTTCATCTAAGGATTTGATGTAGAATATTCCTTTAAAAATTCGGATTAGGTATCCTCGGGAAACCAAGTGTCTTATGGTTATCTCGTAGTTTAGACCCATCGGTTTGCAGTAACGTTTGAGCTCGTCTGAGGTTATGAATTCTTTTCCATCTATGTTTAGTTTCTTTAACAGGAAATTGGATTTAATCATTTATATCACAATGTCACATTTTTGTGATGTTATGATATAAATCACAAAGTCGCATTTAAGCTTTAACTTCCGGCATTGAACAGGTATTTCGCTTCCTTCCATGTCAAAGTGCTCACTCCGAGAATTCTTCTCCAGGTTTTTGGATGTTGCCAGGCCATAAAGATCCGTTAATTTCGCCAGCCGTGCGTTTTATTACTATAACGGCGCGCTCAGGCCTTTTGATGCAAGTTGCTCGTATTTCTTTCTAAATTCCATAAGCTCAGCTTCAAGCCCGCGATAATCCATGTAATCGGCAAGTAACTCCTTGTATACCTTCGCACCTTGAATTATGGCACGCAAACGCATAACTTCGCTCTTTTCTATCCCGGGCGTCTCGAGCGCCGTCAACGCCGCATACAACTTTCTAAGAGTCTCCTCAACGCTGGGCAACTCCTGTGGCATAACAAAATTAGAAGTAGTAGAACAAACAATTTTTTTATGTTCAACTACTTCTAAACCTAAACGCCGAATTTTCTGGCGCACAGCCTCCTCAGGCTTACCCAAATGCTTCGAAATAGTGGCTAGCGAAGTTTTAGACTCTAAAAGATCCTTGAGCTGCTTTTCCAACTCAAGACTCCAAGGCTTCCCCTTAGTCATGATTTCTTCCTCCAAAAAAATAAAAAGATCCATCCGAAAAGCATCTTCCGTGATTCAAGCTTAACAATAAATTTTCTTTTGAACTGGTTTTCACTGCCAATGAGGACTTGCTATGATTAAAATTAGCAAACATAACATGTACCTCCCTTTCCAGCACTGACCGTTTCGTTGCTGTTTTTGCCTGCTAAACCTAAAGATTCAGTAAGTAAACCAACTAGCCGCTCGTTAACAGTTACCAAACCATTGACCGTCTGAATTAGAGCGTCGACTTTTTGGGCCAATTCTACAAAAAGCTCTGGGCTACGTACTGCAGCAACCGCCAATTCTTTGCGGTTGTACTCAAAATGGCGTTTGCGGTCAGGTGGACTATTATCCAATCCACCCATAGCACCATCGGCCATGTGAACTTTAAACGTCCCGGCGCCTTCAAGCGCTTCAGCTTCTGGAGTAAAAACCTCCCAAACAGGATCATGTAGCAGTACACCATCCTCACTCAGAACCATTCCAAAACGAGTCATCAACTCTAAGCGCACTCTGCCAACGATCTCCCCCGCCATCACCAAGAGCCTATCAGCATTAAAATCGCGAAGCTTCCCAGGATGAATAATGATGTGCCTCGAAGTCTTAACGACCCGAACATCTCCCAACTTAAATCCCAACTTCACCCAATTACGAGGCTCACCAAGCTTACGCCAATCAATCCTACAAGAAGCATCTTCGCCCCGCAAAACCTCAAACTTGACAGCGTGATCCTCCAAAACATGCACCACACCCACCGCAACACACCGCTCACCCGTAGTGAGGTCTGTTGAAGTGGCAAGAAATTTCAAGCCAAATGGCGTCAACTCATAGTACTTAACTATCCCGTCTGTCTGCAATCTTAAAGCACCAACCTTTACGGCATGGTCTTTCCAATGGGAAACCAAACTTTTCGAGCAACCCACAATCTTTGCCGCATCGCTTGCAGTGCAGTCAGGCGTCCCTAAAACACGCAGTATCCTCAAACCCCGTTGTGAAAACCCTAAGAGTTCAATTTTCCCCTTGAACTGTTGAACTGGTTTACGCCAAGCGGGTTCAACGGTTCGATCTGGTGCCATAAAAAACTTACCTATCCTTAATAAATAAAAAAAGAAAAGGGGAAGATACTGCGGAGAAAAACGAAACTGGCGATACATCACCAAGAGATGGGAGTTCAAGTCCCACCCCCGGCACCACTATGTTGAAATTGCCGAGGGGTTTGAGGAGACTGATTTTCTTGATCAATACTTCTTCTTTCGGAAAAGCTTGTATCCATCAAAGTCGCAAACAAAGTCAAATCCGGCATCAATAAGCACGCAAGCTTCACCTTCCGTCTTAGCTATCTTTGACACGAATTCTATTTCGTTCTTGAAAAGTTCCTCTGCAAGCTGTACATACTTAAGCGTATTTTCAATCCTTTTATGTCCTATCACTTGTTTTACGTAGAGGATGTCTTTGGTCCTGTGGTATTCCATCGTTCCCTTCCAATGCCTAAATGTGTGAAAGGTAATTTGCCGCAATCTTGGATTTTGAAGTTTATAAGCGATTCTTTTCCTCTGTTCATATTAGTTGTCTCTGAAATTATCTAAAGGTTGACTTTGGCTGGCAAAGATTCTCTGTCCGTAAATCTTGGGGTAAGCTTCTAGCATGCATATTAGTTTCTGGCTTAGCCGTGCAATACGCGGGTTGCTTCCTTTCTCAGGGGTAATCCTTATGGTTTGAGTCACAGGATCCAGATCGCTCCATTTTAGTTGCCATGCTTCCCCGCACCTTACGCCCGTTTCTGATTTTAAGATCTAATTCCCTTGATTCGCCACTCTGCCAATCTGTAAAATGAGTATTCTGATCTATCTCGCAACCCGGCAGTTTATTTGTAAAAATAGACCAGACTTTATCTTCAAGTTGAAAACCGCTTTCACGCATTTTTTTCTGCACAAATGGAATTTTCCAACTTTCGTCCTCTTTTGGAAGAGTCTGATCTTCTGGATTCTTTGAACCTGAAGCACTCATGCCCTTGATTTATCTGCATTTCTTGTATAATACATTTTTTATTCTCACTATGATACAACAGGTTGCTTGACTAATTGACTTAACCAGAAGAACCTCAATTTTTCAACTTTACGCCATTTTTCCGCCACACATAGGACATTCTAACGGGAATTTCTTCTGACGAGCACAGAAAGCACAAATAGATTTGGCATTGCGGGCAAAACTTGAAGCCTCCGCCTATAAACTTGCCACAAGCATCGCAAGGCCTAGTTAAATCGAGCATATGGAAACTTGTGGCTAAAACGAGTTAAAAGAGGATTGTTGAAACGACGTTTTGGAGCAGGGGAAAGTACACTGAATCATTTTGGAGTCTCCCGCAGGATTGCCCGGACTTTCGCTCGGCGCCCACCGCTTTTGCCTTGACCTAAGTTTTCTACCCCCGATCAAACTTAATTTATATCAGTTATGCAGTTTTGTCTATTATATATTACGAATTAAGCAAGAGGCAGGTTGCTGTTAGGTTGGGCAACAATTGGATAGTTGAAGTAACAACTTGAGGCAGCTGTTACTGGTTATTCACTTCGCAATAGTAATGTTTGTCGACCATTATTGCGATTAAAGGACCAGTTTTTTGAGTAGTTTCGCGTGCTGTACGTAACGCATTAATTAGAATTTTTAAGACTTGTTCTTTACTGTTGATGTCTTGACTTGAGTTTCTGCAAGTTTCCTTCTTTATGATGTTTTCTGCAATAATTTGTGTTCCGCAGATTTCAGCATTTTTTATGAGTGCAGATGCGACAATTCTAATTATTTCTTCTTTACATTCTAGTTTTGTCCATGTGGCTTCAGCTTTGGAATCGTTTTCAGGGACTTTAGTTTGTTCTTTCGCACTCTGTTTTCCTATTGAAAGGTTAACTCGCTCCTTCCATTTCTTAAGCCAGACACTACTCCAAACAGCCAGAGCTGAGTCAAATTCAGTGGGTTCTTCTTTTTGTAACTGCTCAATCTGTTTGGTTTGATATAGAATATTTGTTTCTTTGTTCTCAAGGTTACGGTAGAAGTTAAGATAATTTGTGAAGTCTTGAACTGCGACTTGGAGGACTTTACGGTCAGCTCCCAGAATGTCCAATGTTGGTTCTATTTCTTTTAATTTTTTTGAAAGCGTTGTTTCGATGAAATTCATGTTATCCTTTCCTTTTGATTTGTGATTAATTATTGATTTATCATATCGTAATATAACTCGCTTAGGCTGAAGTCAACAATATTCCGATTTTTCACATATTTCAAAGCCGCTCCTTTCGCGTCGAGGTATCTTCAAGCCGCAGATTGGGCATGTTACATTTTTTGTTAGATTAATCGTTAAGGATACTCTAGGGATGATTTACCGCAGTGAGGACAATTAACGATTTTGTGTTCCAACTTTATCCGGCTCCTGCCAAATATGCAAAGAAAAGAGGGTTGTGCGAGTGACATCTCGGCGCCAAAAGGGGTTCAATTCCTATCCGGTCCACCAAAACATCCTTTTTCAGTTGACCTCCTTAACAAGATTGCAAAAAAGCAAGAATCCAAAAGAAAATAACACGTGCGGAAACATTCTTATCAACCCTGGAACCTAGAGAATTATCATTCATGATGAGATGGTAAAGAATGCCCGAACAAAGCAAAAAATTCGAAATGGAATTGACAGAGGATGAATACGCTGAGCTTGAAAAGGAAGCAAAAATTAGACATATAACGATGAAAGAAGTGATTTTTGAGGAAACCCGGAAGGGTCGTATCGCAGATGTTAATAGAATTAATATCGACCATAAACATGAGTATCTTTTTTTTCATGAATTTGGAAACGCTA
>PLTA01000006.1 GCA_003164295.1 Candidatus Bathyarchaeota archaeon
CAGGCAGAATTTCGACCTCAAAACAAGATTGCTCAAATTCTGTTTCTACCGATGTTCCAATGGAAAGCAGACATGATTTTGGATAATATTCCTCAACAGCGTTCTCCGACTGTTACGACTTGCCACAGTGTCCACAGTCTTCTTTGATCTTGACCCCGAAAGCCCGCACGCCTAAAAGCTTCCCTTATTGCACTAGGATTGTTGCTTTGAAAATGACGGATGATCTTGGATAATCCCAGCGGTAGCCAAAAATCGGCGAGAAAAAACAGACCGCCTATTTGCAAAACACGTTTTATTTCTCTTAGACCTTTCTCTTGATCTTGCCAGTGGTGAAAAGAAGCCGTGCTGAAAGCGAGATTAACTGATTCGTCAGGCAAAGGGAGCGATTCAGCTTGGCTAACGTAGAATTTTGCATAAGGCGTTAATCGACGGGCATTCTCTATCATACCATCTGCTGGATCAACGCCAATCAACTGCGCTTCGGGCCAGTATTTTCTGGCTTTTCGGAGCAATCGCCCAGTCCCGCACCCGACGTCTAAAACCGTATTAGGGGGCTGTCCTTTTTCAGCCATTTTCAGTACACGCCTCTGCAATCGGTCAAAAAGAAGCCACTGCCCCCACGAATTCTCATAAGTCAAGGACCAATGGTTGAAGTGTTCAATGTCATCAGCTTTCTTTTCAGCCGTACTCGCTCCCTCAAGTTGTAATGACTCTTTGTTCTCTCTCCGCCAATCTGGAACATCTGTCCATTTAAGAATTGCGGGATACTCAAATATTCAAACTTGCTTAGCCTTCGTTTGCCCTCTCGCATAGTTGATAAGGGCGAGTTACGCAAAGAAAAAAAGTTGGATAGTACATATTCGCCCCGTGGGGGTCAACTCGGTTTTGGTCCTTGGTCTACAAACGAGGATTAAATAAGAAAATGTCACTAAGCTACAGTGAGGTCATCCATTGTCAAACGATGAACATGCTGCTCAAAAAGACATTCAACAAGCAGAAGTTTTTGATGCATTAGGGCACCCCACACGCATAGTTATCTTGAAAGCTTTAAGTGAAGGACCTGCTGGTTTTGCTGAATTAAAAAAGAAAACTGGAATCGAAAGTAGCGGGCACCTTCTTCATCACTTAAATAAACTTAACGGCTTGGTAAAAACAGACGAGTACGGCAAATACTGTCTTTCTGACCAAGGAAAAGATGCTTTGCTTAGCGTACAAACTGTAGAAAAAGTTGCAGACTTAAAGGCAAACAGGAAGGCTGCAGACTTCATTGAACATGCAGAAACAATCTTGAAGGGTATAACGGCTTTGTTTGCGGTGCTGTTGGTAATAAGTTCTGCAGCGGCTTTTTACCAATTAAAAGAAATAGGCTTGCTTGAACAGACTATTTTTCTCGGCGTTGGCTTCTTTGTATGCTTAGGTGGCTATCTTCGAATACAAGCAGAGTATGTCTCGAAAGTAAGAGCTGGCAACATAGACTGAAGCCCTCTGATTAAGCTTAGTAGCATCCTTGTCAACAGCAATAATATCTGAAACTCTAAACGTTGTTTTAACATCCTACTTGTTATTTGCAGTCATCTTGTGCGTGGTATCAATCGGATTAAATCTACTCTTAAAATCTTCAACCATGCTAAGCATTTTGACACCAGTTATCAGTAAGATGGCGTTAAAAGTATCTTTAATATTCAGAATTTGCTTTATTTTCACTATCTCTTCTTGACTAAGACCTAAGTTTTTCACTGACGTTAACTCTCCGAAAATTTTTAAATGAGAATATTTTTCAATTTCAAACCCTTCCTTTTCAAAAATCTTTTTATTTCATCATCATCGGAGAAAACATTGTTTCCGGACAAAATATTGTACTGGTCCTGTTTCATACGATTTTTAACAAAATCATTACTGAGATTGATGGGGTAAAGTTGTTTAGGAAAAGAAAATAGATGTTGAACAATCTGTGCCTTAAAGAAATGAAAAAAACATAGCTTTAATTTTTTCAGTGATTACATAAAATAGACAAGCATATAGCAAATTTTGTTCTTTTGTTTTTATCATAAAATCAGCTAGGGTAAGTTTTTCATAAGGAATAAGTTCTGCATTTTCAAATAGAACAATCTCTTTGTTTTCTATAGCCCACACACCATGAGCAAGCGAATTACGAAACTTGCTGTAAACAAAGGGCTCTAACTTAGTCCAAGCATTAGGTGCATATTTCTTCATAGTATTACGAAAATTATTTGCTTGATAATTAACATCTTTGAGATGGAAAAGAATGAGATTTTTGAAGCATTCAGTATTCATTATGGTTACCAGTACGGTGACTTCCATAACTAGGTGAGTTGATGTATCCTCTTTGAATCCAAACTCGGAAGTAGCTTTATCAAATTTTTTTGCTTTTTCTAACGTGTCTGGTATGTGAATTAATGTGTTATGATTCATGCTAATATGATTCAGATTCTCCATCAAGCTACCTAGGTGCTGAGTTTCAATAAGTGTAAAATTTGTTTCTATTTTTCCGTTTGCTTTTAATTCATCCAATAATTCCACAAGGATTGGCTCGAGCTTCTTCCAAAGATTCTTCTCTGATTCACCTAAAGCTTCAGGATTAGGAACACGTTCTTTCCAATACTCATAATCGCCTGTATTTGGCATATTAACGGTCTCTGTGCAATTTAGATATAAGATTTGCTTTATCAGTGGAAGAAATAGCGACTTAGTGGTTTCTATGTAACAACAACTAATAGCGCCTTAAGTTACTCAGGAAACTTGACTAATTCTGATATGCTGTATGTTGGTCTAGGAAGGGTTCTGTTTTGTTTCTTTGCTTGTTAGCAGTTTTATTATGAAGCAAGCATTTACTATCAAAAAGAGGATAAAGACATAGAATGGGAAGTTAGCCATTGATATTGCAATCGGAATAATAACTTGTCCTGTTTGTGCTGGTGCTAAGCCAATGGTGGTTAGAGTGTAGCCTGTTAATACTGAACCGTTGATTTCTGAGAGCATTAGTTGGCTGGAAAGATAAAGAAGCAAACCCATTATAACATTGGCAATGATAATGGTCGCTGTAAATCTTTTTGTCATGAAAGACTATTTTCTATGCTATGCAGATTTAAGACTTATGTGCTTTCAAAAAATAGAAGGCTTAAGATATTTTTAGTATCTTTCGACTTTATAGCGTCTGTTTCCTAATCGTGCCTTTTTTCTTCTTTGAGCTTCTGAAAGTTGAGAGTTACCTGTTTTGATTTCATGTACGGTAAGTTTTCCAACTTTATTCCCAAAGAAATCACGCTTTTGAACTACAAAATCTCCGCCTTTGTGAATCCTCGTTACTTCATGACCCTGTATTCGTTGTCCCATTGCAAAACTATCCTCTGCCATTGCTCCCCTCATTTTGTTCATTCCAAGTGTGTTTCTTTTGTTAAAACCACTTACGCCATCATTAAGCGAATCCACGCTACTGAAACTGCCTAATCCAAAAGGGTCATTGCTCTTTCTTTTGGGCATTAGTTACACCAATAAGCTATTTCTATGCTATGCAGTTTTAAGCGTTTGCATTGAGCTTTTTATCCCACCGCAACAACTCTTATATCTAAATTGAATGCATACCGACTAATCGGTAATTTGAATGACGACAGAAAAGACAAAAAAAGCTTAGCGGTCTTGCATTAGCTCTTATCATATTATTCGTTCACATGCGGTTAGTCACAAAAAAGGTTGTTGGATACTAAGAAAGGGGGGCTCGTCGCCCTTGGGGCGACGGTTAATCAGGTTTGGCTTTCAGTAGAACAACCACTCGACGTTCTAGTGCTGTCCTAATGTCCTCTAATAGGACTCTTCGTAATTCACCATTTAGTTTTTCAATGCTTTCTGCCAAGGTTCCGTTGATCGGTATTGCGAAATTGGTTTTTCCCCGTTTTGAAGCCATCCAAATTTCTCCTTCAATAGAATAATATGCATACAGGTACAATCAAGTGCCCTGGCAATTTTACGGAGGTACCTCAAATGCGGACCAGCTGGTCTGAGTGGCAACTCTTCAGCAGCCCACATGTTGTTCCCAATAAGAAGAGGCTTTACTTTCGTCTCTTCATGTATGCCATGGCAACTGCAACACCTACAATTATTGATACAACGACTAACAAGAAGTCGCCAGTCTGATTCCCGGGACGAGATTGATGCTGAGGCAGTGTAGTTTGCAGTTGCGGTGAAGGAGAAGGAGTAGGGGGAACCCAGCCACCGCCGCCACTGCTACCACCGCCTGACAGTGTAGAAGAAGGTGTAGGTGTCGGTGTTGGAGTCGGATATGGAGTAGGCGTAGGTGTTGGAGAAGGACTGGTGGAAGGCGATGGACTTGGAGTGGGACTTGGAGCGGGATTATAGTAGTGAACATTGACTACTCCAGAAGTTATATTGCCGTTTTGGTAAAACCCGTATATGTAGTCCATTGCTGAAGAATTGAACGTGTATGTGAAACTGCTTTGATAGTTGCTGTTGTTGTCGTAAGCTGTCCATGCGCCACTATTGTAAGTCAGATATATGATGTCGTTCACGAGGTTACCATAACTCACTGATTCACCGTTGCCTTGATTGACGTAGTAAGCGTTGTATTGAAATTGAAACTCAAAACCTACCAGAGTAGTGTAAGATGAGTCTGCAATGCCAATAAAAACGGTCGTACCCGCTGAATAAGAGATACCAGAAAAGTCAAACTTTATCCCAAAATCGGACGACGGTGTAATGTAGTAGGCTTCTTGGTTTGTGAAGTCGCTTGAAGACCACTGGTACAAACTCGTATCTGCTTTAACGTTCGGGAGCAAGGTTGCGACGGAAGCCAATAAGAGGCAGGCAAGCAGAACCGTTAACGTTTTCTTCAACATGAGTATATCAATAGAAAAATAGAAAAATCAGTGTTTCCGATGTTTCCGAGGTCGAG
>PLTA01000059.1 GCA_003164295.1 Candidatus Bathyarchaeota archaeon
GAAAAATAAGCGTAGACGGGCTTGCAGAAAAGCTTGATCTTTCGAGTTCTACTTTAGCTGTTCATTTGAGACGAGCTGAACGGCGCTTACTCGCCGAGATGCTAAACGAATGATCATTAATACAAGGGCTCAAGAACCAAAGCGCAGCGCGCATTGACAGTAGATGAGCAAAACAAGCAGGGTAGAGCTGATTCGGATTATGAAATCAGTAAAAAGGGTGAATAAACATGCATGCTTTGGAATTGTGCTTTTGATTTTGTCAAGCCGGCTAATTAGAAGAGAAAAAATGCTTCCATAAAACAAAAGGTGAGCACAAACGCTTTCCTTATATTTCTTAGTTTTTCGTGTGAAATTTAAACGTGAATGTAAACCTAACCTTCCGCACTTTGCCCTTTGCCAAATAAAGCTTGATTATTGGCTATTTACTCAAATAGTTCCATAAAAATCACTTTTCATTTACCAACTTCTAATACCTCACTGCGCGCAGCATGTTCTTTTACTGGTTTTATGCGGGGTTTAGTATTTCTGAAAGCAGGCGTCGTTCGGCTCTTCTTAAATGAACTGCCAAGGTTGAATGTACTATGCCCAGTTTTTCTGCAAGCTCCTCAGAGCTTATCTTGCGAGGAGTATCAAAATAACCAAGTGTAAACGCAAGGATTAACGCCTCACGCTGTTTGTCAGTTAAGGAGCTAACAGGCGAGCTTGGAGAGAACTTGGCATCCATCAACGAAATTATCCTATAACGGATTCCCATTTCGTCCATAAGTTCAAGGAACGCTTTAACCTGATTATTGTCTCCGAGCAAAGCAATTCTAAATTTTCCATCCTTTAACCCAAACGGCATAACTGGATACATGCTGAGTTTTCTATGATCTGCGAGGTTATTCGATTGAATAGATTGACCTTTCAGAAAATAAATGTAGGTATTTTCTTGTTCACGTTCCAAAAGCTGAAGTTTACCATTGACGGTATCTTTCAGAGCATAGGTTAAAAGTTCTTCAATGTTTAGAGATGGATCCTTGAGTTCAACTCTAAGTATAACTGCAAATCCATCTCCGTCAAGCTTTAGAATATGTAACATCTCAAACGATTTAATCTTTTTCTCCAACTCAAGCATTTGCAAGCCACGGAACTGCATCTCTGCTATCATCTCCGGGTTCATGTTTTCTGCTTTAGCCTTCTCAAGCTGCTGTTGCAACACAGGACCCATGTCTTTTAGCGACCACTCTAAAACAAGTCTGCGCATAAAAATTAACACTTGAGCTGTCATAAATAGCTTTCTGAAAGACGACTGTAGTCGCTACAATCTTAATCCGACCGTTTGTCATGTTACAAAGGAAAGAAGCGGAAAAAAATGACAGCTTTAAACCCAAAAGATAATTCGTTACCAACAGGCAAAGCAAAAGCCGACAAATACCCCATTCGGGCACTTGCAATCTTAACTGCATCTCTCCTGCTTATCAGTTATGTAGAAACCATGGTTCTTCCAGGCATCCCGACAATTGTGAAAGACTTGTCTACGACAACAACCATCGGGTCTTGGATCACATCCATAGTTCTCCTAGTTGGCGCCGTAGTTTCTTCAACTTTCGGCAAACTGGGCGACCTCTATGGAAAGAAAAAAATGATGCTTGTAGCTCTAGCTTTCTACACCGTGGGCGTCAGCATCGCGGGCTTCTCAACCAGCATTTACTTTCTGCTTTTTGCCCGAGCGATCCAAGGGGTAGGCTTAGCCATGCTTCCACTGGCCCTCGCGTTTTTAACGGATATATTTCCCAAAGAACGATTAGCTAGTGCAATGGGTATCATTGTAGGCGCCGGAGCCATCAGCACTTCGCTGGGATTAGTGCTTGGATCATACGTTATTCAAGACTTAGGTTGGCGTGATGCTTTCCACATTGCGGCGATACTAAGCGTTATAGTTTTTGTCGCTGTCATAGCGGTCATAAAACGAGACGTCTCCCGTACAAAGTGCAAAATAGACTACGTCGGTGCCCTACTGCTTTCACTAGGAATAGCACTTGTGCTGATATACACAACGGAAGGATCAGCGCTAGGCTGGTTTTCACTTGAAGAATTGGCATTCTTAATTCCTGGGCTTTCATTGATAATTTCATTCTTCTACGCAGAAACCGTAGTGCCTGAACCGTTAATTCGGCTTGATCTCTTAAAAATAAGAAATGTTCTTATCGCTAATTTAATTGTTCTCATAGCAGGCATCACGAACTTTCTGCTCTTCTTTGTCGCCATAGAGTACCTTGAAGTGCCTGCGCCTTATGGACTGGGTTTTGATGTCATCCGCGCTGGTTTAACAATAGCGCCGGGCACAATAAGCATGCTTATAATGGGGCCGCTTGTTGGAAGGCTGGTGACTAGATTTGGACCCAAGCCAACACTCGCTGCAGGTGCAGGCGTCGAAATCGTAAGCTTTTTGCTGTTCATAGTCAAACGAGGAACCGCCATAGACGTTTCAGTAAACATAATTTTCGGTTTTATAGGACTTGTCACTCTGCTGGTACCTGTCGTCAACATGATATCCCTATCTCTGCCCAAAGAAAGCATCTCTGTTGGTCAAGGATTCAACCAAACTCTCAAGAATATTGGAAGCGCAGTTGGCCCTGTACTTACAACGTCAATCTTGGCTTCATTCACAGTCGCAGTAACTAAAGTCATAGGAGGAAAAAGCGTTATTGTCGCAACTCTGCCCTCAGCCACAGCATTCAATGTTATCTTCGGAGTGGGCATCGCATTAGCCGTTTTAATCATCGCTTTGAGTCTGACAATCAAAAACGATGTTTTCAAAAAACCGAAACAGGATGTGTAGAGAACCCTTGAAAAAAAGAATGTACCTAGCGCGCGCTTTTAGTGCTAATCATCAGACTCTACAACATTGAAGCTACGCTCGCAATGAAGAGAACCGTTGTTATTACAATCGTTGCCAATGCTAAAGCCAAGGTGGCTTTCCCGAGCTTGTATTTGCCCATTAAATCCTTGTTTCGGGTGATAATTACGAGAGGTATGAGGATAAAGGGTAGCAGGAGTCCGTTTAGGTATTGGGTGAAGATCATTACTTGAATTTGTTGTGGTATGAACGCGAAAATTGCAGAGATTATGAGCGCCAAGACGAATACGAGCCTGAATCTTCTTGCCTTAATTCGGCTCTCGAGACCCAAAAATCCGAAGGCAGAGTAAACGGTGCCCAAGCCCACAGTAACCACTGCTAATATTCCAGCGAAGGCAAAGGCGACTGCGAAGACTTCCACGCCTACTATACCAAATTTAATGCTGAAAGGGGCTGCTATATCCGCGAAACTGGTTACCGATTTGCCCCTGATTAGTAGTGCAGCACTGGCTATAATGATGATAGTGAGGATTGTGCCCATGAGTATACTGACAAAAGAATCGACTCTTTCATCTCTCACGGATTTGTCTTCCTTGATTAGGTCTTCAACTCCTTTCTCATGATGATGAGCCCATCCTTTTTCGTAAACTAGTCCGCTGTGGAGGATGACGTAGGTTGGTGTAATCGAGGCTCCTATTATCGCCTCGGCATAGTAGAAAGAGTTAGCCTTCAAGGAAGGAACCAACGAATTGTAAACTATCGCGCCAAAGTTTGCGTGGAGCGAGAAGAGAAAATACACGTAGGATAAGAAGATCGCTGTGACTAGAATTATCAAGATTTTCTCTAATTTGTCGTAGGCGGTGAAGTAAACTAGAATAATGTTTAGCAGGATCGATATGGATACTGCTATGGAGTAGGCTATTTTGAATAAGAAGGAAAATGCGAGGCTTAGACCCATTATTTCGGCAGTTAGCGTTGCGAGGTTCAGAAACATCGAAAGTATGAAGAGTGGACGTGAATAGCGTGGTCCAAACCTTTGATGTATATTTTCCGCCAAAGTTTTTCCAGTGACAACGCCTAGTCTAGCACTGATCTCTTGTATCCCTATTAGCAAGATGCCTGAGTAGAAGGCTGCCCATAATACTGCTAAGCCAACCGCTGCACCTGCCGCTGTTGCCGCGACGATGCTGGCAGGATCAAACAATTCTACTGAGACAAGGACCGCGGGGCCAAAAACGGAAATTACCGTTAAGACTTGTTTTAGGTTCAGCTTTTTCATAATTTCCCTCGTCTTCAGATGGCCATGAAATTTGGCGGTCGAGTGTTTAGATTCAATCTGGACAGATTTTTAATAACCTTGCTGTCTCGCGTTGTAAGAATAGTAGGCAGGTTGTCATAATCCGGTCGCCGTCAAAACCCCCTTTACAATCTTTGCTAGTGGATGAACAAAAGCAGGCGTTCTTTTGTAAAGGTCTTCATTCAATCCAAATAACGTTGCATCAACTTCTGGATCAACAACCTTTTCAAGATTAAACTTGAAATCCTTAAGTCCACAGAGATATGACGTCCTTTCAAGATAACCTCTTAGAAACTTTGGCGGGATATTGGACTCAAATTCCGATTGGCCAGAAGTGACCATATAGAACTCTTGTTTGTGGTCAAGATAGTAAATGTGTTTGTAAATGTCTTCCAATATACAGCGAACTGATAGAAGGCAATCTTACTGATGCAGTAACAGACATTGTTAACGGCATCAATGCTGTCAAGCAGAACGCTCCCCAAGCAGCACAAGAAGCAAAAACTGCAACAGGAACTTAGAATTTTCTCTTTTCTTTTTTTTGTTAAACCAAGAGGTTAGACTTGATTGAAAAAATAGTTGCCTAATCGGGCAACTCAAGATTCAATTGTTTTTTGAGTGTTTTGTAGCGGTTGCGTACAGTAACTTCAGTTACGCCAGCAGCTTCAGCAATGTCTTTTTGTGTCTTTTTCTCGTTGTTTTGTAAGCATGCAATGTAGAGGGCAGCGGCTGCTAAACCCATCGGGTCTTTTCCAGCTGCAGCGCGTTTGCGTCTTGCGTCTCTGAGGATTTGGATTGCTGCACCTTGGGTTTTGCCTGAAATGCCAGTTTTTTCTGCGATTTTAGACACGTACGTGAGTGGGTCAGCGATAGGCATGTGCAAATCAAGCTGACACAATAATAGTCTATAGCATCTCGAAACATCTTTCTTATCAACAAGGCTAGCTTCAGCAATTTCCCGTAATGTACGGGGTGTTCCGCTTCCACGACATGCAGCATAAAGTGCTGCAGCGGCAATAGCGGCAATTGATCTTCCTCGAACAAGACCTTTGTCTAGGGCTTTTCGGTAAACAACAGCGGCTTTTTCTTTGACTGGTGGTGGAATGTAGACTTTGTCGGAGAGACGATCGAGTTCTGCCATGGCTTGAGCTAGGTTTCGGTCGATAGATGAGTGTACTCGGCTGCGTATTTGCCATTTCCTAAGACGCCACATCTGCAACCTTGTCGCCAAGGGCAGTTTTCTACCAAACGCATCTCTGTCAACTTGGCTAATTGCAGTGGACAAGCCTTTGTCATGAACAGAATAGGATGTTGGGACTCCGACTCGGCTTCTTGACGCTTTCTCCTCTTGGGTAAACGCGCGCCATTCTGGCCCTTTATCCATCATTTGCTCGTAGAGGACTAATCCGCAGTCTCCGCACACGGTTTCGCCCGTGTCATAATCGTGAACCAAGTTGTCGCTACCACACTCTGGACATTTGTCAGCTAAACGGGTCTGTACTTTAGTTACTTCTTTTTTGCTCATTTTTTTACCTCCTTTTCAACATGCATAGAATCGTCTCTATGGAGTCGTCTATGCAACAATTTTGCTAGAAAAACAGTATATTCGACTTACGCAAATCAGACGAATTTACTGTTTTGCCATTATTATGTTAATACTTTGGAGATTAATATGCATAGTGTACCCAATATTTTCAAATTATCATAAACATAGATACTGAAAAGATGTTAGACTCTATTTTTGAAGCACAGGACAAGGAATGTGAAGCCGAAGATTCCGCTCTTCGCTTAAAACATTAAGTGCATCCCAGCGGGCCCGCCAATAACATTAAGCTAGTGCTGCCAAAAGGATACGACAGTCTGAAGGAGCGTTTTATGCTGTTTTCATTCCTCTTTTCGCCATTTTTATGTGGCGAAAGATCATTTACGTATTCCAAGAGCGCCTCATAAGGAGTGCGCCGACTCCAACGCAGGCGATAGCGTAAAGCGCAAGAACCAGTAGCGAATATGGAAGCCCAGTGGGGTTAGGGTAGAACAAGGCTTGCCGCAACGCGTCGATCGAGTACCGCGTCGGGATGAACGCGCTTACACCCTGAAGCCAATGAGGAACAAACTCGATCGCGGTGAAGCCCCCGCCAAGGAGGAACAGGTAAATGGCTGTCATCGAAGAGAGAAACGCAACATATCTTGAGCCTTTCACGCAAGTTCCTATTATTGCGCCGATACCGGATGCGCACAATGCCGTTCCTAAAAATATCCCAAACAACGCCGGTAACTGTGCAATTGGCGGGCTGATAAAACCGACTAGAACTCCAATCAATACTGCTGGAAGAACGATTGCAAAACACGCAAGAACGCCTCCTAGAATGCGTCCAGAAATTAGCACCCAGGAGCGTTGCGGCGATAGGGCTAGCATACGAGCTGTCTTGCTTTCATTATCCAGCGCGCACAAAAGGGCAGTCCCGACTAGACCAACATTAAGTACTAAAAGTAGGAAAGTGGGAACTAACTAATAGTGGAACCAGTCCACGTTAGTCTCCCTAACATATTGCTCGTCTAGGGCTACATGATACACGTTGGGCAACGACGAATTTATCAATTCGTCCGACACGAGACCTTGAGCATCGAATTCCACAACCGACCGATCCACGCTTCTGCGAATGTCGTCTGAAAAATCAAAGTCGACGTTGTTAATCGTCAGAAGCACCTTTCCAGTACCATTTGCCACCTGCTGATCGAACGTGGACGGGATGGTAATGACGCCGGCGACCTTTTCGTCCTGAAGCATGCTGTTTGCAGTAGCCGCATTCGTTATCGTCAGATCATATGCCTCAGTGTCTGATTTGATAATTTGAGCCATTTGCACCGACGCTGGACCATTCCCTTGGACAACCAAGGCAACAGGCTGCTGAGTAACCGCTAGACTCAACGATACAAGGACTAGCATCATGGCAATCGGTGGGATAAGCGCGCAAGCTGCGGTTAGAGGCATTTTCCTCCACCTCTTAAGGTCATGCAACGCGATTGTCCAGATCGAATTTTTTTTCATGAAAATCCTCTTCTGGAGAAAAACCACGCTAAAGCCAACGCCCCGATTCCCCACCCAACCAACGCAAGGGCAAGCAGGCCGAGCGGCTCAGGCGTGACCTTCAAATTGAAAACGGAGTTTTCCATCAAACCCACTGCATAATATTCCGGAGAAAAGTGCGCCGCCACCCAAATGAGGTTCCCATCGAACCTTTGCGGCTCATATGAACCACTGAAAAGAAACAAAGGAAGGGCACTCCCGAGAACAAACAGAGCCACCGGAAGCGTCCTTTTCATGACTGCACCAAGTGCGGCACCTAAACAACTGAAAATGGCAACGCAAAACAGTATGGTTAACACCATTTCGAGAGGTTGAACGGGTGAAATACCGTAGCTAACGAGGGCCACAATGACGGTTATTGCTAAAGCCCCCGCCGAAACCAAGGCAGTTACTACGACCCTGCCCATCATGGGAATAAGTGGATGAACGGGCGAAATAGCAAGAAGCCTGGCAGTTTTCGACTCAAACTCCTCTGCAACCGAGAGCGCGCTTAAAGTACCAGCGATTATGAGGGCATCCAAGACTAAAGCGCTTGCAATCATGTAGTCGATGAAGCTCGTATCATGGGTGTACGAGTCTGTCTCGGCCACACTCACGTTCACGCCTTCAAACTTGAGCGCATCGCCAAAACTCATAACGGCTGCAGGCATCGCGCGCTGGATGTCATCTGTCATGTCAGTGTTAATGTTGTCGATAAAAACAGTAACTGGCACTGTTTTTCCTTCACTGATGCTCTGTGAAAACCCTTGTGGAATGACGATCATTGCCACGATGACACCCT
>PLTA01000049.1:0-943 GCA_003164295.1 Candidatus Bathyarchaeota archaeon
GTGTATACCCGACACGCCTTAGGTTCCTCGCCTAGGGACACCTGTGTCGGTTCTAGGTACGAACATACAGAATCCTTCTTAGTGCGCTTTTCAGTGGCTCCAGAGATCAGCTAAACCGCTCTAAAACGAGCTGCTATTCCCGATTTCGCCTAGTTCTCGTCATTACGACACTCCCTAGGTTTATACGGTTAAACAAGGCGAAGACCTTGCTCAGCCTACCCCGAAACGTCAACACTAAGCTTGCGTCGCCGCATGTATCTGTATGGTTCCGGAATTTTAGCCGGATTCCCTTTTTCGGCATAATCGGTTAAGTTATGCCTTAGGATCGACTTACCCCCGGCTGACGATCGTTGCCGGGGAACCCTGGCCCCTTCGGCGGAGAAGATTCTCACTTCTCTTTGCTGTTACTACCACCGGGATTCGCAATCCTAATCGGTCCACTGGACCTCACAGCCCAGCTTCTGCCCAACTAGGACGCCTTCCTACCAGTGCAGTGTGCACTGCATTCTGAGGTATCGGTAGCTGGCTTAGCCCCGTCAATTTTCGGGGCCGTCAGCCTCGGCGGGTGAGCTGTTACGCTTTCTTTGAAGGATGGCTGCTTCTAAGCCTACCTCCCCGCTGTCTGAGGCTGACGACGCCCTTTGGTTTGACATTTAGCCAGCATTTGGGGACCTTAACCTCAGTCTGGGTTGTCCCCCTCTCG
Organism: Candidatus Bathyarchaeota archaeon; assembly: GCA_003164295.1. GTDB lineage: Archaea > Thermoproteota > Bathyarchaeia > Bathyarchaeales > Bathycorpusculaceae > Bathycorpusculum. Next base: position 704 of record PLTA01000049.1, read on the forward strand.
GTCGTGGAGCTTACCCCCACTAACCCGTTTCCCAAGGTCTTTGGCGCGGGTGGATTCGTAGTTTGAAAGGAAAGTGGACCCTTTCGGATCCTTGTTTTCCAATCAGTGCTCTACCCCACCAGCTACCTCGCTCGGGACTGGGCTCAGGCCCACTTCGGAAGGAACTAGCTATCACCAGACTAGATTGGTCTTTAGCCCCTAGCCCCAGGTCTGGGGAACGAATTGCACGTCAGAACCCTT
>PLTA01000049.1:1064-25488 GCA_003164295.1 Candidatus Bathyarchaeota archaeon
GTTTCAGGCACTTTTCACCCCCATTCCGGGGTACTTTTCAGTTTTCCGTCACCGTACTAGTGCGCTATCGGTCTTGAGGCGTATTTAGTCTTGGAAGTTGGTGACTCCCAACTTTCCGCACCAAAGCCATGGTACGGTAGTCTGGGACTCCAGCTCAACTCTTTCTGGTTTACGTTTACGGGGCTATCACCCTCTTTGGCGAACCATTTCAGGCTACTTCAGCTTCACCAGGGAAGAGGAAGCCGGGCCCTTAACCCTACATCTCCCACAAGTTTCCAAGTGGGATTCGGTTTGGACTTTTCCCATTTCGCTCGCTGCTACTAAGGGAATCCCGTGTTGGTTTCTTTTCCTCCCCCTACTAAGATGCTTCCGTTCGGGGGGTTCCCGCTCCGTGAAGGAGCATATTCTAGGAAGTCCCATTCAGGTATCCCCGGATCTAAGGCTGCATGCGCCTCCCCGGGGCGGTATCGCGGCTTGCCGCGCCCTTCTTCGGCTCTCAAGCCGAGCCATCCTCCAGATAGCGTGGCATGTTTCGGGCCATAGGTGGTGTTTGTTTGGCGTTTGATGAAACACACATTTCTCGTTAATTTATTGTGTTGCGTCGTTGTTTGTTTGGCCTATGCATGGTGTCATTGTGATCTCTGCCGTGACTTGGCAGAGTCATTTCACCCTTCACTCCACATCGATGTTGATGGGGAGTTGCATCAGTTTGATGGTATAACCCATATTGCTGAATTGCATTAGAAGCGACTTTCACTGATATAAGCATTATGTTGATGCATTATGGGGATTGTTGAAAACTGGATTATCGACTGCTGCGTATTTTTTGAGGTTTTAGGGTTCAATGAAGTCACTTCCGCGCTCAGCTAAGGTTTTACTGCCGACTTACATCGGGAAGTTAATCTAAAGTAAAGTTAAATCATATAAATCTGACGGCAGATACATGGCATAAACCCGAATTAGTGTCCCAAATGATACTATCTTATAAGGGAAAAACATTTTTTTGTGAATGAGCTTTATCATTAAAAATAAGTGCCTTGAATGAAAAATGCAAAAGGGTTTTTCTTTCTCGCCCAGCAGCCTATCTATAGGTCGATATCAATACATTTGTGTGAAGAACTGGCATAAAGAGCCTTTATAGAATACTACTTAACAAGCAAAAAATCAATTTAGCAAAAAAATTGATAGTATTCTCTTGTAAAGATTCTCAGAGGCACAGAAATTAACGTGACTTTCACTTGTTGGCTTAAACTCGATCAATAGCAAAGGGCAAACCAAAAATAAAATTCAAAACTTCAACAGACCAGCAGTAACTTTTATTTGTATAAAGTTTTATGTGTTGATATAATCTGGGAAGTTTGGGTGCCTCGATAGCTCAGCCCAGTAGAGCGGCTGCCTTGTAAGCAGCAGGCCGCGGGAGCAAGGCCCGCTCGAGGCTCCAAAAAAATTTGATCTTAATTACTAGGGGCTGCTTCGGTTTCTTCTTTAGCAGCCTTCGGATCTTTACCCGTTAACGAGTATTTACGAGCTTTTGTCTCGATAATTTCATGCTCAAAAAACTTTTTCAGCGATTTGAAAACTTTTTTACAGGGCTCACCCGTTTTATCGACCAATTCTTGAAGAGTTAATTCTTTACCTTCAGTTTTTAAGATGTTATAGACTTTTTCATCGACCTTATTTAGTTTCATACGGCTGCCTCAATGTGTTTCTGTTTGTTATGGTGCAGATAGCTTTTTCAATTTTGCGGTATCTTAAACAAAAAATTATAGTTCGATGCTTCAGAGCAGCATTTTAACGGGTAGTGTGGCTCCATTTACCGTTGCAGCAATTGCTGAACTCACAGACAACGCATGAATCTTTAACACCTAATTCACAACAATTTTCCATTTCAGATTTGCTCATCATCTAATCCTCAGCAAATAGCCAAATCAATTTTTTGAATATAAGGGAAATTGAAAAACACGCAATATTCCTAAACCGTAATATTACGCTCTATTGCTATCTGGCGCAAAAAGGTAATTCATCTTTTTCCTTATGATGCTTTACACATTCAGTGCAGTTGCTGTGACGCAGGCAGTCTTTCTTTGGGCAGGGACAATTTGGAGCAGACATAACAGAAACTATTCAAGAGTACATTGTTATATTTTTTGGGAAAACTATAGAAATATCCTTGCAAACTAAGCTAAAGGATTAAGATGGCACGCGTTATCCCCTCATTGCAAAGACTCATTTTCTACTTACTGATAACTTTAGTTTTGACTTTAGGCATTCTATATGTCTTTCACCAGTTTATTGCTTAGCCCATAAGCTTGTCCAAGCTCTTTGAACAAGCTATAAACGTAATAATTGGCATTTCGGCATGGTTCGCGGCTATAGTGATTATTCGGCGTTTTAAACCAATTGTGGCTCAGCGAATGGGGACCAAGCCTCAACCATCATTCAGTATGTCATGCTTGCTATTGCAACTTTGATTTTGATGTTTGGAATTCTCAGCATCATTAATGTTTCGGCAACCGAGCTTTTGACTGGCGCAGGAATAATCTCAATTACCGCTGGCCTAGTCATTTCTACTTTTGTCGGCAGCATCTTATCAGGCTTCTTGGTTTTCACAAATTATAGGTTTAGAGTTGGCGATAACGTTATAGTTAACAATACTCCGGGAAAAATTACAGAAATGTCCGCGTTGGTTATGAGGATACAAACCGATGTAGGTCAAATTACCATTCCAAACAGCGCTATTGCCACAGGCGGCGTAATCGTCAATGTTATTCGTGGTTTTGATGCTGCGGAAAGCAGATTTCACTACAAGTTAGGCGATCGAGTAGTAACGTCTTATATGAATGAGCAGGGAATTGTTAAAGAAATTACGCCTTATTATACGCTTATCTATTTGGATTCTGGAAAAGAGGTAACTTTCCTAAACAATAGCATCCTTTCTGGCGCAGTAGTTATAGCAAAAATCGCTCAGACATCAACAGAAACCAAAGAACAAGGTTTTATTCCCAGTCGAGAAGAATAATTTCGTGTATATTACTGCGGACTCCAATTGTTTCGCTAAAAAACGCAAATGGAACCTCAGTATCCTAAAACAGTTAATCCAAAATATTTTTTTTAACTAACCTTTGCCCATAGTATTGTGGTAGTAACTGAGGTAGTAATTGTTGCCTCAATATTTTTCCCATATTCAAAAGCAAATCGAAAATTATTTCACATAGGGTACCCCCCTAAATTGGCCAAAATTGACCAATAGTTTTTGATAGGTTAAGCTTGGAACATAAATTAGGACTTAAAATCTTAGGAAACGTTCTGGAAAAATGTAAAAACATTTTCCCGAACTTACCATCACAGTATTAATTAGCAAGCGCATGATAAGATTTTAAAACTCGTGATTAACCTTGACTGTTGCGCAGCTTTCAAGCACAATAGTTGCTCTTGGCTTAATTCCTGTTGCTTTTCTGGTTTGCCACGCCTATTTGAGTGGCAAAAAGAAACACCGTTTTCACCCTGTTTCAGCTGTGACAGCGATTTCATGGGACTTAAGTTTGTCCATCGGTTACATGTTGTACCGAACTTTTGGCGGAGCAGTGGATGGCTCAACTCTGAAGTTAACACCTACGTTGGATGTTTATTTTGGCATTCATGGAGCAGTGGCAATTGTAGTTATGACTTTAGAAGTGGTAGTTCTAGTCATGGGCATCTTTATACTAAAGCAGAAAACGCTCAACCGTTACCATCCAAAACTAACCAAAATTCTCTTCGTCGTCTGGTGGTTTGCTTTTCTTTCAGGAGAAATAGTTTACATAGCCCTCTATCTACTTTAGCATCTCACACTTTTTGGATTACCTTACTTTGGTAAAAAGAAAGTTGGGTGATGCAATCTATGCGTTTTGTGTCAATGGTTTTCAACATAGTTGAACATATTTCATATAGCGAGGGTCCATTGGCATTTATTTGTGAACCATGAAAATCCCATATCTCAATTTAAATAGGGTATAAAAATGCCACAATGGTCCCATGAACCGGGCTATTGGACAAAATGTTCTCAAATAACTTGATCAATCCAACAAACCTAACATATACGACCCCTATAAACTCCAGCTTGCTTCCAGTAACGGCTAAATACTGCTAAGCCTAATTCCGTTGATGATTTAAGCGTGGGGAAAACATAAAAATGGAAAAATTCTCCGACCTAGTCCTAAATTTAATCGAAGCAACCCGCAAACATGAGCGGTACCGGGATAAAGAATGCATAAACATGATTGCAAGTGAAGGACTCAAATCGCCAGCAGTTAACCAAATGCTCGACCTCTCACACGACCTTGCATGCCGATACGCAGAAGGCGAAAACGACACACAGGGGCACGTGAAAAAACGTTATTATCAAGGCCAAAAATACATGTCCCAGATTGAAGATTTCTCAACAGACATAATGAAAAGCCTTTTCAAATCCACTTGGGCAGATGTCCGATTGGTTTCAGGCACCCACGCAAACCTTGCCACATTCAAGGGTCTGTCGTTAGCTTCAAAAAACAACAAAATGGTTGTAACCCCATTAAGTTGCGGCGCACATATTTCGCATGATTACACTGGTTTAGCAGGTAATGTTTTAGGTTTAGAAAATATTAATCATGTTTACAATATAGATGAATTCAACATAGACCCTGATAAGTCAGCGTATGTCATACGCGCTGCTAAGCCAGGCATTGTTACGTTTGGTGGAAGTCTTTTCTTGTTCCCGCATCCTATTAAAGAGTTAAAAGCTGTCTGTGATGAAGTAGGCGCGTATGTAGCCTATGATGCCTCTCATGTTCTGGGCTTAATTGCAGGCGGCCAATTCCAAGATCCACTCCGAGAAGGAGCAGACTTCATAACTTCCTCCACCCACAAAACGTTCCCTGGACCTCAAGGAGGAGTTATCATGGGAAGCCCAACGACCCCAGCCTTAGAAAAAGCAGTGAAAAAAATCCAGTTTGCCATTTTCCCGCTCAGTGCTTCAAGTACTCACTTAGGCAGACTACCTGCGCTGGGCATAGCTGCATTAGAAATGAATGTTTTCGGCGAACAACTTGCAAGACAAATAGTAAGAAACGCTCAGACAGCTGGACAATACCTTTGCGAAAACGGAGTTAAGGTTTTAGCAGAGAAAAAAGGCTTCACCAAGTCTCATCAAATCGCAGTTGACATCCGAAGTTTTGGCGGAGGCAACAAGATTGCTCAAGACCTCGAAGATGCAAACATCATTCTAAACAAGAATCTTTTGCCTTATGATGACCAAAGCAGTAAGGGGGACCCTTCAGGGCTACGAATTGGCTTCCAAGATATAACTAGACGCGGCTTTGGCGAAGGCGACATTAAACATCTTTGTGACCTTATGCTTGATGTTATAAAGAGTAAACGTAAACCCGAAGAAGTCAAAGCGGACGTGTTGGCTTTGCGCAAAGAGTTCAGCGGAGTCAAATACTGCTTCCAAAGCGTCGAAGAAGCACTTACCTACATCAAAAAAGCTTAAACAATCCTCTGCCCATCTTTTAAAAAAAACCAATCCTTGGGCAAAAAGCTTCTAAAATAAAGATTAAGCTTAAATGCTAATAAGTAAATTGGTTCTGAAAGCGAAATATTCAATGGTAGACATTTTATTAGTTTACGTGGTTATAACTGCCGCAGTTTTCGTAGTGGTTTTCATGTTGCTTCCAAGATATGGACCACATACAATATCTAGGCTTACTTGCCCAAGATGCAAGAAAAAATTTAATTACCATTGGGTTCCAGGAGCCAGCTTTATTTCGCTCTATCGTGGACGAAATAGACGATTGAAATGCCCTTACTGCCATATTGTATCAACTTTTGACGTGGTATCGACCAAACTAACCACAGAGCAAGCTCGTCTTTTGAAAGCAAAAGCTTAATCAATAAAACCGAAAAAATTCAGTTTTCTAAAAGATTTAAGTATTCTTTTTGCCAATCAACTTAAATCTCAAGCTTGATAACCACTAAAGGAGTTGGCTAAAGTGAAAGTACTACTTAACGATGGTTTAGAAAAAGAAGGCTTAAAACTCTTCCAAGACGCTGGCATAGAAACTGACACTCAAAAAAGAGACCCAACAAAGCTTATCACAGATATTAATGAATTTGATGCGTTAATTGTACGCAGCGCTACCAAAGTTACAAAAGAAATTATTGAAGCAGGCGCCAAAGGCAAACTCAAAATCATCGGAAGAGCAGGAGTAGGCTACGACAACATAAATGTTGCAGTTGCCTCAGAACAAGGCATAGTTGTAAAATCTGCCCCTTACGGAAGCACCAATGCAGTAGCAGAGTTAACCATCGGCTTAATGATAGCCATTTCGAGAAAAACCCCTCAAGCTCATCAGTCTCTTAAAGCGGGTATTTGGAAAAAGAAGTCACTTGAAGGCACCGAATTAGCCTACAAAACCTTGGGGATTCTGGGCTGCGGGAGAATCGGACAAAAACTTGCTGACATAGCACACCGCGGCTTCGATATGGAAATAATAGGTTACGACATTAAACCATGTCTTGAATCCGGCATAAAATTCGTCTCCAAAGAGGAAGTTTTCAAAAAAGCCGATTACATAAGCGTCCATACCCCAGGCGGAAAAGAAGCCTCCATCACAGAAAAAGAACTTGCCTCAATGAAGAAAACTGCTTATTTAATTAACACTTCAAGAGGCAGCAACATAGACGAGCAAGCCCTCTACACAGCACTCAAAGAAGGAAAAATTGCTGGTGCCGCACTTGACGTTTACGTCGATGAACCAAAAATTGAAGGCGCAGACTTCAAAAGCAAACTCAAAGACCTAGATAACGTAGTTCTGAGCAGCCACTTAGGCGCCTCAACTGTTGAAGCCCAGAGAGAAACCTCAACTGAAATAGCCAAAGTAGTTTCAGGCTATTTGCTTGGAGGAGATTTCATCAACGCAGTAAACGCAGGTGAAAGCATTGAACTTGAAGAAATACCTGTTCACACGTTATTTATTCACCATCGAGATGTGCCAGGCGTCTTTGCAAACATCGACAAAGTCCTTGCTGACTGCGACATCAACATTAGAGCAAACTATTCAAGGCAAATAGGAAAAGGCTACGCCATCTCAGTGTACGTCTTACACAAAAAAGTTGGCTCAGACATCATAAAGAAGCTCAAAGCGGTACCAAACGTCTGCAATGTCCAAGTCTAAGTTCCAAGCCTTTTAAGGCATATTAACCTGTTTTGTTTTTTAGGGTAACTATGCGACTTGGAATTTTGTTTTCAGGCGGCAAAGATTCAACGCTTGCCCTCAACTATGCGGCGGAGAAAGAAGAAGTCGCGTGCCTAATCACGCTCATTTCACAAAATAAAGAAAGCTACATGTTCCATACGCCGAACATCGATGTTACAACCCTTCAAGCAGAAGCGTTGGGATTTCCACAAATAACTAAGATAACTCAAGGCGAAAAAGAAAAAGAACTCTTAGATTTAGAAGATGCAATTGCTCAAGCCGCAAAAAAATACCTTATTGAGGGTGTTGTGACAGGCGCAATCGAATCTGTCTATCAAGCAGAACGGATTCAACGCATATGTTATCGGCTTGGGCTCTGGTGTTTTAACCCCTTATGGAAACATGACCAGAAAGCCCTTTTAGAACAACTTTTGGAAAAAAAGTTTAATGTGATTATTTCGGGAATTTTTGCTTATCCGCTTGATGAAAAATGGCTTGGAAAACAAATCGACACCAAAATAATAGATAAGTTAATTGAACTTCAACAAAAATATGGGATAAGCCCTTCTGGAGAAGGCGGCGAAATTGAAACAACGGTCTTGGATGCGCCGATGTTCCAAAACAAAATCGAAATTCAAGATTACAAAATAGAAGCAAGAGGGAATTCTGGGGTTTTACATATTAAACAAGCCAAGTTGGTTTCAAAATGATTCTTATAGTTGACATGAATTGGAAGAAGAATTCGCTTGGCTACTACGAGTTTGTGCTTCCTATAGCATCGGTTGCTGAGAAACTGGACAGATATAAGATAAAACACTATAAGGAAATAATCAACAATGATATAAGCCAATTTGACAAAATAATTCTTTCTGGCACAGCACTTAAAGATATAACAACTTTGAGTGAACCAGAAAAATTCCAGTGGCTTAAAGAAACAGAAAAACCAGTTCTGGGAATCTGTGCAGGCATGGAAACTATAGGCATGATTTTTGGGGCGAATTTGGTTGAGTGTTTAGAAATAGGCATGACACAGGTAACAACAATAAAAGAAAATCATCTTGTGGCGGGGGAATTCAAAGCTTACTCACTTCACAGTTACTGCGTTGAGCCTTCAGAGGCGTTTGAGGTTTGGGCAAAATCAACCAAGTGCATCCAAGTTATCAAACATAAAACTAAGACAATTTATGGTTCACTTTTTCACCCCGAAGTTAGAAATCAAGAATTAATCAAACGTTTCATCATTCGCTAACAAACTAGCCCTTGTTTAATATCGGCTAAAATTAGGCAACAGAAACTTAATTACTCACTTAATTCAGAGTTATAGTAGTTTTAGACATTTCAATGAAGTGTTTTTGATATGGTTAATACTTTACCAGTAGAAAAACTCAGAAGAGAATGTGATCCTACTTTCATGCAGTGTGAATCAACTCATAATCTTGTTCCTTTAAGTGAAATTATAGGTCAAGAGAGAGCCGTTCGAGCCTTAAAATTCGGGTTAGGCATCAAAAATCACGGTTTCAATATGTACGTGGCAGGTTACCCTGGAACAGGAAGAAAAACCGCCGTCAAAAATTTTGTGGAAGCCCAAGCCAAAGTTCAGCCCGTTCCTCCTGATTGGTGCTATGTCAACAATTTCGCAAACCAGTACGAACCGAAAGCGATTAAGTTCCCTGCGGGAAAAGGAAAAGAATTCCGCGATGACATGAAGAATTTTATCGAAAATGTGAAAAACGCTTTACCCAAGGCTTTTGAAAGTGAAGATTACGCTACAAAAAGAGATGCGACAATTCGAGGATTAGAAAACCAAAGAAAACAGTTAATTGAAGAATTAAGCGTTAAAGCTCAAATGGAAGGTTTCGTAATTCAAACTACACCTATTGGTCTGCTTCTTATTCCCGTTTTAGATGGCAAACCACTTAGCGAAGAAGAAATGTTAGCATTGCCTCAAAAAATGAAAGAAAAGCTTCAGGAAAAAAGAGAACAATTGGAAACAGAATTCAGAAACACAATGAGACAACTTATAGATATGGAAAGAAAAATCCATGACACATTGAAAAAGTTAAACAAAGAAGTTGCATTGTATGCAATCGGTAATCAAGTTGAAAGCATGAATGAGAAGTACAAAGAGACTCCTGAGGTTATAGCTTACCTTTTGGCTATAGAGAACGACATTTTGGATAATCTAAGTCAATTCATAAAAAGAGGAGGCGGCGAAGCCCAAGAGCCTTTATTTGCCATCCCATGGATGAAAGAAGATCCATACAAGAAATATGAGGTAAACGTCGTTATTGATAATTCGGAAACTAAAGGTGCTCCAGTAGTAATGGAGACAAACCCAACTTACCCGAACCTTCTAGGCAGAACAGAGAAAGAAGCGCAGTTCGGGGCTCTAACCACTGACTTTAGCATGATTCGCGGAGGATCAATTCACAAAGCAAATGGTGGATACCTAATTATTCCTGTTGAAGATTTACTTCGAAATCCCTTCTCGTATGATGGATTAAAAAAAGACATTAAAGAAGGAAAAATTGTCGTAGAAGAGCCTGAAGAACGCTATGGTTTCCTGAGTATTAAAACTCTTAAACCACAACCTATTCCTTTGTCAGCAAAAGTAATTCTCATAGGAGATCCCTATATTTATCAAATGATGTTCCAGTTAGACGCTGATTTCAAGGAACTTTTCAAAATTAAAGCAGAATTTGACAATGTAATGGATAGAACTGATGATAAAGTGAGTCAATATGCCTCTTGGGTCTGTTCACTTTGCGAAAAAGAAGGACTCAAACATCTTGATGGCACAGGAGTAGCAAAACTCGTCGAGTACAGCTCAAGAATTGCAGATGACCAACAGAAACTATCAATACAGTTCGCACATATTGCTGACATAATTCGTGAAGCCAATTTTTATGCCACTCAAGAAAATGCGCAATTCACAACTGGAAACCACGTCAGAAAAGCAATTGAAGAAAAAGTTTACCGATCAAAACTCATTCAAGAAAAAATCCAAGAAATGATAAAAAGAGGCTTCTTCCTCATTGACATTGTAGATCAAAGTGTTGGACAAATAAATGGCCTATCCGTTATGGGTCTTGGCGACTTTGCTTTTGGGAACCCTTCACGGGTCACGGCAAGCATTGGATTAGGCAGAGAAGGCGTTATAGATATTGAAAGAGAAGCAAAAATGGGAGGTCCCATACATACAAAAGGAGTCTTAATTCTCAGCGGCTACATAAATGACAAATACGCCAAAGATAAACCCTTGAGTCTTTCTGCAAGACTGGTTTTCGAGCAAAACTATGAAGGAGTGGAGGGTGACAGCGCTTCTAGCACCGAACTTTATTGTATTTTATCAGCGCTTTCTGGACTCCCAATTAAGCAGAATATAGCTGTAACTGGATCAGTTAACCAAAAAGGCGAAGTTCAAGCAATAGGCGGCGTTAACGAGAAAATCGAAGGATTCTTTGAAGTATGCAAAATCAAAGGACTCACTGGACAACAAGGAGTAATGATACCAGAAAGCAACGTACAAAACCTAATGCTTAAAGAAGAAGTTGTCGAAGCTGTGAAAGCTGGCAAATTCAACATTTACTCAGCCAAAACTATTAATGAAGGCATTGAGTTTCTTACGGGTAAAAAAGCAGGACAACGGAAAGCTGATGGAACTTTCGAAGAAGACACAGTGAATTACCTTGTTGACAAACATCTAAAGGAAATGGCGGAGAAACTCAACCAATATTCATCTGTTCAGAACCAGAAAAAAATAGAAAGTTAATAAAAAAGGAGTAAGTACCAAGCTTTGCTCCCTCTTTTTGTTGATTCTGATTATTTACTCAGAATACTGATTTTGCATCTTTATCCTCAGTTATAAAAGCTTATTTTGTTAATCATAGAAAAATGGTACCAGGTGCAAGCTTGCTAGCTTTCAAACCAAAACGCGGAAAAGCCCTAACGATTCTGCTCCTTCCTTTACTTGCGTGCATGATCTTTATCGGATTTTGTCAAATGTGTGTTGGAGAGAAAAAAACCAGCAGCGAGATAAAACCTGAACAATCAACAAAAGAAAGCGTAAGCATTTTGCCTGTAAATTTCGAAGAACAAGAAGAAGAAATATACGTCTAATACAAAAGTCATCCACTTCTTTTCCTTATCACTTGCAATCTTAGCCAAAGTATGTAACTTATGCTTGCATGCTTGTTGCTGACACAACACAACCACAATTCCATTTATACTCGCTAAAGACATGTTATTTTGCGAGAAAATAGCCATCCAAGAGGTACACCCAAGCTTGGCGAGTCAACCGTTAAACGGGACGCGGATCGTTAGCCTGAGAAATCAGGTCTCCTTTTTGTTCGCGCCTTGAGTTAACTTGAGCGATTCGCCAAGCCTAATTTTGGTTACAATTTAGAAAGTTTTTGGTTTTTTATACAAAATTTATGATATTAAAGCAAACGATTTACCCATTTTTTCTTTTTTCACTTTCACTCAACCCTCCCCTGCTCTGCGATGTAGTTTCAACAACTCTTTAAAAAGGGTCTGAGGACACCATAGAGACAGTGAATCTAAATTGAGTTACAAAGCAAGCATGCATCCTAGAGTCAGTAATGCCGAAATGGCTGTTTTCCAAACGTTGAGCGCTGTTGGATTAACGACCGGCATGATAACACAAAAACCAATTATCTTAAAATCCACGGTTCCAGATTTTTGCTGGGTTGAAAAACGGAAAATTGTCTATCTTGACGGTAACCCGGTACATCGAAAAGACAAGCAAATAAACCGTGACACCGAAATCGATGAGCTTTTAGAGTTTCAAGGTTGGGATGTCCTCCGAATTCCATATGATCCGCCGTTAACTCAGAAAGGTTTAGAAGAAATCATGGTCGCCATAAAGCGTTTCTTAAATGCAGATGTAGAAGAAGAAGAGTAAAAGGAAGCGCTTTAAAGAACAGCCATCATATCTAAATCTATAAAAAGATATTTATTTGTTAAGACTTACTTTTTTGCGATTGCTCCGGTAGTATAGTCCGGTCAAACCTTACTAAGACTTCTTATTAAGGGACTAAGTATAGCGGCCTCTCGAGTCGCGGACCCGGGTCCAAATCCCGGCCGGAGCACCATCTTATTATTGAGAAAAGAAGGACATTGGTTGCAGTTGCTTAATTTGACTCTGGAAAAACTAATCTTTATTTTTTGTGTTATTTCCATTTTTGAAGCTTTTTTTGTTGATTGAAAAAGTTCAAAAACCTTCTGCCCACGCCAAAGAGTCCAATCTAAAAAAGACATATTCGACCGAAACACTTAAACCCTGATTTCTGCTTAGGAATTAACTATTACTAGTTATGCGGGTTCAATCATTACTTCTAACGTACAGCCCCCGAAACTTGTTTTTTCATCTTCAAAAAGGCTTAACACCAAATTGGGAATGGAAACTCGACCATCTTTGCGCATCGTTACATAAAAAACTGCCAACCCTTACGCAAACCCAAAAAATTAACACCCACCTTCAGCGCCTGGTCGCTTTCCATTTTGAAACGCCAACGAATCAACTTTGGAATCTGCACTGTTTTGACACTTTGGAGAGTTGCGGTAAAGGTAACTTTTTCAGTGAGCGGCATACAACTTCTTGCGTTATGCCTTGTACTTAAGCGTTTTTAGAAACGCAGAAGAACGGGAATAAACGCAGATAAACGCGTAACAACGCAGTTAAACGCAAATAAACGGGAAAAAACGCAACCTACAAACAAATCAAGCTTTAAACCAAAAAAGCAAACTAAAACGCAAAGAACAAATTTAGCATAAAAAAATAAAAATTGCTTTTCTAGGCGACGCAAAACAAGTAAGAAATTTGTTGCAAATGTTTGATGATCAAGGGCTTCGGTTCAAAATTGCTTCTCTTACCGAAGCCGTTTTCGCCGGAGTCGCCGCTTAATCACTTAACCGAAAAACACCGAACGGTTCTTGTTTCAGCATGGATATTATGAGACGCCACGGAGAATTGATAGTGAAGGATTGGCTAAGAAACTTAACTTAAAAAGTTCCACATTAGTTGAGCATCGCAGAAAGGCAGAACAACTTATTGACTCAAATTATGAAACAAAGTTAATAAAAAAACTTATTTGTATGCAAGCGTTGAGCACAGTTCTTCTACTGTTCGGTTAAGGGTCAATTCCGCCATGTTGCCACTGTAATCCATAATTCGTCTTGAACTGTCAAAAATCAACCGCAAAACGGAAGCGATGTTCGGATCCATTTTTTTGCTTGACATTAACATAATTAACTCGTTTTCCAAAGGTTTTAGGGATTCACGTTTTGAAATGAGTTTTTCTGCGTCTTTATATTCTCTTTTAAACAGCGCTTTTATTGAGTCATCATAGAGTTGGTGAGCTTGTGTGCTGTAGTTGACAAGTTGATTGTATATTTCTTCGTCTATAGGGTCTTTTATGAAGAGTGTTTCGTCATCGATTAGTTTTTGAAGAGAGCCCAAGTTATTAATTATGTTCATAGCATTTTGGGCGATACTTTCGATGTCGTTCACCGCTATGCGGTAGAGAAGGAATTCTTTAGGTGTTCTGAACCCTAGTTCCCGATACAGATTTCTCTCAATGCCATATTTCAGTTGACGAACAATGTACAGTCCCAAACGGTTAACGTCATTGTGAGAGCCAATTACGCTGTCAAAGACTGCTGTGCTTCTCTCTTTGAGCGCATCAATGGCGTCTCTGTTTGCGGAAAGCGCTACGATAGCCATTCTTCTAACGGCTTTTTCGATAGGAAATTCTGAGTGTTTTATCAGAATTTGGAGAGTGATTTCGTCTGATGTTTCATCTATTATTTCTGAACCCAAAAAGTTGTCTCGAGCGAGGCTTTTTATTTCATTTTTGTATTTTATCGCGTCTTGAGGGTTTTTGAAGTGAACGCGTATTATGTCCGCTCCTATAGCATAAAGAGCACGAGTCATACGTAGGGTAGATTGTATGTTTTCTTTTGAGTCGATGCTGATGTAGTATTCTTTTGGTTTTGCGGCGTTGCCTCTTCCTTCTTTTTCCCGGATTTTTCTGGGAACCAAGGTTAACGTGGAGTCAGGTTGAATGTTGAACGCTATTTCGCTGCCGCGTTTTAATTCGAGGTCTTGTACCCATTCTTTGGGTAGGGATATGATGTATGAGCCTCTGCCTGTGCATTGGACCCGTCTATATCCTAAGTCTTTCTCTGCCAACAAAACCCTGTCCTGATATATGTTTCATTTAGTTAACATATTTCATGAAGCTCCATATAAATGATTAACAACAAAGTTATATAGAATACATGCATGTTACTGGGCTAACTCTAGAACGCAAGTGGTAAAAATGGCATTAAACACCTGCAAAATAATCAATTCGAGTGGTAACCAATCAACCATACCTGAAGGCGTTTTATGCACAAGCGACATCGAGCGTCATATTCTCATGATCACTTGTCCACGCAAAATAAAATTTAGCGAGGATTAACTGTGGTAAAAAGAATAATTGCAAAACAAGAAAACTGCATAGGCTGCGGACTATGCGAAGTATACTGTACGGTCCAACATTCAAAATCACAAAACATAGTCAAAGCCTACAACAGCGAAAAACCAAAACCAATAAGCAGAGTCACAGTTCAACGAAACAAACCCGTCTCCTTTGCCCTCCAATGTCGACACTGCGACGATGCCCCATGCGTAATCGCTTGCTTATCAGGTGCAATGACAAAAGACGAAAAAACAGGTCAAGTAACTCATAACAAAGACAAATGCATGGGCTGTTGGACCTGCATAATGATTTGCCCATATGGCGCCATAAAAATGGATAAAGAAGGACATGTAGTTGCAAAATGCGACCTTTGCCAGGGCTTTGAGGAGCCAGCATGTGTTGCCAACTGCCCAAATGAAGCATTGATATTCAAAGAGGTGAAACCCTAACATGGCAAAGTATGTTATTGTTGGAGCTTCAGCAGCAGGTTTAGGCGCCGTTGAAGCCATTCGAAAAATAGACCAAACAGGAACTATAACCGTAATCACAGATGAAGCATGTTCCCACTACAGTCGTCCAATGATTAGCGATTTTGTCAGCGGCAATGCAGACATGAAAAAAATCAATTGTCGAACCGAAGAATTCTGGAAAGAACAAAATGTGGAAGCAGTCACGAGCAAAAAAGCTACGGTTCTAAACTTTACGGAGAAAACAGTTCAGCTTGAAAGTGGCGAAAAAATCGCTTATGAAAAGCTGCTGATTGCAACAGGTGGCAAACCTTTCGTTCCAAAGACAGAAGGCTCCGAGAAAGATGGCGTATTCACATTCACAACCATTGGCGATGCTCAGCGGATTGCGGCTAAAATCGATGCCATAAACGCAAAGGCGGCGGTAGTGATAGGTGGAGGACTTATCGGAATAAGTGTAACTGAAGCACTTTTGAAACGTGGCTTAAAGGTTACAATGGTTGAGCTGCAAGATAAAATTCTTAGCTTACTTTTAGACGCTAAAGGTTCAGACATTATGGAAGCTGTTGTTCGCAAAGCAGGCGTCGACATTGTTACAGGTCAATCGGTTCAGAAAATTTTTGGTAAACCCGATAACGATGGTGCAGTTGGCGGGGTACTTTTAACTAAGGGTGGCCAAGTTTCATGTGACCTTGTCATCATGGCTATCGGCGTTATTCCACGAACAGAATTAGTCATGGGAAGTGCAGTGAAAATTAACAGAGGAATAGTTGTTGATAACTTTATGCAGACAAATGTGCCTGACGTTTACGCCAGCGGCGATGTCGCTGAGGCGTATGACTTCATAATTAACCAGAACCGAACTTTACCCCTCTGGCCTCTCGCAGTGATGGAAGGTCAAGTTGCAGGTTACAACATGGCAGGCAAAAAAACCACTTATGGCGGTGGCACAAATATGAGCAGCCTCAAATACTTCGGAGTTCCCATCGTGTCGATCGGTTTAGCTAACCCTAAAGAAGACCCAACGCTGGAAGTGCTCGTTAAACAGGACATAGAAAACATTGTCTACAAGAAACTGGTCCTCAAAAACGATATAATCGTCGGTTTAACGTTTGTAAACTGCATTGAAAGCGCAGGCGTAATGTTCTATTTGATGAAGAACGCGATAAATGTGAAAAAAATCAAGCAACAACTCCTCTCAGACGACTTTAGCTGGGCAACTTTGCCTATTGGTCTGCAGAGAAAAATGAGTGTGGTACAATAATGAATCAAGACGACAGAAAAATAATCAACCCATTCGGGGATGACAAGGATTTCGCAGGTTGTGCCCTATTCGGCATGATGAACACCGAAGGTAAACGTTTCAGCTCCAAAGATCCTGTTCGAGCAATAACCAACATGCATGACCGCGGCAACGGTTTAGGCGGCGGTTTCGCAGTATACGGCATATACCCAGACTTCAAGGACCAATATGCATTCCACGTAATGTATCTAAGCAAAGACGCTAAAGAAAAAACTGATCATATTCTTGCTTCAAAATTTGATATAATGTATGATGAAGAAATGCAGACAAGACCAGCCAACGTGCATAATCCACCGTTGGTTTGGCGTTACTTTGTTCAACCCAAGAAACAGCGATCAGAAAACCAAACTGAAGAAGATTATGTCATTGAAGCTATCATGCGAATTAACACGGAAACGGGGAAAGCGTTTGTTTTCTCAAGCGGCAAAGACATGGGAGTCTTCAAAGGCGTAGGTTTCCCGGAGGATGTTGCTGATTTCTTCTGCTTAGATGATTACCAAGGATATCTTTGGTCATGCCACAGCAGATTCCCAACAAACACACCTGGCTGGTGGGGCGGAGCACACCCATTCAACATCTTAGACTGGACAGTTGTGCATAATGGTGAACTCTCATCTTACGGTATAAACCGCCGCTATTTGGAAATGTACGGTTACAAATGCACCATGCAAACTGACACCGAAGTCTTGGCTTATGCTGTTGACTTACTTATGCGAAGAGAAAACCTGCCAATTGATCTTGTAGCCCAAATCTTAGCTGCACCACTCTGGGAGGAAATAGACCTTATGGAACCCAAAAAAGCGCAACTTTTAACGGCTCTACGCCAAACCTATGGCAGCCTACTAATGAATGGACCATTCAGTATCATTGTTGCTCACCATGGAGAAATGATAGGTTTAACAGACAGAATCAAACTCCGCCCGATGGTGGCTGGCACAAACGGTGACTATACATACTTGTCATCGGAAGAATCAGCGATGCGTCTGGTCCAGCCCAACTTGGATAAGTTCTGGTGCCCCAGAGGCGGCGAACCAGTAGTTACTAGACTAAAAAACTACAATCCTAAAACCCTTGAAGTTTTAGCAGGAGAACAAGAACAATGAAAACTTACGTAATTCCAGAATATCTAGTTGAACGTGACCAAAACCGCTGCATACGCTGCAAAGTGTGCGTTAACCAATGCACTTATGAAACCCACAGCTACGACGCAGAAACCGATACGATTTGCAGTAAAGATGAGAACTGCGTAAACTGTCAACGCTGTGTAACCTTCTGCCCAACCCACGCTATCACCATAAGAAAGAATCCAAATGTTAGCCGAGACAACGCCAACTGGACAATGGAAGCAATCCGAGACGTGAAAAAACAAGCTGAAACCGGCGGAGTCATCTTAACAGGTATGGGCTGCGACAAACCATACTACACTTACTGGGATAGACTGCTTCTAAACGCTAGCCAAGTAACTAACCCGTCAATCGATCCGCTTCGAGAACCGATGGAAATTAGAACTTATTTGGGTGCTAAACCGGACAAGTTGGAACTGGCAGTAGAAAACGGCGAAACAATATTAAAAACTCAGCTTACACCGCAGCTTTGCCTTGATGTTCCAGTGATGTTCTCTGCTATGTCTTACGGCGCCATCAGTTTGAACGTGCATGAAGCCTTAGCTCGGGCAGCAACTGAATGTGGTACATACTTTAACACTGGCGAAGGCGGCTTAGACAAAGCCCTCTACAAATACGGCGAACACACAATTGTTCAAGTTGCTTCTGGGCGCTTCGGTGTCCATCCAAAGTACCTAAACGCAGGTGCGGCGGTTGAAATCAAGATTGGTCAAGGTGCAAAACCAGGCATAGGTGGCCACTTACCAGGCGAAAAAGTAACCGAGCATGTAGCTAAAACACGCATGATCCCCGAAGGCACCGATGCACTTTCGCCTTACCCTCAACATGACATCTACTCTATCGAAGACCTTCGCCAATTAATCTACGCATTGAAAGAAGCTACAAACTACACTAAACCCATCTCCGTTAAAATTGCAGCGGTTCACAATACTGCAGCAATCGCCAGCGGCATGGTACGGGCTGGAGCAGATATAATCGCTCTTGACGGCGTACGAGGCGCAACTGGTGCTGCACCTAAAGTTATCAGAGACAACGTAGGCATACCTATCGAACTTGCCCTTGCACAAGTGGATCAGCGGCTCAGAGATGAAGGCATACGAAATGATGCTTCAGTTGTCATCGCAGGCGGCATCAGAAGCAGCGCTGACGTTTTCAAAGCTATAGCACTTGGCGCTGACGCAGTGTACATTGCAACTGCAGCTTTAATTTCAATAGGTTGCACAGTTTGCCAAAAATGCTACACAGGCAAATGCCCATGGGGTATCGCTACAAGTGACCCATGGATTAGCAAACGAATCAACCCCGACATCGCATCAAAACGACTCGTGAATTTACTTAACAGCTGGAGCCATGAGATTAAAGACATGATGGGCGGCATGGGCATAAACGCAATTGAAAGCTTACGAGGCAACAGATTGGCACTTAGAGGCGTCGGCTTGTCGCGAGCTGAATCAAAAATCTTAGGCGTAAAATTGGCAGGAGAATAAATGATGCTACAACAAAAACCCAGACTGGAAATTGATGCAAAATATTTTCCACTCATAAAAAAAGACGAAAAAGTCCTAAAAATAAACGCAGAAGGACTCTACTATCGAGAACTAAATGCGCTGCTTCGACAGGCAATCTGCTCTGAGGGTCTTGAAAAAATAGAAATACACAATGTCTGCGGACAACGATATATAGGCACTGACCTTGACACAAACAGCCAAATCGACATTTACGGAACGCCGGGAAATGACCTTGGTGCATTCATGAACGGACCAAAAGTGGTGGTTCACGGCAATGCACAGGATGGCTGCGGAAACACAATGAATGAAGGACAAATAATCGTCCATGGCCACGCAGGCGATGTAACAGGACATTCAATGAGGGGCGGAAAAATCTTTGTACGAGACTACGTCGGCTACCGGGTAGGCATACACATGAAAGAATACCAAAACAAAATTCCCCAAATAGTCATTGGACACACAGCAGGCGACTTCTTAGCAGAGTACATGGCAGGCGGAATCATGGTTATCCTTGGCTTGAATCTAAAAGAAGGCGAAAAATGCAACGCAAAATTTGTCGGCACAGGTATGCATGGCGGAGTTATCTATGAACGCGGCGAAATCCTTGCACCAGTTGCTGGCACAAAAATCATGGAAGTTGGCAAACGTGACTTAAAAACCATCGAAGGCTTGGTTAACGAATATTGCAGTCACTTTGGCGCTGACTCCAAAGAAATCATGGCAGGCAAGTTCAAGAAAATACTACCAATCTCAAAGCGACCATACGAAAAGCTTTATTCACATTGATTTTCTATTTTTATTTTTTGAAAAATTGTTCTAGATGCCCTAAGAGGGTAAATTTTGTCGGGAACTATCATTATTTTTTATTTCAAGAAGAAGCAATCACCATTAAGTCGGTAGAACAACAACAGTCGGTGGTAGCACCGCATCCTACTTCGTCTAACTTTAAAAGAAGAAGAAGCCCTAAAAATTCACACTTCTTCTTCTTTCAAAAGGTCAAAAATCAGAGAACAACGGAGATTATTACAAAAAAATACCAATTGTGTTTTCAGTTGTCAACTATCATGAGTGTTAGTGAGCTGGTTACGCCTGCTCCCTGTTTTATACGGAACCTAATTACATCTTTTAGCTTTTCAAGGGATAAGGCGTGCATTTTGACCATAAGATCGTAGACACCGTATAAAGCGTGAGCTTCTTCAACGCCTTCAACAAGCTTTAGGTTTTCTACAACTTTATCTTGGGAACCTGAATTGGTATTTAGTAAAACTACTGCAGATATCATATATCAATCCTCTTTGTTTCGCATTTACTCTCGGCGAGATAATTAAGACTGTGTTGTTGCATGATTGTACCTACAAACCGCTAACCTCAAAAAACAAATAAGAACAGGCAGTTAGAGAGATGCCCGTTTGGGAGAATTAGCCTAAACTACACTTGTCGGCAGCTTATGACCCGCATACTGTACAAACCAATTTAGCGTTGGCACCTTTTCCCTCTTTAAGATGCTCAGTCATCTTGCCGCATTTATTACAATCCCAACCATTTTTAAAATAATGATCCTTAGGAATAAAAGTCATGTTATATCAATTCCCCGCAACCATGATAGCCTCCACCTCGGTATAAGCATTCGGCTTTATCAAAGAAAACTGAGATGTATGTAAAAATTGAAGCCTCAGATCCAAGAGTTCCAAGCAAACAAACATTGACTAACTTTCAGTCAAGAAGCTTTAAAAGAAACCTTTTATTGCAAACGACTCCAAAGTAGATCTTGATGAGAAATGGGTAAAGGTTTAGCTCTACCGATTGTTATCTTCTTGTTATGTCTGATGTCTGTGGGCACGGTTTGTGTTCTACCAGTTAAGGCTCAAGGAACACCATTCCCAACAATTAATATTACTATAAACGCTGATGGTACTATAACCCAACCAAGGACATATTTCAAGCAAACAGGCGGTACCTATACATTGAGAGGCGGAATCTATGGACAGGTCTATGGGCAAATCACAGTTTTGAGAAGCAACGCTATAATTGATGGTGACGGAAACACCGTTCAAGGAAAAATTTTAGTTGGAAATTGGGATAATCAAGCTATTCAAGCTATTTATTCACCGATAGCTGGGATGCCATCAATTTCAAATGTAACTGTAGAGAAATTTAATGTTACAGGTATCCCTGAGGAATTGCCCGGTTTTGGAATTGAAACTATCATGGCCTCAAATGTCACATTAACGAATAACACTGTAAAGTGGGCAGGAGGCGGCATTTCGTCTGAGGAAGATAATGCAATTGATGTTGAAGGTGGCGGGTCAAATGTTATTATTGGAAATAACTTAGTAAATGATTTTCGTGTAATCTTCTTGCATCAAACTGAGAATAACTTGATAATTTGGAATAATATAACGTGCACTCACGAACCCTTTTATCCATCAATAGGAGCACCTGGTCAGGCAATTATACTTTTTTTTGGTTCTAATAATACAATTTACCATAACAACTTTATTGATAATGATGTTCAGGTTTACGATGCCTCGCCTCTTTCTCATAATGTTTGGGATGATGGCTATCCCTTAGGCGGAAACTACTGGAGCGATTACCAATCGAAATATCCTAATGTGACCGAAATCAATAGTTTGGGAATAGGCGACACGTCATACGTTATAGACAAGAATAACACTGACCACTATCCACTTATGCAGCCCTTCACCAATGCAATTTATGCGCTTCAAACCACTTCGCCAAAAGTACTGGTTTTGTCCTCACTTAACCAAACATTCGTTAACTCAACGGTTTCCTTAGTTTTTTCAGCGAATAGAGGTTAACTGGACTGGCTACAGTTTAGATGGGCAACAGAACATCACAATAAATGGCAACACAACCTTGACTGGACTTTCGAGTGGTCAGCATAAGATTACAGTCTATGCTAATGACACTTATGGAAACATGGGTGCCTCAGAAACAATCCGTTACTTCATAGCCAAGTGAGAGTCTTTTCCAATAGTAACTGTTGCCGCTGTTTTAGGAGTAGCGGTGGCTGTGGTAGTTGCAGGTTTGTTGGTCTATTTCAAGAAACACAAGCAAATACTAACATCGCGAACTTTGATAAAATTGCATCACTCAAAAAAATTCTGAGCGCTTGCGAAAGACCAATCTTGATTAAAAAAGAAAGTTTAGTAGAAGTTGCGTGCTTCTTTGCGTTTCTCTGCTTCTTCGTAGAAGCGTAGAACTTCATCGATGATTTCAACGTTTGAGAGAAGCATGCGTCTGCAGCAGTACCGTTTTAAGCCAAGGCTGTCTAAGATGTCGCTTGCGTTTTCGCCTGTTTTGATTCGGCGTGTGAATTCTTCCCATTGGTCTCCAACCAGTTTGCCGCAGGTGAAGCATCTTACGGGAATAATCATTTTGTTTTTCTCCTACCTATAGCTTTTCTGTTCTTTTGATCGTGCGCCGGCTCCACCGAACTTTTTGGTTTCTTTGGCTCGGGAGTCTCCTGCAATCATGGTTCTGTCATATTCGCTGAAAACGGTGCGTAGATGGGTGCTTTTTGTCCATTTTAGTAGTGCGTTTGCAACTGCCATACGGGCTGCTTCTGCTTGGCCCATGTATCCTCCGCCGCTGGTTTTGACATCCATGTCTAATTGTTGCCAGATGTCTCCGCCTGCTTGCAGAAGTGGTTCCATGATTTTTGCTTTCGCGATGTCTGGTTCGTAAATTTCAATTGGAGTCATATTTATCCTTACTTTGCCAACGCCTTGTTTAACTACGGCGCGTGCAACTGCGGTTTTTCTTTTTCCACTAACAACTAAAACTTTTTTTGCGGGCATAATTATTCCATCCTGTTTCTCCATCCGATTTCTTTTGCCAATTCTCCAAGGGTAAAATGTGGACCCTTCAAGTTTGCTGATGAAGCTTCTTCGAAAGTGATCATTTGTTGATCTTTAAGCGCGATAGGTACTCCCATGAATACTTTTAGCCTTTTGTAGGCATTTTTGCCTTTGGGCTGTTTATAAGGAACCATGCCTCGTACGGTTTTTCGAAGAAAACGATCTGGTCTTCGATAATGGAATGGACCACGCACTGGAGCACCGACTTCAAGGAATATATGGGCTTCTAAAACTTTGGCTTTCTTTTTACCGGAGAAAATGGCTTTTTCCGCGTTAAGAATGATTACTTCTTCACCATTTAGTAATCGTTTAGCAACTTTGCTGCACATTCTTCCAACTATTAATCCTTCAGCATTTACTAGGGTGGGTTTTGTTGTTTGCATTTTTTTCTCACCGAATAATCCTTACGTTTGCGCCCTGAGGATTTTTCTCTAAGAGCTCTGGAATTGAAAGATATTTTGATTTAGCAGCTACAAGCTTGTCTTTCGCTTTTTGGGAAGCGCTAAATGCCGCTACCGTTACTGCATGATCTATGCTGCCTGACCCGAGAAGTTTACCTGGAACAACCACGACTTCGCTTCGTTTTGTGTTCCTGTTTAATGTACTTAAGTTAACAGAGATACGTTGGCTGCGTGTTTTAGAGAGGTATTCAGCTATGTCTAGCCAGATAGCTGCTTGTTTTTCTCTGCTTTCTTTCTTTAGAAGACTAATAAGCTGGATTAATTCTGGGTTTGTAGTTTTAGTTTCCTTCATTGTGGTTCAGCCTTTAATAATTCTTCAAGTTCGTTTAGTTCTTTACCTAATATTTTAGTGGCTTCTTTAAGTACACGCTCGGGCGGAAGCGCACCAGTTGATTCTATATTCATTATGAAAGCGTTCTTTTCCCAGTCAACCTGCAACGGTGAGGGTTTTTGTGGACAAGCTTCAACGCAATCCATACAAAGGTTGCATGCCAAAAGATCTCGAACATCAACTTTTTCATCTTTAATAGCAAAAACTTTTTTCGAACAAATTTCTGCGCATTTTGTGCAATCTGGACAGTTACCTTCGGGAACGGTTATTTTTGGGAAATACTTGTAGGCACACATTGAAACAGGCTGCCATTTTGCATGGATTTTGCCTCTTCCAAGCCGTGCGTAAGCTTCAAGTTTTAATTTTTGGTTTTTCGCGAGTTTTATTATTGGGATTCTATCTGAGACTGGAATGATTTCGGGATTGTCAGAAACGATTTCTCCAGAATAAACTGTTCTTGTTCCATCCTTAGCTTCTGCATCTAATGTAAGTGTTACTCGGCATTCAGAACAGCCAAATTCGCTTTGACATTTACATTCTTCAGGCAGACTATAAGCATCCAAATCAGTTTTCAAAGGGGTTAATCCCAATCGGTGAGCGATTATTTCATCTTGTAAAATTGAAGAGTTTTCTATCATGACAACTTCTTCA
>PLTA01000022.1 GCA_003164295.1 Candidatus Bathyarchaeota archaeon
ATTATCAAATTATGTCAGCTTCAGGGTCATTTCCTGTGTATCTCCATCTGTTGACTTTACTTTCAACCCAAACTTCTCCGCGAGCCCAATCATCCTATAGTTATCACTTGACAGTACACAGTAGAGCTCTTCAAGTTGATAATCTTTGGCAATTTTGATTAGGTAAGCCAAAAGTTCTTTTCCCAACCCAAACCCCTGCCAAGCATCAGCAATAACAAGGGCAAATTCTCCTCGCTTGTCTTTGAGACTAAGGATTAAACGTGCAACGGCAATGATTTTGCTTTCGCCTTTAGGCAGGGCAACGATTGCCATCTCTTGGTTGTAGTCTAAATCGCAGTATCTCTCGATGGTTTCGTTGGAGACATCTTTGATTATTTCTAAGAACCTAAAGTGCACGCTTGCAGGAGATAATGCCTTGAAGAATTCTTTGAACTCTGCATGATCTGTGCACTCGATTGGCCTGAAAGTGACGTTAAGACCATTATCTAAGGTTCGCTGGGTAGTGTATCTTTTTTTCATGGAATCAGCAAGTTTTTCATCTGCATGGTCGGTTGGCAAAATTCTATTCATCCGTTGCCTCGAATTATCCTTTTGATATATGGAAATCAATTCATAAATCATTTTAGTTTTGAAACCATACGAACTCTCACAATAGCTCCTATTGCACTCCAACTCCAAGTTAAGGAGCATCAGTGTTGGTTTTGGAATAAATTTTAATCTCAAACCCAAACTCGCGCTAACATATTATCGAATAAAACATCTAGCCGCAAAAATAGAAAACCGTGAAGCAGTTGCATTAGCAAAAACTGGTGTGCCAGTCTTTTCAAAAATCGAAGTCGATGCACCCAGTATAATCAGTTATATCAAGACTATCTAAAGATAAAAGTGGTTAACATTGCAGAAACAAGGTGAAATTGAACCAAGAACGCAAAAGTAGTTAGGCAATGAATATATTTCACGTGGTTGAGATATGAATAAACGACAGCGTAAACAAGATACCCAAAAAAACTGGTTTTGTGTCCTTACTGCTACGCAATAAGCCACGCTGAACTTCAAATTTTTGGTTCATGTACCTGCCTTAAAGCAAATTGGAGATGAAAATATGATGAATAATGACAAATGCCGATGTGGTTGTGAAGAAACCGAACTTAGAATCAGTGATACTGGAGAATGCCTAAGTTGCTGTGTTCAATGTGGCTGTATCCGCACTAAAGTATGGGCTTAAACTATCTCATGAAGGTAAACATTTCAGTCAACTAAAATGGTTAGGTCAAAAATTGGAAACCCCCAGAAGAATGAACTGCAGACTGCTACAAGCAAAAAGGATCTTCCAATTGGAGATGAAGCCCGTTACACCGTTGAGTTCACGCCCAAAGAAAAGGGGTTCTTCACGATATGCGCGTATTTGTACAATGGATATATGGGAATAGGTTACAAGACATAGCAATCCTGCGGCCAAAACATAGCAATCACCAAGCCAACTAAGTGCCCAACTCTCTTTTTGTTTTAACGCCTGCTGTCTGTGATATGTATCTCTTTTTGTGAGATATGTCTAAGTAGTAGAGAGAGAGAGAGAAAGAGAGAGAGAGAGAAAGAGAGAGAGAGAGAAAGATTAAATTTTAATCCAACCAACCACGACGACCACGACTGACGTTAACCATTTTAAAAATAATAATAATTGGTAAGGTAATTAAAAAAAATAACAAAAGTGTTCACTCGGTTTAGGTTATGCATATCATACAATGGTTAAGGTATAGCATATGTAGTATCGGAATCGAGTAAACACACAAAACAGCAAAAAAAAGAAAAATACGGGTTATGCCAAACTTTATGGACAGTTTTGGTATAAAATAGTCTAACTTAGTTCTCAAAGACTACGTACCTTATTTACGCGCTGTGTAAATAGAAGATTCCTATCTTTAATGTAAACAAAGACTTAATTTCGCTTCCGTATAAACGAGAGTTGCAAAGTAAAATGGAAAAATCATTTTCGAGTTTGGAGCAGAAAATCATTTCTTATTTGTGCACCTATGGAAACACAAAAAAACGATTTAATCACGTATGGTGTGCAAAGACTTGGCCTATCTGAGGGAGGCATGGTAAAGCTTCTTGATGAAATGGAGTTCACTGGCAGAATTGAGCGGATCTTGCATAAAGAGCTTGTACCCGCAGTAACCTACGTAAAGCGAGGAAGCTTAGTTCCACTTGAACTCGAATTGCAGGCTATATCTGATTCTTTCGAATTGAGTGAAGCAACTGATCAACAAATTGAAATGATAAAAGAAATTCTTGATAAAGCAAAAGCTATTGCTAAGAAGAGAATGAAAAGCGAAACAAACGCGTTAGATTAATCATCACTTGTTCAAGAAACCAAGTTCTAATTCGATGCACCATACAATTCATGATTTATCTTAGAAGAACCAGCTTAAACAAAAAGAGAAAACCAAGCTTGAATAGTTTCGCGCAATGCCATAAAAACACGCGTTGTTTGACCATAGAGTAAATGCTCTAGTTAGCTAAATAAACTGAAATCAGACACTATTTAAAGGTCGAAGAATCGATTTATTTCAAAAGCTGAGGAAGCTGCCTGCAAAAAGAGTTAAAATATATAGAAAAATGAATAATCTACTCAAAGTCCTTAAATGGACGATCAACTCAATTTTGCCAAAAAGGTCTGATTCACAATGAACTTTTGGAAAGATGTACCCGCCGGTAATAATCCGCCTGAATTTCTAAATATGGTTATCGAAGTCGTCAGCGGCTCAAGAGATAAATACGAATACAGTATAAAATGGGAAGCCTTTGTACTAGATCGAATTATTCCTTCATCGGTGGTGTTTCCAGTTGAATACGGGTTTGTTCCTCAAACATGGTTTGATGACGAAGACCCCTTAGATATCATGGTCATCAGCCACGCCCCTCTAACGGTAGGTTGCATAGTTAAAGTTCATGTCATAGGCGCCTTAATAATTGAAGATGAAGAAGGATTAGATGCAAAAATCCTATCCGTCTTAGTTAATGATGCGCGCTCGGCAGGCTACCGTGACATAAAAGATCTCCATGCGCACCGCTTAGTAGAGATTCAAGAGTTCTTTGAAACCTACAAACGGCTTGAACCTCATAAATGGGTAAAAATCCGGGCCTGGAAAAACGCAATAGAAGCCCAAGAAATAGTAAATTATGCCATGGAAAAATACCGGGAACTAAACGAAAAGCCATCCGCAAAACAGAAATAACTTGCATAAAAATATTGGTATTCTATCAAGGACTGTTTCAATCATAGAATTATGTTTATGAAATTAAATAGCCAGAATTTTTTGCCAAACATGTCTTGCCAACTAAGTTATCTGCTAAGTTTTTCCAAAAAAAGATGCAGAAGCAAAAGGATTACGCAACAAATGACTCTGAAAAAAAACTCATTCCTTGGTTGTATTAAAGTGTATAATTAAAAAACGTGAGGGCAGTGAATTAATCCGCGCACTAACAGTTTTGATTTCAAATTATTTCGGCTCGGGGAAAAAGTGAACAGTATGTCTGCGAGTTCACAAATCTCTTAAGTAAGCGATTAGCTTTCTTGTGCATTCATCAAAAATTTCGCGTTCTTTGAAGCGCCATCTCGCTTGTGAACTTGAGTTTGAAATACTAAACCCGGCATACGAAAGAATTTTATTGTTCGTTCTTTGTTAGTTCTGCGAGTTTCCGATCATTCATCACCTAGAAAAGATTCCGCTCCTTTTTGGGTTCAAATCCAATAGAGATTAAACCATTTTAGGCTTGAATCAACTTAAATCTGAACCCGATGCACCTGCCAAACCGCTTGACTTCAATTGAAGATCCTATTCCTAGTGTAATAGGTCTTGAGTTTGCTTTAGCAACACGTTATTAACCATCTTATTGGAAAAACCAAGGAAAGTAACTTGCCTGGAAACTGTTAAAAAACTGTTATTAGATTGGACGTTCAGGTAGCTTTGAGGGTGGGGAACGTATGAACAGGAAAGAGGCTATTGCACTATTGAGAGAATTAGGCGCTAACCAACTGATAAACCCAAGTTCGGTTATTCTTGAACAAAGAATAATCGACAAGTATCAACTAAAAATTAAAGGCGACTACTGCCTTCCAGAAATTGAAACCTATGCGAAGAACAGGTTTTCAATAGACGAGAACCAAAATTTCTTAATTATTTACAAACCATAGATTCTTACGTTAACATACAAAGATTTAGTGCTCAGTAAATTCACACGCAATCGATATTTTGTGCGTGCATACAGGATATACACAATTTTTTAGGATCACGCCCACAAATATTATTTGTTGGATGCTCCATAAGCCAATCGCAAGCCAACTTTCAGGCGCTTAACCATTAGCTTTGTCTTGATCAGGCATCGTTTAACGGTTAGGGCTTGGCTTGGATGCATTCAATATCTTAAGTGATTTTTGCTCAAATCAAAAAGGTGCAACGGTTGCGGAAACGCTTTCACATAAATCGGGTAAAAGGTTCAAGAAAAATATTGGCTTATGAAACACTGTCCAGACGTAACAAAGGTTGCGGTTTCTAAACCTGCAAATTAGAAGGTTATCGCTTCTGCAAAACTCAAAAGGGACAAGGGAGACGCGCATTCGCTTGTAACTCAATCAATCTACATTTCAATGTTGAATGCTTTTGTTGAAAACAATTTTCCTCAGGGTCTCGGCTTCAAGTTGTCGTTGTTGGTGAAAAAATGATTTGCTGAGTGCCGAGGGCGTTCTTAGCAAGCTACCGATATGCTCAAATGCACCAAATTTACACAAGAAACTAAGATAGCAGAGTTCATTTCATTGAGCAGACATACAAAACGTATTGCAGAGATTGCACCTTGAAAAATCTCCATTTTATTTGGAAAACATAGAATCAAGAAAAATCGGCTTATAGCTTTGAAGGCGCTGTAGGTAGCGCAACCCCTCTTGCTTAAACGCTGAAAAAATGGCATTACTCGGACGTTAACATCCGTGCAATCAGAGTTAATAACAGCAAAAAACTTGAACATCAATTACCTTGATGTTACTAACCGAGTTACTATCGTTTGACAGATAGCACAAAATATTTTTTTGGATTAAATTTTAATCCAACCAACCAACCCCCTTTTATTATTATGGGGTTTAGCAGTAGGAAGATTTCTCAGCGGTCAAACCTAAAAGAGAATAAACTCAGCAGTATAAAATATCAGTAAGAGAAAATAATTCTTCAAGCAAAAATGTTAAGTGAGTACAATGTTTACTTATTCAAAAGAGGGCAAGCAATGTCTGAGACTTCAAACATAAAAAGGGTAGGTTCAGCAGAGGTAATAAGCAAAGATGGCGATGATTTATGGGTTCGTATTCAGCTAAGCGCCACTCCGAATGCAGAATGGTTACAACGTTTTAGAGACCCTATTAGTTGCCAAACAAACCAAACACATCCATCTAATGCCAGATTAAATTCCGATAATACGCTTGATTTTAAAGCAACAATGGGGGGGCTTGAAAATGACATCAAGTGGATGGATAAATACATAGAGCAAGCCAACGCTGCCTGTATCGCCAAGAAAGCCAAGGAACTGTCGGATAGAAAGCGAGAGGACGAATTGAAAGCAAATAAGATAGAAGAACTAAAGAAGATAAATGAATCTATCAAAGACATATAGATGTGGATTAAAATTTAATCCCAAACCGATTAAATATTAATCAAAAAATAACGGCTACGGCGTATAGTTCTCTCAATAATAAAGTGTAACGTAGTTTTCATCTTGTGTGGCTCTGAGGTTATGATTTTTCAAAGATTTTTTTTACAACAGCACTGGCAGCATTTTATTGTTGAGCCTTTCTTAATTTTTAGGACGTATCCTTCATTTTCATTATCAACTCTGCAGATTTTGGGAGATTTGGCTAAACATTTGAAGGGAAACGTTGATACAACTCTGTATAACGTCATCATTTCGGGAAAGTTCAGAAAAACACCTGTTAAAACAGCTATAGTTTAGCCGTTTTTTAACCAGTTGGGGTTTCCATAAGGTAGTCACATTCAGGTTTTTCATTTATCTCGTAGTCCGTTATGGTCTTTGAACAACAGATGCCATTGAGTACACAATAGTATCCGATAAGACAACGGAAGAAGGGACAATAAAAATCCCTTGAAATTTAGCTGGGAAAGCTTTTGTCGTTGTATTTACTTAATTCATGTATAGTTTCCAAGAGACTAACTCGGAGTTTCTAATTTTAAGAAGTTTAGAGAGTGGGTGGGTTTTTCTTGAGAGAGTCACGCATTTCTCGTATAGTTTCTTTGTTACTTTCGGTTTTTAAATTTTCCATCTCGTTTTCTTGGTTTACTTCTTTGTTGTGTTTGTCAACTCGATTATTGACCGCTTCCACCAACTGCATAACTAATTTAATGTCTTCTTCGAGTTTTTTTGGATTAGTAGTAATTGAAATTATGTCCTCTTGCAAACTGTCTGGATAATTGACTTCAAATTTAGGAAAAGAATCCTGCGAGTTTTTGAGTATAGCTACTAGTTTACCTGTTTTTTTCAATTCCTCTCGAAAAAGTTTTTGCCAATCTTCATCTGGAACGCTATCTAAAGGCAATTCAACAAAAAACGTATCCTCTTCTGTAGATAATTTTCTAATGGTTAACGTTTCAGGATCAATTGCTTTCAGATTAACTTTCTTAATCAGGTACAAACTTGTTAGCCCTCAAGCATATGAGCTTAAATCCACCTTTAAATTTTTGTATTCCATAGCCTAAAGAATGGATAAATTGTGAAAAAGGCTCAGGGACTTAAAATGCATCTGACTTGCATAAAAAACATCCAAGTCCCGTACCATCATTAATCACGCCGCCGGTTTTTGGTTTACCATACTCAAAAGTCTTTGCAGAATTATGCTTGCTGCTTTTTTGTCTAGGGGTTTGTTTTCGTTTCCGCATTTTGGAGAGTAGATACATGAGGGGCAGCCTTCTTTACATTCGCAGTTTTCAATAAGCTGGAGCGTTTTTTCCCATAAGGGTTTTATTTTTGAGTAGAGGGTTTCTGATATTCCGATTCCTCCCTCAAAGCCATCATAAATGAAAATGGTGGGCTCTCCAGTATCCGGATGCAGAGGAGTCGACATTCCACCGATATCCCATCGATCGCACATCGCAAAAATCGGCGACATAGCAATCATCGCATGTTCCACAGCATGTATTCCCCCGTTAAAATCGAGCCCGCTATCTTCGATTTCTTTCTTGATCGCCTCTGGAATTATAAACCACATGCCGACAGTTGAAAAGGATAATGGCGGGAGATTAAGAGGGTTTCTCTCAACAACCTCATCATGTGATTTGGTGACGTAACTGTGGTAAAATTCCGTTGTAATTAATTCACCTAAGCCAACTTTGATGCTGATTTGTTTTTCTTCAAGAGTTTTCTTTATAGCAACATCAACGGTTTTCAGTGCTTCTGTGTAGTAGTTAACGTTTTCTTGTGTGACTTTTGCGGTTAGTTTGTTGAGGTCTAATTCTTCAGAGATGTATGTTTCGCCTTGATGAAGCAGGACTGCGCCTGCGTGGGCTTCTTCGTATGCCTTGTTAAGTGTGAGGGTTTCAAGTATGCTTCCTTTGCAGGTTACGGTTACAGTTTTATCGGAGATACTCTCCAACGTTACAACCTCGACAGGTCTTGCAGTTCCTGAGTAGACGTATCCCCTGGACGTTTTGCGGACCAAGTTTTGTTGTTCAAGAGCTTGAACGCTTTCTTGGAATAGTTCCGGGAAATATTTTCTGTCTGCCTCTGTTAGTGGCAGTTCGCTTGCCGCACACATAATGTGCCCCAAAGAAATGTAGCGGTTATGCAAATCAATGATGGCTTGTTCGTGTGGCCTTCCAAAGAAGTCTTTTGGATGCTTCATGAAGTATTGGTCAAGTGGGTTTTGAAAAGCAACTAACGTTACAAGGGAATCTGCGTTGGTTCTGCCAGCTCTTCCGGCTTGCTGCCAAGTCGAGATGACAGTTCCTGGGTAACCAGAAATAATCACTGAATCCAAAGAACCAATATCGATACCCAACTCAAGCGCGTTGGTTGAGACAACTCCGATTAAGCTTTTTGTTTTTAACCTGTTCTCTATCTCGCGTCGTTCTTGAGGCAGATAGCCGGCTCTGTAAGCGGTAACGGAGTTGGCTATTTTTGGTGATCTTTTTTTGAGGTCTTCTTTGGTCCATCTTGTTATAAGCTCAGCCATTTGTCGGGATGTTGTAAAGCAGAGGGTTTGTAGGTTTTTTGTGATGTTGAGGGTTAGGAGGTCTTTGGTTTCTTGATGGGTAGATCTGCGTGTGGTGTTGGCGTCGTCGATGAATGGGGGGTTCCAGAACAGGAATAATTTTTTTCCTCTAGGGGCACCGTCGTTTGAGACGATTTCGAAGTCTTTTCCTGTTAGTTTCTTGGCGTGCTCTTGTGGGTTTGCGATGGTGGCTGACGAGAGGATGATTTGTGGGTCTGCATGGTAATAATTGCATACTCTTATGAGCCGTCTTAGGAGCATGGCTACGTTTGAGCCAAATACGCCGCGGTAAACGTGGGCTTCATCAATTATCACAAATTTGAGGTTTCCAAGAAAGCTTCGCCACTTATAGTGCCATGGAAGGTACTGGTGGAGCCCATAGGGGTTGCTTAAAATGATTTTACTATTTTCTCTTATGCTTGCCCTTTGACTTTGAGGAGTATCACCATCGTAAACGTTGGAGTATGCTTGGATTCCTGTTTCTTTTTCTAGTTCTCTTAGAACCTTTAGCTGGTCATTTGTCAGCGCCTTAGTCGGGTAAAGGTATAACGCAGTTGCTTGGGGGTCTTTTGTAAGAGCTTCCAAAACTGGAATGTTAAACGCAAAGGTTTTTCCTGAAGCAGTCGGAGTAACAATCGCCACGTTTATGCCCGCCCTCGCTTTGTTTATTGCTTCAGCCTGATGCGAATAAAGATGGATGGCCCGAGTCAATAAGCAATTTTGAATGTTTTGCGGCAGGGATTTTTCCAGCTCACCAAAACATGCTTCTCGCGAAGGAATTTCTTGTATATGCACAATCTGTTTTTTGTAACCTTGCATGTGCTTTATGCTTTCGATAAAGTCGTCTATCAAAGGCTCCATTCCTCATAAAGCTTGGAGAATAATGTTCCAAGGGTTAACAGGTCTTGCCGGTTGTGCTCAACTATTGCGACGAGAGGTCCTGCATTTTTGGTTCTCAAGTAAGTTTCGTAGAAGTGGGGAACTAAGGCGCCTGGAATGTTGATGTCTCTTTTTATTCCGATGTATTTTTCGACTGTTTCCAGTTTGCAATCTGAGAGTTTGCTTCTCAGTGCTCGTCTGGTGAAGTGGAGAACATCAAAATGTGGGTTGTCCAACGCCGCTTCTAATCCATAGTAAGCTAATCTTTGCTTAATGTATGGAATATCGAAGCTTCTGCCATTATAAGTTATGAGTGACAAGTTGGGTTCAAGCTTTGAAATAAGAGCCCAGATGGCACTGGGTTCATCTTGAATATCTCTTAGCAAAAACTGGTTTGTACAAACCTGAGTTTTAGTTGGTTTAGCTACGCCAAGTAGAATTATAGGTCGCTCGGAGAGCCCCAAAGTTTCGATGTCTACAATGGCGAAGTCTTGATCTTGGCAGAAACCAGCTAAATAATGAAGCAGAGGATGCGATTTTGGAAAGCGTTGCCAAAGCCATTTTTGAATCAGGGGAATTTCTTTCTCATCTATGATTTTCATGAAGGCATGAGCTTGTTTTTTCCAAAGGGGGTGATTTTCAAGGTCTTCGATGGTTTTGTAGCCCTGCTGCTTTAGAGTTTGTTCGCGAGCGGGTCCTATTCCAGGAAGAGCTTTCAGATCAGAGATTATTTGTTGTCGGCTTTCCTGGTAAGGTGCCTTTCTGAAAGTAGAAGTGCAAGAAGCTGAGATCTGGTAGCATTCGCCTTGTTGGTTTGAGACGACTTCTCCAGCTATGGCGTCTTGCAGGTTTTTGCCTTCGTATTGTTTGACGAGTTTCTTTTCAAGCTTGAGTGCCTCCTCGTATTCGCCGCTCCAAATCCAGCTTTCAACCGCCGATTCAGCTGTGTGTATCGTGGTTTTTTCTGTTTCAGAAATTACCTCATATTCTTTTGAACGAGCTATTCTTTCGCTTAGACTTTCAGCTGCCCGTGTCAACGCGATTTTTTCTTTGAAAGAACCATTCCCACAAGTTGCGGATGCTTGATTGCCAAAGCTTTTTTGAGCTAACATCTGAGCATAACGATCATCCCTAAAATTCCGCAAAAGAAAAGAACCACACACCTTGCAAAAACTGCTCTGCTCGTACTCCAGGTTCGAATATGTTTTGTTGCATTTTCTGCAGACGTATTCTATTGGCAATTTATGTTCCGACTTAAGTCTGTGCAATGATTATAAAAGCCATTCTTTAATTTGGGCAAAAGCCAAGAGCGACTATGTTTAGCTGTTCATGTTTGAGTGCTTGAGTTCTGTTCTGGTTGTTTTAGCATGCTTTTTGAAATGGGGTTTGCGTTTGCTGCCCGAATCCGCTGTTGGCTGCTGACCGGTCGATCTCTCACGATACCTACATTTTCCAGCCGTCACCCTCTGCCTAGAAGCGCTCCGCAAGGGAAGCTTTACTAACAGTCAACTCGTGATTATTCTATGTGAGAAAATGAATCAGAATGATCTGTACGAAGCGATTTTCAAGAGAAAATCAATCCGCAATTATGATCCAGCTCAACTTGACCAAAACCGCCTAGAAGAGATTTCCAAAAACCTGGCCGCTCTAAAGCCGATGACCAAGGGAATTAAGACAGAGTTCAAGATCATTTCGCCCGACCAAGTCACAAGAAAAGGCATGAACAAAGCACCCCACTACATAGCAGCATTCTCCGAAGCCAAAGACACATACAAAGCCAACATCGGCTTTATGCTACAGCAAATGGATCTTTATTTTTCAGCCACTGGCACAGGCAGCTGCTGGCTAGGCTTCCCTCAACCCACCAAAGAAGTAACCGAGTCCTCAAACCTAGAATTTATCATTTTGATGTCGTTTGGAAACCCAAAAGAAACACTACATAGAACCAGCACTTCACAGTTCAAGAGAAAACCCCTCTCAGAAATAACCAATATCCAGGGCGCTGAGGAATTGCTGGAACCAGCCCGCCTAGCCCCATCAGCAATCAACCTACAGAACTGGTACTTCACCGGCGACAAGAACTTGATTCATGCCTATTCAGCCAAAGCCAGCTTCCTAAGAAACATCGTCGGCGGCAGCTATTTCCCCCTCAATGTAGGTATTGCTTTTTGCAATTTGCAACTTGCGGCCGAACATTTGGGTTTGAAAACCAGAATCGTGTTTGAAAAAGATAGGGACAAGAATCAGCCAAAAGACCGCGAGTACATTGCCAGTCTAGAGATTGAAAAGGCAACAGCCCCATAACTATTCAATACATAATTGCTTTCTCGACAAAAGCTTTTGAGTCTTTTTCTCATTTCCAGCCAAGCCGACGCGTAAACACTCATAAATTATTAAGTAGAGTGATTGGAGAAAATTGATAATCCTATAGCTGTTTGATTAGCGCACTGATTGAACCGAGGTGCAAATTCAACGGTTGAATACAAATGGGTTGCTCAAGTTAGAAGGAGAAAGGTCCTATGTAGCTTTTGGATTGGTTATTTTTTTGTTCAATATGATCCATCGCGATGACGTAGCTTAGGATGAGGAAGTGATCGAAGTCTGGACGGGTGATTTCTATGTTGTATGAGTCTTTTATGGTGACCCATTTCTTGTGTATTTGAGCAATTATGCTTCCATCAGAAGATAGAATTTTGTATTCGTGTTCCGTGTAGTTGCCTTTGACCTTGGCTATTTCTTGTCCCTCTGCATCTTCCATCCACCATTCACTGCCCATGAGATTGAGGATTTTCTTCTTAATTTTTGCCTTGAGCTGTCCGTTCTGGTCTTTTACATCGTACTCGTTGTGGATGGATACAATCTTGCCATCTATCTCTCCAAGTTGGACGCCGTTGGTGTCTTCGAACCAGAATTTGGGTCCCACGCTGATAATTTTTGCTTTTACGTAACCTAAGAGGTTCCCGTTCAAATCTTTGACTCCGTAGGTGTCTCTGAGAGCAACCAACTTTTGCTCTATTGTATACTTATCTTGACCAAACATGCCTGCGCTTTGAACTGGAGGTTGAACGTAAGGCTGCGGTTGGGGGTGCAGTTGAGGCTGGGAAGTCGGAGGCACTGCGTAAGGTTGTTGTTGTGGTTGGTCAGGAGCCTGTTGTGCCGCGCCGCATTTAGGGCAGTATTTGTTCGTTTGGGCTATTTCTGCTCCGCAGTTTTGGCAATACATTTTTTGTGGCACTCCAAATCTTATGCGGATAACGATTTTACCCTATTTTATATTTAAGGTTTTGCGATTTTTGTTTTGACAGAGCTTAAGTTCTCGAAGATAGTTGGATGCTGGTTTATGTTTGTGAATGCCATAGAATCTGCGTTGGGTTTTTACCTAAATTATGGTTTTGTGCTGCCCCAAAGCAAGAAGGAAGAGCTCAGAAAGTGATGTTTTTAGACATATTCAAAGCAACCGAACCATTAACAAAGTGAAATACCTATTTTTGTCCCAACGATATCGGTCCTATTTGTCTGAGTATTTGCTAAAGTTTTAACTAGATTATTTTCAAAAGGAAGAACTGGTTTTTGGAAAGCGAAGGCTTAAGAATTTCCAAGCTATATGAAAACATATGCTTCAGTACAGGGTAATTATCGAAAAGGACGAAGATGGCGTTCTTGTCGCAAAAGTTCCTGATTTACCAGGTTGTGCCACTGAAGGTAGAACAAGAGAAGAACTGATGAAAAACGTCAAAGAAGCAATCCAGGCATACCTTGAAGCTCTAAAGGAACATGGCGATCCAGTACCCATCGAATCGGTGCAAGTCAGTGTCTAAATTAACGCCGGTAGACTATGAAAAGGTAGTCAAAGCTCTGATAAATATAGGCTATGTTGTTAACAACCAAAAAGGTAGTCATATTGTCATGCGCCTTTCTGAAAAAGAGAAATACAATTCTTTGTTTGGTTGTAGAAAAAACGAGAAAATCGTGGTTGTTCCAGCCCATAAACCTATAGGAAAGGGAATGTTGAGAACTATTATCACAGAAGTTGATCTTTCAGTTGATGAGTTCAACAAGCTTATTTGAAAAATAACAATTTTTTTCAATTTATCTTTTATTTCTACTTCGGTTACTGCAATTTAAATAGCTAAACCGTGGAAACAAGATTGGATGCGAAACAAAAGAAACCTCGCTAAGGCATTTACTGCATGCATTATAATTGCAATAATTGTTTTGTCAGTTACTGCTTTAACTGGCAATTGGGAGCTAAGTTCATTTAATAATGTGGTGTCTGCAACTTCATCGTTGTCTGTCGCTCAGTACAACCAAACCATACCTTCAGCCAACCAATCTATGTACACGACATTAGATCAGCTTCTAACCAGTTTTAACCAAACCCTTTCCTCAGCGACAACTAAATCGAGCCAACAGCCGATTTATGCTACGGAGCTCTTGCCTGCTGATTCAAACGTAGGGGAAAATTTGCTTGCACCTACTGCGATGCAGGGTGTCATAAATTACTTAAATGCCCTTCAGGCGCTGGGGATTCAGGGAGTTACCATTGACGTGTCTTACCCTGTTTTGGTTTCGAGTTTTGCGAATTATACTCAGTATTTGAGTTTTTATGAGAATGTGGTTGCGCAAGTGCGGTCCAGAGGCATGAAGATTGATGTTGAGTCGGAGACACCTTTGTTGGTTGGTTATCCAGGGTTATCATTTGGCTCTCTTAATTATGCAAACTTGACCTATACTGAATATTTGGCTGAGGACAAACAGATGTTGCAGACGGTTATTGATGATTTGCATCCTGACTACCTTAATATCGGTACTGAAACAGACACTTTGCAATCACTTCTTAATTATACCGCGATCAGCACTCCGCAGGGATGGGGGACTTACATATCTTCTTTGCTCGATGGCCTAAACAAAAATACAACAAAGATTGCAGTTGGCATAGGAATATGGGACCCCATAAGCTATCTTGATGCGACAATAAATGATTCAGCTATTGATGTAATCAATGTTCATGTGTACCCGATTTATGGGAGTTATCTGTCAGTTTTGACGCAGATAGGACAGCTAAGTGTTCAGTATAACAAGCCGATAAATATAGATGAAATGTGGCTGCATAAAAGTGTGTCAACTGAGGGCCCACTGTTTGCAAGTGACGCAAACATTCGCGTAAGAAATGATTACGCATTCTGGATTCCACTCGATGATGAATTCATGGATGTAATGGCTAAGTACGCGCAAATCTACAATGTTACTTACATGTCGCCATTTGAAGGTGAGCTTCTTTTTGCGTACATGAATTATAATTCAAGCACTGCCAACTTGACTAATGATCAAGCAACGCAAACGGTTGACCAAGCCGCAAGTCACAATATTCAAAGCAACATAATCTCACCGTTCGGTGATTATTATCAAAACTTGATTTTAACGTCAAACAGTCCAACTCCAACTCCATCAGCATCGGCAAGCCTGACATCAAATCCACCAGCCTCTCAAACATCAACTCCAGTAACCATGACACCAACCCCAGTAACCTCGACATCAACCCCGTCAACATCTACGCCAGCCCAAACACCGTCAATTCCTGAACTTTCGATATCGATACTTTTGACGCTGTTTGTGGCAGGAACGGTTGCATTAATCGTCTTCAAAAAAAAGCCTGCAAAAACCCATTTGTTTTCTTTTTTCTTGTATCAGTAATAAGTTATTCTTAACCAATCGTCATTTTCATTTTCAAATCTGATTAAGTCTATGAGATTCCATTTCCGCTTTATCATACTGGTTAAGTGTTTTGTTTAGGTCTTTTGTATCTCTTGTTGAGTTTGAGCTTTCAACCAATGAGTTAAGCTTCTTTAAGCGGTCATCTGGTGGACTAAAACAAGTCTGTATGACTTCTTTAAAGAGTAGTTGCATAGAAAACCGTTAGTTACTAAATAGTATTTCTTCTTATGTTTATCTATGAAAAAGTCTAGTAATGAAATGCTGAAATGGATTCCTTTCAGCCACCTTTAAAACATCAA
Organism: Candidatus Bathyarchaeota archaeon; assembly: GCA_003164295.1. Taxonomy (GTDB): domain Archaea; phylum Thermoproteota; class Bathyarchaeia; order Bathyarchaeales; family Bathycorpusculaceae; genus Bathycorpusculum. The sequence goes on from PLTA01000022.1 coordinate 15,163, forward strand.
AACTTCTCCGGATGTACTTTTTGAGCTTGCGCACGTGCATGGTCGCAGAAAACCTTATGCAGAGCAACCGATTCTTCGTCTATCATCGAAAATTAGATTCTTGGAATCTTTTTTTATTCGCCAGAATTCTTAGGATCCTTAGAGACTTCAGCTTGTTCACTGTTGATTCCGCGCCATCTAATCCTGTAGCCCAGCATCGTCAACACATTAGCTGAGTCATCTACGCCTTCTTCTTCGATGATTCTTGCCGCTTCCTTAAAGGGCAGTTTCCCCGATTGACTTATGGCTTTTTCAATTCTTCCGCCAATTTGCAAAAGCTTTTCGTCGCTAATCAAAGTGTCCGCCAAAGCAACATAGCCAAAAGGTGGATTAGCAACTATGAAGGCTCTTGCCGCTTCGGCAGAAACGCCAATCCTAGCTGCGAACTCTCCAAAACTAACTACAGGTTCAGTAAACCTAATGGATAAACCCTCAAGAAACTTTATCTCCTTATTTTTTACTTGTTCAAACTTTGTTTCCAAATACCTCAGAATCGGATTTAGGGAAATTTTGTTGCGGTAATAAATCAAGTCAAGCTGAGGACGTTTTTCCAAAGCAGAAAGTTTTTCACATGCCAAAGCTTCATTAATCAACAAAAGCATCTTCGATTCCACCTGCTTTAGCTTCTCTATCTTTCGCAGCAAGTACTCTTCTGTCCAGAACCCAACAATTTCCAAATAGATTTTGATTCCGGCTTTTTCAAGGGAGAAATCAGGAATAATCACCTGTTTTCCAGCAGACACAGGTTCAGGTTCTCTTTTTAGCACCCAACCAGAGGTTACGGCTTGAAATTGAGAGGCGAAATCCTCTTCGATAGAGCTATCATATCTCAGAGCAGGCAAGTAGGGTTTCTTTAGCAGAGCTGCGTGTTTTTGGCTTTCAATTTTGAAGTCACAGATTTCGTTTGTAAATCTCCAAAGAACCTTCGCGTTAACAGTCCATTGGGAGTTGGAAACGATGAATGGCAGCAGCTTGGCTATGCTCACTCCATACCTTCGAGTCAGCTTAAACAGGCTAGCTGGGCCATCTATTTTCACCCACAAACCATTATCTTGGTAAACTTCATAGATCAACCCAAACTTCTTTATTGCATGGAAAAGGTCTTGCCAGTTGCCAGACGCCGTGAAACTAAGCTCTGTGGCATCAAAAAGCAGCGTTTGAGTCAACCCCAAATTGTACTCGCCCAACAGCTCCGATGCTGAAGGCGCGAAAAACTTTTCAAGAACCAATTCACCGTCCAAATCCGAGTAAAAGTCCCCCTCAACGTCCTCTACCGTGAGAGACATTTTAGACGCCACACTCTCTAGGATTATTTGTCTCGTCTTAGATGTGGTAGGCAAGCCAAATTGTTCAGTGGCTTGAAAAATCTTTCTTCTCAAATCAACTGGGTCAACTTTGCACTGGCAAACAAAGGTGCTTTTTCGGTCAAGCAACAAAGATAAAGCCCTGACAAAGCGGTACTCGTAGCCTTTGTGTTCAAGCTCAGTGACCAAGGATTTTAGAACTTTTTTCTTTTCCCCAATATGGGACTTGTAGGCTTCAATGAGAATATTTGCAGCCTCATCGTTGCTGCTGGAGGGTTTAGCGTAGCGTGGCTGTATCTCGCCTTTGCTCTTCCGCACTGAAAGCAAAGAGTTTGGAAGCATTTATGCGGCGCCTCGTATTTTTTGGTGACGCCTACGGCTCGTACCAACTTCCATGGTTTCTTTGGAAATTATTTCAATTAGGCGAGCTAATTTGTCTTCTTTCTTTCTGAGCAGTCGTCCGAGTCTTTGGACGTATTCTCTGTTGCTGCCTGTTCCACCCAGAACTAAGCCTACTGAAGCATCGGGTACATCTACGCCCTCATCTAGCACCTGAGAGGTAACAACAACGGGGTATTTGCCGTTCCCAAAGTTTGCCAGTATTTCTCGGCGTTCGTCTCTTGGAGTCTGATGTGTTATGGCTGGGACCAAGAAACGCAGGCTAATCCTGTAGACCAGGTCGTTGTGGAGAGTGAAAATCAGGATTTTCTCTTTTCTATAAGTTTCAAGCTGCTGGGCTAGTACGGTTAGTTTAGCTTCTGAGTTTACTGCAACTTTCACCGCTTTGTTTCTTGCGAGTAGTGCTTCGCGTGCTTTGGGGTCTCTGCCGGTGGTCATTATGAATTTTTGGAAGTCAGCGGCGCTTCTCAAAGTAATTCTTCGCTGTTGAAGAAAGCTTCTAAAAATGTTCATTTGAGATTCGTATGTTTGCTGTTCTTGGGGTGTTAGTTCAACTGATATTTTCTCGTATGTGTATGGTGATAGGTGTTCTCCTGTGAGTTCTTCGACGCCAACTGAGTAGACTGGGTCGCCGACGAGTTGTGAAAGCAAAGAGTGTCTTTGATCGCTTCTTTCGTAGGTGGCAGTTAAGCCTATGCGGTATGGTGCAGTGTACATTTCGGCTATCTGTATGTAGCCTGTGGAGGCTAAATGATGTACTTCGTCGAAGACTATTAGCATGAACTTGTTGCCTAGCTGTTCTGCATGTATGTAGGCTGAATCATAAGTTGTAACAGTTACCATTCGCAGAGTGTTTTCACCTCCGCCTACGACACCCGCTTCTAAGTTGAGGCATTCTTTGACGCGTTTTTTCCATTGATCAATCAGATCTAAGGTAGGAACCACAATGAGCGTTTGAACTTTCAACTGTTGAATTGCTTTCAGGGCGATGAAAGTTTTTCCAGCGGCAGTAGGCAACACCAGGACCCCTCTGTTGTGTGCTTTGCGCCAATTGTTTAAAGCCTCGTTCTGGTAATCCCTTAGCTCAACATTACTTTTGAGTTGTTCAAGGGGAGGCAGCATAGGGACGTCATCTTCAACTTGAAGTTTGCTTTCAGCCAAGTAGTCTAATACGTCTTGGTAATGGTATGCTTTAATTCTGTAGCAGCCCACTCTTGGGTCCCATTTTCCATATGGAGTTCCCGCTTCGCCCTTCAAAAGAAGAGTGCCTTTGTCAAACCACAAACGAAGCATAACACTGAATCAATTCTAAACCAATTAAACTTGTCTTAAAAATAGTCAGCACAAAAATCTTTTTCGCATAAATGGTACCCAATCTAAATTGTCGCGACTTGCTTAGAAACGAAATGATTACAAACATAATTCGAAAACTTTCTAGTTCTTAGATGCCTTCGTTATCGAAAAAGAGGTCTTCTGAGTCTTTGTTATCGCCAGAATCGCCTACTTCATCCATTAATGCGCCGCAGTTCTCGCAGACTAATGCGTCATCAGGGTTATATCATGTCCACATGATTTACAAGGCCACAAGACACTACCTCTCCCTACATTAATTCGTCAAACATGCTGTCTGATTCTTCTATTAACTGGTCGTCCCAGCACTCCCAGCACATACCATCGTAGCTTTCACTATCCTGGTCACTGATTTCTTTTCCACAAACCTTGCATTTTCTATTATTTTTTCTTCAGTCATTTCATGTCTCTCTCCAATCTTCATTTGATTAATCGCATAGACAGTGGTAGTCGCATTGAGTGCATTCCCAGCTTCCTTTTTTGGGTTCAAATGCGGCTGCCTTGATTTTTGCCGCCATCTCCGTGATCTCTGTTCTCATAGCCAAAAGGGCTTGGTTTTCGGGTTCAAAAAACACTTTCTCGTTAGACCGCAAAAACCAGTTGCCCACCTTCAATAGATTGTCGCCAGGGTAGATCTCTTTGACAGCAAGCGCGTAAACCAGCATCTGCATGTCTTTTTTGAGTTCATTAAGAGACGACGCTTTTTTGCTTGTCTTGTAATCCACAACGGTGAAGCCAGATCCATCTTTGTCGATGCGATCGATTCGTCCTCTTAGCTTGATGTCGCCAATGGAGGTTTCAAACCAGCGTTCAATATCGACAATTTCAGTTTTGCTCTTGGCTTGCTCTTCGAGGAAAACCTTCAAGATAGCCTTGGCTTCGTCATAATCTCTCTTTTCATCTATCTTTGATTTGTAGCCTTTTGGATCCCAAAATTTGGCGAGAAGTTCCTCCGCTACAGCTTCGTTGATGGCTTTGCCGTCTTTCTGCATCCTGGTTAATTGCTCAGCGACACTATGCAGTGAGGAGCCAAAATCAAAGTAGTAGCGGGGCTTCTCGGGAATCTTCATAACATGGCGGTACTGGTAGAGCCTGGGACATTTCGTGTAACCGACAAATTGCGAGACACTAAACACGTGGTTTTCGGAAACTGTAACTGGCTCTTCAACAGGTTGATCCAGTGTTGAGTAATCGGGCTCTTTTAGTTTGCATATTAATTCGGTTTTGATATCAAGGTTTTTGTTTGTTGATTTAGCGTACAAGAGCACGTTTTCGAGGGCTTCATTGAATTTTCCAGTTGCCAGATTGGATATTACTTGTTTCATGAGACGTGTTTGCGTTTGGTTTTCTTCTGTTGCAGATTCAGCAGAGAGCTCTTGAGTGTTAGCTTGCTGGAAATCTATGTTTTCGTTTTGTTGGTAGTCTAGTTCTTTGAGGAATTTTGAGGGTTTGGAATCAGTTTTGTTTTCGCCGTATCTTTTAGCGTAAGTAATTATTAGTTTGTCTTTTGCCCTGGTTAATGCTACATAAAATAGTCTTCTTTCCTCTTGCAGATGAAGTTCTTTTTCATCAAAACTTGATTGCACACCCTTAAGTAATTCTAATGGTATGGCAAACTTGTCTTTCTGATATATCGTAGGCATTTTTCGCTCCACAAGATCAGGAATTATAACCACAGGGTACTGCATACCTTTGACGCCATGTATGGTTGAGATGATTATTGCTTGTTCTTCGAGGTTTTTTTCTTCGATTTCAAAGTTGGAGGCAAACGATAGATACTCTGTGAAGTCTTCTACGTCATTATGGGGGTAGATGTTGTTGAATTCCTCAGCAAACTCATAGAACTGGTTTAGGAGCGCTATGTTTCGGTTGTTTTGGATCGCTATCTCGTATTTGTAGAATTCACGTTCAAAAAGCAAGCTGTGAATAAGGTCAAGTGTTCGAAGCCTCGTTTTGGAGCCAATTAAGTCAGAAAGCGTCTGTTTAACTTGAAGGAACTTGAATTTATCCACATCCAACTCACTTAAATGATCAAACACCTCGTATAATGAAAGGTCATTTTGATCCGCATAGCAGTTGAATTTACATATCTCAATCTGCTTAATGCCATAATTGTTTCGGTTAAGAATTCTAACGATTTCAACATTGTTTTCAAGTGGATTACTTATGACTTTAAGGTAAGCGGTAACGTCTTTGATGATGGGCTCTTGGAAGAAACCCGCTTCACCAACAAAGTTAAAGCGTATAGCCTGTTTTCTAAAGGCTTTAATTATTGGTTCCGCAGATGCTCTTCGCCTGCACAAGATCGCTATATCTTGTAAGGGGTATTTTTTTAGGAGTTCTTTTACTGTTTCAAGAATATAGTTTGCTTGCGACGTGTCGCTTGGAGTTTCTACAACCGCTACTTTTTCTCCATCTGGGTTGGTTGTGAAAAGTTTCTTAATTGTTCTCTCAGGGCTGTAATCTATTAGTTTGTTGGCGACTGCTACGATTTTTTTGGTGCTGCGATAGTTGTGTTCTAACGTTTTTTCAACGTAGTTGGGGAACATCTTTTTGAATTCTGCTATGTTGGTTAGGTAGGCTCCACGGAAACGGTAGATGCTTTGGTCGTCATCTCCTACTACAGTGATGTGGCCGTGCTTGCTAGATATCAAGTGAACTATCTGCAGTTGTATGTAATTGGTGTCTTGGAATTCATCAACGATGACGTACTGGAATTTTTCTCGATATTTCTTTAGGATTAGTGGTTTACTTTTTAGTAGGTTGAAGACTGTACATAGCATGTCTCCAAAATCGAGTATGTTATTTCTTAATTTGTAATCTTCGTAAGCACGATAAATCTTTAAAATATCTTTTAGGCAGTGCAGTTCCTCAAGAGCTTGCTCGTCGAGACTGCGCTTTTCTTGCTTTTCGATGTACTCTTGAATATTTTGTGGCGAGATGGATTCGTCTTTGCATCTTGAAATGAACTTCGCCATTTCCGCCGCTAAAGTGTAGGGTTCATGATTGAATTCAAGATGCTCAATACCGAAACTGTTGATGTTCTTTGTTAAATAAACTAGTTGAGCAGTATCAGTAATCGCTTTAAAGTTAGCGTTAAGTTTAGTGTTTAGAATATTATCCTGTATTACCTGATTACAGAAGGAGTGAAATGTCGATATGCTCAAGTCCTCTGAATTCCCCAGCAAACCGATAACTCTATCCTTTAGTTCTTCAGCGGCTTTCTGGTTAAACGCTAACGCCAGTAGGTTCTCTGGTTTAACTCCTTTCTCGATTAAATAGGCAATTTTTGACGCAACTGTCAGAGTCTTGCCTGATCCTGCACCAGCTATTATGAGAAGGGGTTTCTCGGTTTCTTTAACAGCTTCCTGCTGCTGAGGGTTCAAATTATCGAAAAGATCAGTCATCTATTATCGCCAAAGACGTATGAAACGTCATACAATTGATTATTCAAAAATCAATTTAACGTTTTGCAGTTTGCCCCTGAAGAAGAAATAGAATATAAAGAATACACTTACTCCATGCGTTTTTTTAAAATGCCGCTTTGCTGAAAACACCAGGAAATACAAAAAATAGCACAAGAACGCTTGGCAAAATCTGAACAAAAAAGCAGTTTACAAGAATCAGAGCCCAAAATCAATTCAGTCGAAGCTAAAGCTTCAGTAATACCCGTTCAAAAAAATCCTATTCCCGATAAAGTTGAAGATAGCTTAATTCAATGGTTAATTCAATGGGCTGCTGCTAGACCAATTGAGCTGGCTTTAGAATCTAAGCATTTCTTCTTAGAAGGCATGAGACTAGAAGAATTGGCAAGATGTTATTGGTAAAGCCAAAGATGAAATATTAGTAACAAGTCCCTTTGTTGATAGTTGCTTTCTTGCAGCGGCTTTACAGGACGCAAGTGATAGGAGTAAACGTTAAAATTATTTCTAGAAGACCGCAAAAAGATAAAGATGACCTGGCAAAATTGGAGTGTCACGCAGCCTTAAGGAAAAAAGGAGTAACTATTCAGTATATCAATACAATTCACTCTAAAATCATCGTAGTAGACCGCAAAATAGCAATATTATCTTCCATGAACCTATACAGTGGTTCAACAGGAGGAGGATTGCTCGAAGCAGGACTCGTATCTTTTGAAATCAAAGTTGTAGACGCAGTAACTAAATATGTTACCGGTTTATTAGCAAAAACTGAATCTCCAGACATAACTTCTTACTCCAATAATAGGTATTGGAGACGCTGATTTTAGAAAGAATTAACAAAAACGGGCTATAATTCAATGCAGGGCGGATGTACGCCCCTCAGTTTTTGGGCGGTGACTGTAAACCCATCAACGATCTAATCAACACAAAAAATAAACGAGCAGAGTAACAAAACTGAGCAGGCTCTGGCGCTGTAATTTCTTTTTTCACACGATTGAAAAGCTATTTAATCCTTTTAATAATATAAAACAAGGCAATTATCTCTTTTTCTGCCAAAACAAGGACTCTGAGCGAATATCTTTCAGGGGGAGTCAGTTTACTAAAGTTTACGCCATAAATTTGATTTCTTTAAAACATTTACATTTTATGATTCTTTGACTTTGGTTTCTCGTCAAACTGTTGATGTTTTGACGTCATGACGTCATGTTGTATAAAGCATTTAGGCCTATGACGTCACACTGTTTAGGCAGGAACCGGATATGAAAAAAAGAACCACGATTTACGTCGATAATGCCGTGTGGGATCAATTCATGAAATATCTAATTGACAAGCATGGAAAAACTCACGGGGGAGTTATTTCCCAAGAGATCGAAAAAGCAATCCAGCTTCTCATTAAGAAAAATCAATGACGGGGAGAGGATATCAAGATTTCAAACGAATTCCTCACAAAGAACCATACTCTTTCCAATGGCACCAACAATGAACCTTTTGATATCAATGAGTCAACATTTCTTAATTCTCCATTTTATAAGATGAAAAATCCTAAAACACGCCTATTTGGGAGCCAAACCCTTTCGTGACAAGCTATTACTCTTCATCGGCAAAAGAGTTTGTCAAGGCTTCAAACAATGAGATCCTTGGACAACTGTCAAAGGGGCAATCAGAAGATTCTCACCAATTGCTCGAAAGGAAACAGACTTCATCCTGGATTGCAGAAATCGAAATCTTGAAAAAAGTCCTGTCCGCCTTAACTAACATTGATAACAACGCTGGAATATTATTAGAGTATTTTATTCCTCGAAGAGGCAAAAGAATTGACGCCGTGATCCTTGCCAACAACGTCATAATGGTGCTGGAGTTTAAGATCAACATTGCAATTGAAAGGGGAACCAATTACAAGCGCCATGATTTGGAACAGTGCGAGGATTACGCACTAGATTTGCGTGACTTCCATAAGGAGTCGAAAGGTAAGATAATTGTTCCAATATTAATTGACACGTCCGTTAACCTAATCAAATCATTTGTTGAAGAGAATGAGGATTTAGTGAAAGAGACTCGAGCCGTTAATGATAGTATTTCTTTACTCAAGGCAATTTTCAATTGTGTGAGCCGATTTGGATCAGCGAATACTCTTGACGTAAACAGATGGGATTCTTCAGTCTATGAGCCTACTCCTACAATTATAGAAGCCGCTCAGCGTTTGTACGCTAGTCATGGTGTAAAAGACATTACAACAACGGGAGCCGACCGGTATAACCTTACTTATACTACAAATGCAGTTCTTAATGCAGTAAATTATGCGAGAGAACAAAATGCAAAAGCTATTGTTTTTGTTACAGGTGTTCCTGGCTCAGGAAAAACATTAGTAGGCTTAAACATAGCTCATGATGAAGAAATTCGATTCAAGGGATATAATGCTTCTTTTTTATCGGGAAACTATCCGTTGGTGACAGTACTCCAACAAGCCCTTGCAATAGACAAAGCCAAACGTGAGGAAATTTCGAAAAAAGAGGCGTTAAGAGACGCAATAACAAAAGTGCAACATGTGGTTACCTTTAAACGTCATTACTACAAAGAAGACCAACAGAAACCAGACGAACATATTATAATTTTTGATGAAGCCCAAAGAGCCTGGAACAAGGAACAGATGTTTAAAAAATCAATTACTCAGGACAAACCGTACACAATGTCCGAACCTGAACTTATGATGGATATTATGAACCGTCATGAAGATTGGGCTGTTATCGTAGGTTTAATTGGAACTGGCCAAGAGATCCACAACGGAGAAGCAGGATTGCGGGAGTGGGGTGACACTATTAAGAAAAAATATAAAGAATGGGTAGTGTTCGCCTCTTCACAAGCTACCCATAATGAGCACTTGGCTGAAAATCAAACTCTATTTGATTCGATACCGGAAACTTTGAAGGTCATAGAAGATCCAGCCCTTCACCTAAGAACATCTATTCGTTCATACAAAGCTGCCTTGCTATCAGATTGGGTAAACGCCGTCTTGGAAAAAGACGTAAAATTAGCTGAAGAAATACTTGGTCAGATTAAATATTACCCGATCTATGTTACACGAAACTTGCAGCGAGCTAAACTCTTTCTAAAACGTAACTGTAGAGGCACCCGCAACGCTGGACTCGTTTGTTCAAGTGGAGCAAAGCGGCTAAGGCCTCTTGGTATTGAAACAGAACTTGAACTTGATGTGTCAAAATGGTTCTTGTCTGACAAGAACGATATAAGATCGTCATCTTTTCTCGAACTCCCAGCAACTGAATTTGATATACAAGGGCTAGAGCGCGATTGGATTTGTCTTGCATGGGATCAAGATTTAGTTAGTAGTCAACAAGGATGGGATTTCAGAGACTTCTGCGGAACAAAGTGGAAGTCTGTTACAAACGATTTGAGGAAAGAATATCTATTGAACAGTTATCGCGTCCTAATGACTCGGGGAAGAGAGGGACTTGTAATTTTCGTTCCTATAGGAGACCTTGAAGACTTGACAAGATCCTCTGAACTTTATGACAGAATATTCTCGTATCTAAGGGAAATTGGAATAGTTGAATTAAGGTAATGAATTTTCTTAATTTTCAGCCTTTGAGGAAACGACCAGATACTGCGTTCTCCCACCCAGATTTAAAATCATAAGAAATTTCAAATTCTTGCTTTGATCATTTTTCTATTCGTGATTTGAAGAATCTTTCTGTGTCTTTATCTTCGAAATAGAGGGTGCATCCTTTCATGCCACGTGATAGTAGCACTCTGTAGATGTTTTTGACTAGGTCTATAAATTTTTCTTTGGAACGTTTGACCACGCCGTCTGCAGAGTTTTCAGGGTGGCCTCGCCATTTCTGTTCATCAAAATCATAAGCTAGATCGTTTCCAAATATTACTCCTGCGTAGTCGAATTCAAACCCTTGTGCGGTATAGATGCAACCGATCTGGTTAATTCCGTTCGCATCATGTGCCCACACATTTGATTTGGGGATTCCTGGGGCTAATATTCTGGATTCGGGTTTAGCATTCCAGGGTCTCCTATAATCACCGATAACTATGTCATCTTTGATCGGTGCATTTGAGTTAGCGTCCGACCATGGCCAACAGAAACCCGCAGTCATTCTCCCAGTATAACCTGCTTTGACTTTTGCCCTGATTGCGTTTTCAACATCTTGAGGGCTGTCAAACACTTTGAACTCGAATTCTTCATGTTGATCCCAAATAACATTAGCCGTTCTTTTGACTTCCAAAGTATTGTTTATCCAATTTACGAATGCATCAGAACCGTTGCAGCGGAATTGGGCTTCTAGTTCATACTCGAAAATTTTGCAGTTGTTCTTTTGGACGTATTCTTTTATGTGATGGTCGGAGAGTGAGTTATAATGCAATTGACAAAAAACTAAACAAAGCTAATTTGCCAATGAAAATCAAGAAGCTAAGAAGCTACTATGCTACAGAGATGAGAAAAGCAGGATTATTATCCGAACAAATTGATTTGATAGAAGGCAGAATTGGCAAGAGCATATTCCTAATGCATTACTTCAAGGAGAATCCAAAGCTATTAAGTGAAAAGATTTTAGATTTATTGCCAAGTTTGGAGAATAACTTTGATTATTTAAAAATAGAAAGTTAAGTTTAGTCTAAGATGATGGTTTGGACTTGCTCATTATTTCATACGGAAATTCTTTGCTTATTATTTCTGAAACTTTAATTAGGATTTCTTTAGCATCTTTCTTAGCATCAACTTTTTCAGTCTTAGTTGGATGAACGTAAGAGTTTCTTTTGTCATTAACCTGAATCATAAGCTTCCTTGTTTCATCTTTAATTAATTTCCATTGAGCAAGAACCTCAATGATATCTCGAAGATTAAGTTTGAAAAGGTAACTGATTTGTTCCTGGGTTAGTTCACCCTTATCTCCTATAGTGATGCTCTGTGTTGCCAGAATATCATAACATATGCGTTCACTCAAAACTCCCCCTAGCACTACAGCCGAATAAAATAAACCAGAAGTGTATAGCTGCACTAATTCCCAATATAACTTGAAATATTCATAATCACTCGGCATAAAACATTCAGGCATTTCAAGCCAGCGAATAACCTTTTGGTCTAAATCCAATTCAAAGACTTTGGTTAGGTATTCCTTAACATCATTTTTTAATTGTTCTAATTGTTCTCCCGTACCATGTTTCTTAAGTTGCGCGTAAAGCACGGGAATATTGTTAAAATAGAAATCTGGTTCTTCGGTCATCTCAGCCACTTCTTATTTTATGTTTCTACCTAAACATAAAAGTTTGAGAAAATGAGTGCACTTGAATTTTAAATATTAGTTAAAGTACCCAGGGCTTGAGGTCAAATACGAAAAAGTATCTTGAAAGGTATTGAGACGTAAGACCTGAGTATAGATAGAAATGGTAATAGAAAAGAGATTAGGAAAAATAGGTACAACTTTTAAACTAATAGAGATAATTGAATGCCATGAGTGAAGAGGATAGTGGCATCGTAATTCTGGTACCAATTTTGAATTTTGATTGTGACGAAGACATTGTGAAGCTTGATAAAACATTATCAATAAGGCGAGTTCGAACTGGTGAAATTGAAACTATGCTAGAACAATTTCCCAATAGCAAAATGCTCAAATCAGCTCTAGGCGATACTAAGTTTGTTATAGAAGAAAGATGTTCGAGTGAAGAAACTCCCAGCACTTATTTTAGAAGTAAAGATGACAAAAGTTTAGTCCCAATTGTAACTTCATTACGATTATTAGAAATAGGTGAAACTCCAATGCTCACTTCTTTCTATGTTTCCGCAGATTCTCTTTACATAAGTGATCCTTATCCTAAACGAGTTACAACATTAAACAACTATCATATTCTCTCAAAGGAAAAGATTGAAGATTTCAAAGCCTTATGGAAAGCCCAAAAGAATGCTGATAAGAAAAAACCTCATCTACTTTTTGCATTATCCCAGTTCAATAAATCATTTGAGGATTCAAGCGAAGAAGAATTCATCGATTATATCACTGCTTTTGAATCAATCGTTTTTGGAAGAGGTACAAATCCCCCTTCTCCTTATGGAAGAGCCATTGGAATTGCTATTGGCATGTTAATAGGCAAGAATGAGAAAGAGAGAACCTCAATTGAACAGAAGCTAAACGAAGCTTATGAAATTAGGAATAAAGTTGCACATGGTCATTTGCGCCACAAATTAGATAGCGTAAATGATGAGAAACTACTAACCCTTCTTGCTTTCACAAAAGAATGCCTTATACAAACCCTTCAAAAATTGCTTAAAGAATAACCTAAATTTTTTTCATAACTTGTTGGAAAAAAAATAATGAATACTTAATAAGCATCCTATGAAAATAAAAGCTGTTCATGTCTTCACAAGATCCCTTTGAAACAATTGAAAAGTTTTCATGCGGTGAAAGGTGGGCAACGTATTATAGTCACTTAAAGCAGAAACAAATTTGCTTTGCTTTTGTGCCCACCGAGAAAGAAAGAAATAAATGGAAAATTGGTGGATTCACTAAGTTAAAACATCTTCTTCTTTTCCTAGAAAAGATAAATCACAGTTTAGATAAGTTTGAAATAGTATTTTTCAGAGGAGATTATCCCCAACCATATTTTACAAAACAAGAAAATGGAAAGACACGATATTTCATAAATATTGATACCTACATGGAGTATGGTACTACTTTAGATTCAGTAATAAGCGAATTGAAAATTATCCAATATTCAAGAAAAATATGGTATGACTTCTCCAAAAGAGTTCCTCAGAAGTTTTTCAATGGCGAGCCTTCAAGTGCTTTGGTTGAGGAACTAAGGAATTCATACTTTACTGTTGTTGAGAGGCTAATTAACGAATTTGATAAAATGGGTGATGAACAAAGAGAGGTTCTAAAGAAGGCTTTTGAGCATTCAAAACTTGGTACAGAAGTAATTAAGCAATACATTAGCTTAAACCCAGATGCACCAAAAGTGCAACTTAAAATCTTTCTTGAGGTTATCGAAAAGCTAGGAGAAGAGGAAGTTGGGGAATTGCTTAACTCAATTCTTAAATCCAAAGTTTCCCGCCTTTTTATAAAACAGGTTTCAAAGCTACCAACGAAAGAACAAAACAAGATATTCAAAAAGATTCCTGAAATGTCAAAAATGCTTGACAGATATGAGAAGCTAAAGAAGAGTCTCAAGGAATTTGAAAAAGTAGTCAGAGAGCACCAGAATTCTTTCAAGAAGGATGAAAAAGAAATACATCAGCTCCTCATTAAAGATTATTGGTTACTAGGCATCGAGTACTTTGATAAGAAGATCCTTTCTGATATCGATGCTAATGGTAAGTTGACTGGGGAAACAAAAATCGGGAATAGGAAACACGCTGATTTCATTATAGAACGCATTGATGGATTAGATAAATGTGTGATAATTGAAATTGAGGAGGCAAATGATAGAATATTCAATAAGGATGGAACTTTGTCAAAAGATGTTTATGATGGAATTAATCAAGCTGTTGATTACTACATTGAACAAAAGTCTAAAGGATTCAATTCAAAAGGAATTGCTGTTATTGGTTCCGCTTTAGGGAAGAAGTTTACTGAGGCAGAGAAAGAGAAACTGATTTTGCTTAAGGAAACTTTCCACAATGTTGAAGTCTTGACATATGACAATATTATTGATAAGGCAAAAAATACACTCCATTTCTGGGAATCTTATGAACCCTTAGAAAAAAAGATTTAGTCTTATTATTTTGACTATTTTCTCCATCGATTTTTCATTAGAGGATCTACAGTATAAAGCCAATCTTGGGAATCCCAATCTTCAAAGAGCGAGCTAAACCAATTTTCGCTTGGAACAATTAATTTACTTGGGTTATCATAATTTGAAGATATTAATTCTTTTTTTAAGTAATCAGTTAAATCAATTTTAATATTCATCATTTTAAGAAACAAACTTTGCAATTTTGCCTCATCCAAAAAATGAAATAATACAACATGAATGAATTCGTGAAGGAGAACTCTTTCTGCGTTATCTGGGTTGCAACTGTTGTTCAAATAAATGTCTTCTGTTATAGTCAGGTTTTCCAAAACTGCAAGGCAGTGATGACTCGTGTTACTTTTATGATAGGGACATGGGCAAAGTCTGATTTCAACGATATTTTCAGTTATCTTGTTTTCACCTAAGTTTCATTATTCTAATTACTTCCTTTAGCTCAGCTATTACATCTTTGCACTTGGAACATACTTCAGTCTTAAGTGGTAATTATGAAAGCAAGAATACGTGTACTTAGGCTCTCGGCTATCTGGATTCAAGAATATCTTTTCAAATTCTATCCTATTCCAGTTACCGCATTGCTTACATTTCAATCTTAGTTTAGTTTTCATTTGAAAGTGTCACTTATTTGTTTGAGTATTTTTATGAAGTCTATTCTGATTATGTCTCGTTCATTTTCTTCTAAATATCCATGATGCGCAATCGCATTTCTGCAATCTGCGATTTCTCTTATGTTTGTTGTAATCCATTGAGTGCTTTCAAAGCAATCCTTGAAAATAGACCAATTATTTTGAATTAAGTTACCAAGATCGTCAATATCCAAATAAAATATGTCAGAGGTCCCTCTCGCACTAAGCCATTTCTTCTTACCTGTTGATTCTTTTCTTTTTCTTATTTTATCTTTCATTTCTTTTGATAAAGTCAAAGAGTCAAGATATTTATCACCGTAGTTATCCAATGCAATTTTTTCAATGAACGCTCTCAAAGAATTTTCAATGCAATAGCTATAAAGATAGACTTCAGACATATCTTTAGCTTTAACTTCAATGTCAGTTGGTATTACTGCAACCTTCATTTTCTGTGGCAAGTTCTTGGTGATTTTCTTTATATCCTGCATTGCATCTCGAGTTTGCTTTTCGCCCTCCATAGAAATTGATAGCTTGACTTCTGTTACCTCATAACCAGCGTCTTGAGGCATAACTTCATTGCAACGTAACTTAACAAGTTCTATTTCCTCTTCCTTGAAATATTTTATTAAATCAAGATACTCAAAGCGAGATAGGGCAAAATCTGCAATTGTTTCATATGCATTCCAAATCTTTCCTTTTTTATAACGTGAAAATGTTCCTGTGCTTGTAAGTGATAACTTGGATTCAGAAAGCCAGTAGGCAATTGTGTAATTGCATTTTTCTCTTAACAAGACTAAGAGTGCTTCAAGGAAACTTGAAGAATCCGGTAATTTATAGGTGAAGTCAGTCATTATTTTTTTGCCCCAAATTTACTCGACTAGAATACATCAATTAGCATGATTTATCATTAAAGGGTGAATTTGCTCTTAAGATTTGTCACTTTATTTTTTAGTCACTAAAATAAAAAAGAACAATTTATTTATTAGCTCAATTTGTAATCATAGCTATATGACCTTACATACTCATAACGAGTATCAAGGACAAGCACGCCAAGAAAAAGGGCAAGCTTAGAAACATGGGCTTCCACTCAAGTTTAGCGCACCATTTACTATATTAAGTGGTAACTCTGTTTAAGCAAAAACAAGCTTGTCCCATCAAAATAGAATGGTGACAATGAATGAACCTAAAAGACTTAACAGCCTTAACATCAAATTACTTAGCTTTAATAGCCATTTTAGGGTTTGGAGTGGTTGTGGTAGGTTCAGGATATCAGGGCATGGAAGCTAATAGTACAGTAGCTGGGTTAGGAGTCACTATTATTTTTGCAGACATGCTTCTTTGGTGCAGACAAAATCGTCTTATTGCTCACACTAGAAAAAAGATAATTCCAAAAAAGAGAACATGAATTAACATTATTTTCTTATCCAATCACTTTAATCTAGCTCTCGAATAGTTCAAGATGTCGCTTCAGGATTCTCTTCAAATTACTTCAATCGGTAACTGAACTTATGCTTGATCTATCTAGACCTTGTGATGCCTGCGGTAAGATGATTGGAGGAGGCTTCAAACATTTCCCAAAATGCAAGATTTACTTCTGCTCTCTATGTGCAATAAAGCTAATTAATTTTCAAAATAAATATCCTTTAACTTGCCCCATGTGCGGTGGAGAGTTTTCATGAAGATAAGTCTTAAATCTGCACAAATTAGAAACATCTAATCAGGCTGTCATCAAACTTGTTGAAAAGAACAACTAATTACCTCTTAGAGTTTAGGCTTTCCGGATTAAAAAACCACTAAAGAACAATTTGTAGATGAACCTTATTAGCACACTGACCATGTCTGGGACCAAAAACTAAGGATATGGAAAATGAAAATCAAAGGTTATAGATTCCCTTGTGAAGTATGTGGAGAAAACAAAGTTATCTCAAGCATTCAGGTTTTCTTTAGAAAGAATGGTGAAGTATCTTATGCTAGAGCTCGCCATTTCAGTGCAGATAAGAAGTTCTATTATCATCAACAAAGCTTAGAATATACCAATAGGAAACTTGGAGAGTTAGCCAATATTGACCCTTGTCAAGCATTAGATGGCAAATCCATTGGTCATACTGAAGTAGAATCAAGCTCAAAATTAAGAACAATGGTGGGGCTGCCCGTCCCCATACCCAAAAGGGTTCAAAACCGTAGCTAAAAGAAAAGAATTAATCGGCGTTTCAAACGGTTGGAAAGTATTTTCAACAGGTTATTGGAGATATTCAGCTAGTGTTGGGCGGGGGGGATCCCAGCACCTTTTTACCAGTAAAAAGCTATTGAGGCTGAGCCGGACCGAGCTTACCCCCGAAACGGTCTGAGTCACTTCACTAAATTATTTGGACTTATGTCGTTTTTCGCAAGGTTAGGCACTGTTTGGAGCTTCCCTCTCCTTCCAAGTGGGTTAAAAACCTTCTTCAAATAATTTGTATTCTTCTTATTTAAAAGACATAGCACGATAGCAAAAGAAGTATTGACACTACTAATAAATTGTTACGATTTATTATCCAAAATCATGTCTGCTTTCCATTGGAACATTGGTTGAAACAGAATTTGAGCTATCTTGTTTTGAGGTCGAAATTCTGCCTGACTTTTTTGATGATCTTGAATAAGGTTTATGGCTCATATTTGAAAATTCACAATACTTATAGTTATTGCACTTGCCAGTCTAGTCCATGAGTATTGACATTACCATTGCCGAATCTACAGATATTGTGAAAGAAAATGTGAATGATAATGTCATTTATTTTCAAGACGTCGACTGCAGGATTTCAGGCAAAGACATTCTTAGAGGAATTACGCTAAACGTCCATCGCGGCGAAATTATGGGTCTCCTTGGAAAAAACGGCGCCGGAAAGACGACGCTTCTCTCCCTCATATCCGGGTTACGGAGCCATACGTCAGGAGAGATCAATGTACTAGGCGAAAGGATGCCTGCGCACACAGCTGAGTTTCGAAGAAAAATGGGTTTTGCCCTTCAGGAAAACGCGCTTTACGAAGAATTAACCGTTTTTGAAAACCTGAAATTTTCGGCTAGTCTATACGACGTGCAAAATTCGCGCAAGAGGATTCTTGAAGTCCTTGGAATTCTTGGCCTCTCAGACCGCCGTGACCAAGTCGTGAACACTCTTTCAGGAGGCCTAAAGAGACGCACTGCAATTGCACGCGCTTTCCTTCACGACCCTGAATTGTTCATCATCGACGAACCAACGCTTGGAGTTGACGCAGATACACGTCATGCACTTTGGGCTTACCTTCGCCTTCTCAGATCAAAGAGCAAGACAGTCATTGTTGCGACAAATTATCTCGACGAAGCACTAGCTTTATGCGACCGCGTCGCAGTTTTAGGAGAGGGCGTAATGTTAGCGATTGCTGAACCTCGCGAACTAGTGAGGCGAACGGGCAGCTGCATTGACGTCGAATGCGACGAGCAAACTGCCAAAAAAATCGCCTCGGGCGTTCAAAATATCCAACAGGTCACCCGTACCGACATAACTTTGAGCGGCATTTCATTATTCTTGGCCAAAGGCGCGAACCCTGATGAGACCCTACGCGAGTTTACAAAGTACGGCAGCATTGAGGGATTCTGTTTTCGCGCACCCGATCTGTCTGAAGTGTTCAAATCGCTTGGACGATAACCATGAGAAAGAACCTGCGCGCATTGCTAGGTGGCATGAATGCAGAGTTAAGCAGGTTGAGAAGGTCCCGCCTGCTTATTGCACTTGTCTTGGTTCAATCAGTAACGTTTCTTATTCTCGTGACGCTTTTCGGAATGACCGGCGCTTATGCTCCAACTGCTTTGGTGAATAACGACAACGGCCCTCTTGCACAAGTGTTCATCAATAGCCTAGAAAATGACCATCACTCATTCAACTTGATTTTCATGAATAATGAGACGGCTGCGCGAGAAATGGTTGCAAAGGGTGACCTCGTGGCAATGATCGTTATTCCACAAGGGTTTTCGGAGAACATCAGTGAAGGAAAGACCGTGCCTATTATTGTTTTTATCGACAACATCAACAGTGACCTAACTGCAGACATCCAGCGCGCGGTACCTTCGGCCGTTATGAGCTTCGGTGATGGACTAAAATTTGAGGGCGTAAACGTTGGAGTGGTCGAAACCGACTCTTACGCCCATAACACAAGCTTCATCAACTACATGATTGCGAGCGCTTTAGTCTTAGATGCCCTCATAATCTCAGGCACTTTAAGTGCTTTCTCAGTTGCAGAAGAGTTTGAATCGAAAACGGCCAAGATTCTTGCGATTTCCCCTGTGCCCCCACTCATTCCGCTGATCGGGCGGGTAATGGCAACCGCTCTAGTTTCGGCTGGGGCAATAGCAATTACAGTCTTCGTGGCCCTTGTGGGGTATGGCATTTCGCCCGCTCAACCATTTGAAATGGTGCTAACCCTCCTGTTTTGCATTGCCATTTTCAGTTGCATCGGCGCCGCACTCGGCGCAGTCATGAAAAAAACGCTTCCGGTGGCTCTGTTCGTTCTCGGAATTACACTTCCTTTGTTTCTTTTCAGCGGTTCATACGAGCCACAACGATTCGATGGGAGCCTCATCTGGGGGGCAGCGCACTTTTCCCCGGAATACTATGCGGTGGGCTTGATGGAACACGCCGTTTTCAATTTGAAGGTCACGCCTGAGCCGCTCGTCCTACTTGCCCTAGCATTGGTTGGGTGGGGAATCGGTGCGTTGGTTTTAGCGTGGTTTTTCTCAAGAAGGGGATTTTTATGAAGAAAAATTCGCTGTTGACAATCGCATTGCATGACCTTAGGAGGTGGAGGAAAATGCCTCTTACTGCAGCTTGCGCGCTTATTCCGCCGATTGCCATGACGCTGGTCCTTGTAACTTTGAGTCTTTCGGTCACTCAGCAGCCTGTTGCTTTAGTTGTCCAAGGTACTGGTCCCGCGTCAATGCAGATGGCTCAAATTATCAGATCGGATACAGAGGCATATGATCTCACGGTGACTAATGCGGCTAATGCAAATAGCATGTTGCAGGATGAAAAGGTCGCTGCCGTAATTACCATCCCGTCTTCGTTTGATGAGCAGGTGGCGAACGGAACGGGAAAGGTTCTTCTCACGATTAACAATGTCGACTTTGATTTTTCAGACGACATCCGCAGAAGCGTTGACCGCTCGGTTGTGGAATTCGATGCTCCAAGCCTTATCTCGGACGAATTGGTAAATACGTCCTTACCTAACGTGTATCATGTATCTCTGGACGAGCAATACATTAGGGAAACTAATGTTGATTGGTTCCATTATCAGTTTGTTCCCACTTTCGTGCTCTTGATTCTGAATGTGGGTCTTGTTGGAACAGCCTGTTTGTGTGCGCTGGATAGGGAGAGTAAGACTGCTCACATGTTAGCTCTATCGCCGCAGCGTTCTTGGCTGCTAGTTTCTGGTCGCATTTTGGGAGGAGTTTTTGCGTGTTTTGTAATTGTTCTTCCGGCAGTGTTGCTTGGGGTCCTGGTTGGTTTTGTTAGCTTGCCAATTGGTCAGTTGCCGGCGTTGTTCGGGATATTTTTAGGAACGGCATTGTGTGCGTCCGGCATCGGCGCGATAATTGGGACCTTAATAAAAGGCTCAAGATACGTTGCGTTTCTCTCCTCAATAACTGCAATTTATCTGTTCCTCTTAGGCGGAGGCTTTACAACAATTGAATTGGTTCCCCGCTGGCTCCAGACTTTAAGCGCTTTCATCCCGACACGGTACTCGATCGACGCTTTGCGGCAGGCTTTGTTCTACCCCAACCCTGCAGGGCTTCCTTTTTCCCTGTTGGTTCTTGCGCTTTATGCAATCGCTTGCGTCGGCGTTGGCGCATTTCTCATGAGGCGCTCTTGGACTACATAACTGATCTTTTATGTGCTCAATATTTGGGGAGCGTAGCTCTAAGTGATTTTCGGTGTCGCTATTGCGGAGGTCTATTGAGTTAATGCTTTGCTGAACTAAAGAACGCGACGGGCAAAAAATAATCTCAATAAACCTATTTGCGTTTGAGTCTCTACAGGGTTCGTACTCTTTCCTAGGTGGTTTGAATGGGCTGGACCGAGCTTACCTCCGAAACGGTCTGAGTGCCTTTGCTCAAACTTGCCTGTTAAGGCTATTTTAGCAAATTTCAATTAAGGTGTCGAAGTCCGGTCTATGGTCTCTCGGGGCGACCAAGGGCGGGTTAGCACCTTCTCCCTACCCAGGAAAAACGAACTTTTCTGGGGGTGATCCGTTATCCCTTTCTCGGATCTCATACCAAATCCTTGTCCTTGGAGCATAATACAGTATTCTCGCGCGCTCTAAATCGGATATCACTGATTATCATTAAGTATTCTCAAAGCTTGATTTACTATCTCAATCCATTGACCTGCACCGTAGGGACGCATTTTACCCGACATGTATTTTTGCATGAAACGGGTACTGCCAGTTTCTGAAATTATAATAGGTTTTCCATAGCGCGTGCTATACTGCTTTGAATCTACAATAAGTAATCGCCTAAAATGAGTATTCAGAAAGTTTACTTTTATGAAATTACGTAGTGCCTATGAGTGTTGTTAGTCGGTCTCTGACGTTTTTGAGTTTAGCTATATTGGGGTTAATCTTGGAGGGGTCCATGCGTTTTAGGTCTTCGAGATAAGAGAGGTAGCTGTTCAATTCTTCTATTGCACCATCTGCAGAACGTGGTTGATTTGAGTACATTTCATAAGGCCATTTGAATTCTTTTTTGCCTTTTTCAGTGATTTCATATCGTCCGTCTTCACGTTTGCTGATGCTTTCTTCTTTGCAGAGTTGATCCAGTAGAGGGTAAATTGAGCCTGGCGATGGCCGCCAATGTCCATGGCTGGCTGACTCTATTTGGTTCATTATTTCAGCGCCGTTTCTTGGTTCCTGTCGAAGCATTATGAACACCAATGTCCGGAGGCCTCCTCGTCTGTGGTGATCCCACCAACCCAGATGAACTCCCCGTCCTAAATGGTGATGTTCACGACGTTTATCTTCTCTAGACATTTCCATCATTTGATCCAATATCGTTTAATCGATATATCGATTATCCGAAGCCGCTAATAAACCTTTTCAAGCCAACAAATAGATCGTCACGCATGCTTCTTACGGCTGAAGCAGCTTTAAACATGAACAAAATAAGCAAATCCAGAAGCATCAGATACTTTGCAAATTGATTTCGGAACAACCACACGTGCTACACAAGCACCTTGCCAAAAGTCACTCAGTAAACTGGTTGATATTTCAGAAGAAAAGGGTAAAAAAATGATTAGAAAAAAATAGTGGAGTCTGGGATTACGATTCAGTTATCCTATTCTGATTGTATTTTTCGCATGTAGACGGCTACAGTGAGGGGCACGAATATAGCCACAATTACCCCTATTCCGATCAGTGATAGCCAGAAGTCATTACCGATAGTGCCTTGGTTGAAAAGCTGTCGAATAGCATCAACAAGATAGGTTACTGGATTTAACTTGACGAATGTTTGTAGCCAGTTTGGTAATGTGTTGGTGGGTACAAAGGCATTGGATAGGAAAGTTAGCGGAAACATTATGGCAAAAGAGATTCCTTGCACACTGGTTGCTGAATTACCGATGACGCCCATCAAAGCAAATATCCAGCTGATACACCAGGCAGCCAGAATAACCAGAAGGCCGCCAGCAACAACACCCCCAATACTAGCCCATCGGAAACCAAGAATATAACCCATGACTAGTACCAGAGAGGTGGCGATGCTGTAGCGTAGCAAGTCTGCTATCGCTGCCCCGGTTAAGGGGGCTTCGTGTGAGATTGGAAGGGATTTGAAACGATTGAACACGCCCTTCTCCATATCCTCGCGGAGTTGCACGCCCATAGCCATAGTGGCTGTTAACGCAGTCTGGACCATGATGCCTGGTATAATTATTGGGAGATAACTATTGATGTTGCCAGAGACTGCGCCTCCAAAGAGAAAGGTAAACAAGAGCGTGAATAAAATGGGTTGTACGATAACGTCAAAAAGTTGTTCTGGGTTTCGGCGAATCAGAAGCAAATGACGATAAGCCATGGTTAATGAGTTCCGGACAGTCATAGGAATGCTTGTGCGGTTCTTTAGTTTGCGTTCAACGCCTGGAACAATTCTTGTCGTCATTGCTCGTTCGCTCCTTTTTGGGTTTGCTTACTTTCATGTTCATGTTTGCCTTCACCGGTAAGGGTGAGGAAAACTTCGTCTAGAGTTGGTTCTTGCACGTTCACTCTAGAAAGGCGAATATTTTCTTGACGCAAAGCGAGGAGTAAATCGGTTACTCGTTCAGGATCTGCCATGGGAGCTGTGATGAGTGTGGGCTCGTTTGTAGATGCTTTTGCGTTGAGTACTGTTTGAACGATGCTCATTGCTTTGGCGTTATCTTTCTCATTTTCGAGTCGTAGATGCAACGTTGCACTTCCTACTTTGGCTTTTAACTCGTTAGGTGTACCTTCAGCCACCACACGTCCATGGTCGATAACGACAATTCGGTCAGCAAGTTGGTCAGCTTCATCGAGATACTGAGTCGTTAAGAGAATCGTGGACCCAGACGAAGCAATTTGTCGGATAATTTTCCACATTTGATTTCTGGTCCGCGGGTCAAGCCCGGTCGTAGGCTCATCCAGAAAAATGAGCGGTGATTGCACAATAAGGCTTGCCGCGAAATCGAGCTTGTGTCTCATCCCTCCAGAGAATTTCTCGACTGGTCGGTTGGCAGCTTCGGTTAACCCAAATTCTTCTAGTAACTCTGCGGTTCTCTTGCGCGCTTCAGATCTACTTAAGCCAAGTAACATTCCAAAGATTCTCAAGTTCTCAGCTGCGGATAGTTTCTCGTCAAGAGCAGCATCTTGGTCAGTCACACTGATTAGCTGACGAACGATTTGTGCTTCACGCTGTACGTCATGGCCAAATATTTTAGCGGTGCCGCCGTCTGGCTTTAGTAGTGTCGCAAGCATATTGATGGTTGTTGTCTTACCTGCACCGTTTGGTCCAAGTAAACCATATATGCTGCCTGTCGGTATGACTAAATCCACGCCATCAACTGCACGATTATCGCCAAAAATTTTGACGAGCCCCTTTGCTTCTACGGCCAGAGCACTTTGTCTTTTTGTTGTAGATAGTTTCTTTAGGTTTTTAACCTGAGTTTCAGTTTGGTTAGACATTTATTATCGCCTATTCGATATCGTTTAATCGATGCATCGAATAATCGATAGTGTTAATAAACCTTTTGATGAATCGAGAAAAAATCGAATTCTCAATGTGGAATTAAATTTATAAAAAAAAGGTGCTAATTTACCTTTATTACATTAACATAATATCAGTAAGATGGCGTTAAAACCAGTGTATCTTTAATATTCAGAATTTGCTTTATTTTCACTATCTCTTCTTCACTAAGACCCAAGTTTTTCATTGACGTTAACTCTCCGAAAATTTTTAAATGAGAATATTTTTCAATTTTAAACCCTTCTTCCTCAAAAAATCTTTTTATTTCATCCTCATCGGAGAAAACATTGTTTCCAGATAAAATATTGTACTGATCCTGTTTCATACGGTTTTTAGCAAAATCTGCTGATTGAC
>PLTA01000051.1 GCA_003164295.1 Candidatus Bathyarchaeota archaeon
GCAGCAAGTTTGCACGACTTTGTCAGCTTCGTGGAATACTTTTGCCAGGTAGAATCCTCTAAGCCAATGTGTTTCTGGTCGTTCAATTTTAAGCCAATCATCTTTGCTCGCCTCATCTAGTATGATGGCATTAAATCCAAGTTCCTTTGACAGGGCTAAAACACCCATTTCTTCTAAAACTTCTCGGGTATTGCCCATGCCGCTACGTTCAGCTAAAGTGACGCTGGCGGCGTTTGCCCCCTTCAAAGTTTCAACAAGAACTTGCAGCGTGCCCAGGTGTGTTGAAGCGGGAAAAGGGTCAGCACTGTTAAAATTAGCTTTCAAAGCCACTCGCTTGCCAGAATAATCACTAAGATTAAACTTTTTGAGTAACGCAGGAACACCCGTTGATCTGTCAGATGTTTTGAGAATGAAAACTTCGCTCGAAAGGTTTGCCATAAAAAATCCTCCAATTAAGGTTAATGGATGGTATGTTATTAATTTTCACTGCATCAAGCTGCAACAACAAACCGTAAGCTCTATATTATTCAGTGGAACCTTTTCAAAAGCGCATCGATGCGGGCCCGTGGCTCAGTCAGGCTAGAGCGGCGGACTCTTAATCCGTAGGTCGCGGGTTCAATTCCCGTCGGGCCCGCCAATCACCATTCTATGTTTCAAGCAGTTTTGTGAGACGGTTCATTAGTTCCTGTCGATCAGTTGACTGCTGCATCCAAAAGCCACGGTACTCCCTGAACTGTTCACCGGTGATTTTGCCCTTCTTTTGCAGGTCTCCCAGCAGCTTAACAAAACCTTGCATGTCAAGTTGCTCGTCAGTTACAACTGCCGATTTCTTTTCCTCTGTCGTGACTTCGATGTTTATCGGCGGGTAAGCTTCGTATAAGAAACGTGCATAATACATGGTATTCCAGCTTTTGGTCAGGTGCAGGCTGTTTTTGGCTTTGAGTAGTTCGACGGTGTAGTGTTCGTATTCTTGTCCAACCGAAAAATACTTGTTTTGCGGAATGGCAGTGTCGGATGCTCGGTAAACGAACTGCCTCAGATGCTGGTTGCTGAAAATAGGCAGCACTGTTGCTTTTTCGTAGTTGAAGCAGTAGATGATTTTTTTGGCGAGTTGTTTGTCTGGTCCGAAGCCGCCAATTCTCTCCCATGGAGCATCCACTTTTTGAGCCAAAGACTTTCTCTCGTCCACCGCTGTGCGGAGTAAGTTTTTTAGGTCTTTGATTTGTATTCTGGCGTTGCGGTAAACGTTACCGCTAGTAAGGTTTGCGGCTCCAAACTTTGTTAGGGTGGTTTCTATAAGGGTGAAGAATTCGCCGACTTGGTCAGGGTTCATCTTGAAGAGTTTATCGGGATCCAACCATTCGATTGAACGGAGGTTTTCGGCAAACGGATATTTCCGCCGCAGCTCTTTAAGGCGACCAACCTCAATTTCGACTTCCCGTTTGATGGTCCCAGTTTTATCATAAACATTTGCTTTCTCAAGCAGGGCAATACTTTTAGACATTTCAACCGTACAGGTAAAAAGTTATTTAGGCTAATAAGTTTCACAGATGTGGAACGCAATTAACTAAACATGACTCAAAGAAATTTTTGGGTTGATTTTGAGGATGAAACAAAAGTTTGAGTCCGCGCAAGACCACCATGAAATGACCGGCTAACCTCTTTCAGCACCAGTTTCTTTGTATAAGGTTTTTCAATAATACATCGTTTTGCAAGATCAATGAACCATCTATGTCACGTCTCGGTAGGCAGTTCCAAGATTAAACACAATAGTTTGGGGCATGTTTGAAAAGATAATTCTGTCAGTGGTGAACGCCAGAGTAGAAACTAATTAAGACAATCGTTACGAGGCAGACAACCGCAGAAGCCTCAGGCGCTCTCATCTTTCAAAATCAACAGATATGATAGATAAAGAGTTTGCGTTCTTCTAAGAGGCTGAGGGCATTAATTGTTGCTAAAGTTTCTGACGTGTTGGTCGCTTCTGCATTTCATCAGATTGATTTCTCGGTGGAGAAGGTTTCGTTTCAGTGTTTAAAAGCTGTTTTAGTCGCCAAACTGTTACATCTCGGTCATTGGACTGTTGCCTCATCCACAATTCGCGGTTTACTCTAAACTCTTCACCCGTAATTTTTCCTTTGGACTGAAGTTCCCCAAGTAATTTAACAAATGCTCTTAACTCCAATTGCTCGTTGGTCACTACGTTTATGGTTTTACCTTCTCCAGACGGGTTAGCGGTGGGTTTTTCGCTGTCTGGTGGAGGATAACTGGCATATAGGAACTTGACGAAAAAAGTAATTTCCCACGTTTTCGTTAACAGCAGATTTTCTTTGGCTAAAAGCAACTCAGACATTAAGTTCTCGTATTCTTCGCCCAACGAATAATATTTTCTTGAAATGTTGGGTTTATCAATCACTTTGTTAACAAAATGCCTCAGATGTGAGGTATTTAAGATCGGCAGAACTTTTCCGCTCTCATAATTAAAGCAAAATATGATTTTTTTGGCGATTAGCTTGTCTTGTCCTAAACCGCCTATTTTTTCCCAAGGAGCATTTACTTTTTCAGCTAAAGACTTTTTTTTATCGACTGCAACGCGTAGCAAATATTTGAAATCGTTAATTTGCGTTCTCGCATTTTGATAAACATTTGAGCTTTGAATTGTAATGTGACCAAACGGATCAAGAGAATATACTAAATAACTGAAGAACTCGCCAATTTCACCTGAATTTGCCTTAAAAATTTTGTCAGGATCAAGCCACTCTATTGACTGGGGGTTTTCGGCAAAAAGAAATTTAACCCTAAATTCTTTGAGTAGTACCAGCGCAATATCTATCTCACGTTTAGTTAGCCCATTTTTATCGAAAGCATTTGCTTTATCCAGTAATGAATTATTTATAGCCATTTCCAATCACACTAACAATGTTAATTTGGAGCTAATAAATTTAAAATATTTTTATTGAAAATCGTTTGAAAAGTCTCCCTTTTTCTACAACTATATTTTTGTTTTGCCCTTTTCGAAAAATCTTCTGATAGCGGGAAGTAAAAGAGGAACTATCCAAATTAAGAATCGAACATGAATTTGGGTGTTTTCATTTACAGGTATCGCCAGAGTCCAAAAAATTGGTAACGTTGAGATCAAAAAGATTACTGCACTTATTACTAGTGCATATCTCAACCATTTATAATGGTTAAGTAGATGGATAGGACGGCTCTTATCTACCAAGATTGAACCTACCATAAAAGCTTGAATAGCAAATAATCCGCCGAGATCAAGAGCGAAAAGTATCGATACATATTCTCCCGGAATTTTCGTTGATGTGAGCAGCTGATTGAATAAGAAAGGTTCGATAGATACTAAGAAAAGCAACCCAATATTTGTGAACACTCCCCTTCGTGTTTCGACTCGCAAATCTGACATAATTTGCGTGTATGAGTACCAGACTCTTATCAAAATGATAAAGCTAAACCCATAGTACAGAAAAGCTAAAACCAGTGCTGTAAAGTCGCTTGGCGGCTGCCCGATTAAAGTTAAAGCACCGATGGAAAGTGCTAAGCCGAAAATCAGGTCAGATAAAGGCTCTATGCGGGATTTCGGTGTTGACCGTCCTTTCTCTTCACCATAATGGTTCCGCCTTTTTAATAGAATTTGTCTGTTAATACAATATAAGTTTAAGCACTACCTCATTAGTCGTGCTAATATATGCCCCAAAGTTTTTGTTAATGCCATATTTCTTTGATTTCGCATTATTTTTAAGGGGAAAAGTTTAAGGGCAATAGTTTCTTATGGTTTCGCGTATTCCTGTCTTGAGGTTTATAGTTTGAGCGCTAATATTGAAACAATCGAAGAACGCAAAGCTGAAGTCCTAATTAAGCTGAGAAAATACAAGTTACTTTCTAAGGAAAAGTCTGAAGGTGCAGTCGGCTACATAATTGATATTCCACAGGATAAAGAGAAAGCGCTCATCTGGTGCATATTAGGAGAAGCAACCGTCGGCATCGCTGCCATGAACACACTTTACAAAGTGATGAAAGAAAAAGAACTTGACCGCGCAATCGTTGTTACCGAAGGACGCTATACACATGCGGTTAAACTTGGCGCAAAAAAGAAACAGGTTGAATTATTACCGAAATCTTTTCCAGTTTTCGACATTTTTGAGCATGCATTAGTGCCTTTCCACGAAATTCTTAGTGAAAAAGAAAAGAATCAACTTCTTGCACAATTTAAAGTTAAACCATATCAAATGCCACAGATAAAATCTGGCGATCCAGCGGTGAAAGTCATCGGCGCGAAACCAGGCGACATTCTTAAAATTACAAGAAAAAGCTCCACTGCAGGTGAACACATTACTTACAGGTATGTAGTAGAATAAACGCTTATACCTCTTATTTCTTAAACACTTGTTAATCCTTTGGAGGATAGGTTATTTTTAGATAGTTAAAAAAGGTTGTAAAATAGGGTAATTCTATCTTTGTACCCGAAACTGTTAAAATAATCCTTTTTCCAAAGGCGAATGGATTAAAAAATTATTTGGCAATCATTACTTCTGTTGACTTCACGATTGCTTCAACTTCGTCGCCAACTTTGATATCCAAGTCTTCGACCGCGTCCTTAGTAATAACTGCGGTAACGGTAACGGGCATTTTTATCTCTACTTTAACTTTAGCTGTAATAACACCTTTTTCGACTGACACAACTTTTCCCTTAAAACGATTTCGCGCACTTAACTTCACATTTTTCACCTCCAAACTCCCTGAACTTAATAAAACTTTGTCCATGTAGCTTTGGACCTGCTTGTACTCTGCTAGCAAACTTCTACCTAAATCCGTTAGTTTTGCTCCGCCGCCGCCAGATTTTCCGCCTTTGTAGGTTTCAACAATTGATTGATCAAGTGTTTTCTGAATATCTTGGATGTAATTCCAAACATAACGATAAGACATGCCTAAGGTTTCAGCGGCTCTTGAAATGGAGTTTTCCTTTTCGAGTGCTTCTAGAATTTCTGCTCCGCCTTTGCCGATTACGGGTTTGTCTTTGTATTCTATCCAGACTTTGCATGAGAGCTTATGTTTGTTGTTAGTAAGCATTCTAGAGTGGTTATGTAATAAAGACGATATAAATCTAATCAACCGAGATTAATTCAAAATTAAATTTTAAGGATAAGGTAGTTTAAAATTCTAATTCTCCGTTGACAAATTTTCGAGATACCTCGCTTTTGGGGTTCTCAAAGAAATCTTCTGTTTTTGCCGCTTCCACAATGACGCCATTATTGATATGAACTATTTCATCTGCTATTCTTCTTGCCTGCGTAAGGTTGTGGGTAGCCATTACAATAATACGGTCAACGCTTTTTTTGTTAACTATTGCTTTTTCAATTATTGTGGCGCTGTTTGGATCCAAATTAGCTGTAGGCTCATCTAAAAGCAGAACGTGTGGTTCAAGAAGAAAAGCCCTGGCCAAGGCAATTCTCTGTTGTTCCCCGCCTGAAGTCTTTTTCGCTCTTCGCTTTTCAAAACCTGAAAGCCTAACGATTTGTAAGGCTTCAGCAACTTTCTTCTTGATTTCGTCTTTGGGAACTTTCCTAATTCTAAGACCATACGATAGGTTGCTGTAAACATTGGTGCTGAACATGACTGATTTCTGAAAAACTAACGTTGAAAGCTGACGTATAGCTTTACAATCGACATGCTGATTGTTGAAGAGTAATTGTCCACAATCAGCGTTTTCTAAGCCAGCCATAATACGCATAAGCGTTGTTTTGCCTGCGCCGTTAACACCTAAAAGAACTATGATTTTGCCGCCCTGAAGTTCCAGTGATATGGAATTTAATGCTTTAACATTGAGGTAGCTTTTTTTGATCTCTACAAGTTTAAGATTTACACTCATGGTTTAGCCCCCACCTAAACCTCTCCACATCATAAATTTAGCTAATGGTCGGTCTTCGCTTCTTATTCTCTCAATTAAAGCTATAATTAATGCAAGTGCGATGACTATTGCCATTAAGATTATAGCATAAGCCATAGCTATGTCAAAACTGCCGAAGTTTATTTCAACAGAAATGGCAGTCGTTAAAACTTGCGTTTCTCCCACTAGGCTTCCGCCCACGATGGTTGCTATGCCTAGCTCGCCAAATCCTCTGTTAAATGCGGCAGTTATTGAAAGAATCATGGACCAAATCGTTTCGCGAATCAACGTTAAATTGGTTCTAAAGCCCGAAGCACCAAGTGTCTTAGCGAGATCACGAAGGGAAGTATCCGCATTGCCCAAAGCATTTGCAGTAAAACTAACAATTATGGGCGTAACCAGTATGGCTTGACCAAGCGCAATGCCGTTAAGCGTGTAGAGCAAATGAAGAGAGCCAAGTTCCCCGTGCCTAGCCAAAAGTAAATACAATAAAAGTCCTAAGGCTACGGTCGGTATGCCGATTAACGCGTTAAAGAAGCCTTTAACTACCCATTTGCCCCTAAAACTGTATAAGCCTAAAACAACTGCTAGCGGAATGCTCCAAACGCACGATAACAGCGTTCCCAAGCCTGCAACATAAATAGATCTATAGACGGTTCCGTAAACACTGGGATCGCCGCTTATAATTAAGTGAAGTGCTTGCTGAAAGGCTTTAACGATAAGATCAGCCATTCAAATCACAAAGAAAATAAGGGGAATTTTATTTGAGCTTTTCCTAACTTTAATTTCTGTTTACTTTACTGTTGATTTGGGAAGGTAACGGTTGTGCAAAATTGATTGATTGACTGTCCGAAGCATAATAGTTTGAGAGGCTAATTGAGTCATTTGGGTTCATGTTTGCTACTGTGTCATATGTGGGTGTATATAGACTGCCTGCGTTGTATCGGTATTGTAAAGGACACTCAGTTCCGCTTGCGCTGATTGCAGGGGTTGAATTCATGTATGCATAGTTTTGAATCCATCCCAACAACGTAGCGTTGGGTGCAGTGTCGCTAGCTAAGGGTATAAATGAATTGAATAACGATTGTCCATAAGTAGATACGCCAAAGTTTTGAATTACTGCTTGACCTTGAGCAGAAACGAGCCAATTGACAAAAGTAAATGCAGCATCAAAGTTTGTTCCTGATAGAGCTGGATTTAGCGGGTTGTCAATTATTGCGCTGTACACATTTAGCAGGGCTTGTTGGGCTTGAATCTGGATTGTGAGTTGTATGTCTCCTCCGTCGTAGTAAGCTAGATATGTGCCTGAATCGGAAAGTGTGTATCCTGGTGGGCTTGAGCCGACACCATTATTAGCTTCTAGTAGTGTAACACCCATTCCGGCTTGTGTAGTATGGAACCAAGATTGCGTGCTTATAGTATTGTAATTGAAGCCTGCAGCCTTCCAAAGATTTGCCTCTGCTGTGGCTGTTCCTGAACTATCGTTTCTTGAGAACCATTGAACGTTAGGATTGGTTTGAGCTGCAGTGTAAAGTTTTGTTAAGGCTTGTGATACGTTTGTCATTCCATTGATGCCAGCTGGGTCATTTGAGGGTCCAACGATCACGAAGAAGTTGTAGGCAACGATTTTGCGGTCAACTCCATATCCACCTGTTAAGAAGGGAAGTTCCTGTGAAGGTGAATGGACTAGAACCATGTCAGCATCTCCTGCTTCAGCTCTCGCTATGGCGGCGCCTGTTCCAAGAGCAACAAAGTTAACAGTTATCCAGGGATAAGCGTCTTGGAAGATTTCTTTTATGTTGGCTGTTCCGTTATCTTCTAGTCCTGTATCGTGAAGGCTGGTGGTTGTTGCAACAGTTAATGTTGTGGGAGCATGAGTTGGCGTTGGAGTAAACGTAGGTGTCTGAGTTTGGGCTGGTGAGGAAGTTGCCGTTGGATTGGGTGTGGTTGTTGGTGTTTGTGAAGGGGTGGGCGATTGGGTGGGCGTAGAAGTTGGGGTAGAGGTTGGGGTTGGTGTAGATGTGGGAGTTGATAAGGATATGTAAGCAAAAACTCCGCCAATGATGATAATTATTACAACGATTGCGGCTATTATAATAAATGTACTTTTCATTTTTTCACTGTTTTTAGGAAAAAACGATGTGTATATTTAAACATAACGCCGACTTACCGCTTCAAATATCATATCGGTTGAACCAAAAATACGAGCATCAACAAGAAGAACATGAATTCAAGCAGGTGCTTGACTTTTCGGCATTAACTCACCCAAGATTACAAGTGCTTCTCCAAGTGGCATGCCGAGCCTTTCCGCAAGCTCTTGAGCGGTAACATTAGGTTCTTGGGGCAAAATACTATCCCGAGTGTAAGACTTGTGAGTGGGGTACATAACGGAAGCGTGAACTGATTCAACAAGTAACTGCCAAAGCCTCTCTTTAGTGTACTCTTCCAAATTCATAGGTACCAAACCATGCATATGTTATAGGAGTTATTAACCTAACGCAAAATGCCAACCTGCAATAAACTTAATACCCCACCATTACAGCTTGAATAATTAGAGGTTGAATAATTTTTGAAAGCAGCAGTTTACCGAGGACCACGCCACATCAAAATTGAAGAAGTCCCAGAACCAGAAATTAAAGGTAGAAGAGTACGTGTAAAATTTAAAGCTGGAAGTATCTGTGGAACTGACATGCATTTTTATCGAGGCGAGTGGAAACTGAAAAAAGGCAGAATCATCGGGCATGATGCATGGGGAATCCGCGAAGACACGAACGAACGGGTTGTAATGGCGGCTGTGGCAAATTGTGGTCACTGCTATTTTTGTCTTCGAGGATTACCTTCTTATTGTGTTAGAGGCAAGTTTTATGGGCTTACACGCGATGGTTTCTTCTCAGAATCCAAAGCAATGCTGCCTAGAAGCCTAATTCCGTTGCCCTCCACAGTAAGCGATGAGGAAGCCGCGATAGTGGAGCCTGTTGCTTTGGCGATCCGCGTGCTCGATTATATGAAGCCTAACCTTGGTGATTGGGTAACCATACTAGGGCAAGGCGCAATTGGTTTGCTCATGACGCAGGTAGCGTTGTTGAAGGGATGTCGAGTTATTGCAGTAGACTTGGAGGATTATAGGCTTAAGCTAAGTGAGAAGTATGGTGCAGACGTGCTAGTAAATGCTAAAAATGAAGATGTCGTCAAAACCATAAGGAAGCTAACAAAGATAGGCTCTGATCTAGTGATTGAAGCAGCTGGAACAAAAGGAACCGTTGAGCAAACGCCACTTCTGGTCAGAAAAGCGGGTAAAGTTGCATTGGTTGGGGAATCTGAGGGTTACTTAAACTTAGGAGACGCGGATCAAGCTTTGTTCTTCACGATTTACCTCTCGCCTGTTGAATATCCTTCTGCGGTTGAGTTGATTGCCAGAAAACTAGTGGATGTGAAAGGGCTAATTACCCACAGGTTCAAGCTTGGGGATTTTGAAAAGGCATTAGAAACACTCGATAATCCAGCGGAAAAACCTTTGAAAGTTATTATAACTCAATAACGCACTTAAAAAAGCGTCACCGCAAAGTATATTTCTATTAGGGCAAGTGTTAACCCAGTTTCACAGCATTGCGGGAGCCAAAAATCTTGCCTATAGAAGCAGTAATCTTTGATTTAGATGGGACACTTGCGAACTTCAACCTAGATTACAAGACACTTCGCGCGGAAGTCAGAA
Organism: Candidatus Bathyarchaeota archaeon; assembly: GCA_003164295.1. Taxonomy (GTDB): domain Archaea; phylum Thermoproteota; class Bathyarchaeia; order Bathyarchaeales; family Bathycorpusculaceae; genus Bathycorpusculum. Next base: position 9,609 of record PLTA01000051.1, read on the forward strand.
GTTACCTAATAAGAAAGGGTGTTCCAACATCGCTTGTTGATGTTAACGAAAGCATTTTTGAAATGTTAAAAAAAGCTGAACTTTTTCTAAAAAACAACAACAAATCCGCGACGAAATTTGAGGATGTTCTAAGTCACGCTTTGGCTATTGCTGAGAAATACGAGATGGAAGCTGCATCAACAACAAATCTGCAGGTCGGAGCTAACGAAACACTAAAGGAGTTAAAGCGGATGAACCTGAAGATTGGCTTATGCACGACCAGCAGTGACAAAGCAGTAAATTATATCATTAAACGTTTTAAGATACAAGATTTCTTCCAAGTCGTAGTTACGAGAAATAACGTAAAATATGTTAAACCAAGCACTGAACAGTTTGAATTAGCACTCAAAACATTAAACGTCGCCCCAATAGACACTGTTATAGTTGGAGACAACATCGTTGATATGCAAAGCACTAAGGAACTAAAAGCTGTTGCAGTTGGTTTTCCAACAGGGGTTTCTTCATTGGAGCAACTAAAAAATAATGGTGCCAACTACATTATAACATCTTTGATAGATTTGCCAGTTCTAATAAAAGAGATAAATAAAGGTTAAGCAGCGGTAATGATCTCATTTTTGCAAACGAGTTTTCTATCACGTAACAACCGCTTAAGTATCTCAGAGAAGACGACCTTAGCATCTTGTCCAGAATGGTTTAATCCAAAAATTTTTGCCGTCTCAGAAATTAAAGAGTCCTCACTTATGCCTAAAGCGTATTGAGCAACTAGTTGCATGGCGGATTCTACTTCTTCAGGTGCAATATATTCTGCTTTGCGTTTAGATTCAGGTATTCCTTGGATAGGAACTCGGATGGGGGTTTGTTTTAGTTCTGGTGGCCAAAGGAAACTGCCTTTGATCACTACTTTTTGTTCCCTTAGCAAGTTATTAAGTGCCTCTTTTACGGCATGAGTAATCTGCGGTGTTACCTGTTTCACTCCCCAAGCGGCGGCTAAACGTTCAACTGCATAGTCAAAGTGAACTGGGCCCTCATTTTGCACAAGTTCAGCAAGCAACTTTGTTTGGACCTCTCTATTTTCTGGGAAATGGAACTCGTTTCTTTGTCTTGAATCATATGTTGCTTTGGCTGTGGCAACTTTAATGTATGGATTAAAAGCAGCTTTAAGCGGCTGAATCTTGTAAGGTACCCCGATTTTTTCAACGCCTCCAAACTGGATCTTTTGCACATCAGTCATTGGAGCATTATCTGTTTTTACATCAATCATTGGTTTTTGAGCGTCTTTTTCGATTTGGAATTGCTGAGCTTGTTCAAGAGCATCTTTTAGGCGTCTGATTTCAGAGTCACGTCTTGCTACCCATGCGGGTGACCAAATATGATGAACACGCCAGCCCAGTTGCTCTAGCACTTGATCTCTAAGGCGATCTCTATCTCGTGCGCTGCTGCTGGATTTGTATGTGGCACCATCGCACTCTACGGCTAGTAGGAAACATCCGGGGTTAACTGGGTCAGAAACTCCGATGTCTAATCTGTAACCGCTACAACCGACTTGCGGAACGACTTCGTAACCCATCTTTTTTATTTCTGCAGCAACGTCTTCATCTAGTGCCGAGTCAAACTCGTCCTCTTTTGCCTTGACCAATTGCAGTATTTCAGGTCCATGCTCAGCGTAATCAAGATAGTAACGAAGCGTCTGTACGCCGACAGCCTTTGTTTCAACATCAATATCAGTAGCTCTAATTGAAGTAATCAGCACAACTTTTTCTCGGGCACGGGTAACAGCAACATTTAACCGTCGTTCGCCACCAGGCTTATTTAATGGTCCAAAATTCATTGCCACCTGTTTTCCTTGGTCGTAACCATAGCCAACGCTGAAGAAAATAACGTCTCGTTCGTCACCTTGAACATTCTCCAGGTTCTTAACGAAAAAACCTTCCAAACGGTCTTCTTTAAAGAACTGCTCAAAATCAGGCTGTTCTTTGAGGCGACGGTCTATTGCATCTTCAACAGTTTCCATTTGAGCAATGCTAAAAGTTACTACTCCTAAGGTTTTCTTTGGGTGAAGGCGAAAATGCTCAAAAACGAGGTCAGCTACTTTTTCGGCTTCATTAATGTTATTTCTTTTGCCTCCCCGGTCATAAATGCCTTCGGGGACAAAGACGAATTTCACTCCTAAGTTGTCGGTTTGTGCTTTTGCAGCTGGGAAAGTTATCAGTGTATCATCGTAGAAGCGGTGGTTTGAGAATGCGATTAGCCCTTCGTGTCTGCTGCGGTAATGCCATTTCAAAGTTTTAACAGGCAACCCTATACCTAAACATTCGTCAAGTATGCTGTCAAAGACTTCAACGTCGTCATCGCTTAGTTCGTCCCAGTCAACATCGTCAATTAGGTTTTTCTGGAAGAACGATGTTGGCGGTAACTGTTTGTTATCGCCTGCAACAACCACAGTTTTTCCGCGGTAAATTGATCCTATTGCATCTTCGGGAACAATCTGTGATGCCTCGTCAAACAGAACTAGGTCAAATTTGTTGTTTTCTGCTGGAAGGAACTGGCTGACGGTTATGGGACTCATCAGTAGGCAAGGCTTCAGTTTTACAAGTAAGTTAGGAATCTTTTGCAAAAGCGTCCGAATAGGCATCAGTTGCCTTTTTTTTGCCGCTTCCTTGAGAAGAATATTAGTTTCCGAATCTGCTGCTTGCACAAGGATGTCCTGGGGTTTTCGACTGTTTGCCTGTTCAATAACCATGCCGGATGACAGTTTAATGAGGTCTTGATCTAGTTTTATGAAATCAGTGATCAGCTGTTCATGATTTTCCCGTCTGAACTTGCCCAGCTTCTGGTCTTCATTGTAGAGGTAATTTATCCATTCTTGATAGACGCCTTTTCGGAAAACATCACCTAAATCGGCAACTGAAATTCTCTGCTCAGTCAAACGATTAAAGAATGGGTCTAAACCTCGCAGGGCAAAGCGATTTTTGATATCTTTGAAATCAATCCAAACCTGCAAATCATCCACACGGTTCCTAAGCGCCTGAATTCGTTCTCCAATAACTTCTATCTCCAAATCTTTGAGTTGCCGTTCTTGATACTTCACAGGTGTTTCAAAACGATCTTCAAAATCGGATAGAACCTTCAATGAATCAAGGTATCTTTGATTTGGCTCCGAGTTTGCTGGTGCAGCGTTTGGTCCTTGAGAGGCAATATCAGCGAAGGCTTGTGGAACTGGAATGTCAAAGAATGCTGCTTGAACTTTCTTTGTCCATTCTAGAACCGCTACGATGTTTTCCCAAATAGTTTCTAACTCACGGAAGCGCACGCCGAATTTTTCTTGAAGTTGAGCTTTTTCACTCACTATAGCCGTTTCTTTCTTTCTTATCTCCTCAGCATTTTTGAGGTCTTCTATAATTTGCTTGTAGTTTTGTGGCTCTTGTTTTGAGGTTGTCAGTGTTTCTTTTGTTAATGCGCAAAGTTGGTTTAGATGTTTTTCTGTTTCGTTTGTCCACTCTTCAAGAAGTGGCAGAGGTGTTTGTGTGATGGAGCTATTGCAGTTAGGAATATTTAACGGAACAAACGGCGTTAAATCTTTGACTTGTTGCTCCCACTTGTCAATCGACTCCTGCAGTTCTAATCCTAAATTCTTAATCATAGGCGAAGGACTTGAAGAGTTAGTAATTAATTTGAGGAGATTTTCGGGAACTGTAGTTGCCCATGAAAGCTTGCGGATTTCATTTGTTAATTCTAATGCTTTTTCTGCACCTTGGAAATCTATTTTGGATTTATGGTAAAAATGACCAAGCAGGGTCCGAACTGTTTCAGTTGAATCTTCAATCTGAGCTTGCAGCTTCTTGACTTTCCGAGCGTCAATAAGGTCATTTAATATGGTTTTAGGGACTTTGCCATCATTTGTTACTCTAGCGATTTGTTTTTGGTCATTACGATAGTTCGAGTTAAACATTTTCAGGGAAGAACGTTGATATTCTCCGCTATATCGCGCAATAAGTCCATCTAGATCCAATTCGTAAATGCCTTCGGTGTAAGTTTCATCTAACCTGCTTTTGAGCAAGCTATGATCTTGGTAAAGCCGTTTTGCTTTCGCCACTATTTCTTGGACTTGCTCAAAATATTTGGCGTCAAACCATTGCGGCTCAGGCTTGTCCTCAGAAAAAACCAGGATCGCCATACGCGATAATTCTTTTAATTGTTGAATTGTTAATCCATCGCTGTCTAACCCCAAGATTGGAGCTAGTGCTTGGGAGGTTTCACGCCATTTCTTTGAAGTTAGCTGCTGCATGCTTCTAACAAATGCCAAGATGTTTTCTCGTTTCTGCAGAAATTCGCTTTCCTGCAATTCTACGGCTGGAAGCATCTTGCTGACTTCTTCAAGGTTCTGTTTGATTTCCGTTGACCTGTTTATAGCCAAGTCGAAAAATGATGGATTATACCTTTCGTTTAAGGCGAAACGAGTGTTCTTAATCCACAAAGCAGTTTCATAGTAGGATTTGGCTTCGCTTAACAGTTTATCAACATTTGGGTTAGTTAGCCAATAAGCCTCTGGCTTTGGACTGTCGTAGAGAAATTTACTTACCTCAAGAAGCCATTTTATCTTGGCAAAGGTTTCTGGAGGGAAAACTCCAAGTTTAGCTGAGAAATCTTCATTTTCCAATTGCATCAAGCGTACTGTTTCATTGATGTTTTCAAGTGCAGTTAACACTTCGGAGCGAATTTCCAAGTTATAATTATTCGATCGGTATCCAAGCCACCGGAAATCTGTTTCTTCGATTACTTGCCAAACCTTGCTTAATTGCGAAACTAAATCTTCAAGTTCATGCATTTTCTGAGGGGTCAACGTGTCCAGTTCAGTTAAGCCCACGGGAACAAAGGGAACCCTTTCAAGACTAGAAATTAAACTCAACACTTCATAAGCGCTTTTCTGCAAATATGGGCGCTTCTCATGTAAAGCCGTTACATAACCGTTTAATGCTTCACGGTATTGAGTCATTTTCTCAAATTCATGTTCAGAGGGCAATTTGCAAGGAACAAGGTTCTCGTCGAGACTGCGTTTAAGTTCAGCTACGACCTGTTGTTTGTTTGCTTTGCTGCTGTGAAGTTCAAGGCAGAAATGAGCTAAACCTACCTCGTTTAAGCGTTTGTAAACTACTTCGAGGGCAGCCATTTTGTCGCTTACAAAAAGCACTGATTTTCCGTTGGCTATGCATTCGGCGATTATGTTCGCGATAGTTTGGCTTTTCCCCGTTCCGGGTGGGCCCTTCATAACGAAACTTTGTCCATGCAGTGCATATTGGATTGAGACTCGTTGGCTGCTGTCAGCGTCAAGAACTTGATAGGTGGTTGGGGGCAACTCTATTTTATCTACATCTTTCTCATCGGGTAACCCAATTAAAACTAGGTTGTCTTCTTTTATGCCGGCAATTGCTCTGATAATTGGGTGCTGCGTAACTAATGCGGCGTTTGCTTCAAGGTCTTTGTAAATGACAAGTTTTTGGAAAGAGAAAAGTCCAAGGTCAACAGATGACTCGGCTTTCCAACCCATTTGGGCCACAGATTGATTAACCAAGTTGAAATAATCGGCTAAATCTTTAGTTTCCCACTCTTCAGGTAAAGAGGGTAATTCAATTTTGTAATCATTTTTCAATTTAACCTGCAAAGCTGGGTTTAAAACGGCTTCTTCTTCAACTGGAGGAACTGCAATTTCGTATGGTTGGCGTATTGTATCTCTTGTTAACTCTAAAGGTACAAGAATAAGAGGGGATTGAACATTTTCTTTAGTTTCGAGGTCAACCCAATTTAACGTGCCGAAGGCAGCATACAAAATGCGAACACCCCGCTCGCGGTAATCCAACAGCGAGCGCCATTGCAAGCCCTTGAGACCTCTTTCAAGTTCCAAACGTGACAAGTTTGCACTGACCAATTGATTTGCCGATGGACGTTTTGGTTCTTCAGGCGTGTTTTCTTTAATTGAGGCTTTTACGTTTGCTTTGACGGTTTTTGCTTTTGCTTTACTTTTCGCAGGTTTCTTCTCAGTTGATTCAGGATTCTTTGTTTCTTCTGGAGGTAACCAAAATTCTAGATGACGCTTTTTCAAAACAAGCGCATTAAAGATTGCTTGGGGGTCAGGCTGCGAAATCGGCAAGTTTCCCCGCCTATTCTTCTTGAAATATAAAAGATTGTTTTTCCTTGAAAGGTCAATTAAACGGGATTTCCAATCTTCAACTCGCTTCATAGGCTGAGAAGTAACCGTTTGCGTCATCCAAAGCACACCCATGTGTAATAGTTTTCATATAGTGTGGATGTTTCTTTAATATTTGCGGTATCTCTTTGCAGCCATAAGCAATTAATTTCTTAACTTTTAAGGGATAAACCTGTTACTTGCCTCTACTTTGCTTGATGAATTGCATCAAAAACCACTTGCTTTACATTTGCAAGTCCAATATTTTTCGTTTCGATTATCGGAACTCCAAGTCCTGCTGCTTCCAATTCATTTTTCATTTTTTCAGCATTGCCACAAGTGGCCAATAACACGAAACCTTTGATGCCGCTAAACATGCCCACTAAAGCCGCCTCATCCATGCCCTGTTTAAGTAACTCGCCTTTCATGTGCTTAAAGAATTCTATCATGCCTGGACCCATAAACATCAAGTTATGTTCTGGATCAGCCTCTAAGGATTTTCCTTTGCCTCCGAGCTGGCAGTCAACACAGTTAACCGCATCAACCTTAACTATGCCGTATTCTTGGGCTAATTTTTTCATTTCACCGTTTGGACCAAGACAGAGGTCGCCGTATACTAAAACAACTTTCCCATTAGAACCTTTTAGGGTATGTTCTAGAACACGGCGAAGGTTTTTCTCTACAGCATCATAGTCCACATGAAAGTATTTGCTTACAAAAACTAAGTCAACATCAAGGCTACCCTGCTTAACTAACTTCTCAAGCTCCTCTCTTAAAACGCTGCAGGAAACAAGGCAATCCCTAGTTTTTTTATCCACTGTTTGTTCAGCTTCAAATGAAGCCTAGTTACCCGTTTTGCCAATAAAGCTTTCTTTGGAATAATCTAAAAGTTGGAATAAAACCCAATTTTGCTTAAAATTTATATACCAAGCTAGTAAGCACTAAGCTGGTAGGTGAGGGGTGCCTGCGAAGCGATTGGGATGTATTCCCCCTCTCTTCCTAAAAGAGGTTATTTCCCAATCGTTAGCAGGAAACTCACCTATTTTTTAATTGGCTATAGCAGAATAAGATTTTATTTTCTGTGATGTTAGGCTTTAAAACAGTATCTGTGCCACTGTGGCCACGCCTGCGTCGTAATGCATGTGCCAAAGTCCAAAGTTAACTCCATACCTATCTCAAGCTGCTCTTGCGTTAGGGATTGTATCATTCCTGGAATTTTCAAGTTGCCTTCAAGTTGAAAGATTCCTACGGCATATGGTATTAAGGCTTGGAATTGCTTTGGTGCCACGCTAATTACTGTGTAGGTTAACAGTTTGCCTTTTCCAGAAACATTGACCCATTCAAAGTCCTGGGAAAAACAGTTGTCGCATAGAGGTCTTGGTGGTAGATGGATTTTTCCGCATTTAAGGCATCGAGCAGCCATAAGCTTTTGTTCTTTGAGAAATTTGTAGAACTGCTCAATTGTAAATGGTTGCTGGTTCATTATTGGTCGCTCCTGTAGATGTGAACTGCGGCGGTAGCTCCTGAGCCGCCAACATTATGTGTTAAACCTATTTTTGCATCTTTTACTTGGCGTTTCTCCGCTTGCCCAGTAAGTTGCAAATATATTTCGTAAGCCTGAGCGGTTCCTGTAGCGCCAACTGGATGACCTTTGGCTTTTAAGCCGCCGCTGGTGTTAACTGGGATGCGTCCGCCGAGGCGTGTTTCGCCGCTATCAAGCAGTTTACCGCCTTTGCCGACAGGACAAAATTCTAAATCTTCATAAGCCATTAATTCAGCAAAGGTAAAACAATCATGAACCTCAGCTAGATCAATGTCACATGGCTTAACATTTGCCAGTTCGTAAGCGGTTTTTGCAGAAAGTTTAGTGGCATTGAGTGAAGTGAAACTTTTTCGTTGGTATAAGCCGATGCTGTCGCTGGCTTGTCCACTTCCAATTATATGGACGGGCATATCCGTGTATTTGCTGGCTAATTCGGGTCTTGTCAGAACTATGCAGCTTGCACCGTCGGTTATCAAAGAGCAATCGAACAGTTTTAGGGGCCAGGACACGTAACGTGAAGCTAAAGCGGCTTCGAGGGTGATTTCTTTTTGCATGTGAGCTTTAGGATTAAGGCTTCCATGATAATGATTTTTAACGGCAACTGAAGCCATCTGCTTCTCAGTTGTGCCATACTCATGCATATGGGCTGTCGCCATCATAGCGAACAGCGCCGGAAATGTAATACCATGCCATTGCTCAAACGGGTAATCCGAAGCCATAGCCAAATACTCAGTAACCTCAACTGTTGTGCGATGTGTCATTTTTTCAACGCCGCCCACCATAACCACATCGGCAAGTCCAGACATTGTCGCGTAGATTCCAGCGCGCAATGCGGCGCCTGAAGAGGCACAAGCAGACTCTGTTCGAGTAGCTGGGATGCCTGTTAATCCTGCCCAGTCAGCGGCGGCTGCACCCATATGCCCTTGATGCTCGTAGGCTTCACCCATATGCCCAATAAACAAGGCTTTAATGTCACCTTTTGGGTCAAGCTTGGGGCAACGTGTAAACGCTTCATGAACGGCTTCTGCGAAAATTTCTCTTGCAAGTAAACCGTCATGCTTGCCAAATTTGGACATACCTGCGCTGATTATGCTAACAAGTGGTTTCCCATTCAAACCCAAAGTTCCCTCTATAACGTCTATAGGCTTATGTTAAGCTCCCATAAAAACCATACAACCAAAGAATGGGTTAATTACCCGATAAAGCAGAAAAATGTTTTGAATCTAAACAAGAGTGATATCGCATCCTGTTAAAGTCGATAAAATTTTAAAAAGGATTTCTTTGACAAGTATAGTTCTATCATTTTTTCTTTAAGAACTCAAAAGGCGTACGTTCAGGTCTTTTGCAATAGGGCAGCTTACCTTTTGCTCCATGATGTTTTGTGCATTCTTCGCATTTGCCGTACCTTTCACACTTCTTTTTTGGGCAAGAGCAATCTTCTTAAAATTATAGTACCAAGTTTGTTGTTAATCCTTTTAGTTTTATCCCAAAAATACTGTAATATCGGGGCAAAAGAGTCACGCTATAGCTAAAGAGTTAAACCATTGTTTCTGCGGTAAGTTAAATCGGAAAATGCAAGTTCAAACTTCAGTTTTTGAATTATTAGCCAAACCTGTCCGCAAAGCCTTAGCTGAGCTTGGATTCAGTGAACCCACGCTACCGCAGACTTTAGCGTTTCCGCCTATATTGGAAGGAAAGAATGTTTTATTGATTGCGCCAACTGGCACGGGAAAAACCGAAGCCGTCTTGCTCCCCATTTTTTCGAAGTTGGTTGACCAGAAAAATCAGGAGCAAAAGGGAATACAGGTAATTTATGTTACACCTCTTCGTGCTTTGAACCGTGACATGTTTAAGCGATTAACGTTTTGGAGTCAGCAACTGGATATAACAGTTGAGGTTCGCCACGGCGACACAGAAATGAAAATTCGCCGAAAACAAGCACTCAAGCCACCCCAAATGCTAGTCACCACCCCTGAAACATTACAAGCCATTCTTCCCGGCTCACAAATGCAACGACACCTCGCCAACGTGCAAACCATCATCATCGATGAAGTACATGATTTAGCAGAAAGCAAACGTGGCGCACAACTTTCAATAGCTCTTGAAAGAATTTTAGAGGTCACAGGCAAAGAATTTCAGAGAATCGGCTTATCCGCCACAGTTGGCAATCCAGATGAAGTTGCAAAATTTATTGCAGGAACAGGCAGAGAAATCAACATTGTACAAGCGGTTTTAGCTAAAAACTATCGTTACCGAGTCGAATATTTGACGCCTACAGAAAAAGACTATGAATTAGCGGCTAAACTGGAGACTTCGCCTGAAGCATCGGCTAGAATCCGAAGGTTAACCGAACTAATTGATAGTCATAAGTCATCTTTGGTTTTTGTTAATAGTCGAACTATCGCTGAACTGCTGGGGCATCGATTTGACCAACTCGAACGAACAGATATCGCAGTGCATCATGGTTCGCTATCAAAAGAAGAACGCATGAGTGTAGAAGACGCATTTAAAGCTGGATCGCTTAAAGCCATTATCTGCACAAGTACGCTTGAGTTGGGCATAGATATTGGCAATGTGGATTTAGTTATTCAATACATGTCCCCTCGGCAGGTCAGTAGTTTAATCCAGCGGGTAGGAAGAAGCGGACACAGCCTTGAACGCCTCTCCGAAGGAGTAATCATTACTGCTTATCCTGATGACACTTTGGAGTCAATGGCAGCGGTTCAAAATGCTAAAATGAACAGAATTGAACCTGTTCAATTCCATAAAAACGCGTTGGATGTTTTGGCGCATCAAGTTGCAGGCATCCTTATGGATAAAGAAAATATAAGCCAAACTGAAATCTTAAAAATCGTTAACCGAGCATACCCCTACAGCACCTTGACTGAAGAGAAGCTTCAAGATGTAGTTGGGTTTTTAGAAAGCTTGTATAAACTTAGAACTGAGGAAGAAGGAAAAGTATTGAAGAAAACAGGAAGAACCCGCGAATACTACTACAGTAACTTATCAATGATACCTGACGAGAAACGTTACCCAGTAATCAATATACTTACTGACAGAAAAATTGGCACGTTGGGCGACGAATTCATGACGTTGCATGCACGTGTCGGATTGCATTTTATTATGCGTGGAAAAGTTTGGCGTATGGTCCAAATCAATGATGAAACAGGAACTGTTCACGTTGTACCAGCAGAAGATCCGTCAGCGGCAATTCCTGGGTGGGACGGCGAAATCCTACCAGTGCCATTCGATTTGGCGCAGCAAACGGGAGAAATGCGGGAAAAAATAGGTAAACTTCTCAAGGAAGGCAAAAAACCGGAAATTGCGGCGGAAGAATTAGCGAATGAATTAAAGACGGATAAGGCGACGTTTCTGGATGCAACAATAGAAATTGATGACCATTTAAAATCGGGAGCTCCTCTGCCCACTCAGAACCACGTAGTCATAGAAGTATTGGACCGCTACATTGTCGTTCATGCTTGTTTCGGAGAGATTGTTAACCGCACCCTCGGCGGAATTTTCGATTCTGTTCTCTCTGAACGAGAAGCTATAACGGGATGGTGGACAGACGGCTATCGTATCCTAATAGAAACAAGTCATAAACTCTCAAGAATGGAAATTGAAGTCTTACCCAAAGAACTCTTCAACTTAACTGATGAGCGCGTAGAAGAAACATTTTTGAATTATATGAATTCCAAATTTCCATTTGTCAGCCGTATGAAAGCCATAGCGGAAAGATTCGGTGCACTGCCAAGGGGCAAAACCTTAGCTCATTCTGAGCGGGGAAAAAAGCTCCAAGCCGCTTTTAAAGACACACCAATTTACGATGAAACCCTGCGGGAAGTCATGATGGATAAAGTAGATCTGCAAAAAACCAAGCAAATAATGCATGAAATAAAAGAGCAAAAAATTACTATTACCACGCTTGCTCACGAAACGCCTTCGCCTTTTGCATATCACATTTTAATGCAATACGCTGACACAGCCGAGTTAATGGCACCTCAACGCGTCATCTTAAGCAATATTGACAGAATGAAACATTCTGTTGAAGCCCGAAGCGCGAAACTACTTTGCATGAACTGCGGAACATGGACAACCCAGATGCGGGTAAAAGATTTGCCTGATGAGCCACAATGCGGAAACTGTAACTCACGCTTGCTTACGCTACTGTATTTCAGCCAAGATATAGAAAAACTAAAGGGGGATTTGAAGAAGCGTCGTGAAGGCAAAGAACTTACCCCTGAAGAACTAAAAGACCTAAGCATTGCCAGACGCAAAGCCGACTTGATTCTTAGCTATGGAAAACAGGCAATTAAAGCGTTGCAGGTGAAAGGGGTTGGTCCCGAAACGGCTTCAAGGATTCTGGGCAAAATGCACCCTGACGAAGAACAGTTTTACATGGATTTGCTTAAGGCGAAGATTCAGTATCTGCGGACAAGAGAATTTTGGGACAAATAAATTATTCAGCAAGTGCCACAGAGAACTAAGCAAGGGGTATTCTTACAATTTCCTTAACTTTATCAAAGTCCATATCGTCGCTGATAATTGTTTTTAGTTTTCTGTCAATCGCCGAAGATATATGAATTGCATCTCGGGGTTTAAGATTATAGTTGCTTATCAGTGCTTGGGCTCGACTGAGGATATTTTCGTCAACAGTTATAAAGTGTAAGTTAATAAAACCAAGCAACTTTTGTCCTTGGTTTATGCTCTCTTCTTTGCCCATAAATTTTCTCACTGCCCAAACAACTTCATCCCATGTTAATGTAGATGTGTACACTAACAGTTCCCCTTCCTCTATTCTCCGCATTATTTCCTTAGCTTTGGTTACCTTAACGCCTACATCCTCTGAATACAATACAGGGTAAACGAAAACATTTGCGTCAACGTAAGCCAAGTCGTTCTTCAACTTCTTCTTCAATCAATTCCTTAAGATTTACTTCTTTTTTCAATTTTGGCGAAGAGGTAGTTATGTAATATTCAGTATAGCTACCCTTAACTTCGGGTTTTTTAATTACTATTTCTTTATCTCGTAATTCAAGGGTTATTTCAACGCCAGGCTTCAACCCAAGAGCCTCTCTCATTCGTTTAGGAATAACAACCTGCCCTTTAGATCCAACATTTCTTTTAGGCATGTTAACCATCATATAAGCAATTGGTTTAACTTTCTTTTATACTTTCTAACTAAATGGTATAACTTCTAGATTTTATGTTTACTTAACTTACTGGTAAACGTTCAGTATTTGCGGGCAAGAGAATTCTGGGACAAATAAGCGCTTGGTGACTTGTAAGGCTTTAATAGGCTATTTGTTTGAATCTTCGTTTAATTGTGATTGTGTTGGAAAAACAAGATAAAAAGCTTAAGCGTTCAATTGGCTTGTGGAGTGCAGTCGCCATTAATGTGGGAGCAATCATAGGCGGCGGGATCTTTGTTGTCACAGGCATAGTCGCAGGCTACGCGGGCTCCGCACTCGTTATTTCAATGATTATCGCTGGCATCATCGCTTTTATTACTGCAACAAGCTTCGCAAGACTTACAGCTTGGCAACCCGTAGAAGGAAGCGTTTACGAATATGGACGCCAATTGATTTCGCCTTTTTCAGGTTTTCTGGCAGGCTGGATGTGGATTGTTGCCAACACATTTACTGGCGCCGCAGTTTCGCTTGGCTTTGCCTATTACTTGACAGAAGCTTTTCCCGGTATGCCAACAAATATTGTTGCCGCTGCATTGTGTTTAGGTTTTACTGCCTTGAATTTGGTCGGCGCAAAAGAATCAACAAAGGTAAACAACTTTTTAGTCAGTATAAAACTCGCAATATTGGCTTTTTTTGTGGTTTTTGGAGCCCTACATTTTAACTCGGGTAATTTTCTTCCATTTTATCCATTGACCAATGGTGTTCTTTATGGGTCTTTTTTCATCTTCTTTGCTTACGGCGGCTTCGGAAGGGTTGCAGTAGTTGCTGAGGAAGTTAAAGATGCAAAAAGGAACGTACCCCGAGCCTTGCTTTTATCGTTAGGTATCTCAATGGCGGTTTATGTTTTAGTAGGTGTAGTAGCTGTCGGTTTGCTTAATCCGCATGCCCTTTCAATTTCTTCTTCGCCATTAAGTTCCGCAATGAATGTTACAGGCAACTCGCTTGCAGTTAAAATTATATCTGTCGGCGGTTTAGTGGCAACAGCAAGCGTTTTGCTAACAGCAATTTTGGGGGTTTCAAGGATGGCTTATTCGATGGCTCGCCGAAATGATTTACCCTCAATTTTGGCACGATTGCATAGCAAATATTTGACTCCTTACTACGCTATTTTGGGTTCAGGCATCTTGATGGCTGTCTTGGTCTTATTTGTGGATTTGACACGAGTGGTAGCAGTTAGCACATTTGCTCTACTTTTTACTTACTCGATAACTAACATTTCGGCTTTCAAGCTAAAAGGAAATCTTAAGCGGCAAAAAGTATTGGCAATGCTCGGTTTAGCAACGTGCATAATGCTGTTAGTTTTTATTCTTTTCGCTTCAACAGCGGCATGGATAATCGGCGTTGCCTTCCTTATTGCGGGTACAGCGTACTATGCAGCTTGGAAGAAGTTCAGGCAAGTAGACGGAAAAAAGGCGGTTTAGTCTGCGATAAGGATTTTAAGTTTAAAAGGTTTAGATTTGAAGGAAAGATGAATGCCGATTAAAGCTGTTTTATTTGATATGTTCGATACGCTAATGATGATTAGAAAAAACAATGAGTTCTATAGTCCATCATTAATGCGAACATACAAGTTCCTTAACAAAAACAAAATAGATGTCTCCTTTGACAAATTCGAAAAAGTCTACGTAAAAACCCGCGATGATCTCTATGCTAAAGCAGATTCTAACCTTGAGGAGCCTCACTTTAACATTCGGCTTTCTGGAACACTCAAAAGGTTAGGATATAACTTTGATGTTACTAGCCCACTTGTCACACAGGCAACCGCTGAGTTTTGCAGCGAATTCATGACATTCGTTTACTTAGACGAAAATACAGAAACAGTTCTAAGAGCTCTCCAAGGAAAATACAAATTAGGTATAATCTCAAATTTTGCAATTCCCGAATGCATCGATGAGCTACTTAAATTTCATGGCTTAACAGAACTACTGGACATAATTGTCGTTTCTGCTGCAGTTAACAAGCGTAAACCTAGCCCAGAAATTTTCAAAAACGCCTTAAAAACCTTAGGCGTGTCTGCAAAAGAAACAGTTTTTGTAGGTGACACTTTGGATGCTGATATAGACGGTGCTAAAAGAGTTGGAATGAAAGCGGTATATATTCAAAGGAGAATTGAAAAGACAGAAGGACACGCTAAGCCAGATAAAACCATAAAAAGCCTTGGCGAACTTTCAGAAACGCTTAAAAAGTTATAAAACAATTTAGAGAAGAACATTATTTTTGATCAACAATATTTTATTTACGTTGCGTCCCGATTGGGTTTTAGCATTTTGTTTAATTCACTATACCTTTGAAAAAAATCATTGCCTTTGTCTGTAATAACATAAACTTCCTTGCCTAAATGATTACTTGTTCTACTAAATTGCTGTTCAACAATAATTTAAGATAACTTAAGTAGGTCAAAACTTAGTTTTGTCTTACATTATCTGCGTTTTCAAAGGTGCATCTTAAATAATTACCAACATTTGAGCCAAAATACCAAGCGTGTCTCTTCTTTGCAGATCGACTGTTTGATATTTGGCGTCACTTCACCCAGCATATTAACGATGAACTTTCTAAAATTTTTCATTCAATAATGATGTAAGCAAAAACCTTTATTGCAATCAGTGAGAAAAATAACAAGTGAAACAAGATGCTCATAGGCGCAATCTCTGATACCCATGACAATTTGCCGAAAATAGAAAAAGCCGTAGAATACCTGAACGCACAAGACGTAGGCTTAGTGCTACACGCAGGAGATTACGTTGCAGGCTTTGTTATCCCGAAATTCAAGCAATTAAACTGCAAACTAATCGGAGTTTTCGGCAACAACGATGGAGATCACGAACTTTTAAAAAAACGCTTCAGCGAAACCACTAACTGCACAGTTCATGATCGTTTTGCTTCTGTAGAAGTTGAAGGCTACAGAATCGCATTGTTACATGGAGAAGAAAGCGAGTTGCTTAATGCAATAATAAAAAGTGGTTACTTCAATGCGGTGATCCACGGGCATTCACATACCGGAAGCGTTGAAATGAAAGGAAAAACTTTAGCTGTTAACCCTGGAGAGCTTTGTGCATATTTAACAGGAAAATCAACTTTGGCTATCTTAGATACTGTTAACCATGAAGCAAAGATAATCGAATTATGATTTGTTATTTTGAAATATTCTTTGGCTTGTTTTAAAAAGATAGTTAGTGTGTCGTTTTGCTATACATGTTGTGAACTGCTTGATTTGTTATGCGCTCCCTTCTTTGCCACAATTGCTACAAACGAGATAACAATCATCAAGACAACTATCAGAAGTGGTATTAGTTGACCTGAAAATTCTGGAACTGTAGAGGTTGAGGAGGACGAAGAAGGGGGTGGTGGATCAGAAGATAGGTTTTGTTTTATCGATTGAGACGAGGTTGTTGAGGAAGATGACGAAGTCGAGGAGGTGGCGGGAGAAGAGGAGGCAGTTGAAGTTGGATTGGGTGACTGGGAAGTATTTGGGGTTGATGTGGAAGAAGGCGTTGCAGTTGGAGATGATGTTGAGGTTGGCATTGGAGTTGGAGTTGCAGATGGTGAAGTTGAAGGTGACGGTGTAGGGGTTTGTGATGAATCAGACGTTGGAGTCGAAGTTGGTGTTGAAGTAGGAGTTGGACTTGAAGATGGGTTTGGTGTAGAAATTGGAATCGCGGATGGGTCCGGAGAAGAGGTAACTTCATCTCCACTCAATGCATAAACGTAGCCATCCCAAGAACCAATGTAAACTGTATCGCCAACAACAGCCGGCGACGAATCAACCCAGCCGCCAGTAGTATAACTGCAAAGACATTCTCCGCTGGAAGCATCCAAAGCATAAAGATTATCGTCAGCTGAACCTACATAAACTACGTTTCCCACCACGGCAGGAGACGAAGAAATCGCGTTGTTTGTCGAATAATTCCAAATTTTTCCGCCACTGTTGGCATCTAAAGCATAAACATTACCATTATAGGACCCTACATAGATAATGCCGTAAGCTACCGCTGGAGAAGAATAAACTGCGTAACCCGTATTGAAACTCCACAGTTCTGAACCACTATCGACGCTTAAAGCATAAACATAACCATCGAGCGATCCAACGTAGATAACACCATTAACAATTGCAGGAGACGAATAAACCGCATTTCCTGTCGCGTAGCTCCAAAGTTGAATTCCAGTTGAAGCGTTCAAAGCATAAACATTACCATTCCATGAGCCTACATATACCACTCCATTAGCAACTGCGGGAGACGACAAAATTGCGCTGCCAGTATGGTAACTCCACAGTTTTGATCCGATGGCAGAGTCTAAAGCGTACAAGCTACCGTCATAAGAGCCTACGTAAACAACTCCATTAACTACTGTAGGAGAGGATGTAACCCACCAACCAGTGGTGTAACTCCAGAGTTGAGCGCCGCTGGTAGCAT
The DNA here is from genome assembly GCA_003164295.1 of Candidatus Bathyarchaeota archaeon. GTDB lineage: Archaea > Thermoproteota > Bathyarchaeia > Bathyarchaeales > Bathycorpusculaceae > Bathycorpusculum. Next base: position 26,937 of record PLTA01000051.1, read on the forward strand.
TTAAAGCATAAACATTATGATCATCGGAACCCACAAAAACCACTCCGTTATCTACGGCGGCAGTAGAAGCAATTGCGCCGCCAGTTGCGTAATTCCAGATTTTAGTGCCATCATCAGCATTTAGAGCGTAAACGTTTCCATCATCAGAACCCACGTATACGACGCCGTTGGCTACCGTTGGGGAAGAATCAACCTCGCTACCTGTTTTGTATTTCCAAAGCAAGTTAGTTGTGAGACTCGGATTATCTGATCCGGCGCCACTGTGAGATGGGTCAACGTGAAACATTAGCCAATCTGCATTAGTAAATGGAATCAAAATCATGGCTGAAAGAAGAACAATGCAAACCACTGTCACCTTTGTGCGTAATGTAGTCATGTTTTGAGCGCCATCGTGTTTTTTACTGTTCGGGGCTTAAAAATGCTTCTTATGTCGGAATAAAACATACACCAGCACTACAGATAAACAAATCCCAAAAAAAGCAAACAATTAACAATTTTAAATTCCATTAATTCGAAATAACATATAAACTTGAGAACATCATTGAAAAGTCGATAACGCCTTCTTATTTGCCCCTATTATATGGTTCTCTTAACATGTTTGCTTTTATGAAAAGCTGTTTTAGTTGTTCGTCACTTGCACCTTGTCGCATTGGTGTTAGAATATCAGTCAGGTTGTCATTTCGCATAAGGCAAGGCTTCAGTTTCCCATCGCTAGTAACGCGCATTCTAGTGCAATGCATACAAAAATCAGTGTTCTCAATAGGATGTACCACTTCGACAGTTACGTTTGATAGGTAGTAGATTAGGCGGTTGTGCATGAAGGGTCTTTTCTCAATTGCTTCAGCTGTCTCTCGCAGCATTTGTTCTTGCTCGTCTAAACTGTGGTGATGCGTTTGATAATAGTTGCTGGTAACGTTAATGGGGTCGAGTTCTATAAGTTGCAATATAGTGCCTGTTTGCCTTGCATAATCTATCATAGCTGGGATATCGCCCACGTTCACATCTTGTAGAATTACCATGTTAAGCTTGACTGGACAGAAGCCGGCTTCAATAGCTGCCTTAACTCCCGCTAAAGCCTTTTGCAAGTTTCCGCCTGTCAATTTATGATAGGTCTCGGAGTTTGTTGAAGGTAAACTAATGTTAACACGTTTCAAACCACTATCATACAATTTTTTAGCTATACCGTCAAGCAAAAGACCATTGGTGGTTAATGACAAATCTTTCAAGCCAGAAATCGAAGCTATACCTGAAATAATTTCAGGGAGATCCTTCCGCATGAGCGGTTCCCCGCCTGTCAATTTAATTCTTGAAATACCTAAACTGACAGCGATTGTTGCAATGTGGACAATTTCTTTGACAGTCATTTGCTCTGCAGAGGCATTGGCGCGTTTTACTTCGCCTTCCCTATGGCAGAATAAACATTGATTGTTGCATCGCTGAGTGATAGAAATCCGAAGGTTAAGAAGGGGTCTGCCACAATTGTCTGTTAAATTCATCGTTATTCACGTGCGTGCTTAACGATGTGAGGAGATTCGGGCAAAATAAGCATTTCTACCCCAACGTGCACAGCGTCAGGGGACCCTGGGATACAAAATAAGGCCTTACCTTTAGCAACTCCCGCAATGGCACGAGACAAAACAGCTGCGGAACCGACTCGCTCGAAACTTATGCGTCTAAAAAACTCGCCAAATCCAGGGAGAGTCTTCTCAAAAAATGGTGAAACCGCCTCAATAGTGACGTCAGTAGGGGTGATTCCTGTGCCGCCTGAAAAGATAACAACATCCAGATCAGGCATCTTCAGTGATTCCTTTACGGCTTTGGAAATCATTGATTTATCATCGGCAATTATTTTTTTAAATAGTACGTTTTGTAAAGCTTTTGTTAGCAAATCTACCAGTGTGTTGCCGCCTACGTCGCTAACAGCTTTTTCGCCTTGCTCGATAAGTTTGTAGCGTGATGTGCTGCAGATGTAAACGCCGAAATTCAAGATTTTGGGTGCTTTATCTTTATGTGTTCTGGAGCTTTCACTCATATTTCATGCCTGCTTAAATTTTCGGACAACATGAATATTTTCGATTGTTGTTGAAGGATATTGGCCTTGGGGGTCTTTTTCATACTGCTTGGTCATATCCCAAACAGTTAACAAAGCTGCCGAAACTGCGGTTAACGCTTCCATTTCTACACCAGTTTGTGCTTTTGTTTTTACTGTAGCTGTAGCAGTAACTGTGTCCTTGTCAGCTACTTCTACGTCCACTATAACATTTGTTAATGGCAACGGGTGACAGAGAGGAATTAGATCGCTTGTTTTCTTAGCGGCAAGCACCCCTGCGATTTTTGCGGTATAGAGCGGGTTACCTTTAGCGATTTTTTCAGTTTTGATTAAATTAATTGTTGCAATCTTTAACTTTATTGTTCCTGTTGCAGTTGCTTCTCGGAAAATTTCGGCTTTGCCTGATACATCAACCATCGCCATATCGGGTTCACCTTATTTACTTTGTTCCCACGCTTCTATTAGGTTTTGCACTGCTTTTGCTTTGGCAGAGGTTTCGTTAAACCTGTACATGCGAACTCTACCATAATGATGTACTTGCAAAATTCCTTCATCTTCTAAGAGTTTCAAGTGTTTAGCGGTTGATGTGAAGTTAGCTTTGGTTTGACGGGCAATATCTGAAATGTTAGGTTGACCTGATTTGTAGATTACTTTTAAAATTTTCATCCGAAGCTTCGTTGAAAAAACCTGTTCTAACTCCATAGCCGCTTACCTGCTTACTTTTTCTAGTGAGGTGCTTAATTCTTTTTCTAATTCATGAGCTGGAATTGAAAGTAGAGATATCCTGGTAGACCTTCCTCTTGTGGTAGAACTTTCAACTTCAACTTTTAAAATTCTCATCTTCGAGAGAAACTGAGCGTAATTCCAAATTTGTGTGTGGCTGTTGGGTTGCTCACCTATTTCTTCGCAGATGACTGCATAGGTTTTTTCGATTTCAGATAACAAAGCGTATGCCTGCTCATTTTCCTTGAAGTAACGAGCTACTGCAAGCAAAAATATTTTTTCGTGCAAACCAAGCCCTGCCAAATCACTTCGCCGTACCCCTGGAATAATGTTGGAAACTGCCATTCGAACACATTCAGGCTCAACCATCTCAACTTGTTCAGCATCAGCGTATTTTCCAGAACGCCACATCAACTCAATTCCGAAGCGGGCATTTCCAGTTTCAGTAAAAGCCAACTCAGCTATCAAGTCAACAACATCTTCTTCAATAGCACCTAACTCAAAAGCCAATGAAACACGTTGGTTCAAGATGTCGACTAGCTGCGGTTTGCCATAACGCTCCAAGTTTATGATACTGCGTTGCAAAGTGCTTCGTGCGCTCTCATCCAAGTGCGCGAGCGATTTTAAGTCACGCATAATAAAGATAAATGACAACCGCTGCGGTTTGCCTTGCCGCATTTCTTGGATGCGAGTTAACTTGTAAACGGCGTCTGAGCCTTCATTATCGATAAGACTGTCAAACTCGTCAAGTGTTAAAACCATAAATGCGTTTTCTTCATCTAAAACCTGCATCAACGTTGAGAGAACTTCATCTGCAGAATAGCCGCGCGCTGGATATTTTGGGCGGAAAACAGTTACGGCTTGATGCAAAATCGGTTGAAGACTGCCTCGATATTCACGGCAATTAATGTGCACATATCGTAATTTTACTGCCCGTTTGTTGGTTTCAGAAACTATGCTTGCTCCAAAATGTTGGGCAAGGACGGTTTTTCCTGTTCCGACATCTCCAGTAATAATGACGCGTTGAGCCATGCGCTCGGGATAACGGGAAAGGAAGCTAAAGAACTCCATTAGCAAGCGATGTTCTTTTTCTCTGTGAGGCAACTGCTGCGGAATGTAGTTTATGTCAAGTTTGGCCTCATCTTTGAACACGCTTTGATGTGACGGCAAATTTGATTCCTCATCGACTAATATTTTTCTCTTGGCAACATTATTATGTTTTGAAACATAAAGGTATAACTTTGAAGTAACCACGCCTAAAATGGTTTTGTAACTTAGCGGTTGTTGTGGCAGTTTGTGACAACATTCTCTTATATTCTTTAGATCCTTAACAATTATCAAGAAAGGAGAAGGTTTTGAACTAAGAGCCACATGTTGAGCGGGTCTGGCTACTAACATGAAGTAAGGCGGTCCCCTTACCGTTTTTTCGCCTTACCAATGTTAGTCTAGGCTAAATCCGCTTAACCCATATTTTTGGCCTAATTCAAGAAAAAACTGCAAGAATAATTTTTGCCTCACAGAACACTCTGGTCAACGCAAGAAAGTTTTTTCGACATTTATTGCTTCCGATCTCGATTGGCAGCTATGTTATGAAAGCGACAGGTTTGCTTTGTTTGCTTCAAATGCGACAATCAAATAGGACGGGCATATGAAATTTATTTCTGAAACAAAAGCCTAATAAATGCTTATTGCAATCCTTATTCCGACACCACATGATACCAAAATTCTTCTTCTTCACAAAGGGAGTTGGCAAACATAAAGAGCAGCTCCAATCTTTTGAATTAGCACTCAGAGACGCGGGTATACAAATGTGCAACCTTGTTAGCGTTTCAAGTATTGTACCTCCAGCATGTGAACTTCTCACTCGAGAAAAAGGCTTGAAAATGGTGCAACCAGGCGAAATCACCTTCGTGGTCATAGCTAGGAACTCCACAAACGAGCCACACAGGCTTTTAGCGTCATCCATAGGTGTTGCTATCCCTTCAGGCAAAAATCAATACGGCTACCTTTCAGAACACCATTCATACGGTCAAACAGATGAAATTGCAGGCGATTACGCAGAAGACCTTGCAGCAACGATGCTTGCAACTACCATGGGTATTCAGTTTGACCCTGAAACAGCATGGGATGAACGTAAACAACTCTTCAAAACTACGGGGCTAATCATTAAAACAGCTAACGTTACTCAATCTGCTGCAGGCGACAAAAATGGTTTATGGACCACAACAGTTGCAGCTGCAGTTTTTGTGCCAGAAAATCAAAATGAAAAGCCCAAAGAATAATTCTTTCTTTCTCTTTTAATTTTATTTTTTGTGTTTTGGTTTGTTTTTTTGCTGCTAATCTCTTAGATCTTTTGTAGGTTGCGTGCTTACCAGTGCGTGATAGTGCTGGGCAATGCTGAAAAGTGAGGTTCAGTGTGCAAAATTGTGCGAAGGGGAAGGGTGAATTTTGTTGTGTTTGTTTCAAGTTGCTTTTTTGGTTTGGGGCTTGTTTTGTTTGCAGGTTGAGGGTTTTCGCGTTGTGCGTTGAAGCGCGTTTCCCTGCGTTTAACTGCGTTGCGCTGCGTTTTTTCTCGTTGCGCAACTTGTAGAGTTTTTGGTTTATGGCAACCTTCTTTTCTGACTCTACTAAAGAGTAACGAAAATAATAAAAAACTAAGGTGGAAGCCATCGGCCAAACTGAATTATTGTAAGTATAACAACAACAGTTGGTGGTAGCACCGAGTGTCGTTCTTCTTTGAAAGAAGAAGAAGGACAGATGGTGATAGCACCGCGTCCTCCTTATTCTAACCTTCAAAAAAAGAAAAGTAGGCGAGGCGGAGTAAAATGTTTCTTGATTTTTCTTATACTGGAAACTACTTATTTCTCCTCAAACAATAGACGTTGCAGGAAGAGAGAAAATCAGCCAAATAGAATTCCCAAAAAACTTTACCATAATTGGCAATCTTGCACTTGCATTCTGGATTACCTTAGACACCGTAGCTTTTCTGCTCATTAGCATAGTTGCTGGCATTGTATTTCTCTTGGTTGCGCTTATCGCAATTTACGGTATTCTAAAGTTTCTGGGTTGTATGCGTCCTTGCTATAACTGTAAAAAATGTACTTTTGGCTTAGGCAGATTAGCCGCATTATATTTTGGGAAACGCAGCCTCAAAGACTACAAATACAACTACAAATTACCTACAGCAATTTTCTTTTATGCCTTCATCGGTCCATTTCCAGCTGCAATTCTGCTCGCATATACAATTCAAGCGTTTTCAATCCTCAAAATAGCAGTCTTGCTCGTACTCGTGATATTTTCGGTATATAGTGCTTTGACTTGGCGTTCAAACATCAAACCAGACATTTCTAAACAGGCAAGTTAAGCAATTTTAAGGTAACAGTTACAAATCTTTTTGTGCAAAGAATGTTTCTAGCTTTTTGTTTTCTGTTTTCTTTAGAACTTCCGCGCAAGTTTTTGGGTCAAGTGCTTTAAACTCTAGCCCAAGCGTAACCAAGAGTCTTTGCACATCTTTGGCAAGGCTAGGCGCAACCAGTACTGCGCGTACTTCACGGTTAACTTTGGCTTTTATAGGTTCAATATATTTTGCCAATTGTAGTGCAGCTTCTTTTGATGCGGTTTTTCGTTTAACTTCCACTATGACGAGTTTGCCGTTTTTGTCTTCGCCATAAATATCCACAAATCCTGGTTCAACTTTTTTCTCCCAACTAATCGGTTTAAACCCTTCTTCGAGAAGTTCAGGTTTAAGCAGGATTGCTCGGTGCATGTCGTCTTCGCTTGCGTGTAGTAGAAAATCGCCTGAATCTGACAAGTTCAGTGAAGAAGCCATATAAATATTTTCGAAGGTAACTCGTACGCTTTCACGTGGCTTTTGGCGAATTCCATAAACTTCCAGTTTGTCATCTCTAATTTGGGTATGAAAGACGCTTCCTGCAGGTTGCCAATTAACAGGTTCGTAGCCGACTGGACGGTGAACAAGAAGTGAACCATCAGATTTGATGATTAATATGCGTTCGCCAAGCTCCAGAGTTGAAGTTGCCCTGCCCACATATTTCACTTGGCATGTGCCAGCAACAATTAATGTTCTTCTTTGGATAAACGCTCGTTCAATTAACGCTTCAGCTTCCGCTAAAGTTGGCATTGTAAGTACAGAGAGTTTGTTTGATTGCGCCAAATTGTTTTCAGCCAACTATTTTAGTCAGAGCTTGGGTACATAAGATTTCTTGAAGGAAACCTAAGTGAGTAGTTGGAAAGACAAACGCAAAATCATGCAACGATACGATTTGACAGCTGACATGTATGAGGAACGGTATGCCAAGGAGCAGAAGGCAAAATACGGTGTTGCACTCGAAAACGTTGACGTAGCCGATGGAAAGGTTTTGGATGTAGGATGTGGTTCAGGCCTATTTTTCAGCGAGGTTGCAGTTCAAGCCGGTTTGGTTGTGGGCGTTGATGTTTCAAGTAAACTTTTGTTAAAAGCTAAAAAGCAGGCGAAGTGTTTTGGGAATGTTTTTGTTTTGCAAGCTGATGCCGATCATTTACCGTTTCAAGTAGGTTTTTTTAATTTTGTTTTCTCATTTACTGTCCTTCAGAACATGCCTAAACCAGCAGAAACTTTGGATGAATTCAAAAGAGTTACAAAGCTGGAAGGTAAAGTTGTTGTAACTGGGTTAAAGAAGGCTTTTTCCCTAAATACATTCATGGATGTCTTGGAAGGCTCTGGTTTGAAAATGGTTTCTTTTATTGATAGGGAAAGTTTGAACTGTTATGTTGCAGTGTTAACGAAATAGGTTTACAAATTATTTATGCTAAATTTGTTCGTTGTGTTTTGGGTTTGTTTTTTGGTTTGGGGTTTGTTCAGGTATTCGTTTGATTTTTGGTTTAAATTCTTTTTAGGATAACAATAAGGCAACTGTTTTACTGTGTAGTTTCAACAAATTTAAAATATAAAGTGAATATCATCTACGTTTGGTGTTATTAACGAACGACCATGGCGTTAATGATAGTCTCTTATTCGCCCGTAAACGATTAGATGAGTTGAAAAAACTCAATGGTGGACATTTGGGTGGAGCAAATCACCGTGACAGACAACCGTTAATTCAAGAGTTCTTCTTTCACCTAGTTGGTGCAATAGACAAACTCATTTGGCAAAGGCTGAATATGTTTATTTTAAGGGTGTTGACGAATAATCATTTGTAATAAAACTTGAGGTTTAAAAAAAATGTTAATTTAGAGATAATTAGAAAGACAGGATCAACTAAGCGCAAGCTTTAAATAAAATTAAAAATAGACCTGAGAAAAAGGCGATAATTATGAAAGGAAAAATTTGGAAAATAGTAGGTTTGCTTTCGATAGTCATCTTTATGTTATCCACGGTCGCATTAGCCCACGCCGCATCATTGACAACCACTATATCAACGCATGTTACTCCTTCCGGAGTAGTATATGATCCTGCCACGCATGAGATTTTCGTATCCAATTACGATTCCGGCGACATCCAAGTTTTCTCAGACCGCACCAATCAACAAGTCGCCGACATAACAGCGCTCACAGGCCCACCCTACAACTTAGCCTACGATTCCAGCAAAGGCGAAATTTGGGTAGCAGAATCCACCGGAGCATGCACCATTTCAGACGCCACAAATCAGGTTGTTGCAAACGTAACAACTAACGCACCATCAAGCTGGGGAACTTTAACGCAAGTAGCTTAAGATCCTAAGACAGGCGAAGTATTCATCGCTTACTCAGACTTTAACGGTGCTTCTACCCCCTATATCCAAGTTATCTCAGACAGCACCAACACCGTCATAGCTAACATTACACAAGCTGAAACAGGGATAGTTGACGATTCAGCCCAAAGCGAAATATTTGCTTCACAGTACTTAGACAGCAGCGGTTCAATTTCCGGCAACGTTTACGTCATATCAGCCAAGACAAACACCATCACAAATACTATACCAATCGGCGGCATCCCGGGGCTTGAAGCCTATGATTCTGTAAAAGGCGAAATTTTCGTCGCAAACTCGATTTATAATTCAAGCGCGCAAAACAACTATAGCAACGTTATCGAGGTTATATCAGACAGCAATAACAAGATCACTGCAACAATCGACTTACCAGCATCAGTCTCTGCAGGACCCATGGCATACAACCCTGACAAAGGCGAAATCTACATAAATGACGGCTCCTCGGTCGCAATCATTTCGGACAAAACGAACAGGGTGGTTGGAACAGTGAATACTAACGGTACTGGTAGCTCATCCGGAGGCATTGCCTATGATTCGGGAACAAGCACGATCTACGCAATCAATAATCCAGGTTCCACAGCAGGTTACATGGGCAGCCTAGCGGTAATATCAGATCCATCAAGCGCCTCAAGCGGTTCCAGCCCAACCCCCACAGCCACGTCAAGCACAAGCACGTCCTCTTCTGCAAACCCAACTTCTACGCCCACAGTTCCTGAGTTCAGCAGCCCAGCACTTGCTCTCATCACAGCAGCTTTTGCAGCAGCGACCTTATGTACAGTTGCGTTCGCAAGAAAAAACAGAATATAGATACCCACAAGTGAACAAAAAGTTTACTTTTTCCTCTTTTCTTTTTGAATCAGAATAACTATGGCGCTGGCTTGTCTCAAAATTAAACGCTTATTTTGGTAGAGTGGTTTCATATTAAATAATTTATAGAGAAAACTACAGAGATAGAATGGTTTCGGCGGACAAAGCGAACAGAGAAAAAAGCGAAAAAAGGAGAGTTTTATCTAAAGTGGAGGGATTGTCTATTGTTCTGGCTCCCTCATCTGGACTTTGTCCACGAGCTCAGCTAACCGCTCCATGGACTCACGCATTCCCAACTCCATTCCTGCCGCTAACGTCCCTTCGAGGTCCTCGACAGTTTGGAAAGCCCTTGTGTCACTCAGTTTCGTCCCATCTTCCGTTTCTTCAAAAGCATAGGTTTTAATCAATTCTTGGCCTGAAAAGGCTTTGTATGTTGAAACAATTCGTTCTGATGGCACGATTTTCTGATACGTGCCGCTGAACACATACTCTTTTCCACTGACATCTTTTTGGATATATCGCCAGACGCCTCTTGGTTTCAAATCCATTTTGTCAACAGTAAGTGTTCGGTTTCGATTACCCCACCACTGCGGTATGAGCTTAGGGTCGGTGCAGACTTTGAAAACAAGTTCTCGTGGTGCATTAAAGATGCGTATCATAGTGACCTGTTTTTTTCGCGTTCAACCGCAAAGCTTGTGGGCTCTTTCTCTGTCATTTCAAACTTCCTTTGTGTTCAAACCATTTCTTGCTCTGATGAGACTTTTGTGATATATGTATTTGTGATTGCCACAAAACAGCCACAAAGAACCAACTGAGGATTGAAATAGACTACTGCGGACTCACCGGTTTGCATACAAAAATTCAGGGGGTGGCATTTGAATCAACGAAAAATTATCAACATTTGGAACCATTCGTTTCTTTCAGGTTTTCCTTTACTCTAAACTTTACCATTTCTTTTATCAAATCTAATGGTATTGGCTTGTCCAATGGAAATTTGACGGTACCTTGGACTTTGCTTACTTCATAGCCTGACAGTTTCTCTTTGAATTCCTCAATTGCAGACTCCCGAGGATAGAAACCTATATGATTCTTGAATGCTCCAAACCAAACTAAGTTGCCATTCAGTTTGAAAGCTGCCATGTTATAACTAATTGCTTCTTCTGATTTGGGTGCGGCCTCCTTAATTACTTGCCTTATTTGCTCTAAAACAGTTTGAACGTTCTTGGGAAAAGAAGCGATATATTCATCAATTGACTCAAAACTCTTTTTCATGACAAAAAACACCAAGAAAATATCTGCAAAGCTCTCCTAATATCGTTTCGCCTTGCACTCTAGACCCAATAAGACTGGTTCGATTTACGCTCAGCAAAAATGTAGTTATCAGCAGGCCAATTGCGGATGTATCGAATTTCGATATATTTCAATTTTAGTAACTCGCCTTAAGAACATGAAATCGTAAGATTTACAGAGGCAAGATCTTCATGAACTTATTCAAAAAAGTTGAGCGAGGTCTTTCTGTTCTTGCTGTGGCACCTTTGGTTGGAATAGAGCATAGAGAACGCGAAAGAAAACTCGAAGAAAGATTGAAGCGTTCGCGAAAAAAGTATAATTCTAACTAAGCATTTGATCGCGGGTCTTTGAGTTCAAACTCTCACAACTACTTGGAGATTGAAATCTCGGTTCCTCTTGAGCAGCATTGTTCCAATAATGCGAATACAATGATTTTGTCCACTTAAGCGACAATTCATCAGTAGCATGAAAACCATGATAATCCAATTTGTCATCAGCATTTGAGAAACCCACCGCAGCCACTTCTTTCTCTGAAAGACAAATTAACACATCGACCATCTCTAAGAATCTACTCTCAAATTTTCCAGCTTTTCTTGCTTGCAAGAAAATCGGGCGGCCCATTCGCTCGAGGGCGTCTTTTGGCGGAGTAACCGTCTTTGGTAAAATCAATTTGAACTCGACCCCCTTTTTCAACGACTCTTCAAGGTAAGGTAATGTGCTGACAAGTATTTGGTTTGAGAGAATCCAAATGTGTTTTTCTGCTTTTTGAATCATGCTCTCGACGTTGGAGAATGCAACCATAACATCGTCAACTAATTGACAGCCGTTGAGCGACGCTAAACTATAAGTGAATTCAACAGGTAAAGTTGAAAGAGTATGAGTCACAAAATACTCACGATTCAGTGAAAGAAAATTGAATCCAGTAAGAAGCTTCAAAGTTTCCTCACCATAAGGTGTCAAACGGAAACAACCATCAGCTTCTTTCGCAATCAGTTTTGCCTCGATGCGCCTTGAGATGTTGCGTGAGGTTTCCTGTACCGTGAAATCAAGCTTCTTGGATAAGTATGAGAGTCTAAGAGGCTTGTTCTTGAGTTCAAGCAATATGTTGAGCCGGTCCTCACCCGCAAGCTCAAAGAGGAGATTTTTCAAGGCTTCCAAAACCAAACCCCGCAGTGTAGAGAGAGATTGATTAACCAAATATTTATGATATTTCACAACTCTTATGATTTTTCATATTTGCTGTTGAGAATGGTTTATCGTTATTCAAGCCCCTTTGGTAGATTGAGGAAGAAATTGTTGAGAAGAAATATCCTGCTTTCCATCCAAAGAGAGAGCAAGTTGACTATTAAGGAGATATGTGAATGAAAGCTTTGGTTTTGAATAGTTCAATAGATGAGAAAAGCGCCGTGAATACGGTTTCAGATTATCTAGTGGATTTTCTTAGGATTAACGATCACGAAGCGGATGTCATGGTTCTTCGCAATGAAAAAATGGCAAGTTGTCTTGGCTGCTTTGGATGCTGGCTAAAAACTCCTTGCGAATGCGTAATCAAAGATGCTGCAAGTGATCTGCCAAGAAAAGCCATTCAAAGCGACTTGGTTTTCCTATTGACTCCAGTTACATTTGGCATGTATTCCTCAGAACTTAAAAAAGCCTTAGACAGGCTCCCATGCCCTATTTTGATGCCGTTCTTTGAGAAGATAGATGGGGAAATTCACCACGTTAACAGATATGATAAGTACCCAACCCTGGTTGCCATAGGAGTCCTTCCCAACTGTGACGATGAAAGTGAAAAAACATTTGCAACGTTGGTAACCAGGAATGGCATAAACTTGCACACAAAAGCAATCTCTAGCATAATTTATTCAACCGACAAACCAGACGTAATTAAAGAAAAAGTGGTTGCAACATTATCAAAGGCTGGTGTCCAATGATGCAAAAACCGACAAACGCACTTCTGTTGGTGGGAAGCCCCAAAGAAGAAAATAGCACCTCAAATTCACTTGGCACATTCTTAGCTGAAAAGTTACAGGAGAAAGGTGTTTCCTTCAAAAAAATCTACATTAACCGTTGTCTTTGTTCGAGTGAGAAAGCGGCATCCTTGCTTCGACTCGTTGATGAATCAGACCTGATTATCTTTGCTTTCCCATTGTATGTTGACAGTTTGCACTCGCAAGTAATCAAAACACTGGAGTTAATTGCTGAACACGCAAAAGACAAAGAAGATATGGCAACAAAAAGCTTTGTGGCAATTTCAAATAGCGGTTTCCCTAAAGCAAACCATAACAGCATTGCTTTAGCTGTATGTCGAATCTTTGCTAAACAAGTTGGCTTCACGTGGGCTGGAGGGTTAGCTATGGGGGGAGGCGGAATGATTTCAGGGCGACCTCTTGCTGAAGTTGGGGGTGCGATTCGTAATCAAATAAAAGCATTAGAAATCGCTGCTGATGCCGTGGCAAAAGGAGAACCTATACCTGAAAAAGCTGTTTCCTTAATGGCAAAACTGGGCATACCCCATTGGATGTATATTTGGATGGGTAACCGCAGCTGGAAAAAAGAAGCTAAACAACACATTGCAATCGAGAAAATGTGTGATCAACCGTGCACAAGAAGAGAGGTTCTAAACCTCTAATGAAGTTGGGCATTCCTAAGCCCAACGGTTCAAACCAGAGCACATTTTAATCGCCATGTTTCCATGTACGCCACATAAATCTGCCTTTATTACCTGAAAGAAAGGGCACGCTTAACATTTCTTTACAGCGCATCATTTTACTTGAGCCGCGAGAAATATCGAAGGATTTCCTTCTTGCGACTTTGGAGAACAACGCGTACCATGTAGCCTCCGCCTTCTAATTTCTTGAAGGAGGGAGGATAGTGAGTGATGTGTATTTGTGTTGTACACCATTTGAAGAGAGGCAATCAGAAAGTAAGTATTAAATCATACGATACTGGAATGAATCAAGTGAAACGTAGAAAATGAATGCACTAACAAGCTTAGCTAGAGGCTTCTTTGTCTCAATTGAGGCAATCTGGATTTACAGTGCAATAGCACTCGCCCGAGGCGGAGACCCTATGCTAGGTTTAACGTATTGCATTATCTTAATCATACCCTTCATAACCGCCACTTACCTATGGCTTAGAAAAAAACCTCCTAAGAACATAAATTCAGTTGAAAAATGGTGCGGCATTCTATATTCTTTTCAAGGTGCAGCTTTAGCCTGCTGGGCGTTCGATCTCACCACGACAGGCTACTCCATAAACATCGCGAAAGTGGCTGTTGAAATAAACCCGTTAGGCTGGCCCCTTGGAGCCTTGGGCGCCTTAACTTATTACGCCCCGACAATTATTCTAAGTTACATATTACTATTTAAAATAAACCAAAAAATATCCCATTATGCAGCCATCCCGATTACTATTGTAGCGCTATGCATGGGCGCAATGAACCTAAACGCGGGAGTTGGAAACTTTGGATTCTTTATAGGCACAACGAATTTTCCTTCAAGAATCGGCAGCATTCTTCCATCAATAGTAGGGGGAATGGCTTTAGTTGATGTTGCGTTTTTTGCAAGAATAATTGGTAACCGCGTTCAATTCAACCTTCGAAGTCTTAAAACCTCTTAAAAGCCCTCAATTTAAAATCAATTGTGATTCCGACTTCTTTTTCTTTTTACATTCTTACCCAAAATAGACATCCATCTAAAAGTAATTCATAGATAGGGCTAAGAATGCCCACTTGCTTCATCCAGGAGGATTTCCATAACCCTGAATGGGCAAACAATTAACATCTAAATTGTTACAATTAATTTCTTCTTTCAGGCTTTTATTTACAATTGGGTTCAAGTTCAATGGGAATTGCAGTCCCAAAAGTAATTGAAGCAAGCGTGGTCAACATCTTTATTGCAGTGGTCTTACCGGCTGAGTTGAAAGCCAAATGGCACCTAAACGATACAATTATTAATACTTCCAAAGAATAACCCAAGACGCGAGGAAAGGTCTCGCCTTGGATCTGTTAACAAAATCTTTTTCGATTGCTTTACTGTTTGCTGCAACCGGATCCATATTGAACGGGTTTCAGTCGAACCCAAGCGATTCTAGCCATTTGACGATTTAATTCAGCCTGCACTTTTTCCATTTTCCGCGCGTGGAATATGTTGGATTGTATTTCAAACAAAATTAGTGTTATGATTTTTCTTTTGCAGCTGTTTCTTCTTCCCAAACTACTCCGATCTCTTGTTTGTTAAAAAGTTCCTCAACTATTCTCTTGCGGTCCGAGTCATGAGCCAATCCCGGAAAGATTACTCCTGGACATACATCCTTTTGTAAGTCTAACTGTGATTCAATGTAATCCCAGATCTGGCGCGCTTGACGATTAACGTTTCTGCGAATGGCATCTAATTTCATTCTAGCCCATTTTGAATAAGCTTTCTTCGCTGATACCGTTTAGCTCTTGGGGGAGGGAAAACGTACAATGAAAGTGGTTCCTTTATCCTCTTGACTCTCAAAAGAAACTGTACCACCCAGAGCCTCAGTCATTCGTTTAATTACTGGCAAACCGAAGCCTTGACCTTTCGCTTTAGTAATGAACATCGGAGTAAACATTTTACTCTTCACCTTTTCAGGTATACCGACTCCCATATCCTCTACGGTTATGACAACATCGCCAATTTTCTTGTCTTTTCCTACACGAATGGTTAGTTTACCGCCTTGGGGCATCGCTTGAACAGCATTATTCACAAGATTAACCATTATACGATTAATGAAAGTGGAATCAGCCAAAATTACTCTAACATCACTTTCAACTTTGACGGTTACCTCAACATTCTTTGGCAAACCGTTCTTTTTTAATAAATCATCAATGATAAGTTTAAGGTCAGAAACTTCATTGCGGGGATTGAGCGGCCTTGCAAAATCTTGAAGATCAGCAACAATTTTGTTAATGTAATCAACGTTCTTCTCAATTTCCTGCAGGCTCTCTACTACACTCTTTTTCTCTGCACTCTCAGGCAACGAAGACAAATCTGTTTTAGCTAAGAAAACATCGCCAGTTATAGCCTGAAGTGGGTTACGGAGGTCATGTCCAACCATGCCTGCAGTAGCGCCTATTGTAGCTAAACGCTCAGCATCCTTCAACTGCTCAGCTCTTTTGTTAGCAAGCTCCTCCATCTGATTAGCATACTCCTCAACTCGAACAGCAGACTCCTCAAGCTTAACCTGCAACTGCATCCTATCAGTAATATCTACATTAGACTCCAACATCTCCACAATTTTGCCGTCCGAGCCAAATTTGGCTAACCAATAACTCTGCACAACCACAGAATCTCCATTTTTGCATGTGTGGACGGTTTCGCCCGACCACTTGCCACCCAACTTAAGCTTGTTAAGAATCTCTTCAATCGGTTGAGGGAATTTCGTTTTTAATAATACGTTGATATCCTGTCCGATGGCTTCGCCTTTCGTCCAACCGTACAATTTCTCTGCGCCCTTACTCCACAAAGTAATAGTGCCCTCAAGCTTCCTAACAATATAGCATCAGGACTAAGGTCAATTAGCTCAGCTTGCCTTGCAACGGCTTTCTCCGCTTTCTTTCGTTCAGTAATATTGGAATTTAAGATTGCAACGTGGTTTGCCGTATCCGCTCTCCAAGCATAAACTTCATAGTAACGATCATGCAGCTGAACATAATTCTCGTAGTGAACAAATTCTCCAGTTTTTGCCACCTTATCGTATAATTGATACCAGTAGTTCTCTACAGCTCCAAACGATTCCCGGGTAGGTTTACCTATAATTTGCTCTCTGCTCCTATTCACTAGCTTTGCATAAGCATCATTGATTTCAAGAAAGCGAAGATCAACAGCTACATTGTTCTCATCGCGAACTATCTCAACAAGACAAAACCCTTCAGGAATAGAATTGAAAAGTAAACTATAACGTTGCTCACTTTCCCGCATCGCTTCTTCAACTTTCCTGCGTTCAGCTATTTCTCTCTCCAAGTCAACTTTGGAGGCAGTTACAGTTTTCAGGTTAGCCGTCATCTGGTTGAAGGAACGGAATAATTCACCTATCTCATCATTACTGTTAGATCTAACTAAGTAGGCAAGATTGCCTGAACCAATTATTTTTGTATCATCTTGCAACTTTGCTATTGATCTAAATGTGCGCCTGAAAACAATGAAATAAACCATAACAAAATACGCTCCCAACGCGCCTAGCAGGGCAAAAATAAGGATATCGTTTGTTTGTTTAATCTGATCAGCTTGATTTGCAAAAGAATTTGATAAAACAGAAGCGTCGAAAGCAATCGCTTGATTTTGCACATTCAATCGACTAGAAGCCGTCTGGAATGCTGGAAAACCGAATACGCTCTCATTCTGGGGAATACTCTGAAAAATTGATACTGAACTATTGAACACTAACGCTAAACGCTGCAGATCCCCTTCAACTGCTTGGATTTGAGCCGCCTGTTGGAGATCGCTCGAAGTTAAATTTGAAATTTCTTCTTGAAGGGTGGAAAACTGGGATTGCCAGGAGTTCAATTGAGCATTTTGTTGATAAAGAAAATAATCATTCGAATTATATACAAGGTTACTAGCGCCTGTATTGATATCATTAGCCGTTTTTTCCTCATTATTTATCTGTGTTACCTGTTGATTTGTAATAACAATCGACGCAGAAATAATTAGTAAAACTATCGAAGACAATGATGCTCAGGATCAACTGGCTTTTTAACTTCATTTTGTTTCTCCTTAGCCTGCAATGTTTACCGCTTCAGGATTTACCGCCTCAAGGCCAGTTACGTAGATGTAATTTTGGAAATTTGGAATAGCTGTTGAATTGGTTAAATTGTTTTGTATTAACCATTGCGCTTCATCCTGCATGGACGCGATAAGGGATTGATCAAGCGATAGTGAAAACTGGTGATCAGACCATATCTCTGCCCCTAAAGTGCCCGTGACATTGAGTTGTTTTTGGACAATAGCTTCGGCTTTAGAAGGATTGTTGACTAAGTAAGTCTCGGCTTGATTTAATGCCTTTAAGAACCTTTTAACAAGTTCTGGATTTGCAGTAATCCAATTGTTTTGACATGAAAGAACCACATCCAACTGTTGACCGTTTTGCACCGACCCTTCAATAATATCAGTGGGCAGTTGATCCTCAATTGGGGCAAGATATGATTTGGTAGTGATAATGGCATCGACAGTTCCGTTCACTATTGCATTTACATAGTCTGCCGGTGCAAGGTTCACAAGGGTTACATTTTGGCTGTTTATTTTGTTTAGTTCAAGGAATCTGCTGAGGTAGAATTGAGAAATTATTTGAAAAGTCAACCCATAGNNAAAAGTCAACCCAATTTTTTTCCCATTTAGGTCAGTTATGTTGTTTATTCCTTTGTCTGTTCGTGCGACAATAATGGCTGCGTCAGCTTTGTCGATTGTCGCAACGATTCTAAGATTTCCTTGGTTAATAGCGTTGGTAGCTACAAAGGAGTATTCTGATGAGATAGCGAAGTCCACTTGATTGTTCAAAGCCGCATTAAGTGCATAAGTTGCTGTAGGATAATCTGTTATCGTTAAATTGATTCCATTTTGTGCAAAGAAGTTTTGATCTTGAGCTATGGCGATAAGCCCATCGTAAGGTTCAGAACTACCAAAAAAGTCGCCAAAGGATACGTTTTCTGTTTTCCCTGCGAAAGAGTTCTGGGAATTAAGGTAAACTATTGAACTTAAAACAATAGCTATGAAGAATTTCCTGATGAACCTCATCTTCCCAAGCGATTCTTTCGATGAGTGATTGGTCAAAATTGAAAGATCCTTTAATCCTGCAAAGATTGTGCGAAGCATAAGCTCAATCTCTTCAACCTCTGCCAAGGTTTGCTTGAGGAGTCGCTGGTTATACTTTAAGCGACCTACTTTGTCGCTTTGGTTGCGCTTCTTTTTTTGTTTTGTTTATTTAGTTACTATGTGCGCTAAAGTGTTCTATAGTCCATGAGTTTTACGCACTTAAACATATACGCTTATAAGCGTGTATGTGTGTGTGTGCTTATATAAATAAGCGAACTCAAAGCAAACGAAAAATGGTAAAACAACGCAATTATTGGAAACTCGCTTATCTCAAAAATAAAAAACAAGTGATTGAAATTGGGTCGCATAAACGTTGACATCTCAGATGAGATAGAAAAACAGCTAAGAATAAAAACAGTAGAAAGATTCGGTGGCAAAAAAGGCGACTTATCAAAAGCTGTCCAAGAAGCAGTAAAAACATGGATCACTAACCCGCAATAAAAAATCGGCTCCTTAAATATTGATAACTGCATTATAAGACGACTTTGTAAAAGTCAAGGGCAAGCCAGTTAGCCTGGAACATCCTCGTATGAGGGTTATGGGCAATCTAATTGGAAGGTCCCTTTGCAAAATACCAATTAAATCCACGGCGGTATTTTTAGCCGCTGTGAAAGAAAATTCGAGAATGTTCTCGCAATTAATGTAAAATGAATGGAATAAGGAAATATGAGTATAAATCAAATAAGTATAACTAAAGAGGTTCCAAAAAATAATCAACACTTAGTTGATAAGTGTCCTGAATGTACAAGCAAAAATTTAGTTCACGATTATGACTCGGGCGAAACCATCTGTGGTGACTGTGGTTTGGTTCTCTATGAGCAAATGATGGATAAAGGACCGGAATGGCGTGCGTTTACCCAGGAAGAAAAAACCTCAAGAAGCCGCGTTGGCATGCCCACATCGTACTCAATTCAGGATAAAGGATTATCCACAACTATCAGCCAAGTTGACCGAGATGCATTTGGAAGAAAACTGCCAATGTCCACTAGACTCCAGATGTGGCGCCTTAGGAAATGGCAAATACGAAGCCGAGTGCACTCATCCATTGACCGAAACCTTTCCCAAGCAATGGGTGAACTTGAACGTTTATCTAGCAGAGTTTCCATCTCCCCGCCGATAAAAGAAAAAGCCGCCGTGGTTTACAGAAAAGCACTCGACAAAGGTTTAGTCCGAGGAAGATCAATCAACGCCATCGCCGCCGCATCACTTTATGCTGCTTGCCGCCAAAGCCGATCACCCAGAACCATTCGCGAAATCTCTGAAGCAAGTCTTGTTGATAAGAAAGATGTTGCAAGATGCTACAGACTTCTACTGCAAGAACTCGATTTTCACATGCCAGTTGCTGACCCAATGACATACCTCTCAAAAATTGCGGAAAAAACTAGAATATCAGGCAAAACACAAGGCGCAGCCATAGCAATACTAAGGTTGGCTAGACAAAAACGCGTTTCATCAGGAAAAGACCCTATGGGTTTAGCTGCCGCCGCACTCTACATTGCATGCTTGCAGAATAGCGAAAAAGAAACACAAAAAGACATCTCAGAAGCAGCTGGAGTTACAGAAGTTACTGTTAGAAATAGATACAAGGATCTAGTAAGGCAGTTGCACATAGAAATACCCGACCGACAAAATTTGGTAGCAGCGTAGGCTCGTTCTTGTCAAAGGAAACAAAGAGCAAGTTTTGTTCTTTGTGTTCCAGTTTCCTTTTTAGAATTAAAGCTTGAATTCTTTGCAGGGTAGGTTTATTATTAGACAATTTTAGACAATGCCATATTTGACAGCATCTTTTTGATTTATTCGGACCGAAAAAGTCACAAAACATAAAAATCATTCATTAGAAAAGCATCCATAAGGGAACCAAATGAACTTCTGTCCACAATGCGGAGCATTACTCGAAATAGTCAAGAAGGGCGCTCCTTCACTCAGATGCCCAAAATGCAAATTCCAAAAACCCCTAAAACAAACAGAACCAAATCAAAAAATAAGCATAAATTGTAGGAAATCAGCAGAAATCGTCGTCATAGATAAAAACACAGCATTGCTAAGACCACTGCCGGCAGTTAACATTGTTTGTTCAACGTGCGGTCACAATGAAAGTGAAACATGGAACGTGGAAACAGCAGACGAAATCATCCATTCAACAATCACCTTTTTCAGATGCACAAATTGTGGAAAAACACGAAGAGAAGAAGGATAACTTAGCCGCGCATAAATCGAGTGTAAAACGAAAAGAAAATAATATCTCTTCAAAAGTGGGTTAGATAAATTATGCTTTTAAAAATTATTTAAGCAAACCTTTTCCCGGAAAGCTTCGTTTGTTTTGGCTTAAAATGAAAAGTAGTTTCTTTATGGTTTGTGTTTCTGGTCTTTTATTATTAGATTAAGCAGAACTACAACAACTGCCACGATTGCAATAGCAAATGCTATGCCATAGATTATTTGAATTAAACTTGACTCAGACATTGTTTGTCCCGTTGTGACCGATGAATTATGCGAAAGCATGAGATTTGGAGCTATAGTGAACACAATGGATATTTGGTGTGTGCTGAAGTGGGTTGTGTACCATACATAGTAATTGTTGCTGTCTTGCGTGAAACCTTGGTTTGAAGCTGGCTGACCATCTATGTAGATTATGGGTGCGGTTCCATAAGGCACAGCAGTTATTGGGATAGTTATGTTGGCAAAGCCGGTTGTTCCGCTTTCCCCAGTTACGTCAAACGACAATGAAGTTGTATTGGCGGTTTGGTTTGTTGCGATTATTACGTTAGACATTTGTGAGATGGTTATATTTCCTGTGATGGCAAGGTAAACTTTTGATCCATTGATGGCTATAGCTGTAACGTTGGTTGGTGTCGGAGTTGAAATAGGTGAAGATGAGTTAGTTAGTGTTGGAAAAGAAGCAGAATCGCCCAGAGCATAAACGCCGCCGTTACTCGTTCCTGAGTAGATCACAACATCTACAACAGAAGGACCCCAGCTAGTACCATCTGTAATACAACTCCAAAGTTGGGCGCCGCTAGAGGCATTTAAAGCGTAGAAGTAACCATCCTCTCTGCATACACAGACTGCTCCACTGGAGACAACGGGAGAAGCGTCAATATTGGCGCTTGTTGTGCAATTCCACAGCAGAGAACCGTTAGAAGCATTGAAAGCAAAAACTGTTCCGTTTAAGGCGCCTAAGTAGACTACGCCATCAGATACAGCAGGAGAATTCTCAACATCCGTGCCTGTGGAGTAACTCCAGATTACTGCTCCGTTGTTAGCGTTTCGAGCAAAAACGGTGCCTTGTTCAAATGCGCATCCGTAAACTCCGTAAACGATACCGTTGATGAGGACTGGGGAACAAAAAGATCCACCCCCTACGTAATTCCATAGTTGAGCACCGTCGGAAGAATTCATAGCATAAACGTAACCATTCCCTAAACCACCGCACAGGCAGACCACGCCACCGTCAACCGCAGGAGACGAATAACCATAGAGGCCGCTATTATAGTTCCAGAGTTGATTACCGTTAGTAGCGTTTAAAGCGTAAATTTTTGTGTCTTCGGAGCCTATATAGACTACCCCATTTACAACGGCCGGAGACGATACAACCCTTTCGCCAGTTGTGAATTTCCATATTTCTAAACCATTTGTGGCGTTCAAAGCATATACGCTGTTATCCATGGAGCCAACGTAGACTACGCCATTAACTACAGCGGGTGACGATCGTTACTAGGCTACCAGTGGTGTAGTTCCAGAGTTTGGCTCCGGTCGTAGAGTTTAGAGCGTAGACGTTGTGGTCATCGGATCCTATGTAGACCACTCCATCAACAACTGCAGGAGCTGTCCATCCTCCATCTCCGGTAGAGAATTTCCAAATTAACGTTGGAGTAAGCACTGGATTGCCTGTACCTACCCCAGTGTGAGATGCATCCGAACCAAACATAACCCAATCGGCGTTTGCAAACGGAATTAACACTAAACCTGCAGTCAAACAAAGCAGTACCAAAACAAGAGTTAGCGCTAATGCCATTCTTTTCATAAGCATCAATCGAAATAGGAAATGTTGGAGATTAAAGGGTTCTCGTAAAAATTTCTTGACTAATTCAAGTCAAGCTTTCTTGACTAACGAGAAAGGAGAGAAGATGTAATTAAAGAATAATAACGATCGATAACGTCTACTTTGTTAAACTACAAAGAGATTGCCAATTTTCTCCTAAGAAAAATTTCTTAACAATACTCTTCACTTTTTCAGTTGTAAGGTCATCATCTTTGAGAGAATAAATAAAATAGCCATTTTCAACCACTGGCACATCTAGCACCCAAGCATCTTCTTCGTTTTTGTGAAATTGGATAGTTTCATCTTTCTCATTAATGAAGCCTATAAAATTACCTTCAGTTGTTGAAAACGCATCAATCTCCTCAAGAGCATCTTCAACTGAGATTTCTTTTGGGTTTGTTCCATTAATCAGTTCTTTTCCATCATCCTTGTAATACTTCAATCAAATTCCTCTTATTGTGTTCAGATTACGTTTCCAATGCCTTTTTCTGTTTTTTAGTTTTTCCTTTTTGGACAATGCCTATCAATGATGACGATTAACTAATGTTTGCTTGATTTTTTGGATCCTTTAGGCCATTTCAATGCTGTGCCAACTTAAGGCTTATCTTTAAGAAAAACCTGACACCTAAAAGCTTAAGCCAAATTTCCCAATATGAACGAATCCCAGCGGGCTCGCCAAAAGACCCACCTCCACCATGCTGCAAATCGTATAGAGTAGCTTGCTCGTATGGAATGATTGAATCTTATGACAATAGAAAAAAGATTTATCGTCAGGTAATTTTCGCGGTCTCTTAGTTGTTTAGTTTTTTGTCCCACCATATAAGCGCTTGCTTGGCTGGTTTTTTATTATTAAATCTGAAGTGTCCCTCTTTTGATTCTGTGAGCGTCTCTTCCAAATATTTCTTCAATTTGTTCTTTTCTTCTTGGTTTAATTCCTCATTTGTATTTCTTCTTTCGAACCGTTTGCTTAGGTCAGATACCTCTTCATCTACGCTTCTGTACGACATTGCTGTGGCTTTAGTCTGGAATATTTCGATGTTTGCCTGGATTCCCATTTGGTATAGTAAATTGTAGATAACTGTATGTACGAGTTTCCCCATAAGGTCTTCCTATAGCTTTGTACAAACCTATGTCAAAAGGTCTGTCGCCTGCTCCCCACACTACATACGCATGTTTTTTTGCGGCGTCATCCATGCCTCTTAGGAACTTCTCTAAGTTATATTCCCAACCCATTGAACGGGAAGCAACGACAATATCATGTTTCTCCACATCTTTGCCGATGATTGCAGTCTCAAATGCTATGTTTATGCTCGTGATGTTGCGAACATTTTCCTGTTCAGCATTTTGCTTTAGGTACTTGAGCATCTCACTTGAAACATCTAAACCAGTTTGAGTGTCTATTGGATTTGAACCTGAACTAAATCTGGTGGATTTTTCCTTTGAACCCGTTTGCAGTTCTATGAACTAGAAGAGAACTAAATTCCATACGGGTAAGCCATCGGTACCAAACTATTTCTTTAACCGAGGCGGGAACAAATCTGTTCGCGATATGTCTAGCCAGAGCTTGACGGCATTCAATATCTGGCTTCAAAATGGATTCATAACGCGCAAGACATTCTTGAACATTGGTGCTCTTTTTTAATTCATTTGAAAGAACATAGGCTTCTAACATTGCCGTTGAAGCGCCTTGACCAGCAATAGGACTTAAGCATGCACAAGCATCCCTAACAAGACATACACGACTCTTCATCCACGTAGGCATCTGAATCTGTTTCAAAACATCAAAAAACCCAATGCTATCATTTGGCGTATTTTGAATTACTTCTTGGTTAATCCATTTTGAGCCAGCATAAGTGTTTAACAAAACATTTTTGTAGTCTTCCTTAGCAACCCTCTCAGTGTTTTCGCAGGGAAACAGAAACACGGAGTCCATTGCTTTTCCAGAAACGGGATAATAAATCGATGAGCGGTTAGGTTCTTGATAGATTTTTACACTGCTGCCGATTTCGTCTCGATGTGCAGTTTGAAATGCAGCCACTCCATAACCTAAGTAATGGCTGAATTGATGTTCTTCTCCAAAAACCATTTTTCTCAGACCGGAATGAATGCCGTCCGCACCAACAACAAGCTCATAAGATTCAACGTCGCCATTTTGAAATGATACATTTACCGAATCGGTTGTTTCATTGATCCTTGCAACTTGTGTATTGTATCTAACATGAACTGAGAGTTTCTTTGAGCGCTCAAGCAAATGTGTTCGAGGTCAGGTCTTCTCAAGTAAGTATATTCATGTTCAAACCCTTTCCTGACACGTTCAAGATTGACATTGAAATACGATTTTCCCGAACTGTCAACATATTGAAATTCGTGAGCAGGATACCGAATTTCCTTGATCTCATCCAAAATTTTTATTTTTTCTGCAACTTTCCAGCCATTTCCAAAAAAGCAATCATATAGCCGCTTTTACGTTCGCCCTTCTGCTTCTCAATAACATCGACTTGCCAACTAGAATCCGAAAGGCAACAAGCTATAAGGTGAGCCCCTGCTATACCAGCACCACAAATCAAAACACGTTTCATATCAATGATTAATTTACGTTAAGATATAAAAACAAAAATTCTACGGAGCAAGGGTTTGAAACGCTTTTTGCTTTGGAGTCAGAGGTTTTTTAAGAAATTAACTTTATGGGGTTTTTCCTCAACTAAGTTATTGAGCGTTTTGATTGAGGCGTTTGAGTTCTTGACTATTTTTTATATAAAATTTGTTCTTTACGGTTTTTTAGTTCAGGGTTTGCCTCTATGAGTTGAAATGGGTGTGGTTGCGCTTTGACTATCACACAAGTTTAAACAAGATTACACTATTCGAAAGAAATTGTAAGTGGACATATTTAGGAAATAGAGATGAACTGTATGAGTTTGAATAATAAGGGTAAACCCCTTGTGTATTTTGCGCTTGCCAACGAACAGTTCACTACTCCGCAACTGCTCGACTATGGAGTAGCGGCTGAAAATGCCGGTTTTGACGGCGTATGGACAAGCGACCACTTCCAACCAGGGCAAACCAACGAGGAACACGCCGGTTCCGCCTAGATTCTGCTTGCCGCGCTCACTCAACGCACAAACCGCATTCACCTTGGAACAGGAGTAACCTGCCCAACATTTCGTTACAGACCAGCCATAGTAGCGCAGAATTGGGCGTCACTTAGTCTTCTTGCCCCCGGAAGGATTTTTCTAGGAGCTGGATTAGGCGAGAACCTTAATGAGGGGGCAGCAGGCGGCGGCTGGGCACCATATAAGGAGCGTGCAGCTCGAGCAGTAGAAGCGGTAAAAATTATCCGAACATTATGGGCAGGTAAACAGGTCCAGTTCAAGGGTCAGTTTTGGGCAGTGAACAGCAAGCTATATAATCGCCCCGCTTCAGATATCCCTCTTTACATAGCTGCTACCGCAGGCCCAAAAACCGCACACCTTTCAGGTCTTTATGGCGACGGCTTAATCACTTCAGGATCAATACTGAAGAGTAACCCCTCAGTGAAAGCAGCTTGGGAGGACGACGTTCGAGAAAGCGGAGGAAACCCAAAAACCAAGCCTATCCTTGTTGAACATTGGGCAATGGCTGAAAACGAGGCAGAAGCACGCGAAGGCGCGGAAAAATGGCGTTTCATAACCAAAGCTTGGACGCATGGCACTTTGATAACATCAGCCCAGATGACATTAAAGTGCGTGCTGAAAGGGAAATTACACTAGAAGCAGTGCTAACCCAATGGACAGTGAGCACTGATCCCAAAGTTCATCTTAACGCCATCAAAGAATTAGTGAATACCGGCGCAACGCACATTGTCATCCATTCAGGATCACAGAATCAACTTAAAACCATCAACTTTTATGGGCGAGAAGTGTTGCCCACTCTAAGAAGCGATCAACTAAAAGTTTCCTAACTGCGTTAAGAGCAATTTCAATGTAGACAAGACTTTTATTGAAAACAAACATAATCATCAGAAATTGAGGAGTTAGCCATGAAAAGCTTGGTGATCTACTACAGCAGAACTGGAAATACAAAGTTCGTTGCTGAAGAAATCACTGCTGAACTAGGAGCCTACATAGAAGAAATTGTTGACTTGAAAAGCCGAGAAGGAAGACCTGGCTGGTTATCCGCAACCAGAGATGGAACAGGCAATCGCCAAACAAACATCGCAGAAACAAAACGAAACCCCACAAACTATGATCTAATTGTCGTTGGAACGCCTGTTTGGGCTGGAGTCCGAGCTCGGCGATAAGGACATATTTTGCCAAACATGATCTTTCAGGAAAGAATGTGGCTTTGTTCTTTACTTTAGGCAATAATCCACGCGGAGCAGTAGATAAAACAAAGAAACTGATTCCTAACTCTATAGTTGTAGGGGAGTTAGTGTTGGTTAAACCTTCATCGAACAAAGATGAGACTAAAAAGAAAATCTATGAATGGTGCGCCACCCTCAAATCTTAAGAAACAGAGACTGACATTTTTTCCATCAGTATTTTTCTAAAACTTGTCTTCCAAAATTTTTTCGATTTAGAGCTTAAATCTTTTGCAGGTTGAGTCGGATAAAGTCAAAAAGAGTACAAATAATTCGAAATAAGTCTGTTAAGGTTGTCGCTAAAACAAAATATCATTCATAAAATAGAACTTAAGATAGCAGAACAGAGCTTACGCCCGAAAGAGTTAGAATTTCTATAACGTTTCTGAAGAACCGCTGACAAAGACTCTTAGTGTTCAGCTATTTGGTTAAACCTTAATTGCATAAACAAAAATCTTATATCTTACTATTGATGATATGTCTTCAAAGGGCATTTGCAACGAGATAACCTTCCTAAACTGCAAGTCGCCATCTCAAAGGAGGAGTAAAAAGAATGGATAATCAATCTAAATGCTTCAAAGAAAAGATCAATATTGACCCAGTTCAAATAGTTGTGGCACTAAACGATGTCCCAATTGAGTTGAGAAAAAAATCTGCCAGCGAGCCAATATACATTACTCATTTATGAACCATCTCTTAAAACAACCCGAAAGACAAGTCTCCAGATTTAAATACACATAACAAGCACCAACGATTTGAAGCCGATACTGCAGATTGAGTTACTAAAAGTCATAAGAATTCATGATCAGTTTTTATTTACGCTGGTTTTTGAAGACTTCACATTCTACGCATTGGTTTGCTTTGCATAAATCCTCTGTAAACGGGCACATCTGAAATAGTTTTGGAAGATAATCGTTCAAAGCCTTATTCTGAATTTCCTCAAAATTTAATTGCTGACTGTTTAAAAGTATTCTAATTTGATTTGTAGTTTTTTGAGCCATTCTTACTCTCGCCTATATTTAATATTAAATGGTTAGAACCAGCATTTCGAAAGCAGGGAACTACAAGCCCTATTCGAGCATACTATCAGAACTTGTCCAGTGTTTGAGTTAACTTCTGTTTTTGCTCCGTTTTTTCCACACTTAGGGCATGAGTTTAATGGTTCAGTAGTTTGGTTTATATTTAAAATTTATTTTTCCTCCTCGATGAATACGCTATTCACTAATTACTTTTTTCGAAGTACAATTTTTTTGGTAAATCAGTTTCGGCAAGATTTTTTCTGGGTGCCTACTAAGAAACTTACAACAGAATATTTGATGAAGGTATTAAATAACATATGTGACTGTTGCATTACTCCAACAAGTCGGCGTTAAGTTAATGTTTTGAAAAATGAGATTTAATTGGTGATGAAAGAAATTTTTGAGTTAATTTATCCATTCGGTTACTTGATCTAAGCTTGGCCTTTTCGGTATTGGAGGCTTCATGTCGGGGTAACCTATTAAGCAGCCGTCAAGTACAAATTCGCCAATCGGAATTTTTATCAAATCGCAGAATTCTTTGTCTGTGTCTAATTGTTGAGTTAAGGAAAGAAGCTGTAAGCCTAAGCCTAACGCAGCCGCCTTTAGCCACATGTTTTGAAGACAATGCGCCAGTGAAAGATGTTCAACAGGAGGAATCCCTCGTTGTTCAGCCACTACGACATAATAAGGTGCTTTTCCCATATTTGGCACGCCATGTTCACCCATCAACTTAAGCCGTTCCAGAAATGGTCCTGCATGTAGCTTAGTGAATTCGTCATGATGCATTTGCAACTCCATTTGTTTGCTCCAAACTTCAGCTTTACATTTTAAAATGGCGGCAATTTGAGGGGTTGCCTTGCTTTCTCGTGGGATAACTATGAATCTTCTAAAGTCTTCTCTTGAGACGCTTGCCGAGGCGTATGGAGCTTGAAGGCCTGCTTGCAAAATTTGCTCTATAAGCTCTTTTGAAGGAGCTTCTTGCTTAAACTTTCTAATTGACCTTCGAGACTCAATCACACGATCAATCATCAAATTACAATCAACATCCACAGGCAAATCCAAACTAAACAACTCCTTTCCATAAACAAGAAAACCTATGTCTAAAGGTAACTATAGACTTTACGCTCAGGCTTTTGAAGCGGTTTTTACTTGAACCTTTAGAAAATATATGAAAATGCCTTGAAATCAGCACTTAACAGATTGTAAGAAAACAACTTGCACAACAAAATAATAATGCTCAAAATAATGATGAGTGAACCGGGCGAGATCTGAATCGTGTTGGAGTCTTTTGCTAAAATTTGCATAATTAGCCTATTTTCGCAAGTCTATATACCAATGTTTGGCGCTGGAGAGCCTTGAACCCAAAACAGGCTGTGTGTTAAAACTTTGCTAATTCCTAAGTATATTTTACATCCAAGCTATTGGATGCATGCCTTTCCTTGCTCATATTCTCTTTCTTACTTCTTCATTCAAACCCATTAGTGTCCCAACTCCAAGAATAATAATAGCCCTTCGCATGTTGTTAGCAAGCATCATAAAGTCCTACTTCTCCTTAACTTTCCTTAGATCCTTCAGAGCAAATATCCCTGATTTGAAGCCCGCTTCATTGTTCCAAATAGATACTCCGCCAAAATCCTCCTCAAACGTAATTTGCCACAAAACTAAAACAATGAAAATGCACGAGTATCCAACTGTTCCTACTTTAAAAATGATTTTTATTAGTGAATATTGAAATAAGTAGCTTGATTGCTAATATTTTTGGAAAAATTCTTCGAAAATAGATTTTTTTCCAGAGCTAATAAGAACTTTTTAGGGAGATATGCCTTTACTTCAGATAGAAAATCTCAAAGTTAAAGTAAACCGGGAGAAGACCTGAATAATAAAGAATACTTATTTCAAAAAGCATAAGATTTTAAGACTGGGTGGAAAATCTTTTGGAGAAATAGTTGGACTGAACGACTTGGTTGTTAATCATTTTTTTAAAGCTGGTTTTATGGAGCGATTTGTGACGGTTGGTAACTAAATGTCTTATGAATCATCTAGGGATGTGAAGAGTTCAGACAAGCAACATGGTAAAGAAATGAAACGGCATCTTTCATTCAGCGATGTTTTCTTCCTTTCTTTTGGCGGACAATCTCCGCTTCTTAGTCTATTGACATATGGTGCGGTTGCGGTAAGTTTAGGAGGATATTTTGCTCCAGTAATTATTCTAATAGGAACCGCTATTGTCTTTGTAAATGGATTGGTAGTCAATAGACTTTCGAAGCGCTTCACGTCTTCTGGTGGATATTATACATACGCCATGAATTTGTTATCTGAACGTTTCGGATTCCAAACCGGATGGATGTATCTCTATTTTTCAATCCTTTTCGGATCAGCGTACGTTGTTGGAACTGCCTATATCGTTAACTACGTTTTCGGAATATCACCAGCAGTTATTGCCCTTGCAGTAACGATTCCGGCTTTTGTTTTCCTGATCTTGGGAGTAAAACCTTCAGCAAAATATGCTATATTTGCGGGAGTAATTGAGATAGCTGTATTGATAGGGTTCTTTTTATTTTCTATTTACTTTTCTCACAACACGTTTTATTCCCCAATATCTTATCCCGGAGCCACTAACATATCTGCTGGACAACTTGCACTGGCCATCGTCTTTGTAATGGGTATCCCTTTGGGATACAGTGCAATTGCTCCAATCTCAGGAGAAATTATCGGTGCAGAGAAGATCGTTGGGAAGACAATGATATCTGTTATTTTAATCGGCGGTTCTCTTGCTGCGGTTTTCATTTATGGGCTCATAAATCTGCTTGTGTCAAACGGTGTTAATGTTTACAGTTTCTCATCTGGAAGCGGTCTTGCAGTTATCAATTTGGTAAACACGTACTTCGGTGGTTTTGGAAAATATTTTGTCTTAATTCTAGTAGTAGCGGCAATAAACGATGGCGTGCTGGCGATGCTTTCCCTTTCTGCTGCAGCTTCCCGAACGATATTCAAGATGAGTTTAGATCAAGCTCTCCCAGGCTTCTTTTCAAAACAACGTAGAGGACAACCAATTGTGGCGAATTTGTCGGCGGGAATCGCCGCTATACTTATCTCAACACTATTATTGATACCATTCCAGCCTTCAGTAGTATTCATTGCTCTTGGAACCACCTCCATATTTGGCGAAATGTTCATTCATTTAGCAGCGAACTTTTCGCTTTTAAGAGTCAGCCTTCGCAGAATGAGGAGAAAGCTTTTTGGAGGTTTCAGTTCAATACGTACGGTACTTTCTCCATTTGGAGAAATTACCCTCGCTTTTTCCGCGGTTATTATAACTGCACTTGTTCTAGTGTTCTCTATGCTTTCCGCTTCACTACTGTTTGTCGCTTTTTTCCTCGGGTGGATAGTTGTGGGTTATCTTCTTTCAGATGTCAAAGAGATTGCATTTCAGGTTCCAAATCCCCGTGCACGCAGCAACAAATCTCCAAGCTCAGGGTGGCAGAAGATAAGTAGCTTGACTGCACGTGAAATCAGCAGTGAACTCCCAGATGTGACGGTTAACGCGAATGAACTCCTGAAGGTTGCGTTGAAAAAATGTCTTGATCTAGATTCTCCCGCTGCTATAGTTGTGGATAAAGATTCTATACCAGTTGGGACGATACTTTTTCGCGACATTGTTGCATTAAATGAGGCTGAAATAAACACTTGTATTGTGAACGATTATGCTTCAAACGAAGTTGTAACGGTGACGGGCAGCACGTTAGCTTTGAACCTTGTAGAAATCTTTGGACAAACTTGTATGCCTATACTTGCAATTGTTGACAATAATGGAAAAATAGTAGGCACAATTAGGGAGAGGGAAATTATAAGGAAAATAGCTTCAGTGCAAGAGACCTATTTTCTTGAAAAGTCAAATTAGACAGAATCTCGGCTTTTTGAAGCTCAAAGATAATGCGCCAAAGTGCCTCCGAAGAAACATGAGTCTATTCTAGTTGTTTTCAACTGCTATTTCGCGATATCTTTTTACTAATAAATTGGGCTAGAATCCTCATATTGACTTATTTCGGACTTTGACAAAAATTTCCGTATAAAACTGATTGGATAGGAAAGACAGACATTCGGGGGGTTAATTAGTGGATGTTTTAGATGGAAATGGCTTTTATTTTCTGATATCTGTGAGTTTCACAAATTCAAGGAAACTGCTAGATTTTCATAATTCCAATTCAAGATCCTTCAACGCAGAGGCGCCGGACATGAGTTCCCTCAATTCATGGTGGCAACCAGTAACGCGAGGAAACGGTGGATATCATCGAAAATATGGATTTTGATCCTGAATTTTTTCACTGTGATATGTGTGGTCCCAAAGTTATTCCCCAATTGTTGGAGGTCGCCTCGGAATTCCTCGGGAAAGCGAGAGTACGCATTACACACAGTGGGCGATATTAAATTCAGTGAAAGAAAAAAAACGATACAGCTAAAGATTAGTTAAAAGGAAATGTTTGTGAAAGATTCCCTAAGAAAAAAAATTGAATATCGCTGAAAACCTCGTAAAATGAATTGTATTTTGCCCGTTAGGGTTCAAATCCAACCCAGCGATTTTGGCTGAAAATCCGTAGATCTAAATGGTCGGTCAAACGAAACTAAAAAGAAACCCCACGCCGTACCAACATCTAAAGTGCAAAATCAATATCTTTTTTTTCAAATACCCGGATACAAGATTGTTTATTTAGGTATATCCATACTAACTGATAGAAAGATTTTTGCGGTTAAATCGAATGATAAAAATTATAAATCGAGAAAAGTTAATCGAAAACGGAGAAACATCAATTATTCGCCGAGGTCGTGACCTAGCTCTACAATGCCTTGAGCAGGCTGTTAATGCTGCTGAACCTGAGCGGCTGATCAAGGCAAAAATGAAAGTAGAAAACGATCAGCTTCAGGTTGAAAACTGCACGTTTGACTTAAGGAAGTTCAAACATGTTTACGTGGTAGGTGGAGGAAAAGCAGGCGGCAAGATGGCGCAAGCCATAGAAGAGCTACTGGGCAGCCATATAACAGCTGGAGTTGTAAACATTCCTTACAGCACAAATCAAAAAACCAAAGTTATAGAACTCAATAAAGCCAGCCACCCCGTTCCTGACGAAGCAGGAGTATTTGGCACTTTCCGAGTCATGGCATTAGCCGAACAAGCAAAAGAAGATGATTTAGTTATTTGCCTGATTTCAGGCGGTGGATCAAGTCTTATGCCGCTCCCTCGCGAAGGCATATCACTTGAAGATAAGCAAGTACTTACAAATGCGCTTCTTAAAAGCGGCGCCAAAATAACCGAAATCAACGCCGTCAGAAAACATCTTTCAGCATTTAAAGGTGGATGGTTGGCAAAAAAAGCTTATCCAGCTACGCTTCTAAACCTTGTGCTCTCAGATGTAATGGGAGACCCACTTGATTCTATCGCTTCCGGTCCAACAGTTCCCGACACATCAACATTTAGCGATGCCAAAAAGATCCTTGAAAAATATGACTTATGGCTGAATATACCCGTTTCTATTCGGAAGATCCTTTTAGAAGGCGAAAAAGGTCTGCTCCAGGAAACACCTAAACCAAATGATCTTGTTTTTAAAAAAGTTCACAATTTTGTTATTGGTAACAACCGAACCGCTAGCTTGGCCGCAATTGACTTCTTAGCTTCAAAAGGACTTAACACATTATTATTAGCTGATTTGTTAGAAGGAGAGGCTAAAGAAGTTGGGAAAGCATTAGCAAAACTTGCTAGTGAAGGCTTTGTCTGCATGGATACTTCTAGATCATTGGGTGTTGTCGTCGGCGGAGAAACAACTGTAATAGTTAGCGGAAAAGGGGTAGGAGGCAGAAATCAAGAACTGGCATTGTCGGCCGCTTTGAACATAAAAGAATACGAGGGGTGCGTTATTGCATCTTTTAGTACTGACGGAGTTGATGGACCAACTGATGCTGCAGGCGCAATTATTGATGGCTTCACGCTAAAGCGAGCAAGGCAATTAGGGTTGGATCCGGAAAAATTTATTGCTAATAATGATTCCAACAGTTTTTTCTCAAAACTTGGTGATCTCATCTGCACTGGAGCGACAGAGACCAATGTTAATGATCTATGTGTGATTATTGCTTTGAAAGATTTAATTTAACTTTATAATGTCGGTCATTTTAAACGTTTTCTTTAAGATTTTTACTAATTTTTTAAGAATCTAAAGTATTAAGATAGCAATTGTAAGCGAATGCTATTTTAGAATGTATGCATAATGCAGGTGGAACAAGTATGAATAAAGAAGATTCCGCATTATCTTTGGATGCCACAGTGTATCTACACGACATAGAAAAAGCAGATATCTTGGTAGGAATTCCGTCTTTCAATAATGTTTTGACCGCAAGTTATGTTATTTCTCAAGTTACCAAGGGTTTAGACACTTATTTTCCTAATTTTAAGTCTGTAATCTTTGTGTCAGATGGGAACTCAAAGGATGAGACTTTGACCTCTGTCAAGAAATTATATTTGCCTTCCGAGGTGAAGCTAATTCCAGCTATTTACATGGGCATATCGGGGAAAGGAAGGGCTGTTAGGGCGATTTTTGAGGCAGCAACTCAGTTGAAAGTGAAAAGTGTTGCCCTAGTAGATTCAGATTTACGAAGCATAACTCCAGAGTGGATGCAACTATTAATTGCCCCGACAATGGCGGGAACGGGTTTTGTAGCACCCTATTACAACCGACGCAAATATGATGGAACAATAACGAACTTTTTGTGTTATCCAGTAACAAAAAGCCTTTTCGGCAAAGACATCAGGCAACCTATAGGAGGAGATTTTGGTCTTTCTATTGAATTGGTGAAAGACCTTTTAGATTCCTCTATGTGGGAGCTTCCAGACGTTTGTCGCTTCGGTATAGACATCTTTGAAACCTACACCGCACTTGCAAAAGGATACAAAGTAAAACAAGCTCGTTTGGGAGTAAAAAATCATGATGCCAAAGACCCTTCCAGTCAGTTGGCTTCTATGTTTCGTCAAGTCATCAATATCATGTTTACTTCAATAGAATGCTATGAGTCAGTTTGGAAAGCAATAGACGGTGTTTCTACCACAGAATTATTGGGCGATGTAAAAAGCAACAGTACGCCCGAGCAAATTCAAGTTTCCCTACCTGCTACGATTGAAGCATTCAAAAACAACTATGACAGTTACGACGCCATTTACAAATCATTTCTAGAACCCGAAATCCTAAATAAATTTGAACAACTACGACAAATTGAACATTCAAATGTTGATTTTCCTTCGGAAATCTGGGCAAAAACGGTTTATTCATTCGTCTCAGAATTTCATAAAAACCCTGTTTATGGCAGAGAGAAATTGATAGATGCTTTGAGGGTGCTTTGGATTGGTAGGATTGCTGCTTTCCTGAAAGAAACGTGGACAGAGTCTGAGGAAGAGTCTGAAGCAAGAGTAGTTGAAGAAGCAAAAACCTTTGAAAAACTCAAGCACTACTTGATTGACAAATATTAATGATTTGAAATCTTCTGCTCAGCTTGAGCAATCGATTCGATTTCTTTCCAAACGGTTTTTTTATCAGCTGTTTTATTTACAAAAAATGGCTTATCCACAATTTTTAGCATAGCGAAATCATTAGCGCTATCTCCTACTCCGATACTGAAGACTCTTTTAAACTGCCGCAAATACAGGTTTTCTAAAATTGACGTTGCCTTTCCTTTATCACAATTTCCTAGAGCGTTCAGATATCTTCCACCCCGGGTATAGCAAAGGCCCTCGCCGATTATTGCGTCTAAAACATCCTTCTCATTTCCTTTTAAAATTTTAAATGGCTCACTATATTCTCTTTTCTTAGCAAGCTGCGCCAAATAAAGGGTCAACCCGCTGTCTTTTGCAATCTCTTCCGCAGTCATGTCTCCAAACCCGACAATATTAGCGCCTGTCTGTTTTCTTACAATGATTATTTTTTCAAGAATAATATGGTAAGCAGTACCCAGTTCAATTATGTTGTAGCCTTGTACCCGCCTTGTAAATTCATAATGTGCCCCAAAATAATTCTCAGGTATCAGGATTGCTGAACCATTTTCAATAACAAATGGATCAGTTATCTGCCATTTTCTTCTGTAAAAATCAATTTCATCTCTTGTTTTACTGCTAGCAAAAACAATAGAGACATTTGACAATAGAAGTTGACGAATAATTGGTTCTATTTGATCATATTCATACTTATTGTTTAAGAGACTTCCATCAAGGTCTGCGAAAACAACAATTTTTGTACCTTCAGGTTTCAATGGCTTCTTCCCTGAGCCTTTCTCGGATATCGGGCATAGCTGACATAGTCCTCAACCAATCTGGCAATTGAGTTTTTACTGGGTTAGTCAAATATTTTTTTCCGCCTGAAATAATAACTGAAGACAACGCATCTACGGTAGCCTCTTCTTCATGCCTGTCAAAACATAGATTATTGCATGTAGCATCGGCATGATACTGCCTTATTTTATCCTGCGCCAACCGCCTATAAGCAACATAAAGACTTGTGAGAAAAGGTTCAGAAACATCTATGTTTTCGGTTTCAGTCAAAGTTCTCAACAAAGTTACGAAACTGTCTTCAGCGGTTGTCATTAATTCGTTGGCTTCAATTTGCTTGTGCCTATGATCATAGAATCCAAGGTCAATTTGGCAGATGCGCCCGTAAGAAGCATTTCTATAAACCTCAGAAAGCAATCCGAGTTCAAGCCCCCAATCACTTGGCACTCTAAGATGCGTAGCTAAGTCGCTGTAGAGCGCCATTTCACCCGCAAGCGGATAACTAAAGGATTGCAAATATATGAGAAATCTTGAATAACGGAGTTTCTCCTGGAGAACCTCTAGTAAAGGATTGATAAATAACCTATGAATCCGACCAAACATTTTTTTCCTATTTTCATCAATACGCGCATAATATCCTTTGGAAAAGAAAAAGTCAAGCTTGGGTTCAATAATAGGGTATAACAATTTCGTAGGCAGCATCTTAGTATAAGATACAACGTCGGCATCATGTACTGCAAAAGCAAAGAGATCGAGGGATGCTATACCCATCGCTATCCACACATCTTTGCCTTTGCCCGATAACTGAGTAACATCGAGACCTTTTATTTTGAGCTCTTCCAAAACGGTTATCACTTCAGGTTTGTTGCACCAAACCACTTCGCACGGAACCTTGAATGAGCGACTTAATCTCTGAGCTTCTTCGTAATCACTGGGTCCCGTGGCTGAAAGAGCTACAAAAACCTCACTCAGATAATCGCATTGATTTATTTCATCAACAATTTTCGTTAGGCCTGGACTTTTTATATCACTTCCAAGGATTGGTATAATTAAGCCTGAAGGAAACTTTTCTTTAAGACTTCTGAGACGATCGGACATGAAATCAAAGTCTAAATAGAAGTCATGTATGGTTGCAATCTTTTTCTGATCGATATTCATTCTTATCGCTAAGGTAATAGCTCATAATAATATAAATTATTATTTGTAAACAAAAATTTTTTTTAACTTTGAAGAATTAGATTTGACTAATGACAAGAAAATTGAGAAGAAGTAGCTTCTTTTAAGAGAATGGGTTTGATTTCTGATGCTGCTCATATTTTTTGATAGCAAACTTGTCTGAACCGATTAAAGGTATAGGTCTCTATGGGTTTTGAACCCACTGCCTCCGCGTTGCGAACGCGGTGATCGCCCTCTTTGGACAAAATCATGATTTATTGGTAAAGAAATCTTTTTCTGATGAAAGCTCTTCGCACCTGTTAACAAAAATTATTATAATCCACGATCAAATAAACAATTACTAAGGTGCCAATTATGAAACAATTTCTAATTACTCCGGCGGCCGGAAAAAGATTAATCGCAAAAACTCTGTCAAACCATCCCGCAATTAAAAGAGTACTCAAAAACGGAACGCTCGTGATTGTTGCTGGAACAACCAATGGATATGTGGCTGAAGAAATTTTCAGATGTAATAATATCTCAAACGATTTCTCAAGGGACAGGTTTTTTAGGGGTGTAACTTTGCCTCCGACTCAGTCAGTAACCGATGAAGGTAGGATTGTGGATGAAAGTAAGTTTCCTGGCGATGTTGTAATAACTGATGGTGTATGGCAGAAAGGCAAAACAATTGGTGATGTTGTTGACTCGCTTAAAGAGGATGATGTAATTTTGAAGGGTGCAAACGCACTGGATTTGACCCGTAAACAGGCAGGAATTCTGGTTGGTCACCCGAAAGCTGGAACCATCGGTTTAGCCTTGCCTGCTATAGTGGGGCGCCGAGTAAAACTCATAATACCAATAGGCATTGAGAAAAGAATAATTGGCGACTTATCACTTTTAGCTGAAAAACTCAACGCGCCTGGCGCAAGTGGTTACCGTTTGTTGCCCGTTGTTGGAGAAGTATTTACAGAGGTAGACGCTTTAACCGCCTTAACTGGCGCTGAAGTAGACTTAATTGCTGCTGGCGGTGTTTGTGGCGCCGAAGGATCATGCTGGATAGCTGTAACTGGAACTGAAGAACAAGAGGCGTTTGCCGCTGAGATTATTGCTTCAATAAATTGTGAACCAGCATTTAGTCTTCGATAAAACTAAAAAGTGCCATCATTCCTTATCCTGTTATGGTAAGGCTTTTCTGTAGAGCGGTTGGTAAGATTTGAGCAGATTGTCGATTCCAAAATATCATATCTACGTAGAATACTCTGAGCCAGAAAAGTCAGGGTTCCGCTTCAACGTTTCCCATGAGGAACTTAACCGCACCTTCGCAATACCTTACGCCGCTGGGCAACCGTTCTGGTTTATGGGCAGACTCCTCAACCCTATCAAAGTCATCAAAGTCGCACTATTCTGGTCGTACGTAACAGCAGACAAACTAGAGCTGACTAACCACGAAAATAGTGCATCTTCCAAAGACAAAAAATATCTCATCGAAAGCATCGTCAAAGGCAAAGTCAAAGGCGTCTACCTCTGCACAGAAAAATTCTTACCCTCAACAGAAAACAAGTCTTCCCCCAGCCAATCGACAACTTCAGCTTTAGGGAATTTGAGTCGCAGAATTATCGTTGTTTCCGGCACAGATGAAGAAATGAATCAGGCTCTTAATGGGGCTTTAACTAAACTTTCGCTTATACCCGTGGTTTTGTGTGAAGAACCAAGCCAAGGAAAGAAAATAGTGGAGAACTTTAGCAAAGACTACGCTGATGTCGCTTTTGCAGTGGTTTTGTTGTCGCCAGACGATTTTGTGTACGCTAAAAATGAAGCCGCTACAAAACGCAAGCTAAGACCTAAGCAGGATGTGGTTTTTGAACTTGGTTTCCTTTTGGGAAATCTTGGCAAGGGTAACGTACTTGTCTTCTTTAGAGAATGCGCAAACTTTGAAATCCCCACAGATTTTGAAGGCATAAATTTCATCGCGTTTGATGATCACGATAGCTGGAAACTTGCCCTCATACGTGAACTTTCCAACTGCGGGTTGGCTGTTGACGGTGACAGAATCCTAAAATAACCACTTATGTTTGACAGTAAAGTTTCCATATCAAACGAAGTATCCTATGCAATGGACTATCGTGTGGAGCAAGTAACAATTGTGGTTGTAGTTTAGTTCAGGAGAAATATGTTTTTGAGTGTCATATCTATTTTTACGAAACAGTATCTCCCCTTACGTAGACTTCTGT
>PLTA01000024.1 GCA_003164295.1 Candidatus Bathyarchaeota archaeon
AGTGCCCATCTCCGGGCTCCCGCTCCCACGGCCCGCACCGGTAAAAGGCTTGGTGAGCCATTACCTCACCAACAACCTGATCGGCCGCGGCCCCATCCTTGGGCGGCGCTGGAGAGCATAACCCCAACGTCTTTTGGGCGAAGACTCATTCCAGAGTTCTTCACCTATCGCGAATTAGCCCCAGTTTCCCGGGGTTGTTCTCGTCCCAAGGGCAGGTTAGCCACGTGTTACTGAGCTGTGCGCTGCGCTCCCAAATTGGCTAGGAAGCGCTCAACTAGCATGTCTTAGTCCTATCCCGATAGCAGTGGGGTCCGGCAGGATCAACCGGAGTTATGCACTCCATATTGATTTCTGCGGATCTTACTATCTTGTTTTTTGTGTGGTACGTTCTGCACTTAATCGCATGATTTGTGCCTAACTGGATTTGGAGGGAAAAACATTCCACTCAATACGTCAAAGCCCAATTCAGACCTAACTGAGCAATTAGTTAGGTCCACATTTATGTCCCCGCAATTGGAGGCCAACCCCATCATCCCTGCAAGGCAATCGCCGTTTCGGTACGGGTTGAGCCGCCGCCATGTGAAAATCGCGGGGCTAGCAATTATAGCTGAATTCTAACAGAAGCCTAGTCAACTGATATAAACATTTCTTTTAATTCCATTAAACATTAGTCTATAAACCTCTGGAAGCCAACCTTTAGACAAACGCAGTTTTTCATTAATTTCACACGTAATTTGCTTTTTTTCATTCAAAACAGAGAGGAGAAAAATGGAGATGAACAGGTTTAGTTTGCATTTTATTTAAAGTTACCATTCTTTGCTGGAGTTTTTCAGATGGCTTGTGAGCAACGCCTATTATATTTCGCTCTTGAGTTGAACATTTCATTATAATCATTGAAGATGAATTTGCCGTCAGAAATCCTTTTAGGCTCCATATTGGGGCGCGCGCAGTCTTAGACAAAAAATTCACCGCCCAATCAGAGCGAGAACAGAAAAGAAAAATAGAGAACTAACAAAACTATGTGACTGCAATAAAGGCAACATTGAAAATCTAAGTTTCACCACTAAACAGGGACAATTTTTCGAATTTTACTGACAGGGATTAAGTTTGCTTTTTAGAAACACGTAACTATTTTATTATTTCTGCTTCTGCAGTTGTGCCGCCAATCCGATTTATCTTTATTTTCACATGCTCGCCAAGTTTTGCATTGGCAACATGTATGACAAAACCTTGAACTTTAGCAATTCCTTCTTCTTTTGGGCTACAATCCACAATATCTACTTCTAATTCTTCTCCCACCGCAACAGGGCAACGTTTAGTGCCTTTACCATGACCTCGTCTTCCTTCGTAATTACCGCCTTGTCTTTTTGAATAACTCATAAAACTTCAATCCTCTTGCTAAAAACATCTAAAGAAGCAATAATTTTCTAGCGCTTAAGCTTTTTTACTAAACAAATACTACTTCTTGCCCTTATACTCAAAAAATTAGATACTTAGATGAAAAGCCCAATGCAAGTACGATCTGAAATCTCCTGAAAGCGCCAACGAAGGCTCAACATAACAATGCAAGCTGCATTTTTGGCAATTTCTAGTTTTTTTCCAATCAAACCCTGAAACAGCATTCTTAATTCCATTGTCAAAAACCGAAACGCTGCTAGCATAATCATTGTGGACATAACAGGGCAAAACCACATTGCCGTTTGGGTCTATGTTTACCATGGACCATGGCTTGCAACGCCATTTTTTCTCTTTAGCCATAACTTTGAAGTAACCGATGGAATTGACAAGGGGGTAACCTTCTAGCTTCATTTCCATAAGCCTGTGCGCGATTTCCGAAGTTTTGTCCGTAGCAGCCGAAGACGCATTAACATTACAATATTCATGGGCCACAGCTACAGATATTCTTGCGCCCAACTCTTTTGCTAGCTCCACCAAACTCTCGATTTCATCAACATTCTCAGCCATTATCGTTGTGTTTAATGTAACAGAAACTTTTTCTCTTGCCGCACTTATCCCTCGTACCGCTTTTTTAAAACTTCCCTCGACTCCTCGAATAGCATCATGAGTTTTCTCCAACCCATCCAACGAAACATAAACCACCCCGTTAATGTATGGGGCTATCTCGTCAATTCTGGATTCAAGCAGGGTCCCGTTGGTTATTAGGCTTGTATGCAGAGGAAGAGAACGTGAAAAAGCAAGAATATCAACTAAATCATTTCTCAGAAGAGGTTCGCCGCCTTCAAAAGCGATTCCAACAGCGCCCGAATCATAAACCCGCTCCAGAATTCTTTTTTCCTGTTCGAGGGTTGAATTTTGGCTGGTTCTTTTCCAGAATGGACACATTTTGCAGCGAAGGTTACAGTTGTAGGTTACTTTATGTCCGCAAAATAGGGGAGCTTTAACATCAAGTAAGTTTGAGATAAAGCCTCGGTAAACTCTTAGCCCTAGCCAAAAATTCTCCGCGTAATGGTGAATATTTTTTTCTTCTCCAGAATATTTAGAAACTGTTCCACGTTCCCCCAAGACCAATTTGAATCTGCGAGTTCAATAGATAATAACAGATACTTTTCTCTTTTGCCCAAAAGAAAGAGAATTATTTACGCGTTTATTCTTTTTTCTTAAGTTCCTTCCTCAGTCACTTTCCAAAGTTATCCACGGCTTAGCACTTCTTTGATGCCTTTGTTTATCGATTCTCCAGTTTTTTCATTCCCATTTTCAATTTTTTTCTTGTCACCCGGCATTTTATCCATCTTTTTATTTAATTGCCCGTTTTTTTAGAATAAAGTTTGTGATTGTGAAACCCCAACTATACGGGGATCAACCTTGTTTTAGCTCAACAAACAGTTAACCCGGAATTTAGAAAAGTATAGCGCTTTGTTGCTGTGAGATAACAGCTACACAAGTTTAATAGCGATTTGTTCGCTTATGTAAATTAAAGGGTGCAGTTCTTGAGTAATATTATTTTTGGAAATGTGACTTTAACGAGTCTGCTTTTAACCATTGTTGGCTTAATTATTCTGTGGATAATTGTCTCTATACCTGTGTGGTTAGCTGGCAAGGCAGTAACTGGCGGAAAAGCTACATTTGGCGAAGCCATGATTGCCACGCTATTTGGTCCCATAGTTTACTTTGTCACAATAATAATTGTGGGCTACTTGCTGGGAACAGTTATAGGTTCAACAGCATATATACTTGCATTAATTTTAGCATTAATAGCGTGGATTTGGGTTTACAAGGCAAGTTTTAGAACGGGCTGGCTTGGCGGCATTGCTATAGCAATTTTGGCATGGATAATCTTCGTCGTAATAAGCATAGTATTTGGAGCCCTCTTTGGTATAGTGGTTCCGGGAACATTTTTCCCCCACATTTAAAATTAGCGTCAATTTTTTCACGCGAATTTCAAATCGATCAGCTATATAGTAGCAATAGTAATTGAGGCAATCTGTATAATTGGGTCAAAGTCTGTTGACCCTTACCTTAGGCGATAGTGCTATTGGTGCTTGGAATCGTTTCCGGCGGAGTCGGAAGAGCTTTAGTTATTCTGGGACTCTTAGGGGTTACTTTCAATATTCGTTAAGACACAGCCAAAATTAACGAGGTCAAAATCGTAAACAAAATTTTTTCTTATTATTTCTTTGAGCTTATTTCAGAAACAATTGTTTATTTTTTGCACAAAACTCGAAGGCGCGTGACCAATAATTTGGATCTTCCGATTAATCATTCTGCAAATCAACAATTGAGAATGACCCTTCACAACTTTACAAGTATTATATGTTAAATTAAGAAAATATGCTGTTAGAGAGCTCGAAGTCATAATTTGAACCTTAAGATTTATAATAATTTGCGTTCTCGAAGCAGTCTAAGTGCAAATAGAATTATAACGACAACAATCAGAAGGTCAAACAATCCACCGATTGTGAAAAAGCCAACCAGCCAAAGGACAAATATTACAATGGCAAGGAGAATTATTAAATCATCATTTTTCATAAACTACTTTAACATCGTCTAAGACATGAAAATTATTTAAACGTCTGTGAATGGGAAGCCCCAGCAACGAGATGTCAAGCTGACGTAAATAGACACGTAATAGTGCTAATCGATTTGAAATTACGTGGAAATTAATTGCTCGGGTAAGCTTTCAGCTATTTGCCAGTCCGATTCAAAACTTGTTCTCAGGACTCCAATAAGATTACTATTGTTTACCCAAAGAGAAGGACTTTCGCCTAATCCAGTTGACTTAGAAGCGGTAATCATTGCTTCTTTGTCATCAGACATAATGAAATGATTCAAGGGTTCACGATGAAACCTTATTTGAACTGAAGCGCCACCAATGATTTTTTGAGCTTTCTCTTTGAGTAATTCATCTGGACCTGCAGCTTCAAAAATTAGTCGAATCACTGTGCCTTTCTTTATCGCATATTTATATTCATCAGAAAAGTGAGACAAAACAGTTATTAGACTTACTTTGTTTGCAATTAAAGCAACTTCTTTTCTGGAGTTTCTAATTAGTTCTGATGTCTTAGCCAAAATTGCTTTCTTTTCCGCTATCACTATGTAAATGCTTGCATCGCTATGCAGGGGCTGTTTCCAGTCTTTAATGGACAACTTCTGGATACTGCTCTTCATATTCGTTAACCGTTCATTAGCTTTGTTTTGTTCTTCCGCCACCAGTGAAGTTAATGCATCTGAAATAAGAGTAGCTCGGACCTCAGTTGGTTTGCCCATTAATCTTTCAATTAACCCCATTTTTTCGAGTGATGGTAGAATTCTATAAACGTCTTCTCTGCGTACTCTTGAAAATTTTGCTACTTGCCCTACAGTAGTTTTTTCCAGTTTAAGTATGGCTAAGTAAACCTTTGCTTGATTAAGAGTTAAACCCAAACCAAGCAGAAGGTCTGTGTTCTCGTCATTTGTCATCTGAAACGATATTATTTCGAAGCATTGAATATTTATATTTTTTGGGCAAATTCTAAAAAGGTTATGCTATTTTGTTATTTTTAAAATAGTAAGTTATTGTGATTTTGAAAAATGCATATAACCACCAAAAAAAATGAAATCTGCGGGCAAATATTTCAGACTTTGATCAAGAAATAACAAAATGAAGAGTCCAAAATTTAGAAACTACAGTTGTCTGTTCTTTTAAACCTTCGATGAAATCTGAAAAAAGTCGAAATAGTTATTGATAGCTTTTATGCCTGTCCAATGTTTCCTTGTTTACTTTGGTTTTT
Organism: Candidatus Bathyarchaeota archaeon; assembly: GCA_003164295.1. GTDB lineage: Archaea > Thermoproteota > Bathyarchaeia > Bathyarchaeales > Bathycorpusculaceae > Bathycorpusculum. The sequence goes on from PLTA01000024.1 coordinate 5,229, forward strand.
CCTAAACTACCGTTGTGTGCACTCAAAACAAATTGCAAAGTAGTTTCCTTGAAAAATTCTCTAAATTGATTTCCACATTTAGTACACCTATACAGCTTAACGTGGAATCGACCAAAGTCCCATTCCTTATCAGATTCTTTTACGTGGGCAGTACAATTTGGACATTTCGGCATACATTTAACCTATCAAGCTAGAAGGCAAAATAGCTATATATACCATTTCAGCGCTAATTCCAAAGAACCTTTTTGCAGCTACCTGAAGCAGATGTTAAATCTCAGTCTCGGAGTTAAAAGTAAAAATTTTTTATCCTCTGTTTGGCGCAAGTTTGAATTGTCGTCTTTGTTTTTTTCCGCGAGGTGTATGTGGGCCTGTTTGCGATTCGTTTTGCTTTTCACTTACTTTTTTATTTTTTTCACCGCTGTATCGGCTAACTTCTTTTACGTGAGAGGTTGGTTTATCGTTCTTAATGTCATCTTTTTCAACCATTTTGTTTTTCACCTCAGGTAAGCGAATTTTTTCTTTTATAGAAAAATAGTATTGATGAAACGTGTTTGATGGTTTTAGGTGCTATCTTCGCTGTATTCTCGGTCCTCGTGAAGTTCCTCTTCCGCTCCGTCTTCGGCTTCTTCTTCAGCCTCGCTTGCTTCTTCGCCTTCAGCCATGGATTCGTCTTCAGCTTGGCCTTTTGGCGGATAAGCTTTATCTAACCAAACTTCAAATTGCCTTTTGCTATCAGAAACAGAAAAAGCCCATTCAAACATTCCGCCAATGACTTTGCTAACGTCGGTATCGTGTTCGTCAGCTAAACGTTTCACATAAACTTCCCATTTTACAGGTAAAGTAACTAAAAAACTACCCATTAGAAAACAGATCTCCACTAGCATGTTAGTGTCAAGTTATATTTAAGCTTCAAATAACTCTAGAATTTGCGTTCAGGAATTTTGCTTGGATCTAAAAAAAGAAGCCCAGGAAGGGTTTATCTTTGGTCTTTTAACAGTTGTAATCGTTTGGCGACTTCTTTAGTAATCCTTTCTAAACCTACCGCTAATTCTTCACGATCTACTTCGTCTAAAGGGTAATATTTGCCTTCTTTATCGATAAAAACAAGTTCCAATTTTCTGTTAACCATAATTTCCACCTTATTAATTTAATTCTTATCTGTTCGCGAATCGCTTAAACTTTTCTTACTGAGTGCTCAGCAGAGTTTTACGTACTTTTTATTGAGTACAATTCTATAAAGGGCTTTCAGCTAGATCGCCCATAATATCACCCGCGCGAGACTGGGTGTTTTAGGCTAACTGGCTTCCCTGCGCCTATTTCCGAGGCATTCTTAATAATTTAGTTAATTGGCTTAAAGAGGCTGCGACTTCATGCTTTATTCTTTTCTGTTGATCCATGTTTTTACTGCTTCTTGGACTGCGCGAGATAAGTCGCCTTTTTTGCCCCCGAATCTTTCTACTGTCTTTATTCTTAGCTGCTTTTCTAATTCGTCTTTTATGTCAACGTTGATGCGACCCATTTTTTGTCACCGTTTTTCATTGAACGCTTTTGTCGTCATATGTTTCTAAAAGTAGGTGAATCTTCATTTTCGGTCAGTCATTATTTTCGTTTTTTTTGCTTTGATTCACTTATTTACAAAGCATATTAAGTGCAATGGTGCTTATAAGCATATGTGTTTAAATGTATAAAAGCTTAGGAGCATAAGTGTTTACAGGCGCTTTTTTAAAGTTTTATCAGTCCCTTTACAACTATAAATGATGCCTTTTTCTAGAGGGCATCAAAGAAAAGAGGGGAGTTAGAAAACCATTCCAAGAATTTAGATAATCATACACTTCCCCTTCTTTGTTAAAATGCTAAAACACTGTTGAGATAGGGGGTTCCCCCTAAATTGGTCAAAATTGTCCGATAGTTTTTTGATTATTTAATCTCAAAAATGTAAATAGGGCTTAAATCATTAGGAACCGTTCTGGAAAAATGTCCAATCATTTTCACAAATCAAAATAATTTTTCGATTTGCTTTCAGTTTTTTCCACAGTTTGAAGTTAACTAAATTGTGTAGTTGTCGCCTGTTTTGTTCTCTTCATTTGTGTAAAAAGTTGAGCATAACTTGCAGAAATCTAGTGTTACTTCATCCCAAGTCGTTTCTTGGTTAACAAGGCGTTTAGCGGTTTCTTTCGCCTCAGATTGGATTCTGGGGACGATTTCGTTGAATTGTTCTGTGCCTTTGATAGCTCGTTTGGAGTTTATGTATTGGCTTACTGCTGCTTGAGTGGTTTTAAGCCTCTTTGCTGCTTCAACCTGTGTTAAATGGTAAGTATTGATGAGTTCTTTAGCTACAAGAGATCTGAAGACTGGCAGCACATATTTCCCTATTGTTTCGCATCGAGCACTCATTTTGATTCGCAGAATATAACAGCATTATACTTAATAAATCACATGCCTACAGATCGAAGGAAATTAATTTATTAGCTGAGTTAGGAGGCTTGGTTTGGATTTTCATTTTTTGCAAATTTTGTTCTTTGCGTTTTGGGTTGCTTTTTTTATTCAGGCTTTGTTTTGTTTGCAGGTTGAGTGTTTTGGCGTTGTTTTGCGTTGAAGCGCGTGTTTCTGCGTCTTTCTGCGTTTATCCGCGTTGCTTTGCTTTCTAAAAACATTAGTAGTTGCTGGAAAACTTGCAAATAAAATGGCGACGTAACTGAATATGCCCGATTTTTCAAATACCTCTTGGTGATGACCAAAGCCTTTGTGTTTGAAATAATCTAAATCGAATAATAACTGTGAGCATGCGTTTTTTGTGTAAAATGCGCGTCGTCCCTGTAGCCACCTGAAAAGTGGGAGCTGATTTGTGATTATTTATTTTGATGTTTTTGGCAAAAGCACTTAAATATAACATCGTTATACAAACCATAACACCGTTATAATAGCAGGTATGCAAATTGTCAAAAAAACACGAAAAAAGAATACCCCAAAACATACTACAACTAATAGGCAACACACCAATCTTAAAACTAAATAAACTAACAACCGACCTCCAATGCACTATTTTTGCCAAACTGGAATTCCTCAACCCAGGCGGCAGCATAAAAGACCGCATAGGCATCGCAATGATCCAAGCAGCCGAGGCGGAAAGTCTCATAAAACCGGGATACACCATCGTTGAACCCACATCAGGCAACACAGGCTTAGGATTAGCGATGGCTGCCATAGCTAAAGGCTACAAAATGATTTTCACGCTGCCAGATAAAATGAGTAAAGAAAAAATTGACCTCCTCAAAGCCTACAGCGCCAAAGTAATAGTAACGCCCACAAATGTCCCAGCTGACCACCCAGCAAATTACATCAAAGTCGCAGAGCGAATCGTAAAAGAAACCCCCAACTCATTCATGCCTAACCAGTACTTCAACAAGGCAAACCCCGAAGTACACTATAAAACCACGGGTCCTGAAATCTGGGAACAAACAGACGGCAAAGTCGACATATTGGTTGCCACCATGGGCACAGGCGGAACCATCAGCGGCATTGCAAAGTATCTAAAAGAGAAAAACCCCAACGTATGCATTGTCGGTGTTGACCCAGAAGGCTCAATGTACCATCACGAATTTTATGGCACAAAAGGAGAAATCCACTCATACAAGGTTGAGGGCATTGGTGAAGATTTCTTGCCAGCGAACCTCAATCTCAAACTTTTAGATGAAATCATAACGGTAAATGACAAAGAAGCCTTCCTAACTGCCAGAGAGCTGACTCAAAAAGAAGGCTTGTTCGCAGGAGGCTCTGCAGGCGCTGCGGTATTTGCAGCGTTACAAGTTGCAAAACGAGGGGAAAATAAGGGCAAGATCATAGTTGTCATCCTCCCTGATACTGGAAGAAACTACCTCAACAAGATTTACTCTGACGATTGGATGGTTGAAAACGGGTTCTTGCCCGGAGGCACAGACAAAATAGCTGTCAAAGACATCCTAAAAGCAAAAACTAACAAAATCAACTTACTCTTTGTTAACCCAGAAGACAAACTAAACCTAGCCATAGAATTAATGCGAACACATGGAGTCTCTCAACTGCCAGTAATAGAGGACGGCACACAGGTAGGCAGTATACGTGAAATCTCAGTCATGAATAAACTATCAGGAAATAACTCATCGAGCGAACATAAGGTTAAAGATTTTTTGGAGCCCCCCTTACCGACCGTTAACATCGACGACAAAATAGCGGCACCTCTTAGCCTGCTCAAGAACCAGAATGCAATAGCAGTTCAAAAAGAAAACAATACCCTTGACGTAATAACTACGATTGACGTTATCAACTATTTCCTAAAAAGTGAAAAACCATGAAGTTCTCAACAAAAGCAATTCATTGCGGGGAAGAACCAAACCTCAAAGAAGGCGGATGCGGAGACATAGTAACGCCAATCCATCTTGCAGCGACTTTTGCCCGAAAGGAGATAGATAAACCAACGGGCGGTTATGAATACGCCCGAACAAACAACCCCACGCGTAATGCACTAGAAAAAAGATTAGCTGTTTTGGAAAACGCTAAGTATGGTTTAGCTTTTGCATCGGGATTAGCGGCAGAAACTACATTGGCACTTTCTTTGCTGAAAAGTGGCGATCACGTGGTGGCCTTTGAAGACCTTTACGGAGGAACACGCCGACTATTCGACAAAACATTAGCCAACTTCGGCTTAGAATTCAGTTATGTGGATGCTTCAGATGTTGAGAATGTTAAGGAAGAAATCAAAAGTAATACTCGCTTGATTTGGCTTGAAACACCAACTAACCCACTGTTGCGGTTATGCGATATAGAAGCCATTTCTAAAGAAGCAAAACAACATGGCGTTTTAACGGTTGTTGATAGCACATTTGCAAGTCCTTACCTTCAGAATCCATTGGATCTTGGAGCGGACATAGTTTTGCATAGCACAACCAAGTATATTGGAGGACACAGCGACGTAGTAGGCGGAGCAATTATGATTTCAAACGATGAACTCTATACTAAGCTAAAGTTCAACCAAAACTCTTTGGGCGGGGTTCCTTCACCATTTGACTGCTTCCTATTGCTCAGAGGAACCAAAACCCTTGCCTTACGTATGGAGAGACACAGCCAAAATGCCCAAAAAATAGCCGAGTATCTTAGTGCTCAACCTCAAGTTGAAAAAGTAATTTATCCAGGGTTAAAAAGTCATCCGCAATATAAGTTGGCAAAGAAGCAGATGAGTGGTTTTGGCGGCATGGTTACTTTTATTCTAAAAGGCGGTAAACCAAAAACAGCCGATTTCCTCAAAAGGCTTAACGTGATCGCACTCGCTGAGAGCTTGGGCGGAGTTGAATCTCTGATTAATCAACCAGCAGTTATGACTCATGCCAGTCTAGCCAAAGAAGAAAGAGAACGGTTAGGTGTTACTGACTATTTGCTAAGGTTGTCTGTTGGAATTGAGGATTATGAGGATTTGCAGGCGGATTTGGATCAAGCGTTATAATCGTTGGATGTAGCCTCAAGCTTACACCTCATTTTTTAGTTTTTTTGTCTTTTATATTGCCATTTTATTCTGTTTTGTCAGAAGTAAAGCTTTTATAACATTGTTATATTATGAATATCATCGTTAATAGGTGAATAAACATGGCAAAAATTGCAAAAAATGTTTTAGAAACAATCGGCAACACACCACTCGTACGCTTAAATGTTCTAACGAAAGACGCAAAAGCTACCGTTGTTGGCAAACTTGAGGCACGCAACCCTGGAGGAAGCGTCAAAGACAGAATATGCCTAAGCATGGTAACTGAAGCAGAAAAACAAGGCCTAATCAAACCAGACACAGTCATTATTGAACCAACGAGCGGCAACACCGGCATTGGACTAGCTATGGTAGCAGCCGTTAAAGGGTATAGACTTATCTTAACAATGCCAGAAACAATGAGCGTTGAACGACGTAACCTACTAAAAGCCTACGGTGCAGAGTTAGTTTTGACTCCTGGTCCAGAAGGCATGGGCGGAGCTATAAGAATAGCTGAAGAATTGGCTGCAAAAACACCTAATTCGTTCGTACCCCAACAGTTCAAGAATCTAGCAAACCCCAAAATTCATAAAGAAACTACTGGACCAGAAATATGGAATGATACAGACGGAAAAGTAGACATTCTAATATCTGGTGTCGGTACAGGCGGAACAATAACTGGGGTAGCACAGTATATAAAACCACTTAAACCCAATTTCAAAGCAATAGCAGTGGAACCAGCAGCCTCACCAGTCTTAAGCGGAGGCAAAAAAGGACCACACAAAATACAAGGCATCGGTGCAGGTTTCGTACCTGACGTTTTAAAACGTGATTTAGTTGACGAAATAATACAAGTTAATGATGAAGACGCACTTCAAACAGCCAGACAATTAGCCAAACAGCAAGGTTTACTCGTCGGGATATCATCGGGCGCAGCAGTTTTTGCAGCAATCGAAGTAGCTAAAAGAAAAGAAAACGAAGGCAAACTCATAGTAGTTATTCTTCCAGACACAGGCGAAAGATACCTCAGCACAGTACTATTCCAAGAACCAACGCCTACACCGTCGCTCTAACTTTCTTTCTTTTTTTTGATAACTAAGTGATTTTTGTTCATTTTGATTAGTTGGCTAAAAATAAATTACTTTTTGGAGCAAGGGTGTCACATTTGGATGTTAATAAAATTCGAGAAGACTTTCCAATTTTAAAACGTAAAATAAACAACTACCCGCTTGTATACTTTGATAATGCGGCGACTTCACAAAAACCAATACAAGTAATCGATGCTATAGTGGATTTCTACGAGAATCATAACGCTAACACCGGCAGAGCCGTTCATACGCTTTCTCAAGAAGCAACAGATATGCAGCAAGTAGCCCGCGAAAAAGTTGCTCACTTCATAAATGCCGACGATAAAGAGGTTGTTTTTGTTAGGGGTACCACTGAAGCAATCAATTTAGTTGCTTACTCGTTGGGTCTGCATACGCTGAAAAAAGGGGATGAAGTTTTGGTTTCAGTTATGGAGCACCACAGCAATATCGTCCCTTGGGATATTGTTTCGGGGTTAAGCGGATTCACCATTAAATATGTAAACGTCAAAAGCGATGGCTCCTTAGATTATAAGGACTTTGAAAACAAATTGTCTAAGAAAACTAAACTTGTTTCCTTAACTCATGTTTCAAACGTTACAGGCGCAATAAATGACGTTAAAAAAGTATCCAAAGCGGCACATGAGTACGGCGCATTAATGCTTGTTGATGGAGCTCAATCTGTTCCACATTTGCCTGTTGATGTTAAAGAGTTAGATGTTGATTTTTTAGCGTTCTCAGGTCATAAAATGCTTGGACCAACGGGAATAGGCGTGCTTTATGGCAAAACAGGTCTTCTTGAAAAGATGACGCCTTTCCAAGGAGGAGGTAGCATGATAAGCCAAGTTTCATTTAATAAAGAACATGATCAGTGTGACGTATCATTTGCGGGTTTGCCGGGTAAGTTTGAGGCGGGCACACCTGATATTTCAGGTATCGTTGGTTTAGGCGCGTCAGTCAAATATCTTGAGCAAATAGGGCAAAATGAAGTCTTAGAGCACGAGAAGCGTTTAACCAATTATGCGATCAAGAAAATGCAGGAAATCCAAAAGGTGGCTATTTTCGGTCATAGTGACGAATCGCAGAGCAGCGGAATTGTCCCATTCAATGTTGAAGGTTTGTCATCTCATGATGTAGCACTTTTTATGGATAATTATGGCATAGCGATAAGAAGCGGCTTTCATTGTGCTCAGCCTTTGCATCAAATTTTCAACTTGCAGTCTTCAGCACGAGCAAGCTTTTATATATACAATACTTTTGATGAGATTGATCGCTTTGTAGACATTTTAAAACAAGTTGTCTAGCGCTTCAGCTGAGTTCTGAAAAGAAGAAAAAATTCATCACTAACAACAGAAAACAAGTAGATAGGATTGATTTCGTCAAAAGAAGAAGCAGAAAAAATATTTTTTTCTTATTCCTACTCGTTGACTTTTTGGACCGATTTCATCAACGGTTAAACAACATCAACAACAAGCACCCTATAGGGGTGTGAAAACAATAACAAATTCGATTTAATTAAAAAGGGGGAACGGAAGCAGATACTGTTGATTAGCGAGGTGTGACAGGTCTTCAACGTTTTGTATCTGCTTCCAAATGGCTCTTGGCTTATGGGCTAATAGACAAATATTGTATAACGCCGTTATATGTTTTCTTGACAAGAATATTCCAAAAAGAATTAGAAATAAACCAAGCTTTTCCATATTCACAAAAGATTTCAGCTGACCACTAGAATTTGAACGGCTAGACCGTGAAATCTTAGATTCAGTTGAGATTTGTTAATAATTTATCACATTTCAGCCGTCAATGATTTTTCAGCCAAGCCTTTATGACAACGATAAATTGTTCCCTTTTTGCTGGAGTATATTTTGCGCGAGGAGAAACTGGGCTCAACACATCGTAGAACCAATGCCCTGCATCAGGAAATAACTCCAGTTTCTTATCTTTCGCATTTAACTTTGCGTAGAGCTTTTTGGCGCCAGTTCCCAAGACGGTTGTATCTATTTCTCCTTGAAGTATAAGAGTTGGTGCTTGAATAAGCGAAGCATTTCGTAAAGCTACTTTTAATAGCCTATTTTTTACATTTGCAAGATAATTAACAGTTAGCTGCGGCGTTTCTAAAGGGTCTTTGAGCATAATTTCAATTTCTTCAGGATCCCTGTTCTTAGCGTTTGACGAAGTGTAGGGGTTGTGAGTTCGCCGTGGAATAATCGCATTTTTAATACTTATTGTGATTGCATTTTTTCGATTGCTGAACGCTGAGGTTATCGGGGGTGCCGCAAGCACTAAACCATCAATTGTAGCACTGTGCAATGCTGCATACCAAAGGGCGTAAACACCGCCCAAACTATGTCCAAGAATAAACAGCTTTTTTCCTTTATGGACAACGCGCAAGTAAACGATGAAATCATCAATGTCCTGTAAATGCTGCTCAAAGTCGCTAACGCAGCCTTTTGGCAGTCCTTCTTCTTTTGAGTTACCAAAGCCTCTCAGGTCCAATGCATACACTTGATTCCCGTCGACCGCTAATTCTGGACCCAGATTTCTAAACCAGCCTGAGTGATCACCGATCCCATGAATGCAAACAATCACACGCTTAATCGATTTTAGAGAGTTCCAGCATCTATAGGTCAAGTTGAATCCGTCGGCTGCTGAAAAATTTTGGATGTCTACATCTTTCATTAAAAAAGCCTATCTGGGATTAAAAATAGTTTTTTACAGGATATTTTTCTAATTGTTGAACTTCGTTGTATATTTCGTTCCAATTGTAAACGCGTTTGATTAGGTTTTTAACGTTTAATGTTTTGTTCCATGGTTGATCATAAATTAGAACGCTCTTGACTTTTGTTGCCCAGCCTAATGCTTCTCGCAGTGAATCTTCCACTATCAAATCTAGTGGATCAACTTTTGAAAGGTATTTTTCACCGTTGTTTAGTAGGTGCAGTTGATTGTAGGGTACGTCTTTTTCTTTTAGCCAAGACTGCGTAATATCCCGCAAGTGGCCGTACCTACTTGTAAGGAGGTAAATGTTGTGACCTTCACGGCTTAAACGCTCCAAAGTTTCTTTAGCGCCCAAATTCAGCGGTAAATCATCCTTTAAAACCTCACCAATTAACTGTTCTTCTTCAGAATGACTTATTCCTAAAACAATGTCTAACTCAAAACAGTAAATGTCCGCTGGCTTTAGGGTTAAGCCGTAATTCTTTTTTATTGTTTTTAGAAGGGGTTGTGAGAAGTCGGCGATTACTCCATCAATGTCAAAGCCCAAATTCAACTTTCCTTTTGAAACCATACGCTTTCGGTCCTTTGGCATAAGAAATAAACATCAATTAAACATGCGTAACGTAAATAGATTCAGCTAACTCCACCTGAAAATTAAGGGAAGACTCAGGATTTCTCTCTTTTCCAGATGAGGCACTTTGCCTTTTTGGATGCCGTAGAGGCTTCCTTTTGCGGTTAGCTTTGATCTTAGCCATGAATTATTCTGCCTCTCGTCGTGTGTGTCCGCAAACAGTACATCTCAGGAAAGTTACCCCAGCGGTTCCTTCAGACCCAATTGCCATAGTCCACGTTTCACTTACATCGTTATTGCACTCTGAGCAAATAGCATGAACAACCGGGAAGGTCCTCAGCTTTGATTCTTCCGAGTCCAAAACGGCTATTTCTTTGCGGATGTTGTTGGAAGCGTCAATTTTCCTTTCAAGGACACGCTTCTGTTGCACCTTAGCTCTGTATTTGCATTTTCTGCAGTACACTTCCGCCGATTTTCCATGGGCTAACTCGAGTAGCGCTTCGCATTTTGGGCAAAAACTCGTGACAAATGTGTGATGGCTTGCAAGTTCTTCATTCTCTGAAAATGTCAGAACTGTTGGGAGGGGGCGATTGGCTGATTCTAGTGTATTTTCCTCTCGAAATATTTGTTTTCTTTCGAAGCTTAGCGCCGAGGTTTCAAGTCCTTCTTTTGGCATTTTTTTTCTCCTGATTTTATTTTATGAATTAATATATTTATAACGTTGTTATATGTGTTTTTGCACACAATATTCCAATAAGAATATCGGAGGTAACGAACAAAACCGCTTTTTAAAAAAAGTTTTATCGGCTAAACACTTTTCGAGCAATATTCTTTTCAGAATAAAGCCCTCAAAAAGCCATATAACGCCGTTATAATAAATAAAATCATCGAAATCAAAACAAAAAGTGATAAAAGGTGTATAACAAAAAATGTCTGAAAAAAGATTAGACTTTCTTTCCCTGTACGCAGGACTGGACATTGGTCGCCCAGCATCAGGTCAAAGAGCGTCCCTATATCAAGCAATTTCTTGCTTCTTCAATAAAGCAGAAAACTACCTGACCATTCTGCAACCCAAGAGAAACAGGAACAACATACAAACACTAAATATTAAAAATTAAATAAGAGGCAAAAGCAAAATGTCCCAACAAAAACCAGAACCGTCAAATCATCGCTCAGTAAACAACCAAATCATGGAAGTAAATAAGGTACTTAAGAAACTTCAAAATGAACTTTGGGAGGATTAGCAATGCAACAAACCCAACAAAAATTTAGTCTAAACGACCAAGTTTGCTTGGAACTGTCTTTAGCAGAAGCAGACTCGAAAAAAGGGCAAGGGTCTAAAACTTTTGAAAAAGCTCTTTTGCTAATAAACACGACATCTGGGGATACACCTAAAGTTTTGCAAATCCTCAAGAAGATTGAAGGCATAAGCGAAGTGTACCCTTTAAAGGGAATGTACGACATCTTAGCCGTTACGCAGGCTGAATCGTTCGACAGTCTTAAGGAAACAGTGATCCGCCGAATTAGAGAAATACAAAATATCAAAACCACTTTAACATTGACATTAATAAAAGACCAAACATTCACAAGGCAATTACAAAATGGAAACGGCGTGAGAGATTAGTCGAACTATAGCATCCTCAATAAATCTGCCTTAGTGATTATACCCAACACAATACCAGTCTTAGCGACCAAAACTGCTTGATAAGTCTGCAACAGACTAGAAATCAACGACAACGGCGCATCTTCCCCAACCTGAGGAAAAGCTTCTTCCATAATGTCTTCTGTGGGCAAGTTGGAAATTTGATCCAAATCTTTTCCAGCCAAAATCTGTCGCAGAATAGTTTTCTCAGAGACGCTTCCGACAGATTGTTTGCCGTTAAAGACGGGAATTTGGGAGTAGCCGTGCTCTTTCATTAGTTTAACCACCTTTAAGATTGGCTCGTCTTTCTGTATGCTTATAATTTGGTTAGGTACGACTTTTCGTTCTTGAATTTTAGTTTTGGTTTCGAGTCGCTCAATTACGTCGAAGATTGTTTTTACTTTAGTGTAGGATGAGTCGATGGTTCCAGCTTCTAGTTTGGCGATAAGAGATTGACTGACGCCCGCCAATTTGGCCAGTTCAGCTTGTTTTATGCCTAATTGTCTTCGACGCTTGGCTATGTCTTCGAGTCCAGGAAACATATTTATGCGTTTAGTTGTCGGGATTGATATTCTTTTTGGAATAAAAAACACAAAAAGGCATATAACGCCGTTATTAGATAAAATAGTTAACCAAAAAAACAAAAGGAGAATTAAGAATGACATCAAAAAGAAGATTAGACACAGTAGCCGTCCATTCAGGTCAAGAAACACCTGACTCAGCAACAGGGTCAAGGGCTGTCCCGATCTACCAGACGACTTCATATGTCTTCAAAAACACCGATCACGCGGCAAACCTTTTTGCCCTAAAAGAGCTCGGAAACATATACACCCGATTAATGAATCCAACTACAGACGTTTTTGAAAGACGTGTAGCTGCGATAGAAGGCGGCACAGGAGCATTGGCAGTAGCCTCTGGACAAGCAGCCATCTCACTATCTTTACTAGCCATCACTCAGGTTGGAGACGAAATCGTTGCAGCCAACAACCTCTACGGAGGAACCTACAGCCTATTACACTACACATTTGCTAAGCTAGGTCGAAAAGTAATTTTTGTCAACTCGCAAAAGCCCGAAGAATTCAAAAAAGCAATAACACCCAAAACGAGGGCAATCTATGCAGAAACTATCGGCAATCCCAAACTAGATGTACCCGACTTTGAAGCGTTATCAAAAATTGCTCACGAAGCAGGAATACCTCTAGTTGTAGACAACACAGTTGGAATCGGATTGGTAAGACCAATCGACTACGGAGCAGACATCATCGCTTCATCAGCTACAAAATACATCGGCGGACACGGAACCAGCATCGGAGGCATAATCGTTGACAGCGGCAAATTCAACTGGAACAACGACAAATTCCCCGAATTCACCGAACCAGACCCAAGCTATCATGGTCTCAAATACTGGGATGCATTCAACAGTTTTCCAGGACTGGGAAACGTCGCATTCATCTTTAAAGTGCGAGTCCAACTCCTACGTGACTTAGGCCCTGCATTAAGCCCATTCAATTCATGGCTATTCCTGCAAGGCTTAGAAACTCTGCCTTTAAGACAACGCAAACACTCCGAAAACGCCTTAAAAGTAGCCCAGTTCCTAAAGCAGCACCCGCTTGTAAATTGGGTCATCTATCCAGGTTTAACTGACAATCCAAATCACAAAATTGCAGCAAAATACCTGCAGGGCAACTATGGAGGTCTTGTTGGTTTCGGAATCAAAGGCGGCAAAGACTCAGGTCGAAAACTAATAGAGTCAGTGAAGCTCTTTTCACACCTGGTAAATATCGGCGACACAAAAAGTCTCATTGTCCACCCAGCTTCAACTACGCATCAGCAATTGACCAAGGCAGAGCAAGAAGCGACAGGTGTTACAGAAGATTACATCAGACTATCTATAGGAATTGAAGACCCCGAGGACCTCATTGAAGATTTGGACCAAGCACTGAAAGTCTCAGCGAAAGCTTAAATCGATAACGGCGTTATAGCCGTATCACTCTCCTCATTTTTTTGGAGGCATAACAGTTCACAAACACTAACAAACTCAAAAATTCAGAATTCCAAACATTCACTTTTGCATATCCCCCAGCGGAGCTAATTTTAGAGTCAGGCGAAAAACTTGGCCCAATAACACTTGCATATGAAACTTACGGCAAGCTTAACACGCAAAAATCAAACGCAGTTCTTGTTCTCCATGCACTCAGCGGGGATGCTCATGCTGCCGGAGACAATGGCTGGTGGAATAATTTAATCGGTCCAGACAAAAGCTTAGACACAAACAAATATTTTGTAATCTGCTCCAACGTCATCGGTGGTTGCAGGGGTTCAACAGGTCCATCTTCAACAAACCCGAAAACGGGTAAACCTTACGGAACCGATTTTCCACTAGTAACTATTGGTGATATGGTTAAAGCTCAGGTAAAGCTGATTGACCATTTAGGCATAGAAAAACTACTTGCAGTTATCGGCGGGTCTATGGGTGGAATGCAAGTTCTCCAGTGGATGGTCACCTACCCAGAACACATTCGATCTGCAATACCAATTGCAACAACAATGAAGCATACGCCTCAGCAGATAGCCTTCAACGAGGTTGGACGTCAAGCAATCATCGCAGACCCCAGTTGGAAAAAGGGTCACTACTATGGCTTCGCGGTCCCATCGAAAGGCTTAGCAGTAGCCCGAATGATTGGACATATAACGTATATGAGTGATGCTTCAATGGCTGAAAAGTTCGGAAGACGCATCAAAGAAGATAAGGAGCCGTTCAAGTTCGGCGCGGAATTTGAGGTTGAAGGTTACTTGCATAATCGCGGCGACAGCTTCGTCAAGCGATTTGATGCCAATTCTTATCTCTACGTTACAAAAGCCATAGATTACTTCAACATTCTTAACGGAAACAACCTTGCGACTATATTCAAAGGGTTGAAGGCAAAAGTTCTTGTAATATCCTTCAAATCTGACTGGCTTTATCCATCGTATCAGTCCCAGGACATCATGAAAGCATGCAAACTAGCGGGCGTCGACACCACTTACTGTGAAATAAACTCTACTTATGGGCATGATTCGTTCCTTCTGGAAACCGAGCAAGAAAACCAGTTAATAAAACATTTCCTAAATACAGTTTCAAATGGGTATGACAGGGGTAACAAATGACACTGGTAACGGTAAAAGCAACACAAAAAATAATCCTAAACTGGATTACTAAAGAAGCAACCGTGCTGGATCTTGGATGTGGCGACGGAGAACTTTTAGCTCTACTCATAAGCAAGAAACAAGTGCATGCACAAGGAATCGAATTAAGCGAAACAGCTATCCAGCGTTGTGTCGCCCAGGGATTAAGCGTTTTCCAGCAAGACATTGACACTGGATTATCTGAATATGCAGATAACTCATTTGACTACGTTATTTTGAACCAGACACTTCAGCAAGTGAAAAAACCAGATCTTGCTTTAAAAGAGGCTTTGAGAGTTGGAAAAAAGGTGATTGTTGGATTTCCCAACTTTGTTCAAGCCTCCGCCAGATTTCAAATATTTCTTAAAGGGAAAGTTCCAGTTACGAAAGCATTGCCTTATGAGTGGTATGATACTCTTAACCTTCATTTTCTAGGCGTCAATGACTTTAAAGACTACTGTAAAAAAAGAAATATCCGAATAGAAGAAGGTGCTTTTATAAGTAAAGGTAGGAGGGTTAAGCTGTTTCCAAATCTGTTTGCTGAAACAGCGTTGTTTCTTTTGGCCAGATAATTATTGTTAAATCTGATGCGTTTGTTTACAATCGTTTTCTCTTTTAGGCTCATTTGTTTCGGTAGCTGACTGCCATAGGCTTTCAAAATAGCATTTGGACAACGCTATAAGACCAGGATTGTTTGACCATAACGCAGAACTTTCCAAAGTTCCCGTGGCGGAAGTAATAATCAAAACTTCTTTTTCATCAAACAAAAGAAGCAAAGTGGGAGGAGGAGTAGACACATATCTAATTCTTGATCCAGCTTTGTTCTCAATTGATATTAATTCCTCCATTTCGGCATTAGTTGAGATAAGCCATTCAGAGATAGTTCGAATTTTTACGCCTCTTTTCAATGATTGCATGCGTGAATCGAAAAATTCAAAGACCGCCCTTGGAAAACGTTTTCTTGAAGTAACAATGTCAAGGCTCGACTGAACACTGCCTGAAATATCATTTATTTTTTGGATAACTGCGTGATTTCCTGGAATGAGAATAAATTCTGGACTTTCTTCTGATGGCTGTTTTTTTTCGTTTTCACATTCAGATGATAGTTTATTTGCTTTGTTAATCAATTCATTATGTTTTGTCGTCTCATTTTCTAGTAAAATTGTTACACCCAGTTTGAAAGGCGTAGCTTTGAACATAGTTGGCGATGTTATGGTTTTTTCAATAAGACCCTTATCCTGAAGTTCAGGTAAAATTCGATAAACATCCTGACGTGTTATGTTTGTTATTTTTGAGATTTCTTTGACTGACAAAAAACGTTCAGAATGAAGAAGTGCAAGGTATATTCTTGTTTGGTTATGGGTTAATCCCAATTCAATTAAAGTTTCTGTGGCTTCCATTATTTGGTCGTTAACGGAGATTTGGCGCCTTATGTTAAGATTTTCCCAAATATCCGCCTAAAGATAGTTTTCAATCAAACTGCCTGTTAGTGTTTGCCAACACTTGTACTAAATTAAATCTTCTTTCCTAATATGTAATTTTGGAGTGTAAAAATGAAAAAGTACCTTTTCAATTTGGACGACAGCTTGAGGCTTATCGCAACTTGTTTGTTTCAACCTTGCCTTTTGCGTTAACGTTCCATAGGGTCTTTTGAATTAAGAAGTGGAATTGTTGTCAACGCTAAAACAAAATTGTGCGATGAATACATATTCAAATAACAAATCTGAAAAAGTCAGGCGTGCCATTGCTCTAATTCAGGCGCAAGGACTTACTTTTTACGCCCAAAATTATCTCAAAAGAAGATTGCACAACAGATTTTTGACGAAAAACAATTAGTTAAATTAAACGCAGATAATTGGAAAAATATTAATTTTAAAGCTTTAAATCTGCATGGTTCTGGCAAGATTCTGTTTAACCCTTTAGATATGGGTTTTTCAAGGGAATTCAATGTCTACGGCTTTCGCGAGCCCTTAAATTCTTTTGCATTTTTCTGCGATGTTGCCAAAAAGAAACCTGTGGTTTTGGACATTGGAGGAAATTTAGGGTACTTTTCACTTATTGAGCTTCAAGCGGGTGCAAAAAAAGTTATTTCGGTGGAGCCTGTGCCATCAACCTTTAGGCTGCTTTCTAAAACTTTGGAAGGATACAAAGAAGCTGAACCTTTGAATATGGCAATATCAGATTGTAAAGAAAGCCTAAAATTATATGTTGGAACCGATCGTAACGTTACTTCCTCATTTAAACAACTTTTTGTTAATACTGGTCATTCATTAGCTTATGAGATTACAGCGAAAACAGAAACACTTCAAAGCATGGAAGAGAAGTATCCAATAATTATGGTTAGGATGGATGTTGAAGGACATGAATACCGAATATTATCAGAGCGTATTCCTGATCAAATTGACAGCATAAATATTGAACTTCATGATTTACCGCCTTTTAATAAAAAACACGCTGTGAATCTTCTCCAATGTTTATGCAGACAGAACTTCAAAGTTCATACTGCCATCAACGAGATGAATTATGAATATTATTATTTGGTACAAAGGTTTGGGTTAAAATCGGGTTATACCTTAGCAAGAACAATCGGCTCCAAGTTATCCGCGCGACCGTGCATTCAACTTAATCCATCTTTCCAAGACATAGTCGACAAGATTCCTGAAAGAGGCCAAATTCATTTAACACTGGAAAGATAAAGATCAGAAGCAGTTGTTGCTGTGGTGCTACAACAACTTAGTTTTAAGTGCATCAAGAACTAAGCAAGTATGCGCAGACTTGTGCCTTGCTTTCGCAAGCTGCAATTAATGACTTAAAATGATAATTATGGAAACGATAATTTCTCCAAAATACAAGCGCTCAAAGGGTAAAGATGCTTGGCGAGAAAACTTGCGGTTAGCCATTTTTGCAGCAGACAAAATCAGAAGCACTTTGGGTCCACAAGGCTCATACAAATTAGTCAGTTATAATCGTGGTCCCGAGCAAGTTGTTAAAATCACTAAGGACGCGATTGCGATTTTGGATGAACTTGCAATTCAGTACCCGCCCGCGATCATTATTGCTGAGTCTGCTAAGATGCAGCGTGATGAAGCAGGCGATGGAGTTGCAACCTTTGTTGTTTTCTTGTCTGCGTTGTTGAAGAAAGCAGACGCACTTTTATCATCTAAAATTCACGCTAATACAATTATTCATGGTTATTATTTGGCGACAAATAAGGCATTGGACATTATGGATAACCAAACCATAGCGCATAATGGTGACCAAAACGACGTTTTAGATATTGTTGACTGCAAAAGAAATCTTTTGACCCCCCAGATCCGCTCTATTATTATGGAAGCGTACCCGCTGGCGATTTCTGAAGGCAGATTTGATAAAGAAAATATCAGATTTATAAAAAAACCAGGCAGCAGCATACAAGAATCAGACCTTATCAAAGGCGTTGTTATAAAAAAAGAAAAAGCTCACCCTAACATGCCAGATAAACTGGAAAATCTTCGGTTAGCAATAACAAGCCAAAGACCTGGGATAAACCGTTTAGATGTTAAAATGAGAGGCGAAGGACCATCCCAAATCAAACTAAACATGCAAACGGCCGATCAAATGAGAAAATACAAAGAAGCTGAAGACAAGCTACGATCAGAAGCTTTAGATAAGATGATTGAACTTAAAGTAAACGTTTTGCTCTGCGAGCAGCCAATTGATGAAAGCTTGAAAGACAAAATGCTTGCACACGGAATTTTTGCGCTTGAAAAAGTCGACAAAAAAGATACTGAGGCAGTCGCTAAAGCTACAGGCGCTAAAATCGTGGGGAAACTCAGTAGCCTTACAGCAGAAGACGTTGGCATCGCAGACGAACTCTATACTGACAGAATAGAGCTTGAAAAAACAGTAACGATCAAAGGATGCAAAGGAGCAACTTTTCTGCTAAGAGGAATCACGCCTCAGGCAATGGATGAAATTGAAAATGCAATCCGAAACAGCTTGACAATTCTTAAAGTTCTCGGAGATGACAGACGGGTTTTGCCAGGTGGCGGAGCAATAGAAGCCCAACTATCTCAGGAACTGAAGAATTATGCCAAAGGTTTTGCAAGTAGGGAACAAATTGCGATAGAAGCATTCAGTGATGCTTTAACGGATATTCCAAGGTGCTTAGCGGAAAATCACGGCTTAAATCCAATTGACATCTTGGCTGAATTGAAAAAGCATCACGCTGAAGAGCAAAGTAACTATGGGGTAGCTGAGCAAGGCTGCAGCAGTATGGTGTGCATGGAACCGTTAAGAGTGAAGCGGTCAGTAATTAGAAGGGCTTATGAGGTCTCTTCGATGATGCTTCGAATAGATGAGCTATTGATTTCTAAAGAGATTCCAAAATTCCATAAAAAATAGAGAACTGACGTCCATTTAGTTGCCTCTAAATGCTTCCAAACAGTTAGGTAAAGAATGACCTGAACGTTTTGTACAACTGTGATACTTGCACCCGCTTTAATAGAAACTTTAAATCAAAATTACATATCATTTTGTATATATTTTCTGATCTACCTATTTGATAGGAGAGAGAAACAGCAAAGAAGACTAAGCAAAAAACATTCTAAATAGTGAGGATGTGATCCTCAGATAATTATTATCATAAGATTAGTTTGGCATAGTAAAGTACACAACCGCACCTAACGCAATACTTGTTAACCACAAAACAGCAGTCAGCACCATCCATTTTTTTGTTTGTCTTGGCAAATCATTGAATGCGAAAATCATTGCCATAGTGAATGCTGGAACCCCCACCACAGCATGAATGATTTGCAGAATTGAGAATGGAGATGCTATAGTGACGTTGGGGTCAATGTAAAAGAAGACGAGGGAAGGGAGCATTACAATAAGTATCGCAACGAAGTTTAATGCAATAGCTCCTGTCATTATCCAGCGATGCATTTGAAAAGAATCTTTGTTCCTGATTTTTCCAAACCCCATTCCGATAATCCCTATCCCAAGCGCCACAAATACAAGAATTAGAGATTCTTGTTGAAGAAGTGGGGGAACGACCATGCTTGCACTAGTAGTGCCAAGACCCATGCTCACTTTTTGTTTTCCTCAAGAAAAGTAAGCTGACGTGATGATATACTCCTTTGTGATTGTCTTGAGGCAGTCACAGACTTGTAGGCCAAAGCAGTTAACACTTGATAAAATTTAAACCTCTTGAAAGTATTGACAACAGTTGCGTTTGTTTTTGGATAACCAAAATAGTTTAATTCAGTAATTTTTCTTTCGATATGATTATGTGGAACCTGTTTTTTCTCTGAACCTAAAAACGCCAATATTCGTTAATTGGAAAAAAATCCCTCGCCTATTCGCCAACCGCTAACTTGTGACTGCACTATGCAACCAACACAACTTTAAAACCCGAACTTTCTGAGTATTATGCAAGACTTTCAAGTGAAATTTAATGGTGAACAACAATAGCGAGTAATAAATCCCCTATTTCGCTTTAAAATTTAATTTAATCAAAAAGGTTGAATGTTTTGTCACAACCAATGCCTCCCTCAGCGATAGATTGGAATAATCTCTTCTACTTGGCAGCCTACATAGCATTAATAGCGGTAGCAATTGTCATGGTGGCAATGGTTTATTTTGTAATAAAATACCGCCAAAGAAAGGGACAGACCAAATTTATTACGCCTATTGGCTTATCAAAAAGCCGGGCAAGAGAAGCCATGATATTCGCTTCAATCTCGATTATTCTTTTGCTTAGCTTAACTATAGCATCATATCGGCTAACGCCAAATGCGCGGTTTCCTCCGCCCGTTTCTGAGAGCCTAGTTATCAAAGTTACAGCGTACCAGTGGGATTTTAGGTTTACTTATCCCAACGGTTATAACATTACTGGAACCTGCAATGTTCCAGCTAATAAAAGCATCATTTTTAACGTAACAAGCACCGACGTCATGCATGGTTTTGGCTTGATGGATTTCAGAGTTAAAATTGAGGCCATACCTGGCAGGTATAATATTATTGGAATAACGACTCCGTCTTTAGATGGAAACAGCGAGCTAAATTACACTATTCGCTGTTTTGAATACTGCGGGGTCGGGCACACTGACATGTCTGCGGCACTTACTGTTATGGATCCTACAGCTTTTAACCAGTGGCTAAGCAATCAGACAACTTCCAACTCAACTGTACCTGGAGGTTAAAAGATTGTACAATGATTTCTCCATCAAAGATTGGTTAACTACGACTAACCACAAACGGGTAGGCATACTTTACATTGTAACTGCTGTGTTCTTTCTAATCGTAGCGGGTTCACTTGGCATGCTGATGAGAACCCAGCTTGCCTCGCCAGAGGAAACTTTCCTCACTCCTTTCACTTATGGGCAAATCGTAACTTTGCATGGACTTTTGATGATCCTGTGGGTTCTCACACCCCTTGGAGCTGGAATAGCAAACTACATTGTACCCCTGCAAATAGGCGCTAAAGACCTAGCTTTTCCGCGTTTAAATGCTATGAGCTACTGGACGTATCTTTTTAGCGGATTACTTCTTGTTGGAACGGTGTTTCTTCCAGGCGGTAGCGCAAATAATGGTTGGACTCTTTATGCACCCCTAAACACTATACAATTCTCCCCTCAAGCAGGAACGACGCTTACCGCGTTGGCACTGGCGTTATTCGCAGTTTCAGTTACAATGTCCTCAATTAACTTCATCACAACCATTGTAAAACACAGAGCTAAGGGCGTAACGTGGACGCGTCTACCTGTTTTCACTTGGTCCATACTGATGACCATGGCGCTGGCACTTTTCGCATTTCCCCCATTAGCCGCAGGATTGTTGCTGCTAGCAACTGATAGAGTCGTTGGAACCGTATTCTTTAGTTCAACGCAGGGAGGCAGCATTCTGTGGGAAGAACTTTTCTGGTTCTTCGGGCATCCAGAAGTTTACATAGTTGTATTTCCTGCCTTAGGCATAATCGCCGAAGTTTTCATGACATTTGCTAAGAAACAAATGTTTCAGAAAAAAATTTTCATAATAGAGTTTGCTGCAGTAACTTTTCTTAGCCTGGGAGTTTGGATGCACCATATGTTCACAACCGGAGTAGATTACAATACATTGCAAGTTTTCTCTATTACGACGTTGGCTATTTCAGTTCCATTCGAAGGATTAGTTCTTGGCTTGGTGCTAACTCTATACAAAGGCAATATCAAGCTAACAGCGCCAATGTTATACTGTTTAGCCGCAATTTTTACCGTAACTTTAGGCGGCGTCACCGGAGTTTTACAAGCATTTCCAGTTTTAGACTACGCCTTCAACGGTACATACTGGATTGTAGGCCACTTTCACTACGTTATGGCCGGAACAACACTTTTCGCGCTTATAGCAGGTCTCTATTATTGGTGGCCAAAAATAACTAAAAGAAAATATAACGAAAAATTTGCCAAAATAGTTTTTGCGATTTCCTTCATTGGATTTAATGTTCTATATTTTCCTTACTTTTTCCTCTTGGACATGCCCAGGAGAATAGCCACTTACGCAGCCAGCACAGGATGGGCATCATTGAATTTTGATGCGACCGTTGGAGCTTTTGTTTTCGGACCAGCCATACTGCTAACTCTTGCAAATCTGATTATAAGCTACAGAAAAAATGAAGAGTGCGAACCGAACCCATGGGGGGCAAGGGAGATGGAATGGACAGGCAACTACAGCGGATTAGCTCCTGATAATCAATCGACGAACGCACTCAACGTCGCTGAAAAAACTTCTGACTCATCGTTTGCAGCTGAGAATTCAAAGGTATCTGAGAATGGTGATTTAAAATGAAAGATGAAGACAGACCTACTGAAGAAAACAAAGCTACCTTCTTGCCGCTGATACTTGCAGCAGGAATCGCAGTTTTACTGCTCGGAATTGTTATTTATATTCCCCTCATTATTGCGGGATTAGTTATCATAGCTGCGGCAATATTCAAAGTTTTCAAAGATGGTGCTTCAGAGAAATTCGCGCAACGCAAACAAGCTGATGAAGAAACTTATCCGCTTGAAACAGTAAGTAAGGAGAAACTTGGTTTATGGATTTTTCTTGCATCGGAGATCTTAATTTTTGGATCGCTTATCGTTTCTTACCTTTATGTTCGGGTGAGCAGCGGTTCATGGCCTGTTGCTACGCAAACGCATAACGTTTTTCTTGGAATGACGAACACCATTATTCTGCTCACAAGTAGTTTGACAATGATTTTAGGTCTTTACTTTATACGATTGGGTAATGTTAAGGCATTAAAGTTTTGTTTAGGCGGCACTTTTGCTTTAGGATTATCTTTCCTTGCAATAAAACTTGGAATTGAATGGCCCGCCCTCATCAAAAGCGGCTTCACCATAAACAGCGGCTTACCAGCATCCAGCTATTTTGTATTAACTGGTCTTCATGCTGCACATGTTGCAGTTGGTTTAGTGGGTGTCGGATACCTCATGTTTAGAGCCTACACCGGAGGATTCACCAGCACAAATCATGTTGCTGTCGAAAACATCGGTTTATATTGGCATTTCGTGGACATCGTTTGGATGATCCTTTTCCCACTATTCTATTTGATTTAGGTGAAAAAATGCCCGGAATTAAACTCTATATTGGAATATGGCTTGGACTTGTAATTGCAACCGTAATGGAAGTTGTAGTCCGATCACTGCCTGGAACAGCATCACTAATTGTGCTGATCATAAGTCTAATTGCCGCTGCAAAAGCCACAGCCATAGCGTTGTACTATCAACACCTGCGATATGATGGAATTAGACTCTCTGCCCTTCCAATAGCGGCGGTCATAGGCATTGTTTTTCTTGCAGTCTCCGCTGCCATGACTATCTCTATGGGGATGTAAAAGCAAATGCGTAAATCATACTTACCTCTCATTGCAATCATATTGCTAGCAGCAACTTTTTACTCGGCAACAATGATTGTACTTGTTCTTAACATCCAACCTCCTTTGATACCGACTTCAAGCGTTTCAGGTAAAACACCAACAGTAAACGTATTGCTTTATGAGGGAGAAATAACAGGGAGCACTTATGGATTTGGCAACTCATCAACCACATTAACTTCGCCCGGACCAACGCTTACATTCAAAACTACAGACATCGTGAACATAACAGTAATTAATGTTGGAAAGATGCCCCATGCTTTTGCAATAACCGACGCAGCTAAAACGGGAGCCAAAGTACTCTTCAACGCAGAAATCGCTTCAGCATCAAATCCGCTTCCTCCTGGACAACAAGGAACAATAATTTTTGCGCCAACCACTGCAGGCTCAGTGTATTATATTTGTCCTGTTCCAGGTCACGCTGAATCTGGAATGTATGGTTCAGTCACAATAACGAGTGGATAAAAAATCAAGCGAATTTACAACAAAATTAAAATAAAAATAGGCAATTACTTAGAGCTCACCAAACCCAAGGTTACACTGCTGAACTTGCTTGTCGGTGTCACCTGCTTTGTTCTAGCAGCCTTCCCTACTATAAACTGGTCCAAACTCGCATTTTTTTTGATCGTCGGCTACATGGCGGCAGGAGGCTGCGGTGTTTTAAACAGCGTTTACGACCAAGATATTGATAAGCTAATGATTCGTACTTCAAAAAGAGCAATCCCATCAGGTTACGTTTCACCTAAAAAAGGGATGACTTTTGGAGTATTAATGTTGACGTTAAGCTATGTTCTCTCTTACTTTTTCTTTAACTCTTTAACTGTTTTGATGCTGGGCCTTGGAACAGCGTTTTACCTAATTATTTATACTATTTGGCTCAAACGTATCAGCCCATGGAACGTGGTAATAGGTGGCTTCGCAGGTTGTTTCGCTGGACTTTCAGGTTGGACCGCAGCCGCGAACACTCTAAGTTTGATGCCTATGCTAGTTGCAATGCTGGATTTTCTTTGGACACCCGGTCATCTTTGGGGTCTAGCCATCAAAAAGATGAGTGAGTACAAGAAAGCTGGAATCCCAATGTTACCTGTTATATCGGGCATTAGTAAAGCTTCGAAGGTTGTTTTTCTATTGAATATTTTAACGGTTGCTTTCTCATTTATATTACCACTTGCGCATTTAGCGGGCACTGTTTATCTGGTTGTGGCTTTTGCGGCAGGTGGGGTGTTTCTTTTTCAAAACCGAGGATTACTTTTTAGCGTTTCTGAAAGTGCTGGATTCAAGGTATTTGTTGCTTCAATGCCGTATTTAGCATGCTTAATGCTGGGGTTAATTATTGACAAATTAATTTTGCTCTAAGTTAGCTTAATCTTTGAGATGCGATTTTCGGGTTACTTCACTAATTTTTTCTACCCTATCTGTCCATCCGAGGCTGCAGTAGAGTTCAGATGCTATTGAAAGAGGAATTACAGCTATTTTTTTCCCAACAACATAGATGTATTCAGGAGTAAATTCGAAAACATCACCCCACTCCCACTCTCCGACTTTAAATTGTAAATCCCCTTCAACTTTAACTTTAACAGCGTTTAAGTTAAAATCAAAAAAGTAGCCTCTAGTATAAACTAGGAATTCTTTTCCTTCAATCACTGCATTTCTGGATAGACACTGAACTTGAAAAGCGATTTGCTCAGGTTTAAATTCTTGAACGATCTGAAAAATCTTTTCCGCATCAGTTTTGGATGTAACGATTTCGATGCAACTAGGTTCAACTTGAACTATTTTTAGTCGCTCCGCCAATTCTCCTCTTAAAGCCCAACTAATGTTTTTCCCATCAAGTTTTTCATGCAAAATTAGTAGTGCGTTGAAATATTCCCGCGGAATGACACTTACAAAATGATTAAATTGATCCCAAAATTCTTTTTTTGAAATACTCATGCTCAAACGCTCAAAATAAAAAATGGAAAGCTGGTCGATTAGACCAGTGAGCCACCATTTGCTAGGTACGTCTTTATGCCATCAGCTGCAAGATAAGCCATGGCGCCGGCAACGTGTGTGCCTGCGGTTATGTTATCTCCGAAAGTGTCGCAGATTTCTCCAGCAGCGAACAAGTTTTCGGTGGTCCAGCATTGCATCCACTTGTTAAACACGGAAGTTGCCTGATCTGTTCCTGTCCGTGCACCGCCTCGTGTGTGGTGTCCCCACCAATCGATGTGCTGAGTAAGTTCTGCAATGTTGGTTTTCTTGATTGTTGATGCATTACCCATTTTACCTAAAATATCAGTGATAAGCGTTGTTTTGTTAATTAGGTAATTTGAGGTGCGCCAAGTGTTGGCATCCCAATCATTGGTTATTCTCGCGCTTGGGTCACCATAAATGTCATAGTAGTGTGGGTCTAAGTCAGCATAATGTTCAAGGACAGGTAAAGTAGGACCAGTACCAGAAAGTGTGGCTGTAATTTTTTGAGGAATTCGCTGATCTTTTATGGATGCTTTCCAAGCGCTGCCAAAAGTTGTTGAACCAGGGAAATAATTTGTAAAAGTGCTTGGTCCGCCTCCTAAGTAGGTTCCAAAGCTTAAACTAACTCCTCCCATGAAAGTCAAATCGTCGGTGTGTTTGTAATTTGGGTTCGCTTCGTTGAGATCCATTATAGCGTATCCACCACCAGAACCATTTCCGCTACAGTAAGTGTTAGCTCCGATGTCTAACTGTACGCTGGCACTTGAAGTTGTTGGGTAGTAGCCAAATTGTAGTCCTCTTCCTAATGAACCAGTGTGACTAACAGGGTCATATGGCTGACCAATTCCTGAAAGAAGCATTGCTCTTATCAAGTTATAACCCCATAAGCCGTTAAAGACAACTTTTGCAGGTTGAATATGTACTTGACCAGTCGCATCATAATATCTTACGGCTGTTGCTTTGCCTGTACTATCTGTGTCAATGCGAAATACGTATGAATCTAATCGCATATCAAATAAGCCAGTATTCATCGCAGCAGGTATCGTTGTAACATGAGAACTGCTTTTAGCCCCTACTTCACAAGGGTAGTTACAGAGACCGCCGCACCAACCACAGTATACACAACTATTTCGGGAAATACCATATTGATTTGTATAACCGCCGCTTATCAAGCCGCTGACCGAGGGGAAGGGAGTGTAGCCTAGGCTTGTTACAGCATTTTTGAAAATAGGTGCATATGCGGTTTCTGGGTGAGGTGGCATCGGAAATTTGGCGTTTGGTATGAAAGGATCTTGGTTTGTTCCCACCACACCGATTGCCTGTTCCCAAGAGTTATAATATGGGACCATGTCGTCATAAGTAACTGGCCAATCTTCTAAGTCCGGTGTCCCGCCTGCAACATTACTCAAAAAAGTATTGTAGCCATCTTGTCCATACTTGTCAATCGACATTGTAACCGGTTGATATGACCAAGGTGAAAACCTGCCTAAGCCGCCACCATAGTGAGTTGCTGCACCTCCGACTCCGTGGCCTAATGCGTGATATTGAACATTTTTTGTGTAACGTCTTACAGGTATAGCGAATTGATTCAAATTGTTTCTAATTGTATACGTTGAAATGTAAAGTGGGTGATCAAATTTTCGCTCTATATTAATGGCCCATTCGTCATCTTTGTTAGTTTGTACCCAATCAGTGTTGTAATCCCAAAATGGACCTTTATCTATGCCTACAACATTGTATTTTGCCGCGGTTAGTTCAGCTGCGATTGGACCACCAGTTTGCCCTAAACCGAGGACTACGACGTCCGTTTGTGGATGTGTAATTGGTGTTGACATTTTTATAACGCCTTCCCTGATTTCTGTAAATCACCTATACTGGCGGGTTTTAATCGAGTTGGCGTACCCGCAACCATTAACTTCCGTGCGCCCAAACCGATATCATCTCCCCAATAATTTCCATTGAAAGCTATTAGTTCCCATCCGACTAAGCCTTTGTTTCCTCCATGAATTGGATCGGAGAAGAATCCTGCGATAACCATGTCGTAAACTTCATTGAAGAACTCTCCAGCTTTAGGACCTTGAAAAGCATTTTGCAACGCGGTGTTACTGGAGCTATTGTTGAATAAGTCTTGGAGAATGCTTGTTTGATCAGCAGAAGAAAGAGTTTCAAAGTTTCCACCTTTTGCCGCCTTGCTGTAAGTTTCAAGAAAAACTAGTCCTCGACGCCAGAACTCTCTTGGACTAAAAGCGTACTGATAGGCGGTACCAGCTTGTAATCTTGGGGCTATTGTACCGCTTGAATAAGTGATGGCGGTTTTTGTTGTGTTTGGATAAACTGCACCCATAACCGTTAATGCGCCAGTTTGAGGGGTGACAAATGGTCCTTGAAGAAACATGTTACCGCCTTTACCGTAATTTCCTGCTAACATATGGTCAATGAAATAGATGACTTGGGCTTCTTTTGCACCTGGACCAGTGCTATCGGTTGGAATTATTGCTTCGGCCAAAGCCTCAACTATCGGTTGTTCAGTTGGATTTAACGTTAGGAATACTTGTTGACCCTGTGTAATTTGACTTTGCAGCTGATTAACTTGTGAGTGGTCGTTGTTAATGGTATTTTCCAATATAGGAATTTCAATTGCGCTCGCTACACCAGCACCAATAGCTGCTGCAGCCCCAATTTTTATAAATTCTCGCCGATTCATTGGCACCTAAAAAACCTCTAATAAAATCATTCTCAAGTTGGCATTTAAGCGTATGTTGTCGTCTAGCGTTAGTAACAACTTGCAGATTAGTGCTTGCTTAGTTAGACCGGTTGGAGATCTTGCCGATTTAGACTAGAATGTAAATGTCAGGGACTAATTTTGACTTTTTTAGACTTTATTCAACTTTTTTTGAATAATTTTAACTCAACCTGAAACTAAATTAAACACTAAATCCAAGAAGCAACTTAAAACAAGCTTTGAAAAAACAGAGCAAAGAACCACGCGTTAAGGCAAAGGCCACACCTATCAAAGCCCACAAAGGTAAGCCAATTAACTGCCTGATTAAGCTGTCCCTATCCAATCCATCCAACAAAGGAAGTTTTCTTAATTAGGTTATAACTCTGGAACTTCCTCAAAGTTGTCAGAAGCGACATTGTTTTTTAAGTCAGTTCTAAGAAACTCTTCACCATTAACAGTTACCAAATGTACGTCTTGCCCTTTTCGCCATTTGCCCATTGGAGTTCTAAAAACTGTTGCGTAGGTACATCCATTCTTTATTTTGGATATAAGGTCTGTTCTGGAAATAATAATGTGTTCACATACAACACAGCCAAAATCAGAATGACACTCCACAAAATCTATGTATATTTGGTCGTGGCTTGTTTTAACTGCAGAGATTAAGTAATCGGCCCATTTGTCCATCATTATCGCCTTCCGCTGTTTTATTTCAATGTATTATTTAACGTTTCTTGCATATAAGAGACATGTTAAGAAAATATTTAGAAAGCAACTTACAAAATGCTTCATTTGCCTAATCGGAAATACCCAAACATAGAAGATCTACAATCTGTTGTCCTTTGCTTGAAACAAAAAATAAAAGGGAAACTGGTTTCTACCAGCGCCAATCCTAATTTTAAAAGGATTTCTTTAAAGTTTAAGCCAGAGTAGAATACCCATAATTAAACCGTAAATAGCCAACGCTTCAGCCAACGCCACAATCAAGAAACTTCTAAAGAACGTTTCAGGTTTTTCAGCTAATGCACTAATGGCTGCGCTACCAGCTGCAGAAATGGCTATACCTGCACCTAAGCCGGGTAACCCAATTGCTAATGCAGCACCGATTGCAATGCCAACTCTGTCAAATTGCCCAGTTGTGGTTGTAGTAGTTGCATTTTGAACTGTATTGATTGTTAAAGCAGCTGCAACTCCCATGAGAGGCAGAAGCACAAGCGGAAGTATTACGAGTAATAATAGTTTAGTTTTCAAGCTACTTCACTCCATTCACATTGCACACAACAAGCTTAGCTATTAACTTTTTTATTAATTAAATTCTATTCAGTTCGTTAGAGGGAACGGTTCAAAGCTTTTCACTCATTTTATTAGCTTTTTCTTTGAGTGCATTAATTTCTCCGCGAATTTTCATGATTTCTTCCTTAGTTGCCTGTTCGAGATCAAAGTTAAATTTCTTGAAATCTTTGTCTATCTTATTTTGTGCCAGATTCGTACCAACCAGTCTATTTCACAACTAGAACAGGACAATGTGAATATTCAATTACTCGTTCGGCAACGCTGCCCATAAGAATTCTTTCTGCGCCTCTTCTGCCATATGTGCCCAATACAATTAAGTCCATGTTTAATCCATTGGCTAAATGTACAATCTGCTCGAAAGGTCTGCCTTTTGCAATTAAAGAAGTGGCTTTTACGTTTTCTTTCTCAGCTAAACCCAATACATAATTGATATATCGTTGGCCATCGGTCTTGAGTTCCCGTTCAATATCTTCGCGTTCAGTTATTTTGGTGAATCGGTCAATAACAACTTCGTCAAGCACATATACTACCATAATTTGAGCGTCATGCACCTTAGCTATACTTATAGCATATTCTGCTGCGTGTATGCTATAATCTGAACCGTCGGTGGGAACCAAGATTTTCTGTATAGTTTCACTACTGAACTTCATTTTTATTCACGTTCCTTAATTACACGTTTAATAATTTTAGTCCTAACAAATTCTTCTCGGTCTTTTTCTTCTAAAACTAGTTCAATTGATTTGGCGATGTTACGATAACGCGGAATAAGAACATAGTTCAAGGCATTGACTCGACGCTGAGTTCTTCGAACGTCGTTAGCTATTTGAAAAGTTGTTCCTTCTGCTCTAGCCAAATCAGCAATTAAATCCAGTATACTATAAAATTGTTTGAAGGCTTTGTCTAATTCTACACTGGTACTATCGAAGCCGTAATCAGGCTTGATGTTAGATTCGTCTTGAAATTCTACATTAGGAACAGTAACGCCCATGATGCTTTTGAAGTTAATAAGAAAATTAGCTTCAGCGCTTGAACCTAAAGCCACGGTAGCAATAGTTTCAGAACCCTTAGCTATATTGGCTTCTCGCAAGTTTTGATAAGCTTTCGCAAGAGCCGCCAGCAATTCCTCACGGGTTCTTTCGGCCTCATATATGCTGTTTCTGAGCTCACGTATCAAAATGTCGCGTTTACGTTCAAGGACTTCGCGCCCAGATTCAGCTAGTTTAAGCGTCTTTTTTGTCTCGATTAAATTAATCCTTGTGGGGCTAACGCTTTCAGACAATTTTGTTACTTGACCTCGCTAGCGAATTTAGGATAGTATTTCTGGATATATTCAGGCCTTATGCTTGTTAATTCTTCATCAGGCAACAGTGAAAGCGCATCCCAAGCGATGGTTAGAGTCTGTTCGATGGTTCGGTTTTCGTTTTTGCCTTGGTTTATGAGGGTTTTCTCGAATGCTTCGCCGAAGCGTAAGTATTCTTTGTCTCTTTGACCTAAGCCTTCTTCACCGATGATTGTAACTAGTGATTTCACCGAGTTATATTGAGCGTAAGCTGAATAGAGTTGGCTTGAAACGTTAGCATGATCTTCTCTGGTGCTGTCCTTGCCGATTCCATCTTTCATCAGACGAGATAAACTTGTTGATATGTAAATGGGTGGATAGATACCTTGCTTTTCTAGAGAACGAGACAAAACGATTTGTCCCTCTGTAATGTAACCAGTAAGGTCTGGGATTGGATGGGTAATGTCGTCGTTTGGCATGGTCAAAATTGGCATTTGTGTAATTGAGCCTTTTTTGCCGTGGATCCTCCCTGCCCGTTCATATAAACTTGCTAAGTCACTATACATGTAACCAGGATAACCTTTTCTGCTGGGTACTTCTTCCATAGAAGCACTGACTTCTCTTAGAGCTTCGCAATAGTTTGTCATATCGGTCATGATTACGAGCACATGTCGGTCTTGGTCAAAAGCCAAGTATTCTGCTAATGTTAAACCTGCTCTAGGTGTAATTATACGTTCAACTGGTGGGTCTTCGGCTAAGTTAAGGAACATTGCAACATTTTTTATGGCACCTGTTTCTTCGAAGCTTTTCTGGAAGAAAGCTGCATCATCATGTTCCAAGCCCATGGCGATGAAGATAATGTTGAAGTCTTCGCCTCCGCTGCGAATCTGGGCTTGCCTAACGATTTGGGCCGCAAGTTCATTGTGTGCAAGACCTGGACCGCTGAAAACTGGCAATTTCTGTCCGCGGACTAGACTACATAAACCATCGATGGCTGAGATGCCTGTTTGAATGAATTCTTTAGGATACTCTCTGGAAACTGGGTTTAATGGATAACCGTTTACGTCACGTTTTTCCTCTGTGAAAAACCTTGGATGCCCGTCGATGGGTTCACCAAAGCTGTTCATTACGCGTCCAAGCATTTCTGTGGACACTGGAACTTCTAAAGAGTGACCAAGAAAGCGAGTTCGTGTTTCTGAAGGAGATAAGCCCGTGGTGCCTTCGAAGACTTGGACGATAACTGCTTTCTGTGAGACTTGAATAACTTTGCCTAAGCGAGCTTCGCCGTTTTGGGATTTAACTGTGACGAGTTCGTCATAGCCTACATTTTTAACGTTTTCAACTACAATAATTGGGCCTGAAATTGAAGCTACGCCTTTATACTCTAATCCAGATGCTGTTTTTATCGCCATAAGATTACCTCAGTGTTGCCTCCAAAATTGCGAAGCTTTCATACATTCGCTTCTCTAAATCATCTATTAGCTCAATTTTATCGTTAGGAATCGAAGTTTTCATTCGTAGAATTTCCTCCGTAATGGGCATTTCTGTAACTTTGGAGATTGGTGCGCCTTTGCCTACCACGTTGTCTGCTAATCTGTGGTAGTCTACGATTATCTTTAGCATCTTGAATTGTTTCTGCGGGGTACTGTAAGTGTCGATGGGATCTAAGGCATTCTGCTGAAGGAAAGCGATTCTTATGATTCGAGCAGTTTCTAAAATTAAACGTTGCTTGTCAGGTAAAGCTTCGGGACCCACGAGTTTGACGATGTTTTTTAAGTCATCTTCAGCTTGCAATATTCGCATGGCTTCTTCACGGTAGCTATTCCAGTTTTTATCTACTTCTTTATGCCACCATCCTGCGAGATCTTGGATATAGCCACTATAGCTTGCCATCCAGTTGATTGATGGATAGTGTCTTGCAGCTGCAAGTTCAGCATCTAATGCCCAGAAGACTCGTGTAAATCGCTTAGTGTGCTGAGTTACTGGTTCTGAAAAGTCTCCGCCTGGAGGGGAAACAGCGCCAATAGCGCATATTGAACCAACACGTTTACCTGAACCTAATACTTCGACGACTCCAGTGCGCTCATAGAATTCTGCGAGACGCGACGGTAGATAACTTGGGAACCCTTCTTCAGCAGGCATTTCTTCAAGCCGTCCTGAAACTTCTCGGAGTGCTTCTGCCCATCTACTCGTGGAATCCGCCATCAATGCGACAGCGTAACCCATGTCGCGGAAGTATTCTGCAAGAGTGATGCCCGTATAAATGCTGGCTTCTCTAGCAGAGACAGGCATGTTACTTGTATTGGCAACAAGAACTGTTCGCTCCATCAATGGATGACCAGTTGTCGGATCAATTAATTTGGGAAAACTGTCTAGCACATCGACCATTTCGTTGCCGCGTTCTCCGCACCCTACGTAAATTATGATGTTAGCGTCTGACCATTTTGCAAGTTGTTGCTGGGTAACTGTTTTACCTGAGCCGAAGGGACCGGGGATAGCCGCGCTTCCCCCTTTTGCAACTGGGAAAAATGTGTCGATGACACGTTGTCCAGTGATTAAGGGGGATGTGGCAAACAACCTACGAGTGTGTGGACGTGGCTCTCTAACTGGCCATTTCTGAAGCATAGGCAATTCAATCTCGGATCCATCTGATTCAACAGTTGCGATTGTTTCTGTAATTGTATATTCGCCTTGTGGCGCAATCTTCACCAGTTTGCCTTTTACATTAACTGGAACTAGTATACGGTGCTCAAAAAGCGCTGTTTCTTGTACAGTGCCCAGTATGTCGCCCCCTGAAAGTTTAGTCCCAACTTTTGCCGTTGGTACAAAAGTCCATTTTTTTGTTCTAGAAAGAGATGTTACTCCCGCTGTCTGTTTAATGAAGGCACCTGTAAGGTTTTTTAGTTCTTCAAGAGGTCTTTGGATTCCGTCAAAGACGTTACCTACGATACCCGGAGCCAATTCCACTGACAATGGGCTTCCAGTGCCTAAAACTGGCTCATCCAGTTTAAGTCCAGAGGTGTTTTGGTAAACTTGAATTGTGGCTCGTTCGCCTTCTAAACGAATAATTTCGCCAATCAAACGGTTGTTACCAACTTCAACCATTTCATGCATGACGGCTTGTGCCATGCCGTTTGCTTCTACGACTGGCCCTGCAACTCTGATTACGCTTCCTTTAACAATCATTTGTTATACCGCCTCTTCAAACAACACTTTTGCGACTTCAACACGTAAAACCGGTTTAAGCTCTTGCAATCGATTATCTATGGTTACATCATAAATTATTTTATTATCTGAGGTTTGAATTATGCATCCCCCAATGTAATCGCCGTTTTTATCTGATAGTGTCAATTCACAATGTAACTTCTTAGATAAACTTTTCAGAGTACTTTGCGTTAACCAACCTTCGTCTTTAGCGCTTACTTGTACAACGAGATCTTTTTGACCGATTTTTTCACAAGCATCTTCTATGAGTTTGAGTAGGTAACTATGATATTCGTCAGTTTTTACAAAATTCTTAAGTTTAATTACAGCCTTCTCGAAAGCAGTATCAACTAATTCTTCTTTTGCTTTAAGTAAACGATTCCTCATATCAACCTCGGTTACGGAAGCAATTTTGCGTTTTTCAGCTTCAGCTTTCGCTTTTGCTTGGTTGATAATGACTTGATAGTTTTGGTCTGCTTGTTCTTTGGCTGTCTTCAAAGTTTTTTTCGCATCATTTTCAGCCGCTAACAATACGGCTTCGGCCTCTTTTTGGACATCGCCTAAAACTTGGGTTGAAATCGCTGAAACTCCGTCTTTAATTGTCATATCAATTCACCGTTACATCTTGATTCCTAAAATTTTAGTAATCATAGCCGATAACTGCATTTCATTGGCTGGTCCCTTGCTTCCAGGGATTTCTATAATTAATGGTGTTACCCTTTCTTGGCGTATTTTATCAACTTCTTCGCGGAGTGATGGATCAATGAAGAAGGCTTCGCTTATTATTATAAAGCCAATATCGCTGCGCATAAGAGCTTTGTTTAGGGCTTGCCGAGCTTCATCTACAGAGGTGGCCTCGACGCCGTCGACACCTACGAGTTTGAAGCCAGTAATCATATCACTATCTCCAATTACGTAGCCAATCATGCCATCGCCAAATATAACTTTAAATGTTTGGTGGTAAATCAAACAACCTGTTAAAAATGTTGCGACCCGAAAGGATGACTTCCACATCAATAATCTGCGTCAAAAAAGACGTTGAATCAGTATTGGAAGCGCTCAGTAGTTTCGGAGAATTCCAAATAGAGCAAACTTCTCAAGACAACGCAGATGTAACTGATTATAATCAGAGCATTCAACAGGTCGAGGAGTCCCTTGTTGATGTAAATGGGCTGATTAATCAGCTTGTCCATGAAAAATCAAGTCTTTTGAGCATTTTCAAGATAACAGAAGAAACTAAAATGCAGGTTACTGCCGAAAATTGGCAAGCCCTCTTAGAAAATACTAGCCAAAAAATCTTTACTCTGAAAAAAGAAACTGATAATCTCAATGCATCTCTTTCTAGTTTACAGGAAAAAACTTCAGAGTTAAATCACGTCAAAGATATGCTGACTAGGATGAACCTCATGGGAGCAGATCTTGCTGCCATGGAAGAACTAAAACTAATTTATGTTGCAATAGCAAGCGTACCAGTCAAAAACTTCAGTGGTTTAGAAACAGCCCTCAGTGGACTGCCAATTTTTATTAACAAGTGTTCTTTGACTAAAGATGCAACCTTTGTTTGCTTAGCCGCTTCAACCAAACTTCAAGCAGACATCGAAAAAATCATGCGAACATATCACGGCGAAATCTTTCACATTCCAAAAGAGTACCCCCATGACATAAATGAAGCGCTCAAACAAGTTAACAACAAGTTAAAAGAAAACGCTGACAGAGAAGATGCGGTTAGCGCTTCATTAATCAAGTTGGGAAATGAAAATAAAAATAATCTTGTTTCATGGAAAGAAACATCGGAAAACATTCTAGCCCTTTTGAATGCTGAGAAAAAAATTCTCCAATCTGGTCGGCTTGCAACGATTAAAGGGTTTGTTCCTCAGAAAAAATTCAATGAACTGTGTGAAAAAGTTAATGGAATGTTAGATGGAAAGGCTTTGGTATTAACAAATGAAGTGGCTAAGAATGCTGATCCACCTACAAAGATTAGCCATAGCAGTTTTGTTAGGCCTTTTGAAGAACTTACTAGACTTTACGGTTTACCACACTATGACGAGTTAGATCCTACACCATTTATGGCATTCAGTTTTCCTATTCTTTTTGGATTAATGTTCGGTGACATAGGCCATGGCATAATTCTGCTAGTTGGCGGGTTGGCAATGTTTTTCCTAATTAAGAAAAATCAAGCAATAAGAAACGTATGCTGGATTATGGCTACTTGCGGTTTAGCCGCTATTGTTGCAGGCGCTTTGTATGGCGAATTCTTCGGGAAACCGGTTGCTGTAATCTTTGGATCGAGCTTTGGGCCTTTATGGTTTGATCCTTTTAGTCCAACTACCAACGTGTTCAATTTCTTAATCTTCGCATTATGCATAGGAGTTGCACAAATCCTCAGTGGATTGGTACTTGAGATGGCAAATTTTGCGATCAAACGAAATTTCGTCGATGCAATTTTCCTGTCGCTCCCTAAAATAGTGTTTTACATATGTGCAGTTTTACTTTTAGTGGTTTACAAGCTAAATATTGCTTTATGGTTTTCCGGTCCAGTACTGCTACTTGTAATCCCTTTCACTTTAATGGTTATTGCAAAGCCTGCTTTTGTTGCATTTTCTCATCTTTCATTTCGATCAATTGAAACTCAAGGTGAAGAGGAATTGGCGTCTGAAGCCCACGAAGGCTCATTTGGGCAAAGCCTTTTTGAAAGCGGGGATTTAATGACACGTTTACTGAGCAACACTATATCTTATAGTCGAATTCTCGCTTTGCTTATGGCTCATTGGGCACTGCTTCTTGTAACATACACTGTTGCGAATTTAATCGGTTTTTCATCAATTGTAAGCTTGATTATTAGCGTGATAGTAATTGTTGGAGGAAACATTTTCGTAATTGCACTTGAAGGATTAATCGTCTTCATTCATACGTTAAGACTGCACTTTTACGAGTGGTTTAGCAAGTTCTATCAAGGCACAGGAACAGAGTTTAATCCCTTTAAACAGAAATTCGAACACACTGAAGTTGTCTTAAAACCAAAAGAAGACACGAAACAATAAAAAATGAAAAAGCTTAAAGTAAAAGTTGATTTCTAATGTCCTCGTGCTTCATTTCTGAGGATACACTCAAGCTCAAAACAGTTAAGTTAAATACTTCAGCTTCTTTCTGCGTCATGAAGGCAAGTGGTGAACCGACGTTAAAAGTTTCACTAATCGCACTCGATTTAGCATGTTGAAACACTGCTTTCCTGAAAGCTTTTCCAGCGTTTGCTATAGTTTCCTCTGCATTCTGAGCTTTAACAAAAAACTTAGCATAATAACTATCAAGAACAATTTTAAAGGCTGATTCAAAATCAGGAGCAGATACAAGAGCTTCAACCGTTGCCTTATGGAGATTGAAACAGTTTTGAGGAATAACCAATCGTAGCCAATTGGGTTCGTGATTTAGGGCTTTTCCTCTAAGAATCGTCATTAGCGTAAAGCTATCGATTTCCATGCTCGCATAAAACAATGCATACGGTTTCTCTTTTTTTGCGAGACCATTGTAGTAATCGTATAGTT
Organism: Candidatus Bathyarchaeota archaeon; assembly: GCA_003164295.1. GTDB lineage: Archaea > Thermoproteota > Bathyarchaeia > Bathyarchaeales > Bathycorpusculaceae > Bathycorpusculum. Next base: position 42,784 of record PLTA01000024.1, read on the forward strand.
TTTCGTAGAAGAGCTTATCTACAAAAATATCAAAGCTTGCTGTTGAAGCGTTTTCCTCATAATTTTTCATGCCCATATTCAAAGGTAACCAATAATCTGTGCCTTTAAAAGCATGAACTGCCTGATTTACGCTTGAAGCTTTAACAGCTTCCTCAATTACCGCATGCTTCTTCAGAAAGTCTTCCACAGAAAAATATACCTTAGCTGACTTTTGGTCAGGAGTAAGTTTTGCATAAGTTGCTTTCATAAGCATCTTAACATGCTCAATCTCAAATCTTAAAAGATATAAACTAAGATAGTTTCTTGCTTTTTTAGGAGAGTTTTTCACAATTTTAATGTAAGTGTCTATAAGATTTTCGTAGTATGCTCTTTCTAGTTTACGGCTTGTAAGCGGCAACGGCACTTTAGCGATTTGCTCTTGATAACTTGTATCTCGAAGTTGAACTGCAAGCTCAGTGAGATTTCTACTTTCCGTAAGCGCTTTAAGTTTGCCTTCGCTAAGCAGTTTGCTTCTTTCTGCCCCAATCTTAGCTAGAACAGAAGCATAACGTGTTGTCTGACTCAAGGTTTAGTTTCCTCAAGAACTGAATTCACAACTGCTAAAACCGCTTTATCCATGCGTTTTTCAGCCTGTACTTTGAGTTTCACAGCGGTTTCCTGACTTGCTTTTAGAAGTTCATTACGATTCTGATTAGCTTCCTCAACTGCCTTCGAGTAAAGCTTCTGAGCTTCCTCTTCAGCGTAAGTTCGACTGTTAGCAATTAGTTTTTCAGAGTCCTCTTTTGCCAGCAAAGTGATTTTTTTGGCCTTGCTTTGGGCATCGCTTTGAATTTGATTTGCTTCTGCATCGATTTTTTTTAGTTCGTCCCAAACTTTTTCCATTATCTCACAGGTGTTATAGGGTTTGTAAACTCTCTAAAGTTTCTTGCGGTTTCTAAAGTTTCTTATGCTGTTAAAAATTATAGAATTATTTTGTTGATTGGTTTTCAAAAACTCATTTTTTCCCGTTTGGGCAGCTACCAGCCAAAACTTTTTGAGGTAAATTGGGAAAAGGCATTTAAAAAGGGTAATACAAGCTTATTGAAAAGCTGGACGATTAATTAATGGTGAAGAAAGAAGAAGAGAATCCTAAGCTCAATATTGAAAAACTGAAGAAGATCGACTTAGGTTTTGACTATCATTCCTCACGTTTCTTTGTTCTTTTATTCTCAACCATTTATGTTATTGCTATAACGGCTTTTTGTATAGAATACAAGATTATTCCCGGACCTGAATTTCTGGTCTTAGGCATCTTATTTTATGCTGCATATAATCAGCGAACTTGGCGCGCATTGAAAGATTGGCTTCCCTTCGTCACGGTATTCATTTCATATGAAGTCATGTATAGCGTTGTCGGCAGCATTGACACAGATATTCTTCATGCTGGACCCCGTAATTTAGATTTGGAAATGTTTGGGAAGCTTCCGACTTTGATTCTTCAGCAAAATTTTAGGTTTCCAGTTTTGGATTATGTGGGAGCCGTCTTCTATGGAATATATTTCTTTGTTCCAACGATCTTTGCTTTTGTTCTTTGGAAGAAAAGCCCACAGAATTATTGGAAATACATTATTTCATTCGGAGTATTAACCTATGCTGCTTTAGTAACTTTCCTTTTTTATCCTGTTGCACCACCTTGGTTCCAGTTTAACTCCGTCTTTAACCCTGCATATACGGGACCGCAAGTCATAAGAGTCCTTACTGGTTCAGTGGATGTCAATTTAGGACTCCCTGTTTACAAGACCTTGTTTGATTTTCTGAGTCCGAATATCTTTGCTGCTTTTCCGAGTATGCATTCAGCTATGCCATGGCTGGTTTTTCTATTTGCCTTTAAAGTGTGGAAATGGAAGAGTCTTCCAGTTGCGATTATTCCTATTGGAACTTGGTTTAGTGCCGTCTACCTCGGCGAACATTATTTCACGGATGTTCTAGGAGGAATAGCCTATGCTACAATCGCATTTATTGCTGTTGAAAAACTTTTGCCGTTACTCTCAGGAAGAATCGGCTTTTTGCAAAAACATGTGCCTCAGGAAATCAAATAATAATTTGAAGAAAGGGATCTTTGTTCTCTATTAAGTTGGATAAAGATTCTTCCTGATTAGCATCACCTTGGAAAAAATAGCTGCAATTTACATCAAAAAATGAGGAAATCACATACTATTTGTCCATGCAAATGCCGAATTTTCCACTGAAGATTTTTTCTCAATAGCCCATTTCGGCCTTTGTTTCCAATTTAAAAGCCAATAATTAGTTATTTAATGCTGATTTTTTCAAAGGGTCCCCCAAAAGTCTTCAAATTTGCGGATGACCATCCTAATGAAACACTAACAAGCAAAGAACCTAAATCATCCTCGGGGTTTTCAAAAACTTTATACGTGAAATCTCATTCTACATAAATGATGATTTTTATGAGCAAAAATAACCTTAAACGTGAGAAGGTTATTGGAACCAATTGTTACAACTGCCAATTTGTGGCTAACACGGAAGAACCAGTAAATCAAAAGCTGCTAAATGACGAAGGCGGCATTGACCCACAAAATGAAGAAGAAATGGATAGAGCAGAAAAAGCTGATTTAATTACGCTTCCAGGCGGTTCCAAAACCGAGGTTACAACGAAAAAGTTTTGTTACAACGACAAAATAAAAATGTATGTTACTGTGCGAATGTGCTGTGCTTATTGGGATAACGATGGCGTCAAAAGACCCTGGAAAAAAGCTGAAAAATCAAAAGTCAAAAACCGATGAAAGACTACCGTTAGCATTCAACAAATTTCTTGTTTGCATTTTTTAAGGTTTATACGATTTACTTTGCCGAAATAAAACTGTTGCCTTTTATATAAAATCTCCAAGGTCTTTTTTTCCATTCGCCTGCGTAATCTACGCCTATCCTCGTGGTTTCTGCAATATCGCTGAATGAAATATGTGGAGCGTCTTTTATGTAAAGAGGCGGAGCGATTAGGTTCGCTTTATTTTGCAGTTTAGATATTCCCATTGCCATGCATAGCTTGCTTGGACCATTAGTCAAATTAGTTGCCTTTTCCTCGTTTATTCGTCTACGCTTTTTCATAATAGCCTTGCCTGCCACCGGCTCTAAAGCCCTTATAAGAACAGCTTCAGGTTTTCCAGGTGCGTCACCCGAAGTTACGTTAACGCAGTAATATAGACCGTAAATAAAATAGACATATGCATAGCCTTTTGGTCCATACATGACTTCATTTCGTGGTGTTCGGCGACCGCCAGAACTGTGAGCTGCCTGATCTTCAGGACCCAAGTAAGCTTCCGTCTCGACTATTCTGCCCACCGTGACAACTTCAACAGACTCATGAACCAGAATTTTTCCAAGAAGTTCTCGGGCAACTGTCACTACTTCTTGTTGATAAAAAGCTCTTTGCAAAATCATACTTTTCGATAAAGGTTCCTATCAAATAAGCTTGCCTATTAGTTTTGCAGCGATATATTCAAAAAAAGGTAACTGAATAAATGAATATCTTTGTCAAATTGTTGTTAAAAGAAGCTTGCAAATAAAATTTCGGTTAGAAAAACTAGCGGTTTCCATACCGTTTCTTCATGCAAACTTGGCAAAAATTCTTTCTATAACGCCTAATTCTTTGGGGGTGAAAAAGCTTGCCGCAAGAACTGCATTTTATTTGTGATGATTGCACTGGATCAAGCAATTTTAGTCTTCGTTCGATTTCAGCTTTAATTACAGAGTCATTTTCAACTTTTAAAGCTGCGGTTAACAACACTTTTGCTTGCTCTAAGCTTTTGTTTCCGAAAAGTTTCAAGAAAACACTGTCGGTTTTTCCTGCGCCTAATTTTAGCGGGAGCATGCAGACAAAGTTTGATGGGTAACTTTCAGATTTGCTGAAGTCAACTACTGCGAAGCGAAAGTTTCGTTGAAATGGATTATCTTCTTTGCTGTTTAGCTCGAAAACCTGCAGGCTCATATTCATTTTTGTCAAGACTTAACACTTAAAGTAAGTCAGGGTTAATATCTATACCTCAAAAAGTCTCTTGTTTCTTAACATACCGTTTTTCTTTGTCCCATTATTTTTTGGTAATTTGACAGTCAGCAGTTTTTTAATTGGCCTTTTTCATTGATTTGGATTAGAATTTGCTTAAACAATAAGGAAAAGCCCATTCATCTTTTAACACATTTTCCTGTAATCGAATCGTAACGGTTGCTCTTGGAGTAATCACAATTTTTACAATCATCTTTTATGTCTTGTCCAAAAGGACAATCTTTCAAATCTGCCATTCAAATCGCCTGACTATTTTGTTATTGTTTCTTTAAGGTAAATTTGAAATATAAAAGTTGAGCCCGAACATAGGACTTTTTGAACATTTATTATAAATTATCTAATAATAATGCAGAATTAACCTTTATCATTCGAGTTTACCTTGTTTGAAGTAAATTTTGAAATGCTTCTTTTTACGCCATATCCTAATATTACAACAACCCAAGCAAGAACCAGAACAACCACTATGACTAACACAATGGTATTTATGTTAAATATACTGCCTACTTGATAAATGAATGTCTGCGAATATTGAATTGGTGTAGACGTAGGCGTTGTAATTGTAACCGTTTCTGTCGGCTGAGGCGTTGCTAAAGGTGTGGGCATTGGGGTAATAATCGGTGTTGTGTCTGGAATTGCTGGAGCTGATGAGCTTGGTTGAGTTAAGAACGGAACGAATGAGACTGTTCCAAGTTTGCTGTCAACTTTTGAATCGTAAATCGTCTGGTTAATTGTTTGCGTATCCGTTGTTCCCCACCAATTGTTTTCTGCATCAACATTTGCGGTGGTTGAATCAATACTGTTCAATGTATTGCCTACAATGTTGTTGTTGGTAATTATTCCTGAAGGAGGGTTATGTATTCCAACTTGATTGTTAGTGATTGTGTTGGAATTTATGTTTCCTCCTCCGATTATCCCAAAACGTGAATTATGATTAATCAGGTTATCAGTGACTGTAACTGATGATTCAGGCGCAATGTATATCCCGTCTGTTCCTTCCAAGAATGAGTTGTTAACCACCGTTAATATACTTCCGGCTTGAGCAGTAATACCCGACAAACAGTTCGAAAACAGGTTGTTAGAAATTATGAAGGGACTAGAGGATGTATCAACGATGGCATTAAGATAGCTTTTACCTTCAAACTGGTTATTACTAATAACCGGAGTTCCTGAATTTACATTTATGCCGTTGTTATTGGAGCTAGAGTAAGCTCCTGCAAAGACATTATTACTAATTGTTGGAGATCCTGCGCTTACTTTAATATCGTTGCTGGGAGAGCTGTAGTAGTTACATTCAAAATTGTTATTAGTTACTAGGGGATTCCCAAAGTAAACGACTACACTGTTGACATTTATACCACTGCTGGACCCCTGTACATTGTAAGTTATGGTATTGTCAGAAATTGTCGGTGAACCTCCACTGATGCTTATTGGAGCAATGTAGGATACTTGAAAACTAAATGTACAGCTGTCTATTTTTGGTGAGGCATTGCTCATTTGAAGCTCTATTTGGTTTAGGTTTGCGTTTTGGATAATTGAGCCTGAATTGGTGGCGTCGTTCCAAGCAGTACTTGTTGGTCCAAAAGATATAGGGGCACTAACACTTATGGTGTAATTGTAGATAGCGATAGCTGTAAAAGTTATTTCGTTATCAACGGAACCTACAGCTACCAATGTACCAGAAACGAACAATCTGTACACACCCAAATTTACGGTTACACCAGGATCAATTGTTAGGGTTACATTATTGCTTACCATTACCGTTCCGTTGAAAGTTACTGGACTATCGGCTATCGTCCAATGGGTGTCGACATATAATGTTCCGTCCACAGTGGTTCCAGATATGGTTTTAACAAAAAATAGCCCGCTAACTAAGACAGCCGTTATCAGAATGATGCAAGCAAGGCGTTTCAAGTTAACCCCGCTTGTGCCTATGGTTCTTAAAATATAAATTACTTTTGCAACAAGAGCAATACCAATCCTTTTGAGATTAATTAAATATAAAAAAACTAACGGCCTATAGATTCGTGCATTGGCAATCCTGTTTCAAACATACTTACTGTTAAATTGGGTTTACAAAAATATCTAAGCAGCAGAACGTTTCTGCAGAATAGAAGCTCATTAACCTGGGTTTCTTTGCAAAAACGTTAAATTGAAAACCGAAACATTAAAGATGGGAGAATTTGTGTGACAACACGCCAAATTAAATTCAGACAAGCAGTATTGACCGTACTACTGGTTTTGCTTATTGGGATAGTATTATTTTCGGTGACCTCAAAAACAACATTTGCGCAGAGCAGCTCATCTATAACGTTAACTCCCAGTCAGGCTCCCGCGGGTACAACTATTATAGTTTCGGGCCAAGGATTCCCAGATGGAACGCCAGTTACAGTAAAATTTAATCAGGAAGTTGTACAGGCGCAAGCAGAAGGTTCTAGTTTTCAAAATATCTTAGACACTACATTCGTCGTTCCTTCTTTACCTGATGGGTCCTATCAAGTGGTTGCCTCGGATGCAACAGGACAATATTACGCAACAGCAACTTTTAATATTGTACCTATTGGTGCTCCTTCCTCGTCGACAACTAGCTCTCCAGGAACTTCGCCAGTTCCTACTTCATCCTCCAGCTCATCAACTAGCTCAACTACAGGCTTAATTCCCACGTATACACCCTTTACATATCCAACTCTTCAACCTCAAAACTCCGGATTGTCTCCATTAATAATCGGTTTAATTGCGACCGTTGTCGCAGTTGTAATTATTGTTCCATTGACATTTATGTTAAGAAACCGTTCTCCTAAACGTGAACGATTGCTGGAAAGAGAACCTATGTCTTATCGGTCAGACTCGTATACTCAACCTTCATCTAATCGGTCTACCCCACCACCTACTTCACCTTACAATCCAACAACTTCTCGCTATAGTTCGTCCACAACCCGATACAATCAGTCTTCTACACGGTACAATCAAACTCCTGCTCACAGTCGATATTCCGCAAGGCCTCCCGTCACAGATGGGTATACCTCATCCGCAAATAATGTTCAGCAAACAACTTCAGGAAGAATCTGCCCTCACTGTAAACGGAATGTAACCGGAGACTACAGTGTCTGCCCCTACTGTTACAAAAGAATGAAGTAACAGTTTTCCATATTTTTATGGCCTAATTTTTGCAACCCAAAAAATTCCGATTTTAGACGTTTTTCACCAAAAAATACTTTACGTTCTTACGGGTTTTTTATTTTTAGCAAGAACCAATAGATTTCGGCAGATTATTTTAAGTTCAAATTATCTCTCGTCAATCCTTCCACTAAAGCTTTGACATCGTTGATCCAGATAGCTATTGTTTCAATATTTTCAGTTTGCTTATGTGTCAACTTATGCAATCCTTTCAATTCATCAAGTTGATGTTGGTAATAAGCAGTCAACTGGTTTAGTGGCTTTATAAATTGGGTTGTTGACTCGCGATGATCTAATTTGTCACCTAATCTGTTAAGTATACTCTGTGTCTCCTCCACAGTCATACCAGTGGTTTTCTGAAAGTCTTGAAGCATCCATTGTTTGATGAACATGTTACGGTTCCTCCAACCACTTATTTGCTCATTGAAGGCTTGAAGCACAACTTTGTAAAGATGGGTATTATGATTTGGGTCAACTATTGGCGCTTGGGGAATTGCAGCAGTTAATGTTGCTTGTGCTCGGAGATCGAGGGGTGGCTCGGCTGAGGAGACTGTTAAGCTTAGAAAGGGCATAAGTGAGGTACCCAAAGCAATCCACAATTTGCTCAGGTCGTCTAAAGAAAGCGAATCAATTTTTACCATTACAGCGACAGTATTTTCGTCTGTTTTGACAATCTGTGGTTGGGCTGAAAGGTTCTCTATTATTTTTTCAAGTAATACATGGTCATTTTTTTCGTTTCCAGTAAATGGGGTTACGATATAATGCAGCGAAAAAGATGAGATCATGTTTTTTGCTGTTATCTCTTCAGTAATATTATATAGAAAAATCGATAGTTTACTATTTCTTTCCGTCCCTAAGCATTTTGGAGAGGAAAAAGAAATCTGTTCTTGGCTTAAGTTTATCTTAGGCAAAGATTCATTTTCAATGCATTTCCAAACAAAATTTGCCAGCGCTGTGTCGGCATATGATATTAAGCCCTTTTGACCCATAACCATCCATTTAATTATCTTGATCAAGTTCCTAAAAAGAGTTAGCCAAAATGTCTTCAACCAGTTTTATAAATATGCAGTAGCCCGTGAGAGATTCGAACTCTCGTCAGAGGCTCCAGAGGCCCCTATGCTTGACCACTACACCAACGGGCTGCAAGGTTTCATTGAAACATCGTTCCAATTATTAACTTTAACTTTGCGCTATTCGACGCCGTTTCTCTTCTTCAACGCTTCCCTAACACAATAACATTCTTGACTAACCTTATTGTAATCCTCGCAATGCCACAAAGTGTCAACAATAGGATCTTTGTTTTGGGAGTGACGAGTTGAACAGAAAACTTTCGTTGGATAAACGTAAGAGTTGTGGCTGTCACAGTTACCGCAGAACTTTTCATCATCACTATTCATGTTTTAGCTTCCTTTACCTGCCTTATCAAACTGCAAAAATGGGGTACGCTTGAAGTCGCCTAGCCGTTCAGTTACCGAGGCAACCAGAAATGGGAAAACCATCAGTGCTTCACCAATAACCATAACATGGTCGGCTTGACCCTTCATTTTTCCCCAACTTACAGTCTCCTCCAGAGTTGAACCAGATAAGCCTCCTGTTTCAGGTCTATCCAAAGTAATTACAACCGCGTAATCTAAACCTTTTTTAGAAGCCAGCGCTGATGATTGGATGGTGTTTCTTGGAACACCACCACCAATAACTATCATACCATTTTTAGGAGATTTCGCACAGATATTGCAAACGGTTGGCACATCTTTGAAAGCATCAACCTGAAGAACGGGTTTTGATTTTCCTTGAGCTGAATGAAGCCAATGAATGAAACCAAATTCCGAGTCTCTTACTGACGGCAGAAAAATTGGAACATTCTCTTCGTACGCAGCGCGAAGAATAGAGTTTTTGTCACTAAGACGCTTTCCTATTTCCCAACTGAATTCATTTGAGGCTAAACTTTCTCCTTTATGTTGGGCTGCGATGTCATCATACATTTCTGATAATTTGAAATCTAATCTAACGTAGTCTTCTTCAGGAACAAAAATATCGTAAATACGAAAAAGATGGTACTTGTATAGTTCAGTGTCATTTACAGCCCAACCACCTATGTAGTGACGCCCACCTATAGCTTCAATAGCATCATGAACCATACATGCGCCGGTGCTGACTATAACATCAACAAGATGCTTCCTAATTAAATCAGTAATTAATGTCCGCATACCCGCAGGAACAACTGCGCCCGAGAGAGCTAAAAAAATTGTGCACTCTTTGTCTTTGAGCATTTTCTCGTAAATATCACATGCTGAAGATAACCTTCCAGCACCAAGGGCACCTGAACCTTTAAACTGCTGCATTAATTGGTCAACGGTTAATGTTCCGTCGATTTTGATGTGTTTAACTGGTGTTTGTAGGTAATCTTTTCTTTCCATTACAAGTTGCGCCTGAATTATTAATTATAGCTGGACTATGGAAATAGCTTTCTATATTTAAAATAAACCATTAAAAAAACAAATTCAATATTAAGAACCCATGGGATGAAGACACCATTCAGGTTACTTCAGAAGGCGCAAAAAGTCTAACGCATGTTTAGGAAGCAGAATTTCTTTTTCAACAATTTTCATGCTTCAACGTTATTAAAAAATCTTAGTCTTACTGAGAGCTTATATCCGCAAAAAAATCGTTAATAATTGTGAATTTAGAAGTAAACTTATCTTCAATTAACAATAAATGATTGTGACTTTGCAATAACAGGATTACTGTATTTAATTTCGTTTGTATAAGTTATTGGTTAGTGTTAAAGCTCTTCTTATGCTGGACGGTGGTAATTATTTCAGCTACAGTTAAGGCGGCTACAGCGTAAAGTGGAATCCAATCATATGGATACATTTGCGAGACAATATTTCGGTTAAATTCTGCCTTCAGAAATGAAAATCCAATACCGTAATAAAAGAAAAAAGGAAGGTTGGTTATTCCTATAAAAACGGCAGAACCTGCAATAAACTGAAAGAGTTTTTTTCTATTATACCATAAAAGAAGCGGAAACGCCAAAAGTGCAGCGCGTGGATCCAAGATGCCAAATGCAAACAATAAGGCTGAGAACCATGGCTTTTTAGCATAGCCAAAGAACAAAGCACCCACAAGTAAAATAGTTTGGAGAATATGAGCATTCACTACGACATAACCCACAAGGTAACTTGGCGCAAAAGAACCAAGATTAATAGTCAAACCACCTGAATTTGTTAAAAGCGAAGGCAACGGGTCAATCATAACTACAACCGCGGTTACGGCGCCCACAACCAGACTTTTATCTTTAACAAGTTTGTACACAAAGAAAGCCAAGGCCGGAATTAAAGCGATTTGCAGTAAGTCAAATGCGTTTAAAGAGTTTTGATAGTTTAAAGTTGAAAATGGTGCCATGAGAATCAAAAACGAAGGCGCATACTTGAATGATTGAGGGTTTGGAAGTATTCGATAATCACTTGGGAGAACTCCACCAAAGTAAATCTGTGCGGGGTTGTGAAACAATCGCCATTCGCCGATATAATAAGCCGAGTAGTCTCTTGCGTAAGTGGCATTTTCAGGTTTAAAAGTTTCTGGATAAGCAAAACAAAAGAAAACTATGTTCAAAACTATCAGTACAAGAAGAACTCTAACTATTTTTTGTTCTTTAGACGGTTTTTGCATTAGCTTACTTTATTATGAATATTTATTTTTAAGGCTAACTCGAAAATGCTAAAGTCACAACAATTGCCTTTCTAACTCAATGCAGGCTAGTAAAACCCAAATAATAGATTACATAAAAAGGTTATTGAGGTTTAGACAAATGCCAGTGATAGAGGTTTCTGTTTGGGAAGGAATGAGCCTTGAGAATAAAAAGAGAACAGTTGAAGGAATAACCAAAGTCTTTGAGGACATGGGAATACCAAAAGATGCAGTCACCATAGTTATTTATGAAGCACCTAAAAGCAATTGGGCAACTGGCGGACAACTGCACTCCGAAAAACATCAAAACAGATAAACAACTAACATCAAGGATTTGACTAGCCATATCTGAGAAAAAATTCAAGCTATCCGCAAAAATAAGAAGTGCCAATCCACCAGCCATAAAACCGGTTTTAGAACGGATAATGGGGAGCTCCGCCTCCATAAAATCAACCGCTGACGGGTTTGAAGTTACTGCTGAATTTAACGGTGAAAGCGCCCGAGACTTAAATCGCATGTTTCTTTCTGAATTGCGCAGGGTTGAAAAGAGAACTAGAAGTCGGGCAGAATGGTCTTTTGAAGATAAGACAGAAAAATTCTTTGATTATGCATTGAAAGGAACAAAAAAAATCGAATCAAAATAAAATTATCTGATTTTTTTACTAAGTGTTTCCTCCTCGGTTCGATTCCAAGAAAAATGTATAAAAAAATAATTAGTGTAGCCCTGTTGGATGAAAGCTAACCCTTACACCGTTAAGCATATTAATCAAATGATAAAGCAATTTTCATCTTAATGCACAGATGATACATTGGAGAAATAAAACAAGGAAAAATTCAATGTTTTATTTGATGCCAAAGACGTTTGCAGTTGGCACTGAAGAACATGAACAAGAAAATATTGGCATTCGTAGTCATAATGATTATAATGACATCGTACATGGCTATGTTTCAAATATTGAATGTGAAGCCAATGGATCTTCGCGACCCGATTCGTGTTGCATGCGTTGGAGACAGCATAACTCAGGGTAGCGGGTACCCTGCTAAACTGCAAGTGCTACTTGGAACAAACTATTCCGTGGGCAATTTTGGGGTCAGTGGTTCCACGGTAACTCTTAATTCTACAAAACCATACATGAATCAGACAGCCTTCGAAAAAGCTCAACAATTCCAACCAAAAGTTGTAGTTATTATGTTGGGAACTAACGATGCCCGCACGGACCTAAATGAAAACGAATCCAGTGAAACCTTTGAAGACGACTATAGTCAGATCGTTTCCTCTTTCCAAAATTATGATAACAATCCGCAAATTTTTGTAGTGGATTCGCCGCCAATTTTCACCAGTAACCCAGATTTTAACAGTACATATCTCAAAGATAATGTAATTCCGCAGGTTGATGCCGTAGCAAATAACTTAAATTTACCAACTATTGATGTCAATAGTGCTTTCAGTAATCATACGGACTATTTCATGGATGGCGTCCATCCAAACGCCGAAGGTGCCGCCCTAATCGCTTCTCAAATAGATAACGCAATAATTAATCAGGAAAATTCTAATCCTTAATTGGGTTGTATGGGCAGTAAGGTTCCTCTTCCAAATAACTTTTGTTGACGGCCAATGCTCTAGCACGACAACCGCCACAGGACAATGTGTATTTGCACATGCCGCATTTTCCTTTCATCAAGTCATGATTTCGCAACTCAAGAAACAGAGGAGATTGCTGATAAATTTGTCTAAAATTTTGATTGCGAATATTTCCTGCTTTAACTGGAAGGAAGCCACAGCCGAAGACTTCTCCGACATGAGAAATAAAGCAGAATCCGTTACCAGCCATGCATCCTCTGCCGCCGCCTACGTGTGGCTTAGCCAGATCAGTACAAGATGATTCGTTTTGTTGCTGAGCGATAACTCTGATGTATTGCGGTGCACACGTCATTTTAATAGGAATTGGAGAGGTTAGGCTTGCATTATAGATGAATTTTAGAGTTTGCTCGTATTGGTCGGGTGTTATTTCCATAGTTATTTTTCCTCGGCCAGTCGGCACCAGCATGAAAATGTCCCATTCTGAAGCACCCATGTCAACTGCTACTTTTTGAATGTTAAAAAGGTCAGTTAGGTTATGTTGAGTGACGGTTGTGTTGATGCGGAATGGAAATAGGCTTTGACGAGCCAGCGCCATGTTTTTCATGGCTAAATTGAATGCACCAGGCACTTGCCTAAAATTATCATGCACTTGAGGATTGGAACCATCAAGGCTGAGAGAAATCATTTTCACTCCTGCACCCTTTATTTTTTCTAAGGTCTCTGCGGTCAAGTTACTTCCGCTTGGAGACATAACCACTCTAAAGCCTAAGCTTGATGCATATGAGGCAATTTCAAATATGTCTGATCTTTGTAATGGGTCGCCGCCGCTTATGATGAAAACTGGCTTACAAAACGCGGCAATTTGATCTAATAAGTTGAGTGTTTCTTGTTTTGTAAGTTGGTTTGGGTCGGGATCTTTTTGGGCTTTCGCCCGGCAGTGAATACAGGCAAAGTCGCAGGCACGTGTAGATTCCCAGGCTATCACTCTTGGCGCGATTTCTGTTGTTTCCAAACGATGCGTTTTATCAGTCGTGTGCATGTTGTTTGCCTTCTTAAGTGGGATTTGTCTCTTCGTGTGTTAAGTAGCAAGCGGGGTCGGGTGCCCATATATCTCCATAAACCGCTTCTGCCCGAACCCTGAGGTTGCCATTACAGATGTTAAGAAATCGGCATTCTTCACATCTTCCTTGAAGATGGTTTGTTCTGTTTCTAAGAGCTTGAAGCAGTGGTTGAGAATTATCGGTCCATATTTGGCTGAATTTCCGCGTTCGTAGATTGCCAAGTATACAATGTTGCCAGAATTGGTCGGGATGCACGTTACCGTTAAAGTCAACACATGCAATGCCAGCGCCCGAACTGTTCCCTCCATTTAATTTGAGGAGATCGAGTGCATCTTCAGCTTTTTTGGGATCTTTTTCTTTCAGTTTAAGGTACAAGTAAGCGGCATCAGCATGGTTATCGACGGTTAAGATTTCAGTTTTTAAGCCTTTGTTAAGGAAGCTATCGGCTTTCTTTAAGACATAATCCATGAAAGCTCTTGTTTCGCCATGTGTAAGGTCATCGTTTGTGATTGCTGTTCCTCGCCCAGCATATGCTAAGTGGTAAAAGCAAACTCGAGGGATTTCTTGGGTTTCGATAAAATTGAAGATTTCTGGAACATCTTTTAAATTATATCTGGTAACAGTGAAACGTAAACCTGTTTTTACTCCTGCTTTGATGCAGTTTCTAATCCCTGCCGTCGCCAATTCGAAAGCTTCGGGTTTACCCCTAAACTTATTGTTTGTTTCACCTATTCCATCTAAACTAACACCTACATAGGAGAATCCGGCATTTTTTAATTGTTTTGCTTTGGCTTCTGTTATGAGTGTTCCGTTAGTTGACAGTACTGCTCGTATGCCTGCTTCTGTTGCAGAACGGGCAACTTCGAAGAGGTCATGTCTAAGAAGTGGTTCTCCGCCGGAAAATAATAGAACAGGAATTTTGAATTCTGATATGTCTTTTATAAAAGACTTAGCTTCTTCGGTTGTTAACTCATTTGAGTATATCAGGTTCTCAGATTTTGAATAGCAATGCAGACAATGAAGGTTACAACGTTGAGTGGTGTTCCAAACGACGACGGGTTTTTGGTGAGTTTCGCGACTATAACGTAGCTGATCCATTGAACCGGGGATGCCACACCAAAGTTTTGTAATGTTAATCAAATTTTATTGGTCTCCTTTGATTGAATCGTATCTAAGTTTCCAGAACAGAATTTCATCCTTTTTAGGTCCCTTGTGCTATAGAGGATTTTGTATTCGCTTATTGCCATTCCCACTGAAATCTGGTTAACCGTATCCTGAATACATCCACGTTCACGGGCATGCATAACAGTATAAAGATTATATTCCCACCGACCTCGAATGGGTCTGCGCTCATAACAATGGGAGATGCCCGAAAGTTTAGAAAGCTGTGATCCTACTTCTTCGATTCGATGACTTGGGACCTTCCAGGCTACAAGTGCGTTTGCTGAAAAACCTACATTGTTAGGTTTGATTGATGCACCGAACTTTCGAATTACACCTTCTTTTTTAAGTGAGTTTAAACGAGCGATAACTTCTTTCTGAGTGATCCCTAACTCATGAGCGACTTCGTAGAATGGCTCAGGGATAAGAGGAATGCCCTTCTCTATTCGAGCTAAAAGTTTTTGATCAATTTCATCCAAGTTAAATCACCATAAAAATTTTAAATCAGTTGAAAACGCACATTTATTTTGAAACGATTAACTGTGGGCAATTCAAGTACATCATGGTCATTTATGCCTGTTTTTTGCTTGATTTCTTCCAGAGTTTTTGCCAATTCGTTACTGTTTGATGCCGCAAGAGTAAACCAAACATTGTATTCATCTTCGCGTTCATAGTTGTGGGAAACATTGTTGTACTGGTTTATGACTCGAGCAATATCGTCAATTTGGTCTTTTGGGACTCTCATCGCAACTAAAGTGGCTGATTTTAAACCGATTTTTGAAGAATCAACTATTGGGCCTATTTTTACAATGGCGCCTGCTTCAATTAGCCGATTTAAACGGGTTATCACATCGCTTTGACTAATTTCGAGGCGCTTGCTTATTTCAAGCCATGGTTCTTGCTCAAGTGGAAAGTCATCTTGCATAAGCTGGAGAATTTTTTTGTCAATCTGATCCAAGTTTGTAGGATTAAGTTGCCCTTTTCCGCATTTATTCTGATTTGATTTCTCCTTCACCAATTTCACCTAAAGCAGAATCCATTTTTCATTAATGGTTGCTTATCCCTTAGGATTTAGCAGTTTAAGAGTGTATCAAAGATTGCTTCACGTATTAATCTTGCGGAAAACTAAGATTTATAGAAAACTTGTTGCTGATTCCGCAACATAAAGGAAGACGGCGGGGACTAAAAACAACTATAACACGATACTTGGATCAAACTTCAAAAACCGCGTTGTAACAGAAACCCTTGCATCCTTCACGCCGGGAATCATCTTTGTGTTCTTAACTAAGTTGTTCAAATGTTCCATATCTCTGGCAACAATTACGGAAACAACATCGTATTCACCGGTGCTTTGAAAAAGATATAGGGTTTCACTAAATGACACCAATTGCTTGCAGGCATCTTCCAAATATGCGGGATCAATTTTAAGCAAAATCGCCCCGCTTACTTTCATGCCGACTTTAGATGGATTTACTAAAGCAGCAAACCTTGTTATGACTCCGTCCTCGACAAGTCTGTTAACGCGAAATCTAGCTGTAGCTTCGGCAACATCAAGTTCCCGACTAAGTTCTGCAAACGAGAGGCGACAATTAAATTGCAATAACCTTAGTATACGCTTATCAAGATCATCCAAGCTTAATGACTGCACTCAAATACCCCTATGACTTTATGAGAATTTACCTTAAGAAACTTTTCTCAAAAGCCTATTTCTAAATGAATTATTTTTTCTTTGGTTGGACTCGAAGCCAAAACAAATGGAAAACTAAACCAACTGCAAGAATAATCAAGCCAATTAAAATGTATTGAGGCAAAAGGGAAAAAGCTAGCCCAAGGCAACCAACAAGTCCAGCCACTGCAAGCACACGAGAAAAACGACGCTGAGAAGCAGGTAGTTTCAGCGCCGACACGTTTGTTATGGAATAGTAAAGTAAAGTTCCAAAACTTGATACTGCAACCGCAGTTACCAAGGGAGCGAAAGCCGCAACTAAAAGTGTGATAACGCCCACAAAGATTACGCTTCTCCAAGGATTGCGGTCTTTACCAACTTTCGCTAAACCTTCAGGTAAATCCCTTTCTCTCCCCATTGCGAATGCAACCCGAGAAACTCCGAGAAGGTCAGAAAGCCCCTCGTTAAAAGTGGTGAGCAAGGCGCCTCCAGCAACCAACGCTACACCGATGCCGCTTCCTACAGCCAACATCATGGCAGCAAGGGGCGAAGAAGAACCCGAAACGCCATTGGCACCAAGAACAGCAATTGCAGTTCCAGCCACAAAAAAGTAAAGCAGTGAAACAGTGCCAAGCGCTAAAACTGAAGCCCTCGGAATGGTGCGTTTAGGGTCTTTTACCTCTTCAACCAACGTTGCAATGCGGCTGTACCCTGTGTAAGCAAAGAAAAGCAGTCCTGTAGCTTGAAGAATACCAATAACTCCGTGAGGCGCAAACGGTAAAAAATTGCTCAGGTGAGCTGAGGGGAGACCAATAACAGCAACCGCTACAAGCGAAATAATTGATAAAATTACAATTATACTAGTCACACGAACCGACCTTCGAATACCAGCCGCGTCAAGCGCAATCATAACAACTGCAGCGCAAATTGCAGCAACCTGACTTGGAACAGCCGACCAAACAGCGTGAAGATAATAGCCAAATGCCAAAGCACTGACGCCTGGACCAACTGTGTTTGCAACAAGAAACATCCAGCCTGCACCAAACCCCCACCAGTCACCAAGCACACGGCGTCCAAACTCGTAGTTACCTCCTGAACGAGGAAACACCGAGGCTAACTGGACAGATGAAAGCGCGTTGCAAAGGGCAACGAAGGCGGCGATGCCAAAAGAAACAAGCAAGGCGGGACCAGCTAATGAGGCGGCGGGAGCTATTATGATGAATATGCCTGCGCCTAGGATGGCGGCTAAGCCAGTAGCTATTGCGTCGAACAAGCTAAGCTGTGGTTTAAGAGAGGGTTTATTCAAAATTGCTACCATTAAAACTGTAGTACCGCCTATAAATTAATGGTTCGCTCGAGAAATAGTTGACTAAGGAAAAATGCTGAATTGATTGTCAAAAAACAAAGACATTTTCAATTAGCTTTGTGGCGTAATTTTTATTATTAATCCTCAGAAAAGTTATTACGACAAGAGCTCATATTGGAGATTAAGGATAGACATTGGTATCTACAAGTAAATCCCCTGACCGAAACGGTTTTGGAACAGAAGAGACAAGAAAAATCGTTACTGTTGGGCTTATTCAAACCACTACTTCAGATGACATGGTAGACAACTTGAAAAAAACCTTGGAAAAAATCATAGATGCCGCGGCAAAAGGTGCTCAAATCATATGTCTCCAAGAACTCTACAGAACCAAATATTTTCCACAGGAAGAAAACCAAAACGTTTGCAATTTAGCTGAATCGATTCCCGGAGAATCCACAAAAGCTTTCGCTAAGCTGGCAAAAGAAAAAAAAATAGTTATAATTGCACCATTATTTGAAAAAGCTTCAAAAGGGAAATACTACAACTCCGCAGTCATAATAGATGTAGACGGAAAAATCTCAGGCACGTATCGTAAAGTGCACATTCCTCAAGACCCGTTTTTCTATGAAAAAAATTATTTTGAAGCAGGCGACCAAGGCTACTGCGTTTATAAAACCAGTTATGGCAATTTAGGGGTGCTTATTTGTTATGACCAATGGTTTCCTGAAGCCGCCAGAATCAACACGTTAAAAGGTGCAGAAATCATATTTTACCCAACTGCAATTGGCTACATTAAAGGCCATGCTTCGCCCGATGGGGATTGGCATGACGCTTGGAAAACAGTACAGCGTGCCCATGCCATAGCAAATGGAGTTCATGTTGCCGCTGTGAATCGTGTAGGCGGAGAAGGGCAGCTTAAGTTTTGGGGCGGGTCATTTGTTTGTGACGCTTTTGGAAAAGTGCTTGGTGAAGCAAGCTACTCAAATGAGGAAGTACTTGTTGTCAAGGTGGATCTTAGCAAGAACAAGAAAATTCAAGATGGATGGGGTTTTCTGAAAAATCGGCGACCAGAAACCTATAATTCGCTTACTGAAAGTTGTCTTTGAGGCATCGTAATGACAACAGACTGTTTTTTAAATAAGACGCCTCATGAATTAGGTTATTGCATGCCACCAGAATGGAGCAAGCACGAAGCAATTTGGTTAGCGTGGCCACATGATCCGACAACCTTCACGTCTGGCGTTGAAAAAGTTGAAGAAACCTACATCCAAATTATAAAACTAATCCACAAAGATGAATACGTTAACCTTTTTGTAAAAGACCAGGAAATGAAAAAAAAGATAACAGAAATGCTTGAAAAGAATAACGTTGATTTGAAGAGAATAAGGTTTTTTGAGTTTGATTATGCTGATGTTTGGTTTAGGGATTATGGGCCAATTTTTGTTATGAATAAAGAGCAAAAGTTGGCGATGGTGCATTGGATTTTTAATTCTTGGGGAGAAAAATATGAGGAATTACTGAAAGATGCGCAGATTCCTCAGGTAATAAAGCAAGCTATGAGTTTGAGCTGTTTTGAACCAGGAATCATTTTGGAAGGCGGCTCTATAGATGTTAACGGAAAAGGAACCTTACTAACAACTGAACAATGCCTTCTTAATAAAAATAGGAACGCTCAGCTTGGCAAAGAAAAAATCGAAAAATATTTACAAGATTATTTGGGTGTAACCCATATTATCTGGTTAAGATGCGGCATTGTGGGAGACGACACGGACGGCCATGTTGATGACTTGGCACGGTTCGTTAATCCATCGACAGTCGTATGCGCTTATGAAGAGGGCAACGATGAGAACGCAGAGGCGCTGAGAAAAAATTATGAAATCCTTTGTCAATCCACCGATCAAGATGGCAAAAAACTGACTATTGTTAAGTTGCCTATGCCTGGAAACGTCGAATGCAACAAAAAACGTCTTCCCGCAAGCTACACGAATTTTTACATAGGTAACAAAACAGTTATGGTTCCAACCTTTCAGTCTGAAAAAGATAAAGAGGCATTATCTATTTTGCAAAAACTGTTTCCTAAAAGGAAAGTGGTTGGAGTGGATTGTGTGGACTTGATATGTGGTTTCGGAGCTGTTCACTGTATCTCTCAACAGCAGCCAAAATGTAAGTCGTAAATCTTTTCTACAATTTATTCGAGTTTTGCTGTGAATTGACGTTTAGCTATTCATCTTATTATAGGAAGCATCATTTTAGTTTGAAGCCCGCCTAACTGTCCTTTTACTGTTTCAAGTTCGTCTGGAATTGCAATGTGCTGTGGACATTTAGTGACGCATACCCCGCAGTTTTTACAAAGTGAAGCATCAGATGTTTCACCGTGCATTATGCCCATGAGATTACAGCATACATTCCTCTAGTGTAAAGTTTTTTTCCAAACATGTTGTATTGATTGTAGATACTGAAGTTAGCGGGGATGTTTACGCCGTTTGGGCAAGGCATACAGTAAGCGCATCCTGTGCAAGGCACTTTCATTAGGCGTCTGTAACAACTCGCCACACTGCTTACGACTGAAAGATCAGCCTGACTTAGCGAGTTAGGTCGGGCAGTTTCTGCTGTTTTAATATTTTCTTCAACTTGTTTTTCATCATTCATCCCTGAAAGACCCATAGTTACCTCAGGGTGATTCCAAACCCACCGAAGCCCCCATTCAGCGGGAGAGCGTCCTGTTTGCGTATTATCGTAGATTTTCTGAACTTCCTTTGGCTGTTTACCCGCTAATGCTCCGCCACGAAGAGGCTCCATTACCATAACTGCAAGTCTTTTTGAGACAGCATATCTTAAGCCTTCGGTTCCCGCTTGCAAGTTCTCGTCAAGAAAATTGTATTGTATTTGGCACATGGTCCAATCGTTTGCTTCTATAATTTCTTTAAAAGTTGAGCGTGACCCATGAAATGAAAAGCCCATGTTGACTATTTTTCGTCTGCCTTTGCCTTTTGGAGGAATTTTAACACATTAAAGCCTTGCAGTTTGCTCCATGCATTAGCGTCAAGTGAGTGTAGCAGGTAATAGTCAATGTGGTCAGTTTGAAGCGTAGCCAGTTGCATACTAAGCATTTTATCCATGTCCTCAGGCTTGTATAACATGAAGTGCGAAAGTTTAGTTGCAACTTTCACTTTTTCGCGGTATCCATCAAGTAGTGCTTTTCCAAGGAGTTTTTCGCTTTCCACAGCATGATAAGGAGGAGCACAGTCTACATAGTTGACGCCGTTATCAATTGCCAAACGTATCTGACTAATTACTCGCCCCTCATCAATCCTCATCGACTTCTGAGGTAAACGCATAGTCCCAAAACCCAACGCAGATAATTTGTCTCCATTTTTTGGAACCGTTCTATACTGCATTCTTTTACTCTCCCGAATATAGTTGTTAATTGTAGGTGCTGCAATCCCTAATTATAGGTCTACCTTACATCTTTTTTTAACTTGTAAAAAAATCGTAATCTCCAAATTAATGAATTCAAAAAATATTGAGGCAAGAAATCGCTTTATAGAAAAAAGATTTCTTGCTAAAAGGTTTTGCAGACTAAGGTACAAATTTTTCGGTCAAAATAATCCTGATTGCACCGATGTCTGAGAAACGATGATTGACGGAGTTTGAATGAGGATTAGATTTCTCAAAAGAATTAAACCAATTCAAATTGTCGTTAACGATCTTTTCAATTTGGTTATAGTTTTTGAAGCCTACGGTTTGAAGATCACTTAAAAGCAGAGAAACCAATTTTTTGTTTCTGTTATGTTCTCGGTCGGGAAATTTCCAGTGTAAATAAACTGAGATGGTTTCACGAGTGATTTCTGCGTTTAGATTAAGTTCATTTCCTGTAGTTTTGTTATCATCAACAGCAGAGCCAATTACAATAATTGTTTGGTTCGTGGTTGTTTGGCGGTCAAGTACTTCGAGCGTTTTGGACATTTATTATTTCGTCTCATTTTTGAGATGTATATTGAATAGTAATATATAAGAGTAATGCTACTTTTTGAGGTTTCTTCCTTTGCGAGTACGCATTATTTCTCTTGCAAACCCTTCAGCATACAAACACTCATCATTAAACACATCCCTGAAAATTCCATTAGGCAATAAACCGCCGCTAACCCAGATCCGCAGGTAGTTTGGCGCTGGAACGATTGGAGAAGCTTTTTTTGAGCTAAATCGAGCCGAATGGTTCAAAAAACTCTATTCTAAACTTAAAAAAAGCTAAGGTTGAGGCTTAGAATTCTAAATGTTCATGGAAATGTCATTTAAGGTGCGAAATTTGAACTGTTCTTCCATGAAATCTGGCGTGGATTGAGCTTAAAAAACATTTTTAACCAGTGAGCATTGGGCTTCTTCGGTTATTGAATACATAAAGTAGACACTTTGATTGAAAGTTTTATGCACATCTTGTTATGATTGGGCTATGAAGGGATCAAATCGAGTTTTTGAAGGAAGCTCGCAACTCCATTCCCAACCCACTTGCAGACAACTGAAATTAAGAAATTATAGCGGGCCCGATGGGATTTGAACCCATGACTTTCAGCTTAGAAGGCTGACGCGCTATCCGTACTGCGCCACGGGCCCTTATCGGGCACTTTAATGAAACACTAACAAATATAATTTTACCTATCACCCCTTCATATAAAATAGAAAACATAGAGGCTGGTTTAGAGTTTTTGTCCGCATCTTGTGCAGTAAATGGCATCCAGCTGGTTTGGCGCTCCACAGTTGGAGCAGTATTTTACTTGTCGAGAAACAGGTGCAGCATAGACGGGCGAACTGACTTGCACCGGAGCGGAAGGTGCCTGTATGCTGAAATAGGCTTTTGCCAACAAGACCCAAGCAACAGTCTGCACTAAATTACCTATAGTCAGGAGAGCCAACAGAGCGTTAAGTGATATTGAAACATGAGAGCCAAACGCCACTGCTGCAAATAATATTGCAATTACAATATTTATAATTGGACCGGCTAACAGGACTTTCGCGCCAGTTCTAAATAGTGGTACCTTGGATTTATCAGATAACAAATTGAATGAACGTATTACAAACACTGTCCAGATTACCCCGACTAAACCAAAAACAGGCGTAAGCCAAGCAAAAGTGTTCGAGAATGAGGAGGGCACTTGAGAGGACGATGAGGAACTCAAGTTGGGGAACAGGATGGCGAAATTAAATAAAATGATTAACACAGAAATAACTGACGCTATCACAACTGCAACTATTGTAATTACAATTCCATACATGAGGTAACTAAAGATTCTGTGTTCATTGTAATCTTTGGAGAAACCATACATTGCTATGAGGAATAGTAGAAAACCAACAAAAGCTAAAACCCCAAAGACGCCTCCCACCCCGAGGGATATAATGTTGAGTCCATATGAATTGGGAAAATGTAGTGCAGAAGCGAAGTAATCAGGCTGAAAACGCCTACTACAGTTAAAATAGCGGCAACTCCGCCCAATGTACGATTAGATTCAATAGTCAACTTGCTTACCCTCATCCTTTATTATGCAGCGGTTAAGGGATAAGTTTTTTCCTATACGACAGCGCAAATTCTTAGCTGACCATTTAAGTTTTCTTTTCTTCCCTCTTCAGGCTAACAACGCAGAAGAAGTGTGAATTTTCAGGGCGTCTTCTTTTAAAGTTAGAAGAAGGAGGACGCGGTGCTAATTCCATCTGTCCTTCTTCTTCTTTCAAAGAAGAACAACACCCGGTGCTACCACCAACCCTTGTTGTTCTTTTTGAGTTCACGTTAACTGCAGCTAAACCAAACTTATTTTGTGTTGCCAACCCTAAGCATGATAACGTCGGTCTCTTTTGGAATCGCTACAATAATCGATTTGTTCAGAGTCTCTCTCCCAAAATTAACCTTAACTTCACCTGTCTTAGCATCAGAATAAAAAGCAGTTAATTTTGATGCAGTTTCAATTGCATTTTTTGTTTTAGGTCCCTGCAGAATTGTTATTGGACCAACTATATCGGGTGATTCAAAATAATATTCGTTTTTTGTTTTCCTAGAAACTAAAAGCTTGTTTTCAGCTTCTTCTCTTCCGACAACAAACTTGTTTTGACCCTTCCTGAAATGTCTGCCTATTCTTAGCAAAGCGATATCTGCCATCGAAACATGTTTTTTGTGGGCAAAAAGGTCGCGGATTTTTTTGGCATATTCCTCGTATGTTAATAAGCATCCGCCTGCAGGACATGGAAAATCTTTAATGTTGTATTCTTCTGCCAGCTTAAACTGGGGCTTGCGTGACCTGCCCTCGATGTCCATTAATTTGGAGCGATCAACTAAACCCTTCTTTTCTACGGCGGTCTCAGGAAGCAACTTAGCAGACAATGGCCTCAAAATCTTGCCTTTCAACCCAGCTTCCATTTCAATCAGCATCATAGCTGGATAATGCTGAGACATAGGACGTTCATCAAGAACCTCACCTGTGAAAATGATGTCTGCACCAATTTCCTTGGCGTATTTCTTAGCTTTTTTGAACAGGAAAATTCTGCAGTCAATGCAGGGATTCATGTTTCTGCCGTACCCATGTTTAGGTTTGCGAAGCATACGCAAATAATCATTGCCAGCAGCAACCATTTTGAGAGGGACATTTAATTGTTTAGCGGCATCAACGGCGGCGCATCCATCTTTTTTGCAGAGGCAAAAGGGGCTTCTAACGTTAAAAGCTGTGACTTCGATGCCTTGTTTTAGAATCATTTCTGTAGCAAGTATGCTGTCTAAGCCTCCAGAAAGCAAGCCTATAGCCTTAACGGTCATATCACCAATAGCATTCATTGGCATAAATAATAATTTACCTATGAAGCTTGGAAGAAAAAACCTAATTACCCCCTTTTTAATGTGTTGATGGTTTGCTTGTTCCTGTTTTCTAGAATCATTTAAAAACTCAGTTGAAAATAAAATATGGTATTATGCTAGTGAACGAGGATTAGATTTGACAGTAGATGTCAGCATCTTTATTCCAGTCTACAAAGAATCAAGTCAACTAGCAGGCATGCTTAAGGAATTAAGTTCTCAAAACGTTGAGAAAGAAATTTTTGTTACGGTTGATGAGCCAACCGAAGAGTTTTCTAAAGAATTAAAAAATATTGACGACCAAAATGTCAAAGTTATTATTAACAAAGACCGTCTTGGTAAAGCAAATGCGTTAAACAGCACAGTAAAGTTATCTTCATCTAAAGCGCTTCTTTTCTTAGATTCTGACGTACAAATAAGTCCCGACCAAGATTTTTTAAGGAAAATAATTATGGAGCTACAGCAAGCCGACATACTTGACATTAAAAAGAAGGTCTCAAAAGACAAATCGTTCCTGTCAAAAATGGCTTATTATGAATACTTCACTTTCAACGTCAGCGCATGGTTATCATCACATTACATGCATAAATGTCCCGCAGTGAATGGTGCAGCCTTCGCGATTAAGCGGGAAACTTTTGAAAAAATCGGCGGCTTCCACAGAGTCATTGCTGAAGATATCGATATTGCAATTAGAGCTTTCCTCAAAGACAGCAGTTTCGCCTACACCGCCGACGTGGAAGTCAAAAATGTGGTTTTCTCAGATTGGAAAAAATGGTTTAAACAGCGTCGGAGATGGTCAATAGGCCAAGCTCGTTGGACAGTAGACTGGTATCAAGACTTGATTAAAAAATTTATTAAAAAGCCTCAAGTTCTCTTACCAAGCCTGTTCTTTCTTTACCCATCGCTAGCCGTTTTCTTTCTAAGCGCCACTGTACCAAGCGGCTGGATGTATAATTCTTTACTATTCTGCTCACTTTTCCTTTCAGTAAAATTTAACATAATGCTACCAGTTTTTCTTGTATCTCTCTCAACAGCAAACTTGATAAAAATAATAGTTATCTCGATATCCGGCTTCGCATTTACAGCAGCAACTTTTTATGGTTTTTCAAGAAAACTTGGGTTCAAAGAAATGAAAATACATGAACTGTTTGTGTACTACTTTTTCTACTCAAACCTTTGGTTCGCGATACAAATTATCGGCTATATCCAAGTGATTGTTTTTCGCAAAAAAGTTGCTCCGGGCTGGACGATCGGACCGCAAATTTCAGAGTAAACGGCTATTCTTTTTTCATTGCTTCCACTTTAAGTTCCTTAGGCATTAACTCGATGGCATATCTCAATGCTGTTCGAGGCATCACTTTCTTGTTTTTTAAAATGTAGTTGTAAATTTCTTTTTGATGGACTCGACTTTCCTCTTTGAGCAGCCATCCGTAACCTTTCTGCACCATATCGTCATCATCAAATAGAAGTTGATCGCATATTTCGAGGGCATCTTGCAGAAAACAACCTTTTTTTGCGGGAACGATAAGAGAAACAGCAGCAGCCCGCTTCAACCAACGATTTTCCGATTTAGCCCAAGGCTTCAATTCGCTTAAGGTTTCTGGGTATTTCTGGATTAAATCGCCGATGGTGTGGTTGCAGAAACCGTCACATTTTGCCCAATTATTAATGTATCGTTCAATCCATCCTTTAAATAGGGGTAAATCGCTTGGTTCCAGTTTTTCTATGTAGTTGGGCAGCCAAAAAGCAACTATAAACGCCTCTTCAGTATAATCTGAGCGGTAGAGTTCTTCGCAAAGGGCAAAGATGGCTTGCTTGTCAAGAGTTTTTACTTGGAGCCAATATTTTTTTGCGATTTTTCCTACAGTTTCGGTTTTTACGCCGTAAAATTTTGCTTGCTCTTTAAAATATCGTTGAAAGCCTTTTTGTGTTTGCGTGTCTGCGTTAGCTTTTAGGTCTTCTCGTATTTGGGCAAGAATGCTCATGTGATAAAAAGCGGTTTGTTAAGAATAATAACTTTACTAAAGAAATAACCAGAAAATAAGTAGAAAATGATTCAGTAATCTTCCATTTGGTAGAGGCCAAAGTCGATGTTTAATGGTTTTTCAGGTCCATGCGCATCTTCAAGGTCGTAGAGGTGATTTGTGGCTCTGTCTAATCGGCTAGTTTTTTTAACGATCACTTTAGACTTAACCATCCTGACTTTCATTTTATTTTTAGATTTACGGACAATTTGCCCGCCGCCTATTACCATGGATTGGTCGATGATTTTTGGAAGAACCTCAACCTTTACATCGTCAAGACACAAAGGCTTTAATGAGTCTTCATGTAAATGTTTAGTCAACGCCTTTGCGCCTCCAGACTTCAGCACTGATTAAGTCTCGAACAGCGACGCGGATTGCTTCGGCGCGGTTCGGATAGAACCTTTCGTCGACAAGCTGGTCCAAAGCTTTTATATACGTTTCAGGTAAATACAGAGTAATCATCTTCAATAGTTATCGCTTCCAATTATTGGTTAACTAATCAATCAAGTTCTTGTATTATATACATCTATATAATATGCTACAAATATGCTTATAACATGTTCATGCCAGTACTAATAAGCGTTTTAACATCAATATTGCTGGTTTCTGTCAATTTCCGCTCTAAGCAACCTTTAAGTTTTTGTCTCTTGTTGAAAGTTTCTTAGAGCTGGAAATACGTTGAATTTGCAGGTTTTCATTAAAAATTTCGGTTGCTCAGCCAATACAGCTGACGGCGAGGTATTAGCAGGCTGCTTAGCCCAAGCTGGCTACCAACTTGCCTCTAAAGAATCAGAGGCAGACGTGCTAATTTACAATACATGCGCCGTTAAAGGTCCGACCGAAAACCGCATACTTAACGCCATGAAACAGGCCCCAAAAAACAAGAAGCTTATCGTTGCAGGTTGCTTGCCTATGATTAGTTTTGAACGACTCCTGCGCGAAGTACATTTTGACGGAGCAGTCGGTCCTTCAGTTGGCCGTGGAATAGTTGACGTTGTTTCCCGTGTTTTAACTGGAGAGAAAGTTTTAGAATTATCAAACTCAAATTACAAACCAAACCTTGATCTACCACGAATAAAATCAAACCCGATAATCAGCATTGTTCCTGTGAATTTCGGATGCTTGGGCTCCTGCGCATACTGCTGCGTCGTTTTTGCTCGAGGACACTTGCGAAGCTATAGCATAAGGCAGGTTACTGAACGGGTAAAAAGCGATTTTGCTTCTGGAGCCAGAGAATTTTGGATAACTTCACAGGATACGGCCTGTTACGGAAGAGAATCGGGCAATAATCTTGCGGAGTTGCTGGAGGCAGTTAGCAGTTTAGATGGCAACTTTAAAGTTCGGGTTGGTATGATGACGCCAAACATGGTAATAGACATTCAGAAGAAACTGATTAATTCTTTTAGGAGCGAGAAGATTTTCAAGTTTTTACATTTGCCTGTACAAAGTGGCGATGATGAGACTTTGAAACGGATGCGCAGGTTTTATTCTGCCCACCAATTCAAGGGCATTGTTGATGAATTTAGGACAGAATTTCCTGATTTAACTCTTGCCACTGATGTAATAGTAGGGTTTCCAGGTGAAACAGCAGAGTCTTTTGAAAACACCCTCAAACTTTTGGAGGAAGTTAAACCTGACGTTACCAATGTTTCCAAGTTTTTTGCTAGACCTAAAACTGCTGCGGCACAAATCAAAGTATGCTTGGTTGAACGCGAGGAAATTAAGCGCAGAAGCACCGTTGTTGCAGGGGTGGCTAAGCAGATTTCTTTGGAGAGGAATCGTCATTGGATCGGCTGGGTTGGCGATGTGCTGATTGATGAGAAGGGGAAAGTGGAGGGTTCGTGGGTGGGGCGTAACTTTGCCTACAAGCCAGTTGTCGTAAAGAGTTCTGAAAGTTTGTTGGGTAAAACGGTGAGAATTAAAGCAGTTGAAGCTTGTGCAACCTATCTAAATGGAGTAATTTCAAATTAGCAAAACCGAGCACGCACTAAACGTATACTATTAAACTAAATGTTTAGCAGATAATACACCAATGTTTGGTAACTTTTATGTTTCAGTTTCGCGATTATCAATTATCCTTGAAAAGCAAAGTGGAATGCTTAAATAATTTCGGCTCTTGTATTTTCTTCGGGCTAAAATAATGACCAATACGCCATCAAGCATTAACTTTTTTAACACATTAACGCGTAAAAAAGAAGTTTTTAAGCCATTGGAAGAGGGCAAATTAAAAATGTACACTTGCGGCCCAACGGTTTACGATTTTGCGCATATTGGCAATTTCAGAGCGTTTCTATTTGAGGATTTACTGAAACGTTGGCTTGTGCATAGAGGCTTCAAAGTTACACACATAATGAACCTTACTGATATTGATGATAAAACAATCAAGGGCAGTCAAAAGCAGCAAATACCGCTTAGACAGTTCACCGATTTCTATGTGAAAGCATTCTTTGAAGACATCAAAGTTCTGAACATAGAGCCTGCAGACATTTATCCAAGAGCCACCGACTTTGTTCCTGAAATGGTTGCTTTAATCAAGACCTTGATGGATAAGGGCTACGCCTACAGGGGGGAAGACGGCTCAATCTACTTTGCCATAAGCAAGTTTCCAGATTACGGTAAACTGTCAAAAATTAAAACCGCTGAGCTTAAAGCTGGCGCACGGGTCAG
The DNA here is from genome assembly GCA_003164295.1 of Candidatus Bathyarchaeota archaeon. Lineage (GTDB taxonomy): Archaea > Thermoproteota > Bathyarchaeia > Bathyarchaeales > Bathycorpusculaceae > Bathycorpusculum. The sequence goes on from PLTA01000024.1 coordinate 72,004, forward strand.
CCAAGATGAATATGCTAAAGAAGAGGCTCAGGACTTTGCTTTGTGGAAGGCTTGGACACCGGAAGATGGGGATGTGTTTTGGGAGACAGAGCTGGGCAAAGGTAGACCAGGTTGGCATATTGAATGCTCTGCTATGTCTATGAAGTATCTTGGCGAAACATTTGATATTCACTGTGGCGGCGTGGACAACATGTTTCCGCATCACGAAAATGAAATTGCGCAAAGCGAGGCAGCAACTGGAAAGAAATTTGTTGATTATTGGTTACATAATGAGCATTTACTTGTTGAAAGCAAAAAAATGGCTAAACGCCTCGGCAACTTTTACACGCTTCGAGACCTGTTAGCTAAAGGATACGACCCAATTGCCATCAGATACCTGCTTATGTCTACTCATTATCGGCAGCAATTCAACTTCACTTTTGAAGGCTTAGAATCTTCGAAGAGTGCAATGGATAGGTTAAGAAATTTTGTGCGGCGCTTGCACGATGTTGACGGAGGCAAGGACAGCAAGGGAAAAGTCGCTGTTTTAACTGAGAAACTTGAAGCTTGTTTTGGCGGTTCAATGGACGATGACTTAGACATTGGGACGGCGTTGGCGTCACTGTTTGATTTTGTCCGTGAGATTAACATTTTGCTCGATGAAAACGTGATAAGTAAAGCTGAAGCAGCGGAAGTCGGCGGCTTGATGATGCTTCTAGATGAGGTGTTAGGTGTTATAGGCAAAGTGGAAGTTGAAGAAGCATTATCGGGGGATATTGATGCGATGGTGCAGAAACGTGAGGCAGCACGGAAAGCAAAGAATTGGAAAGAAGCAGATGAAATAAGAGCGCAGCTTAAAGCAATGGGCATTGTACTTGAAGATACAGCGCAGGGTATTCGTTGGCATAAAGAGAAAACTTAGAGTTTGCCTTCAAAATTCCACTTTTCTGTAACATACTTTTCTTTGTAGAGCTTATTTGCAAGCCCAACCTCAGTTGACGTTAACTCTCCGGGGTCAAACTGAACCTTTAGCATCGCCTTAAACCCCTGAGCCAACGCATTCGCAACAGTTTCAGGCAAAACAGCGTGACCGAGCTCGTTTTGAATGCTGGTAATTTTGCGCTGAGCAATATCGGCGGCTTGGGTGCAACTCGCATTTTTCAATTTTAGAAGCTGAAACATTTTTGGCAAATCAACACTTTGTAAAAGCGTGCCATGCTGAAGGACGACGCCGCGCGTTATGATTTGACTGCTGCCGGAGATTTTTTTGCCACCGACCGTCATGTTTGGGCAGTTTTTAGCGTCACCAGTGCTGAAGTCAGCTGTTATCCCCAAAAGTCGAAGCGCATCCTTAATCGCCTCGTAGACCTTGGCGTAAACCACTGTAATGTCCGATGTACCTAAGGTTTCAGTTTTCGCAATCAAGCCATAGGTGACTTCGCCCTCGTAATCATGGTAGACGGTGCCGCCGCCACTAATGCGCCTGACTACATCAACGCCGATCCGTTTGCAAGCATCAAGATAAACTTCAGACTCGGGATTCTGGTTTTTTCCGATGCTTACAGCAGATGGTTGCCAACGATAAAACCTAAGCGTGTTCGGAATCTGCCCAGAGATTCGAGCTGTCAAAACTGCCTCATCGATTGCCATATTCATGAATGCATTGTTGGTTTCGAAGGATAGTAAACGCCAAGTATCCATAAAGATTCAATTCTTGCCAATCAAAACTATGTTTGCCTTAAAGCTTTTATGATCAAGGGACAGTAACAGGGAAGCGCAAACTTATCGCTTCAAAAACACGGAAATTGGTTCGACATCATTTCGGCGACGGGTTCTTTTGAATATTTGGTGCCTAATAGACCCTATTTGAACCCTTTAGTGAACCCTCCGCGGTAGTCTCGACGAGCAGAACAAAACGAAGCAGAAAGGATGGCGGAGATAAAGCCTTAAAACCTGAACTTGCATTCTTAAGGAAAAGAGGGAAAGAAATTGAAGGTTATCTCTGGTCCAGCATCCAAAGAACTTGCTGAACATATTTCAGCGTTAACTGGCTTTGACAATATACCTGTGGCTTCCAAGGTTTTTCCTGATGGAGAATCATACGTTCGCTTAGAAGGTGACGTTAAAAGCGAAAATGTCGCTATTGTGCAGACTACGTGTCCGCCGATGCAGGATGGACGGCTTTTTCAGTTAGCGTTCATTGCTGATGCAGCTAAGCGAGGTGGTGCGAGCAAAGTAACCGCGGTTGTGCCGTATTTGGCTTATGCACGTCAAGACAAAACCTTTCTGGCGGGTGAGGGCATAAGCGTTGAAACTATTGCGCGAATGCTAAAAGCCTCGGGAATCGACGAGTTAATCACAGTCAATATACACTCAGAACCTACGCTCAAGCAGTTCCCGTTTCCAGCCAAAACCCTGAGCGCTATACCTCTTTTGGCGAAGTATTTTGTGAATAAAGGCTTCAAAGGCGCGTTTGCATTGTCGCCTGATAAGGGTGCGATGTATATTGCAAAGCAGGCGCAGGAGGTCCTTGGCGGAGACGCAGGGCACCTAAACAAACAACGTGACCGCTACACTGGACAAACAGTTCAGACCGCTGAGGGCTTAAACGTGAAAAACCAAACCGTAATTATCCTAGACGACATCATCAGCACAGGTGGCACAATTGTGGGAGCAGCAAAAATTCTCCGTGAACAAGGCGCCAAACATGTTTTCTGCGCATGTGTACATGGCTTGCTAATCGGTGATGCGGAAAAGCGGATTTTGGATGCTGGTGTAGAAGAAATTGTTGGCACTGACAGCGTACCTGGTAATATCAGCAAAGTTTCGCTGGCGCCTCTTTTGAGTCAAGAGCTTAGGTCGCAAAAATAGTGCCTAAACTTTTCTTTTTGTTGTCAGGCGAGAATGAGTCGCTTCCTGCAGCGGAAGTTAAAGCAATTCTTGAAGCTGAAGGCTACCAATACGCGAATGCTCAAGAGTTTGACCAGGTTCTACGGCTGGAAGCCGAAGTGGGAAGCGTGCAACCAGTTCAGGTTCGCTCAGCGTACACCCGCGTTTGTGCACTGGAACTTTTTGTATCAAACGCAAACCTAACAGACATTGTCAAAACAGCTTCAGAAACAGACTTCAAAGCTGTACTGCATCCAGGCGAAAGTTTTGCGGTAAGAATAAACCGCATAAAAAACTATGCGGATGAAGCCATTAATACCATGGTTCTTGAAGGCAAACTAGGCAAACAAATCCTTGACAGTACCGAAGGTACAAAAGTCAGCCTAAAAAACCCTGAAAAAACTTTCCTTGGCATAATCACAAACGAAAAACTAATTCTAGGGTTAAAACTCACGGATATAACCAGCAAGACATTTTCGGAGCGCAGACCCAGAAAAAAACCGTTCTTCCACCCGTCTGCAATGCCCTCGAAGATGGCGCGTTGCATGGTTAATTTGGCGCATGGGAAAGCAGAAAGTTTAGTTTTGGATCCATTTTGCGGGACTGGCACATCGCTTATTGAAGCTACCTACATTGGTTGCCGAGCTGTGGGTGTGGATGCTCAAAGACGAATGATTATGGGGACTAGAAAAAACCTGCGTTTCTTTAACATTGCTGCTGAAGGGCTGGTTTTGGCTGATGCTCGTCATTTGCCGTTTTTCAAAGTTGATTTGGTTGTTACTGATCCGCCTTATGGACGTTCATCCAGCACGTTAAAATCAACAACTAAACAGTTGGTGCAGGATGTTTTAGCTTCAACCTATGGCTTGCTAAGTGTTGGGCAACGGATTTGTATAGCCCTTCCCATAATGGTGAATCAACATGGAGAAATAGATCATATGGCCAAGGATTTGGCCGGGTATATTGAAGGTCTTGGATACAAAACGATTGAGTCACACTTAGTCTTTATTCATAGGTCCCTAACACGCGAAATAATGGTTTACGAAAAGAAATAATTTCAATTCAATCCAAGACCACTTATGTTTTCAAAAATATCATTAACTCTGTCCTTGGGTTATTTCCTTCGGTAGATTTTGTAAGTCGAGATGTGTAATTATTCATCTCTAGTATTTTCTTTGCTGTCAATTCTTGCAAAGCTAATTCCACGATAAGTGAAGCGGTTCTCATTCCAAGAACAAAAAATGCTTCACTTTTTTTCTTAATCTGGCCAACACAGAAACTAACAACTTGGTCAGGAGTGTTTCCTGTTCGGACAAGCATCGTTGTCTCACTCCAAGTCTCAATAAGTTCTTCAAATTTTTCTTCAAGAAACTTTGGTGCGTAACCCGCTTTCTTTAGATTATGTAGATATTCAACAATTGATGAGAAAAATGTCAAATTTACTTCTGTTTTTACTGCTCAACTCAATTACCCAATAATCAAAAAGATATAACGAGAAAGTATCCTATGTGCGGCGGAAAATTTGAGTAACCATTTTTTATTTCTTAAAACCAATCTCATTTCAAAATGAAGGTCTAGTGCTTGAAATTAAAGAAGTTTTTATATAAAAACCACTCTAAAACAAACCATGCATAAACGCTTTAAAACAAGCACTCCATAGGAGCATAATGGTGAGTCAAATTGACCAGGTTTAAATTAGAGCGGTTCCCTGTTCACGAAGAGTGAAAACTAAGTTAGAAGGTGTTTTAGTTTGAGTTATGATAAATATTTTCTTGATAGCTACCACGAATATGACAACGTAGAATATGCTTCAATGAAATTTCTTAAGGAACATTTCAATTTAACGACAGAACAAACTAAAACAATTCACAAAACCCAACAGGTTAGGCGCAGACCTTTCCACGATAACGAAATGAAGGCTGTTACATGTTATAGTGTTTATGATGTAAAAAGCCTTTTTCAAATAAAATAAAAAAAAGTTGCGAGATAAAGAATCATTAAACACTGATCTGGAATTAATCAAGCAATTCCTAGCTAAAGTCGAAGGCTCTAAACCATGACAAGCAAGAAAACATCTGAAATGACTTTTAGAGAGTTCATAGAAGCAAGTAAGGCAGCTAAAAACCTCCTAATTGATAATGTAGAAAGGGATATGCTTACAAAAATGCGTCAAGAAGGATTTACCGACGAAGAAATCTACAATATGCTTATGCCCAAGCTTTGGAATTTATATCTGGAAGTTATAGGAAATTATTTAGAGAAAGCTTTTTCGGAATTGGTCCCATTAATAGAAGTAAATCCCAATTTAGCAAATCATCCAACACTACAGAAACTTCAAAAACAACTCACGGAATCTATAGAAAAACTTGAAAAAGAAGGCGCTAAATAATGGCTAAGAAGAAGGCTAACGGAAAAAATAAGGAAATTAGAGAAGTAGTTGGCGAACTCAGCGACATAAAGTGTCCTTTATGTGGTCGCTTCTATTCAAAAAAGGAAGCTGCAATTAAGACAATCGCAAAAGAGGATCAAGAAGATGGCCTTGAAACTGTTAATATGTGTATCCGGTGCTTGTGGACAGCCCCAGATATAGCGAAACATATTGATCCCGTAAAAAAGAAAAGTTGGCAACAGTGGATAACCGACTATGACTTTACTTACGATAAAGCGTTAGAGCGTAAGATGAATAAAAAAACTTAAGCCTTAACTCCTTTTCTTTGGTAGGAAGACTTAAAAAAACAAGTTAACATAACGCTAAAGGAGAGAAAAAAATTGGAAAAATACAGTTACGTCTTATTCACTCTTGACTTTTTCGGAGTATTTTTTTGGGTTTTGGGTGAAAATATATGAAAGATTTTAAGTGCCCAAGATGTGGTGGACCAACTGAAAAGATTTGGGAAAATTCGACCAGAACAAGATACGGAATGAGATGTAAGAAAGGTCACGCAAAAACAGGTGGTAAATCAGGTGATTCAATGGAGTACCCCACATTTCTTGTTTCAAGTGAAGAACTTGTCAAGTAAAGAATAGAATGCTCTTTTGGGTGAAAAATATGTTACGTTCAGTTTCCTAACCAAAGTAGAAGGCGGTTGAATGAAAGTAAGGGGGGAACTGGAGATAACCCCACTTTGGGCGGGTTATAGCCAACAAACCAACCCACTAGCGTTACAGTAAGATAAAGCAAGAAAAGAAACGACTAAAAGCGTAATAGTCATTATCTTTTTCGTCTATAAGGCCTATCCTATTGGGATATTAAAATGAACCAAAAATGCCCCCGATGCGGAACCACAACAACACAAGGCTTGATTTATGATAAAGTATACAAGAACTTGCTATGCTATAAATGCGCGAAAAAACAAAATCCAAATTTAAAGGTACCCCCTCGCAGGTAACGTTTGCCGGGTGTTTGTCTGGAGTCAAGAGAGAACTTATTAGCTCACTCACAGAGATAGAGGGTACACCCTCAATTAGAAAGAGGCTTTAGCTATGGCTAAACAAATGGGTTTGAACATGAAGGAAACAAAGAACGGCAACGGTGCTAATCTTGGTTTTGAGGCAAAACTCTGGACAGCTGCTGATAAGATGCGTAATAATATGGATGCTGCGGAGTACAAGCATGTTGTTTTAGGTTTGATTTTTTTGAAGTATATCTCTGATGCTTTTGCTGAGGTTTATTTGGAGTTGAAGAATGATCCTGAAAGGCTATCGAACCCCGAAGATAAAGACGAGTATAAGGAACTGATGGTGTACAATCCAGAAACTGGCGGCTGCTGTGATGGGATAACACCGCAGGGGCTAAACCTAAACAAAGGCGCCGAAGCCAACGTAGCCTATCTTCAAGGGCGCCTAAACTTAGAAGACATAAAAGTCAATACAAAAAAACAATTAGAACCAGAAATTGTCGCCGCTCAAAGTCGGACCGCTTAACCGAATAATCTTACCCAATGCATCATTGGAATTAAGACTCTTGGAGAATTGAACTTGACACGTTTTGCCCAACCCCGAGGCCGATTTGCGCGGCGAAATAAATCCGTGAACATTGCAACCGCGAGCCACGGCGCAATCAGATACCTACGAAGGCCTTTCAAAATTTGGGGGTTAGAGAGAAGGCATACCCAGGAATAATCTAATCAGCAGAACATATAAAAAAACAAAATAGAAATCTTAATTGTATTCTTCCCATGTTGCCCATTTCGCGACAGACCTTTGTCTGAAGGATTTGGCGGCGTTTGAGATTTCGGTAGCAACACGGTATTCAGCAACTCTTGGGATATGTTAGAAATTTTAATCAAACCAAATTTTCAGGTAATTATGTATATACATATATTGGATAAGGGTATTATTTATTTAAATAAGGTTTATTTTTTTGTAAGGTTAAAGTTATGCCCGTTACCCCAAATAATTCTAAAGTTACAGAAGAGCTCACCAAAGCAGCCGTTGTACATAAGAGCTTGCTTGGAATTAAAAAAAAGTATGATGCCCTTTTTAACCAAAACATTAACGGATTGGCTTACTGTAAAATAGTCTTCGATGACAACAATCAGCCCATTGATTATGTTTTTCTTGAAGTTAACGCTGCATTTGAGAAGCAAACGGGTCTAAAAAAAGAAAATGTGGTGGGTAAACAAGCAACCCAAATAATTCCAAACATCAAAAATTCAGCTTTCGATTTCATAAACATCTACGGTAAAGTTGCGCTTACTGGAGAACCAGTTGAAACCTACCAAGAAGACCTAAAACGTTGGCACTCTGTCTATGTTGTAAGCCCAAAAAAGACCTTTTTCCTCTCTCTGTTCACAGATATAACAAAGCACAAACAAGCTGAAGAAACATTAGCTTATCAGGCTGATTTGTTGTCAGAGGTTCATGAAGCGCTTGTTGGCATTGATGCAAACTACATAATTACGTATTGGAATAGAGCTGCTGAAGAAATATTTGGCTGGACAAAAGAAGAAGTACTTGGAAAAAACTCTGAAGAATTACTGCAAACAAAAATTGAAGGCTCCTCACGCGCTGAAGGAATAGCTAAGTTGCTGGCGACGGGTCATTATGAAGGCGAAGTGCAGTATTTACGCAAGGATGGTGAATACTTTTTTGCTGATGTTAATGCCGTCACCATAAAAGACGCGAATGGGAAACTGCAGGGCATTATGACTGTTGCTCGAGACATTACTGAACGTAAGCAAATGGAAGCTAAACTTGAAGGATATAGCAAGCACTTGGAGGATTTGGTTGAGGAGCGAACTAAGCAGCTCAGGGATGCTGAACGGTTAGCTGCTATCGGTCAAACTGCGGGGATGGTTGGACATGACATACGCAATCCTTTGCAGGCTATCACCAGCGATGTCTACTTGGCTAAAACAGAGTTGGCTTCGACACCTGAAAGTGAAGAGAAAAAGAACGCATTGGAAAGCTTGGATGAGGTTGAAAAGAACGTAGAATACATCAACAAGATTGTGGCGGACCTACAAGACTATGCGAGATCCATCAAGCCAATGGTACAGGAAACTGACCTGGAGGCGATCATTGAAAATTTGCTGCTAAAGAATGACGCCCCCAAGAACATTAAAGTCTCTTCCAGCGTAGAGAATGACTCAAAGAAAATCGTGGCTGACCCTGATTTGTTAAAACGGATTCTGTACAACTTGATGACGAATGCTGTGCAGGCTATGCCGGAAGGCGGAAAGCTAAGCGTCCACGCTTACAGAAACGGCGGCGACAATGTCATAACGGTGAAGGATACAGGTATGGGCATACCAGAAGAAGCGAAAAGCAAGCTGTTCACGCCGCTGTTCACCACTAAAGCTAAGGGTCAAGGCCTCGGCTTAGCTGTCGCTAAACGGATGACTGAAGCGATAGGTGGAACGGTAACATTCGAGAGTCAAGAAGGCAAAGGAACCACTTTCATAGTGCGTTTGCCCCCCCACAAAAGAGATAAATGGTAAATGGCATTCAAACAAGAAACATCTTCTTGCCACTTAGGTAAGAGATTTGTATTGCTTCACCTAAAACATTACAACTCAAAACGTTAGGCGAGGCATTAGGCTACAGACATGTGGAGTCCCACTTCGCCTTCATTCACAGAAGCCTAACGAGGGAAATTGCGGTGTTTGAAAAGGTGCAAAACTGATGAGTATTCGTGTTGTGTTTTTAGGAACAAGCGGCAGTGTTCCAACTTTGAAGCGCAGTCTGCCCTCCGTCGTTGTTCAACGCCCCAAAGAATTATTGATGTTTGATTGTGGCGAAAACACTCAACGACAGATGATGCAGGGAAAAGTGAGTTTCCACAAGAAACTAACGGTCTTTCTGACTCATTTGCATGGAGATCACGTATTGGGCTTGCCTGGAGTTTTACAGACGATGGCGCTAATGGATCGCAAAGAACCCGTAGCTGTTTATGGTCCACCTGGGATTAAGGATTTTCTTGTCTGCACCAAAGAAACATTGAATTTTGGGTTAACGTTCCCTGTTGAAATTGATGAGATTTTAAGCGAAGGTGCAATTCTAAATCAAGACGACTATTTCGTAACAGCTGTTAAGTCTAACCATGCCATCAAAAGCTACTCTTACGCATTTATCGAGAAGCCACGGGCTGGAAGGTTTTATCCCAAAAAAGCAAAAACGCTCGGAGTACCCAAAGGTGAATTATGGTCTAAACTTCAAAGCGGAGAAGAAATCACTTTGCCGGATGATAAAGTGATTAAGCCAAGCGACGTAATGGGACCACTTAGGGCGGGGCGAAAAATCGTTTACACTGGCGATACCAAACCCTTTGATGGGTTTGCAAAGTTTGCAGCAGACGCTGATTTGGTCATTCATGAAAGCACGTTCGACGATGCCCTATTTGAGAAAGCAGAACATGATGGGCATTCAACGCCTAGTCAAGCAGCAGAAGAAACAAAGGCAGCTGGGGCAAAACAGTTGGTTTTAACTCATATCAGCGCAAGGTATCCTGATGCCTCCTTGCTTTTGGAACAGGCAAAAAAAGTCTTTGCGAACACTATGGTTGCTGAGGATTTTTTGGAGCTGGAACTGCCTCTTAAACAAAATTAAGCGAGAAGTTGTTTTAGTTTTTGGATGCTTTCAGGAACGTTTGTTATTGATTCGATGATTACGGATTTGTCGTAGCCGATTTTCTTGAGGGTTTGTGCGAACCAGTCATAATCAATTTTGCCGTAGCCTATGCCAAGGTGCTGGTCGTCTGAACCATCGTTGTCGCTTGCGTGGATATGAACAATCTTGTCAGCCAATAAGCTAAAGAAGGATTCAATGTGACCTTCCAAATTAGCATGCCCAATATCCATCACAATGCCGATTGGCAAATTTGTTTCTCGATAGAACCGGGCGAACTCTTCAGGTTTGCTCATGAAAAAATAATATTTCGCAGGCAAATTCTCCAAAGCCATGTTTACGCCGTATTCTTCTGCTAGTTTGTAGAGTTCTTGGATGCTTTTGGTGTTTTGTTTCCAATCTGCGCCGGGGTAGAATTGGCCGATGCCTGTTTTTGCTCCAGGATGAAAAACCCATACTTTTGCATCCATTTCGTTGGCGTAAACCATGGATTGTTTAAGCCGTTTCATCGAAGCAGTTAGCATGGTTTTGGATGGCGAAGCAATATTGATGTCGGCAAAGGGAGCATGTAACGTATATTCTATGTCAAAGGATTTTGCTATTTGTTTGAGGGCAGAGACGCGGTTTTTGGTAAGGTCATGAGTGCCATCATCTAAAATCTCGATGCATTTTGTTTCAATTGTGCCTAACCGCTTAACCATCCTGTTGAATGGCTCGCCTAAGCAGTACAACATTGAAACGCCAACTTTGGCTTTGGACATCAACAACAACCTCTTGTTAACACGCTTTTGATGTTAAGAGTTTAGAACTCACTTAATAATCTAATTGGAAAAATTTCAAAATCCAAACCAAAGCATTAACGAAATTTAATTGTTTCACATAGGAAACAGTTGTCTGGCCCAATTGTTGTCTTGGTCTAAATAATGGTATCCCCATAAACGTACAGTAACACGCTGCCATAAACATAAGTTGCTGGTTTGGTTGGCCATATTTGGTTTAGAGAGAACTCAAAGGGCCAAATTTTGCCTGCTTGAAACTTCGAGTTTTGCAATTCACAATGGTTAGTTGTTGCGTCTTGCTTAGAAAAGCGCATGACCCGTCGCTGGCACGTTTAATGAAAAAACGATCTAAGCATGAAACCAATGTTTTCATTAGTGAAGGGGTAGTTGAAAGTGACTTTAGTAGCGGGTTATGCAGGTTTAAGTGTAATTTCTAAACAACAGTCCCAAGATTTGGTTGTATTTCTCTTCAACAAAGTAAGGGTTAACCGCGGAACAAAGATCGCCCATCCTAACCTCATCTTTCACAGAAAACTTTCTCTGACTCCAATTCGACCAACGACGCTAATTGTGACTTTTAAGACCTCAGACAGCTCCAAGTTGTATCTCCACCGCACCAGCTTTGGAACATGCATTAAACTCATTTTCGTTAGAATCACTTTGAAAGAAACTCTTGAGTTAAAGGCAAGGTAACTTACTCCTTGTTTACACATTTCCAAACAGAATCGCACGCTTCAACATATTTTGTCACAATTCACCACATTTCAACTACAAATCCACACAAACACACACGCAACCTGCAAAGAATTTAAGCTCTAATTCAAAAAATCAACCTAAAACAAAGAACAAATTTTGCGTGATTTTAGATTCTTTGATGTAATCAACAGCATGCAAGTTAATGGAGAATATGGCCAAGCGTTAGCCATTGCCTTAGCAGAGGCGGTAAGAGAATTAATGACAGCCCACACATCCAGGACCTTTTTTGCCTACAGCGACAAATTATATATCTTAAAAGATAGCTCAGAATCTTATTCAAAGCATGTAAGAGCTAGAATTTGAGAGCTCAAGTTTGAAGGGCTTACAGTTACCCCGATGCAGTACAACATGAATGGAAAATGTTAGCTAAACGATTTGAAGAACAACGTTGTTTGATTGTTATTTCAGATGGCTGGGGCCATATGGGCTATGAAAATGTCTGAACCATTAAAGAAGCTGTAGATGACATGATTAAAAGAGGAGTTATTGTTATTGGACGGTGTGGAAAACCGAAAGGATGAACGGCTTTTTTCATTTACATTCTTCAGAATACAAACCAAAAGATCTGGTTAAAAAATTCGGGTCAATCTACGCAAAATTCCCCAGCAAAAACGCTTGAAACCCAACCAAAAACTGAGATTTGAAACTCAACTCGTAGTTTCGACATGTGGAAAAGCATTATAATTTACCTTAAACGTAAACATGAATTCTAAATTCGGATTGTCAAGTCGTAATTATATTATGTATAAAGACTTAGAATTGGGTGACAAGACCTCTAATATGGAGAAGTATCAACATGACATTGACAATTGAACAACAGGATCTATTGAAAGTGTATAACAAACAAACTGAAGCCTGGAAACTAGTAAAAAAAGATCAATCCTACAACAAGCAAATATCAACTATCCAGGAAACACTTTCAAGATTCGGTCTCCTAAAAAATGAAGTAAAAGTCTACCTATATTTGGCACGCGCCGGAGAAATGAAAGCTGGAGATATAGCAGAAGCAATTTCGCTTCACCGAACTGAAACCTATAGAATTCTCAAAGAATTAGAAAAAAGAGGCATAGTCTTCGCTATTTTCGAAAAACCATTAAAATTCACAGCCGTACCATTAGATAAAGCCATAGATTTGCTTGTTGACGCTCAAAAAATAGAAATTAACTTATTAGAAAACGAAAAAGTAGGTCTTTTAGAGCTTTGGTCTTCGATGCCACAGCCAAAAGCTGCAAGCATGAAAAAACAGCTTTTCCAGATGCTTGAAGGTGAGCAGCAAGTATTAATGAAGGCAAATGAACTCCTTGAAAGAACAGAAAAAGAATTTCAAGTATTCGCTTCAAAAGAGTACCTTTCCCAACTCTACTATAGTGACTTTTCTGATAAACTTAAAAATCAAGCAAGTAAAGTCAAAGTATCTGTAGTTACAGATAACTCACTGAAAAGCGCGTACTTCCTTGGACAATTGCAATGGCTTAATAAAACTCATAAAATTGCTGATGATAAAAGCCTACCCTGCTTCATGATTTCCGACAACAAAGAGGTATTAATTATTTTCCATGAAGATGCAGTAAATGATGATGACGTAAAAAAGAAGCAAAAAACAGCGGCAATATGGACAAACTACAGCACATTCACTAAGGTATTAGTAACCCTATTCTCCAAATTGATTGAAGAATAAACTCAGGTACAAAGGAAGATGGTTGTTGATGAAAGTTCCCCTTGACGGCGAAGCGAAATATGTGTTGCTGAAATGACGCTTCAAGAGTTGACAGCTAAAGTGCAAATAAATTCAAAACTAAAGAAATAAAAGAATATGAATTCTAAGAAGGCGAAGGACTTAGTAACTCGTTTTTAAAGTCTAACGGGATAATAATATTTCTTGTTGCCTCAATTTCCGAAGTTATTGCTGTCGTGAAATTGATCGGTGTTTTCTAAATTTAGTTTTTTTCGAAATTTTTTTTTAAACAAAGATGGTTTTGGGAAAATATGAAAAATTTATCAGAGTCAGAATTCTGAAAACATTTTACGATAAAAATTATACAGGATAAGAATAGGTCTTTCTTTGATTTTAAGGATGCTTAGTGCAGCAGGGTCAGTATTAAGAACATAATATTTCTCTGCGCTTACTTTTCTCTCGACCACCCCTTCAAGCAATGCATTTATCACATCACCGTGAGAAACAACTATGGCATTTCCAACAGCTTCTTTTGTAACAATTTCTATGGCTTTTTTTGTTCGATCTAAAAGTTCGTCGTTGGTCTCTGAATAGACCTCGGGTTCTGTTAATATGTGATGTCTGCCTTCTTTGCCGACATATTCAGATTTCAGTTTCGCTTCCGTCAGTTCCTTGAGTATTTTTATTTTCAAATTATGAGGTTGCGCCAGTATCTTTGCAGTTTCATAAGCACGAAAAACGGGGCTGCTGTAAACCGCGTTAATCTTTACCTTACGGAGGGCCTTAGCGATGAATTGGGCATCTTTCACGCCAGTTTTAGTTAGAGGATAATCCAACGTGCCTGCTTCAATTCCTTTTTTGTTTGCTTTGGTTTCTCCATGTCTAACAATGAAAATATATTCTGCAGGCATTACTCGTCCTCTTTTACTATTAAATTTATAATTCTTGGCAAGTTATTTAAGAAAGTATCGAGAAAAATTAATTAATTTATTTTCCAACAAACATTTTGGAAAACTATGGCTTCCTGTACAAATATATTGTGTGGGAAGGATAGCCTAACTGTGGATTTTCACAGAAATTCTCGACTTTTTCGGGTCTCCAACCAATAATCTCGTAGTCATGTGACACTATCCGAGCACCTTTTTTGAGGTCTGTATCGAGTTTAGGCCTAATTTTTTCATTTGCGCTTGTTGTTAAGTATAAGTAAACGACGTCTGCAGAAGTTAAATTTACGTTAAACATGTCGCCGGTCACGATGGTTACTCTGTCTTCAACACCGTTTTCATGAATGTTAGCTAATGCTTTTTTTGCCAAATCTTCACGCAGTTCGATGCCAACGCCTCTGGCACCAAACGTTTTTGCCGCCATTATTACGGTTCTGCCGTCGCCAGAGCCCATATCAAACAGAACTTCTCCAGCTTTCAACCCAGATAGCTTGAGCATGTATTCTACCACAGTGTTTGGGCTTGGAACGAAAGGAGCAATAAACATTTTCAGTAATTCACCTTTAGATTGTTATCATTTATTTATGCCACGTAAGCGTCTTTTTTTGGAATTGGCCTTTTTGCTTCGCCGCATTTTACGCAGCTTTGAGCGCACAATTCAAGATATTTTCCTTCGTTCGCCGTTCCTACAGCTTTGGCCGCTTTTGTGCATATTTCGCTTGGTTCGGAGCATCCTTCATCTTTGCATAAATTAGAAATGTATTGGCAAATTTCCTGTACGTCTTTGGGTTCCAAAACAGCTCTGTTGGTGCGAACAAGTAAGCATAGTTCACGAGCCATAACGCAGGTTTTTACGTATTTGACTCTTTCCAGAACTTCATCGCGCAGATTTTTTCGGCTTATTTCCACTCTTTTTTAGTCTCCTTTGGGCGCCTATAAACAGATAGCAAAGTAAGTGGTTCTAGGTTTAAAAAGTTGCTGTTATTTCATGCAAAACATACAATTTTGTAAAAAACAGATGAACCTCGAAGTTAGAAACGTTTGCTCAAAGATTTTCTTTCAGCTTCCATAACTAACTCGTAGAATCGATCTGAAAGCTGGGGCGCCTTTTCTAATACACATGCAATATCAGCAGTTAAAACCCGTCGGGCACTCAACGCCACTGCAGCTGCTTTCCCATACTTTTCAATCAGCTCAGCTGTACGTTTCGCCTGCAACTGCATCTTTTCTTCATCCTTTGCTAAATGCTCGCCCTTCTTGTCAATTAGCGGCATAGCCTTCTCCTCATCCACTTTAAGCAAGCCAAGCGCTAAAGACCCGCATCTGGGGCATTTTGGTTTGTCAGGTAAGTCTTTAATGCGAATTGTTTGCATGTAATCCCAACAGTTGGTGCATACAAAATTGCCCGATTCAGTAAGCAATCGTGCTTTAGCTGCTGCAACAAGTACAGCACGCATTTTTTCAGGAGGAATAAGATCCGTTTTCATACTGACTCGCTCAATCCCCACGCGAGCCACAGGTGTTGCGTCTCCGCCAGTTACAACCACTTGAAAGCCAATGTCGCCATCGTGAATGCGCTTAAGCACCATTACAAGACCATCTCCATCAAGATCTTTAGAGAAAACCTCTTTCAATCCCTCTTCATAAATTGGAGTGCCCTCAAAACTATTAATCAATTTCTGGATGCTTACGTTGCTAAAGTCAGCCCACTTCTTTAATGCACCAAAACGTCTAGCTACCTGAATAACGCGTCTTTTGAACAATCCTGTCTTCACAGTTGATCTCGTTAACGTTTCCTTAGCAACTTGTGCATTCATATCTTTTAATTCGTTGAAAACTTGAACCACCCGTTCAGCGCTCATGCTGCCCATGGTCTGGACGAATATGCGGTAAGGATCATGTTGAACCACCATGCCATGGCCAAGCTTATCAGATAAAACTTCACCAAGCAACTGGGCTAGTGCACGGTTAATTAATGAACCAAAGTTAGAGTGAATAATAACGAACTCGCCCCAATCCTCAACGACAATGCGGTGAGGAGTTGGAACAGCGTAACCAGCATTAACTTGCTCAATCGTTTCTGCCAAAGCATGCAAAATTGTTTCTGCGTCGGCTGGATAACGCTTAGAAAGCAAAGCACTAATATCTTCAGCCGTGAGCCCGCTGTGCATTTTTTCTTCTACAAAGCTGCGAATTTCAGATAGCTCTTGCGCAATCGCATATGGAACAGGTATTTCTTCGCCTATCCAGCTGGGGATTGAACCTGTAGGGTCGTCAATTGGTCGTACGTAAACTTTGTCTTCTGTGGCATGGATTATTTGCCATGGGCTACCTCGTATGATGAATTTGGTTCCAGGTTTGCCATATTCTGCCATGAACGCTTCATCTAAAACTCCTATTGAGGTGTCAGTTGACTCGTCTATAACTAGGAATTGTTTTTCGACAGGAATCATTGATAAATTATCGAAATAATATTCAAACAGGGCTTTTGATCGCTGAGGCTTTAATGCGACTTGGTCTTCGAATGATACCCAGGCTAATCGTGGGAAACGTTCATGCATGTATTTGAAAGCTTTTGCAACGTCGTCAATTGTTAAGTTTTCATATGGTGCGGCTTTGCGGGCTAACTCCAAAACGTCATTAAATTCTAATCTCCTGTTTTTCAGCATTAGCCCAGCAATTTGATGAACCAAAACGTCATAGGGTTTGTCGGGAACTTGAAGGGGCTCTAGTTCTTCATTGAGCGCTCTGCGTGCGATAACTAGAGCTTCAAGAGTATCGTCAGAATCCATTCCGATTATTACCCCTTCAGCCACGTCGCCATAAGTGTGACCTGCTCGACCCACACGTTGAATAAGTCTGGTAACTTGTCGTGGACTCATGTATTGAATAACAAAATCTATTCGACCGACATCTATGCCCAATTCGAGACTGCTAGTAGCGATTAAGCCTTTAAGGTCACCACGTTTTAATCCGGTTTCGGCAGCAATCCGTGAAACTTTAGCTAACGAACCATGATGAATCGAAATTGGAAAATCAATATCCCATACCTTAAATCGGGAAGCCAAAACCTCCGAGATTGAACGGGTATTAGTAAACAGTAAAACGGATTTCCGTTTTTCCATGTAATCGCGTATAATTCGCAGTCTAGCCGCTACTTCGGGATGTGTATAAATTTTCGCTGCAAATCTAACATCGTCTTCAGTCGGCTTTGGGTAAATTACTTGTAGCTTCACCATTTTTGCAACCGGAACACGGATAATTTCGACAGGGCGCTTGTTCCCAACTAGAAACTGCGCAACTTTTTCAGGGCTGCCGATGGTGGCAGATAAACCGATCATTTGAAATTCTTTGCCGGTTAAGCTTCTGATACGTTCCAATGCCAATGATAGCTGGCTGCCACGTTTGCTGTCGGCTAACTCGTGGACTTCGTCAATTATTATCCATTTTAAGGCTTGTAGGTGTTGACGTAAAACCCAGCCTGAAAGTATAGCTTGCAAAGTTTCTGGCGTTGTTATGAGTATATCAGGTGGACTGCGTGATTGACGGGTTCTTTCTTTGGTTTCAGTGTCGCCATGTCTAACAGCAAGTTTAATGTCAAGGCTGTTGCACCACCACTGAAGTCTCTCAAGCAAATCTCTATTTAAGGATCGTAACGGAGTGATGTAGAGTACTTTAATGCCTGGAGTTTTCGGTTCCTTAAGAAGCATGCTTAACACAGGTAGGAAGGCGGCTTCTGTTTTGCCCGTGGCGGTTGGGGAGATTAACAGGACGTTTTTGCCTTCGAGGATTTTAGGGATTGTTTTTTCTTGGGGCTCAGTAGGTTTAGAAAATCCTTTCTGTTCAATGAGCCTTCGAACTGGCTTCACAAGCATGTCAAAAGCGTTTTCAGAAGTTGCCTGCACTATAAAGTGAACCTCGAATGATAGGTATGCGAATGTTCTGCTATAAAAAATGTTAGGGGCGATTCGCTGAAATTACAGGCTTTTTATCAATTTTAACATTATTAGTCACTTGCTTGCTTAATTATTGCTGTTTGGCTAATATTCAAGATTTAACTATAACACTTTCAACCTTTTCGTTTAAATTTTTACAATAGCATTGACAAAAATTTGTATAACCATGATGATGAATTGAAAAATATCGATTTGAAAGCTATGGAAAGTTTTTTATTCTATAATGATAAAGCATGGAATCAGCAATACGGAGGATTATAAATGGCTAAATGTCCAAAATGCGGAACTGAAGTTTCAAAACCAAAAAAGACATGGAAAATGGCCGGTCGTCCAGATAAAGCTGGAAAACGCATGCAACTAGAAATCGGACTCTACGAATGCCCAAAATGCGGCAAAGTATTCCGCGAAGTATTAAGTAAAAAGAAAATCTAAAAACTGCAACCAGAAAATAACTGGTTACTCAAATAGTCCTTTTTTATTTTTCTTATTTAAAAAATCGTTTTTTAGAACAAAACCTCTTTATGAATAGGCACATTTTCATTTTTCAGACAGAGGAAAATCTGTGACTGAACGAAACAAGATTTGGAAAAACGGTTATTTCAAAACCGTGATTGCAATTGTCCTAATTATTGCCATAGTTCTTGGTTTATTCGTCGGCTTGGAATTTGTCCTGAACACATCTTCGCCTTTCTTCACAGTTGAAAGCGGCAGCATGAGCATCCCATATGATGCAAGCGACAATTTTTGGGCAAGTATACTTCACCCTTTTGATCGAACTCTAAGTATCGGCGATATCATAGTACTTCAGGGAGTAAAGCCCGAGAATCTAAATGCAAATTATCCAAATAGTGACATAATTGTTTACCGCGATCCTGCAGATACGAGTACGCTAATTGTTCACCGTATAGTTTCAAAACAAGAAATTAATGGAAAATGGTATTTCCAGACCAAGGGTGATGGAAACGGTCAACCGTGGCCAGCAGTACCATCACCTGACGAATACGACGGTCATAGTATTTGGAACAATGCGCAATATAGCAACACGGGGATCCCCCAAAACTATGTAGTAGGGAAAGTAATTATGCGTGTTCCATGGTTTGGATGGATAACACTTTTCATGAGAGACAATTCTTTGGGGTTACCAATAATAATTGGACTCATACTGCTGCTTGTTGTTGTTGAATTTATTATCCCTATACTGAAGGAGAAAAAACCTCAAGAAGAATCTAAAAGCCCTCAGATTTCTTTGTGTAAATTAATGAGAATTAGAAAGTAAAGGTCAATAGAAAATTTTTCGCCGCTTGCTTTCATATGATATGGCAAGTTTTAAAACATAGAAAACCCTTATGAACTGGAATACTTCGTTGGGGAGGGCAAAGCTTGATTGCTTTAAAAAAAATGTGGAAAAATGATTATTTCAAAACGATAATTGCATTCGTTTTGATTGTTGCAATTGTACTTGGCCTTTTCTTTGGGTTGGAATTAGGTCTCAAAACGACTTATCCATTATTAACTGTGGAAAGCGGCAGCATGAGCATCCCATACGACGGCGCTGATAGTTTTTGGTTAAGTATAATGCACCCATTTGATCGAACATTAAGTATAGGAGACATAATTGTTGTCCAAGGCGTAAATATCAAAGACTTGAACGCCAACTACCCAAACAGCGACATAATAATATTCCACAGCCCAATCGACGGCGAATTAATTGTTCACCGCATAATTGCCAAAGAAACAATCAACGGTATAACATATTTCCAAACTAAAGGCGACGGAAACGGATACCCAGACACATGGCCAAAAACCCCGACGTCAGGACTAGACCCATGGGACAATAATAATCCACCAGGAGTCCCTCAAAACTTGGTCGTTGGCAAAGTCATTATGCGAATTCCATGGTTCGGATGGATAACTCTTTTCATGAGAGACAATTCTTTGGGATTACCAATAATAATTGGGGTCATACTATTACTTGTAATTATCGAATTTATAATTCCTATAATAAGAGAGAATAGTAAAAAAAATAAACCACAGAACACCACACCCCCGCAGCCACAGATGTCTTTAATAAGAAAGCCTTTGATAAATGGATATTTAAGGGCAGTTTAAACAAGAAGGGAATTGAATGCCAAAAGTTAAAGCAATTATAAGCATTGAAAATGTGGTCGCTTCTGCAACGCTCAACCAAAAAGTGGACTTAAACGCTGTCGTAAAAGGGTATCCAGGAGTTGAATATCGCCCAGAACAATTTCCCGGACTAGTTTTCAGGTTAAAACGTCCCAAGACAGCAACTTTAATTTTCAGTTCTGGAAAAATGGTTTGCACCGGCGCTAAATCCGAGAAAGAAGCGCGTCGAGCCGTTACGAAGGTTGTAAAAGAACTTAAAAAAGGCGGTATAATAATTATCAGCAAACCCGAACTTAAGATCCAAAATATTGTTGCGTCAGGCGGGCTTGGAGGCATGATTGACTTGGAAAAAGCAGCATACACACTTGAGCACGCAATGTATGAGCCTGAGCAGTTCCCAGGCTTAATCTATAGAATGACGGAGCCAAAAGTAGTGGTTTTGCTTTTTGCCAGTGGAAAACTGGTTTGCACGGGAGCTAAACAAGAACAAGATGTTTACATTTCTGTTGAAAAATTGCATACGCTACTTGAAGAAACTAACCTAATATTTTACGAATAAATTATTCTACAGTTTTTTTATTTGTTTTAGTATTGTTTTAAGGCTCTCTTGATCTATGGCACCAATCTCGTATAATGCATTAGCTATTTCATTTATTTTTAGCAGTGCATGCAATTTAATTCCGCTTTTTTCCAGTAGTTGTTTTCCGCCCTCTTCTCTGTCGAGTAAAACGACAGCATCATTTACAACGCCTCCTTCGGCTCTAACGGCTTCAGCAGCTTCTTTAAGCGTCAATCCAGTTGTGATTAAATCGTCAACCAATAGCACTCTGTCGCCTGATGCTAAAACGCCTTCCACTCTTCGTTCTCGCCCATGTAGCAAAACCCCTTTACGTACGAAAAGGAAGGGTTTTTTGAGGTTATAGGCAACTTGAGATGCGAAAATAATTCCTGCCACAGGCACTCCTGCTATCCTATCAAAGTTTTTTAGTCCAGCAGAGTCAGTTAAGTATTCAGCGTAAAAGTCGCAAATTTCTCTAAACGCATCTGGAAAACTCGGAATTACTCTTAAATCAATATAGTAAGGGCTTTCTTTTCCGCTTGATAGTTTGAATACTCCAAAATCTATAACGTCAAGTTTTAAAAGTATATTTGCCATTTGATCTTTTCTATTTTGGATTAATTTTTCAGTTTTCAATTTTTCACTTCCTTTTTGATAATTGATAAATTTTGTTTTGTTGCGGAATCAAACAGCCGGTTCTGGGCAATTCCTTCTTTAATATTTCAGCAAACTCCGTTTGGCTTGCAACTGAAGCTGTGTGGTAGGGTATCGCAACCTGAGGCTTGGTTAACCGTGCGATCTCAAAGCCTGTTTCCGGCGTAGAACCAGAAGCTATGCCAACTGCACAGAAAACCACATCAAATTTTTCCTTTTGTCCTATGGCTGCAAGCTCTGGAAAAGGTAAACTGTCTGCTGTATGGAAAACTTTGACGTCATCCTCACTGGTAATAACATATGTTACCGGCGATTGAGCTGTATGATTGCATTTTTCCGCTTTTACTGAGACTTCGCCAATTTTTATTATAACGCCAGGTTTGACTTCTTGAAGTTTTTCAGCAGGTATAGCATGTTTGAGTTTTTTGGTGGAAGCGGCGTCAGCAATAATTTGACAATTTGTGGCTTTTTGAATTTCAATTATTAACCGTGGGTCCAAATGGTCATAGTGTTCATGTGTTATTAGAATGGCATCCACGCCTTGGAGGCTTTTGGGTTTGACGTCGACTGGATCTATGGCGAGGGTTTTACTGGGTGTCTTCAGCAGTACACCAGAATATGGGTTTAACCAAACGAATAAAACTGCGTTTTTTTCGGGTATTTTCTGGATCGGCATAAACTTGATTCCTCAAATCTAATTATGTACTCAGCGTTTTAAAGAAGTTGCGTTATTTTTCTGATCTGTTTCTATTTTGCGTGAATAAACACTATCTAAGGTTGTTCTGCTGTACAACGTTTCGCTGGGAATGGAGTTTGGGAATAAAGGTTATGTAGTTAATATTTTAACGCAATAACTGGGGAGAAGGACCATTTATGGGGTCACTGAAAAGTTTAGCTCAAGGGTTTCTAGTTGGAACAGGACTAATTTGGATATTCAACATAATATCACTTCTTAGAAGCGGTGATGCTTGGCTGGGTTTACTTTACTTTTTAATCTTGCTTATTCCAGTATCAAGCTTAACGTATCTTAATTTGAAAAACAAAAACCTCAAACAAGAACCTGAATCTTCACCGAAATGGCGAAATTTGCTTTTTTCATTTCAAGGCGTTGTCTTAGCATTTTGGATGCTCGACATTTTGACAACCGTTTACGCCATCAACATCACCCACTTAGCCTACGAGTTGAACCCATTGGGGTGGCCGTATGGAATTTTAGGTGCCCTTGCATACTATGCCCCTACTATGTTTTTCTCTTATTTTTTGCTGTTCAAATCAAAAGAAAAAATCGCTTTCTACGCTGCCATACCATTAACGTTGATAACGATTGGCATGGGCACCATGAATTTGATGGCAGGGATACAAAACTTCCAAGTATTTGTCGATACTGCTACCTTGGCGACAGGATTACGCTATGAGATGTTAGCGGTTATTGTCGGAGTTAACGTTATGATTCCACTTACATTAAAAAGGATGGTAACTCAACCTAAAGCCGTTTTGTCATAACGTAGGCGTCTTCGCCATCAGAATAATACCCATTAATTGTTCGGGTAACTTCAAAGCCAAGTTTTTTATAGAGTGATATTCCCGCTTCATTTGTCACCCTGACTTCCAAAAAGCACTGCTTTGCTTTGTAATATTGCATACCTTCTAATGCTTTATTAATTACGGCTTGGGCAACGCCTTTTCGTCGATACTGTGGCATAACTGCTATGGAAACTACATGCCCTTTTCTTACTAAGCCGCCGAAGCCATAATTGGATAAGCCAACCTCAATGCGACACATAATGTAACCTGCGATCTCTTCGTTTTCTTCTGCTACAATAAAGGTTTCTGGAAAACGCTGGTGCAGATCCATAAAGAAAAAGTCAGTATAGTTTTCTGGTAAGCAAACACGGTTGATTTGCATTACCTTTTGTAAGTCGTCTGGAACAAATTTGCGTAATTTGAAGGTTTGTTGCATTCTTTCGCCTTCTTTAACCACATTTCACTGTTGTAACTTAAAGTTTACGCTTTGTAGGTCTACAAATTGTTTTTTTGTTTGATAATTGCATATTGTTAACTCTTCGTTTCCTCGGGGGCCTTGAACATAGGTAACGTAAAGTTGCCCTGAGGCATCGCCCAAACTCTTGAAGCTGACCCAGCAATTTTTAATGCTTCAGTTAAAGCATCATTAACTGCCCGCGCCGTCTTCAGTTTGAATATGCTTGTTGCATAGTAATCTGGCAGTGAAGAGACCAATATGATTTGGTGGTTTTGCAGGGCTTTTAAGAGGTAATAGGCTTTATGTCCACCAACAATAAAGTTACGTTTTATTTCGCGTTCAACATTTTTCAAATCGCCAAGCCTAGCCATCCAATCATAGAATGCTTGGTTTCCATGCCCTTCAGGACACTCAGCCACAAGAATAATTACGCCTCCACGTTTAACGGCGTCAAGGGCATTGTCTAAAGCTTTGTAGGCTTGGTAGAGATTAATGTCGGCTGGGTTGCCGCCTGCACTTACCACAATTATGTCGGCTCGACGGTCAACAGTTACACGGTACATCTCATCCACAAGTTTTACTGCTTCCGCATAAGCCTCCTCCAGATCACCCGCGAAGGCTTTCACGATTTCGCCTTTCTTATTGGTCACAACATTTAAGATAAAATCAACTTTGGCTAATCTCGCTGCCTCAGTCATGTCCTGATGTACGGGGTTATCAACCAAGTTTCCACTTCGAGCGTTAGCATGTAAAAGCAAAGAATGATTATACTTGATTGTTTCTTCCCCGCAGACGGCTGGCAAAACGCTTTTTCTTCCGCCACCAAAACCAGCATAATAATGAAAGCCAACATCACCCAAAAGCACTTTCACGTCTGCCTCAGCGAATATGCGGTTAACAAACACTTTGTTGCCATGCGTTTTAGTCGTGCCCAAATTAATTAAATCTGGGGCTTTGCAGTCGTGGCTAACAGATTTTATACGTTTAATCACTTCTGCGCCTATAATGGCGGTGGCTTCATTTGGTCTAACTGCCCGATGTGTGCCACATCCAAAAATGATTGTGATATTCTCGTCATTTACACCAGCTAGATTTAGCTCAGCGAGCACTGATAAAAGCATGGTTTCAGTTGGTATTTTCCGGGTGGCATCGTCAACGACTATGGCAACTTTGCTTTCGGGTTTGGAAATTTCGCTTAACCGTTTTGAGCCAATGGGAATAGGGTCCTTTAGGGCTCTTTCAACTTCAACCTTAGCATCTACGGCACCTTGACGCTCTACAGACTCTATTGATCCAAGAAGGTTTCGAGCTGGAACTCGAACACATACGTCGGTTTTTCCGTAGGGAAGCCAAACATCAACCATGACTGGTCACATTATAATTTAAATGTACACGACGTAGGAAACTATTAAGCCTTATCAAAACAAAAATAAAATGGTGACAAGATCGTATCGAGTTGCTGATTGAAACTTAAGAGATATAGGTTCTACTAAAAGCAAAAAGAAAATCAAAGAAAAAGATGTTGCTTTAGTTTGCTTTTGGCGTGGCTTTGTCTACTGCGCCAGTTAAGCTCGTCATTTGCATGTTTGCTTTTCGGATTAAGTCGCCGATTGTTTCTTTGGTTGGGATTGCCGCGCTGACAGCTAATGCCATTGCTTTTTGATGTGCATTCTGCAGAAGTGGTTTGATTGTTTCTTTGCTGGGGTAAGATATTCCCATTGCTAATGCGAAGGCTTCTTGATTGCTTTGCTCAACGCTTCTTCTGGTTGCAGCCACGTCAACTTTGAGTTGGTCACCTGTAATCATTAATCCATCATCAAAAACTGCACGCATCGATATGCCCAGTTCAACTGCTTTAATACCTAGTTTTGAGAGGACACCTGCAAGTTGCTCATTTATTATGTCTCCTCTGCGAGCGACTAATGTGTCTTTACTGACCCAAACGCTGCCTGATTCGATTCTTGTTGGTAAACCGACACCGTTTAGTTGGCTGATAATTGGGCCGGGAGGTTGAGCTGTGTTGCCTGCTGGAACAATTACGTCCATGGCGGCTATGTCGCCTGATTTGGCGGTTGTCTTTACTTTGCCGCGTTCAAGCAATAAAGCTAGTTTGAAGGGGTTTAGGTCTGTGAATAAGTAAACGTTTGACCCGTCCAAGTATACTTCAAGTTGCTTTAAGTTTTCCTGATTCATTTCTTCGATAGCTAAGCGCATCAATGTGTTTTTGAGAACGCGAAGGTAAACTTTGCCTGCCATACTTTTCTTTAACTCTTGAAGTTGGGAAGCACGCACCTTTTTTAGGCTAGCGATGCCTATGGATTTATGCTCTTTCAGTATGCCCTTTATGGCTTCTACTTCGGTTGATTTTTCTTCTAATACTTGTTGGGACGGCATATTTTCTCTTCTCGATTATGGTTTAATTTTTACTGGTTCACCCATAGCTGTCTTGAAGAAAGCGTACTTTACGTTTTTCAAGCCACGCTTGAGTTTTCCATCTAAAACGCGAAGAACAGCCATTGTGTTATCGACAAGCTCTTCATCCTTCATTTGTTGAGTGCCAACAGAAACCTGAATAATCGGTTGGTTACGCATTCTTACAACCACCGTTTTACGGTGTTTTTTAATGAGAGCTGCAATATCCGCGTTAGGTGCAACCGGAATAGGCATCTTTCCCCTTGGACCCAAAACTGGACCAAGAATCCTACCGACAAGTGGCATTAGTGGAGCTTCAGAAATGAAAACGTCATAATCACTGGCAAGCTTGCGCAATTCTTTCTTTTTACCATTTAATGTGTCTAAGTCAGCACGTTCAATAACGTGTTCAGCTTGCGCGTTTTTTGCTTTCATAGCAAATTCTCCAGAAGCAATAACGCAAACTTTGTTTGGCTTTCCAGTGTCGTGAGGAAGTTCAACAACTTCTTGGATTTTGCCTTCTGGCGACTTCATATCGATTTCCATGATATCTAAGATCATGTCTACGGTCTGGTTGAATTTTTTGTCGCCAGACTTTGCCTTTGCTTGTTTAATTGCGTCTAATACGGTCTTGTTGTCTAGGGGCATTTTTAAGCCTCGTGCCAATGAGGGATTAGAAATCGATTATAAAAATATTCGCTTATCATTATTCAGTACCAAATAGCGCCTCGTAGGTGCCAGCATCAATTTCTTTCTGTACTTCGCGGGGGTCTTTTCCTTCAACAGTGACACCTAAGCTAATGCATGTTCCGAGCATTTCTTTTGTTGCTTTTTTGAGGGTTGGCGCTAGAAGCTGAGGACCCTTGATTTTGGCTATTCTCACCATCTGCTCCATAGACAAATTGCCTACTTTAACAGTATTAGGTGTTCCTGAGCCCTTTTCGATTTTTAGTTCAGCAACTATTAAGGCTGAAGCTGTTGGGGTCCCAACGGATATTTCGAAGCTTTTGTCTTCTGTATCAGCGGTAATTTTCACTGGAACCTTCATTCCAGCGTAGTCTTTAGTAAGCTCGTTAATTTTTGTGACAACAGCCATAACATTTAGACCTAATGGACCTAAAGCAGGACCTAATGGTGGACCCGCATTGGCTTGTCCTCCGCTTACGAGCAATTCTACAACTTTTTTGTCTCCCATATCATTCACCAATTATTTTGCTTTCTCTACTAGTTTTACATAATCTGAATGTACTGTGATTGGCAAAGTAAATGTTGCCTCAAGCAATTCGAGTGTAACTTCGCCTTTTGCCTTGTCAAGCCGAGTTATTTTCGCGCGCATACCTTTGAAAGGTCCACCAGTAATTTCCACAACATCTTCTTCATCAAGATCTTCCATAACTGGTTTTCGTACGATATAGCGCTCTATTTCGGCAAAGCTCACGAGCCCAGGTATTCTGGAACGCACATGTCTTAAACCTGTTATGGCTTCTTCAACAAGATGGGGGCCATCAGCTTCAACAAACACGTAACCTTTGAGTGTGTCAGGTACAAGAAGAGCTTTTATAGGGATTTGGTTCATTTCAACTTTTGATGCAATTAATCTTGCAACATTGCGTTCTTGACCAGTTGTTGTTTTAACAACGAAGATTTTGACTTGTCTTTGCTCTTCTTTCTTGTCCATAAACTCAGGTTTCCTTCTAAGGTGTTGCTGTAGCTGCGGGTGATGCTGCGCCGCCTATTGCGTAGGATAAAAGTTTAATTACGAAACCAATCAAACCGACTGCGCCTATACCTAAAAGGCTAATTTTTATTGAAAGCCACAGCTCTTCCCGTCCAGGTTTAACAGCTAACTTTAAAGTTCTTGCTGCTTGCTGTAACCAAGATTTTATTCCCATAGTCATCGCACACCAAGATTTCATTTATGAATAATAAACGTTACTGTAACTCGGAGTTTAAAAACAACCATAATTACCCTTTTAAAGATTCTTACCCGACAACTTAAACTTTTTTGAAAGACACCCTCACGTCCTGCAGAACAGACAGCAGTTTTAGTTTGTCTTCGCTTTTGATTCCTTTCCAATCAAGAACTGCATATGATACTTTCTCGAAAGTTTTTGCTATGCATTGCGATAACATTTCAGAATCAATATTGCAAACAGCATGTTTAGGTATCATATGACCAAAAATGGCTTCTCCGACCAAAGCCATACATGTGAACCTTTGATTGTAATGCGTTCCACCGATTCCAAGAACCGCCGAGCTAGCAGGTTTAGAGAAATTATCGATCGCGTATATTGTTGAGTGAGCAACGGCTTGTGCAGCTTTGGAATTACTCCATTGCTTTTCTGAACTGCCTAACTCAACGAACATCGTTGGAACATTTAGGCTTGGACCATGATGTGTGACCTCATATGACACCTCATAATCAAGGGCGAATTCTTCTTTATAGTGCAAAAGCGCTCTCAAGGCATCGCGCATGGCTGTTGCAGGAGAAATTGAAAGGTTTTTTGGCAATCCTCCGAGTCCTGCTTCAGCAAAGTTTCCAGGAGTATGAACCGATAAAGTAGGGATTCCGCTTTGGCTGCTGTGACGTGAAATGAAAACAATCAACTGAGCGCTTGGGAATTCTTCCGGTAGGTTTTGTGCGTTAACAGATTCTTGATTTATGGTTGCAAGGGTTATTTCTATGTCGTTTAAGACGACGCTATAGAGATAATTTTGTTGGAAGATCTCAGAGGTTTTTTTAAATTGGTAATGTTTTAGAATTTGCTCTTTGATGTTAAGGCTTGCAATGTCTTTTTCTGAGGCCACAATAAGAATCATGCTTCTTCATCCAGTAATGTGCGCTGTTCGGGTGAAAAGGGTTTCCATAAAGCTTATAATTGCTGTCTCGTCAGCGTATCTGGAAGGCAAACAAGATGCATCTGATTAATTTCAAAGAATTATCCGACCAAGAGCTTAATTCACTGGTTGATTTAGGAATTGAAGTTAAGCGCAATCCCAAAAAATACAGCAAAACGTTTGAAGATAAATCAGTTGCATTGGTTTTTCAGAAAACTTCCACGCGGACTAGGGTTTCGTTTGAGGTTGCGTCTACCCAACTCGGCGGTCATGGCTTGTTTATTGATTGGCGAACAACCAACTTTACGATGGCAGACATAACTGATGAGGTCAAGTATTTATCACGTAATGTTGACTGCATCATGGCCAGGTTGCTCTACGATACGGATTTGTTGAAAATGGCAAAGGCTTCACGTATTCCAGTGATAAATGGGTGCGACGAAAAGTATCATCCAAGCCAAGCCTTAGCCGACTTAATCACCATAAAAGAGAAAAAAGGCACACTTAAGGGGACCAAATTGGTTTACATTGGCGTGCATAATAATGTTTGCAACTCGCTAATTGAAGGTTGTACAAAAACGGGGATCAAAATCACAACAGTAACCCCGATTTTTAATGAGGCTGCACGAGATGAAGAGGTGCTGACCGAAGCCAACAAAACTGGGCTTTGGAAATCAACGTTAGATGCAAAAAAAGCAGTTAAAGATGCAGATTTCGTTTACACTGACACATGGATTGACATGGAATTCTTCACCGATCCAAAATTTGCAGCTGAAAAAGAAAAGCGAATTAGAATAATGATGCCATACCAAATTAACTCTGAACTCCTCAAAAGCACCGATCCATACATTATGCATGACATGCCGATTCATCGAGGATATGAAATAAGCGTTGAAGCCATTGAGAGCTCCAAATCAATAATTTATGAGCAAGCAGAAAACAGACTATACTCAGCTAAAGCCATTATGCTAAAGCTGATGAAATAATGCCTCGGTTTTTAGTATTTTTAAGAGGAATCAACGTTGGGGGGCGTTCTGTTAAAAAGGAGAAGCTGCAAGAAGTTTTCACTTCGCTGGGTTTCCTAAATGTTTCTACGTTTAGACAGAGCGGTAACATTATTTTTGAAACCAACGAAACAAATATCGAAGACTTTAAAGGTAAAATAGAAGACAAACTTCACGGCACCTTAGGATATGATGTTGTTATTTTTGTGCGCACAATTCAACAACTAAAGAATATAGTTAACCTGAATCCGTTTAAAGGGCAAGACACTCAAGGCACCAGTTTTCTTGTTACTCTGCTCTCAAACGCACCTTCCAAATTTCCTTTAAAGTTACCATTAACAATTCCTAAATCAACAGCAAAAATAATTTCAGCAGATGGCACAGAAGTTTTCAGCGTGACACATGGAGGTGGAGAAGGCGCTTTGCCTAACCCGTTTATAGAGTCAAAGTTGAAAGTGAAAGCAACTACTCGAAATATGAATGTAATTAGAGAAATCTTAGAAAAATATAGTTCTTAGAGTCACTGTTTGCAAAGACTTCCATCTGTCCACCTAAAAGCATTATTCAAACTGAACGCATAAAGTTAGATAAGAAGGAAGAAAGCCACCCGATGAATCTTACAACACACAGCGTCTTGGCTTTTGCACTAGGAATAGCTCTCTTTCACAATGTTGGAATTGCTTTTGTTATAACTATTGGAGCTGTTATTCCAGACTTAGACAGAGAATATCTTTTGGTCGTAAAAGATTTTATTGGAAGGCACCAGTTGCATCGGTCACTATTTCATAATTTTCTTTTAATTGGAATATTATATATTTTGAAGCCCTTTCTGGCCTCAGGTGCTTTAAGTCACTCGTTGCTGGATAGTTTGACATCGGCAAGACATGGGCGTAGAATTATTTTTCCCTTTTAATAGAATTGTCAAAAATTTCAGGTTCGGGATTGAAGGCGACGAAGAAAACCCATCCAGGAAACCACAATGGTGGGTCGAAGACCCTTGGACGTTGCTTCAGAAAACAACTGATAACAACTGATAGAGATTTACAGGAGCCAACACATCAACCCTGGAGAAGATTTTACGGACCATTTAGAAACAGCCGCGTCGTTGATTGGGGAATTTTTTCAGCCTCGTTAGTTTTCCTAATTATTATTTTTGCTACAAAAGGAACCTCTGGTTTTTCAGTCTCAGGCTTCAATAATTGGGTAATTCTCTCTTTCGGTGGAATATCAGTATTTTACGCTTTGGGAGAATTATATAGAAGGAGAAGTCTTAATTTAAAAAAGCTTGGATTGGAACCCCCAGATACGAATTGGTACGTTTTAGCAATTCTAATTGCAGGAATTGCCTTATTCATATTTGGTGGCTTAGAAGCACAACTATTCCAACCTCGCTTACCAGATTTGACTTTAATTGCTTATGCATTAATTTCATTGATTATCGGACTTGTGATCTCGTATTTCGCGTTAAAGTTATCGAAAAACAAAGATCTATCTTTGTAGGTAAGTCACGATCAAACTGAATTTCTTCCAATATATTTCGGGCAGAGTGTTTTACAACTTTTCCTTAGTATAGCCGCATACAAAGCATTTTGCATCATGCACGCAAACTACATCTCCACAACTCGGGCAAGTGTATCTTTCTTCTTGACTTTTTAGAAAATCAGCCATACCTTTTTCTTTTAGTATTTTTAAGTTTTCGACTATGCTCATGTCGTATCGTTCGCGGTAGCGCTTGTCTAAATGTGCAAGTTTTTCACAGGGCATTGCGTCACATTCGCTGCAAGATTGAATTTCGTGTTTAGAGAGTTTTTTGCACCCACGTTTAATATAGCAGTTTTTACCTCTTGGCAGGCAGCCTGCACAGTAAGTTATTTTGCCTCTTACCCTCGGTATCCCTTGAGTGTAAGCTATGTAACCTCTGCAAATGGCGCAGTTCATTCCGCAAGGCGCAATAAGTTCGGGAGTAAATTTGTTGTTTGACATTAAGTTTTATTGTCCAGAAATGGTTTAATTATTTTGCTCTTAAAGTAGGCAAATACAAAGATAGTTTGTTTTTGAGGAATAATTCGTAATTAGCGCCGAAAATTTTGGGATAATTATTGGTATATTAGAGTTCGCTTTTCTTCTTTCCCAGCTCTTTTAGTTTTCGTTTGAGGGTTGCTGAGGTTTCTTGATACACACTTAACAGAGAAGGAAAATTGTTAAACATGATAACCCTTTTAACGCAATTCATTCCTTAACTAAGTATGAGAAAAAGTTGGATAATTGTTGGGTTCACTATCGTTTTAGCCATTTCAATTTCAGTTTTGATTATCGAATACCAACATATTGATAATACCCAGCAAAGCATGGCTGAGTCTTGGATGTTTAAAGGCGCATACGCAACATACGAAGGCCAAATAAACTCCATTTCTACACAATTTAGCGTAAACGAAACAATACAAGTTACTAACTTAAACGCCACCCACGTGCAAATCCAAACCAACTCATCAATTGCAACATCCTTTGCGCCAACATTATCGGACCAAACTACGTTATGGGTCAATAAAACAAACATCAACTTTCAGCCTAAAGGTGAAACACTTACCGAAACCTATAACACGAAAATAACAGTCAGAAACATAGGAAGCCGAGATTGCATAGCCTACGATTACACCAACCAAGCAATTAACGCTACATATTACATAGACCAAGTTCTTCTGTGGCCCGTTAGAATTGTTTATGCGACAACTTTTGAAAATCAAACTTACCATATAGAATTTAACCTTAAAGGCACAAACATAAACGGACTAAACTAAGGTTCAATCACTTGCTTTAATTTTCAAAATACAAGCATTTGCGCATAATTATCACAGGATTTACCAACATAATTCTTAAATTAACAAATCGGGGTGCAGTCATATCTTTTTTATTTTTGCTCTCTGCAATAGGTGGTAATTATCCTTTTATTTTCGAGCCACATTATCCATCAGTAGCTGGAAAGGACTGTGTAATCACAACCGTTAGAAGATAAACCCAGAAGTAGATGCGGCTAGAGTAAAAGTCTGGTTAACTTAGACGCAAACAAAATTCGGGAAGAGAGAGAGAGGAACAATTCGCTTGCATCCAAGTTAACCAATACTTCACCCATTTAGGCGCATCATTTCTGCGCGTTATAACTATCAACGTTCCTGGGTGTGTTATACACCAATGTGACTGTGACTTCCCATCCACAAAAAACCAATTTTTACCAACAACATTTTGACAAGCCATCACATGACAGTAAACATAAAGAATACCGAGAAAAAGTTACCTTAAACTTGACAAAAAACCTCACGTTAAATAAATTAACAGAACCTAAAAACAGCAAGCTTTAATTGAAGCTCCTGCCTTACAATAATTCGAGGATTTTATTTGATTATTGCTGGTTTTGATGTGTCTTTTCCAGGCATACTTTATACTATAATAGGGTTAATTATTCTTTGGATAATTGTTTCTATTCCTGTTTGGCTTGCTGGAAAGGCTGTAACTGGAGGGAAAGCAACTTTTGGAGATGCTTTGCTGGCAACGCTTGCTGGACCAATTGTCTATTTCGTCGTCGTTTTTTTGGTGGGCTTTTTCCTTGGAGCTCCGACTTTGATTTTCGGTTACATTTTGGCACTTATCGCTTGGATTTGGGTTTTCAAGGCAAGTTTCCAAACAGGATGGCTTCGAGCAATTCTAATAGCAATTCTAGCATGGGTCATCTTTATTGTTTTAAGCATAATAATTGGTGCTCTATTCGGAATAGCGTATCCTGCCCCTTTTTTCCCGAAAATCTAGAAAAATTATCACTTTAAGTGAATGTACACTTGGAAGATTAGACTTAATCTAAATCATGTTAGAGGCTGTCCACTTAATGAACCTTCAATGTCAAACCCTGTCTTTTTCTTAACTCGTTCTCAAATGTCACAGCGCTTGCTAACGCCAAAATGTAGGTGTTGGTTCACAGTCACACGTGTTTAACCCCAACCAATGACCCTATATAAGTTAGCTCAAATCTTGGGCGCAGAAAAGAAGGTTAGATATTTATGAAAAGTAAAGAGTTTATGGATAAAGATGTTTTTGCGTTAGATGAAAAAATCGGCAAAATCAAAGAAATGGAAGTAGACGCTAATGAGTGGAAAGTAACTCATCTCGAAGTCGAATTGGACAAAAACGTAGCTGAATCAGTGCTTGGCGCAAAGAAAGGCGGAGTGCGAAACAATCTAAACGTTGCAGCTTTAGAGAAAGGGACTGGCATCTGGACAGACAATGGATTGCACTTAAAAGTTTCAAAAGACAAACTGCATATGTACCTAAGCCCAGTAAAAACTTAGGCATATACCTTTTTTAGCGTATTTTAGGAGCTTAACAAATTATGTCAGAACATCATATAGACGTTAAGGAACAGATAGACAAAATGGGCGAGAAATGGAGCGAATTCCAGAAATCGTTGGTTTCGCACTTCAAAGACATGGAAGTAGATGTATTAGAATGGAACTTTGGTATTGGAAAAACTGGCGAAGACACTATCTTTGAAATGAAAGCTAAAGTCGCTGTAAGACAAAAGAAGAAGTAATCCTTAACTAAGTGGATGTGGACGAGCATCCTCCCTCCTTAAGACGCAGACACTTTTTTTCGCCGTTCCTGGTTTAGCCCTTCTTTTATGTAATTATTTAGAAATCTCAAAGTTGGATAATATTGGTAACTAAAGAAATAAAAATAAATAAAACAAATGAAGAAATAGACAAAATAGCACAGAGAATTTTGTTAGAGCTTGAATCTGCAAGTTCCACAGATTTATCCGACGCACGTTATGCTAAAATGATGTTACGATTGTCAGACGCCCATTACGCAAAAGGGGTACTGCAAAAGATTGGTGATAAATCTGGAGCTGAAAATGAGTTGGAGAAAAGAGCTATGATCAAAGTTCTGTTGTTTTCTACGTGGTTGCAGCGACTCTATTTTATTATAAGATCTTTCCTAATGGGGCTCACAAGTGCTGCAGTTACATATCTTATCATAGGGTATCTTGGTTCAATAAATGTCATTGGAAGTATAGTAATCGGCACGTTTGCGTTTGTATTTTCTCTGGCGGTAACAAGATTATTTGATACGCAAATAACTCAAGCTACCAAAAAGATTGTTGAATTAATGACAAGTCATAGCGTCATTAGGGATTTTATTATGAAGCACTTCTGAACAGCTGACGATTTGGGCTTTAATTAGAAAATTTTGTAAATGAATTGAAAAGGTCATTAACTGATTCACTTAAGCAATTCGGCATAAACATCAATAATACGTCGGAAATGAAGTCAACTTTCGAGCAAAGCCTTCAATTTAATTTTGCTTTTGAGAACAACTTCAAGAACACAATAAACGCTTTGGTAAACGAGGTTGATAGCTTATACCTATTGCTGATACTACTAAAGAAAAGGTAAAGGCTGAAGCAAAAAAAGTCACAGAATCCAATGAACATGGTCCTGGCTTCTTGGAGAAAGTCAAAAACTTGGTAACTGACATAACCCCTATCGTCATTAATTTAGGGCAAATAGCGACAACAATTATGCCATACTTGCGATTCCTGCACTTATAGAGCGACCTACTTCAGAAGCTTATCAACCATTAGTGTATAATTATCCCAGTATTTCCTAACATAATTCTTAATTACCCCATTCTCCAAAGGTTCTGGCTTGAAGGTTACACAAAAATGGTAAAGATGGATTTCGGTGGCGTCACAGAAGATGTCATCACACGTAAAGAATTCTCAGTGGCGCAAGCACAAAAAATCTTAAAAGACGAAGTTGTCGCCACCCTTGGCTACGGCATCCAAGGTCGCTCTCAAGCACTAAACATGAGAGACCAAGGCATCAAAGTAATAGTGGGACAAAGAAAAGACTCCAAAACATATGAAAAAGCAGTCAAAGACGGTTGGGTCTCAGGAGAAAACCTGTTCTCGCTCGAAGAA
The DNA here is from genome assembly GCA_003164295.1 of Candidatus Bathyarchaeota archaeon. GTDB lineage: Archaea > Thermoproteota > Bathyarchaeia > Bathyarchaeales > Bathycorpusculaceae > Bathycorpusculum. The sequence continues at coordinate 107,593 of PLTA01000024.1, forward strand.
GCAGCAAAACGCGGAACAATCAAAATGATGCTTCTCACCGACGCTGCACAAAAAGAAGAATGGCCAAACGTCAAAAAAAGCCTCAAAAAAGGCGACGCTCTCTACTTCAGCCACGGATTCTCAATAACATTTAAAGAACAAACAGGCGTCATCCCGCCCAAAGATGTGGATGTTATTTTGGTTGCGCCTAAAGGCTCAGGCACATCTGTCCGAAGAAATTTTGTGGATGGCAGCGGCATAAACAGCAGCTTCGCCGTATTCCAAGATGCCACTGGCAAAGCAGACCAACGCGTTAAAGCCATGGGAATCGCCATCGGTTCTGGATATCTTTTCCCAACAACCTTTGAGAAAGAAACTTACAGTGACTTAACAGGTGAACGGGGCACTTTAATGGGTGCGTTAGCAGGCATAATCGAAGCTCAATACAGCACATTAAGAGAGCACGGTCACGGTCCAAGTGAAGCCTTCAACGAAACAGTCGAGGAACTTACACAGAGCCTAATCCGCTTAGTAGACGAGAACGGCATGGATTGGATGTACAACAATTGCAGTGAAACAGCACGCATCGGTGCATTACGCTGGAAAAACCGTTTCCGAGAAGCCACGAAACCAGTATTTGACTCTCTCTACGACCTTGTAGCTGCAGGCGAAGAAACACGCATCGTATTGGAAAAGAGCAAAGAGCCTAACTACAAGCAGAAGCTTGCAGATGAACTCAAAGCTATGGGTAACAGTGAATTGTGGCGTGCAGGCGCAACCGTGCGTTCATTGAGACCCAACAAACAAAAGAAAGAGTAAACCTCTTTTTCTTCTTTTATTTCTAATAGATCTTACATCAAAAAATAATTTGGATTCTCTTTTTTCGGTCCCATGAAGTCAGTTAAAGATTGATTTTCAGAGGTTAAATCAGCCACTCCCAACATGTAAGACGGGTGTTTTTCTAACTCAACTTCTTTATTGTATGGGGTTTTGGTGAAGCGCAGCACTGTGTTTGTTTTTGAAGTGGTTATTTCTTGCAGAAAACTGTTTCGTGTGCTACCTTCATGGGAGAGATATGTTGCGATTATGATAATATGGTGTCTTTTTGCGAAGTTCGAGAGGTAACTCATGATTTGGCTGTAGACCGTTCTTGCTTCTTGGTCATCAACATTGTCATGTAAGAATGGGCCGGCTATATCAGAAATTACCACAAGTTTGGCATTGCAGGTTTCTACGGCTTCTTGTAGTTTTTCCATTATTAGAGAAGTTAAACGGTAGGCCGTGTATACACGCATATCGTGGACTCTTTCGAGAATTGCTTTGGCGTCTAAATGTTGCTGTTCGGCGATGTAACCTATGTTTGAAAGTGAAGAGCTGCTTGCACAGTCAATGAAAACAACATCGCTTTCTAATCCACCAGATTGCGCTGGCAATTGGGCTCGGACGCAGAATATAGAGGTCAGTGAAGTAATTGATTGTGGACCGTAGAGAACGGCGAAGTCACCTGCTCTAAAACCTGGAAAAAGATTGTCTATTTCTGATATATTAAAAGTAAACTTTGTTACGACTGTTTGCAGGGTATTTTGTTTGTTCGGTATTTTTTTTTGAATTATTGTTGGTTTAATTATTAGGCTCTGTTGCATAGTGCTTCAACGAAAACTCGTTAGGTCTGATTAGCCTATTTAAACTATCAATCAACCGACATTTCTGAGCAGGGGAGGGTAGGGTGAAAGTGAAACTGAACCCTAAGTTTCGTTTGTTCATCAAGCTAATCTTTTATACAACCAAGCACCGCTTTGCTAAAACATTGAGGCACCCTCTTTGGAATACATTACCGCAGCCGCAATCGCCATCTTTGCTGCGACACTTTTCTTAATGATTAAACGCCCAAGGGGATTGCGGTTAGGATATGCAGCTGGAATCGGCGCAGCAGCTTCACTTTTGGTTGGCACAGTTAGTTTGGGGCAAGCGGCCCAATCATTTTTAAATATCTGGGATGCTGCCTTAGCTTTCCTCGGCATTGTGGCGTTATCGGTAACGTTAGATGCAATGGGCTTCTTCAAATGGGCGGCACTTCGGGTGGTAAAGATAGCAAGGGGCAGCGGCTTGAGACTTTACATATACGTTACCCTCCTAACAGCGGCTGTAAGCATCCTTTTTGCCAATGATAGCGCTGTTTTAATTTTAATCCCAATAGTGTTAGAGATCGTAACTTGCCTAAACGTAGATTCAAAAGGTAAACTTGCATACCTTTTTAGTGCAGGCTTAATCGCCGATACAGCAGCAATGCCTCTCATAACAAGCAACCCCATCAACATTTTAAGCGCTGACTTTTTCAAGTACACTTTCGTTGACCACTTGATTTTTATGGGTCCCATAGCTGTTGCCACAATTACCAGCAGTTTGCTGTTGGTTTACCTGTTTTTCAGAAAACGAATCCCGAAGGCGTATGACATGGAAGCTGCTGATACCTTAAGCAACCCAAAAACAGTGATTTCTCCAAACTTACTAAAAATATGCTTCACTACCCTCATCGCTATAGATATTGGCTATGTTTTGACTTCCCTGAATAGATTTCCAGTTTCAATTATTATTTGCAGCGGAGCAGTATTTTTAGTGATTGTCTACTGGTTCACATCAAAGCAGATTGGCTCGGTTAACGGCAAGCGAAAAGGCCTAATCGACCTTGCAAAGGAAATAAACTGGGATATTTTGCTGTTTATGCTTAGTATTTTCATAGTGGTTCAAGGGTTGGAAACTGCAGGGATTACAAATCTTTTAGCTTCTGCCTTAGAGACGACCAGTAAGTTGCCGTCGGTACTAGGAGTTTTTGGACCAAGTATGGTTGTAACGGTTGGAGCGAGTTTCATGAATAATTGGCCAATGACCATTCTGGGAATACTTAGCATCCAGCATATCGGCGCCACGGGAACAGCCTTGACAAGACTAGTTTTCAGCAACGTTATCGGCAACAATTTGGGTCCACATTTTTTCCCGTTGGGCTCATTAGCGATTTTGATATGGATGGAAACGATGCGACGAAAAGGGGTTCATGTTAGTCTCAAAGAATACCTAAAAGTTGGCGCTGCCGTATCAATCGTCGAAGTTTTAGTAGCATCAATAGTTCTGTGGGCAGAGTTAAATGCGGGATTCAAGCTTTTTTAATATTTCCCTGTAAACTGCTAAGGCTTTTTTTTCGTCGTTAACCCCTTTGATGAGCATACGGCCTCCATTGAAGAGGCTAACTTCATAAGTTTCATAGTTGAACATGAGTGCCAAACGGGATTTTAAGCGGACAGTAAACTGCCTGTTCACGGCTGGGTAGATTTCATCAAGGTTTAGTTTTATTGGTTTTTCTGGGTTTATGTTAGCTGTTTCTTTTCCACAAAGCCAAACTAGCCGTTCCCCGCCAGCCACCGTTGATAAATCGCTGTGGCAACATGGGCAATGGGTATTTTTTGATATGTCAATGGTTGTAAAGTCCATGTCGCTGAAGTCGCAAACCAATAGTTTACCCTTCAAAGTTTGGCCTACTTCAGCTAAAAGTTTTATTGTTTCCATAGCTTGCAAAGCCCCAATTATTCCTGGTGTAGCGCCGATAACACCGCGGGTGCTGCATGTTAGCAGGTCATTGTCGGAAAGGTTTGGCATTAAACATTCCAAACATCCTGTTTCTGGGGGAGCAAAAACCGAGATGTTACCTTCTATACCGATAGCAGCACCAAAAACATAGGGGATTTTTAATTTTACACAGACACGGTTAACCAGGTAACGGGTGACCATGTTGTCTAAGCCATCAACTACGCAGTCCACGCCCTTTAGGAGGCACTCAACATTGCTGGCGTTGACGTTTTCAGTAAACGCTTCAGTTTTAATTAGCGGATTGAGTTCTTGGAGGCGTTTTGCTGCAACTTCAGCTTTCGGGTAATGCAAATCAGCGGTGGTGTAGAGGATTTGGCGGTGAAGATTCTGCGGCTCAATTGTATCTTGGTCAATTAAACGGATGGAGCCAACGCCAGCCAAAGCTAGATAAAGCGAAGAAACTGTACCTAAGCCGCCTGACCCGACAACAGCCACTTTAGCCTTAGCCAAGCGATGTTGACCTTTTTCACCCAACTCTTTCATTATCACTTGGCGACTATAGAATCCCTTGGCAAATGCTTCTTTTTCTACACCATCCACGTTAATCTGTCTCCAAGTGATGTTGTTATTTAGGTTATATTTGCTTTTTATTGTTTGAGCCAGGACATTTTTGGTTTTTGGCTAATGTTTGAGTGGGAGTAAAGTGGGGTTAAATTGGAAAAAAGTTTATATGATATTTCCTACTATTGTCAATAGTAGCCAATGCATAAGGAGGAAAAAAACCAAAGAAAAGCCAAACTAAAACAAAACGCCTCCCCCCTCTTTATCCAAGCTAACAATCACCATGTAAATTGCACTTACACCAAACCGCCGCCAGTCTGAAGCCTCGAACCTTTCCCAAATTTCCTTTCTCCTTTGATTTGGTGGAAATCTTCGTTGCCAATAAGAAGTTCTAATTACTGGCGGCGGCATTGACAAAATCCAGAAAATCGCTTATTAACCATATGTTGCATTTTGAATTTGGAAGAAAAAAAATGTTTTTCCCCTAAAATAATTTTATTTAGCTTACCTTAGTGTTAGCTTGATTCTAATAATATTATTTTTGCATGATTTTTATTGGTTTTTTATTATTTGTTATTTCTTGAACTATGTGATAGTTTTCTTCCATTGATTGTGAGAGGAAGTATGTGGTGCCGTAAGTTCCGCCGATGGAACTTATTAGTTTGTATTTTTTGAGGATTGTAATGTGGTGGCTTATTGTTTTGTAGCTTTTTTTAAGGTACGTGGCTAGCTGGTTAGTATTTTGGGGTTTTTGTTTGAGGGCATTTAGGATTTGTGCTCGGGTATTGCCTCCTTTTGTTGTTGTGAGTAGCCATTTTAGTACTTGGGTTACTGGTTGTTGGTTTATCATGGTTGTAGCCTTGGGATGTTAGTAATGGAGTTGTTACTATTTAAGGTAGTAGCTATAAATAGCATAAATAACCCACGGCACAAACCATAAAATGATCAAGTACAATCAAGTTACGCGGATCCAAAGATCACCATAACTTGCAATTAACCCATTATCATCAAATACCAGTTCCGCCGTTATAGCCATTTGAGAGAACTTCATACTTGTAACTTTTATTGCTGATTCGAGAATACCTTTTCCTTAGCCGCTCAAGTTTTAAACTGGGAAAACGCACCCAAACCGATTCAACCTTCCATGCTTCTCCAACTTGCAAAACTAACCGACGGATGGGCAAAGCATTGGTTGCAGGAGAAATTTCCAAGTCAACATCAAACAGCCCCGTTAAAAACGGCACTGAAGAGTTGTCTTACCGCCATAGCTGATTATTATCAACAGTAATAGCTAGATGACTTGTTATTCCATCGCGTTCTTGAATGATACGAACCTGTTTCGTCCGCCATTCATCATACATTCAACTCTGTAATTGACCTTCGTCGGCAAATTTTCCAAAATCATGATAACCGTTCCATCCATTACAAAAGAGCGTTTTGTATTAAGGAAGGTAAAGTATTCGATGCCTACTGTTTTCACTGTTTTTCCAAAGCAGAACTTTCTCTTCATGCTTAAATTTTAAAAAATCCACAGCCAACCCAAAATATCTACTATGAAAGCTGAAAATAATCTTTCGCATTTCTACTTATGGAGAGCACCGTCTACTATATTTCCGGAGATTTTCCTTTTAGCAGGAACTGACGCTCATAGATTTCCTTAACTTTCCCGACCGTATCGGCTTCATCAGGTGTTTTGTCATCTCGGATTCGTGTGATTCTTGCAAACCGCAACGCCATTTGGCTCTTGTATCTGGGACTTTTCTGAATCTCGTTGTAAGTGACTTCAACAACAATTTTAGGAATAACAATAACGCGATGCCCCTCCTGTTCAATTGCTGAGGCCTTGAGATGCTTAGTCATTTCGATGATTTCAGCGTCAGTTAAGCCTTTGAAAGTTTTTCCCAGCTCCAGAAATTCGCCTGTTTGTGGATCTCTAGCTGCCAAATAGTAATCTGAGAGCCAACCTTTCCGCCTGCCATACCCATACTCGGCAGCCGTGATTACAAGGTCTAAGGTTTCGAGGACAGTTTTAATTTTCAACCATTTTTTTCCTCTTCTTCCGGGCGTATAGGGGCTGTCAAGTTTCTTCGCTAGTAACCCCTCATGCCCAGCAGCTGTGGCTTCTTTGAGAAACTCTTTTGCTTCCTCGATTTTTTCGGTGATGATTTGTTTAGATAATGGGATTTCTCCAACGATGTGGGTCAAGATTTGACGGCGTTCGGTGTAGGGGTGAGTAATTAGGCTTTCGCCGTTGAGGTATAAAATGTCAAATAGATGAAGTGTTAATGGAATTTTTTGTGCCATGCTGGAGACGTTCCGGGTTCGTTTGAAGCGACGCATTAAATGTTGAAACGCTATTGGGAAACCAGCACTGTCCAAAGCCACAACTTCACCTTCAACGATGGCTGAGTTCGCTTTCACATTGCTTTTTACGATTTCAACAACTTCAGGCAAACTTTCAGTTACATTGCTTAATCTTCTGCTGAAAATCTGAACGTCCCTATTTTGCTCGTGAATTTGAACTCTAGCGCCATCATACTTGTATTCCAACGCAGTTTTACCGCCATGCTCAGCTAACGCTTCAGCGACTGTTTGAGCTGTTTGAGCAAGCATAAGCTTCACTGGCCTAAAAACGCTGAACCCCGTTTTCTCCAAGCCTTCTAAGCCATAAGTTTTGAGCACAGCTGCGACTTCGCCGATATCGCCAAGTACCATGCTTGCGTGCTGCACCCTTTGAGGGGCACATCGGAGGCGCGAGCGACAGCTTGCTCCATTAATCCTTCGTGAAGCCCTGTCCGCATTTCACATGTGAAGATTTTGACCAAATACTTTGCTTCAACGGGGGTAGCTTGGCTAAAAAGAGCAGTTATTAATCGTTCTTTTCGAGTCCTTGAACCTGCACCCGAGGTTTGAGCGATGGCTCCTAGGGTTCGCCTAACTTCAGTTATTGTTAAGAAGTTTTGAGTTAGCTGTGTTTGCTTTTTTGATTTTGATTGTTCTAGAACTACTTTTGTTGCTGAGCCAATGTCGCCTGTTTTAGCCATGGCTTGACGAAATTGGCCCCAGTCAAACATGCTTTCCCGTTCTAAAACATGGTTTAGAGTTGACCAGCTTACATCGAGTGATTTTTGGCTATATTTTGGGAAGGCTCGGCCAACCATCATGTTGACGGCTGGTTCAATCTCATCTGAACTTAGGATTTTTAGGTAGTTTGCAGTTAACTCTATGATTTCAAGGCGTTTCTTTGTCGCTTCGACTTTTTCAAGTAGTTCAGATAGAGATTTGAAAGATGCTGTCATGTTTAAACCGAAAAATCAGATAATAAAATATTGGTGTAGGATGCTTATAATTGCTATATTTCTAATTAGATTGTAAAAAAGTATTCTGGGGATTGAAATGCGCGTAATTATCGAAAGGCTTGCTTAGAAACCTAAACCAAAAAAGTACTCCTAAGCAACATAGCAAAATCGGAGCATAATCAATTGCTGATAGCTGGATTGGATCAAATTAAATATAATTAAGTATAAATTGATATTAAAAGTATAAAAAAGTATCAACCTGCAAGCGATTTAAGCTTTGTTTCAAAAAAGCAACTTTATTCAAACTGAACAATTTTTGCACGGAAATATTTTTTCTCTAATCTTTCTCTTTTGAGTTAGTGGTTGAATATTTGTTTTGAGGGTTGGTGACGTTTTTTTTGACTTTTTATGACGCGTAGTGACGAATAAAGACGCAACCTGCAAACAACCCAAACCCTAAACCAAGAAACCAACCCAAAACACAAAGAACAAAAATTTATAAAAAAGCAGCGTTATTTAGTTAATCGAAAAAACATCAAGAAGAAAATAAATAAAAATTAAGAGAGACTTATTGGGCTTCAGCTAAATAAACGGTGACGTTGCCGTCTTTGTCCTTTGCTGCTCGAACCCGAATCTTTCGCGGTGGCTTCTCGATGCCTCTGTCCCAGATTTTCTCGTTAACTTCCTGGCTAATAATCAGTTGAGGCAACTCTTCTTCTTCCTCTTCTTCAGAAACCTTCATTTCAAGTTTCATGTGTTTAATTATGAATGCTTTGAGCAGTTGCATGGCCCTGGGAGAACGCTTTTTAGGTGGTCTATTCAATGCTCTTGACAGAGGAACAGTGTAGGTTCGTTCTTCAACGATTTCTTCTTCAGCTTTCTTTTTCTTAGGCTTAGCTTCCTCTTCTACTTCTTCCGCCGGCGCCTCTTCAGGAACTTCAGCTGGAACTATCTCTTCTGTTGTTTCCACTACAGGTTCTTCGTCAGTTAAATCGAGCATTTCTTCTTCAGCGTTTTTTTGTTCTTCTATGACTTCTTTAACCACGTAAAAAATCTCCTATGCCTTTATTTTTCTAGTTCGCCAATTTCGTCTTTGCTTAGGGTTATTTCTAACTTTCCCGTCTGTGCGAGCAATTACCCATGTTGGAACAGACGTAGATTCTTTGCCAGCTTTAGCTAGTCTAAGCTTTTTTGCCGTAGGTTTAACTCTTGCCATTTTTTCATATCCTTCTAATTGTTGGTTCTCGCTTCCGCGATTGAAGCTGAATTAATATTCCCTTGAGCTGCGAATCTGAAAGTGGAATAGGCAACTTACCTGTCTGCGCCATTTCAACCAGCTGCATCTCGATTTGCTCAGTAAACTCAGGCTTAACCATTTTAAGGTTATTTAGTCTTTGTCGAGCGTCAGGTGCCAAGATTTTACTTAGTAACGCGTTTTTTTGAGCTTCTATTTGTTCCGCTTGGGATTGTCTTTGTTCTTCATTTCCTCTTTGCTGCATTGATGATAATTTTCGCTTGCGGATTTGCTCAAGCTGATCATCTGACATTTTCACTATTCGCCTTGGTATTTCTTGAGCTCGGGGATAGTTTTAACTATTTCTTTATTGAGGTCTCCAGCGACTTCTTGGAGAAGCTTGCGACCTTTAGGAGACATAATTCTGCCTTTGGGTTTTGTAGTTTGAATTAGACCCGCAGTGTCAAGTTGCTGCAGAATCTTCCGGATGTTGTTGCCGCCTGCTTTAACAGCATGGTTTTTCTTTACACCGTTGTTTTTTCTTCCACCATAGTCTGAACGCAGTTTTTCTAATCCGATTGGTCCGTGAATGTAAACTTTGCGAAGTATAGATGCGCTTCGAGTGTACCACCAGTTCGGATTCTGCGGTTGCTTTTCAACGTGATTGCCTGTTTTAGCGAAGGTTGCCCATGGAAGAGGTTGAATTTCATCAACGTTTTCCCTAAGGTATTTTGCTAAACGGTCTATGAATTTTGAAGCTGGAACGTCATGAGGAGTCGTCAAAGATACTCTTTTCCCTTGTTTTTCCTTGCAGTTAAACAATGAAGCCTAATATAAATATTATCTGATAGGAATTCAGGCTATCGCAATGTTATTGCCTATGGCTAAAAAGTTAATGCGTATCACATAAAACATAATTGATTTTTAGCCCCGAGGCATTGTGGTTGTATAGAGACTACAACAAATATTTTTAAAGCCTATTTTCCCACAAAGCTGTTGAGATATCTTTATGAAAAAAACAACGTTAGTACTGGCATTAATGCTTACAATCGGGTTACTTTTAGTCACGCTAGGAACAATGCAGGTAAAAGCAGCCACTCAAGTAGACATTTATGCTGGAGAAAAAAGCAGTAGTGTATATGGATTTGGCAACAGCGCATCTAGCATAAGCTCGCCTGGTCCAACCTTAACTTTTACGCAGGGAGAAGTTGTAACACTAACTCTCCACAATGCAGGAACCATGGCTCATGACTTCGCGATAGTAGACACAAAATCTTCAACAGGCACAGTTCTTTGGAATGCACAAGTTGCATCCGCAAGCAACCCAGTTGCCGCTGGATCGCAGGCTTCAGTGACATTCACCGTGGGCAACACTGGAGATTACTATTACGTATGTCAAGTTGATGGACATGTAGCGTTAGGAATGTGGGGCAACGTAACAGTTAATGCAGCAGTTCCAGAGTTTCCAACAGCATTAGTTTTCGTGTTTTTCGCGGTTGCAGCTACAGCCTTAGCAGCATACATTGGCAAATCAAAAATTGTACATAAAATGACGCCATTATAAAGCGTATGCCCAATTTTTCTTTTTTTAATTCATCAAGTTTTTTAAAATATTTTGGTTATTATGTGTCTTCTTCTTTTTCTTCTGTTTTACGTTTTCTAAAGAGAATAAACACATGTCCCCTAACTTCAACCAAAGCAGAATTAGTTTTTTGGGCCGCTATAGCAGCTATTGCCTGAGCTGTGTTATCTGCTTGTAGAGCAGCAGGTAAAATTTTAACCTTGACTTGCTTGTTTCTTTGAAGTTGCTTCTCAATTTCACTAATCAACTGATCAGTTAAGCCGTCTTTACCAACCCAAATAGTTGGATTTTCATCTTTCAAAACATGCTTAACATGTCGCTTCATTCGAGTTGTTATTTTGCTCAAGTTGTTTTTGCTCCTTCTTTTTACCTAGTAATATACGGGTTTGGTTGCCGCAGTTTAAACATGTTACTAAAACATGAGACTCCCTTTTCTGCTTTATCCTAACTCGGCAGTTAACACCCTGCACAAACAGGGCATTGCAGTTTTTGCAGGTTTGTCGCTTAAACTCAATGGGTAAACGTATTTTCGCAGCCATAGCGACTCGCCTAGCGGTTTTAACGTATTTTGTGGCAAGTTGTGAGTCAGTTTTAGAAATCTTCTTTGCTTGTTCAAAAAGTATTTGAATTCGCTGCCTTGCAATCTGCTTAATACTTGATTGATTCATCAGCCAAAGATAATCAAGCATACACATAACATTTGCGTCTAAGTAGACGCAGAATTTGCTAGCGGGATTTCAGACAAAAATTTTTCTTTGTGTTTTGGGTTGCTTTCTTGATTCAGGGCTTGAATTAGTTGCAGGTCAAGTATAAAAAAGGTTAGAAAAGAACAGAAAAGTATGAAAACGTATGGAAAAGGCTAGAAAAGGTTTGAAACGTACAAAACAGGTTTGAAAGGTCCAAAGTACAAAAAGTGTTAATGATAGGCAAGTTATTTCTTTGAAAGTTCAAGCTTTAACTGTTTCAACGCTTCATCCATCGCTAATGGCTTATGTAGAAGGGTCTGCTGGGCTTTGGTTGTGTCAAGTGATGAATCCATAGGACGTTTAGCTGGCCATTTGAACTGAGAAGACACAGCTGAATCAATCAAGCTTTTATCTAAACCAAAAGCTTCAGCAATCATCTGTGCAAACTCAAATCGACTAACACGCGTCGCACCGCAAAGATGAAAAATTCCATTCAATCTGCGTTCAATAACTTCAAGCGTCATCTCAGCCAAATTTGTGTTCAACGTCGGCGTGTTCCATTGGTCAGTAATAATCTTGACCCGTTCGCCTTTTCGCAGTGTTTCAATTAGCCAAAGAGCAAAGTTGACTTTTCCAGCAGCAGGCGTTGAACCGTAAATTACGCTTGGGCGTCCGATAAAATATTCAGTTTGTGTTTTCACCACTTCTTCAGCTTTCAACTTGGTTAATCCGTAATAGTTAATCGGGGCAGGCTCATCTGTCTCAGTATAATTGCCTTTTTCTCCGTTAAAAACGTAGTCTGTTGAAATGTAAATTACAAAAGAACCCGAATTTTTGGCTGCTTCAACAATGTTTTTTGTGCCTTCAACATTTACTTTCCAAGCAAGCTCTTTGTTCAATTCGCATTTATCAACATCAGTTAATGTGGCAGCGTGAACAACAATATCGGGCTTAACTCGCATAAACGCCTCGTTAACTAACTCTTTGTTTGAGACGTCAAATTTTACAAAGTTACCGCAAACAGGCAACTCCTGAACATCACAGGAATAAACCTCAATGTTTTTTTCGATGGCGAGAGCAGCTAGTTTGGAGCCGTAAAGTCCGCTGGCACCAGTAATTAAGAGTTTCAATGCGAGCCACCACCAAGTTTCCAAGGCGTAGGATGAAGAATCACATCAGTAGCAAACGGCGTCCACCAATGCTCATTATTAAGATACCACTCAACAGTGGACTCCAAAGACTTCTCAAAACTACATTTAGTCGTCCAACCCAAACAAGACTGTAACTTTGAAGAATCCAAACTATACCGTGCATCATGTCCTGGACGATCTTCCACAAAAGTAATCAAACTCTCAGGTTTATGCAGTAACGCAATTATTTTTTTGACGATTTCAATGTTGGAAATTTCGTTTCCAGCTGAAACATTATAAATTTCCCCTGCATTTCCTTTTTTAAGAACCGTAGCGATTGCTTCGCAATGATCTTGAACGTAGATCCAGTCGCGTATGTTTTGTCCCGATCCATAGATGGGAATCGGTAGGTCCCTAAGCCCTCGAATTATGGTTTTGGGAATAAGTTTTTCAGGAAGTTGGTAAGGCCCAAAATTGTTTGTGCAACGTGTGATAGATACGTTCAAGCCAAAGGTTTTATGATAAGATAAAACGAACATGTCGGCGGCGGCTTTTGAAGCGGAATAGGGATTTGATGGTTTAGGTGGAGTATTTTCGGTAAAAGAGCCTTCAAGTGCTTCTCCATAAACTTCATCTGTTGAAACTTGTAAAAGCCTTGCTTTGTGATTGTGCTTGCGTATAGCTTCTAAAAGTGTAAAAGTACCAAGCGTATTATTCTGCAAAAACACATTGGGATCAACAATGCTTCTATCTACATGGGTCTCTGCAGCAATGTTTACCACAGCATCCACTTGATGAATTAGCCGATTTATCAGCTGCGGATTGCAGATATCACCCTTAATGAAAGTGTAGCGCTTATCATTTTCAATATCATGAAGATTAGCTGGGTTAGCACCTATCCCTATTTTGTCAACATTAATTATTTCATAATCGGGATTCTCTGACAATACGTATCTGCAGAAATTGCTTCCAATAAAGCCTAAACCGCCAGTAACTAACAGTTTCATAATTCATCACTTATGAATCGGGTAATTCCAATCCCATGGCTTACCCACACGAGCATCATCCTTCTTGCCATTTATACTTTTAGGGATAAGTGTTGGGTCATTCCAGGGTCTGCGTTCTTCGTCGGGGTTAGTTGGATCGTACAAGTTTGTGGTGAAGTAAATGAGCATGGCAGGTTCATCGCCTAGGGCTTTAAAGCCGTGCCAGTAATGACCTGGAACACGTACAATTTGCAAATTTAAGCCACTTGAGACTATTTCGTTAAGTTCATTTGTTTTTTCGTCAAAGACACCGATTTTTATAGAACCTTTGAGCGCCAGAAAATAGTCTACTTGACCTTTAAGATGCTTATGCCATGCGCGTATAATGTTTGGATAAGTAAAAGAATGATTTCCTTGTTCAATTTTATCTTCTTCAAAGAGATCTTTCCAGTCGGTACGCATAACTTCGCAGAAAAAGCCTCTCTCGTCTAGCAACCGAACTATTGGTTTAACTTTAATTCCATTTAGCATTTTTATCCCTTGTTTGCCTGTTAACATATTTTCCAAAAATGTTTATAATAGTTGTTGTCGATGAGGGTTTAAACTTCTACTTCTGAGAAGTCTCCAATATGCAGTTTGATGGTTCTATTTCGTTGGTTTCTTGATACTTTAGCGTTTTTGCCGATTAAGCTATCTTCGAGCCGTTCGACGTCCTTAACGGTTACATTTTCTTGTATAACACAGTATTCAACGTTAGAATTAATTATTGATGAACAATTTCCAACGCTTGTATAGGGTCCAATGAAAGAGTTTTCAATTACAACACCTTTTCCAAGTGCACACGGTCCTCGTATGGTACTGTTAACTATTTTTGCGCCTGGTTCGACTTTGACTCTTCCATCTAAAGTGCTGTTTATCACTTCGCCTTTAACATCGAACTCGATGTACGAGTCTAGTATCTTTGCGTTAGCTGATAAAATGTCGTCTTTTTTGCCTGTGTCTAACCACCATGAATTCAATATTTCAGCTTTAACTTTAAAGCCCATGTTCATCATTTCTTGAATGGCATCTGTGATTTCTAGCTCTCCGCGCCCAGAAGGTTTTATTCTTTCTATAGCTTGGTGAACTTTGTTTGTGAAGAGATAAGTGCCTATAATTGCGAGGTTGCCCATGGGTGTTTTAGGTTTCTCCACTAACTTTGTTATGTTGCCTTTTTCATCGAGTTGAGCTATCCCAAAACTTGATGGGTTCTCTACTTCTTTGAGAATAATTAGAGCATCAAGTTTTTCATTTTTGAATTTTTTTACAAATGTGTTCAAGCCTTGACCGGTAACGTTATCGCCTAAACACATTACAAAAGAATCTTGACCTAAAAATCGTTTTGCAGTTTTGACTGCATGTGCTAATCCCAGCGGTTCTTGGGGAATATACTCAGCTTTGAGACCCCAGTTTGAACCGTCTTTAACGTAATCCTTAACGAATTGTCCAGTTTCGGGTGCAGTAATTATGCCGACTTTTTTTATAGTTGTGGATGCAACCTGATCAAGTACATAACCCAAAATGGGTTTGTTAGCTACTGGAATAAGCTGTTTTGCACAGGTGAAAGTTAAAGGTCTAAGTCTAGTTCCTTTACCGCCGCTGAGGACAAGTGCTTTCATACCAATCCCTAACTCTTGTTAATTAATTATGACTTGCTGATAGAGAACTAAATAAGTTTATGTGCCAAATCTACATAGAAAACAAAAAGGACTTACACATTCTAATAAAATCTTCATACATTATTCCTGTGATTGTATTGCGACAACCACATAATTCTATTAGCGATAGAAGGGCATACCAATTACAATAAGTGAGTCGAATCATAATGAAGCCACTCAATTCGTATATTTTGACATCTTTGGTTCTTCGAGAGAAAAATTGCCTCTACAATCGTTCCTGCAAACTGTATTCAAAAAACAGCTACACCTGCACACATGTTGGAGGAGAATACTGCGGAAAATATAGAGTACTTTCACAAGTACCGAGAAAGGAACCAGCTTTAAACCAAGATTTTATGGTTGAGAAAGCGATTTCCATTTAGATACAAGTATTTTTTTAGTTAATTTTGTTTTTGGCGTTGCAGGATCTTCATTAGTTTTTCTAAGAGACTTATTAGTGAATTTAATGGGTTTCGAAGGAATCCAAGTCCATTTGAGATTTCTCGAAGATTACTTATGTCTGCAGCGTTCACGGTTCTTGTGATTAATGCCGCGGGAACTAAGACTATTACGAACGCAAATATGCCTATAGATAGTTTTATTGGATTTGAAAATGCAAGTTCCGAGATCAAAACATAGGTTAAAATGGCGGCTAAGGCAGAAGAAAGCATAATTTTGCCTGAAGATACCCAGTCTACTGACACATCGAACTTGTTCTTTATGAAGCGTAAACTAATGAATAAGCCTGGAAGACTAACTGTTAACGAAGTTACAATTAACCCTATGACGCCAAAGTTAGATATTAAAATGAAACTTAATGGAAAACCGATAGCGGCTGTAAGAATAGATATTTTCAAATTAAAATTAGTGTGCCCTTGTCCATTTATCAAGTTGCCTACACTTAGATTGCCCAAAGCTGTATAAAGATAGGTTATTGACAACAAAGCCAAAAACAAAGGCGCTTGCTCATATCTATCTTGGAATATGGTGCGTATTGCGGGTTGCGAAAGGACCATGACCATAGCGGTAACTGGTACGACAATAAAAGATGCGTATTTTACTGAATATTGAAAAATATTTCCAAAAAGTGCTTTGTCTTTTTGGGCATCAAGCTTAGAGAATGCAGGAAATAACATTGTGGTTACTGGAGTTGCAAAGAACGTAATTAAAACAACGAAATTTAATGCTACACTATAATTTCCAATTACAGCGTTGTTTGAAACATAGATTGCGAGAATAAAGCTATAGAATTGAACTAAGAAACCCAATATAATAGCTCCGATTGAAACGGGAAGTCCATATTTTAACATTGTTTTGGTTGTTGCGATGATTTCTAGTTTTGTGTGGGTGGATTTGGGTAAAGATCGATATATTGTAAACATAAGAAGCACACTGGTTAATCCTGCAATTGACGTGGCTATAGAGAAACCTGTAACTGCTCCTATAGTGCCGAAACCAAACAGAACAAGTGCGAGGATCAGTATTGTTTTCGCTGTTGAATGAACTATTAGCATGATGCTGTTTAGATGCATTGTTTCCATACCTGTATAAGCAGCTGTTGCAGCGTTCATTAGTGCACCCGCCAAAACGGTAATAGAGATTATTTGAAGAAGAGGAGCAATAGTTGGACGATTAAAAGTTGCAGCTATGAAACCAGAGAGAAAAAAAGTAAGAACAGAAAGCAATAAGCCCAAAATTATCTCAAACACTAAGCCTGAAACAAAAATTCCTTTTATTTTGTCTGTGTTATTTTGGCTGTTGTATTGTGCTGAGTATCTAATCATGGCTGAGTTTATTCCCCAGTCGCGAAAAGTTGAAATCAGAGCTGGCGCCGAAAGAGCAATGGTGTATAAACCATAGTTGCCTGCCCCCAAAAGCCTAGCTATAATTATGGTACCTACCGCAGAGATCAATGTGGAAACAACTAAACCCCATAAAAGGTGAAACCCTCCTTTTGCCGAAACTCTTGCCATCTCTGTAGTTTTAGTTGCCATATTTTTTCCAGATCTGTTGGAACTGAGTTAATTGTGTCTGTCTAGATGTGTTTATCAATTTTGGTTGAAATAGGAGGCGTTAATTGTTTGCTGCTTTTCAGTTTAGGTTTGTTATTTAGATTTTTGAGGTTAGATTAAGCCGATGGTACAGTTTCAACTGCCATTTGAATTTTCTTTCAATTGCAAATTGCGGATGCATTGTCAAGATTGAACGAATAAGAAATAAAGGTTAGTAATGCCCGATTTTTTGGCTGGCTAATGTTTTCCGTTTTTGGTTTATTTCCCTAGTCCTATAGCAGTGAACTTAAGTTTTTTGCTGTATATTTCGGGGTTGTATATGCGCCTGCCATCAATTAGTATGGGCTGTTTCATGTTTTTTGCGAAGTCGTCGGGTATGAGTTTTTTGAATTCTTCCCATTCTGTCACGAGGATGGAAGCGTCTGCGTTTTTGATGCAGTTAATTGCTGAAGAAGCGTAATTGATTTTGTTTTGGAAAATAGTTTTTGCCATATTCATGGCTACTGGGTCGTAAACATTTATTTTGGCGCCTTCTTTTAGCAGTTGGTTTACTATGGGGATAACGCGGGCTTCTCGCATGTCATCAGTGTCAGGTTTGAAAGCTAAACCCAATATAGCAATAGTTTTTCCTTCCAACTGGCCCAGTTCTTGTTTACAGAACTCTACTGCTTTTAATGGTTGAGTGTGGTTTAGATTTTCAACTGAATCTAAGAGTTCCGGATTGTAGCCAAAGGCTTTTGAACAAGCGATCAGCGCTTTTACGTCTTTGGGAAAACACGAGCCTCCGTAACCTAACCCAGCATCTAAAAAGAGGGAACCAATGCGTTTATCGAGCCCCATTGCTGTGGCTACGGTTTTGACGTCTGCACCAGGAATTTTTTCACATATATTGGCTATTGTATTGATGAAACTGATTTTTGTGGCAAGCATAGCATTGCTAGCGTATTTTATGAGCTCAGCGGTTGCGAGGCTAGTTCGTATGATTGGAGGAGTTTTAGGATGGTAGAATTCTTTGTAAAGTTCTTCTATAATGTCGCCTGATTTTTTGTCATAAGATCCCACAACAACGCGGTCGGCGTTGAAAGTGTCTTGGAAAGCGCTACCTTGGCGGAGAAACTCGGGATTCATGCACAAACTGAAGTCGTCCCCACATGTTTTTTTAGATTGATCTTCCAAGTTGGGTTTAACAGTATTTTGCGAGGTACCTGGAACAACAGTGCTTTTTACTACTACAACGTGGTAGCTGCTTTTTTGGCCGAGCGCTTTCCCTATGTCACGCGATACGGTTTCGATGTATTTGAGGTCTATACTGCCGTCCGGTTTGCTGGGGGTTCCAACAGCTATGTAAGTGATATCGGTTTCTAGAACCGCGTTTTGGGTTTGATTAGCTAAACATTTCAATTGACCATTGTTAATGGTTTGCTTAAGCATCTTGGGCAAGTTTGGTTCATGAAACGGCGGAACACCTTCATTAATTTTCGCAACTTTGTTTGTGTCTACATCGGAGGATATAACTTTGAAACCTTTGCTGGCAAATCCAACAGCGGTACATAATCCAACATAGCCGACACCTATTACGGAGATTTTTGGCTTTTCTACCATCACATCCACCTCAATACTGGAATATCTGTTTACAGTTCACGCCGAATATAACACATTCGCAACCAAACGCTAATCTTTCTTGAATTACTAGCTAATTTTGATTTCTAAAAAAACGTTTTGCAGTTGATTGAAATCTGAGACTAAAGTTTGCAAGAAAGTTGCAATTTTAGGGGAGTGAAACCAATTAAAGTGGTTAGTTTGAGTTTGGATTTGCTAAAGCTTCAAGAATTAGCCGTTCTTGATTTGCTGGTTTGCAACTTTGGGACATTAAACTTTAATTCGAATATCCAATAGTTTCAAACATTGAACTTTTGTATTGCAGGCAAATGCAATTTTGGCAATTTGATTACTTTATAAGAGGTAGTTGATTAAATTTATATTTGCCATGCCCACAATGAATGGGCAAGGAGACAACAAAGTGATCCTCAAGGTAGTCATTCCAGCGGCAGGTCTTGGAACGCGATTGTTTCCAGCAACTAAAGAACAACCTAAAGAGATGCTTCCAATTTTCTACAGTACGGCAAATGGCGATATGGCAGTTAAGCCAGTTGTGCAAGTGGTTTTTGAGCAACTCTATGATGCTGGGCTTCGCGAATTCTGCTATGTTGTTGGCAGAGGCAAACGAGGCATTGAAGACCACTTCACCCCCGACGCGCATTGCATAAGGACACTTGAGGGCATGGGAAAAAATGGACAAGCATCTGATCTGGAGAATTTTTACGAAAAACTTGACACTTCTACATCTATGTGGGTTAATCAGCCTGAACCAAAAGGATTTGGCAACGCAGTTTTGATGGCTCAACCCTTCATACAAAACGAAAGCTGCCTTGTTCACGCCGGAGACAGCTTCATAATTTCAAAGGACATGGATTACCTAAAACGGCTGCTCGCGGCTTTTGAACGTTTCAAGGCGGACGCCGCGTTTCTTGTGTTAGAAATCGATAATCCAAAACAATACGGAATCGTTGAAGGAAACGAGGTAGAACCAGGAATAATAAAAGTAAAATCAGTAGTTGAAAAACCTGAGAAGCCCAAAACACACTGGGCAATTATGGCTATGTACGTTTTTAGACCAGTTATTTTCAAAGCTTTAGAATCAACAAAGCCTGGGAAGAACGGAGAAATCCAGTTAACCGATGCAATTCAGAAGCTCGTTGAAGATGGCTTGAAGGTGTATGCAGTAAAGCTTGATAAGAGCTATGCGCATTTGGACATTGGTAGCCCTGAAAGGTACTGGGAAGCTTTAGATCTGTCACATCAACAATTTTGCAGGAGCTCGAAAATATGATGGATGAAATAATCAGCGAAGATATTGAAAAGGTAAAGAGCACTGTTAAGGCAAAGGCTTTTGCTGGAAAGAAAGTGCTTGTTACTGGTGGCGCTGGGTTCATTGGCAGTTGGCTTTGCGATGTTCTATTAGGCTTTGGCGCTGATGTAGTAGCACTTGACGATTTGTCAACTGGAAGAAGCAAAAATATTGACCACTTAACCAAAAAGGCGTCTTTTAAATTTGTAAAATCTGATGTCTGCGCTTTCCAAAGCAATGAAAAGTTCGATTTTATTTTTCACATGGCTGGACATGCATCGCCTGACGAGTACCAAACGCACCCAATTGAGACCTTGCAGACCAGTGCTTTAGGCAGCTTTGGAATGGCAGAGTTAGCGAGAAAAAATGATGCCACATTACTGTTTGCTTCAACTTCTGAGGTCTATGGCGACGCAGAAATTATCCCTACACCTGAGAGTTACTGGGGAAAAGTCAACCCCATCGGACCAAGGTCCTGCTATGACGAGGGAAAACGCTTCGCTGAAGCCTTACTAATGGCATACAGCAAGCAACATGGTTTGAATATGAGGATTCCGAGAATTTTTAACACCTATGGACCACGCCTAAGGGAAGATGGCCTCTATGGCAGAGCAATGTCACGTTTTATTCTGCAAGCGTTAGCTAATCAACCCATAACTGTTTATGGTGATGGCAAGCAGACGCGGTCATTCTGTTACATAACGGATACTATAACAGGGTTAATGCTGTTGACTGCCAGCCCCAAGGCTAAATGTGAAGTTGTCAACGTAGGCAACACACAAGAAGTCACTATACTAGAGTTGGCAGAGAAAGTTAAGGAGGCAACAAAATGCAAATCAACCATAGAATTTAACCTCCTACCCAAAGATGACCCGAAAAGACGCTGCCCAGACACAGCAAAACTGGAGAAGCTTGTTGGGTGGAAACCAACGATGAGCCTAAAGGAAGGACTAAAAAGAACTGTAACGTGGTTCTCACAAAAGACGTAAGCTGACTAAAGAGCACGCATCCAAAAAGTTTTGCTTTTCCATAAATCTTAAAAGAATACATCAAAGGCTTTTGAGGTAGTCGATTATTTTTAGGTAATCTTCAGCTGATATGTACCAGCCGCTATCGCGCATTTCTTTAACTTTCGCTATTAACTTTTCTTTTTCGATTTCTTCCAAATCTTTAGCCATGTCGTCAGAACAGGATAAGTAGGTTCATTGCCAGTCAACGAGGAAATCGAGTTTTGTCAGAGAGGTATCTAAGTCTTCCCAACAGAATAAATGAAGCCTTAAATTTACCCGTTCACCATTTGAAGATTAGGATGCACTAATGTTCCGCCGTTGAGTCATAAAATCGGGAGGTCCTTTATGAGTGATATCGATAATTTCAGTGATAAACAATGAACAATGTGCTAAAGAATACTTACTTCGAGCACTTAACCGTCAAAATGCCAAATACCAGAGTTTGTTGATTGACAATACGTCGGGCGACTACAAAAGTGCGGCCCAAGCTTATAATTATGCTGGCTCCAAAGCCAATGGCGATTACCTTGTATTTGTGCATCAAGATGTGTTTTTTCCTCACAGAGACTGGTTAAAAGAAATTGAAGATTATATCTCAACCCTATCAGATGTTGGTGTTGCAGGATTAGCGGGTATGGTGAAACCACGTTTCTTGAATGAATTTGAATTGTTTTCGCGCTATTTTTTGCTTAACAAAATCGGAAATTACCGCTTATGGTTCTCTTTATATGGTCGAGGAAACTTGCTCCAAGAGACAGGTGGTCAACCAGGTCCAGGTCGAATGATATCTGAACCCGTCCCAGTTCAAACGGTTGATGAATTAATGTTGATAGTTCCTTCCAAAGTTTTTGAGGCTAACAAGTTTGATGATAAGGTATGCGATAACTGGCACCTTTATGGCGTTGATTTTTCATTGACTGTATCCAAGAAAGACTTGAAAACCTATGTTCTGCCATCCTCAGCTATTCATCATTCAGGAGGTAAAATCGATAGTTTTTATGTCCAAACTCTTAAAAAACTAATCAAGAAACACGAAACTGAAAAGATAATAAACACTACATGCGGATTAATTCCTACTAAAAAAGAGTTCATGGACTTCTTTTGGGAACATTACCCTTCCCTTGTTCCCAACATAGCTAAAAATGGTCATAAGTTCGTTTTTACTTCTTTAGGCCTGTTATGGACTTTTTGACAGACCCTTTAGGCTGCACTTAAACACAGTGAACCAGTAGGCTTCATAGCTTGTTTGTGTCGGGCAGCCTTTTAGGACGCCGTTGAAAACGGTTGAAACTCTAACAGCCGATTTGCATCTTATCGGTTTTTTGATCATATTTGCGGATTCAAAAATAGTTACTTCATGATAATTCCCAACATTCATTGTCATCATCAAAGACGCCAATATAGCAAGACAAAGCTTGAAAGTGAAATAAAAAAAAACTGTGGAAATTCAACCCTCCATTTAAAGAATATTAGACCAGTTAGAAGCTCAGAGTGAACCGACTTTAAGCCGACTTAACCAGATAAGCATCGTGCTAATTCACCGAGATGTTTAAGTTTGACTATGAAAAATTCTTTGTTAGATAGCATTATTTCACTTTTAGACCTAAACAAACCGACTTAAGGCTTTTTAAGATAGATAGCGGGAGCACTTAATGACAAACTTCGAGGTAAAAGAAAAAATGATACATCTTTCTCAGCAACAAACAAGGGCCACATTATATCTTTACGATTAAGCACTGGTTTCCCGATATTGGAATGATGGGTTCTGGTTTATCTGTGAAAAACTCGTGAAAGGCCTGCCTGACGCCGTCTGCAAAGAAGTAATCATGTGAAATAATTATGCCACCACGGTTCATACGTGGATAGAAAAATTTCAGACATTCCAAAGTACTCTTGTAAATGTCTACATCTAGATGGACAAATGAAAATTTTGTATTTTTAACTGGGGTCGCGGTAGCTGGGAATAGCCCTTTATAGAAATATACGTTTTGGCAATCTCTAAGGGTATGTTTAACTTCTTCAAGCGAAGCAGCAAATTCCCCCTTGAAATATCGGTTATCAATTTCTTCAGTTTCAGGCAACCCTTCATAAGTATCAAAAAGATGCAGACCTTTATCGCCCTTTACCTTGCATATAAGATAAGCTGAACCACCTTTAAACATACCTACTTCAGCAATATCGCCTTCAATCATTAAGCTATTTTGAACAGACATGACGATTTGGCATGCTTCATATGTTGCAAGCGTCAGTACAGTCTCTTTCCTGCATTAACGAATTAAATTAACAATTTTGCTTCTTTCCGTGTCTCTTAAAGAGATGACGGCCAAGTTTCGTTTATCCATTTCTTTATACAAAAAGCTGAACAAAATACCTTTTATTTTGTTTGCTGGATTCATATACATGCAGTTATGATGAAATTACTAAGCGATTAATATATTGTTCTAGCAAAAAAGTTTTTTGATTTGATTCTTTATCGCAAAATAGAACAAACTTAACGAAAAAACGAATTGAACCAAAAGTCCTTACTTGAGTAAAAAATGCGACTAAAGCCATTTAACAATTTTAGGACAATGCAACGCTACCTTTTGTAATTGCTTTGTAGCTTCCGCAGGTCTTTCTCATCTATAAAATTTTGTTCTCTAATGAGGATTCGAAAAGCTGAAAAACGTTAAGTTTCTAAAGATATAAAGACAGGCTAAATTAAGCATCAATTTTTATTTTAAAATAGTTTCAATATATCAAATACATCATTGAAACTAAACATCCAGTCTCACATCGCGGAATATCGGGACAAGGCAGCGTGTGCATTATCAGATGCAAAGTTGTATCTTACTTGTTAAGGTGTTGGGACCCAATCCGCCGCCAAAGTTCTATAGGGTTAATCTTCACCATATGACTGATAATTTCCTTATCTGAGACTTTTCTTATGCAGTACTTAATTTTTAGATGTTGAGCCCACATATATCGGAAATGCTTCATATCCCACATTAAAGCCCGCCCTATTGCCCAAAACATAGGGAAATTATTGGTAAATGCAAACCATAGTAACTGCGATAAGTCAATAGACAAAATAAGAGACAAAAATCGAAATTGATAAGGTACGCTATAATTTTTAATTGTCGTCATTATTCTATTTTTTTCCCGGTGAAAAAGAACATGCGGTAGTCTTCGAGGGGTACCAGAAACCTTGTGGTAAATAGCACATCTTGACACACAAACTACCTTGTATCGCCTTAGCCATACCCGCCAGCAAAGATCAACATCGTCAAAGCCGAAATCATAGTTTGAATCCAGCAACCCTATTTGCCTAAGGAGATCTGTTCTGATAAATAATGCAGTTGTTCCAGCGGCGAAAATCTCCAAAGTGCCATCGCCGTATTGACCAGTATCAATTTCATTTTCTCCAAGTTGGTAGTTAAACCCACATGGATCGATGAATGATCCGACCCCTTGAAGCCGTTTGCGGTCATCCATTAGCAATTGTTTGGAACCCGCAGCGCCAATCATCGGATCGCTTTCCATCGCATTGAACATACAATATAACCAGTTCTCGGTTAGTTCAGTATCATTATTTAGGAGAACAACATATGGTGTACGCCGATTCACAAGCCGAATACCAACATTATTTCCTGCTATGGGTCCAGAGTTTCCTTTGTTTTCAACAATTTTAAGTCGGGCATCTTGACCGAATCGTCTTTTTACATAGTTAACACTTCCATCAAATGATGCATTATCAACAAACACGACTTCAAAATTAGAAAAACTTTGGTTAAAAATCGAAGTCAGACATCTATCGAGAAACTGCTTACCATTGTAATTTAAAATCACAATTGAAATTAATGGATATCCTGCATCAGCCATATCATGTCTACCTTAGATCCATTTATACCTCAATGACGAGAAGTAAACTAAAACTTGGTCCGTATTAATTTTATGTAAATAGGCTTGATTATTCGTCATTTTGCCTGATTCCGCCTTACTTTTATTACGGTTGCTAGAATTATGTAAAGAGAAACCGAAAGTATCACTACAATTGAAACCGTCAGGGCGGCGATGTAAGTCGTCTGAGGCTCATAATATACGTCAATCGTCATGTTTCCCGTAGAATTTATGTACCAACTATTAAAGCCGTTACTGTCTTTGATATGATTTGCTAATTTGGTTCCGTTAACCGATGCCGTCCAGCCTGCAGCATAGATTTGGTTAAGTACAAGGAAATATGGCGAGGAAGAAGTGGCTTGAACTTTGTACATGCTTGGGTCATGATATGTGATTTCCATGGTAGCATTCGAGCTGTTCGCGTAAACAATTGGCATTGCGTACGCGTTCTGATACACAATTACGTCAGAAAAATTAGCAACTTTAATTATACCCGATTGCGCAGAGAGGCGACTCAATATATCAGTCACATTGTAAGGAGCTCCCACGTTGGTGTAAACCACAATGTATTTTATACTGAACGACCCCCAAATTTCCCCCACCTGCGAGTTGCCAGCAAGAAGCTCATTCAGAAGCAAGCTGCTGTTTGACGGTGAAATGCTAGGCAGATTATTGACCTCAGAATATATGACACCATTAACCTGTCCATAGGGACCATAGGTCGGTGAGAAATAGCCGGTATTCCCGATGTTTGCGCTTGCTCCTCCACCAGGTAGACAAAGCACAAAGTGCTCGTTATCTCCACCGACCACATTACTCCATTCCGTGTAGCCAGATGGAATCTGGTAAAGGTTCAGCTTAAGTGCGGGGCCAAAAATTGGCTTGCCCGAAGTCTGCCCTGTCCACCATGGAATACTCGCTGAAATTAATAGAATCAAAATTATTACAAAACAAACGTTGCGGAATAGATGTCTGGACCTAACTTTACCAAATTTGGTAAATGCGCGAGAAATGCCTTGGTTCGCGTATCCTATTAATAAGGCTAAACCGAGACTTGCTGGGACCAGAAAGATACTTGGCAACTCGAATATGGAACCGAATGGTATGTTGGAGACGAGATAATTTAAATTAACATATGATAGATATGAAAAAAAGAAAAAAAGGTAAGCAAGTGAGCAAAAAAGAACGCGCCTATCATGTGGCCTTAACAATATACCTATTGCAGCCAATAAAAGGGGTAAGAAAGAAAGAAATATAAGCTCTTTTGGAAAATAGGTTTCGAACTGGTAATTAAACGTACTTCCCCATAACCTGATGGGATCTATTAGCGACGAAAAATGAGAAAATTGGCTTACCATTGTAATAAAATAGTTCCCTTGATAAAAGGACAAGGCGGCTGTACGTGATGTGAAAAAGCTTAGCGCGGTTAAGACCCAAACAGACAAAGTGATTGCGGTAAGGATTAGTCCTCTTCGAATGATTTTTAGACAACCTTTGGACTCAAATAACACAAACAGAAAGCCCAACAAAGGATAAATTAAAATAAATGCTGGTTGCGCCATAGCGATGGATAATATAATACCATTGATTAACGCATACCGTAAATCATTTGTTTCTAAGAACTTCTTGGTGGTTAAAATCATAAGTGGTAGAAGACCATAACCGATTAAATAAAATATGTAACCCTGCATGAGCCAATTGTATACGACAGCGGTAGTCATGAAAAATAATCCAGATAAAAAGGAAGAAAGAAAACCTAAACCAAATGATTTAGCTAAGAGGTACATGGTTATTCCGGCTAGAACAACAAGTGAAATCGACAACAACTTTATTTCAGCACCGCCAAAAAAACCGAATGGAGCCAAAGCGGCATTTAGAAGTGGGAAAAAAGGAAAACCATAATTCCCCACAGTTACGAATCCGAAGCCGTTATATGACCAAACAAACAGGAGGGAGTGGAAACCGTTAAGCGCCGCGCTGGCTGTCAACGGTATACTCCAGTCTCCTTCTGCTACGTTTCCACTACTAGTAACTACTCCAAAGAGAAAGAAGACTGAAAGAACCACATAGGTAATTGCTGCAAGTAAAAACCCGCGAATTCCATCAACAAGGACTGATGCTTTCCTTGGGCGTTCGTGCGCCAGATGAGAATCTAAGTTTGCATGAAGCTTGATTGGGAAAGACTTTAGAGTAAACGATAGGGCATCGTATCTCCCCCGGATTGATTCAAGTGGGAATCTCGTTTTCATTTTAACCATTGTTTAGATTCAACCGATTCGGTCGAAAACAGTTCTTCTTTCATTGATGGAATAGTTGGTAGTACATTAAAGTATACATGAATTATGCAATATCCCTCTTTAGCATGCTCAAGATATGAATTAGGAAATCATGTTGCATATCTAGCTCAATGCGGGACTTTATGAAATCTTCCGTGCTTTGACTATTAATTGATGCGCAAATAGACCTTTCCAAACCCTTCCGAACCTTTTCATAAGCCTATTATAACTACCAATGTAAACTATTTCAAAGCCAGCCTCTTGAACGAATTTCTTTGTAGTGACTAATGTAAAGAAGTGAAGATGAGTTTTATCTAGTATACCTGATTCTTGGTAGTCGAACTTTCCAAACAGAAGATTTAGCCTAATCATCCAATTCGCTATATTTGGCAAAGAAATGAGAAAATAACCGTCGGCATTGAGGTAATGGCGCAATCGTTGAAATGTGATCATAGGATATCGAAGATGTTCCAAAGAATCTGCAAAAATTATCGCGTCAAAGTGCCCATAACCTGCAAAGTCGTCAATGAGTTCTATATCTGAATTAATTACACAATCAAGCTTATCTCGCGCTTGATTAGCTTTGTCTTTGTCTATTTCGACACCAATAACAAAACAGTGTTTATCAGACTTTAATCGTTCGCCAAGGTAACCTGCCCCACACCCAACATCTAATACTCTCCAACCATTCTCCACCAAGTGGTAAATCTCCTCGTTATAAGTAACCATCTTATTGGAGTTCATGTTTTATTTATCCCCAAATTTATTTTCAGTGTCCTTTTGCGTGTAGTTCGAAACATGGTTTTCCCATTTTTTACTCATATTATAAACTTACCCGTAAGCCATTCTCTAAGAATATTAATCTTTAAACTTTTCTTAATCATCTCTTTTTGAATGACATCATCATTCACAACTCGTATTTTCTGGGTCTTAGCGCGTAAGTATGAGGCGCTTTTAACGTGCGTGATGTTCCATGTAACCGACCTTACCAACGCTAAACTCATATCAATTCTTCTTATAGCCAAATAAAAAAACATTTCACCCGACAAAATTGCAATATATTGAGGAAGTATTCTGACAAGTGTTGAGGTTGAATAATTCTTTAGCAGAGTCCTCAGAATATTCTTTTCAGCCAAGAACCTTATGCCACCCCGATCAAAAACAGATCTCACAGTTACCGAACCTTTATGATAGCAGATAGCAAATGGGTTGACTACTACTTTATAGCCTGCCAATTTAACCCGCCAACAAAGGTCTATGTCTTCATAAAGTGCAAAGTATTCAGGATCGAAACCGCCAACCTTGTCAAAAACTTCGTGCTTTATAAGGGATGGGCAACCATAGGCAAAAAAAACGGTTGTCTCAAAATCCCATTGTGTTTTATCTATATCGTTTGCGCCTCTCGGTACACCAAAACAAAGAATATCAAGTTCACCACCGACATTATCAATGATTTTAGTTCGTCTGTTGTTAACATCAAGCTTCAAGGTTTTCGACGCACAGACGGCAATCGAGGGGTCAGACTCTACCATTTTCACCATCTCCTTGATTAAGTTGGAGTCAACCTCCATGTCGTTGGCCACGAAGAGTAGATAATCGCCAGATGCATGCTGAGCTGCGATGTCACAACCTTTAGAAAAACCCACATTTGTCTCATTTTTGAAAATTTTAAATTCAGGAAAATGGTTTTTCAAGAAATCAAAACTTCCATCGGTAGAGCCATTATCTAGAATAATCACTTCGTAGTTGCTGTAATCTAATTCCTTGACTGACGATAAGAATTGCTCCAGAAGGCTCTTGCCATTATAGGTCAAAATAATTACGCTTACCTTTTTTACCTGTGAACTTGCCATTTAAACCACCATTTTTTTAGCAGGCGCTTGCCAACGACTGTCCCAATACTGGAAGAACACTTGAAAGGGTCAAATTTAGCTATTAACAGGGTATGCATAAGAGATTAGCCTTCATTTCGTTACAGCGGTAATTGCAATCTTCAAGATATAAGTTCTCATTAGATGATTGAGGAAGGAGAGAGCACATATTTGCAGATTGTTCAAATTGACAGTTATTTGATTAAAATTCCAGTTTTGCAAACATTTAACGTGCAACCCAATCATTTTTCTAAGCCTTCTATCAACAACATTTCTTGTTTTGCAACTTTGTCCCAATCATATCTTTCGACGAATTTCTGACCTGCAAGGCCAAAAATTCTTCTCAACTCGTCATTAGAGAGAAAATTCAGGGTGACATCCGCGAATTGCTTTAAATCGCCTAAAGGAACCTTCGAAATGTTTTCCCTGTATAAGTCTTTGTATATGGGCAGATCATAGGCGACTACAGGCAGTCCACAAGCCATCGCTTCAGCAATGACAATTGCAAAACTTTCATAGTGACTTGGGCATAAGAAAATGCCGCTCGATTTTAGCAATAGAAACTTCTCATCGGCAGTTTTGGAACCAACTAATACCACATTGTCGGAAAGACCATTTTCTGTTATTGCAGCCGTGACTTTTTCAGTCATCGATGCTGAACCACTTCCTATTATACATAATTTGGCATTTGGCTTCTTTTCACAGATCAATTTCCATATTTTTATTAAATCAAAAATGCCTTTTTGCGGATGAAAGCGTCCGAGAAAAACTCCTTCGTATAGCTTGACATCAGTTTTTAAACTGTTTATATGATCGTAATCTACGCCGCCATTAACCACGTTCACTTTAGACTCATCAACGCCTTTGTTGAATACAAGATATTCTTTGTCTAGATTGTTTAGAACCAAAATTTGATCAGCCCAATGTTTTCCCCAAGAAATCGTGAACTGCTGACTTAAAAAATAGAGCAACCGCTGAGGTGTTGGTACTGAAACTTTATTTTTTTTGTCAAAACTCAGGGTGTAATCTTTAAATAGATTTGGAACAACCAAAAAGATACATAAAATCCATTTCATTTTTCTTTTTCTCAACTTCCAAAAGAAAGCAGGAAAAGTATCCCACAAAAAGTCCGAAGGAGAATATAAAATACCTTTTTTCGCAGGTAAGCTGGAAAGACTAGCCTGAATAGTACGAAAAACAGAATCAAGAAGGGAACTAGAAAACCTTGACGAATTTTTTAGAAAAAACGGTGAAATTTTGTAGTTCGCTTTTACACCGTTTTTCATAAAAGTGTTGCACATGCTTTTTGAGGAAATAACATATAGATTAACATCTTTTTCTTTACTGATCCTTTTCATAATCTCAATCAGACGGATAGATCCACCGCTTAAATTCACAGTATCTGGTGGTTCTGGGCCCTGACCGTTAATTACTATGTTTAACATTAAAAAATTCCATTATCTTGAGTTTTAATTACAGAAGAATCAAGTTTTAGGAGTAATTTCGTGGCAACCATAAGATCTGAAGAAGTGTTCACATTAATATTCATCCCATTGATTAAGGCGGCATATGCCCTTCCTTTTTTTGCAATCAGTCCTATAGTATCTGTAATCTCTTTTTCGTCACGTTTACTCGAAGCTGGGGTCATTTCGATAAAATCAAAAACTTTGGGGTTGAACAGATACACTCCTATGCCGCGTAAATTAGAGTTTGGAGCTAAAGGCTTTTCAATGATTTCCTTTATTTTACAGTCATCATCCAAAGCGATACTACACGCTCTCTTAATTGCCTCAACATTATTTTCAGGTACGGCACCTTCTACAACCAACGCATCGTTTTCCCAAAAAGTCTCAACAAGATTATTGAGAGAATCTGTAATTGTTAGGTCGTCACCTAAAATTACCGAAAAAGGCTCGCTGATAAAATTTTTTGCTAAGCTAATTGCATGTGCGATTCCTCTCGGGGGGTTCTGGTCAATATATGTTATATGTAAGCCAAAATCTTCGCCATTGCCAAAATACTCTTGGATTATTTCTTTCTTGAAGCCTACAATCATATAGACGTCCTCAACACCCATTCGTCGCATATTCTCTATCACATATTCCAAAATTGGCTTATTCAAAATGGGCAACAAACACTTGGGGAGCACACGTGTTAATGGAAGAGTGCCTAAACGACGACCATATCCTGCAGCTGGAATGACACCTACCTTAATTTTTTCCATTTAATCAGTTCCTAACTTTATTGGAGGATTAGAATGTAATACGAGTCGCTCTGCCTTGGATTGCTTTTCAATAAACAGTCTAAGAAGCCAAGGATTGAAGGGATGCATAACCTGAAGGATTTCTTTATCAGAAACAGTCCTAAAACTTGCAGTTTCCGACCTTTTTCGTAAAATAACCCTTAGATCTGTCATAACTTGGAGAATACCTTTTAATGCCGCATATGATAATTTCAAATTTTTCTTTACTGTAGCTAAATAAGAGATTTTTATTATCTCTACCGTTAATGTTATTGGCAATAGTTTAACCAAGGTTTTTAATTCATAATTTTTTATGAGAGTGACAAGGTGATTTCTAGAATACCACGTAACATTATTGATTTTTTGAAAGTATGTAGCTCCGACAGTCCCTCCACGTGCATGATAAACTATGGCTGTTGGAACGAAGAACACCTTATAGCCGCCCAAACGGGCTCGCCAACACAGATCCATATCGTCATATTCCATAAAGAAATAATCGTCAAACAGGCCTACTTTTTTAATAACTTCACTCTTAATCGCGAACGCCATTCCCTCTGCAAAGAACACTTCGTAATTTACCTTTGATGAAGCGTAGCTATAAGAATAGCCGAAACGGTCCAAATAATTCATTCCGGAATCAGGAGTTCGTCTATCCCACATTGATAGAGAATTGCATTGAACGATGCCAATACGTTCATTACCTTTCATTGCTTTGACAATTTCTTTGATCCATTTGGCATCTACTTCCATATCATTGCTTACGCATACGATTATTTCGCCTTTTGCAATTTTCATTCCCTGATTATTTGCTGGCGACCAGCCTACATTTATTTTATTTTGAATAAGCGTAAACATAATATTATTATTATTGAACATTTTTTTAACGAATTCGATGCTTCCATCGGTAGAACCATTATCTATAAAAATTATTTCCAATTTGTTCTTAGGATAATCAGTAGCTAATAAAGACTCAAATAGACCTTTAAGCCATTTTTTTCCATTCATACTAACCGTTATTATTGAGACAGTTGGCGATTCGTTTCCTGTTTGCATGCCTATCAAACGTCCTTTCTGCTAATGCGACGTCATTGTCGAGATAATTGACAAGGCGGTTACAAAGTATTCAATTGCCTTCATAAAAAGCATTCCGCAAGTATAAAGAGGATATCTAGCCAATAATCGCCAGTGCCTAACATAATTCAATCTCACGGGCATAAACTGGACACGCGCCTTCTCAGGATGTTTATTTATATAACGCATTAACGTTTTTCCATAATAATACCTTTTAAGAATCATTTTCTTAAGAGTTAATCTCCCCTCATGGTGATTAATTACAGAATTGATTTGTTTTATCCTGCAGCCAACACTTTCTAGCCGAGCTTGAAGATCCCAATCTTCCCCTGCTTCTAAACTCTCATCAAATCCATTAATCTTTTCAAAAATGGCTCTGCTAAAGAACCGAGCTGATTCAATAAGCGGATCACCAATATAAGTAAGTCTTTCTACAGCTCTGCATTGAGCCCAAAAGCCAATCCCCACCCTAACTTCGGGAATCATAATAGCATCACAATTATCATTAATTGATTTGACCACGCAATCTTCAATAACTTTGGAAGTCAACTGCATGTCCGCATCTATAAATATAATATAAGCGCCGTTAGCTTTTCGTGCACCATAATTTCTTGCGGCAGATCTTAGTTCGCTAATCTGAAATATTTTTGATCCGAACTTCTCGGCAATATTCACTGTACGATCTTTACTAAAATTGTCAACAACAATTACTTCTATGTTAGTATATTCTTGCTGTTTTATTGACTCAAGACAAATTTCAACAGTGGTGAAAGAGTTGTAGGTTGGAATTATTACTGAGACTAATGGCTCGTTAATTGTAAACATATTTGTCTTAAGATCCGTCTCAGTCTTTTCCAAAATCTTTGACATGCCCAAAAACTTTTACGGCGCCTTTAACCGAATATTTAATATCTCTCAACGATCGTATGCGCACCAGTTGTTTGAGCATATATTGTGGCGTTAGAAATACTTTGTATATTTCGTCGCAGAGTTTCATGACTTCGTCAGGCGTCATATCTGGCGTTGTCATAACTGGCTCTTTCATATCAAAACGTTCATAATCTTTAGGGTCAACTCTGAACCAGCCGTTCTTCAATGCCTCAGCATATAATTTGCTTCCTGGATAGGGAATAACAACTGTGGACTGCAAGGTAACTGCCCAGCCCTTCTGCATCATCGTTTTAGCAGCATTCAACGTGCTTAGAGCATCTTTGCGTGTTTCCCATGGATAACCAACCATAATCGTTATGTGTGGTTCTAACCCTTCTTCACGGGGTATTCTGCATTCGTTCATGATCTCATCGATTTTTGTTCCTTTATTAAGCCTGTCAAGTGTAGCTTGGCTTCCGGACTCTACACCAAAAAGAAGCATTCGAAAACCCGCCTTCTTCATTAACCGATAATCCTCCCGCGTTAACGCTCCAAACCGCATGTTGCAACCAAACTGAACTTTTTTGTTGTATCCGCGCTCTATCATTAGGTTTGCGAAACGTCTAAGCCATTCTCCAGCTGGAAAACAGCCAGTGTCATCAAACACCGACTTAACGCCATAATTTTCAATTAACAATCCAATTTCATATGCTAATCGTTCAGGCTTCATCGTCCGGAAAATAGGGTACAGAGTAGGCCACGAGCAAAAAGTGCAGCCGCCATCTTTTCTCCACCAGCAGTCGCGTCCTGCCATTGTGTATGCTCCTGGAGTTACTTTGAAGTTGCCGTTGCGTTCGTTGTAGAGCTGCCATTTTGATAAGTCGCGGTTAATATGTGGCAAATCATCTAAGCTATGATTCAGCTTGAATTGTCCTGTGTTTTTTATTATGGCGCTTTCTCGATACCAAACCCCAGGCTCAAGCTCTTTTGCTTTGCCATTCAGAAAATTAACCAAGTTCAATAAAAGAAAGTCATAGTCTCCACCGGTAAGAATGAAATCGACTTTACTCTGTTCCATTGATTCCTCAGGTAATGCAGTAACGTGATCGCCCACTAAAACGACTTTCGAATTAGGAAGAACTTTTTTTACGTCACCAATAATGGACCAATGCTTCTTTACCACGGGAGTTTTAGTCTCCATCATGATAACATCAGGATTGGTTCGCTCCAAATCGCTTAGCCATTGGCTGAAAGTTTTCTCTTCTGCAATTCCGTCATCCCAGATAACATCATAACCCGCATTTGACACTAAAGTGGCGGCGTAAGCTGGAACAACGGGATATATGTAGGTGGGTGATTTAAAATACTGAAATTGCCTGTTTTGTGATAGAAGCGGAACGCCGTTCTCCGAAATGATTGGTGGATAGGTGATGCTGATTTTCATCTTTTTAGATCACACTTAATTAAGCCAGATAGGAAGAAAGAGCCGTAGATGATATGTGTTACTATTATGCCTAGCCAAACTGAGAAAAGCAGCTTTACATTTCTGACTTGAATTACAGCTGCTATAAAGCTTGAAACAAGATACAGTGCTACTCCGAAGAGCACAATATATACAAAGAATGAGAAGAACAAAGACAATACTACGCCTACAATAAGGGAAAATACGAGCAGAGACGGAAAGAAATACGTGAGTTTCGCGGAGTTTTCGGGAAACTTTTTGGCAAAGAATCCTCTGTGTTCCCCGAATCTTGAAACTTGTCTGAGGTGTGGCTTAAAGAGTGAACGTCGATGATGATAAACAACTACATCGGATGACTCAATGAGTTTTTTGCCAAGTTTCTTAATTGCCAAGCACATGAGGGTGTCTTCGCCCGGCCAGTATTTTTCATTCCAGCCACCAGCGGCTTCAATTACCGTTTTTTTGGCTATAAAGTTGCAGGAGTGAATATCATCTGACTCGAAACAGCTTTTGGTTTTATATCGACTTGAGAGACCACCTACCATAAAAGAGGAAAGTACATAGCCGCCAGCTTTTTGCATGAAACTGTCCGCTTCTGGGGTTAATCCAGGTCCTCCAGCTCCTCCCACTTCGGGATTCTCAAAATATTTCAATGCATTGGTCAACCAGTCACTTCGCGGATAAGCATCATCATCGATGAAAGCACAGAACTCGCCGTTTGAGTGTTTGACGCCTAAATTTCTTTTTATTCCCGGAGATAACGGTCCGGTTGTTATGACTTTTACGCCATTAATAGTTTCGGTGGAACAGTCAGGTAACACTATAATCTCGAAATTTTGGTAATCCAAGCGTTTACAGTATTCAATACATTCTCTCGTGTAATCATCCACTTTTTTGCAAGGAATAATAATAGAAATAAGCGTTTTTGATGACATTATTATTCTCGGAGAACTAAAGAGACCATGTTTTGAAAGCTGTTTTTCTCAGGAAGCTGACGCTGATAATAATGGATGACTCGAAGTCTGTACGCTATACCAAGTAAATCAAGAAACATATGCATCATGTTTCTTGGCTTAAATGCAGCGTCTAACTTGATGGTTACAGGCATCTCCACTACTTTCAAACCATAAAGATTCGCGACAGCCAACAATTCAACATCAAAAGCATAACGCTTCACAGCCAATCTAGGGAAAACATCGACAAACGCGCTTTTTCTCATCGCTTTGAGTCCAGACTGAGTATCTTTAAGAGGCACCCCAGTAAGAAAACGAACAAAGCCGTTGAAAACTACACTCAAAACTCTTCTAGATACAGGTACTTCCACTCGAGAATCTCTATGCCGTTTAGAAGCTATAACAATATCACCGTAATTTAGAGCATCAAGATATTCAGAAATTGTTCTCAAGTCGATTTCCATGTCACCATCGGTAAAAATCACGACATTACCACTGGTCTGCATAAAACCAGTCTTCACTGCATAGCCTTTTCCTAAGTTCTTGTTGTAACTTAACACTTTGACATGACCGTTTCGCCCAGCGTATCTTCTTGCTTTGACCAAAGTGTCATCTCTGCTGCCGTCATCAACCACCACAATTTCATAAGGCAAATTCTTGCCCTTGATAATAGCATCTATAGTTCCGAGTGTATCTTCAATGAAATCTTCTTCGTTGTAGGCTGGAATAACAAAAGATAGCTCTACTTGGCTCATTAAAAAGCCACCTCATCACCACAGCTTTTTCCGCAATATTTCAGAAAGCAAACAAGCTGGAGGAAAACTCCAGCGATCAAAGCATAAAACGCGTAAATTGCTACGGTGTTAGCGAAGGAAACCAAGCCAATAGATAGAGAAAATGCAGCACTAATCAAAAGTAATATAAATCCAAATATGAATGGAGAGCCCCAATTCTCTTTAATGTATCCTTTGAACTCAAGAACAATCTTGTTGAAACTAATTTGAATCATGTTACAGAGAGACCTTACTCGTATTTTAAGACTGAGCGCAGAATTTAACATTTGCCATATCTCGGGTCCGCTACGAGAGAAAAAATCCTCTGACACTTCCATAAGACTGGATTAGACATATCAATTTTGAATCTCGGCTATCTTTTGAAC
Organism: Candidatus Bathyarchaeota archaeon; assembly: GCA_003164295.1. Classification (GTDB taxonomy): domain Archaea; phylum Thermoproteota; class Bathyarchaeia; order Bathyarchaeales; family Bathycorpusculaceae; genus Bathycorpusculum. The sequence continues at coordinate 144,042 of PLTA01000024.1, forward strand.
GTTTTAATTTTGTTAAGATGCATCACAGCTAGAAAGATTGCGAATGAGGAATCAAGCTCCCAACTATCAGCCGAAATATTTCTGAGTTTCTTTGCTGTGAAACTAATTTTTTGAGCTAAAGGTAAACCTATCTCTTTCAAATACTTTGAAAAATCACATTCAACAGCGTTTTCCAGCTTCCTTGCCAGAACAATTATGCTTTTAGCTAGTTTTGTACTTCGAATGTTATTTACAACTCTTATTGTTAAATCAAAGAGTACTCTGTCGATTCGTTGCAATGCTTTGAACCATGCGCCAGAGCGCATAGCTTTAGTCTTGAGATTTATCAGCCGATTTTTATTAAGGAAGCGGAAATCGCCACAATTATGTGCAATATTGGACATTGTTTTTGCCTATTTATTATGTCATAAGAATCGGTTCATGCGTATTTATGAATTATGGATTTAAAGCGAAATTTTCTCCGTTAGAATTCAAAAGAAAAAACGAAATTTTTTAGAAAATATCCGAATTTTAGTTTAAGGATTATTTAGGCATTTAGATTGAAACTGTAAATCGCAATTCTTCCACTGTGGTAAACTTCCTGAAATGATGCCGGGAGAGTAGGCTGTGCATACCAACCTTGCCCATTTACCCACCAGATAAGGTATAATTGTGTATGACCTTCTCGAGCAGCTGCCGTTGTCGCGTTGACAGGGTTGTCAAATCCATAGCTTATAACTTGGCTCTCTTTGAGCGTTAACAATGCCCATCCGTAAAACACTGTATGCGTAAGCAAAAGCGAACTACTATTTACGTTATTTTTGAACCATTGCAGGGCATTGACTGTGTCATGACAGTCGGTTATTGATATTGTATTCTGCAACATGGAAGTTGGAATTTGATAGTCATATTTGTTAAGATAATTCGGATTAAAGTAAAAGGAAGGATTTTCCGAAGTCGCAAAAATGAAGCCAAAGCTCAAAATAGCCGTTGATAAAACAAGATATAATACGGCAATTCTATGCGCGGTAAACTTGAAACGTTTCCATTTAATTGACCTAAGCCTATTAAGACCATCCGTCGTGAAAAATGCAATTGGATACGTAAGCAACAATACCCACCGATAAGGGCTCACAGAAGAGAGCGGAATAAACAATAAGATCAAACTCATAAAAAGCCAAGACCTGAGTTGAAGATTCCCAAATCGCCAAAGACCTACCAATAGTAGGGGCAGTAAAGGCAAGAAACAGTACAGAAAGAAGCCGCCTTCACTTGTCAACATAGATTGATAGGAGGCAAATCCAGTCCAACTAGCTAACGGTGATGAGTTTGCTGGGTAACCAAGAACGCCAGATTGCGCTACGCCACTTAGATAAACGATGACGAAATAAAGCGCCGCTGGCAAGGAAGCCACGAGCAGTTTAATTGATTCATTAAAGTTTTTACGGAACAAAGTGTAGGCAACTGTAGCAATAATAACACCAAACATCAGTACAGAGACAAGTTGATGAGATAATACCACAGCCATCATTGCTAAAGAGAGAGCAAGATAGCTTTTCCATGAGCTGCGCTTTTTATTGGTTAGAAGCATCGTGAGGACAACAAAAAAGAAAACTAAACCAAGTTCTTCTCGAAGTTGATCCCATGAGGCTCTTAATGCAACAAAATAAAGCGTGCCTAAAAGTGTAACAAATATACTTTTAGAAGGCGACCAGCCCAAACCTTTCTTGGCATATGCAAATATTGATAGCCCTAAAAAGCCTAGAAGAACCGGCGAAATTATCTTAAGCACCCAAACTGGGGACGCGCCAATAGCTACTATTGACATAAAGATACTATAGAATAACGGCGCAGTTGCAAGGAAGTTCCATAAATTTACGCCAGCATGTATCCATAATAGAGTGTTTGGAACATAAAAGCCCAAGGTATCAAAGCCGATTATGTAGGGGCCCATTAGTATCTCAGGTATTGCTCGCACAATGACAGGTATTCCAAATGCTAAGACGAGAAAAATGACTTTTTGGTGGTGGACTATCCATTGCTTTAAAGGATTACGAGCAAATATCACGTTTTTTTCACACGTTGAATTTTTAGGTAACTGTATTATCGTTTAATTGCCAGCCTAAATGCCTTGCGCTAAGAGAAAAGCTAATTCTTTTTCAGGTTTCACCCTTAAACTTCGTTTTTCAAGAGATAAACAGAACTATAAGCTATGGATTATTTTGCAAAGCATATTGTGCAGCATCTAAGATTAAACCATTCGTGCTGCTACCAGTCCCACGAACCAGATTCCCACTGTTATCGGCACCATCGGAGTAACCGTTGGTAGGAGCGGGAAGTTGCTGTTCAAGATAGATTAGTGTATTACGGGCAAACGTGGTATTATAGAGGGCCAAGAAACTAAAGGCTACTTTATTAAAAACAACAGGGTCTATATTCACATATGAGTTGCCCCCAGAGGTTATCTTCCATGTATCGCCGTTTCCGGTAGTTACCCACTCCCATATGTAACCATTTGAGGGACTACTTCCTTCGCTAAAAGCTGCAAATTTTCCTGTCGCGTTGTAATAGGCGTCATGGGCCAAGTAAACTTGGCTGGTCAAAGCCAGCAATCTAGAATCATTATTGTTAAGCTCAAAAACAGAGCAAAGCAACGGGTCGCAAGAGATTGGAGCATTTGGTAATTGGACATCGTACGTTGTTACGTTTTGAGAATTAACCAGGTTAGCAAGTATCTCACTTGGAACATTGCCTATTTGTTGAGGCCAAAAACTTGCAAATCCGCTATCAAAGAAATAAGTGTAAATACTATTTGAGTTAGCGTCATTCTTGACGTTAGAAGCTAATGTGGTGAAGTTAGATCGCCCATTTAAAACTATATCATTAATGCGATCCGCAAGATTAGAATCAAAATTTCTAAGATTGTTGAGAGCAACAAACAATCGTCCAATGTCAACGACATCATAGGTCTCATTAGCCTCTGACGGTGGGTGATAGACTTTTCCATCTTTGGCTTGATAGAACTGATACGGATAACCTTCATTGTTCAGCTGACAAGTTTCCAAGAATGTCAAAACTTTATCAAATCTTGAGAAAGACCCCCAAACTCCATCTGTGCTGACCAAACCTAACTTCTGTGCATCAATAACAGCTTGGACATAAACACCGAGATCCCAATATGTGAAGCCAGTAAAATCCGTTCCACCTGCATAAGGAAGCCCAGTATTAGGATCAACCCCCACGCTAGGTTGAAAGTAATTCCATGCATTATTTGCTACCTCTATCCAGACTTTACCATTGACAACTTGAGATGACTCTATTAATCCCTGAGAAACGACATTGGAAGTATCCAGCTTTTGAATTGAAACAAATATAGAAATTATCATTATAGCTATAACTGCAAAAACTATTATCCCCTTTGTCATCTTGCTGAATCGCCGCGGATTCTTGAAATAGCCCTTTTTACCTTCAGCATCGAGAGAAGCCAGTAAAGAAGTAAACTTTAATCGATTCAGGTTGCCAATTTTCTTGTAGTTAACCAACTTTCCTCATTTCACTTGAAGATATTGTTTATTTAAGAGATACTTTCTTCGCTAACTCCCAATCTCGAGGGAATAAATAAATAGAGATTGATTTAAGATTTTGGAAAAGAGATGCATAACCATTCGATGTTTCATTTGAGCAAAAAATTTTACGTAATTAGATTGGCTTGTTAGCTTCTAAGTTTGATGTAATGAAGCCTTTTTTGACGGTTTTACTCCAAACCCTTTTGCTTCTGAATATTAATTTAAGGAAAGCCCATCCAGCGATAAACATTTGAAGCATCCAATAAGCCCAAATTGAGGGTATCCAAGCAAGATTCTTTAGCTTAATTGGTTTTTCCGAGGCAGTTAATCCTATACCAATTGAAAACAACGAAACGGCAGTCAATGCAATCACCAATCCGGTAAAGTTAATTATTGGACTATTTGCTGAAAAGAATAGAATGATGAAAAACCAGTTGATATAGCTAAGCAACGAGACAACCATCATGAAAGGTCCTGCCATCGAAATTTCTGCATCAACCGTTCTTTTGTTTAGACTATCGAGAAGACGCCCATATTTTATGGCTGTCTCCATATACCCTCTGTACCAGCGGACCCTCTGTTTGACCAGTTCTCTAAGACCGTTTGGTGTTTCCTGGGCTGAACAAACATCATGCGCATATTTTATCAGGTGCTTTTTCTCAACTAGACGTAATGCCAATTCTACGTCTTCGGTAAGGGAGTTTTCATCCCAGCCGCCCATCTCGTCAAGGATGCCTCGCCGAATAAACTGGCAACTTCCATTCAATGGAACAAATAATTGCAGGTGCTCTCTTCCACTAAGTAATGCTTGGAACCAAGCTTTTTCTTCTGAGGCGATAACTCGTGTTAAAATATTCTTTTTCTCGTTAAGTGAAGTAGTTCTTCCCTGTACTGCGGTCACTTGTTTATCAATAAAGTAAGATGCAACCTTTTTTAGCACATCTTTTTCTGGAACACTATCAGCATCAAAAACTCCAACGATCTCTCCAGTTACATGGGTTAAGGCAAGGTTGAGAGCTGCCGGTTTACCTCTTGACTGTTTTTCTTTAATTAATCTGATAATGCCTGAATGTTTTTCGACGAATTCTGAACAAACTTTGCATGTTGAATCCGATGAATTACCATCGACAATTATTATTTCCATTTTATCCTTTGGATAATCTAAATTTAGAATACTGTCTAAGCATCTGCCGATAACTAATTCTTCATCTTTTGTGGGTACTATAATTGAAAACTTGGGAACTTCTTTATTTTCAACTCGGACAACTTCAGCCTTCCGTCTGGCTCTTACTCCCACATATATAATTGAGCCATTATATACAGTCCAAAAAAGCAGAACTGATAGCAGAATAATTGAAATTATATCAAAAACTATCATGTATTAGCCTCAATTAATCCGCCATTAACCAATTCGAGCTTGATCGTTTGGGCTTCATTCTTAATCTCTGATAAGCAATTGTGCCGAAAATAAAGAGGCACATCTAAATATAACAGAAATGGTTTCGCCACCAGAGATGAATGCATTTCAGATTACAGCTCACTATCTACATTTAAACCTTTTAAGTTTTGTTCACCAATCGCAAATTTTAACGATATTAACCCTTAATCCACACTGACGCAATAAAAAAGTATCTGAATAAACCCGATTATTTTGAACATTTTAGAGCAGAAATCTAGCCCTTAGAGATTTCGGAAACAAAAATCAACTATTCTTTAGAAGTCAATTTCCAAGAACTTATTTCGTCTTCAATTTTAAGCATGACGTCTATAGAATTGGATTTAACTTAATTTGATGGAATGTTGAGTCACAATAAACTTAAGTGAGACAGCAATAATATTTTTAGTAGATTAGATGAGGATTTTTTTATTATTTTTATTGCTTTCCAGTTTGTTTTTAACTGCAGGCAGCTTTGCCGCTGGCCAAGTTCAGGGTCAAAACCAAACCGTTTATTCTTTGGGGATTTCTGGGATTGCTTGGGATCGGACTACATTAAAAATTCTTTTAGTTACTCCAAATAACGTGTCATGGTGGAACCCTATTTACGTAAATTCTACACTTCGAGCTATAGGCCAATGGAATGATGCCATCAGCGAGTTTGCATCAAACTATTCAGACTACTCTTACCTTTCTAACCTTAGATTCGAACCATTTGTTTTGAATTATACTGAACCCGGCTTTGACATTTACTTGAATTGGACTCAAACTAACTTAGCAGGCTCCTCAGATGAAATTGGGTTAGCAACATTAACTACAGAAAGTAACGCCATAATTGGATGCACAATTAATCTTGCTACTCACACAAGCCATGATGAACCGTTAATTGATGGAGACATGCAAAATGTTGCACTCCATGAACTTGGACATTCATTAGGTTTAGGTCACTCCAATGATACAGGAGACGTAATGTTTCCTGACATTGCTTTACTAGGTCCTGCCAAATCAGTTTCCACCCTTGATATGTATGGAGTAGCCACTACATTTGCTTGGATGACAAACCAATTTGATTTTTACCCTGTTAGCGATTGGCTAAGAGGCGATCCCATTGTCTTACCTTCAAACATTCAATACAGCTATTTGCCAGTGTCACCTCAAAACGCTCGACCTGACACACTTGAGAACAACACTATTTATCAAAATGCGATTATATTTTTTGAATTACTGCTTCACCCCGAAATCTTCGCAGTGATCTTAGTCGTAGCTGCTCTCTTAGTTATCATTGCTCTAATCGTGAGAAAAAGCACGCAACCCCCTAAGGCTGACTCATAAAGCTAATAAAATCTTTTAGACTTCGCGGCTGCAAAACATAGTTTGACTTTCTTTCCTCCCCTATAGTTGAAGAAGATTTCAAGCCATAATCATGTCCTGGATAAACTTCTATTGAATCATTCAATTTTAAAATCTTGTTGAATAAACTATCATACATGCTTTTTGAGCTGCCGCCTGACAAGTCAGTTCGTCCACATTCCCCCACAAATAATGTGTCACCGGTTAACAGCTTCGTGTTATCTATCAAAAGACACATGCTATCTGGTGTATGCCCCGGAGTGTAAATTATTTTTATCGAAACTTTGCCTAAGGCTAATACGTCTCCGTCCTCAACTGCAACATCAAAGTTGACCTTTGCAAGTTTATACGCAACAATTTTAGCTTCAAAAATAGACTTTAACTCATAGTTACCTGCTGTATGATCAGAGTGCCCATGTGTATTTATGACGTATTTTAAATTCAAGTCATTTACTTTTAGAAGCTCTATTATTGCACTTGCGTTAAAACTTGAATCCACCACCACGGCTTCTTTAGTATTTTCATCTGCAACTACATATGAGAAGTTGTCACCGTATTGCTTGAGTTGTTTGAAAAACATATTTTTGATCTCCAAACCCTTCATTCACTGATTTACTTTCTTAAATGTTATGTTGAAAGAACTTTAAAAGGGAATTTATATCTGAAGGAGGATAGCCTGAATAGTATTTACCAAAATAACCATAAACCTTGATGTTTTTGATCATGAAAGGCTTAATTTTTTCTGCCCATTGCTTCAGGTTTTCTGTTTTATCAACTTCTATTTTGCCTAAAGTGCCATTAACTTTGGCGCGGTCGCCTTCCCACCTAATGTACAAAAAATCCGAAGTAATTTTATCATTTAGAGAGATATTAGGACTATCAACCCACGCCAAGGCAACATTGTTAACCTGCAAAATGGAATAAAACTCATCGTTAAAGAACGCTTCATCCCTGACTTCAATCACATAACGATTTTCTTTAGGCAGTTTTTGCAAGAAATCACTTAAACCAGACAGATGCTCAATTCCAAAACTAGGTGGAAATTGCAAAAGCAAAGGTCCAAGTTTTTCCTCTAGTAATTTTGTTTTTTCAAGAAAAAGTTTAGTTTCACGATCGCAGTCCTTGAGCATTTTGATATGTGTGATTGTGCTTGGAAATTTGAATGAAAACAGAAAGTTTTCAGAAGTTTGGTTTTTCCAGTTGATCACGGCTTGTTCGGTTGGGATTCGATAGAATGTACTATCGGCCTCAACAGTATCGAATTTAGTGGCATAGTAAGACAAGAAATCTTTTGAAGCAGACTTATTGGGATAAAAATTTCCTTTCCAGAAATTATAGCTCCAGCCTATAGTGCCTATGTGGAGGTTTGGCATTTTACTCTTTACCCTTTAACAAAAGCCAACTTTTCTCTTTACCTTGAGCCTTCTTTAGCCAAACCAAAACATAACGTCCATTAAGCCTTTGGCCTTCAAGAGTAAACTCAATCTTATTTTCATCCCAAAACTTAGCTTGATAATGTCCTTTATCCCAGATTTTTACTGTTCCTGCACCATATTGACCCTCAGGAATTGAACCCTCAAATTTAGCGTACTCAAAAGGATGGTCTTCTGTTTGCACTGCTAAATGACGCTGAGTTGCTGTTTCTGGGAATCCTTTCGGAACAGCCCAACTTTTTAAAACTCCGTCTTTTTCTAGTCTTAAATCATAGTGAAGTCTTCGGGCATGATGCTCTTGAATTACAAAAATTTGTTTCTCGCCTTTTTTCTCGCCACCTACTGGTTCTGGTGTCTGTTGAAAATTCCGCTTGGATTCATACTCGGATAATTTATTCTCTGTTTCGAAAGATGCTTCAATCTTTTTGAGTTCAACCAACTGGTCAACGGTGCATTCCCCTGGCAGCTTATCGTCCCTTAAACCTTTGTAACGTGGCATTCTTAATCTCAAATCTTTGGTAACAACTTGAAAAACAACTTCGCAAACTAGTTTGGGTTCAAGCCAACTTATTTTATCGCCAGCCTCAGGCTTAAACGGTACAGCATCAGTTTTTAGTTTTTCAAATTTATCCATCAAGTCGCCCAGCATTTCTTGAGTAAATCCAGTTCCAACCTTTCCCACATAAACTGGTTTGCCATCTTTATTGTAAAGCCCCAAAACTAGTGCGCCAAAAGTTTTTTCTCTAGCTTGTGCACCCATAGTGTAACCAAAAATTACACAGTCACAAGTTTTAAGTTTCTTTATTTTTCGCCAACTTCCAGTTCGCAAACCTTCCTCATAAGAGCTTTCTTTATTTTTCGCCACTACGCCTTCTAAGCCCTTATCCAAAACCGCTTTGTAATAGTCTTCTCCTTTCTCCTCAATAAAATCAGACAAAAAAACATGTGGACCCTCTTTTAACGAATCCTTTAAAATTTTTTTTCTCTCCATCAACGGCAACTTGGTAAGCGATTTCCCGTCTTTTTCTAAAATATCGAAAACAATGTATGATGCTGGCGCTTTATTGGTCTGCTTTCGGATTTCACCTGCCGAAGTCGCTTGTCCCCGTTCCAAAAGGGCTTGAAAGTCAGGTTTGCCTTCAATCATAACTATGATTTCGCCATCAACTACTATGTTACTTGCCAACTTGGCGAGTTCGGAAAGCTCTGGAAAGTTATATTTTAGTTCCTTTTCGTTTCGGCTTTTTATACTGAAAGCTTCATCTTCAATGTAGGAGATGCCTCGAAAGCCATCCCATTTAACTTCAAAAATCCAGTCTTTATCGGTGAAAGCGTCTGGAGCTACTTTTGCAAGCATTGGTTTGTAGACGTGACGACTCATTTCTGTTCCAACTGCTTGAGTGTTTCTCGCAACGCAATCATAAGTCCTTTGACTTCAACTGCCGGTGGCTTTTCAATGTGGATTTTTTCGCCTTTCACCTTCTGCGCTATTAATTCTTCAACTCTTTTCATGTAAGTGTCTTCAAATTCGCTGATGTCAAATTCGCCTGAGAGGTCACTAACTATTTTAACAGCCATGTCTAGCTCCGCTTTTTCTGGCTCCTTTAATTTTTGGACTTCCTCGAAATCTTGTGGATCTACAACATCGTAGGCATAACGCAATGTAGTTAAAACCAAAGTGCTCTTGTATGCGTGTAGAAGTGCTGGATACTCTTTAGTTCGAAGGGTTATGCGTGCAGCCCCTGCTTTATTTTTTTTCTCAAGAGCTGTTAACAGCAAACTGTAGGCGTCCTTGCTTTTGTCGGGCATTAAAGCATAAGTTTTGTCAAAGTATACTGGGTCAACCGAGAAATAATCCACAAATTTACTGATTCTAATTCGGTTATCAGATTCAGGTTTGGCCTCTGCCAATTCTTTATTGTCTAAAGTAATATACTCGTTTTTTGAAACTTCATAGCCCCTTATAACTTCGTCCCATGGAACAATCTTGTCGTCTTTAGTGCACATTTTCACGTATTTTAGCGGTTGACCATCAACTTTATGTAAAAAATGAAAAGATATGCCCTTGTCATAAATCATAGAATACAACTTAACAGGAACATTAACTAAACCTATTGTGATATTGCCTGACCATATTGATCTTCGTGGTGCTTGAGCACTAATTTTTTTAGTTTCCCTTTTCTCAACATTTTTTTGTTCCATAATTATATCTCCAATTTGCATCTTTTTTCAAAAATATTTTTCCACGGATCACTTTGCCGTTTGACTACATTAAAAATATTGAACTCGGAGGGGTTTATGCCTTTCTTAACTTCACTCCAGTCTAAGGGTGCCGAAACAGTGGCGTCAGGTGTAGGACGAAGGCTATAGGGAACTACCATTGTCCGCAAAGGAGAATTCTGAAGGTAATCAGCAAAAACCTTTCCAGGTTTCTTTGTATCTTTAAACTCGGAAACCACAATGTCACTTTTTATAGCTAAGTCAACCCCGATTTTATGCACAAACCCTCTGGCTTTTTCAAATGTGTAATCTGGATCAATTGGAATTACAACGTGAAGCCCTTTTTTTCCTGAAGTCTTAACAAAAGGCGTTAATCCCAAATCATTGAGTATGTCTTTAAGCAAAAGCACCACGTCTGCGGCGTCGCTTAAGGTAGCGGGGGGTTCAGGGTCAATATCAAAAAAAAGTAAATCGGGCTTATCTAAATTGTCAATTTTAGAAAAAGGCATGTGGATTTCTAAAGCAGCTAAGTTGGCCAACCAAATAAGTGTGTCCAAGTCATTGCAAACAATATAGTTAACGTCGCGTTTGGATGTTGGAGAGTAAATTGCTTTTGTTTTAACCCATTTGGGTGTTCCTTCAGGGGCATTTTTTTCGAAAAAACTGACTTTTTCGCCTTCGACACCGTCAGGGTATCGGGTTAAGACCAAGGGCCGATTTGCTATAACTGGCAGGATTTTGGGAGCCAATTTAATGTAATATTCAATTATTTGTGCTTTGTTGACCTTAACTTTTGGATAGAAAACCTTGTCTAAGTTTTTTAATTCAACTTTGGTTAGTTTTTTTAGTTCTTCCATTATTATTTGCACCAAAAACTGTTAGAATTAAAAGTTCTACTAATGTAATGTGAATTCGAGCCTTTTTGCTTTTTGCTCAAAATTGTTTACCAACCGGTTTTGTTGAAATTAAGAAGATTGCGCCTTGGAAAAGCTGGTTTTTTGTAGCTAAACCTAAATAGTTATTGTAGTATTATTAATTGTTAGAATTGATCGAGAAAAGTAAATTTTAAAACCAGTATTTGCTTTTTTCAAGATAATTCGCTAAAGGTGAAAATAAATCGTATGAAACCAAAAAAGCCTACTTTGGAAGATCAGCTTGCGTTCATCTCACCGCAGCATAACGTTTATCCAACAGAGCTCTTTAAGGCGTTAATTCACGCAAAAGAACATGGAAAATCGGCATGTGAAGATTTAACAGTTGAATACCGAGGCAGCGTAAACGACCAAGCTATCTTTCTAATTAAGAAAGGCAGCAGTGTTATTTCTCAATTTCGTGTTTCCGAAGAAATGCTTACAAAAACTGATGTTTCATTTGAAAATTCGATGGATACAAGCAGAATCCGCAAAGAAATAGCGAAACAAACTCCAACGCCATCTCATTTGAAAATTGGGGATTTGCGGGAAGGAATGAAGAAGATAAATGTGATTGCGGAAGTGCTAAAGACTTCTGAACCATCTAAAGTTCACACTCAATTCAGAGATAATGCCCTTGTTACCAACGCTTGCATAGGTGATGAAACTGGAGAAATTATGCTTTGTCTCTGGGATCAGCAGGTTAACGCCGTTTCATTAGGTGATACTATAGAAGTAAGAAATGCACACGTTGCAAGTTTTAAGGGTGAGAAGCAGCTAAGGCTTGGAAAAAATGGAACAATTACAAGATTGGAAAAGCTGCTCCCAAGTGAAACAGCATAATTAAAAAAAATAATTTGATGATTTTCAAAAGTATTTTTTATCGTTGTAACAGTAATATCTGTTGTATTGCGGGATCCATGTAAGAGATTTATTGCATAATGGGCAAAGTGGCGGAGTTTTTTGTTTGGCCATCGGTCCTTTTGTTTGTGGTTGAGTTTCGGTTTGTAGTTGAGTGACGCTTTCTGATTGAAGAGATTGGGTTTTTAATAGAATGAAATCTGATGCAGCTTGCACTTCAGACCATTCAACAATTCTGGTTTCCCCTTTTTCAGTCTCCACTGCCAAGGAAACACCTGATTTTCCAACTTCAAAAGCGATATCGGCAACTTTTCCGACCAAATGCCCATTGGAATCTATTACTTGCATTGAAACTAGGGAATCTCTTGTTAGAGGTTTACGAGCTTGTGCCATCTTGATACATCCTGATGAGTCTAAAGTGCATCTTGTTTAAAGAATTTTCCCCAAATCAAGTTCAATTTGGCTGGAGAGGGATTTCCCAGTAACTTATGATGTCGCCTTTTACCCATCTGCCACCTAAACTTCGAACAACTTCATTGATATCGTCCCACTCAGCTTTTAAAAATTGAATCGGCTTAACTATAACGTAATCGCCTTTTACAGTAAAACTGAGCACTTTGCGTTGATCTGGACTAAATTCATTTTCCATCTTGATTGCTGTTTTGCTTGGTTGAGCGGCATTTGCAGTTGCAATTTTAGGTTCAGGCTTAGGTTCGGGCTTAACTGATGTAGTTGGTTTTGCTATAGCTTTGGCTTCTGTCGCATTTGCTATGTTGAATTCTGGGATTGGGTAGGATTCGGCGATGTCTTCGAAGCTGTTGCTTCTAACTATTAGAGATACTTGTTTTGTAAATAAATCTAACTTTATATCTAGAAGTTCAGCGTCGCTAGGAAGGGGGGAAGTGAACGGGGATACCTTACCCTGCAACATTTGAACGAGTGATTCAGGAGTTAATTTTATTATTCGTATTTTCATGTCTGGCACTCAGGACAGCTTTTAAGGGTGTAGATAACTTAAAAGCCTTACTTATTCAATGATCGAACATTTTGAAATAATTAAATTAAAGAAAAAAGATTTAAGATTTTGCTCTATTCTTTTTCCATTCCCAGAAATTACCGCTATATAAGCCCCATACTCTGAGTTTGGGAGAAATCGCCCTAATTAAAGCTGGACAAGCTATCAACACAATAGGCAAGTTAATCGCAAATGTTGGCACCAGAATAGTTTGGGCTTCGGCGATTGTGAACAATTGAGGTACGACTGTATATTGCCAAAGTATATAACCTGCTCCCACAAAAAGACTCAAAGAATAAATGCCTAAAAGGGCAAGCAAACTCTTTCTTTTTCCATCTTCAGCAGCTCTTTGAGGCATCAGAAACCAATTTATCATATACACAACAAGTGCTACAACTGACTCAAATATTCCAAGAAAACCAAGCCCCTCAACAAAAGCACCGCCTATAAAACCTCCTAGCATGGCACCTACAAGTCCGGTCCATCCGAACCAAATCGGAAAAACACCGAGCAGAACAATTGGCAAGTAAAGAAGCGTGAAATTTGGCAATGTTACTGAGTAGGATAGGAAGAAGAATATGGTGTAGAGTGCCGCTGTCATGGCGATTATTGATGCACGTTTAGCGCTGCTTTGTTTTTGAAAAACCATTGTGTTCAATCCAACAGTTAAGGTTTAAACAGCTTCAAAGCGGTGATTAAATAAAAGCATTTTCATTTGTCTTACATGTGTAATACAAATGCTCTCAATTGGTGAAATTATTTCAAAAAATTGTTTTAAAAACCCCAAAGTTGTAACAATCAAGTATAAATGCTCCACAAAAATACTAGATTAGAACTGCACCAGCTGTTGAGTAAAGATGATTCGCAGGTCAAATTTAGCCAAAATTGTTCTAATAACAGCGGTTGCAGTGATTATACTTTTGAATCTTTACACTTTCATTGAAGCCTACCCACAAACTTACACTATAAATTCAGGAATAAACAGCACAGGTACCCCATTAGCAAAAGATTTCTCGGCATACTATATGGGTGCTTGGAGACTCTGGAATAATCCAGCTCATATTTACAATTTTGGAGCTTTAAACGATGGAGAACCAACTATCCTGCCACACCCAGAAGAATACAAGTACCTGCCATCTTTTCTGTTAATCGTTTCCCCATTTCTTTCGCTAAATTATCAGCAGGCGCTCCTTGCTTTTGATGTAATCCAGTTCATGCTTCTGCCTTTAATGGCTTACCTGTTGTATAAGCTCTTGAACAACAAGCCCGTTGCTGTAACGATAGTGGTTATGATTATTGCTTTGCTATTGCCGTTCCCAACAGTAAATCAAGGTTTATCCCCAAGTTACTATTGGCAATGGGGCGAAGGACAAGCCAAAGTCTTCCTCACATTCCTTTTATTACTCAGCTTTTACTGGGGCAAACAAGGCAAACCCTACTTATCAGGAATCGCGTTAGCTTTTGGTTTTTTTGACCCACGATTCGGGTTGCTGGCGCTGCCACTTTACATTATGTATAACCGCAAAAACCTCAAAGAAGCAACTGCAAGCTTGATCGGTGCATTAGCGTTATCAAATGGAATGCTTCTTTATCCAGGGATGGCAGCAAACTTCCTGAGTATGGTTTTTGCTTCCGCGGTAACTACACCGCTTTATTATTACGCGCTTATTCCTTTTTTTACTTTAATTGCCTTAATTATCGTAAACTTCAAAGAACTTGTGGCTGCGTTTCAATGCAAGAGAGATTTTTGATAGCTTCCCACTTGGGATCAATGTAAAATAAAGACTCAAATGTATAGACAATGATCAGCTGCCTTAAAAAAACACCACCAAAAAGGTTGACAGGGGGATGAATGTTGCAGTCGACAAAACCCAAAAGCCTGGCAGAATCACGGACAAAGTGTCCTTCAACTCGATTTTTTTTAATAGTTTGATACTCAATCAATAAATGGCAGGTAAGTTTGTTTAGCAAGACAGTTCAACAAATTTGTCAAGTTGAATGAGCAAGCTTGCGAAGATATCAAGGCTAAACATGCGAATTAAACTTTGTAAAAAACGTTATCTTATGAATACTGTCTGAATACATAATACTTCCACTAAGACTAGATGACTTAAATGACGACCAAGCAAGACAAAACACAAGAAGAAAATTCTCAAATCCTTAGCCGACAAAATAAGAAAATGACTGTTTTCAAATGTTCATGCGGAGCAAGGATTTTAATCGTTCCAGACTTACCAGAAATGGACAAAGTCATACAGAAACATCTCATGGAACACAAAAGAAAAACCGGGCAGCAGTTAAATGAAGAAACTCTCATACAATTAATTGTAGAAGCCATAACTGAAAATCAATCTTAAGCTAATCAACGATGAACTGATTTTCAGCTTACTCAAATTTGTTATTAGTTTCACAGTTAATTTTTCGATATGTTGATAACAAGAAAAATGACCAAAAGGGCAATTAGGCATAACCTAAATACTTCAAGAATAACAAGTTTTGTCTATGGGATATCAGCCGCGAAGAAAATCGTCACCAAAAGGCGCAATTCACGAGTACAAAAAAACTCTTCATGAGAAAAGCAAAAATCGAAAACACACTCGAAAACTAACCGGCGGGACAATACAGGAAGAGAAGCATTTCGCAACCGAAAAAGAGATAACAGAAGTAACTCTCAAGCGATTGCATGTTCTTGGCAGCCAGAAGTTTGGTTCTTCGCCGTTCAATGAGCATTTCGATCGTTGGCTGATAGATGTAGCAATTGTTCTTGGCGAGTTTGAGTCTCACCCAAATATTGGAGTAGACGACCAATATGTAAGAGATCGTTCGCAAACACTTACTGTTATTAAACAACAGCTTGAAAAGAGAAGCAAAAAAGAGTCTTCACTTGACCAAGAAATAACAAATCTAACCTACTACAAAAATCGTCTAAAACAAATCAACACTGAATATGCAAAAATAATGGCGGTTATTAAAAAAAGAAAAAAACTGGAAATCAAGCGTTTGAACAGAAGTATAGAGCAACTGAAAAAAGAGCAAGATAGAGTTATTCGGTTAAAAACAGGATTTTTCCGAGGTATTTCCAGAAAAGGTAAAGAGCAAAAAGAAATCGACATAGGACAGAAACTAAATGTTAAACAAAGAGAACTTGAATTAATTGTTCTGGCTTTTAGCGTTGAACAAAAAAAACTTCGAGAGAAATATGAAGTAAGCCGAGAGCCAGTTGTTGAGCGGATAAAAAAGTTCCAAAAAATATATAAAAATTTGGAGACTGATGGTTCTTTAGAAGAGCGATGGTTTGCTTGTGAAGAGCTCGTAGACTCAATAAACTCATTTCTGCAAAGAAAATCAACCCAGAAACCAAATATAAGTTAAATTAAAAATCTTTTTTTGTTACGCGATACAAAAACCATTCCAAGCGTTGAGCTCCGTTTTTTTTCATAAAATTCCTGAACAGATTTGTTCCATTTCAAAACTGTAAACTCTATCCTGCCACAACCTTCACGTTTAGCAGTGTCTTTTTAGAAGTCAAACATTTTTTTCCCAACACCTCTTCTTCTGTACTCTTCAAGAACAAAAATATCTTCAAGAAAGAGAGTTGGCAAGGCAAGAAAACTGGAGTAAGTAAAGAAAAAAATAACAGGAAACATATTTCTTGTCAATTTTTCCGATAAATGCTTGATATTTGGGCTTGTCAGATAAACAGTCTCTTCTTAGCCTTATTCTTGCTTCTTCATCAGGTGGAGCCAGTTCCGCATTTCAGCAAGTCTATTAATTAAACCCAAAAAATCGTTAAAGGTTTCTACATCAACTTTTGTGATAACCACTGAATTCTCTTTTGCGTCCATGCAAGTTATTGGTTGCTTTAAGATAAAAAAGTATTTGGCAACAAGGTTTTCCTTTCTTTTATTGTTCTTTTTTGAAAGAAGTAGGAATTTGATGGTAGCACCGTGTCCTACTTCTTCTAACTTTAAAAGAAGCATAAGCTAAAGGGAAGCACACTTCTTCTTTTGAAACTGCATGTTGATTTCTTATGGTTGAGAAAACGCAAAATTTAGCAGAAACATTGTTAAGCCCTAAAAGTGGTGCGGAGGATGGAACTTGAACCTGTCACCCATTAGAGACATCACCCGCATATCCCTCGTTTTTCTCTTGTGTATGTGGATTACTAATTCATAAAGCCTAACTGTATGAAGCTTCAAAATACCGATCATTTGCACTTTACTAAATTACCAAACTCGAGATTTGGAAGAAAAATTTCAACAACGAAAAAAGCAAACGAAAAAATCTGAAGCTGAAATGATTGAAATAATCGTGCCGCCTATAATCTCATTAAGCTCAGATAAAAAAAAGGTTCATCCAAAACTCACAATCAATTACCATGTTACTGCAAGCAAAAATAACGAGCTCTTCACTTTTAGAAAAGTCTGCTGTTCAAGAATGAGTTTCAACAAGTTGTTTTAAGAATCATTAAACAACCTGCTTTGTTATGCAAGATATAACCAGACCGTGTGATGCTTGCGGAAGAAAACCTATGGGCGCAGGAGAAAAATGTTGTATTTGAACTTAAGGTTCAGTAGCTTTTTGAATAAAAGTGCTACTCTAAGACGATGCACATGCCCTGTTTTGGAATATTCTTCGAGATCAACATCTCTAGAATCATCTATGACTAATAATAGGTAGATTTTATTCATAATTTCAATCTATCGCAGCTATTCTGTGCTATACTACTAATAGTGGAGTTTTTGCAGTTCCTCAAAGATTTTGGGTAGAATCTCAAATGATACTATGGGTTGTATGTCTAGTTTGGCAACGTCGTAGAACGGAGCTAACAACGTCCATAGTTCTTCAGAATTGATTCCCTCACTGTAAATGTTACGAGAAATCGCATAATGTTTACCTGCCTTCGCTAAGGCAACTATTGCTAATAACGATATGTGACTACTAGAAGTCACAACAAATCCAACACAAAGGGTGCATCCATCGTTACGGTTCTGTTGAAGTCGGTGAGAAAGTTTACTGAATCGACAGAACCAATCATTTAGCGGATGCAAACTAAATGTCTGATCTGCCCAAAGCTTACAAAATAATTCATAAGGCTCAAGATTTTTCCAAAAGCTGTGAAAGACAGCAAGTCTAACTCATCCCCTCTCCCCCCAGACGCAAATATTCATCGTCCAAATATGACCGCAACAGAGTTGAACTCCCACCCTCTGGTAAATTGGGTAGTGCATGGATTTGAACCGACAAAGGCTTGCGCCAGAGGACCTTAAGGCATCTTCCACATGGCAAAATCACCTAAAAACCTCTTGACCTTTTCCCTCCATTTTTACATTGGTGATGCCGATTGAGGAAACTCTTAAATCTATAACTATAACTATAGATTAAACATGTGACTTTATGCCGACAACAGTTCAAGTAAACGAAAAAACTCTTCAAATGCTCAACAAAGCAAAAAAAGAAATGAAAGCAAAAAGCCACGACGAAGTAATAAAGAAGTTACTCATCGAACGAAAAAAGATTCCCTGTTCAATGTTCGGCTCAAACCCTAAGCTCACATCGTTCACTGAAGAAGACCGAGCTGAGTTTCATGAGTTGTAACTACATCATAGACACATACGCCTGGATTGAATATTTTAAAGCTTCTGAAATGGGTAAGGCGGCAAAAGAATTCATAGAAAGTGAGCAATCGGTCACTCCGACAATTGTAGTTTCGGAAATTAGTCGGAAATTGAGAAAAGATATTGAGGTTGGAAATGAAACTATTGAAGGGCGATTGCGGCGTTTAGAATTCATAAGAGCGACAAGCAGGATAGTGGATTTGGATTTTGAAATTGCCGTTGAAGCAGGTGGAATCAGTGAGGAGTTAAAGGTTGAAGCGAAAGGTTGGGGTTTGGCAGATTCAATAGTTCTGTGCATCGCCAGAAGTTTGAAGGGAAAAGTTGTCACTGGAGACGAACATTTCCGCCACTTAAACGATGTGGTTTTCTTAAAAATTTGAATTTAGCGGTGCCGGGGAGTGCTACTTGAATCCATGAAGACCTGCACCAGAGGATCTAAAATCCTCCTCCATATCAAACGAGTTATCTCATGATATTTACAACGTATATTTCCTACATAAATGTAGTAATTACTTATTAGCAGGAATTGATAGTAAATACTATTGTGAGAAATATGGCATCAGTGACCGTTACAAGACATTCTCAAGTCACCATACCAAAAGAAATACGGGAAGAAGTAGGGATAGTAGAGGGCGACAAAGTGAAGATGAAAGTAGTGGAAGGAAATAAAATAATAATTGAAAAAGCCAACGAAGACGCATGGAAAGATTGCACAGATTTTCTGCCCGTAGACTTTGAAAAGCTAATATCATCTCTGCGCACCGATTCAACAAACCGATTCAAGCGCCTCGGGCTGTTTCCATAATTGCCTACGAAAAAGAAAGCTGCTACAGAAATCAAAACTGTATTTGTTGACACCTCAATAATCGTCGATGTAGACAGAGGAAACCAAGACGTAATTGACCTTTGTAAACAATTAACCGGTACCAATAGTGCATTCATAAGCACTGTTAGTGTCTCAGAAATTTTGACTGGAGCATATTTAAGAAAGGATTACAAAGAAGCCGTGAAAAAAGCAGAAAAAGTACTCAGTCAATTCCGTTGGGTCTCTTTAAATGGGGAGGCAGCAAAACTTGTGGCAGAACTTAATGCTTACCTAATTTCAAAGGGACAACCTATAGAATACCAGGATATAGCAATCGCTGCTTCTTTTCTTATGGAGTGCTGCGATGTATTGCTTACCGAAAACAAAAACCATTTTGAAAGATTACCCAACCTGAAAGGCAAAGTATTGACTCCCAAAGAGTTTTGCCAAGAAAATTAACAATACCGTTTTTGTTTCGTCCTTTGCAAACAACCTAGATGAGCGTACCATGGCGCAACCATAACATTGATTAGTGGTGCCGGGGGTGGGACTTGAACGCTCCCTCAGTGGAGACTTCACCCGCATTTCCCATTTTTTTGACCATTATTTGTCTA
Source organism: Candidatus Bathyarchaeota archaeon (assembly GCA_003164295.1). GTDB lineage: Archaea > Thermoproteota > Bathyarchaeia > Bathyarchaeales > Bathycorpusculaceae > Bathycorpusculum. The sequence goes on from PLTA01000024.1 coordinate 163,849, forward strand.
GTCGTCTTTTTGGATGAGAGTTATATTGAAGTTGGGACACTGAATTTAGGGCAGATGAGTTCAGTTGGACAAGCCCCACCTTAGCGTAACCAAACAAGCGGTCATGGGTTTAGCGGCGCTTTCAATTTTCCTGTGGGTGGTCTTGTTTGTACCTGCTTGGACGCTTAATTATTGGCAAGCATGGATTTTTTGGTTTATCTTTGTCTTCTGCATTTTGATAATCAGCGTCTATTTCCTGCAAAAAGACCTTACGCTTATTGCGGGTCGGCTAAAGGTTGGGGCTACAGCGGAACAAGACCGCATCCAACGATTAACGCAAGTTGTCATAAGTGTTTTTTTCATTTTGCTGCTCTTGGTTCCTTCTCTTGACCATCGTTTTCAATGGTCCACCGTACCCTTAACTTTGAGTTTAGTAGGTGATGCTTTCGTTGCGCTTGGGCTCCTCATTATTTTTTTGGTCTTCAAAGAGAACACATACACCTCAGTTCTTGTCGAAGTCAAAGAAGGACAAAAAGTCATATCCACAGGTCCATACAGCAAAGTACGCCATCCCATGTATTCCGGAGCCCTATTAATGCTGCTCTTCATACCTCTTGCCTTGGGTTCATATTGGGGATTGCTTGCGTTTCCACCGATATTGGCAACAATCGCTGTGCGGAGTATAGCAGAAGAAAAGTTTTTGGCGAAAGATTTACAGGGTTACAGTGAATACCGCGAGAAGGTTCGTTATCGCTTAGTTCCGTATGTTTGGTAAGTAAATATTAGGGTTTTGCGCAACCACAAAGAAAGTCGTCTTTTATTGCCCAAGTCATTTTAAAACTATCAAAACGTCAAGAATGTAGGGTTGACCTCAAATCCTCTGGTAAATCAGGTAGAGGAATGCATTGAACGCTCCCTCCAGTGGAGACATCACCCGCATTCCCATTTTTTTTGGGTGGTTGATTAAATAGGGCAGTTCCTGACCCTTTGAATGTACTATTTTAATAGCTCTTCAATCGTTTATGTCGCAATAATTCTGTTTGTTTTGGCTTCTCCTTTCTACTGATAAAGTCAACGCAATACATTATTAGTTAAAAAAAGAAGTTAATGGTAACGCCAACAGTGAAGTTGGTAGGTTGAGTACTTCATGAAGTCTCTGATAATCTTGGTTTCATATCATCACAACAACACCCAGAAAATAGCTGAAGTTATAGCAAAAGGGATTAATGCAGAAATAAAGACTCCGCAACAAATTAATTTAGAAGAACTTAATCAGTATGACATTGTCGGCTTTGGTTCAGGAATTTACTTTTGGAAACATCACAAAGACTTGTTAGAACTAGCAGAAAAGCTCCCACAGCAAATCAACAAGAAAGCATTCATCTTCTCCACATCTGCAAATACTGAAAACGCACCCAAATTCCACTCGCTTCTTAGGGAAAAACTCCAATTAAAAGGCTATACAATTGTTGACGAATTTAATTGTGCTGGATTCAACTCGTGGGGTCCATTAAAACTGGTGGGTGGCACTAAGAAAGATAGACCAAACTCAGACGACCTCAAACATGCTGAAGAGTTTGCTTTGAAGTTGAAGCAATCCACATAATTTGTCAATCAGTATTCTCCTGCTTCTCAAATCTCCTTAATAAAATCATATTTGTCAGGGTTTAACTCCCTCTTATTCCTTACATATAGCTATCCAAAGTAGTGAAGGCTGTTCTTACTCGGTTAACATTTCAGCGAGTAGTCGCCGTTCCGCTCTTCTCAAATGAACGGCTAAAGTAGAACTCGCAAGACCAAGCTTTGCTGCCAGCTCATCTGTGCTTACTTTTCTGGGTGTATCAAAGTAGCCAAGCCGGAAAGCCAAAGAAATCGCTTCCTGCTGCTTTTCAGTCAAGCAGCTAATTGGCGAATCTAGCGAGAATTTAGCATCAGTCAACGACAGCACCTTATAGTCAACTCTTCTATTTTCAAGGAACTCTTTGACCTGCTCGTTATCTCCGACAAGAGTAACTCTAACTTTTCCATCCCTGACAGCAAAAGGCAACAGGGGGTACATACCTCTTCTGTTAGGTGACCCTGAACTTGGCTGAACCGTTTTTCCCTTGATAAAATAAATGCAAGCGCCTCTATCCTGTTCTAAAAGCTGATATTCAACGTTGAGGTTTTGAAGGAGTACTTTTAAGAGTTCTTCAACTTCCAAAGAGTTATCCTTGGACTCTAACCTGAATATTGCTGCCGTTTCAGAGGAGTCAAATCTTAAAATGTGAAGGCCCTCAAATGATTTGATTTTTTTAATTGTCTCAAGCCTGTTTAATTCAGTCGATTCAGCTTTTTTGACTATTCCTGAATTGTCCTGCTCTCCGGACTTTTTGAGTTTCTCGATTTCTCTATCCTTAATTCTTTTAATTGCTTCGTTGATTGACCACTCTATAACTAACCTGCGCATACGTTTTACATCATTCTGTTCAATAAATAATTATCGCAACAGCGAATAAACTCGCTATAAAATTAATAAGACATGCCGCCATTTAGTTAAAGAAAAAAGGTTCTGAAGATATAAAATGAAAGAATTTGAGAAAATTAGCCCAACTGCTAAACTTGTAGCTTATTCAAGAACGTTTACTGACATTCCCTTTGCTAAGGAGATTGCAGTTAAAAGTAAAGCTA
>PLTA01000032.1 GCA_003164295.1 Candidatus Bathyarchaeota archaeon
AGAATCAGTGCTTGCTGCTCTCTTTTATATTCTTCGAGCTTAAAATGATAGGTCTGGGCATCGATTTTGCCATCAATATGCATATCGATAAGCTTTGAGATCCGTTCCTGCGTTAGGTTCAATTTTTGATTGAGTTGGTACTGGGCCAATTTTGCTGCCTCATATTGCTCTATTTCGTCAGCTTCGATAAATTCTACAATTTCATTAATCTGTTCATTACTCAGTTGTATGTCATCAAAGTAACTCAAAAGAGTTGCCAGAAGATCCTCTTCTTTTACCCATTTCTTGGTGCATATACGTTTAGAGTTATGGCAACTGTAATACTATAATGACCCCCAGAAACTAGACAGCTAATTTGAGAGAAAATTGGGTATAATGGGTCTAATAATGGACTCACAATAACTGGGAACAGGGATGGCAAAAATATATAAAAAACACAGCAGCTGCTTTAGACTTAAGGTCGCATTAGAAGCCATAAAAGGCAAGAAGACGATAGCAGAGTTATGCCAAGAATTCAGTGTCGCGGCAAGTCAAGTATCCGCATGGAAGAAGCAAGTGGAAGAAGGCGCTCAATCATTATTTGAGAGCAAGCGACCCAAAGACCATCAAGAGGAAATCGACAAGCTCCATCGGGTGATCGGTAAAATTACGGCGGAACGCGATTTTTTAGAACGTGTGCTCAAAAGGTAAGCCTCGAAGAGCGCAAAAGAGGCATCGAAAAAGAAGGCAATGACCTTCCGATCAAGAGGAAATGCGAGTTATTGAATGTTGTTAGAAGCACGACGTATTACAAGCCAAAGCCAATTCAAAATGACGATACAATTGTTATGAATGAGATAAGAGAAATCTACCAGCAGTGGCCCCTTTACGGTTATCGACGAATGCTCGTTGAGCTGCGAAAAATGGGGTCTCTTATAAATCACAAACGCTTGCAGCGACTACTTGTTTGTGCCGGCATAAAGGCTATTTATCCTGGAAAGAAGACAACGGTTAGAAACCCTGAACACAAGGTGTTTCCGTATCTTTTAAGAGGGCTGCACATTGAACAGCCAAATCAGGTTTGGCAGGTGGATATCACCTATATCAAAATGCGGTACGGGTTTGTTTACTTGGTCTGCTTGATTGACGTTTTTAGCAGAAAAATCATGGGATGGGAGTTGAGCACGTTTCTTGATACTGCATCATGTTTGGAAGCACTTCATAAGGCCTTAAAGCGGGGCAAGCCAGGGATTATTAACAGTGATCAAGGCTGCCAGTTTACGAGCGCGGCATGGATAGATTGTCTGACCATCAATAACATTTTCATAAGCATGGATGGCAAAGGCCGTTGGGCTGATAATGTGTACATCGAAAGGCTGTGGCGCAGCATCAAATATGAGAATGTTTTTCTGCACAGCTTCGATACCGTCGAGCAAGCGAGAAATTGCTTGAGCGATTACATCAATTTTTATAATCAGCGAAGACCTCACCAGGTGCTCAATTACCATACACCGGACGAGGTTTATAAGCTGGGAAGAATTCCAACAAAGCAAGAGCTTTTTGAAAGTTTTAGGCTACAAAACATCTTAAGTCAGGAGGTAACGATTATTCCTAAATTTGTTTAACTTTTTGTCTTGACAACGGGGGTCACTATATATATCTCTAACAGGGTATATAATTTTTGGAGCAAGGAAGCGATTGGTGGGTGGCGGAAAATTTTTCCAGCCCAGCAATATTTGCTGCCAGCTCAAAGGATTGCTGGACTACCTTATTTTAAAGGAATTAATATTTGCACCATGTCTTTAGATCAAGATGGCAATGAAGTTGAAACTTTTAATTTTAACGCAAGTTCAAACTCGAAGTGCAACACCCTGTTGTTTAGCTAATTCAAAAAACATTTCTCTAGGGGTTTTATAACCCAATAATTTTCTAGGTCGTGTATTTAGTTTTTGAGTCACATAAAAAACCTCTTGCTGAGTAATTGTAGAAAATTTCTTTTTCTTTGGGAAGTATTGTCTTACTAATCCGTTAACTTGTTCGTTGAGCCCACGCTGCCAAGAAGAATATGGATCGGCAAAAAATACTTTTGTTCCAAGTGTCTTAGTGATTTCAGTATGCGCGGCGAACTCTTTGCCATTATCGAGAGTTACTGTATGGATCGCATTTTCATACGGTTCCATTAGCTCGATCAAGGCATCTTTTACGGCACAGGAAGTTTTTTGTTCTACTTTTTTCAGCAAAACAAATTGAGTTGCCCTCTCAACAACAGAAACAATTGCTTGTTTGTGTGTTGCTCCAATAATAGTGTCACCTTCCCAGTCGCCCAATCGTGATTTTTGATTGACGACTTCAGGTCGTTCGCTTATAGATATACGCCCAATTATTTGGCCACGTCTATCACGTCCGCTTCCGTATCGCTTTCGTCGTTTTTTCTGACAGCGAAGATTTGTATAGAGGCTTCCGCCTTTTTCCTTGTCCTGCAACAAGCGCTGGTAGATTGTTTCATGGCTGATATTTCCAGCTTTGAGAAGTTTAAATCGACCGGCTATTTGCTCGGGACTCCATTTTTCCTTGATCATAAGCTGCGCTGCTAACCATGTTTGTTCAGAAATTCGAGGGCCATTCGCACTTGCCCTCCTTCGTTCACAAGCTAGGCTGTGAGCCTGGCTTGGCCTGTACCCTCTCGCACCTTTATTGCGCCTGATTTCTCGCGAGAGCGTTGCATGGTCCCTTTTTAGTTCTTTTGCTGCTTGTCTCATCGATTTGCCCATAGCCCGTAATTCATAGATATGGTATCTTTCTTCTTGAGTGAGATGTGTGTACATTGTCGTGCCTTTCTTGTGGTTTAAGAAACATGTACGATAGTTTACGCTATCTCACTCTTTTCTTATACCATCAAGTGGTGCACTTCAAACTTGAATGCGGGAATTTGTATTAATATTAATCTCAAAGGCAAAATATACTATGAAAACAAAATCAAATCCACCATCAACAAGTGCAGAATTTAACAAATTCTATAATTCATTATTTGCCCATTGGGTCTGGAGCGATACCCGCATTCCCAAAGAATTAAAAGAGCTTGTTGCGAAAAATAATCCCAAAAAGTTCATTGGAATTGGGGTGCGGATTAGGGCGTTTTTCAACATATATGGCAGAGAAGGGAATAAAGGCAACAGGCGTTGATTTTTCAGACATCGCCATTAAAAAGGCAACGAAACGACTAGCAGATAAGTCACATAAGCCAACATTGCTTATAGCAGATGTAACCAATTTAAAAACACTTAACGAACAGTTTGATGTAGCGTTTGATGTGGGATGCTTTCATTGCCTGAACGAAGATGGACAACTAA
>PLTA01000052.1 GCA_003164295.1 Candidatus Bathyarchaeota archaeon
CCTGAAGCTGACATAATTTGATAATTAGGTATGTAAGCGCGCTTCGAAATAATAATAACACGTGCGCATTGCGACAGTTAGCTTTTTTGCCTAATAACCGTGATTGTGCATTTTGTTGCTAAAGCTGCTATTGCACCCAAAGCTGCTAGCCAAGGAGCTAATATTGTTCCTACAATCCCAGCCCAAACCGGTATTTCTAAGAGGATCTTACTGTTCTCGTCTTTCACAATGATTCTTGATACGTCCCCTTCATGAAGCAGTTCCTTGATTTTCGCAACAAGATCCTCTGAACGGACTGTAAACTCTTCTTTTACGCCTACGGGAGTCCCGCAGTTTGAACAGAATTTGGCCCCTTCAGACAGGTCAACTCCACAATTTCCACACTTAACCATTTTATTCTTCTCCTAAAGTATCTATTTAGTCATTGGCCCGAGTTAAACGCGTGTGACTGTGAGCCAACACCGACATTCTAACGGTCGTGCCTTTTTCAAAAAAGGTCTAACTTTTCCTAATTTTTTATATCGGTGATACATACTCTTTGAGATTTTTCAAATTTCTTCTGCTTGAATTTATCTCCTTCTAATGTATAACATTCATCATAGTCATTCTTACAAGGCAGATATGTTATGTTTCTTTCTTTGCAGAAAATTTTACACTCGTCTTTGAATTCGCCGGAATAAAACAAAACTTCTTTTGTCATTATTCTCTCAAAACACAATTCCATTTCAATTTCCGAAGATGTTATTCCGTTGGCCTCCCTACTGTTCCTAAGTTACTGTATGCAGCTCTTAAAGAAAAAGAGAATGTTTCCAGTAATTATCATGAGAAATTATTTCTCTTTTATGGAACTAAAGGGCACTCAATGTAAGACAAATTAAGAACAAAGTACTATATAATTTAGGTGAATGTTTTGCGTAAACCACAAAGACCAGAAGGAAATACAACCTCCCCAACCAGGAGCAGTATAGCAAGAAAAGCAAATTCCGCCAATAGTTCGAGACAGAAGCAAGCCAACGCCAACCGTTCGAGACAGACCCAAGCTGACAATTCAAAGAAGAAAAACAGTGCTTAAACAAAATACTAAAAATCAATGGGCAGCATAATTATCGCAGGAAATCCTAACATAATTCTTAATTATTTGTTGATTTGTTGAGGGGTAAGTTTTCTATTGTTTTTTACCCCTAATCCATTATATTATTTGTATTTACGAGGGTAACTTTTCTATCATTTCTTACCCCTCATACCAGTACCAGTATTATCCTCCACAGACCTAACAAACCAAGTTACCTCCGTAACCATCCGTAAATTTGTGTGTGTGGGATTAAAATTTAATCTCTCTTTATGGTCACGGACAGAGCGCTCTAAAAAAATAAATAAGGACCGTTTAGTAGTTAAGAAGCCTCTTTAATGTAGCCTTCAACCGCTTCATCAGATAGCATATCCCATTTCTTTGTTGCTACAGGTATCACAGCAATCTTTACTCTGAGCGGTAACTCTCTCGCTTGTAACGCTTTCACTAAACATTTTACTGCGAGCTTTACGCCTTCTTCAAGAGTTAAATCTTCACGGTACATTTCTTTTAGCATTGGTAAAACTGTTTCTGTTCCTGCACCTACGGCTGTAGCTTTGTATCCCGTGTAGTTTCCGCTTGGATGAGTTCCGAAGACACGTGGACCTGTTTTGTCGACTCCTCCTAATATCATGGCGACACCGAAGGGTCTTCCACCACCGTGTTGTGTATACGTTTGTTGGGTGTCGCATATTTTTTTGGTTGCAACTTCGACATCAATGAGTTCATCGTATGTCAGTTTATTACTTTGCGCGTCGATACGTGCTTGGTCGATTAGGACTCTTGCGTCGGAACCTAAGCCTATAATAGCTGCTCCAATGTGTTCGTCTACTTGAAAAATTTTCCATGAGTGTCCTACTTCTTCAAGGACTTCTGCGTTTTCTTCTGAACCTAGAACAACGCCTTCTGCACATCGGATACCTAAAATGGTGCCTCCACGATTCACTAATTCTCGTGCATATTCAACTTGGTAAAGTCGTCCATCAGGCGAGAAAACAGTGTTATTATAGTCATATGCTCCTGGTCTTGCAAATGCAGACATAGTATTACCTCTATTTCAAAGTAACTTGAGTTTTCTAGAGGCTTATATAAGTATGCGCTCGGTTCACAGCCAAAGATTTTCTTGTGCGCGCGCAGTTGACCCGAAGATGCCAAACGGTCACTATCCAGATACAATGCTTCATAGCTAAAAAAGCAATGAGTATTATTACCATTTTAACCCATTTTCGGAACAACCATGCACGCTGATGCTAATGAAAGCCTAAGAAGAAAAATGCCAAAAGATGTGTCAAACATCGTTTATTTTTTTACCCCTCATAATATTAGGTTGTTATTTTTTACGAGGGGTAATTTTTCTCTATTTTTCCTTTATTTTTCTTATAATTCCGTATTTTTGATGTGTTTACTCGATTCTGATACTACACATGCTATACCTTAACCTAATGTAACATGTATATGCCAAACCGAGTAAACACAATCAACCCTTTCTATTTTTAATATGGTTGGTTGGTTGGATTAAAATTTAATCCACACACACTATTACTTTTTCTGACGGTTAGGGCGTTAAATAGAGGCTACTGGTGTAGGCTAAAAAATAATATTCTTTCTATGGTATGGTAGGTAGGAAAGATATTGTATGTGTTAATTAGAAGTTAGGACATACATTATTTTGGGAAAAATATTTAGCTTAAGATAAATCAACAGAGAGAATGAAAATATCCGATGGCGTTTGAACGATCTTGCAAAAAGATGTGGATGTCATAAACCCAGCTTCTGAACAAGTAGACCAAAGACCTCATGAAATCTTAGACGGAAAGGCCATCTGCCGAGGCTTGTGGAATAAAGATTGACTGAAAGAACAAGTGGAAAACCCTAATCCAAAACATTAGCAAAAAATAATGAAAAAAATCTAATCAGACACTTTTTTACATAATATTTACTTTGTTTTGTTTGGCGAACTCTCTCATTATATCATGAATTTTACTTATATCCTCAAGGGAAAGACAGTCACTCACTACTTGGTTTGTACAGATTCCCTTACCGGCTATATGCAGTTTTAGTTTAAGTTTTGGTAGTTCGCATTCATCAAATATATTTTCTAAACAATAATCGATGTATTCACCTTTAGTCTCTTTTAGTTTTCCTTTTATAATCAACATTATTCGTTGAGAAGTTAGGTTAACAACATCTTCTGTCATAGATAGCTATTGTAAGATAATTGTTTTTAAGAGTTTGTTTCAATGCTCTCAGTGGGTACATAGGAAAACAAGCGAGCAGACGAAGATTTCACAGAACATTTTTGAGGTTCTGTTACCTCATGTAAGGTTAAGGTATAGTATGTGTAGTATCGGAATCGAATAAACAACTCAAAACAACAGAAAAATAAGAAAAAATAAAGGAAAAAAGATAAGAAAAGTTAAACCTTCGCGAAAACTTTAGTTTAAAAAAAGTTGCGACTAAGTGCTTACACCGTTCTTTTTTGTTTTTCTTAATTAAAATTGGCTATTCAACATATTTGCCGAATTCTCTTTTAAGTTTGTCTTGATGTGACGGGTTAAGTTTGTCTTGTTGCTCTGAAGCAGCGCCCCCAAAATTAGAACCTTCCCCGTTATGCTCTGCTTCTTTATCATATTGCGATGTTAAACTCGTTTCAACCTCACGACCCCAATTATCATCAAAGATTGTTAAGTTTTTCTTTTCACTTAATTTCTTTATTCTGTCGGCTTGTTCATGTGCAAGTTGCAACTTTTCATTTCTCAAGGCTGATAAGTAGTCATCAAAAGATGGGGTTTTCTTGAATAATTTACTATAATTTGATGCATAACTCGAATAATTCTTGAAGATTGGGCTTAACTTCTCTTGTTGCAGTCCTAAATTTTTAATCTGCTCTTTTGATTGTTTATCATATTTTTTCAATTCACGCATTTTGATATTATAAGCCATATCCTTAACTCTGCAATTCGGGCATCGTTTTAAATAGTAATCATCCTTAACGCTTACGGCTTTGCCGCATTTACTGCATTTTATTTCTTTCATTATCAATTTCCTAATAAACATAATTATAAAATTTGGTTGGATATTCTTCATAACGCAATGTTCAAAGTAGTAATAAGGATAACTAAGAAGCCACTTTTTTAGCCAATTTAGCCTTTCTTCTCTTATTTGTTTAGTTTGTGAACCAACTATTAAAGGTCTACT
>PLTA01000030.1 GCA_003164295.1 Candidatus Bathyarchaeota archaeon
CCAAGTAACGGGAATTGAAAGTTGCCCGTAAGCGCTAAGTCCTGTGGCGTCAATAACAAGGTGCAACGGAAAATCCCAAGTAACGGGAATTGAAAGGAAGCTAATTGTGTGATGTTTAGATTTGTGATTTTTAGGGGTGCAACGGAAAATCCCAAGTAACGGGAATTGAAAGATTGAAACCACAAAAAGTATATCTAATATCAATGATTGATACATTTGATCTTTTATCCGCCTTAAAACACGTTTAACTATTTAGCCGTAGCGAACCCTCTCTCTAAAGTCAAGAAACTATTGGTCTGTTATACTAATAAGCTCTCACTTACAGTTACCATGGTTCTAAAAGGGAAAAAGTTTTTGTCTCTTAAAAAATTGGTTACATATTAAGAATAATATAGAAGATAAATTTCCAAAATAGCTTAAAGTTATGGGCCAAAATATATTGGCATAGGTGGTAGACAGACAAAAATTTCTCGCCATTTTTCCTTGGTTTCTTCCGGCCACTCCAGCAATGGGACCGGCTTTGATTGTAATTTTTGGGCAATTTCTGGCGGCATTACAAATGCATCATCATAAATGGAGCAGACGAGACCTTTTCCGTTTGGTCGCTTAGGTGCTACTTGACGCCAGTTAGGCTCTATATGGTTAACTTTAGGTGCTAAATCAGGATAGTTCTTGAGAATATTTTGAGCCCTTTCAAGCACCTCTTCTGAAGCGTCCTTTAATGTGCTTGTAAATAAACCATTTAATCGTCCATTTGCTTCTCCTTTCTTTTTCCAACTAAGCCAACTTGCCAAGTCGATGGCGTCTCTTGCTTCTTTTTGAGCTTGCTTTTCTGATTGTTCTTTCCAATCAATTAGATGCGCTCGTATAAGTTCGTTAAGAATTAATCTTACAGCCTCTGGAGAGCCGCCAACTTTGACCGCAATTTGGTTGAGTGTGGGCTCACGGAAAAACCTTAACTCATGTCTTGCCAATTCAATAGCTTGAAGCGCCCTTTTAATTTCATCTTCTGAAATTTTAGGTTTTAGCGCTTGTTCGTCTTGCATAACCAAATTGTATTTTTCAGCATGCGCTTTCAAGAGATCATTTTTAAACCCGCATGAAGGGCAAGCGTGTTCATGGGAGAGATCTGTTGGAGCGTGACGACCATAAGTAGCACTTCTCTGAACAAGCAGTATGCCACATTTTTCACAATAGTAATTTTCAGCGATATTACTATTTTGGATCTTGGTCTCATCATCTTTTCGTTGAAAAGTTTCCTTAGGATTGGTATCTTTGCAGTCATTTGAGTTCACCTCGCTTACGGGTGGACCAAATTCTGCTAAGCCATAAATGGTGGCGCCGTCTGAGAATATGTTTCTAAGAATTTTATTTTCTTTGTACTCTTTTGTGATAATATTTCTTGCTTGCCTTTCGGTAATCCCTTTCTTTTCAGCGACTAACCTATCAAATTCAAATTTCCGTATCCATTTATGGTGCCTACGAAGAATTTCCTCAGCGGAAAGAAGGTTCTTATTTTGATGGTCTTTCTCCATAGATTAGCATTTCCACTATTGCTCTATTATCGCATCCTTTTAAATTTTCAGATAAGGAGAAGTTAAAATTGTCTGAAAGACGGAGAATCTCTGTCCAAATAGAACAAAAGCAACTGAGTCAAATAGAGACGCGAATTAAAGCAGAATACCCAAAGTTTAGAAATGTATCAGAAGTTGTTCGAGCAGCGCTCAAACAATTTCTTGAGTTTGAGTAGAGGTTTTTCCTCCATGGCGCACACAGAGAATCTCCAAGGTAAAGTCTTACCTACGACTGAAAGTAAGGAGAACACAAAGCAATCTTGCATTATAAAATGCCATCTCAACAACCCTCAATTGTCAGCTTCAGAGATAGCTAAACAGTTTAAAACCACCGTTGGCTACGTTTGGAAAGTATTGTCTAACGCCCGAAAGCCAAGTAAGGATATACGTGGGCGAAATGGTCGTATTTTCGCTCACGGTAAAGTATTTTATGAATGGTGGGTAACTCCAAGCGCATTGACAAATTTGAAAGCCCCAGTCATTAATTCTCGAACAGGGATGAAACAAATTGGTTCGCTCAAACAAAGTGATCCCTGTAGTTGTCAGATACACCCTAACGGACACCTAATTTTCTGGCCTCACTCAAATAGTTGGCGTGAATGGCTAGCTAAGGAACTGACTAATTTAGGTTGGAGAAAAGATCTTGCCCAGCTCATTGTTGAGCGTGCTACAATAAACGTCAATGTTGTGGAAGGCGGCGTCAAACCTGGTGACCCAGGATTTCTGCCCAAAGACCTTTATCTAGAGATGGAGTGGGGTGTCGTTCTCGTTCGTGATGATACTCCCGAAAAAGGGGTTTTAGAAGTGAAACTTTCTGTACCTGAAATGCAGAAGTATCTGGGTCTTCCAGACATACGAAAAAGACTTGAAGTAATCGAACATTGCTCAATAACTCAGGCTCAAAGCCAAAAAACAATCCAAGCGTTACTAATTTCACTCTATAGGGTGTTGCAATCGCAAGACCGAATTCCTAAAGACAAAGAGGAGGAAACAAACCGATAAAAACAGCAGGCATCTCAGAACAGAAAAGCATCACGCACTTTAACTTCAGACTCCCAGACAGTTGTCACAAAAAATGGAAAAACCAGAATGGCACTAATGCCATTGTTTACTCGTGCTTCACGTCACCGCATTCTAACCATGAATCTACTAAGGAGTGTTGTTGAAAGTTATGGTTGCGGTTCAGGGGAAAGCGTCAGCCTCTATAGGCATACTTGGCAGTAGCAGCGTCGAAATCGGCACATGCCACATCCATGCTAACATTGACTCTGAGACGCTCCCAAATGGACCTCAACCAGACAATAATGCGATCACACCCCCAGCTATTGAGGATGTACGTAGTAAAGAGCTTCAATGCCCGGAGTGCGGCAGCTCTAAAGCGTTCCGAAACGGGGTTGCCTTCAGCAATTTTGACGTTAAGATTCAGCGTTATGTCTGTCGTTCGTGTGGGCGCCGCTTTTCCGATCCAGATGACATAAAACGGGCTAAACAGGTTGCCGATAACTATCTGCCGACGTTGAACTTAAAAGTGGAGGGCACTAATATTGAGACTAGCCAAGTATGCGTCTTAAAGGAAGAGGCGAAAAACTTGTCTAGTGAAACGTCTGAGCAAATCAGCGTTTCGCTGAGAGAAAAACAAAAGGGAACTGAAATTGGACACATCGTTAAAGCTGACATAGACCTGGTGATTGCAGACTACAAGCAGTACATTCAAAAAGAGCATCTCGTAAACGACTTAACTCTAAGCAAATACGTTTTCCGACTCAGATGGCTTGCCACTAAAATCGGCGTTGACCTCTTTGACCCTGAAGACTTCAAACGCAAACTAGCATTCGACCCAGAACTAAGCACAAAATCCAACTGCAATAAAAACAGCATCTGCAAAGCCTACACTAGCTTTGCCAAAAAATATCTTCACATGGAAGACTTCAAGATACCGCACTTTGAATATAAAACACCTGAATACAACGTTCCGCAAACTCAACACATGGAAATGCTCTACGCGGCACTTAGCTTTCAAATGCAAGTCTTCTGCTTTGTACTTATGGCAACCGCTGCTAGACCCGTCGAGGCTTTAAGAATTGAGTGGAAAGACATAGACTTTGTGAGAAAAACTATCGCTATTAACAAGCCGGCTAAGCGAGGGCGAACAAGGACTGTCCCAATTAAAGGGCGTTTCGTTAAAGTCATTGACATGTTGGCAGAATTGAAGAATCGACAAATCAACATTGCAATTTGCCGTAATAGAAAACAAAGAAACTTGAACCTTGTCTTTACATACAAAAACACAGATACGGCTGGACAGAACTTTAGGCGAGCTAGAGAAGCAGCAGCCAAACGCTTGGACATACCGGAGTTGAACAGGATCACGTTTTATAGTAACCGTCATTGGCGAGCAGTTCTTGAGCGATACTTGAAAGGCAACTCGGATGCTGTAGCAAACCTTCTAGGAGAAAACTCCGACAAATATGTCAAAGTTTACGCTCCCATATCCGAGCGACTCTACGGCAGCGACAAAGAATGGGAACCGATCGAAATCTCTGAAACTGACCCAGACTACAGCGAGAAGATAAGCCGCTACGGCGCTGAAGGCTATCAAGAGTATAACTACAACCGAACTACAGGCAGGCATTATTTACGGAAGGAGAAGAACGTTTATTGACGCAAGAAGGAATGGGTTCCAGCAATTTCAGACAAATAATCCATATTAGACAGATAGCTAAATGTAAGTATTCCATCCTAGAGGCATGGAAAAGGGCTCGTAGCCTAGCACGGATTAAGGTGTCGGCCTTCGGAGCCGGAGATCGTGGGTTCAAATCCCACCGGGCCCGCTATTGGATTCGCTTAATGTATTAAGCGAGTCCTTTTTGAAAGTTGACTTGAAAAAAAGATAGAAAGGACGAACGAGTCAGGACTCGTTTAGCTTTTACTTAGTTGCTAAACTAATGGAACCACCCTTTTCTCTTCACCACTTTCCTGAATTGATATAACGTCGCTCCCCAGGTCAAAGTGACCACCAGAGCAATTATGGCATAGACTGGCAAAACAATACCCCAGTTAAACCCAGTGGACATTAGCGATCTTATCACGTTTACTCCATAACTGACTGGATTCATCCGTAATTAGAACAGCTCTTTTACCAAGTCTCAAAGCAACGGGAACCCTCGCGAAGAACAAGAAACCGACGAGAAGCAAACCGTCGGCATAAACCGCCGTCAGAATGCCAAACTTTGGTAACATGTATTTGAAACCGAGCAGAGCGAGACCTGGGACAAGCGCCATCAAGTAAAACGGAATATTTAGTTGTAAATAGTCTTTTTCTGTTGCAGTTACACGCTTGTATCTTCGATCAATTCTAAATTGGGCGAAGGAAAAAAGAAACACACCTACAGACACTATGAGAATGCTTAGCGAAATTGCCATGATAGGCGTTTGGAATAGAAAGATCTCAGGAAACCAAGAAAAAACCAGGAACAGACCCAAGAAGAAATTTACAAAATTAAGCTTCTTCGTGTACTCTTTTGGTTGTGGCTCCACTGTTCCGACATGATTCTTCATAACTGAAGATGTATGTACTTGGTTTATTGGTTTTGCTCTTATGTTGCACGTCTGCTTTCTATTTCCCAATTTGATACTGAATTGTTAACCTTTGGTAACCAAAATACGGATGATTTGATAGTATTTTGAGGATTTGATGTAGCCCTGGATAGGTTCAAACCCTCAGGCAAACATTGAAAACACACCCGTCTTCTGGAAGTGAGTCCGGCGAACACGCCACAATAATCCCAATAAGCATAGCCCGTCCAACCGCATACAGCAAAAAATAGACCAGAAGTTACGCGCCAGAAAAGATCAAGAAGCGAATATGTAGAGCTACATTTTGAAGCTTTATTCTTCAAGATTAACGCACAAGAGAACGTATTGCAAATAGCATAACGGGTGCATTCTACATATTCTTTCTTACTTGAGCGTCCATTTACTGTTTATTGGGGGGGGGGAGAAACGAACTGTGAAAGTTGTTCCTTTGCCCTCTTGGCTCTCGAAACTTACGGAGCCGCCTAACGCTTCAGTCATCCGCTTAATCACAGGTAAGCCGAATCCTTGACCTTTCGCTTTTGTCGTGAACATTGGAGTGAACAATTTGCTTTTTACATCTTCAGCAATGCCAACGCCAGTATCCTTAACAGTTATGACGACATCGTTTGCTTCTTTGTAAACTTGTATAGTTAGTTTTCCGCCTTGGGGCATTGCTTGAACCCCATTATTAACCAAATTGTGCATGATGCGGTTTATGTAAGTTGAGTCAACCATAACTTTACTAGCCTCAGGTTCCACCCTAACGTTTATTTTTACATTTTCAGGCCAACTGTTCTTTGATAGCAAATCATCAATTATGAGTTTGAGGTCAGTTTCTTCTGCATGAGGGTTAAGAGGTCTGGCAAAGTCTTGCAGGTCTTGAACAATCTTGTTAATGTACTCAACGTTCTTTTCAATGCCCCCTAAACTTTCTTTCATGCCCTCTTTTGCTTCACCTTCAGGCATCAAAGCCAAATCAGTTTTGGCCAAGTATGCGTCGCTGACAATTGCTTGCAATGGATTACGAATATCATGTCCAACCATACCTGCAGTTGCACCGATGGCAGCTAACCGTTCCGATTGGACGAGCTCCTTTGATTGTTCTACAACCTGCTTTTCGAGGTCCTCAGTGTGCAGCTTACGCTCATTCTCCCACGTCTTCCTATCAGTGATATCTATCAAAGACAAAACCGCACCGTCAACCTTCTTATCCTCAGTTAAGTAGGGTTGAATATGCATTTCATAAACACGACCTTGACCACCTGAAACTTCCTGGGTAGATGCCACAAATTTAGTAGTTACCTTACGAATTGCCTTCTCCAATTCCTCCGCCGAAAGCCCCAGATGAAAGTCAGTAATTGAGCGTCCAACATCTGAAGGCTTAATTTTAAAGAGCTCTTGAGCAAATGGCGTAAAACGCCTTATCTGCAGGTCATTATTTACAATGAGAACGGACAATTCAACATTTTTTAAAACGTTGAGTAAATCATCATTAATTACATTTAATGATTGATTGCGGTTCTTTAGCTCTTCATTTAGCGTCTGCAACTCTTCATTACTTGATTG
>PLTA01000012.1 GCA_003164295.1 Candidatus Bathyarchaeota archaeon
ATAATAAATAAAGCATCTTTCTTTAAACGAGGCAAATCCTTCTTAACAATCAAAAGAAGCAAAGCAGCCAAAAACACTTCAGCAATCAACTGCTTATCAGTACCAAAACCCTTCCCAATCGAAACCGCAATAAAAAAGAAAGTAGCCAAAAACGCCACCTTCCGATCCGTCTGCGTACGAAACAACGCATAAAGCCCAAGAACCACAAAACAAGCAACAGCCGGATAAAGCAACTTAAAAAGCCAAGAACCATCAATCAACGTTATACGCTCAAAAACCGTAGGCAAAACAGTAACACTTAACATAGAATAAGTCGGAAAAAGAGTACCTGACGTCGCAGAAGGCGCAAGTGTAGGAACCCACCGCGACAAAATATCAGTGGATCGGAAAGCAAGAAACTCAACAAACTGATCACTTCCACCGCCCATTATGTAGTTTGATACAAGGCCAGTTACGTTGCTGACAAAAAACACTAAAACCGCACAAAAAGCCAACAACAACCAAGGATAAAAACGCGAAGGAACCAACTTCTCCGAAACCGAAACAACACAAACAAAAACCGATACTAAAAACAGAAGCAGCAAAACAACAAAGTTGTTTCCAGAAGCATTAACTAAAAATATCCCAAAGATGCCTAAAGCACCCAACAAAACAAAAGGCAACACAACAAAAAAAAACTGCGAACCACTCAACCCAAAATCAAACGACTCACCATCCACACCAAAAAAACTCAACGGCAACAAAACCAAACTAAGACCAACAACAATAAGATCAGTCGAAAGAGGCTGACTAAACCCAGCCAAAGGACCAATCAAATCCAAAAAAAGCCCAAACAACATCAAAAACGCAATACTCAAACAAACAGAAAAAAAAACCCGCTCACACAAATCCACATTTTTCAATCTGAACAAACGAAAAATTACAAACCCCGGAACAAACAAAAGATAAACAAAACCCACAACAGACCTAAAAATAGAAATATTACTCAATAACGCAACGTACAAAGCGACATGCGAAAGCAATATCACCGTGAAGAACGGACGATCTTTCAAATTAAACGCTGACACCGAACTTTGTCTCTTAAGTAATTTTTACGATTCAAACCAAATTAAAAATTGATCACAATAAAGTTATGTACACAATTCTATTTTGTGCGAATTCCGCAATTTTTGGGTTACTCATCAATTAGATCTAACTAAAAATAAATCAAAATAACAAAAGCGTCTCGCTAAGATTGCATTAAAATTAGAATTTCGATTTATTTTACTTTTCCCGAGAATCGCAGTATTCAGTGAAAAGTTTTGCGAATCTGTTTGAAAAATTGGTTTCGGAGAAACGAACTGCAATTTCCATCATTTTTTGTGCTTTTTCGCTGTTCCATGAATGGACTGCGTTTTCCACTATTGCCGCGGCCTCATACATTTCGTTATATCTATATTGATCAGGAACAAATTCGGGAGCACCGCCCGAATTGTGAACAACCGGCAAGCAACCCATAGCCATTGCTTCTGCAATAGAAATCCCAAAATGTTCATCCTTTTTGGTATGCAAATAAACTTTAGCGCGACTAAGCTTTGACTTTATCTCTTGTCGGGAAGCATTGGTTAAAATGGTGACTCTATCCTCCAACTGTAACTGTCTTATTTTTATTTCCACGTCCTTGATCACTTTTGGATCATGAGCTAACCCGATCATGAGGTATTTTATGTTCTTGTCAGTGAGAGAAGCAATTTTGGGAATCAGCTCGACCTCTTTACCTTGTCCGAATCTAGCTAACGTAACAACCAAATTCTCTCGAGGTTCGAGAAGTACATTACTTTCGTCGAACATAGCTGACGGTATCGGAGGATAAAGAACTTCAGGTATTACGCCCCAAGCGTCCGCCGTCGCTTTTGCGGTGAAGTAGCTATTTGCCAAAAGTAGCTTATCGTCATAATTAGCAAGACCCTTTTCAAGCAATACATAGGGCATTCGTACAATATCCCTAAATGCCGCTGAATTCCGTAAGTACGGAAATTGTGCCTTAAAATAGTTATTGTTTGGATACGGAAAATGAATGTAAATTACATCATTCCAGGGAAGTACGCAACAATTATAGGTATCGACCAAAATATCACAATACTTTTTAAGAATGAAGCATTTTGCCACACTCTCATAAAATTGAAAGTCACCTCGAGGACTCAGTAAATCTGGTTTTACAATAACCTTTATCGAAGAAGAGAGCGGCTCCCCAATCATCTCCTTGATTTTGTTTTGATCAACCCATCTGTTAATAAATAAAACTACTTCATGCCCCTGTGCAATCAGAGAATTTGCAGTGGCAACGGCAACCACTTCAGCCCCACCATACCAATCAAGGGCTGGATGGAAAACACCAACTTTCATTTCAATTCACCCATTTAACATCACATATTTTATTTTAGCTGTTAACGTGCACTTGTTTCGTTGTAAGCTGCTATTTGCTGTTTCAAAATCAAGCCCGATTCAGTCACATTGTAAGTTGGATAATCATTGTTTATGAGCGTATAAGGCACACCAGCTCTGAAAATCCAGCTGAGATAGCCAATGTTGAGGCTATTTAACACAGTTAGATAATTTGTGAAAGTTTGATACTCCGTAACATTATAGACAGCGTCTCCATTCGCAGTATAAGTTCCCCCGAGACAACCAATTTCTCCCACCAGCAAACACTTGTCAAGCGTTTGAGTAACATATTGAACCCAACAATCCGCAAAACCCTGCCCAATCTGTGCAACCGAAACATTACTGCAACCATACTGATCATCATAATTGTTGTACGCACTTAATGTTTGAATGCTATCATAAATGTGGGTTTGGTAAGCTACATTCGTGCCTGTAAGAGGGTACTGTTGAATCCAATCTAAAGCATCAGTATTAGAACCCGGAGTTCCCGGCGGTGAACTAGGATTAGCACTTAAAATGTTATCAAATATGCCATAACCATCTTGAACAAGAATAACGCTTTGGCTGCCATTTCCCCTCATATTAGTTATAGCTTGCTGCACCACACCAAACCAATTTGCCTCTACGACAGTATTTGAAGTCTGGGGTTCATTCCACATTCCAAAAATTACGTTTGGATAGGATTTTAATGTCGTTGATTCATTGACCATATAGTTTATGTATGCTTGTTGACTTGGGATGACAGCAAGGCTTCCAGTCGGATCTTCATATGATTGGTAAGGGGGATAAGGCAAGTCCATCTGTCCATCCCCGATTACAATATCCCAGCCTTCAATAATAACATACATGCCTCTTATTGCTGCAAGGCTAAGAAGACTTTCGTAAATTGGAACCGCATTTACGGAATCTTGTATCCATGCTTGAGCAGCAGTAGTGAGTCTTATGCAGTTATAGCCGTCAGTCTGCATTGCATTAAGTTGCGCGGTAACTTCCGGTAAATAGTTTTCCCATTCAGCATAAGAAGTTATATCACTATAATCAACTACACCACCAACCGCATCGGTAAATGCAAAAGCGTTGACTCCATGCAGCACCACTTGTTGTCCAGTTTTTGTTAAAAGCATTTCGTTGCCCCAAATTGTCAGACTCATTGCTGATGCCGAAGAGTTAGGAACAAAAATCTGTAAACTTTGCCAGCCTGTGCCGCCCCAAACAGCGTTAGCGTCCTTCGCGTAAAATTGCCATTGAACAGTTCCAGACGCAGGCAAAGTTTCATTTATTGAACTTAAGCTGCCGCCTAAGAATGAAAATAATGTGCTATTAGTAACTGAGCCAGTTCCATTCCAACTGAAAAGCCATCCACTCAAAGCCACAGGATTTCCCAATATGTCAGCAGCACTCCAAACAGTTGAAAAATTACACGGTTGACTTGCTACGAACCCACCATTTGCTTCATTAGACGGAGTTACAGTTTCAACAGCGTAAGGATTCGAATTATAGACATTAACGTGATCGAAAGTCGCACTGACATCGGACGAATCAAATCCACCCGAGGAAGCCATAACGGTTATCTGAGTTATACTTAGATTAGGCAAACCTGTGTTGTACGTGACAAGCGACGCATTCTGAGTTGTACTTTGATACAAAGAAATTATGCCAGAAGAAGCATACTCAAAGATAAAATGATACCAAGTGTTCAAGGCATAGTTAAAAGTTCCACCATTCCCATTTCCATTTGACCAAAGACCCTGACCCACATAAGCACCGCTGGTACCAGATGGTTGAAGACCAGCTGTTAAAATAATGCCTGAGGATGAAATAAAACTCACGAGTCCAAGAATGTCTGAAGGCATATTAGTTCCAGCTTGCACCCAAAAGTCCATATAAACTGTTCCAGAGGGAGAAATATTAGCTTCCATTCCCCTAACGCCGTATCCCTCAGGACAGTAACCTTGAAGTGCGTACGTAGCGTTTTCAGTTGGTGAAGAAACCACTGTTACATAATTGTCGGGACCGCTTGTGTAGTAACCGGACCATGACCCACTATCTGTTACGTCTGTTCCGCTGCTTTTAGCCCAGGTGCTACTGAAAATTGGAGAAACTTGATTAACAGTTGTGACTGCGCCCGAAGAACTTATCGTTACTATGGTTAATGGTGAAGAAAATACGGGGATAATTGACGTTGAAACAATAATTATTAAGATTATGAATGTGGTAACCAATATGTTGTTTTTTAATATATCCTTTTTTACCTTTGAGTAAGTGCTTTTGAATAAGTTTTGAAATGTCCCAAATGTTTTCACTTGAACAGTAGATTGCATCTGTATCAAGCGGAAACATAAGTTCAAGAGATAAATAAGTATTGTGTCTCAATACACAATACTAAATACGACCTGCAACAAAAGCCAGCTGACCACGCAAACTAAACAGTGCAACGAATGTTATTCCCGTTGTAAGCGAATTTCATTTTGGTATGCTTTATGAATCGCTTCCAAATCCTTCAAGCCATCTTCGCCTGAAGATATGAACGGCTTATCTGAAATCTGGCAATTTACAAAATGCTGAAGCTCATTCAAGAAAGGTATTCTATTTCTAGAAATGCCCTCAGTCAAAGTGTGAATCGCTGTTAATGCCGGATTAGAAGGAGGAGTAGTTACCACAGCATCTTTAACGCTGCCCAGCAATTCTATACGCATCCTTACTTCTTGGGAAAACCAACCTACATTTATCATACCTAAAGTCCCTGATTCAAAAGTGGCAAGGCACACTGCTGTGTCTTCAAAAGGCATCTTAAATCTTCTTGTGAAGGAGCCTTTAACATCAATTATGTCTCCAAAGTACCAACGAAGAAGATTTATCAAATGGCACCCCAAATCAATCAGAACCCCGCCACCCGTTAATTCTTTATTGAACCACCAGTCAGGGACAGGGACTGGCGCGTGCATCTCTTCCCTACTGAAGAATGGACCAGAAGTCACGTTTATTGCATGAACAACTTCAACATCACCCAATGAACCGTCACCTATCTGCTCTTTCAAACCACGATAAACCGGATTAAACCTCATGGGATAACCCATCATCAACCTAACACCGTTCCGCCGAGTTACGGAAAGTATTTCCTTTGCCTCATCAACACTTCTAGCAATTGGCTTTTCTAATAAAATGACCTTGTTTGATTCTGCAGCCATTCGTGCACATTGCAAGTGAAGATGATTTGGCAAAGCAATAACCACACAATCCACAGAAGAATCCTTTAAAAGGTCCGCATAATTTTTGAAAGTGTTGGTTATGCCTGATTTCTTGGCTGAAGCAAGCGCCTTTGGAGACATGTCAGCAACGCCAGCGACATAAGCATTCTTGAGCCTCAAACCATTTTGCAAATGCATTTTCCCAATGAAACCAAGACCGATTATGCCAAGTCCAATCTTCTTCATTTTAACATATCACTCCCAAAATTCTATTAACCAAATCAAAGCCCAAGCTTTTTATTTAATTTCATAAGAATTAATAAACGATAAGCATTAGCCATTATTTTTTTCCTCCCGCTTCTTCTAGGATACCTGCGAGCAAAATAATCCAGTGATTCCCCTCGAGGGACAAATTTAGCATTACCCAAGCCCTCTTTCTCCGCCAACTTTAGGTGCCCTATCGTATTAGGATTCAATCCTGCAATTTTTGCAGCCGCAGCATCGATAGCCACAGGATCAGTACTAGCCATAGTCAAAAATAGTTTTCGAGGCGCTACCCCTGAAACAACCAGCCCATCAATAAGACACAAGTTAAAATTCATAGCTTTATTCAGCGCCACGATTGCTTCATCAAGCTGTCTATGATACAAATATTTTTTAGGAAACGGATTACAACCATACATATTTTTCAAAGCACATGTAAGTTTGATCTTTCCAGAAGTATACTTAATCTTGGGTATGTTTATTTTCAAATCTGCGTTTTGAATAATCTGTGGAACCATAAAACGAAAAGATTGCCCGCCTGCAGTAAAGTTCGCATTAACAAATTTCGCTTCTGAAAGATTAACTAAAGGAACATTGTAGTCTTTGGAAAGTTGATCATAACCCAACATCTTAAAGGCATACTTACATTTCATGGCGGATGCATCGGATTCCACAATAGAAATATTCGCATCTGGTGAAACTCGTTCACGAATCAAGTCTATTAACGCTGCAACAAACTGTGGATCAGTTGTTTGACCTGTTGTACAATCCCAATAATAACACATGTTAGGCTTGATAACGATATTTAATGCTTCCTTCTTGAAAGAGTAATTTATTAAATCCAAGGATTCGGAAATGGAATCTTTAATTGAATCTTTACCAGTTCCTCTAATTTTGACTAGGCTAACTAAGCTCATAAGACTTCCTCCGCGTGATCCTATTTATTTTGAGTGGTAACTGATAATCAATCTGTCAGATCTTCTTTTTGTTAAGACCTTTAATTGTCATCATTAGAAAACTCTGCATTACATCAATTCGCTTTGAAGTGCCCATACCCACCCAAATGAGCACTAAAAAAACCCAAAAGCCATGCAATTCTCTTGAAAGAATAATGTAGCGGCAACAGAAACACCATTTTTTTATGAGTTAAAGCATACGCATTGGGGCAACGTATTAAGCCAGCTACAAAACCAGCAAAAGGGGTCATTTTTAATAAACTTAAAGCGCTAACATCTTTGTGGTAGATGAAGTGACCGCCGCGGCCATACCAGAAGTATTGGTTCCAAAGAGAAAACAATGAGGGCCTTGTAGATTCTACAAAAAAAGTATCGGTTTTACCCAATTCCCAACCGCTCGCGATTAACCTGTAATCCAATTCAGTGTCTTCTGCAGCGCCTTTTATGTTCATGTCGAAACCCCCAACCTGTCTGACGGCTTCAACTCGATAAATAGCGCCTTCTGCCCCTGGAAGATAACCAAACTTTGTGTTCTTCTTTTCTCCATAAACTGAGTCAACAGCATAGACCAAGTTTTCCAAGTCCGCAACTAAACCTTGCCCCTGATGTAATCCATATTTGCCTGCCGCAATAGCCACCGAAGGATTCAACTGCATAAAGTCTACTTGCTTTCGTACATAATCGTCGGGCAAAACCATGTCTGCGTCAACCCAAACGATGTAAACACCTCTTGCTTTACTCACTACTATTTGACGCGCTGCGCCTAAACCTTTGTTGTCCCGGAGAATTGTGAAATCGAAATCAACTCCGGAAAGATCTTTCTTAACGAGGGAGAGCGTTTGATCCTGACTAAAACCTTCAATAACAAGAAGTTCCAAAGATTTATGAGGAAAATCCTGATTAACTATACTGCGGATGGCCTTCGTGACCGTTGCTTCTGCATTTTTCACGCACAAACCAACTGTTACAACAAATGAGTTAGTGGAATTCATTGTTCATGTCCTCAACAAGTCAGCTAAACAAGCTAAATAAATCAGTAAATCTTTGTTTGTTCCATTAATCTAAGAAAATGCCGATTTTCAGTAGCGTTCCAAGAAATCTAATTCGCATGCAATCATATAATTGAGTTAAAACATGGTAATCGTTATGCTTTTCCCCATGCCACATAATGTTTCCCAAATAAAAGATTAATCGAGGCAACCGCAAGAATAAAATTATCAATAACAACTTCAAAGAAAATGTTTCGCGCTAAAACTAACAGTCCAACAATAACAACTAAGACTGCGATTGAAAACAAAGAAAATGGAAACAAGACAATCATCGTAACTGTCGATGCTGCTAAAGCGATAAAAACCCAAGGAACAAAAACAAATAACAGAATTTCCGGAATAGCTATCCTCTTTGGCAACAGAAGACGTTTCTTTGTCAAGAGATTAAGACAGGTTAACCAGAGACTCATCAACTGGGTTGCACGTCGAAGTTTAGTTTTTATTTTTCCCCGAAAATGGGTCGGAAAAGTCGTGTAAAACAAGACTTCAGGAATCAAGATAGTCCTATAATGATTTTGAATCACTTTCAAGGCGGTCCCAGAATCATCAGATCCAGTTTCCCTATCGAACTCATCAAAAGCCCCCTTCTTGTACGCACAGAACCCACCCTCGAATCTTATAGTTGAGTGTGCCTTAGATTCGCCAAGACGGATCAAATTTGCAAGGTTCAGATATGATTTTTCAGCTTTAGTTACCCATGATTGATCGCTGTTTGTATTGACTCCTCCACAAGTAATTGCTCCAATTTTAGAATCTGATAAATACGGTAATGCCTTTTTAAGCAAATCTTTTTGCCAGGTTGTATCAGCGTCAGTAACTATAACTATCTCGTGGGTCGTAGTTAGAAGAGCTTTATTTAATGCAGCTGATTTCCCTTCATGCTCAACCTGCTTTATTATCTTAATGCCTAACTCTGGATTGTTCTTAATGAAGTTTTCCACAAGTAATAAAGTCTTGTCGTCAGAAGCATCATCAGCCACTATAATCTCCATTTTTTGCTTAGGATATAATACATCCCTTACATTTTCTAGTTTCGATTCAATAATTCGTTCCTCATTGTGCACTGGAATCAAAATTGAAATATTCGGTTCAAACGCACCATCTATTTTTAATCCCCAAGGCTTTCTTGAACTAAACGTGACGTAGCACAAAAAAACTCCATAAATTCCAACGAAAAGGAACAAAAACGTTAAAAATAATAGATCAACAACTTCAATCAATAATTATTCCCCAATAGATCAATCTTTTGCGATAATTATATGAATTTGTTATTTTTTTAAGAATTTAACTAATATAATTTAGGTCCATAGACGAGTTTCTTTAACCCTTTGTCAAGAAGACGATTGCTCTTTTGAACCACTTGAGACTTTTGTGACCTCGACCGAGTAAATCCTAAAAACCAAGCAGTACTCTTAAAAGCATAAAAAAATGGCAAAAGAAAAGAAACTTTCTTCTTAGTTAACAAATAGCCAATAATTCCATAACGAACCCCAGCCACAAAACTAGCAAGCGGATTCATCCTATAAACAGAGAAAAAAACCGTGTTTTTATTGTAAACTCTACGACTAGTTTCCCCGCGTTTGAGACTCCGTTTCCAAAGGGCACCAAAGGTTGACAATCCTTCATGGCTTTCTTCGAAAAAAGAATTACCTCGAATAATTAACCATCCCGCCTGAGTCATCCTGTAGGCCGCATCTATATCCTCGCAAGATCCTTGGAGATTTTCGTCAAACCCACCAGCTTCCTTAATGGCTTTGAGACGATAAGTTGTGCCTCCTGTACCAGGTAATTTTGATGGATCCTTCCAATCTCTAAATCTATTCTCGACAATGTAAGGAATGTGCTCAAGGGTAAGGACTTGATTTTGTTCATATGGAAATTTCATGCGGGCAGTGGCAATCGCAGCTTTGGGATTAAGCTCCATTAAGTTAATTTGCCTTCGCACAAAGTCCTTTTCCAGAACTTCATCACTATCCAACCAAATTATGTATTCTCCATTAGCATTTTGGACTATGGTATTCCTAGCTTTTCCTATGCCGCGCCAACCGTCATGGAATATTATTGCAGGAACGTCAATTTCTGAGAAGGCTGCCTTTACTATCTGTAATGTGTTATCCTCACTGCCATCATCAACAAAAACTATCTCCATCAATCTATGATCGAAATCTTGCTGAATAACACTATTAATCGCATCCAAAACAATGTTTTCGGAGTTTCTAGCGCAAATTCCGATAGTCACCTTTGGCTTCATTAGAATACCACCTAAATTATTTTCGGTAAGATCATAATCAAATCAAATTGTTAAAGTAACCAGATACTTACAACTCAAGGCAACTTTCAACTAAACAGAAATTGTTGCGTTTCGTGTTTGAACTGTAAATTACATATTCTAAAAAATTTTGAAAATGGACTAGGTTACTTCTAATAAATTTTCCTTAAAATAAGGAATGTTTCTTTTGCTTGCTTTTCTTTTGAAACGCCAACAGCCACACCTTTAATGTTAGGCAAAGACGCCAAATATTTGGAAGCCTCTTCAGGCTTGATGTATCCCGACGCCAATATGCTCATAGCGATAACTACGGGGCTCTGTAGTATTTTCAAAGCTTTTTCACATTCTTCGATCGATGGAGTCATCTGGAAACCAACCTTGTTAAAAGGTGTCAAGATGGTCACTTTGTTTAAGTCTATGTTCCATTCAGCGAATTTTCTCACCAGGAAAGGGAAGTTACCTGTATTGAAGCCAGGTGTTATTTTCTTATGCGAAAGAAAAGCAAAGTATTCTTTGAACAACCAATCTAAGTCCAGAGCCAAAGCAAGATCAGTAACCACCTGATGAAGCAAAACAGATTCCAACCGAATCGTCTTACTCAGGTGTGAGTCAAGCCGAGAAAGTTCATAACCCAAATAGGCCTTTAATAGCGATTTAGGATTTGCAGTTAAAGTAGTTGAAACACCATAAATCAGAGACTCAGCATTCCCTGATTTAATCATATCCCAACCGAGCTTCTTAACTAAACCAGCAAATCCACCACGCTGAGTCGCCTTCTGCACATACTCAAATGCATAAGGCATAACGGGATAAAGCCTTAAACCTCTATCTAAACCTTTTAAATCCAATTTATCGAGAATCGAAAGATTAGAATCACACATAGAAAACGTAAACCCGTTCGCACCATTTTCTAAAGCTAACCGCAATAAATGAGCCGCAAACACAGGATCTCCAGGATCATCAACGCGTTCTCTAGCTTTGCTTTGCGACAAATGGCTGATATTTAGAAAAGGGTTATCGCCCACTAGCAATAACGGTTCATTGACACTATTGTCCATTAGTTTTAGCCTTCTTTTCAATTTCCTCTATTATATGCTCAACTCGGGCAGCAGAATCGAAACTAGGTTGCCCAATCAATTTATCCTCGATAGCCTTAAAAAAAAACTCGTCTTCTCGATAATACTCTGGACTTCCCAACCAGAAATCAACATTATCTCGCAGATTAAGTCGATACAACGTAGAAACTTCGCCGTCAATATCTAACCGGACGTAATCATCATTCACCATAAGGGTTCCCTTGGAGCCAAGAATGGAAAATTCAACTTCGGGCATCCGATAGCCTTCAACACACCAAGAAACAAAAACCTCGCCTGCAGGAATTAATTCATCACTAGATACATTGAAATGAACAGAATCGACTGCCCCTGGCCCAGTTAATGACTCGGAAGTTGCTGACGCGATATTAAAATCACCAAAATACCAAAGAAGTAAATCAATAGGATAACAACCCAGATCCTTCAAAACCCCTCCTCTAGCAATGGAAACAGCAGGATCATGAATATCAAAAAAATCCGAAGAGGACATGTTAATTTTGAAAGAAAGCGGTTTTCCAATAGCCCCCTGCTTCAGTAACTCATTGCCCTTCATGAAAGTAACCATAAATCTTCGCACATAACCAACCATACTTACGCCTTTGCCAACCATCAAATCGCAAAGAGCTCTCGAATCAGCATAAGAACTAGAAAGAGGCTTTTCAACAAATATATTGTCCGCAAGGCCTGCTTCAATAGCAGTTCTTGCAACGGTGTAGTGAGTCGAAGTGGGAGTTGTTATGAACAAAGCATCCAAATCTAAAATTGATAATTCTGAAACATTTGCAACAACTGGGACTTTTCGGAGGACTTTTTTAATTATTCGTCTAGTCAAAGGAGTAGCCTCACAGACGCCCACCAGTTTTACCCCAGGAAGCACATTCAAAATACCACAATGCAGCAAACCCATCTTTCCCAAACCAACAACTGCAACTTTTAACGGATCTTTCTCCATGTTACTTCATCTTTCAATTTTTATAGTATTAGGTAGAATAAAATATTTGGGAAAAGGTCATTTCTTTAGAATTAATATTCTTAGGAGCTGTTTAATGAATTCATATGAGTTTTGAGGTGTATAGATATTTTTAATATTTTGCAAACAAATTTTTTTCTTGGATACGATTTGTGTCTTACTACTATTTGTTTAATAACAGCGGATTTTGTTGCAAGAATAACTATATCAATGAAAATTAAATGCCTATATAATAGAGTGAAGAGGTTTGCTAAAAGCGATCCAGTGACCACTTTCCTCCTTTAACGAAGAAAAAACATACAACCCTCTGCAAGATGCTCTCAAGTTAAGCAAATTTGTTGATTTAATTGAAAGGGTCAAATCCAGAAACTTGGATCAGATTCCTTTCACATAACTTTTATGGGCTTCAATTTATGCTACTGACTTGACAGTTATTGAAAAGCATGTAACAGAATACTTAACTCGGTGAGTGTTTTACTGGAAGTTTAAATTCCTATTGGATCTCAATATTTGTTTATAATGAAAAGAATAGCCATAGAATTTGGTAATCAAATTCCTATATCCCTAAAATAAATATGTTTGTATGGTTTACGGAACAGAGGATTTTGATTATAAGTTAATGGAAGGCATAGTTCTACAGGAATAATGTAATAAATGCTAACGAACCTACTGGTCTTGAAATTTTTCACTGTTATTTTGATGGCTTAACCGTTGAACCTCTAATTTTCTAATGCAAATTTCTTTGCTTGCTCCACGGCTGAAGGGAGCTTTTCTATTACAGTATTGAGACAAGGACAGGATTCAGAGTCACCCATTAAATCAAAGAGTGCAGACAATTCCTTGAATAAACGTGTTGTACTCAAAACATCTTTCGAAACTCTTGACAAAGAAGAGTTTGAGCGTAAATATTTCACCAATGGCGCCAAGTTCGTTTTACACATGAAAACTCTAACATTACTTAAGAGCACAGAGGACCAAAATGACATGAAGGCAGAATCGCCCATAAAATCTATGGTTTTAAACTGACCCTCATTGAACAGATCACGTACAGCAATGTTGGTTATATATTTACCAACATAAAACTTTCTATAATGATCATCATAAGATGTTGTGGTTATAAATGCCTTTTCTTTGTATTTAACAGCAAAGGTGTAAGCAACTATTTCGCAATTGATTTGTAGAAACCAAATACTCCACTTAAAATCTTGTTTATTTCTGGCTGCAGTCTGCGATCCTTCCCAAATCATTAAGAGCGTTTCTTCATCAAGCTCGATGCCTGTGCTTTTGCGCTCAGACTCCTTCCAACTCAGTTTTTCAACATTAAGTATCTTCTCTAATATATCTGGGCGGTTGCTTGGATTTTCAAATTGCTCGATTCTCCACGAACCAATTTGATCCAGTTTACGCTCTATCTGCCTAATAATTCTTCGCCGTCCTTTCTTTTTTTGGAATTCATCCCACGTGCACTCGACTGGAATAATACGATGCTCCCATTGAGGCCTCGCGGAAAAGCTGATTCCGTGAACTTTACATTGCTGTTCTATGATCTCCAGATTTGGGGACTCGGGATCCATATTAAAGCTAACAAAATTACAATTCAAAGTCGTAAACAAATATTCCAAAAAACATCGCATACAAACCTGCCGATATTGATTATCGATAATGAAATCTGGCGAGAAACCATCATGTGGAAAGAACTGAACAAAATGCTGCCCTAACCGTTTCTTTTTCATCAAAGGAGCTATTCCCACAATCTTTTCATCTGCTTTAATCACAAGAACAAACGGAGTCCAACCTATTACGCGATTCGACTTCATGAACCGGATGAAAAATCCGCTTAATGAAAAAGGATTTTTACTCCAGTTGTTTACAAAAGCATCCAGGACATCGCCTGATTCAAGAATTTCAGAAGGATCCGAGATTGTGTATAATGACAACCCAATTGGAGTCGCAATCTCCTCAGATACCATGAACGTGATTTTCTGCAATAAAGCTCGCCTAAACCCTATTTTCCTTGAAATGGTTATAAGCTTTATTACGATTCCGTACTAATTGTCAAAAATGATTTAAAATAACCTAAACTAACATATTTTACTTCGTTTCCGTGCACTACTTCTAAACGCCGCAGGTTAGGCATTCACGTAAAAGTCTAATAAAATCCAATTAAAGTTTCCAGATGAATTTATTTCAAGAAACAAGCCTTTGGATACAGCAAATTCAATTCAAGCGTCTGATTGTTAAAATAATGTGATTAGAAGGAGAGACAGCCCGATGACTTCCCTAAAAAATTTAGGGCGTTAAAGAAAAAAAATTATTTCAAGATGATCAGTTGTACCGGGCAAAACCTCTTAACTAAATAATTCCATTCGATTGAGGTTTTTCCACAAAACGAACTACTTCAAAGGCTTCTGCATAATTTACATTTACTTGATGACCCCTGAAAATAGCCATACTGACTATTGACTCAACGTGAATATACGACTTGTTTTTTTGCGTGCCATGACATTTCAGAGCGGCTAATTTTTCATTAATACTATCAGAAATGTCAACGTAATAAGCGGGTGTGAACGTAGAAGTTACCCGTGGAGTTTCATAGGCTAGTATTCGGGGTGAAAATCTAAAGGCTGCCATTGAAAGCCAACCCACTTGACGGTGATCTTGATGCATTGAGTTAATACTGTGGGTCAAAATCGTCTCTGCTTTTTGATTATCATAAAAAGCTTCAAGGAATTTCACTGCTTTGCTTGAATTTGGAAGTTCAGTATCTGGAAAATCCCCAAAATGAACTTCTGATACACCTAGCATTGTTAGAGCTTTTTTGCTTTCTTCGCATCTGACTTCAGGATCAGCACTCTGCTCACCTTTAGTCATAACAACCGCTATTACTTTTTTTCCAGCTTTAGCCGCAGCTCTAACAGTGCCTCCACAGCCTAATTCAATATCGTCGGGGTGGGCTCCGACTGCAATTATTACATCTGATCTTAATACCAAATTCAACAACTCTTTTATTTTTAAAAAAAAATTCCGTGAGTTCGATTTAATGTAAAGTTATTCCGATTTTATTAATATGTTTCGGCAATTGCTAACGCGTTCATATTATGGGATCTAAACTAATTTAATCGGCGGGTTTGGAAAAAACAAAATATATAGTTTGACCGTCAGCATAAGTCTTTGAACCTTCCCAACGTCTGTATATTACTTTGCCACCAGCTTTCTCAATCATTGAGTCAATATTATGATAGAAAACACCGTCAGAACTTCTAATCTCTGAATGCTCAAGCTTTGAGTTGTCAACAGTTGGATGCGCAATTGAATAAATGGCTACAATTTTGTTGCAATGATTCATCATTTCCAAAACCACTTCAGAAGCAGCTGTCTCATTCAGGTAAACTAATACTGCTGCACAAAAAACCACATCATATTTGGAACCATTCATTATACTTTGAAGCTCTGACATATCAGCATTAATTAAGTGAATTTTGGACCCGTGTTCACGAAGATAAGCTTCACCTCGTAAAATAGAGGGACCGTCAATGTCGTTACCTTCAAGCTTAGTAGCATTTGGAAAAACATCAGTTTCCATGTAGCGGAGCAGGAAACCAGAAGAGCAACCCACGTCAAAGACACTTTTAACGTCTTTCTCAGGATTTACGCCATTTTGAATCA
Source organism: Candidatus Bathyarchaeota archaeon (assembly GCA_003164295.1). Taxonomy (GTDB): domain Archaea; phylum Thermoproteota; class Bathyarchaeia; order Bathyarchaeales; family Bathycorpusculaceae; genus Bathycorpusculum. The sequence continues at coordinate 15,881 of PLTA01000012.1, forward strand.
GACAAGCTTTCAAGTCATCAAACAACATTTTTCTAGTGGGCCTAAGATTCTCATTCCCAAATTCGTTGCACTCTTCATACCATCGTGCATAAGCAAGATGATGCGACCAAAGGAAACGATGAAAAGCGTCAGGATCCTTATCCGCCCAATCATTCAACAACATGAAAGGAAGCACTTTGCGCCTAGGCATCCAACCTCGATGATCCGCCCAGACCGCTAAAGACTTACGTCTGGAAAGCGGAAGAATCTTTGTGATCGACTTCTTAAAAAATCTACTGGCTTTTTTCTTTAGAGAAAAAGGCGTCATAAACTATGAAAACCTTCCCTCGTTTACGTAACGCGTTAATTCCTTAGTGCTAAGATTTGAAAGTCCAAGCTTTTCTAGGGATCGTCCCGAACTCCAATAATCCGTTCGATGAACCATGCATCCCATTTGAACAATGCTGGAAGTTCCGCTCACTGAAATACCATTAGTCTTACCTAAGGAAGCAATTGGCACTAAACCCGTTGGAACATCTTCGAAAATGTAACGATGGTTAAGAGAACTGGGCGCTTTGACCTCAAAATAACCTGGCTGATTGTGAATAGCTTCTCGAAGGTCTCTGCCCGTTACATGGTAAGCCATTTGAACCCACTCCAACGCAGTTTGACCTCGGATTCCTAGTGACGCAACAACGTTCATACGTTCACTATCAAGAATCTCCAAAACTCGACCCACCGCTGGAGTTAAACCTTCGATGTAGAACTTGAAATCTCCTTGAGTTGCCTCGATTCTGCCCGCATTTAATATCGTGAGAGCTGGATGCAGAACAGCGCCCATATTGTTCAAACCCGTATGCAACACATTGATTCCGTCGATGAATTGTGGAAAAACCTGGCGAATCGAATCCAACACCATTTTTGTACGTGTAGCAGGAAAAGCTGCAATGGGAACAGCATCTTTTATGCCATAAATTCGGGCTTTGGACGGACCTTCAGATCTACAAATGAAAATTAATGTTTCCGCTTCAGCCACTGTGACATCAGCCACGCAGCCACTGTCTCGAAGCACTTTAGCAAACTCAAGCGCTCCAAAAGTTCGCCCCGGATGCAAAACAACGATTTGTCCATCACTCAAATGACATGCTATACTCTTAGCGATATCGGCATGAGCAGAAGAAGGAACTACAACCATAATCATGTCAGCATCCTTCACAGCTTGACCGATGTCTGAGGTTGTTGCGGCTAATTCTGCAAAACCATGAGGTTGACCTTCAACACTTTCCAAATCAAGTCCCATCCGAGCTTTAATCTGTGAAATGTGCTCAAGAGTGCGGTTGTACAATGTTACTCGAAAACCCGATAATGCTAGATGAGCGGCCATAGCTTTCCCGCCGTTTCCAGCACCGATAACTGCAAAATTTTTAGGTGAATCCAACTTAATTTCAATCCTATTTGTTAATTTGAAGTTACGGGAAAAAGACTGTAAGGGTTAGAAACTATTCGATCCTTCATGGATAGAATTTTTCGCGATGATCTAGCGCACATTACAAAAAATGGGGCAGGATCATCACTTGCGAACCAAGCACTTTCTCGCACGCCACGAAACGATTTGGTCCATTGTCTAACGGTTAGAGTTTTTTCGCGATAGTAACGAAAACTTGAAACGAAATCTCTGTCTTCAATGAACCATTTCCTACCTTCGACAATATTGCTTAACGGAACTTTTTGCCCAGTCATGTCAAGGTATTCAGCCCGAGGAGAATCTAATCCATTGTCTCCTACAAGCAGACGAAAAGAGGCACCAATTCTGGGATTAACATCCAGTACTTTGTATTGTCCATCTCTTGCATCGTACCTGTATCCGATATCAACTATTCCTTTATAACCAACACTTTTCATAAAACGCTTTGTTAATTTATCAACATCCTCGTTTTTTAAGCAAATACCTAACGAAGCTACGCCTGTATGAATGGGTGACTGCCGAATCTTCTTCCCAACTATAGAAAAAGGACATTCGGAATTTGAATCGAAATAACCATTTAGAAACCAAATGCAATCATCGCCACCCGGGATATATTCTTGTAACATAAAACTCGGATTCGCTACATCCTCATACTTGTGATAGAAATCAAAAAGTTCAGTTCTGTTTTTTGCTATAAACATTCTTTTTGGAGCATGAGGGGCGCGAAAAATCTCTTTAACTATTATCGGAAAAACGGCTTCTTTGAGGTATGATTCCAAATCAGACATCGATTGAGGAAAACTTGTCTCGGGTGTTGGAATTCCGTGTTTTTTCGCTAGAAAATACAGCCCTTTCTTGCTGGCGAGTCCTCGAACTATTTCTGGAGAAATCCGGGGAAATATGTACCAGTCGCTTAATTCATCTGCATGATCCGCGAGCATTGTTGAGCTGTTATCTGTAGTGTGTATCAGCAATGACTTTTTGCCGATTTTTCTACCTATATCCAGCAAGTACTGAACAGTTTCTTCTGGTTTGGCTCCGTCTACATCCCACAAAAACTTTCCTTTACAATACCTAGAAAACAATCCTGGAGCAGTAGGATCTGGATCAATGCCTCTAACGGCTATTCCAAGGCGACCAAAACTTCGAATTGCTCCCAGCTGACCATAATGGTAAACATACATTATAACAACTGGAACTGATGTGTCTTCAATAGACATCTGCTTGGTTTCAACCATTCTTGTCCAACCGATAATGCAGATAATCCATGACTTTTTTCGAGAATTCTACAAGAAAAAATCATTGTTTTAATAATTTCAAGAATTCTGAACATCATTTTGAAAGAGACTTACATATGTCCTGTGTACCGCTTTCTGACGACGACATCATGAATCATGTAAATTAGGGTTACAATATCGAAGACCGGCAAACCCGTGGCTTCTTGAAGCGCAGCTGAGCCTGGAGGAAAATTTGTGCATTCCAAAACAAACGCTCCAAGGTCGGGATTCTGAGATACCATTTGTTTACCCAACGTCGAAAGGGCTCTTTCCCATCCATTTAACCTTTTTTCTGGATTTTGACCACGCACCATGGACCAATACTTATCCAGCCCAGCTACAGCAACTGGTACAGAATCGTCAATTCCAGACTTTTGAAGGTGAGTTTTCGTGAGGACGAAACCGTTTGCGCAAATTATGCCTATCCTTTGGTTTTTTCCAAGCATTTTGGAAACCAATGGTACTTGGATAAGGCTTGAGGTAAATATTGGAACGTTCAATGCTTCTGCGAGCTCATCTTGGAAGTAACTTAGGTAGCCGCAGCTTGTTGTTATTGCTCTGACGCCTTCATCTTGGAGTTTCTTGGCTTCTTCAATGTAGCGGTTGCAGACGGAAACGTCTGGTTTCTCACAAACCATATCCTTGACAAATATTCCTTTTACAACTTTAAATCTGACTGGGAAAGGATAGGTGGTTGCGTTTGCAATGTCTCCGGGTATTCGCGGAAACGGGTTATCAACAACCAAGACGCCTATAGCTTGCCCGTAAACTTGTCGAAGTTTTGGAGGGTTAAATTTGTCCGAAACTTTTTCAAGTTCTCTAAGCGCAATATCTTTTGCTATCAAAAATATTCACCTAATAACATAATTTGCGACTTGTGGCGTTCAGTTTTTCGATGAAAATTTGATTTTTCTGACTAATTTAGACTTATTAGACCTATTTAAACTCAACCCGCAAAAGCCAAAAACACTAAATCAAAAAGCAACCCAAAAGACAAACAAAAATTTTGACCAAAAATGTTCCCGTTTTATCAAACGCCTAAGTTGAAGTCATATTCAATATAAGATCTACAAAACGGTCATTGTATTGGAAACTGCTGATTGTGCTATTGTATATCCAGAGTTCAAAAATCAAGTTGCCGTAGTACTGGTTTGTCAGTGGGTTCCAATCCGAAGTTGTGCCGCCTAAATTCAGATTTAAGCCATTCAATATTAGACTGTTATAGGTAACTTGTTGTAAGTTATTGTTTTCCTGGTAATCTATAGAAAAGGTGATTGGTATTTCCAGGCTTTCTTTGTTTGCAACAACCATATTAAAGTTATATAGGGAAGGCAAGCTGCTTGCGGTTTGGTTGAAGGTATCGGGTCCAGATTGAGTTTCATTGCGAAACTTTACTTCAACCTGATAATACGCAACAGAACCCAACTGATTTGTAATTCCTAACGAGATATTGTAGCTTTCATTTCTAACTATTCCATAGGGATAGTTCTCAGCCGTGTGATTGGAACTAAGCATTGAAAGCTCAGTAAAAAACTCAGTCTGAGGATAAACCAAAACTCTCTGTAACGCAGGTGAAGCAACCAGCAACGCCAAAATGGCAATCACCACAATAAACAAAGCCTTATACTGAGTCAGATTCACTTTTTCGCTCCTTCACTGTTTCCATATTTCCGCTTCAACAAAACCCAAACCGCAACGCCTCCAACAACCACCACAACGGAGCCAAGAATTGAACCAACAAAATACAAGGTGCCTATGGTTCGATTTTGTGCAGCCGTAGCCTGCAGAGAATTAGCATTTGAAACAAAATTTGATAAGACATTCTGGCTCTGAGATGCATAATTCTGGGCATCTCCATAATTGCCATTTGAATATGCTAGCTGAGCATTTGACAACAGCAAACCAGCATCATTTAGAGTGGAAGTTAACTGGGAAATGTTTGCCCCGGCAGCTTCCGCAGATCTGGCTGCATCGAAACAGCTTACAAGTTTGCTCTGAGCCGCAGAAATAGCCGATGCCGCACTGCTTTGGGCAGTAACAACCGAGGGCATAATCAATAAAACAGCGATAGACGCCGCTAAAAACAAAATGCCAATTCGCAAGCGCAAAACTTAACTCCCCACTGTATGAAAAATTAGACTTAACTCTCTCCAATCCCTCCCTGACAGGAGCGGACAAGAAAAGATTCGCCTAAACCAAGCGATAAGTTATTCTTTTTTCAACGTTTCATCTTTTGTCAAATATTGATTTAAACATGTCGGAATAAACCCCAGATTAATTGCGTAGAACAAAACTAATTTGTTCTGTAACTGAAAGGTTAGGATATACCTCCGTAGCAAATTAACTTACCATTGTGTCAGCCACGTTAAATATAACCTTTATTCCAAACAACACAATTGCCAGAACTGAAAAACAACAATGCATTTGAGCGCAATTTGTTTCTAAACACAATTATTGAAGAAAATACAGAAAAAATCATAACTTCATAATTAACCCTTAATCTTGACTATTTTCGCCTCTGGCAAAGGTTCAATTCTAATCAGTTCAAGGTTGCATAACCTTTTCTGGTTTGGGAACAAAGTTTGTAAGGCTTTTTTGAACAGAAAAGGTTTGTTTTTGTCTTAATTCTCTAATTGAAGCGACAAAGTGAAAAGCCCAGCCAATGCAACATAGAAAGACAGCTATGGGCATTAACAGGAAGGTTTTGATTCTGTTTTGCCTTCGCATGGATTGCTATGAACATCTAACGACTAATAAGACTTACGCAAGAACCCCCAAATGCAATTCGTAGTCGTTCCAGGCAGAAAACCATTTTTGAGATCACACTACCCAAAAACTAAATAGGGATTTCGTGGGTTTTGCAACATTTAAATTCTACTTTGACGTAAAGTTGGGAAGGGACTGTTATGTCAACCCAAATTTTTGCAAAAGACATTTATTCAAAAGATTATAACGCCGTTCAAGAAAACGATACATTATCTAGATGTATTGAAGCATTTGAAAAAGGAAAGCCTCCAGTTTTGGCCGTTTTAGATGACAAAGGCAAATATGTGGCCATGATAAGTAGGCGCACCATTTTAAGGTCAAGGCTTGACCCCACTACAACTAAAGTTAAAACTTTGATGAAGGTTGCGCCTCCAGTTACTTTTGATTTTTCAGCTAGTAAAATTGCAAAGTTGATGATTGAAAGTGAGATGAGGCAGCTTCCTGTTTTTGAAAAGAACAAGATAGTGGGGTTTGTGACTGATGAGGATATTATTCATGCAGCTGTCATTGATGAGTGGGGTAAAACGCCGATTGAGAAAATAATGACTAAGGCGCCCTGTTCATTGGAAACAAATCGGTCTGTGGGAGCTGTTCTTAGTTTAATGAGAGAAAGCGGTATCTCGCATGTTCCAATTATGGAAAATGGAAAACTTGTGGGCATAATTACAATTGAAGATATTTTGCAAAACATCTATTGGCCGCAAAGACACCAAACCACAGGAGATATTGTTGGAGAAAAACTTGAAACATTAAGCATCCCAGCTAAAGGAATAATGGCTAGACCGGCTATCTCTGTTGAACCTCCAACGAGCTTACGAGACGCCGAGAAACTCATGCATGACCGAGATATATCATGTTTAGCAATAGTTACAAACGAGCGGATTGTCGGAATTGTCACCAAACTTGACTTTCTTGAACCAATTTCGCAATTAGAACATGCCGAGAAAAAATTGTCAATACAGTTCGGCGTTAAAGATATCGAAATAACTCCTGACCAACAAGGATTCATGATGGACGAATTCGATTCATTCACACATCGATACCAAGAAGCATTCCAACTGGGAACATTGTTTGTATACATGAAAAGCCATGGCAACACTAACCTAAGAGGGACCCCGCTGGTTCACTGCCGCTTACAGTTCCGAACAGTAAGGGGCACGTTCTTTAGTGCAAGCGAAGGTTGGGGTGTTGAACCAACTTTTAGAGTAGCGTTAGATCGACTCGACCGCAGACTGCTCAGAAGCAAAGAACTGCTTGCATACAATCCTAAATACGCCAAAGATTATATGCGCAAGATTGGGTTACCTCAATAAGCATTAACCCTTCCGCAAATATCTACCATCTTTTCTTTTCCTTTCAAGTTTTGTAAAGATTTTGGTAAAAAAAATATCCCATCGCCTATACCACAATTTTATGTTTTCCAATGTTTTAGAAAGCCTTTTTTAAACTTGGATAACTAGTTTAGAAGCTATGCGTTTGAATGCCATTACAGAGACAATTCGAAGCAGACGGTTTTGGGTTTGGCAGTTAGGCGGTATTGTAATTTACGGTTTGCCTGCAGCTATACGCCTCGGTACTGGCAGTGATTATTTGCCTGTCTTGGGTTTGTTTGAGGTCCCATGGATTGGCCACTTTATTCCAGGCAACATTGTAGAGAAAATTTTGGTTAACGCTTTTTTTCCAGGTGCCGCAGGAGCAGTTGCAGGCGAAATCTTTTACTCCAAAACTCATGGAGAGGTTTTCAGTAGAAGACAAAAATATTTGGCTCGGCTTGGCGGCGCATTGCTGTGGACTGCGGCTTGGTCGCTTTTTCAGTTTTGGGGCAACCTGCAGAACATAGCAGGTCCATGGGGAGGCAACATTTTTGAGTACCCGATGGTTTATCCGATTAATTTCGTATTAGCTTCATTTTCGATTTTTACTCCGACAATAGTTGGTTTTCTTAAAACAAAAATAGTCAACGGTTACCACAGGCTAAAGTCAATACACTAAATTAATTTGTTAGTTTTTATGGTATATTCTGCTTTGAAGGTTCTTGAGTTAATTTCCCGTGTCTTGCCAACTTTCAACTCTGCTTTCCCTGTTAATGCTTTGAACTGATCGGCGAAACCCTCAACAATATCAAGTATGCCGCAACCATAGCAGAAACCCCCAGAAAACGAAATCGTAAGCAATTCTGGCGAAGCAAAGATGAGTTTAGCTGTAACTTCGGGGCTCCGAACTCTGTTATATAACGTAATGACTTTTCGAACGAGCTCTTCTAGTTCTGCCTGAGAAAGCGACATGATGGAGCCTTAGACTGGGATTCTTGAGCCGTCAAAGCCAATCTTTGAAATCCCTAATTCATCCTTGACTTCGCGTAGCTGTGCAGCGTTGAAAACGGGTCCGTCTCTGCAAACACGGTATTTGCCAATCATGCAGCTTCCACATAATCCAATTCCGCAGCGCATCAACCGCTCAAGGCTTGCTTCTAAGGGCAGTTTGCGTTGTTCGGTTAATTCAAAAACTTTTTTAACCATAACTTCTGGACCGCATGTGTAAATCATGTCAAATTTTTCTTTGTCCAAAAGTTTGCCCAGCGGCTCTGTTACCAGGCATTGCAAACCGTAAGTGCCATCGTTAGTTGTAGTGATAATGTTTTTTTCGCTACAGACACCTCTGAGCTCTCGTGTAAAGAGAAGTTCATCTTTAGTTTTGGCGCCCTCAACAAAGGACAATCGCTCCGTTTTAGCTGAGAGCTGCTTTGCCAAAAACAGTAAAGGAGCGGTTCCTGTTCCGCCGCTTATCAATAGGACTTTGCCTCGACTTTCAGTGAAGCTGTTGCCGAAGGGCCCACGTACTCCGATGGTTGCTCCTGCTTCCATATTGTGTAGGTGGCGTGTTGCGTCTCCAACTGCTTTCACGGAGACTGAAACTAACCCATTGCTTGTGTCCATTATGCTCAGGGGGATTTCGTCTATGCCTGGAATCCAAAGCATCAAGAACTGCCCGGGCTTAGCTTTTGTACATAACCTATCCGATATTATGAAGGTTTTAACTGTGGGGCTCTCAGGTCTGATTTGTACTATTTCGCTTGTTCTTATTGGATTAACTGCGGTGAGCGAGGTTGACAATCTCTTTTACACTCCTATAATTTTTCTTTCTCAAATAAACTTCCACGCCTTTAGTTATAGTTTGAAAAACCTCTGGGTTCTCCAACCCAATGGCTGTGCCAACTTGAACGGCTGAAGCACCTGCCAACATAAACTCGACTGCATCTTTCCAATCAGTTATTCCTCCGCAACCTATTATGGGCACATCGGGCAATGCCTCGCGGACGTCATAAACGCAGCGCAGAGCTACGGGCTTTACTGCTGGACCAGATAATCCGCCTTTAAGATTACTTAAAATTGGCCGCATCGTTTCAGAATCAATCGCCATTGCTTTAAGCGTGTTAACAGCAGTTAAGACGTCTGCTCCAGCCTCAACGGCAGCCCTAGCTGTCACAGTTATATCCGCTACGTTTGGCGAAAGCTTCACAAGTATAGGTTTGCCGATTGCCGCTTTTACTTTTTCAACTACTTCAGCCAGGTGCTTGGGGTTTTGACCAATTTCCGCCCCAGTAAATTGCACATGAGGACAGGAAACGTTCAGTTCCACCGCATCTGCACCTGCAGCAACGGCTTTTTTAGCAACTGTAGCATATTCATCTGCTGAATAGCCAAACACGCTCACAATAACTGGGACACGGAGAAGGGTTTTACAAAACTTTATTTCTTGAGCATAAACGTCTATACCGGGGTTGGGTAATCCCATGGCATTGATTATTCCCGCTTCTGCTTGCACCACTGTTGGGTTTGGGTATCCAACTCGGGGTTCTATGCCTATGGATTTTGTGACTACTCCACCTGCGCCGCCTTTCGCAACGCGATTTAAGGATTCAGCTGAATAACCCAAAACGCCAGAGGCTAGAATAGTTGGGTTTTCCAACTGTAAACCAGCTACGTTTGTACTTAGTAGATTGTTTTCCAATTTTGTTCTCACCATTAATCTAGTTATTTTAGTTTAAAGAGATAAGTTTCTTTAGACCAAAATCTGAGTCTAAAAGCTATTTAATTTTAGTTGCTTCTTGCTTTTAATGTTTACTTTTAACCTGTTTAGTCGATTTTTGCGATAAAAAGAAAAATGAGAGGTTAAACTGACCTAAAATGTTAAGAATGCTTATTTCTTCTTTTTAACCTTTTTTTCTACCTTTTTTGGAGCCTTAGCCACTGCATTAACCTCAAATCTATAATTGCGTTCAATTTGTATTTAAAATTTGTTAAAGGCTTAATGCTCTGGCGCAAGTGTTAAAATAGCTCAATTACTGGCGCTATAAGACAAATAACCTTAAAAAATGGCGACTAATTTAGACTTTTTTCCATGCTTTTTTTGCACGTCAGTTTTAACATTTATATGTCAATGTCAAAGGCTTGGTTTTAGCATACTGGAAACTCTTTTATAGCCGAGCGATGTAAAAAATTACACAGCTTTGAAAAATTATTCATCAGATAAAAAATGGGCATCCAGTTATTCTCGGATTAATGGGGAATGAGATGTTGAAAGACGTCCAAAATGAAAAACCTGAAAACGAGATTGAATTAAACAAAGTTGGGGTAGAAGGACTAAGAAAATACGTAATAGTAAAAAGTCCGACAAAAAACTATCACACAATCGTAACTATTAATAGCTACATAAAATTGCCCTCCAACCTCCGCGGCGTACATATGAGCAGGTTCGCTGAGTCCATAGAAGAAATTCCAGAAGAAACAACTTCAATTGAGGACTTAGCGGAAAAAATCTCTGAAACCTCCTTAACAAAACATCATTTTGATTGCTGCACTAAAGTGTTCTGTGAGTTTCCATTTGAACGAACAAGGCCAAATGGCGAAAAAGAAAATGGCATAGCTCAAATGTCCGCTAAATATTCAACTTCAACTGGCAGGAAAACTTTGGGTGTTTCAGTTAATGGTGCACTTGCGTGTCCATGTTCAAAGGAAATGTGTAATGGTTTAACTCATAACCAACGTGGAAATTTAAGTATAGATATTGATGTTTCGAAAGGTAAAGTTGAATCGTCAGATATTATCAGGGTTTGCAGTGAAAGTTTTAGTTCGCCGACATTTTCGATTTTGAAAAGACCTGAAGAAAAGAAGCTTGTTGAGCAGATGCATGAAAACGCAAGGTTCGTTGAAGATGTAGTTAGGAAATGCGTTCAGTCTCTTAGAGAAAAATACTCCAGTAGGTACTGTGTCATAAAATGTTCAAGTTACGAATCTATTCATGACCATAATGCCTATTCTGAGTGGCGAGGAATGCTTTAGGTGGACCCGGTGAATGTATAGGTTAAGAGTGGAATCTGAATTTGACGCTGCCCACAAATTGGAGGGCTATAAAGGCAAATGCTCTAACCTGCATGGGCACACCTATAGAGTCGAAGCTTTTTTTCTCGCTAAGCAAATAGATTCAATAGGCGTTTCAATTGATCTTAGAGCCCTAAAAGAAAAATTGCATAAAATAACTGAACAATTTGACCACAGTTACCTTAATGATTTCAAGGAATTGGGCAATCCATCAACTGAAAACATTTCCCGCTACATTTTCCAACGCTTAAAAGATAATTTGCCAAGTGAAGCAGTTTTGGATAGGGTCAGGGTTTGGGAAACGCCCAAGAGCTGGTGTGAATATTTTGAAAACTAACCTTGAAGGATGCACATTTGATGGACAAGGTTTTTGTTAAGAATCTAGTTGTCCCATGCAAAGTCGGTGTGACCCAAGAAGAGCGGTTAAAAAAACAAAATGTTATTGTTGAAATTGATGTTTTTTGTGATTTAAGAAGTGCTGGAGATATAGATGACCTTAGCAAAAGCATAAGCTACGTTGAAATTCAGGAAAAAGTAATTGAAGCCGTTAACAATGGTGAGTTCAAATTATTAGAAAGCGTTGCAGAAACTGTTGCCTCTTTGATTTTGAAGATTCCTCTCGCTTCCAAGGTTGTTGTTTCAGTTAGAAAGCAGAAGTACGCCAAAGAGCCAAGTATGGGAATTGAAATTTCAAGGGAACGACATGGTTGAAGTGTACATTGCTTTTGGCTCAAACATCGGCGATCGAGAAGCCAATATAAACAAAGCTTTAGAGCTCTTTAAACAAAAAATGAAGGTGCTAAAACGATCTTCCCTGTATAAGACTAAGCCTATGTATCTGGAGGCTCAAGACTGGTTTCTCAACGGCGCTGCCAAAGTCGATACGAAATTAACGCCAAAAGAACTGCTTTTGTTTTTGAAGGATATTGAGCAGAAAATGGGCAGAAAATTAGTTGAGAGAAATGGACCACGAATAATTGACATAGATATCCTACTTTATGGAAAACAAATTATCAATGAAAAAGACCTACAGGTGCCACATCCTAAAATTGAGGAAAGAGCGTTTGTGCTTGTTCCTTTATATGAAATTGCAGCTGACTTTGTACATCCAGTTAACCACAAAACTGTCTCTGAACTTCTTGCCCAATTGGATTACGACAAGTCAGAAATAAAACGATTAAAAGTACAGGGCTGACGACAAAAATGAAGGTTTACGTTAAAACCCCTGCAAGACTGCATTTGGGACTTATAGATTTGAACGGTGACTTGGGCAGAATATTTGGAGGCTTAGGTGTAGCTATTGATCATCCAAACGTAGTTTTAGAAGCTGAAAAATCTCAAACATTGTCCGTAAGCGGGGAAAAGATTGAATTAACTCGAAAACTGACCACCCGCTTTATGGAAGCTTACACTATAAAAGATAAAGTCGCAATAGATGTCAAACAGGCAATTCCCGAGCACATTGGGCTTGGATCTGGAACCCAGTTAGCTTTGGCTGTTGCCACTTCAATTTCCCGATTGTTTGATGTAAAAGCCTCGACCCATGATCTAGCTGTTGTTATGGGCAGGGTTGCACAATCAGGCGTGGGCACCGCAGTTTTTGAGCAAGGAGGCTTAGTTGTAGATGCTGGAAAAAACACAAAAGACCCAGCTCAAAAAAGCATTCCACTTATTTGCCGTCAACCTTTTCCCGATCAATGGTGCTTTGTTGTAGCAATTCCTCAAACAAAAAAGGGGTTAGCAAACGAGGCTGAGGCTTCAGCGTTTAAGCAGCTACCGCCCATGCCAGCCGATGCCGTGGGTAAAATCTGCCGATTAACCATGATGAAACTGCTTCCAGCCCTCAGTGAAAAAGACCTCGAAAGTTTCGGAGATGCCATGACGCAAATCCAATGTATAGTTGGTGATAGTTTTGCTCAGGCTCAGGGTGGCAGATATTCAAGCACGCCAGCATCGCAGTGCATAAAGTTCATGCTTGAAAACGGCGTTTACGGCGCTGGACAGAGCTCTTGGGGACCTACGGTTTACGGTGTCGTAAAAAATGAAGAAGCAAAAGCAATTCAAGTTAAAGTTCAAATTTTCCTCGACAACAGCGTTGGCGGAGAAGTCTTTGTCGCCAAAGCAAACAATCAAGGGGCAATCATCAAAGTTATTAGATAGCTTGAGAACGAAAAACTTATAATTCTGCCAGCGCCAGCATCAGCATGTCAGTGAATAGAATGCAAAAAACTAACAAAATCGCCGTATCTGCCCCCGCTCATTTGCATACAGGCAATTTTGACATGACTGGAGACCTTGGAAGACTGTATGGCACAGTTGGTTTCGCAGTTGACCGTCTTCTTGAAGTTGAAGTTACAAAAGGTGTTGATGTTAAATCTGAAGACGAGGCAGCTTACCTTTTCGCAAGCCGTTTTGTTGATGCTTACAACCTAGCTGGGGCTGAAGTTATAGTTAAAAAAAGTATTCCAAAGTTCGTTGGAATGGGTTATCATACAACTTTAGCGCTTTCAATAGGAACTGCATTAGCAAAATTGTACGGACTCAAGTTAACCACTGAGGAAATTGCTTTGACAATGCAGAGAGGCGCAATAACAAGTCTTGGTGTACACGCGTTTAAAGTGGGCGGTTTCATTGTTGAAGGCGGCTTTAGAGTCGATCAGAGAGAAAAAATGATTCCTCCACTAATCTTTCATCAGCCGGTACCAAACAACTGGCTCTTTGTTATCGCAATAGCTAATGAGCCTCAAGAGAAAATCGTTAAAATGCGTGAAAAAGAGGATCTTATATTACGGAACCTTAAGTTGATGCCAAAGGAAACCTCGGATATGCTATCAAGAATTGTTTTGGTCAAAATCATCCCATCAATAATTGAAAATGACCTTAAATTCTTCGGTGAAGGATTAACCTCTTTTAACTCGGAACTGGGCAAATTCTGGAATGAATATCAATGCGGCAGAACCTACTGCCACCCAGTGGTTGAAGAAGCCATAAAAATCATGCTAAAAAGAAGCACATGCGCATGCCAAACTTCGTGGGGACCAACAATTTACGGCATAGTTGACCGCCAAAATGAAGCAGAACTTTTGTCAAAAGAACTCTTGGCTTATTTGAATAAGAATGGCGGAGGAGAAGTCTTCTGCACTAAAGCAGCCAACGCTGGAGCCGTTATAAAGGAGATGTAGATTTGGTTTTGGCCGTTGGAATTGACTCTGGAACAAAAACAATGGATATTTTTGGGTTCAATGACAAAGACGGCAAAATCATAATTGATGTAGCGATTCCAAGAGATGAAATAACAAAAAGCGCAAAACTTGTTGTAGAAAAACTCAGAGAAACGCAGGAACGCTTTGGAAAAATCGATGCTATTTTAGGGCCATCTGGCTACGGTATGCAGCTAAAGCGGGCGCAAGAAGCGTCTGATGAGGAAATCGCTGAAGCTACTTTTGTTACAGAAGCCGATGTGAAAAGGCGTCTGCGAATTGTTGGCTTGCGAGAGCTTATGGTGCTTCTTCGTCAAGCATATGACTTGAACACTTACTTCACTCAAGGCGTCATCCATCTAAATACTGTGCCAAAGTATAGGAAAGCTAACAGAATAGATATGGGAACCTCGGACAAGGTGTTGAGCGTGGTTTTGGCAGCGAAGGATCAAGCACAGCGGCTAAAAATTCCTTATAGCGAAACCTCGTTTATTCTAGTAGAAGTTGGGTTTGGGTACACTTCGGCGATGGCTGTTAAAAACGGGCAAATCGTTGATGCGATGGCTGGAACTGCAGGGTTTCCATCATTTCTAGGCAGCGGCTTCTTTGATTCAGAAGTAGCTTACGCCATCGCGAACGCCACCGACGACTTCTCAAAACAACTGCTATTTGGGGGAGGCGTAGCCTCATTTGCCAAGGTTGACCAAACAAAGCCATTAGAACAATTCGTGGAAAACTCCAAGTCAAATCCGCAAGCCAATGAAGGTTACAAGATGATGTTGGAGTCAACTGTCAAAGACGTTGCGTCGCTGTTGCCGTCGGTGGCACCAAAAGAAATTATTTTGAGCGGCAGATTCATCCGCATACCCCAGTTCCTCGCAGACCTAAAAGGCAGCTTCGCAACCTTCTCAAAAGCTACAGGCGTAAAAATGAACATAAATGTGCTTGCGACAAGGGCTAAGGTGGCTAAGCAGGCGGCTGAAGGTGCAGCGGTGTTTGCTAACGGGTTAGCAGGAGGAGAATACAAACCACTTGTTGACGTAATGAAGCTAAGGGAAAGCGAAGGTTCGGTTTTTAGCAATCTCTATTTTGGCAGTCAAATCGCAGATGGCTTGAAAAAATTCAAAAAACTCTAAGCATTTTTAGGCATAATTCAAGCGCCATATCAATGCTGAAAAAGAATAAATATTATGAGCGTATCGACAATAAAAAAAAAGAAAAATCTGATTAATCGTTAAACATTCTCTTGTCTTGAATGTATTCCTTGCCAGTTCTTAAACCGATTTCAGCTTTTGCCAACTCACTTCCCAGATAGGCGGCGTGGTCAAGTTTTGAAATCAAACCAGATTCAATAATTTGCCCGTAAACCTGCTCAGCCGTTTTGCCTTTAATAATTAAGCTTGGCACAGCTTTATCTGACAAAGTGAAATGCACAGCGATTATTTTTTGCTCCTTTCGATCCACAAAAATCCTAAAAGAACCTTTTTCATCAAGTTCGGCAGCTTCAGTTTTTGCTTGGCCAATTAAAACACGGTTTTTTTGCTCTAACTCTTTATTGTAAGCTTCTTCTCGATTCCGTTTATCTTTTAAGATAAGCAGGTCTATACCCAGGTCTTTGGGAACGGATCCTCTTTTTTTTGCAAGGAACATCATTTTTGCAGCGGTGACTTCTTCTTTGATTGTTCCTTGTGCTTTGTCACTTTTCTGAGTGGCCAACAGCATGACTGCGCCGACTTCTGAACTTAGTCGGGAAAGTAAAGCGTTTATGCCCACTGAATCTGCATCCATGAGTTCGGTAACATTGGAGACGCCGACAAACAAGGGTACATGGGGGTTTCTTTCTGCGAACTGGCGAAAAGCAACAAACGAATCTAAAACGTTGAGAGGATCAAGTATTAAGTCGCCTAAAACTTTGGTTACGCCAAGACTTTTAGCTTTAGTTATGATTTCTTCAAGTAATTGCACTCTTTCCTGTGCTTTCTTTATGAAGATACCTTCTTTTTGGTTTGTGGGAATAACCACAACCGCCACATCCCTAACAAAAGGAGCTATCTCCTCCAGGTTTCCGTCGTCCATGCTCAGCACCAAATCTGCGCCAGCTTCAACCGCTGCCTTAATTTCCGCGGGATCAAGCGAATCAATGCTCACAGGAACATTCACCGCTGCTTTCACTGCGGCAACAACTCGCTTGGCATCTTTTGGTCTACTCTCTCCAGCGACCATGCCAACGTCGATTACGTCTGCACCGGCTTCGACATAGATTTTAGCCAAATGCTTAACCGCCCCGTCCTCCAACAAGGAAGCGTCAACTATTTCACCCAAAACACGCATAGGAAAATTTTTGCCGACAGCCAAGTCTCTAATCGAAATATTTCCTGGTCCTTTTAAGAGGACTTCTTTATTTTGTTCAACTTTCGCTATTTCAGCCAAAGCTTTTTTCCTAAGCTTTTCTCTGAGCAATTCATCTGCAGGAGTAACGGTTGAAAGCGTTACTTCATTTAACGAATCCAGAATAGTTGGCAAATCAGCAGCGTACCTCGGACCTTTAAACGCCGGAACACCAGTAGCTTTGGAGATAACTGATGTGTCACCTCGAATTAACCCTGGAACCAAAATTAAATCAAAGTTATTGAGGTCTACCTTTTTTAGTGCTCCGTTGATTGTTTGAGGCGATAAGAAAGCTGCTACGGGAACCTTTAAAGCCAAAACTTGGGTTTCAACAACGCTTTCTTTAGCATAATGTTCAACAGATTCCTTAGCCATTAAACCCGTAACTAAAAGCACCTTCACTTTAGATTTCTCCAGCCTTCAATCCGTTTCGTCAAATCATCCATAACCAGCGAATAAGATGAATTGGGCGCTACACGATTCACCACTTGATGGCAATCACTTATAACCTCCAAGAGTTTGGCAATGCGCTTCTGCTGTGTTTCATCGCTCAACAGGGCTTTTACCCGGGTAGCATGAAGGATAGCTTCCACAGTTAACGACAATGCACGGCTAAACGCTTGAGGGTAAACACAAGTTGCTTGAATAGATTCAACTTTGAGGGTCCCACGGGTTTTCATTGTTCCCCTTGACGCCATCAACTCCAGATGCTCAACTAAAACCTCTATTGACGCCTCAACCATCCTTATCTTGGGAGCGTTAACAGACTGCGATTTTTCAAACCATTCTGCGGGCAGGTTGCCGTTTGGGTTTGTTTCTTTGAAAGCTGAACGGTAAAAAATCTCAATGTTAAATGTCAAGTTTATGACAGCGCAACGGTTTGCTTTGATGTTTCGATAGGTTTGGGAAGTGTTGAAGAGGTCAACTGTGAGGTGCTCTTCATCCTGCATGGTTACACCCATTGGCGCCGCATTTGGTTGTCCCTCAGCGCTGTACGTGGAGATTATTGTTTCTGCAATTATGCCTTTTGAGAATCCTATTTCACTTAGCTTTGCCATTTAACCAGCCCGACATGTAGGAGGTTTAGTATTTTGTTTCAATCGAATTTAAAAAATCACGGAACAATAATAAAGCTTGCCATCACAACTTCAGTTGCTTTAACAAGGTATTTTTGAAATTTTTTTCCCCAATCTGAAATCCGTTTGCTTAATGTAAGGTTTTTAAAGGATAAAACGAGTGTTTTCATAAGAACTCTGATCCAATTTTTTGAACAAGTATTTTTGGAGTTTAAATCTGAAATGGCAATTAAAGTCGCCTTAGTTTACCCATATTTTCATCCTGCTAATGATAATTCAATTTTCCGTTTTCCACCCCTAGGTTTAGGCTATCTTGCGGCTGCACTCAAAAAGCATGGAGCAGAAGTGGATTTGATTGATTGCACTTTTTTAGGTTTTAGCGAAGTAGTTGAACGGGTAAAACAGGCTAGACCGCAGATTATCGGTTTCTACTCAATGTTTTCCATGAAGAAAACAACTTTAGAGCTTGCAGAAACCATCAAAAAGGAATGCGGGGGCGATTGTAGTTTGTTTGTGGTTGGTGGTCCTTTGCCTTCTTGGTCTCCTGAGAGCTTTCTTGGGGCCTTTGATTTGGTTGCGGTCGGCGAGGGTGAAGAAGTTATGGTTGAGCTTCTGGACTGTGTTAGGGGTGGAGTTGGATTTTCAGTGGTGAAGGGGCTTGTCTATCGAGATGGAGACCATATTGTTCATACTGCGCCAAGGGAGTTTATTGAGAATTTAGATGTTTTAGCTAGGCCCACACGTGAATTATTTGATAATGAAGCGTACAAAAAATATTATCTTGATCGATTTGGCTACTCCACTTCATCCATGATAACGTCCAGAGGCTGTCCATTTTCATGTGATTTTTGTAGTCGACCTATCTTTGGCACCAAAATTAGAAGCCGATCTGTTAGCAACATCGTTGACGAGGTAGAGGAGATTGCTGCGTTAGGGTACGACCGTGTTTGGTTTGCTGATGACTGTTTTACTTTAAATCGTTATCATCTTCTTGATGTGTGTAACGAAATGGTTCGCCGTAAAGTCGATGTTGGCTGGGAATGTTTGTCACGTGTCGATACGATGGATAAAGAAGTTGCAGAAGGCATGAAACGTGCCGGTTGCATAAGGGTTTTCTTTGGCATTGAATCAGGCAACGACTCTGTTTTAGGATTAATGAACAAACACATCACAACTTCGCAGGCTAAAAATGCCGTTTACGCCGCTAAAGCAGCTGGACTAAAAACAGGAGCTTTTTTTATTGTTGGGTACCCAGGCGAAAGCAACAAGACCGTTTTGGATACCGTGCGTTTTGCTTCTGGTTTGCCTCTTGATTATTTATCATTTACTTTGCCTTACCCGATTCCGGGCACCCCACTTTATGAACGGGTAAAAGATAAGGGTGTGTACATTGAGGATTGGGAAGAACCTAAGAATTACCGTTTAATTAGGCATAAGTTGCTTTATGCTTCGGGTTTTAGTGAGGGAAAGTTAAAGTTTGCTATTGGGAAGGCACATGCTCAGTTTTATGGGCGAAAGTATCTTGGGAAAATGGGTTATAGCGTTTTGGGTAAGCCTTTTGAGCGTTTGACTGATTTTACTTTTGAGGTTTTGCGTTAATTTTTTTGTTTGTATTAGGTGTTGGTTGGCTTGGTAGGTTATTTTTGGATAAATTTTGTTGGTTATGTTTTAGGTTGCGGTCGGTGGCGGAGTAAACCCATTCAATGCAGTTGGAAACATGGATAAAATCGTGCAAAACTATAACGGAGCAATCCTAAAATCCATAACGGCTTTCAGAAACCAACACAACCTGAATATGCAAAACGAGGCAAACAAAATAATACCGTAAAAAAGTGCAATCAATGAAAAAACTAATCCTAATCCCCACAGCCATTAGCTCATTAAGAATCGCAGTTTTACCCCTCTTCTTTTATCTCTACAACTCTGCAAACATTGTCGCATGTTTGATTTTGCTGGCTTTTTCTGCAGCTACAGATTTTTTTGATGGTTACTCCGCTAGAAAGTTGGGGGCAACTTCAAGTTTTGGCGCTTACTACGATGCCATAACAGACTTTGCCCTTGTAATTGGGGCATTTGTGTTTTTTACGGTTAAAGGGTTTTATCCTGTTTGGCTTCCGCTACTCATAACCGCATCATTTGTTCTATTCATATTTACAAGCCGCTTATCAAAAAAAATCTATGACCCAATAGGAAA
Source organism: Candidatus Bathyarchaeota archaeon (assembly GCA_003164295.1). Taxonomy (GTDB): domain Archaea; phylum Thermoproteota; class Bathyarchaeia; order Bathyarchaeales; family Bathycorpusculaceae; genus Bathycorpusculum. The sequence goes on from PLTA01000012.1 coordinate 35,607, forward strand.
ATACATCGGAAGCGCCCTCTACATTGGCATAGTTTTAACGCTTGTTTTCCCTGAGCAGATAACTTACAGTTTCGTGCAATATGCGTTTGTAGTGTTTTTCGTGATTTCTCTTGGAAGCCGCGTCATATGCTTGACAAAAAACCGTAATCCAAACTTAAACTAATATACTAACCAATTTTCTTATTGTTATGATAGTTTCGTAGTGCCTGCTTTGACAGAAAAAGAAAAATTATACACAAGCATACCCCCACAAATTCGAGTTAGCTTAGGCACCGCCATAGTCCTGGGATTGTTAAAGGGCAAATTAAATGCTGAACCCACAACAGCTTACCTTATGACATACAAAGAAGGCAAATGCACAGCTAACTGTGGTTTCTGTCCCCAAGCAAGAGGAAGCAAAAGCAGCTTAGAATTGCTATCTAGGGTTTCGTGGCCAGCGTTTCCAACTGTAGATGTTGCAACAGGTATCAGCGATATGGCTCAGAAATGGAAAATTAAACGAGTTTGCATCCAAGCCCTAAATTACCCAAGCGTTTTTGTTCATCTTGAAATGCTTGTGAAACAAATTAAAAAAGAAGCCGATATCCCCATTTCAGTTTCGTGCCAACCCCTAAAAAAAGAAAACATACAGCTATTAGCAAAAGCAGGTGTTGACAGGTTAGGCATAGCGTTGGATGCATCAACAGGAGCATTATTCAAAAAAGTTAAAGGCAAAGATGCGGGCGGCTCTTACAGTTGGGAAAATCAGTTTGATATGTTAAATGAAGCAAACACAGTTTTTGGAAAAGGAAATGTGAGCACACACATAATTATTGGGTTAGGCGAGACAGAGAAGGAAGCAATAGGAACAATTCAAAGATGTGTGGACATGAGTGTTTTGCCTGCTCTTTTCGCTTTTACTGCAGTAGTAGGAACGGCATTGGAGAATTGTTGCCCACCACCACTTGAATCGTATAGGCGAGTGCAACTTGCCAGATATTTAATTGTAAAAGAATTAGCCAGATTTGAAGAAATGCAGTTTGATAATGAGGGCAAAACAACCGGGTTTGGATTAGCTAATCAAAAAGTAAAACAGGTAATTGAATCTGCAGAGCCCTTCTTGACTTCTGGATGCAAAGACTGCAACCGCCCCTTCTATAATGAAAAACCAAGCGGACCAATCTATAATTATCCAAAAAGACCAAAAAAAGAAGAAATAGATAAAATAAAACAGCAATTTAACTGCTGTTAGGGTACCAGTTTATCCGCTGTTTGCGGAAGCTGTTTTTTTGTCGCTACCGGCAGTTTAGGTTTTTGTCTTGTCACTTGCTCAACAAGTCGCCAGAACTCATCCATAGTATAGCCTTTCAATAGGTCTTTCATGAGTTTTTTAACTTGATAATACGTCATTTGAGCTTCTCCTTTATCTAAGCTTTCTTGTGAACCTTTGATACGTCTGAAAAGCTCATCCATTTGTCTTGGTGAAGCTCTGATACCTGCTTTCTCCAAAAGCTTCTGAATAAGTGTCTGACCTGTGTTTCTGCCTATGAAAATCATTGTTTCTCTCCCAACGATTTCAGGTGGGAAGGGCTCAAAAAGCAATGGTTGCGCCATCATCTCCTCTACTTCTTCTTCAACTTCATGAGTGAAAATGTTCTCACCAATAATTGGCTTGTGGAATTGGATAGGTAGAGCGAACGCTTTTTCGGCTGATTGAGCGAGACGATAGATTTTTCCCATATCTATTCCAGTATCGATATTATAGAGCAGCTCTGTTGCGGTTACAACTTCTTCAAAGGGAGCTATTCCTGCACGTTCACCAAAACCCGCAATGCAAGTATGTAGATATTGAACCCCTTCTTCCATGGCCGCCAGAGTGTTTGCTGAGCCTAAACCGAAATCGTTGTGACAATGGATTGAAAGTGGCACTTTCTTTCTTATAGCATCAGGCAAACCATCACGGATATGCGACATTAAGTAACGCATGGATAATGGTCTCATGAACCCGACAGAATCAGCTATGGCTAACCGGGTTGCACCAGCTTCAGCGGCAGCTTCAAAAACTTCAAGAATATCTTCCAGTGGGGTTCTGGTTCCATCCATAAGAACAAAATTAATTGTTGCCCCATGTTTTTTTGCGTAGTCTATGTTTTCAACTATTTTTTGCAACGCTTGTTCTTTTGTCATTTTTAGTTTATATTGAAGATTTAAACCGTTAATTGGAGATTCAATTGTTATTTCTTTAACGCCGCATTCTAAGCAGGCGTTTACACTGTTTTTGGTTGCTTCAGCTGACGCTGTAAGCTTTGCATTGATAAAAGTTTCATTAATAATACGTTTAACGTTACGTTTTTCGTCTTCGGAAATAGCTGGAAAACCAACGTTGATAATGGCCACTCCAGCTTCATCCATGAATTTTGCCAATCTTACTTGCTCAACATAAGTTAGGTAAACTGTTGGCGCCTTGATGCCTTCCCTAAAAGTTTCATCCCAAATAAAAACGCGGTCAGGAAGTTTAGGTGGTAAATTCTTTCGTAAGCGATTATAATTTGCCATCAGCCCTTGGGCTTCTAACTTTTTAAATATAGTCTTTCTCATCGAGACACAATCCAACAAATGGACACAATATAATATGTTTAAGTTACAGATTCCAATATAAAACTGCATCGTAAAGTCAAGGATACGAAACTGCTTTCTTGAATAATTGATGAACAAAAAGTTTTCTTGGTAAGTATTCAAAATGCAAAAGTCTTAAGCAAAAAGAGAAATACATTACCTAACAAGGGGAGCAAAAAATGAGTAGCCTGCAAAGACAATTGAAAAAATAAAAAGTTTAGAAGCAGAAAAGAAAAATCTAACTCTTGAAATAGATGATCTTAGAAAAATGGCTGATGCAAAGGCTGCTGCATTAGAGCGCGATGTTAATGCTCTTAGAGATGAAATTAAATCTCTTAAAACCCTGATGGGACCCATGCCCGAACCGCCTAATACAAACCAGCTTAAAGTCAGTTAACCGCTCTTTGATTAATTCGTCAATTGATTAACGGTTCTGAGGCGCTACAGGAGTTCTTTGAACATAAGCATTTATAGCATTGGCCAAAGCTTTTGTTGCTTCTTGACGCGGATTTGTAGACAGGTCTGTTTCAAGTTTTTCAAGTTCTTTATGTAAACTATCTGATTTTTCAATTAACTGTTGCTTTCTTTTCTCGTAGTCATCATGCATTTTTTCTTGTTCCGCTGTGAAGCTTTCAAGTGTCACTTGTAATTCGTTCTTTGTTGATTTTAACTCTTGTTGCGTTTGTAAAAGTTGTTCGGTAGCTTTGCGTTTTGCCCTTAGCTGGAAAAAGCCAAATTTGATTTCTCGTTGAGTGGCTTCGGTTTCTTCTAATTCACGAATGTTAGTGCTTAAACGTTGAACGTCTGCATTTCGTTTGAAGCTGCGTTCTCTTGTTTTTTCAGCATACTCCTTATCGATTTCTACTATAAGATGGTTAATTTCGGCCAATTGTTTGGCTTCTTCTGAGATGTTTGATTCTTGAAGTCTTTTTTCCGCTAAGATACCTTCAACATCAAGAAAAATCTGGGAGCGCTCTTTAACAAATTGCTCATCAACTTGTATGGTTGGGTTAGATTCAAATTCGGAAACAACCTGATTTAAAGACACAAGCCAATCATCAAAATATTGACTAAAGGGTGAAAGCGCAAAGATTTGAGTGCCGAGCTTACTTAATGTAATGAGAGTTTTTTCTACGACTTCTTTTGCAGAAATCTCAGCTGTTTCTTCTACGTATTTACCGCCGGAACGCTGCTTTTTTTCTTTTGCTTTCTTTTCATGTGTTGACTTTGAAAATTGTTTAGCGGCATTTCGTCGTGAACCGGTTTGAGGTCTAAAGCTCATAATCAACCAGTGTCCTAAAGAAATATTTAAACAATGCACCTATCACCTAATCAAGGCTCGAGATAATGTGCGTGAAGTTTTATCGTTCCCGTTTTGAAGTTGTTTTTCGGGAAACGACTACTTCGGTTTTTGTTGTCTGAGGCTTACGTTTCCTCACTACTACGATAACGCCTATGACTGCTATGATGGCTATAACAGCGATTACTGCGATCATTGTTGTGTTTAAAGGATTAGCAGAATTGTTTGTTACGGGATTGGAAGCGGATTGAGAATTTGTTGGTGAGCCGCTGCTAGGAGCTGGTGAACTTCCACTTGCTTGATATGGAGTCACTACAGGTGCAGCACCTTGAAGAATTGGAAATTCAGTTTGAACAAGTAATGAATAGCTGGTAATTTTTAGGCTTGTTGGTACTTCGGACTGGTTTAAGTCTAATGCATAAACTTGGAACGGAATAAGTCCAGATGGAGCCAGATCAGCGGGCGTTAGATAATCTGTGTAACCTACCCCAACTACTGAACCTGTAGAATTGTAAAAGGCTGCAACTACCGTGAGGTTTGTAGCAGTTTGAGTTCCCGTATTTTTAATCTCACCACTAACTGAGTAGGCACCATTATAATCTCCAGTTGTTCCGATTGACGGCGTGGAACTTGTGATTGTTAAATCTGGATATTGATAGCTACTTGTTGCATTGGCTTGCGCGATGCTCAATTGTATGGACCCAATATCATCTTGTGTCCATGGGTCACCATTTGAAAGTTGAAACTCCATAATAAAGGGCGCTTCCTGCTGTGGAACAAGATATGCAACCCACGCTCTGGTACCAGAATCGCTTACGTCAGCTCCTGATGGATCCAAAATGGTACCTTGAATGTAAACGGAGTCAATGGTGTTCTGACCAACATTTTGAACTTTACCCACTACATCAAGAAAACCATCGGGGTTGAAATAGTAAGAATAATTTGTAACTTTGACGTCTTCAGGTTGACTGAATGTACGTGGAATTGATGATATTGCTAATGAAACAAAAAGTACCATAATCAAGAGGTACACTGTTTTTTTTCCCATTTACCCTTCCCTCATCTGTGCAATTCTTTACATGCACCTTCGTACTATAAAACAGTTTTTCAAAATTGAGCCTCAAATAGAAAATTTTGGTTCAAACAGTTTTTCAAAAAAAGATTAGTCTACTGGAAGTAATCGATAAAGAATCAGCCAACTTAGCACAAAAACTATTTTCTTAACTTCTTATGACCACAGAAGAAGGATAATTCTTAAATGTAAAACGTTTTCATATCTTTTACTTACGGAATAAGATGATTGAAAAGTTACACCCCTATGTAGTATTTCTTCCAACCGAAAAAAAAGATAAGATTCTAAGCGCCATCTTCGGCTCCAAAGCAGGCGTCGACCTACTAAGATTCTCACTCAAACAAGGCATATCAAAAAACATATACCAAAAAGAACTCGTAAAACAACTAAATTACTCAAACAAAACAATTATAGAAAACCTAAAAACTCTAACCAAACTCGGCGTACTAAACGAAAGTATGGAAAAAGACGAGAAAGAAGGAAGAATCATATGGGTAAAAACCTATCAACTGACAAACCTTGGCAAATGGTTCGCGCTGTTAATGGCTGAAGAAAAAGAACTTTCCGAACAAGAAAAAGCCGAAATTCTCCAAAGCCTATTCCGAACTTACGTTAAACAGGTAAAACGTTTAGCCGAAGAAATTGGTATAAACAAGAAAATGCTTGAGGAAACTTTTAGGGAAGAAATGAAAAGCCCCCCATAGCTATTTTTTAAATGAATTTCTCAATATTAAAAGTTAAAAAATTAGACGACTCGCATTCTGTTGTTTTTGGGATTATGTTCAACTTCGGCCAAACCTAAAACCTCCATGATCGGCGGTATATAATTTGCAAATCGCCCACGCAACCCCTTTTTTATGCCGTACCATCCGGCAACTGGGTTTTTTGGTGATCTGCCCCAAGCTTCAACGGTTCCTTCTATGGCTGGTTTCTGCTCGTCTGCACTGCCAAGGGGCATCCAGTCTCCTTTTTCTTTTAGCATTTTATGTAAATCATCCAAGGCGCGGAGTTGATATTTTAGTTCTGTTTTACCTACCCAAACTACGATTGCGGGCGCGTCAGCGGTTGGGTCCTGATATGCTTTAAACTCAGAGGTGCCAGGAGGCGTTTTTAGAATCCACGGATCGTCTTTTGTTCCTTTTTGTTTAATTGGCAAAAATTTCACCTAATAAGGGTTTGAATTAAGTCAATTTTAACATTTCGGTAAGTTTAACCTCATCATTTCTGTATTTAACAAAAAATAACATACAATGTACGTATACAACTGTTTGTTTTTTGATAATGTCCAGCCCAAGAACTTTTCCAGTTGTGACATAGACATCTGCAAAATCTATTCACAAAGGAGTTTGATGAAGTTTTAAATGGATGCTCGTCCCATCAGTATTATGGGAAAAATGGAGCAAGTTAATGTCAAAGTTGACTCCAAAGGCAGAATTTGCATTCCACCAGAAATAAGAGAAGAAATAGGAGACACCGTCACCATAAAAAAACCAGCACGGATATCTCCTGCTACCAGGAAAACAAAAAGACTTTCTAGAAGAATTCAAGAAATTAATAACTTCAGAGCCACGCAGAACTGGCAAACCTGAGTGCTGGCCTCCTGAGAAAATGAAGGAAATCTGGAAAAGCGCCTAAATGATTGCTGGCCTAGACACAAACATTCTATGTTATACGCTAGATAAAGCGTACCCTGAAAACGAAATTCTCGGCGGTTTACTTTTGAATCTATCCCAGGAAAGTAAGCTCGCCTTAAACCCAACCGTTCTCCATGAGACATATCATACACTTGTTTTTGGGCAAAAATGCTCTTCAGAAGAAGCAGCAATACGCCTTGATGCCTTATTGAGTCATACTTTTATTGATTTCTTTAACCAAACAAAAAAAACAAGCCACGTTGCCCTTAACTTATCAATAAAGCATGTGCTCGGGGGAAGAGATGCCCTTATAGTAACCAGCTACATAGTAAATAAAATACCCGTCAGTTACACGCATGACAAAGAACTACTAAAAATACAAAAAATAATCTGGAAAAACACTGACCCAATCTTCAAAGACCCCCTGACCCAAATATAAATCCAGCAAATAAAAAAAGGGGTAAGTATATTTGGTGAGCCAAAGCACGTCTTAGCTTAGACGCGTAAGGGTCTTAAATTTGGGCTAAGTAGCCACCGTGTCGTGCCAAAGTTGACTCAACCAAAGGTTTTCTTTAAGGATATACTCCCCGTTTTACTCTACATATTTCTGGGGATAAAGGGTTTTTTGACGGTTTTTTTGTACTTCGATGTTTAAAGAAATTTAGGGCACAAAAAATAAGGGTTAATTAGAAAAGAGGAGCTAACTTGCCATTGCGGTTTTACACTTTAGCTGAGGGTATTGCAGAAACAGGATGTGATATTTAGGCTGGCTACTGAAAATGGAGGAGGTTTATGAAGCGTTTTGGTTTCCTTTTTTCAATATTTTTCGTATGTTCATCGAATTGCTTAACTTTTGCTGAAAATGCTGTCCACAAACAATTCGGGTTGATTCATAATTTCTCGAAGGTAGGGATCAGTTAAAATTGCCGTCAAAACTTATCGTTGGAAACATTATTTTTCTCCTTGGCAATCAAATATTCAATATATTCGCTCATTTTGCAATTAGTTTCTTTGGCCTTTTTTTTAATGTCTTCATGTACTTTTTCGTTGATTGTGATGCATTTGTTACCTTTTCTAGGCAAAAAACTAACCTTCTTTCAATAATAAATAATATCCATAAATATAATTGACATGATGTAACGAATGTTCGTGCATATGGTAACTCCTATCGTAATATTTTGCTGTTGTAGTTTAATGAAAATTTTTCTGAAACCTTAAATTTACACACGGTGGTATTATCCGATATTGAGGAAATAGCACGCCAAAAAAAGGCTACAAAAGCATCACTGTCAAAGCAGAGGTATACGATTACTTCTTTAAGAATGGCTCAAGGTCAAAGAAGAATACGCCATTAAGAAAGGAGTCAGAAGCTTCTCAGCCTTTGTTACCTACCGTTTAGCGCAAATCGAAAGAAGAAACCGAAAACGACAACCCAAGTAAACTCACCTAAAATGATAGAGCATTTTTTTCGCAATTAATTAATCAAAATGACTTATTTTTAAGCGATAAAAAAAGAAAAACAAGATTTAAAATACAGAAAAGATGGGTTGGTTTTGGGTTGTGGGGCTTGGAGATATTTGAGGGGGAGAAGGGAGAGCGTGCTAAAAATTAATTGTCTCTCCAAACCTTTCCACCCAACCCAGATTTCTGGTTTTGTTTTTTGCCCTCCATGATTATAAGGCTTTGAAAGCCTCAAACCACCTGCTATATGCCGAAAGCATGTCTAAGGAAACACTTGGTTTGCGGTCTTCAAGGATTTGCCGGAAGTCATCCATGGTTAGCAATCGTGGTTTTGCTTCTTTATCCATTGCTTTGCCTGATTCGAAGAATTCTCCAATGAGCTTTAGCTGTGCGGATTGGCAAACATCGCGTATGTCGCTTCCTGAAAAGCCCTCTGCAAGCCGTGCTAACTCGTGTAGGTCTACATCTGAATCTATGGCTAGAGTGCTTGAGTAGAGTTTTAGCATGCTTAAACGAGTTGCGTGATCTGCCAACGGAACAAGAATTCTTTTTTGGAAACGTCTGATAAATGCCCAGTCAAGGTCCCAAGGTTTGTTTGTTGCGCCTATGACATAAACGTGAAGGTTTTTTCCTTTGTCGACGATGCCATCCATTTCTTTTAGGAATTGGTTTCTAACACGGATTTCTCCGCCGACCTCGTTGGTGTGTGCTCCCATCAAAGAGTCCAATTCGTCAACGAAAACAATGGCTGGTTTACCTTCGATGGCTGATTTGCGTGCTGTTCCAAACAATTTTGAAACGTTCTGTTCAGCCTCTCCTAGCCACTTAGACATGATGGAAGCTGCATCGATTGAATAGAAATTAGCGTCGATTTCAGTTGCAACTGCAGCGGCCAGCAATGTTTTGCCGCAGCCAGGTGGACCAAACAACAAGATGCCGCGTGGCCAACCCAACGGGAACAAGTCGGGTCTTTGGACAGGGTAAACTATGGCTTCTTTTACAGCTTTTTTAGCCGTGTCTAAGCCAACAACTTCGCCCCAGCTGATGTTAGGTTTTTCTGTAACTACGAGTTCCTCACTTTTTCCGTTTCCGTTGCCTTCCATGGTTGCTCCTCCTCCACCTTCATTATCGTTATGAGCAGCTTCATTCATTTCGTTTGACGAAACTGCGCCTTGCAATGCTTTGATTCGTTCTTGGTAAGCGATGGCTCTTTGAACGTAAACTTTGTTCAAACCGTATTCAGGGTAAAGCTGCACAAGTTGCAGTAAGCTTTCAATTGCTTTTTGATAGAGGGTTATAGCTCTGCCTTTTTGCCCTTGTTTATCTAAGCGTACAGCGTCTAGGGCATAAGCTGTCGCTGCTTTTTCAAGTTCGTTCGATGCACTCATTTTTGTCTCTCCTTCGCCTTTCTCCTATTCAGGTGACTTTAACTCAATTTTGATTTTACCCTTAGTCCCTAGGCTTTCAAGGGCACGCTCAATTTCTTCATTAGATGTCTGAAGCTCGCTGGAGCAACGACTTAAATCGATTTCACCATTTGTTTTACGAACATATTCCAAAAGCACATCTTCTAAACATGGCTTTTGAACCTTAAGCGAGAACTCTTTAATTTCCGATTTCTTGTAGGAGAAAACGGAGCTTGAGGGGTCAAACCCAGTTTCTTCGGTAGTTTTACGCCCAATAAACTGGGAACTGCTAGCAGTTAAAGCAACAAGCTCTTTGATTGGTGTTTTCTCTTTTACCGGAGCACCAAGAGGTGGCTCGGGAAGAGTTTCAGTTAACTTCTGCTGCATGAAACAAGTGACTTCTTTAAGGATTTCTTCGCCGCCCTCAGTTTTCTTGCCGACTGGAATTATTTCTTCATCGGTCGAAATCTTTGTGGCGTGCAATGTTTCTTGGATTGTTGAGTTAACGTTATTTAGTTCTGAGCTAACGTCAGGTAAGACTTGGAATAGCTCTTGGGAAACTCCTGAAAGCAGCTTCAATGCTGGCTTCAGGTCAGCGACAATATCGCCTAACTCTTTAATGGTCTCCAATCTCAGAACTACACGTTCAATTGCTAATTGAACATTGTAGAGAAATTTTACAAGTTTTCGAACTTCTGCAAGTTCCGTGGCGCAAATCGCTGCTTTTTCACGGTTATTCTTTTTTAATGCGCCCATGCAAGTTTCAAAAAGTATGCGATCTCTTTCTCTTAAACGAAAACTTGCTTGTTCTAATTTGTTTTGTTGAATTTTAAGTGTCATAATTGATTTGTTGGCGACTTCACGGATAGGGGGAGGGGTTGGGTTACTAAATTTCATTCCTTATCCCTCCAAGTGTATCCGCTTTTTTCGTTGATTAAATTCCTGCTTTCCCGATTTCTTTTACGTAAACAACTACTGGGGGTTCAGGAAGTTTTGAGGCTGCATCATTGTTGCTGATGTTGTTGTTGACGACGTGTTCAGCGTAAATTTTGGTGGATCTGGGCACTTGAGATTGATCGCCCAGTAATACGCTTGCAAGTTTGCTTTTGGTCTGTTCATAATCTGTTTTTTCTGAAGATGCACGTTTGAGAGTTTCTTGTAGCAGAGTGAAAGCGGATTTGTAGGTTTCTTCATCGACTTTTCCGATTTCATGTTCAATTTCCAAGTTAGCAATAGCATAGCTCAAAGATGTTATTTCTTCTCGGCAGCGTTCAATCTCAACAACGGATTCATCAATAATGACTTGAGCATCCTTCTTGAACTGGGTTAAGACTGTTCCGAAACTTTGGTGCAGGTCCTGAAAAACGTCTGGAGCAATTTTTTTCTTCTCAAGAAGGTCTTTGAGAGCTTCGTCTTTGCGCCAAATTAATGGAATATGGTCACACAGCGTACCTGCTTGAGATTTAATTTTTGTTACAAAGGTTATTTCAGCACCATTAAATCTCAAGTTTTCCATAGGCTGTTTTGTAAATTGGCCATCACCAAATTCCACATAAACGGCGTCAAATTTCCCATCGGGTGTTAATGCGAAAGATGCAACTTTACCAATTATTCGTCCATAATCATTCTTTATAGGTTTACCAATACAAAGAAAAAGATTGGAGTTAGACATTTGTGTTTTATCCTCCTATTTTAGAAACTCTGTGTTGATTTTTCTGATTGTGGGGCTGAGGGCATTCCTGGGGGCAGATCTGGGAACTTGTCTTTTATCTTTTGTTCTGCAACTGTGGCTGCTTCTGCAAGAATTTTTGATGCGTCCTCGTTTACTGAGTCAAAGTTCAATGTCATTCCGCTGCCTTGGCCTGCTTCAATCATGATACCGCTAAGCATGTTGCCAATTTCGCCTAGTTCACTTTCTGCTTCTGGAAACACACTTGTTAAGCCTGATCTGACTGAACGCAGAACACCTACAGCTGGTCCTAAGGTTGAAACTACGTCGCCTAATTCTGAGACTGTTCGTAATCTTAATGTAATTTGTTCTAATGCAAGTTTGGCATTCATTATTAACTTTGACATTTTTCTGACTTCAGCTAGTTCGTTGGCGAAAACATTTGCGCGTGCACTGTCATGTTTTGCGTATGCGTCGACTATGCGTGCGAAGATTGCTTTGTCTCTTTGGCCGAATCTGTCTGTTGCTTGGTCAAGCTTCTGCACTTGAAGCTCAATGCGTCTCACAGCGAAGTCTAGTCGTGGTTTTAGTGGTCCTGGTGGTTTTACTGCGTCCTTTATGCGATTTTGGAATGGCTCTTCGTCCCGTTTACTTTCCCACTTTTTTGCAAATCTTTCTGACAATTTGATTACCTCTTGAATGTCAAAATGTTAAAAACAATCTTATACATTGTTACTATGATCAAGATATGCACGTATATACGTAGAGCTATATGTCACATAAAAAAGTCCATAGAGCTTTAACTATTAGAGTTAAAGACACCATAAGCACCAATCTGTTTAGACAGAAATATGTAAGTTAGACTAAAAAGAAGCGCGAAGCAATCCTAAAATAAAAAAGGTGAAGTGAATGAATAGCAGATTAAAAATATTCGGTTTAATAGCTCTGTTAGGTTTCGTAGCAGGCGTCATAGCGCAACTCACAGCAGTCTACCTTATCCCGTGGATGGTCTCCGTTCTGCCGTTGCTCGGTGGAATGACAAGCTTCATGATCTCAGGCTTTGCCGGAGCAGTCATAACAATTGCCATAGTCGGCGCTTGGGTATACATGACCGGTAAAAAAGAGCCCTACTAAACATAGAGCTCTCCAATCTCTTTCTTTATTGAACCCTAACTTTTTAGAATAAAAAATTCAGGCATTTTTTAATAATAATGTTAATCCCACTTTGTCTACCCTAATTTGCCCTTTGCACATAATACAAACCTTGCAGACTCTCCATCGCAAACTCACACAAACAATATAGTCCAATGATGGAGCTAACGGGTCTCAGACCCCATTACGGACCGGGCGGGATTTGAACGCGACTTACGAGTTGCTAACAGACTAAACGCCTTATTCAAAACATTTCCGCTACCACTAACTTGGTTTTTATTTTGGACTCAATAGCGGAAAAAGACTTCACAAGCTTCCAGCATTAATTCCCCGCCTTCCGCTTCATCGTACCTCGATTTTCTCATCGTCCAAATCTATAGGAATCTACGGACTTTATTTGCATTTCCCAGTACATTACTTGAAAAGCTTCGGGTTTGTTCTCATGTGTTTTTTTCTTGAGGCACAATCAATAATGTTTATTAAGTCGTAATATACAATTCAATTTTAAGGACCCACTTGAAAGTCAAAAAGACAATCCCAATTGCAATAGGGGCAATAGTAATTCTCGGAATAATCCTCTCAGTGTACACTTCGGGCATACTTACAACCCAACCACCAACCAAGATAACCAACAACTTAGGTGGAACAAGCAATAATTTAGACGATAATCTAACCGGAAGTGAATTAACTTCAACTAACATTGGCGTCTACATCGATGCAGCAGCAACAATCAATTGCACAAACATCAGCTGGGGAAGCCCAAATCCAGGTGACTCAATAAATCAAACCGTTTACATTAAGAACACAGGCAACTCAACCGAACAACTTAGTTTAACCGCTACAAACTGGAATCCGACCATTGCCAATTCATTTTTGACGTTAACATGGGATAAAGAAGGCTACTCATTATTACCGGGCACAGTTGTTCCTGCCACTTTGACTCTTACAGTTGCATCAGAAACAGGATCTTTGACCACTTTCAGCTTTGACATCAATATTTCAGGTACAAGTTAAATTGGTCATTTTATTTTTTTTGGATAAATGATAATGAAGTTTAGCCAGAATTTCCACTATTTATCTATATAGTTTATAGAAAAAATTATGTTAAATTCTAGAATAATTGTTAAATACCATGAAACAATCAACATGTATAAAGAGATGGAAGAGAGAGTGCCAGTTACCAACGATTCGACATCTGATTGTTCAATTGATAACAAAGCTAAAGCACAAAAGGAACTAGTTGAAGCTCTTAAAGATCAATGGAAACTTTTATGGAGCGAACGTTATAACGACAAAGTAAGAGCAGAAGCAGTTTCAGAGAAAGACTACGAAATCTTGTACCTGGAAAGAGGCACAGTCATTAGCGCTACAAGAGATTTTAAAGTATTAAGTTTTAAAGACATTCTGGAAAAGCACATGATTGAGCAACCAGACCGTTTTATTCAACCAAATGTCAATGTAGGAGGCTGGAAAAAGTTCGTAAAAACCAACATCAGCAACAACAAGCCTCAGAGAAACAATTGCACTTTAGAAAAAGTTTCTAAAAAACAGGCAACTCAGCAATCAAAGAAAAACCGACCCGGTTGGCTTCACGCCACCTAATCGGGATTTTACTAAAATTGGTACATATTAGCAGTCAAACTCTATTATGATAAAAATAAATAACCGTTCTTTTAATTTCATTTCAGCAGTTTCAGTGGGAGTAAGGGTATTTGCTGCAACTATTATCGGACTAATGGTGATTTCTTTAATCTTCACTAAGTTGAGGTAATCGATAACGCAGAAAAATAGAAATATCTGGATAGCCACTGCCCTAATCGTACTAGTTGTCATTTCTTTTTTTGTAGCATTGTATGGGTTAAGTGTTCCAGCCAAAAAAACTTCAAGTTCACGCATCCCTTTTGTTGGAATTGAAACTGGATGGAACAGCAATGTCTCGGATTGCAAACTATTGATTGATAAAGTCAAGAACTATACAAATCTCTTCATTATAGCTTCGCCACTTATCATCAGTAATGAAGAGTTACTTAATCAAACATGCGAATATGCGTATAACGCTGGCATGTATTTTATGCCCGCATATTACCAAGACATATTCGGTCACGCAAACATCAATTACACCCCATCCGAATGGTTTATATCTGCAAAAGAGAGATATGGCGATAAGTTACTAGGAATTTATTTTTATGATGAACCAGCCGGAAACCAACTGGACGAGACCATAAATTTAACGTCAAACAACGTTTACAACATCACTAGTGCACCTACTAGTTACATGGATTATGCTAACTGGTATTTTCACATTTGGGAACAGGGTAACGGTGTTTCAACCGCTGCTAACTTTACACATACTTTTGATTCTTCACTGTTTGCATCAGATTACGCATTATACTGGTTTGACTATAAGCTTGGATATGACACAATTTTAGCGGAGTTTGGATGGAATAATAGTAGACCACTACAAATTGCTCAGGTGAGAGGAGCCGCTAATGTTCAAAATAAAAATTGGGGTGCTATCATAACTTGGACGTACAATCAAACTCCCTACTTGGAAAATGGAACTCAACTTTACAATGATATGGTTTTAGCTTATAATTCAGGTGCAAAATACATTGTAATCTATGATTCCTCTCAAAATTACACAAGCTCCACGTTAACGGAAAATCACTATGAGATGTTAAAGAGCTTTTGGAATTACATGATGCAGAACCCTGACAAGCAGGGCAGTCTTAAGGCTGATACGGCTTTGGTTCTCCCTCAAGATTACGGATTTGGTTTCGGGAGCCCCACGAGCTCAGTTTGGCAGGATCATCAAGCAGATAATTGGACCGAAAAGCTATATAGTGATGTTACAACTTTTGTGAACCAGCACACTCCAAAAGTAGATATAATGTTTAATGACCCTGAATTTCAAGGTTCGATCCAAAATAAATACGACAAAGTGCTATATTGGCCCAAAGACTTTGAATCAAACATTTCTTACCCCATAATAGATCTAAGCAATGGTTTAGGCTACAATACTATTCAAGAGGCAATATCTTCATACGCCACTTATCAAAACGACACAATTCTAATTAAGCCCTCAACGTACCACGAACAATTTGATGCAACCAAATCAGTGATATTAACTAGCCAAACCAATCAAACCATAGAAATTTCTAACTTAGGCCACAACTTAAATTTAACAATAACTAACGGCCAAATGATACTTTCAACTTAAAAGTGAGCTCAAAATCATTAAAATTCAAATTAATGGTAACCCCCTTGTTTCGCATAGAAGCGTTTGTTGTAGGCATAAGACAATCACAACGACTAAAGAACTCCGAATAATGCTCATTCATGGGGAAAAAGATGAAAATTGCTATTATTGGAAAAGGCAACGTTGGCACCGCATTATGCAACGGCTTAAGCGGCAAACATGAAACAAAGTTCGGTCACCGAGACCCTGCCGAACCTGTTGCTGACGCAGCGAAATGGGGGGAAGTAATTATTCTTGCAGTACCACATAACAATGCAAATGAAGCCATAGAAGAAATAAGCCCTTACGCCGACGGAAAAACAGTAATTGATGTCATTAATGCAGTGGGTTCAAATGGCGAGTTGGAAATAAGTTGTACTACTTCTTCGGCTGAAGAGACCCAAAAGAAACTGCCTAAAGCTCATGTTGTGAAAGCGTTTAACACTGTGTTTGCAAGAAATCAGAGCACAGGTAAAGTGGGCAACGAGCAAATAACAGCTTTCATTGCAGGTGACGATTTAAAATCGAAACAAATCGTGGCTCAGCTAACGCGGGATATCGGCTTTAATCCAATTGATTGTGGCCCCCTAAAAGCATCAAGGTATCTGGAAGCCATGGGAATGCTGATAATTAACTTAGCCTATGTTTATGGAGCAGGACCAAAAATAGGCTACAAACTAGTAAAAGCATAAACTAACTAGGTAAATTTTTACTGAGTTAATGCAGAGCTAAGCTTGCTGTTAACACAATGAGTACAAAAAGTGTAATCAAAACATATTTGTAATGTTTTTCCCATGCGAAATAGATGACTGAAGTTATTGCTCGGATATAAGGGGTTAAAATCAAGATTATTAACCCAAGTGTGATAAAAACAAGTGCATTTTGTGAACCAAATACATGTTGAAACTGGTTGATTATGAAGGCAAAAAAGTTTTGTCCGCTGATAAACACACTTTTGTCCTGTGAAATCTGCAGGTTACCATATGTCCCATAGAAAAGTGCTATGCCGATAACTTCGAAGACTACACTGACGACGACGCCGATTATCAGTATGTAACTTATTATGGCTTCCAGTTGTGACTCGCCACTACCTAGGCTTTGGGTTGTCATAGGGCGGTAACTCCTTTGTATAGCATCTGAATAATGAGTAATGTAACAATTATGAGGAAGAGGATTCGGAGGTTTCGGTCGCGAACTTTGTTGAGTAATTTTCCGCCGGCAACTGCGCCGATCGTGACGCCTACAGCCATTGGCGCCATTAAAGTTACATTCAAAAGTCCAGAGAAAAGATAAACGCTTACACCTGCTAAAGCAGTCATCCCTATTATGAAGGTGCTCGTAGCACTAGACACTTTAGCAGGCATTTTTAGAACTTTTTCGTGCACAATAACTTTAAAGGCCCCAGCACCGATTCCAAGCATCCCCGCGGCGAGTCCAGCGACAAACATGCCTAAACCGCCCAGAATCGAGTTTGTGCACCGATATTTGATTACTTGCTTTGTTGATTCGTCGTAGTAGCTTCCTTCAAGACCCAGCCATCTTGAAATTCTATCTTGTTTTTCTGGAGGTGTGTAAGCTTTGAAAGAGCTTCTGACTTTGATAAATGATGTAAGAAGGAATGCAGCGAAAAGGAAGTAGAGAAAAATTGGCGCTATTATAACTGTGATCGTTGCTCCTGCGATGTCGCCGATGATGGTGAACATTTCAAGGTACATAGCTATTTTTATGTTTGTTATTTTTTGCCTGACAAACGATGAGGCTGAACCACTAGACGTAGCTATAATGGCGACCATTCCGCATGCCACGGCCTCCTTAACTGGAATCCCGAGCAAAACCAAGATAGGGGTTAGGATGCTGGCGCCGCCAAGACCAGTTAGGGAGCCAAGTAAACCAACTGCAATAGACATTAGCAATAGCGAAATCATGTCAAGCAAATGGAGCTCTCCACAAAAAATGCCGAAACAAGTTATTATTCTTCTTGCTTTTTTTTAAATTAGATTAATAGTATTTGCGGCTTGACTTTAGGTGACTCTAGGGTTGGCTGGAGAGCAACTATGCGGGCGAGATTTTCACGCAATAATTTGCAAGCAGCTGCTTCATCTCATCTAAACTAGTCTGTGTAGATACCCTCTGGAAAACCTCCACAAAGGCCTGCATGTACGCGTAAACAGCGAAATTAGTAGGATCACCTTCAGAGGGTATTTGGCTTTCAAACTTTGACAAAACCATGTTCATTTCGTTTTGGATACCGCTGTATTTTTCAAAGGATGCCTTCAAGTTGGAGTCGTTGAGTTTAGGTGCAAAGAACTGTGCGGGCAAATCATATTTCAACGCCGTTACACGGTAAAATTTTTTCTCTAAATTGCCTACTTTTTCGACTCCAACCAACTCTACCAACTTCGCTCTTTGCAGTTGCTGGATTCTTCGCCAAAGCTTCAAAGTTGGAATGTTTAGTTGCCTTGAAAGGTCGGATATTGATTGAGGAGCCATTACGAGTTTCTGTAGAATGATTCGGTTGAGGGCATCAGATACCAAAACAGCGCCTTTTCCGTCTAGAATTTTAATTAGTTTCATAAAATGAAAACGCTTTCTACCACCTTATATAGGTTATCTGAGACAATAGCTCTAAAGATCACTGTGGAGAAAGCCGAAATGAACAACGTTGACAACAAAGAAGCGACATGGAAAGCCTTAGACACCCCCATAAATGGAACCATTACGACGCCAACAGACAAACAATCCCATCCCGCCATCGTCTTAGTTGCTGGTAGCGGCCCAACCGATAGAAACTGGTGCTCTCCACTCCTACTGGGAGAAAACGGCAGTGGCAAACTGCTAGCCGAAATGCTGGCAAAATGTGGCTTTGTGACATTGCGTTATGATAAACTTGCTTCTGGACCACATGTTAAAGAAAACATACCTAAACTTATCGGCAAAATAAGCATGCAAAGTCACCTAGAAGAACTCAAAGGCGCAGTTGATACACTTATCAGCGAGAAAAATGTAGACAAGGATAATCTTTTTGTGTTAACCAACAGTGAAGGAGCCATCCACGCCGTCAATTATCAACTTCAAGCAAAAAGTAAAAGTTTCAAGGGGTTACTGCTTACCGGAGCGCCTGGCAGAGCCGTTGGCGAATTAAGTCGCAGCCAAATCTACAACCAAATCAAGCAGATACCTAACGCTGATGACTTGATGAAACCTTATGACGACGCAATCACCCAGTTTCTATCCGGCAAACCCATGGCAATGGACCCCTCGCTTCCTGATGGAATAAAACTGTTGCTGAATAGCTTGGAAACCGCTGCTAACTTGCCGTTTAGCCGAGAATTATGGATGTATAGGTTGCCGGAACACTTTGCAAAAATAAATGAACCTACCCTTGTGCTAATCGGCAAAAAAGATATCCAGGTTGATTGGAAGATAGATGGAGAGCTGCTTGAAAAAGCAAATGTAAAGAAAAAGGCAACCACGTTTGTTTATCCAGAAAACGCCAACCACGTGCTAAAACACGAAAACAAACCTCAGGAAGAACTAACTGCTCAATATGTAAGTCTACACTACAATTCGTCCGATACAGTGCTCGATGAGGAAGCGGTAAACGCAATTTTAGATTGGCTAGGCAAGCAAACTAAGGCTTTTTGAATTCTTCCCTGATTTTCATCTGCCGCCTCTTCAAGTTATAACTCAGTGAAAACTCGTGGGCTGCATCTCGAATTTTTCTAAGTAGCAGCATCATTCTGCTGTTTTTGTCAAAGCTTTTTGGTGAAGATTCCTCTGGAAAATAAATTTCTTCACGCTCTTTAGCCAAGCCGATAAGCGGAATCTGCAACCCAAGAGCATTCAAAGCCGCTTTTGCAGCGCTCACCTGACCTGGCCCACCGTCGATCATAACTAAATCAGGCAAGGGGCTTTTCTCTTCTACCAAACGCTTGTAGCGCCTAGAGACAACTTCATTCATCGAGGCGAAATCGTCTTGTCCTATGAAGGTTTTGATTTTGAATTTCCGGTAGTTTTTCTTATCAGGCTTCGCATCCCTAAAAGTTACCATGCCTGAAACCACATGTTCCTGCCCTAAGTTGGAAATGTCAAAGCACTCTATTACTCGAGGTATTACTGGAAGGTTAAGCGCTGCTTGCAAATCCAGAAGGGCACTATCAACTTCCAAAGTGGATTCCAAGTTTTTCTCTGCCAACTGCATTAGCGCCAATTTATTCGCTCGCCTAGGAATTGTTAATGAAACAGGCGCATTCCGCTTTGACGATAGGAACTGTTCAAGAGCTTTTTTCTCCTCTGCGGTTTCCCAGCAAGGTTTGTTTAGCAGAATTTCTCGGGGTATTTGGTTGGTAGCATAGAAAGCCTTCAGAAATTCTTGTTCAATCTGAGGTTGAAGATCAACATTGAATTGATTTTTGCCACGCAAAACGCCTTTTCTAACACCCATCTGAACTGCCATCATCTTTTCTCCAACCCGCTTAAACACCATCAAATCTTGGTCAAAACGTCGTTCATGGTCAACAATTTGATGTTGAGTTAGAAGTCTAATCGAGGCTATTTGGTTGCGGAGATCAAGAGCGTTTTCGTATTGTTTTTGTTCGGAAGCTTTTTGCATTTTAGTAGTGAGATATTCAATTGTTTGTTGATAGTTTCCGTTAAGAAAAGAGCGAGCATGCTCAACTTGGTCAGCATATTGTTCAGATGTAACTTTTTCGATGCAGGGTGCAGTGCAAATGTGAATGTGAAAGTTTAAGCAAGCGCGGTGATGCATAGTTTTGCAGGTGCGCAGTTTAAACACTCTTACGACTAATCGTTGGAGGTCTTGCCGTATAAAGCCTTCAGTGTAGGGTCCAAACGATTCGAGTTTTCGGGAAACCTTACGGCTGGTCAATACCCTTGGGTAAGGTTCTCTTGTAAGGGAAATGTAAGCAAAGGTCTTAGCATCTTTAAGATCAATATTATATTTGGGAGTATGATGCTTAACTAGTTTATTTTCTAAAAGCAAAGCCTCTACTTCATTGTTGACGATGATCCAGTCAATGCTTTTAATATGCAGGACAAGCTGCCTTGTTTTTGCAGGTTGATCAACATTTAAAAAGTAGCTTTTAACGCGGGAACGTAGATTCTTGGCTTTCCCCACATAAAGGAGTTCGCCTGCTTCATCTCTGTAAAGGTAGACGCCAGGATCAGTTGGAATTTCGCTGCTTTTGAATTCTGACGGGTCAGCTAATTGAATCATGCAGTCTGCTTCACTGCCACCATATTTTCTTCTTGCGGGTGGTTGAGCATTTTCTTCAAAAACAATCCAGTGTAAGAACCAGCTTTTTTCGCAACTTCTTCTGGCGTGCCTTGAGCTAGTAATTCGCCTCCAGCCGCTCCGCCTTCAGGACCCAAATCAACAAGGTAATCGCAGCTTTTAATGACATCCAAGTTGTGTTCTATAATGTAAACGGTGTTGCCGTTGTCAACCAGCCGATTCAACACTTTAATCAACCGTTTTGTATCATCAAAATGTAGCCCTGTAGTGGGTTCATCAAGCATGTAAACCACGTGACCTCGTTTGTTTTTGCTGAGTTCACGGGTGATTTTTATGCGCTGGCTTTCTCCACCTGAAAGGGTAGTGGAGCTTTGCCCAAGTTTAATGTAGCCTAATCCAACGTCTAGTAACGTACCGAGTTTGCGTGAAATGCTTGGAGTGTTCTCAAAGAATTTTGCCGCTTCTTCAACTGTCATATCTAGCACTTCAGCGATGTTTTTGCCTTTGAAGAAGATACTGAGGGTTTCTTTGTTGTATCGTTTGCCTTTGCATTCGCTGCATTGTACATACACGTCTGGAAGGAAGTTCATTTCTATTCGCAGTACTCCGTCTCCTTGGCAAGTTTCGCATCTACCGCCTTTCACGTTGAAACTGAATCGTCCTTCTTTGTAGCCGCGTGCTTTTGCTTCTTTAGTTGAAGCAAAAATACGCCTAATCTCATCGAAAAGCTTTGTGTATGTCGCGGGGTTACTTCTTGGAGTACGCCCAATTGGATCTTGATCGATAACGATTACGTTTCGGACGAGTGCTGGAACTTCAATTGATTCATATTTCCCGATTTTATCAGCTTCTTCACCGAACTTTTGTCTTAGCGCAGGAATAACTGTCAAATTCATCAAGGTGCTTTTGCCTGAGCCGGAAACACCTGTAACTCCGCATAAAACGCCCAGTGGTAGTTGCAAATTAAGGTTTTTCAGATTATTTTCCGATGCTCCTCTAACCGTGATGTAACCAACAGGTTGGCGCCTTTCATCGGGAATTTCAATTTTTAATTCACCTGAGAGGTATTTACCTGTGAGACTTCGTTTATTTTGCATTATTTCTTCGGGTGGTCCTTCAGCGACTATATGTCCGCCGTGGACTCCTGCACCTGGTCCCATGTCAACAATGTAATCGGCGTTACGTATGGTTTCTTCATCATGCTCTACAACGATAAGTGTATTGCCTAAATCACGTAACCGATGAAGCGTGCTAATCAATTTGGTGTTGTCTCTTTGATGCAAACCTATGCTGGGTTCATCAAGGATATAGAGTACCCCCATCAAATTGCTGCCAATTTGTGTAGCTAAACGAATTCTTTGTGCTTCACCACCGGAAAGTGTTTTTGCTGCACGAGAAAGCGACAGATAACCTAAACCAACATTCTTCAGAAAACCAAGTCGCTCATTAACTTCTTTGAGTACCTGTTTTGCAATTGCTAACTCTTTATCGTTAAGTTGCGCCGGCAAACTAAGAAAGAAATTGACGGCTTCCTCAATTGAAAGATCAGTTGCATCAATGATACTTTTATCTAAAATCTTCACAGCCAGAACTACTGGTTGCAATTTTTTGCCTTTACATGCGCCGCATGGTCTAGAAGTCATATAGTTTTCTATATCTTCTTTTCGCCATTGACTTTCTGTTTGTCGGTACAACCGCATCGTTTGTGGGATTACGCCTTCCCAGCCGTCTCGCATCCACATCGTTGCCCCGTTTGACCACTGACCATTCACTGGTTCCCTGTCGCCATAGAGAAGCACGTGACGTTGCTGTTCGGTAAAGTCTTTAATTGGAGTAAAAATGTCAAAGCCATGTTTTTTGCCCACCATAGCAAGCTGCTGTGCCCGCCAGCTAAGATCCATACTTCCGTAAACAGCTAAGGCACCATCCATAATGGAAAGGTTTTTGTCTGGGATAATTTTGTCTTCGGAGATTTCTGTTATTTCACCTAAACCATGGCATGTTTGACAAGCACCAAAGGGCGAGTTAAATGAAAACATTCGGGGTTCGAGGCTTTCAAACACTATTTCTGGATGGTTTGGGCATGCTCCAAAAGTGCTAAACATCGTTTCATCGGCGAAACGTTCAAGCTCCTTTTTCTTTTCAGCTTCAGCTTTTTTGGCGTCAATAACTATCAATGTTCCTTTGCCAACTTTAAGCGCCAGCTCCACAGCCTCAGAAATACGGGATCGCTCATCATCAACAATGCTAACAGTGTCGATTACCGCTTCAATCCAATGTTTCTCATAACGCACAAGTTTAACTTCTTCTTTAATTGAGTCTGAATCGTAAATCTTTTGGTCTACCCGAATTTTGGTGTAACCCTGTTTTTTGAGGTCATCAAAAACTTGCTCATGGGTACCTTTTATTCCACGAATTATTGGAGCTAGAAAAGTAAGTGTTTCCCCTTTTTCAGACATTATAAGACTGGTAATGTTTTCGGGGCTTTGTGGATGAATTGAGCTACCACATATTGGGCAATGATGTGTGCCAATTCGCGCAAAAAGTAGTCTTAGATAATCGTATATTTCAGTTACAGTGCCAACGGTTGAGCGGGGGTTTTTGCTTGTGCTTTTTTGTTCAATACTGATTGCTGGAGATAATCCATCAATAGAATCCACGTCGGGCTTATCCATTAAACCGAGAAATTGCCTTGCGTAAGCTGAGAGGCTTTCAACGTAACGTCTTTGCCCTTCAGCATAAATAGTGTCAAAAGCAAGAGTTGATTTTCCTGAGCCTGATAAACCAGTGATTACTATAAACTTGTTTCTGGGCAACTCAACGTCAATATTTTTAAGGTTATGTTCCCTTGCCCCTTTAATTGAAATATTATCCCTCATAATCTAAACCGTTTCCTTCTCCGCTTCCATAAATTATCCTTTCTAAGTTTGAAGCTTTTCAACCTTTTTGCTTCAAAACCCTCAATTTCTGGGTATAATCATCATTTTCTATCTTGTTAGCTAAAGCCCGATTCAAATCGGCAATAGCGTCACGAAGCTCAATAGCCCGCTCAAAGTTCAATCGCTCAGCAGCTTCCCTCATCTGCGCATCCAACTCAATCAACTGACGTTTAATGTCTGTTTTTGCTAGGTGTTTTATGCCTTTGATTGTGCCTTCTTTCAAAGAGACACTCTTTACTATTGTGGTTGGTGTGATGTGATGAACTTCATTGAACCGTTTTTGGAATTCGCGTCTGTGTTGGGTGATTTTCATCGCTCGCTTAATTGACGAGGTTTCCACGTCAGCGTAGAGGATTACTTTGCCGTTAACATTTCTTGCAGCTCGCCCAATGGTTTGGATGAGGCTTCGCTCGTCCCGTAGAAAACCTTCTTTGTCAGCGTCCAAAATGAAAATTGTTGCAACCTCAGGAATGTCTAAGCCTTCACGCAACAAGTTAATGCCCACTAAAATGTCAAATTCGCCAACACGTAGCTGCCTCACAAGTTCTATGCGATCTAAACTTTCAATTTCCGAATGCATGTATCTAACTCGGAATCCTTCTTTGACTAGGTAATCTGTCAAATCTTCAGCCATACGTTTAGTTAAAGTTGTTATTAGGACGCGGTCACCATGCTCAATGGTTTTTTTTGCTTCAGCCATTAAATGTTGCATCTGTCCGGTTATCGAATGAACCTCAACTTCTGGATCCAAAAGACCAGTGGGGCGACTAATTAATTCAACAGGTGGACCACTCTTTTCCAATTCGTAATCGGCTGGAGTTGCAGAAACAAAGAGAACATTACCCATTTTCTTTTCAAATTCTTCAAACTTCAAAGGTCGATTGTCAAGTGCACTGGGAAGTCTAAAGCCGAAGTCAACAAGGTTCTTTTTTCTTGAGTAGTCACCATTGTACATGGCTCTTGCTTGAGGAATCGTTTGGTGGCTCTCATCGATAATTAAAAGAAAATCTTTAGGAAAGTAATCTATGAGAGTGAATGGGGGCTCGCCGGGTCTGCGACCGTCAAAGTGTCGGCTGTAATTTTCCATTCCAGAACAGAATCCGACTTCCCTTATCATTTCTAAATCATATTTTGTTCGTTGTTTGAGCCGTTGAGCTTCAAGCGGCGGAAGATCAGGCAGTCTAGCGTCTAACTCCTGCGTAATATGTTCAAGTGCGAGTGCATGTTTTTCTTCGGGCACAACATACTGGCGCGCAGGATAGAGAGTAACCTTATCAAGCGACGCTTTAACATCACCTGATAACACGTGAACTTCCTTAATTTTGTTTATTTGGTTTTCAGCAAGTTCAATGCGCATAATATCATTCTCGTAGGAAGGTACAACATCCAACACGTCGCCTCGCACACGGAACCTGCCAGGTTCAAGCACCATATCGTTACGTTCATACTGCATGTCTACCAATGCATGAATAAGTTCCTGTCTGGTGGCTTGCTTTCCAACCGCTAACTCAAGTGCCATAGCTCTGAAATCATTTGGGTTCCCAAGACTGTAAATGCAGCTTATACTTGCAACTATTATGGTATCATTTCGACTTACAACGCTGGAGACGGCGTGCAGACGCATTTTTTCTATCTGCTCATTAACAGAAGAATCTTTTTCAATATACATATCCTGAGCGGGCAAATACGATTCTGGCTGATAATAATCATAAAAAGAAATGAAGTATTCCACGCGATTGTGGGGAAAAAGCTCTTTTAATTCGCCATAAAGTTGAGCTGCCAAAATCTTGTTATGTGCAAGAATAAGCGTTGGCTTTTGAAGCTTATTGATAACGTTTGCCATAACAAAGGTTTTTCCGCTTCCAGTAATTCCAAGAAGCGTTTGCTTTTGTTTAGTGGAAAAGTTTTTCACTAGTTTTTCAACTGCGGTTTGCTGTCCTGGAGAGATTTGGTATGGAGCGATAAGTTCAAACTGCATGGTGCTTCTTCACAAACTACAAGAAATGAGTTTTAACTCGCTGGATTAATAGGTTTATTCTAAAAAGTTGAGAAATTCAGGCTTTATTCTTGTTTTGAGACATTAACTTGTTATTACGCACTCTTGCTTTTATTCGATAAAATTGCCATCTTTTTAAAACAAATGCTGCGATTGCACCTGCAAAGAGCGCATCATAAATTATCTGGATGTAGATGGTTTGGAAATCTGTACCTCTCAGATTAGCATGAACTATGCCGATAAATAACGCCAAATAAATGAGCATGTGAAATGGACGCCAATAATCTACAATTTTTTTACGTAAAAGCACTACGCCAAAAGCCACGTAAATTAGTATTAATGCGATGATGCCGCCGAAGAAAAAGAAAAGATAAAGCGATTCAAAATTTGGCAAGAATACAGTTGGATCTGAAGTTTGAATGAAGACGGCTATTGGGAGCAACGTTATTAGAAGTAGCCCTGCCGCTGCAAAGTAGTGGTGTATTTTGACGAAGGACTTTTTGAAAAAAAGGGTTATTTCTTTTATAAAAGGAGTCATGATGGCAGCAATGCTCAAGGCGATATAGCCATTAAGTGCTAACAGACGTATAGTTAAGGACAAGGGGTCACTATGACCTTGACTGTAGGCAAAAAGAGAAACGGCTAACCCAAAAATAATAATTAAGCCAAAAAAACCTAGTTCTCTCTTCAAAATCATAAGTTAAACAAATCGTGTCTAAAATAAAACATTTCTGTTTTCAAAAAAAGAATTTTTGTTAGCGTATTTCGGTTTTTTCATATTACGCTTGAGATGATTTGATAGTTTACTATAACGAGGTTGAAACCTTTTTTTGAAACAGTTATTGTAGAGTTTTGATGGGTTATTGCAATAGCACTGTTAAAACATGACGCGTGTCATAAAAATCCTAAAGGCATTCTGCAGAAAAATTCACGATATTTTGGTAGGGCCGAAATCAAAAACAGCTAAAGAAATTAAAAGAACATAATTAGGCTCAACCCAAATGCCTTTTTGCCTGCATTTTCATATTCGTAAGAAAAAGGGGTTTATCCAATGGCTAATTTGCCAAATTTTCCAACGTTAAGCTGAAGTTCGCCCTTAAAGCTTGTTATGTAACCGTTGTCAATTTTGACGTTATCGCCAACATTGACTTGGTCAATTTGCTCATTCCACAGCGTTAGCTTTATACTTCCAGTCTCGTCTGCAACAACAGCATCAACGATACGATAAGTTTCTTCTTTAAAACGGGATTTGACTTCTCGAGGGTCGCCTTTTTCGACAACTTTCGCTTCGACGCTAACCCGCTTCATTCCATCATGCAAATCTTTAATTGGTGTAACACTCACATTTATCACCTAAATTGAATTCCCAAAGGGTTTTTCACTTGCAAAAGTGCCCTTCAATCATATAAATCTTGCTAACTCATTTTAAAAGAAGAAAAAAATAAAATTTTTGGAAAAGATTGTTAGTTGGTTTAGACGACGCCAACCAGCAGAAGCAACACCAATAGTGTGACTGCTATGCTGACAGCGGAAATAACGATTCGTTTAATTAACGAAAACTCTGGCTGAAGCGTGCCAACAATTACTGTACCAATCGCGCCTAACCAAACGTAAGAAACAACGAATATCGATGAAGTTACAAATCTGAGAGCTGAAGTCAACCCATTGATGGTGCTATATGCCGCTTGAGATTGCGCTGTTAAGACGCCTACTGCTTCTGGAGGATAGAATACTGTCCCGTAAGAGTCGAAGCGTACGCCAAGAGATATATCGTATGGATAATAAACAACTGGTGAAGCAGCTGCAGCAGCCAAGTTTACTGCTGCTCGAATAACCATGATGAAGAGAGCAAACGCCAAAGCTACAAAAAGAGGTTTCCAAGTTGTGTTGGCTTTTAGTCCTTTGAAGAATATGTAGAATAGCCCAGTCAGAAGGAACCAGCTAAAAATGAATTGCAAAGAGAATACTTGCAAAAACTGTAGCAAAAGACCGGTGCTATTGTATTGAACTGGTGATTGATATTCGCCGTGGAAGAATAAGGCGCCTATACGAATAGCTGCGTTTGTGTTAGAAGGATAAGTAAAATCTAACTTTAATGCTGTAATATTTCCCCAAGAAGGTGACCCACCACCAACTGTCCAGCCTTGAGCAGATGGACCAATTGAAAGGGTTATGTTGTTCCATTGGTTAATAACTGAAGTGTTTGATAAAAGAGAAGTTAAATCGTAAGTGTAATAGTTTGAGTCATTGACAGAGTAGAAAGTTAAAGTTGAAGTTAGAGGCGCTACTTGCACCGTTTTTACTGTCATTGAAAAGTTTTCAAAACCGTTAGATAGGCAGCTAACGTTGAAAGCGTCGCCTAAAGCAGCGGAAACTGGGCTAATGTTGTTGGCGTCAATTTCCATGCTGCTATTTCCAAATATGCTATAATACCCCGTCTGATCTGAGGGAGTTGTTCCAAGAGCTGCAACGTAAACGCTATAGTTGAAGGGATCTGAGAAATTATTAGTTATATTTACTCCTGCTCCGCTGCGCCAGTTTCCAGATGTTGCATTGATGTAGTTTGATAATTGGTCAATTGATGGTGAAGTGTTTTCAGTGTAAGTGTGGGAAAACTGTGCATATTCATAACCCACTTGTAAACCTATGAAAAGAAGAAGAACAATCAAGGCACCCAAATACTTTGGATTTTCAATTATCTTTTTGAAAGCTTTTGCTGGAGCATAAACTACTTGTGCAATGTCCTCAAGAATCAAACTCTCGACTCCGTGGCTATCCAAAATTCACTGGGATTTATTAAAGCATTTGCTACATCCCAAGCTTAAGCCGACGATAGGTATTATAATCGACATACTCTGAGAATGGGTTTTCAGTTTGGAATTTAACAGTTATTTTCTGTCGTTTTCGTTTATCAAGGAGTTGGCTTGTTGTTCTAAGCAAATATGCGTCGCTTCCTGCGCCTGATCCGTAACTTGCAACTAAAATTCGCTGGTCTGGCTTTGCAATATCTAATATTGCGGCTAAACCTGTAAGTGAGCAACCTGAATATGTATTGCCTATTTTGTTGATTTGAAGTGAGGGTAAATATTGTTCATCTTTAAAACCTAGTTCTTTTGCGATTCTGACTGGAAACGTTGGGTTAGGTTGGTGGGCTACAAAATAGTTTATGTCGTTTGGCTTGAGATTTGAACGTTCCATAAGTTTGCTTGTTGACTTGCGAACGTGTTTGAAGTAGGCTGGGTCACCTGTGAATCGTCCGCCATGCATGGGGAAAGCTTCACCGTCTCTTCGCCAAAAATCTGGCGTATCAGAAGTGCATGAGTACCAACTTTCAACTTCAGCAATTACATCCTGTTTACCAAAAATGTACGCAGCACCGCCATATCCAACAAAAGTATCTAGTTCACCGCCGGGGCAGCCTCTGGGAGCAGCTTGAGAGTTATCGGCACCAATAACCATGGCGTATTTGATGCCTGACCTTGGATAATTAACCAAAGCTGAGGCGTCTTTAAACATGCTTGCAGCTGCTTTACAGGCAAACTCTGTGTCTACCGCATCAACGCCTTGAATGTCGCCCTCTTCTTCGCCAAGCTTTAGAACTTGAGCGACCTTGGAGGAGATTGGCTTAACAGCATATGGGTTAGATTCAGAGCCAACATAAACTTTCCCAACTAAAGTGCTGTCAACACCTGAGTGAATCAACGCTAATTTTCCAGCTTCTACAGCAGCTGTTACTGCATCTTCATCGATGAAGGGAACAGCACGTTCCATCCCAGCTTCTTTTATTCGAAACTTTGAGGTATAAACGCCATAGCCTACCACTCCAGGTATCTCATAATCTTTGGTTGGCGTAACTATATTGTAATCTTGATGTGGATAATATTCGTCGGCTAAAGTGAAAGCTAAAGAGATTGTAGGAATCACTTCACTTTTACCCACTGAATAACGCCTTCTAAAACGAGGAACCACTTCTCGACCTTCAAGACTTGAAAAATCAACATCAGCCCCGTCACATATCAGCTGGTCTGTTAATCTTGCCGGAACACGTATTTTGCCATTATGAAAAGAAACAATCCCATAAATGAAGCTACAGAGTTTCATGAATTTGTTTGTCGGCTCGTTAATGTAGGTGCATAATTCAAGTTTACCTTTATCATAAAATAGATCGATACTCGCCATTTTTCCGAAGCTTTTTCTGCCGCAGTTCGTACAGTAGTCTCTTACCTCAAAGTATTCTTTACCGCAACTTTGACAGCGACTAGCTTTTAACCTGTCGCCTAAATAAGAAACTCGTCGCTCTATAGGTTCACTACTCAAGGTTCTTATCCCCTAGAACGGTAACATAAGCTTTTGTTCCAAAGCCTTCATACTCTAAAACACAACCACTCTTCTTTGAACCATTAAACTTAACTTGACGCTCGCCAGCTTCGCCCCTTAGCTGACGGTAAATCTCGAAGATTTGTGCTCCTCCCGTAGCGCCCAATGGGTTTCCATCCGCTTTTAACCCACCGTTGGTGTTAACAAAAAGTTGCCTACCATCGATATCATAGCAGTTTTGATCATTTTGGCAACCTTCATGTATACTCTTCCAAGCCGTACCTGGTACGCAAAATCCTAAGTCTTCAAGAGAAACAAGCTCCATCATAGTTGACTGATCATATACTTCAATAACCTGCATCTCAGACAAGGCTGTTTTAGCCATTTTAGAAGCATTCTTCATAGCTAGTTCACACGCAACAAAGTGGGAAAGGTCTTCTCTCGCAGGGTAATTCAAGTAATCAGTTGCTGAAGTTGTTCCCAAAACGTAAAGTGGGTGGTCATTTAATTTTTTTGCAACTGTGTCACTTGTGAGAATTAAAGCTGAAGCGCCATCGGAAATCGGGGCGAAATCGTAGAGTCCTAAGGCTTTATGCGCTGTTTTTCTTGCTTTTAAAACCTGGTCAATTGTTATTTTTCTTTGATACTGAGCATATTTGTTTTTGGTTGCGTTTGCGTGATTTTTAACTGCAACTTGTGCCAGGGCTAAATTTAGTTTGTCTAACTTTTCGCCTATTATATGGTGCTTTTTTATGTAGGCTCTAAGCATAAGCTCATGGTTTGATTCTGGAGTTCCACCCGCAAAGTAACTCCATGGATCATCAAGAAGCATTAGGTCATCGCGTATTTTATCCCAGCGGTCAGTCATTTTTTCTATACCGCCCACAAGAACAGTATTGTAAACTCCAGCCTGTATAGCATGGCAGGCGGTTAACAATGCAGCACTAAAAGAACGAGTAACTTCCATGGGAACATGAAGCTCAGTTAACTCTGAAAGGAAACCCTCTTCTAAACCTAGTTTATTTGTGATCGGGAGAAAACAATCTGACATGTAACAAGCTTCTAAATTTTTGCGTTCCATATTGCATTCATTTGAAGCTGCAAGCCATGCTTCTTCAATCAGCTTTTCTGGTTCTTTGCCGTAATGTTCTCCAAACTTGGTTCTGCCAACGGCAACAATTGCTGGACGATTTTGCAAGTTCTGTTCTCCAGATTATAATAGCAACTATCCTTTTCTGAAAAGACTATTAAGGGTTTGCCATATTTCCCATGAAAAAGCGGCTCCGAAGGCGGAAACAGTTACAACAAGTAAATACTTAGAAATGCAGACAGAAACGTTAAGACGGCGGGTTAGAGGTGCCGTTAATTTCATTTATGGTTATCTGGCGCTTCAACGTTTTTATTAGCTTTTGCAGGTTTTGGCTTAACTCAACAACATAAACTGGTGCCTCAGTTAACGCTTGATAGCCACCTGGAAGTTTTGATAAATTCTGCGCAATACTCAATCGAATTTCATCAAGCGAAGGCAACTTATAGATTATTTTGCCCTTTGCCATGACTTTAACAAGCAACGGGTCACCTTGTATCTTTTCATCTGCTAAAGCGATAACGTCTTTTTCATAATCGCCGATTTTATTTTTGAATCTGTAAACTTGTTTCCTGCCAGGCAAAGTGATTTTGTCTTTGCTTAACTTCATTATGGGCGAGAATTCCCCATTGGAATTAATGGTTTCGCAGAGTTTGTAAATCACATCTAAATAGGGTCTATCAGCTGAAGTGCCCATTTTTGTTCCTACCCCAAACGAATCAATTTGCGCGCCATTTGTGAGAAGTTCATGTATTTTGAATTCGTCCAAATCGCCGCTTGCAAAAATTTTCACGTAAGTCAAGCCTTGGTCATCAAGCATTTTGCGTACTTTTTTACTATCTGCGCCTAAATCGCCGCTGTCCAAGCGAACTCCTCCAAGTTTAAAGCCCTTAGCCTCAAGCTCCTTAGCTACAACGACTGCCTTTTCTGCGCCTGAAATGTCATCGTAAGTATCGATTAGAAGGGTGGATTTGTTTGGGAAAGTTTTGCTAAAGGCTCTGAATGCATCTATTTCTTTTGGGTAGGACATGATAAATGAGTGTGCCATGGTCCCGAAAACTGGAATCCCAAAGAATTGTCCGGCAAGTACGTTGCTTGTGCCTTGGCATCCTGCTATGTAGCTGCTTCTTGCTACTTTCATTCCAGCATCGATGCCTTGTTCTCTTCTTAAGCCAAATTCAATTACTGATTTGCCCTTGGCAGCGTGTACTACCCGTGAGGCTTTGGTGGCAATCATGGTTTGCA
This sequence comes from Candidatus Bathyarchaeota archaeon, assembly GCA_003164295.1. Lineage (GTDB taxonomy): Archaea > Thermoproteota > Bathyarchaeia > Bathyarchaeales > Bathycorpusculaceae > Bathycorpusculum. The sequence continues at coordinate 67,972 of PLTA01000012.1, forward strand.
GGTTAACAGTGTTCAGCAGGAAAGTTTCAACTAGTTGAGCTTCTATTATGGGCGCTGTTATGCGAATTAAGGGTTCATTTGGGAAAGCGATTGTGCCTTCTGGAACAGCCCAGACTTCTCCTGTAAATTTGAAATTGCGCAGGTAATCCAGAAAATCCCATTTAAACCCTTGTTTTTTGAGGTAAGATAGTTGTTCCTCGGTAAATTTGATTGTTTGAAGGTATTGCAAGGCTTCTTCTAATCCTGCAAATAGGAAGTAGGAGCGGTTTTCAGGTAGACGCCTAATAAACAAGTCAAAAGTTGCTGTCTCAAAGTTTTTGTTGTCGAAGTAGCTTGCACACATGGTTAATTCGTAAAAATCAGTGAATAAGCTCATGTTTCCTTCTTTGAGGTGACCGAGAAAACCTTGCATGCGCTAATAGAGAAGGGCATCATGATTTAATTCTTTCTAGCTGAGGTATAATGCTTTGTAGGTTATAGGCTGAAAGTTTAGTGTTCTAATAAGTAGATTTAAAAGTAAATCGTGCCCCAGTAGACAAATGATGACAAATGGCTCTAATGTATCCGCTAAAACACGTATTTCGCAACTGGAAACTCTTCACAGCTCTCCTCATCGGCATAGCCCTTGCCGCAACATTTTTTGCAACAATAGATGTTAAAGCTAATTTATCAGCCGAACAATCGCTTAATCAACAAATAAAAAACGTTAATGTCGATATGGAATTTAATGCCAACCTCAATATGTCCGATGTTAATCAAGTGCAAAGCAATATTTCAAGTGTAAATGGTGTGAAAAGTGTAGACTTAGTTTATAGGTTCAATGAACCTATCAAAGATTTACAGAATAATTATACTGCTTATCCGCAGATAACCTCTTTCCCTGAATCTTCACCTATTTATAATGAATGAACTAACAAAACAGCAGACGGAATAGGTGAAAATCAAACCTACATTATTGCAGGAACAACTCTTGCACAGAATGTTGCAATCGGAGATAACATCACAACACAGATGATGTTCCCAGATCCAAAACAAGATAACTTCATCACTGTTTACTTGAATTTGACTGTAGCTGGTTTCGCCCAAATAACCGACACTGGGTACTCATTAATTTCTGGAAACTATTTCTCGATCCCCCAATATAATCCAGTCAGCTCCAGCCAACTTTACAATTACCGTTCAGATGTTATGATAATAAGTTGGAATAATACTCTCAACAAAATTTGGTCAACCATGGAAAACAGAACGGTTGACACAACATTTCTTATCTCTTTAGACCACAATAAACTCATAAGTCCTTGGAATACCCAAATTTCAATTAATAATGTAAATACTGTTGCCAATGACATATAAAATAAAGTTCTTTCAAAATACCAGATAAACGGTGGAGTTAACAATAATCTTGATAATGCGTTAACAAGTTTTAATTTTAACTTTCAAAGTCTGTTAATTCAGTTTATTCTATTTTCGATTCCCGTTTTCTTTGTTGCATGGTATCTTGGTTACACAGTGTCTGATGTTTCTTTTAACATGAGAAGACGTGAAATTGGGCTGCTATCAACTAAAGGTCTTTCAAGCGGTCAAATACAAAGAATGTTTTTCACCGAAGCTTTAGCAATTGGCTTTATCGGGGGAGTTATCGGAGTAATTGGCGCGTTAATATTAAACCAAGTGTATATGGGCAGCTTTAACTTGAATACTTTGTTTAGTCCGCAAACAATCAGTCCTATCACAATGGTTTTTACCGTAGTTTTTGGCATGCTTCTCGCTTTAATATCAGTTTTCTTCTCCGCTCGAAAAGCTTCCAAACTACCAACGGTTGATGCTCTTAGAGAATACCTGCCATTGGCCACCAATCAACCATTTCTAAAAAGATTAGCATGGGTAGCGACTATACTTGGAACCTACAAAATAGCAACACTTGCTTTGGGCGTAAATGTGCCTTTGCTAATTTCTCATGTAAACGTCTCAGGAGACTACTTCATATCAATTATTCTTGCACCTTTAGTAATACTCGATGGAATACTAAATTATGTTGGACCAATTCTTTTCCTCTGGGGCTTAACCAAACTTTTAATCCAAAACTCTGTTGGATTTCAACAGTTAGTTTCCAAGATTTCAAAAGTTATGGGTGACTTCAGCGCTTTAGCCGCAAAAAACGTCAGAAGAAATCCAGCACGCATCGCAGCCATTTTCTTTATAATTGCGTTTATAATGGCTTATGGGGTTCAAGTAAGTGGGCAAGTTGCAAGTCAACAAGATTACCTTGTCAGACAGGTGCAATCCAGCGTTGGTGCCGATATATCAGTTAGTGTAGTAAATGCTACCAAAGCGCTATGATACTATCTTATATTTTAGGAAATGTTTCAGGCATAGAAAATTCAACTATGCAGTGTCAATTAACGCAGCCACTGGACAACACTTACATAAGAACAGTTGATCCAGATTCATGGCTGGCAACAGCGTATTATGAGAAGGACTTGTTCACAGGCGCCAGCATGAACCAAGCATTTAACGCCATGAAAGCAGACAACATGACAATCATTTTAGAACAAAGAGTGGCTCAACAATATAATCTCAAAGTTGGCGATACTATTGCGATTGATTTTGCGTCTGGTGCAAGAACGCTCAGAATCGTAGGTTTGTTTGGTCCTTCAGAACCAGCAAGTAGCAGCAACAGTCAAGTTACATATATAGGTGGATCTGGTGGACAGCCAATTCAATCATTCATTTCTCCTGGCTTGATAACCTGGTCATATGTCCCAAGAAACCTCTTCAACATGACTGGCCCAACAAGTGATGCATTCATGCTAGAACATTTTGACACTACAATAATGCTTAAACTAAATCCTGGTGTAAATGGCACTGCAGTAGCTGAAAAAATTCGAAGCCTTAACCTCGAAATTTACGGTGTAACCTCGTTTGCTGAACAATGGCAACAATCCCAGAGTCTTAATAACCAAAATACGTTTTACACTTTGCAGGTTCTTGATTTTCAAAGTTTAGGTGTTGCTTTCATGGTACTTTCAGCGTCTGTGGGAATGGTGTTGATAGCTGTTGTAAGTTTAAGTGAAAGAAGCCGTGAAGCTACATTGATGAGCGTCAGAGGTTTATCCTATGGACAATTAGTATGGATGTTTCTCGCTGAAAACATAGCTGTCATAACATTCGCGGTACTACTTGGTTTAGGCATTGGATTACTTGTCGATTATGGAACTATAAGTGTAGCCAATGCAAGCTTAACACAAAACAACGGGTCAATTTTACAGCTTGTTATTCCCCGTTTTATTTTCCCAACAGGCTCAACGGAAACCATAGCCAGTTACATAGTTCTGATATATGCCTCGACAATCGGAGCTATTCTAGTAATGTCAAGACGATACGTAACTAAACTTGAAAGGATGGTCAGATTGAAATGAGCGGATTAAACATAAAAGTTAGAGATCTTGTCAAAGTGCATCACACGGGCAAAATCGAAGTTCAAGCACTACGTGGCTTAAACTTAGATATTAGTCCAGGTGAACTAGTTTCTATTATTGGACCAAGCGGAAGCGGAAAAACCACATTACTAAACATTATAGGCGGCTTAGACAAAGCCACTGCAGGCACTGTTCAAGTCGGAGACAAAACCGTTACTGGACTATCTGTGGGAGAACTTGTTGATTACAGAAGAAAGATTGTTGGACACATTTTCCAAAACTTGAATTTGATCCCGACATTATCCGCACGGGAAAACGTTGAATTTTCATTAATTGCTGCGGGTTCTCCACGTGCAAAGAGAAAGCAACGTGTAGATGAATTGCTCGGCACTGTTGGGTTGTTAGACCGCGCAAAACATAAGCCAGAGGAGCTCAGTGGAGGCGAACAACAAAGGATAGCAATAGCAGCTGCACTAGCAAATGATGCGCCTATTCTTCTAGCGGATGAGCCTACAGGGGAATTGGACACGGCGAATGCACGGATTATCGTTGAGTATTTGGTTAAAATAAACAAGGAGCTCGGCAAAACCCTAATTATGGTTACTCATGACCCAAGCGTTGCCAGGGCATCTAGCAGAATTCTCCGGATAGAAGATGGTTTAATAAAAACATCTATTGCACCATCTGAGGTTATAGTTAGAGAGAAAGCGGTTTCGTACGTTGACCAGCTTAAAGCAAGAATTACCGAAATCAATGTAGAGCTGGATCAAGTAGACCATGATTTTAAAGCAGATAAAATATCCGGCGACGACTATGTCCAAAAACATCAAACCCTCAAAAATATCAGAGACAGCCTCAAAGAAGAACTCTCAAGAATGGGAGTAATCCCACCCTAAAAACAAATCAGAAATTCACTTTCACTCACCCCTCCCAGCTTTAAAACTAACGTCTTCGACTGGTTAGAGGGCAAGAACTTGAAGTCTGAAATTCTTTGAACAAAAACTATCAACTCTACTCAGGGGACTTCCTTACATTTAGTTGGGATGCCTCATCTACTTCGTCCATTGTTGTTGATGATTAAAACCATTTTTTGTTTTTAGAGAAGGGTTATGAGCCCCAGTACTCCGCCCACAATTACTATTAGTGCAGCCACCCAGAAAGCGATTTTTTCATTTTTTTTGTATTCGTATCCATTCATTACTTCTCGTCGGGATACTAGCTTGCCCAAGAAGAACAGAGATGGTATGAGGACTATAGGGAATATGAACATCATGTTTAGCATCAACTGGATGTAACCGCTTACTATACTGACAACGATTAGTGCAGGAAGGCTTTCAAATATGAATATTGTAAGGAAGCTGATTCGGGAGTTGAGTCCAGTTGAGCGTCCAGTGGCTTCGAGGACCCCCCAGGCTGAACCGAGCGAGACTACTACGAGTGCTAGGAAACCCGCGAAGATAAAGCCCATGCCCATGATGGGGACAGCGTAGTTGCCGAATACGGGTAATGCTTTGGCTAATTCATTTATGCTGATTAGGCTGTTTCCGCTGAAGACGTTTAATCCTACTATCACAAGTATTATCATGAGAATTTCTGAGACTACTGCGCCGATTAACGTTTCAAGGCGTTCGTTTTTTAGGTCTTTAACTTGTTTGTGTCTTCTGGAATCTGCGCCTGAGTGAAAGTACAGCATCCATGGCATTATGACTGCGCCCACGCTAGCTGCTAACAGATAAGCGAATGATGGGTTGCTATAAGGCTGAATGGGAGAAAGGCCGAGAAAAACAAATGATTTAAAGTCTACATGAAAGACAAACGTTGAACTCACAATGGCAATCAACAGCAAGAAGCTCACCGGTATGAGCACTTTTTCGGCTTGGTGATATTGTCTTCCGAACACGATTAGGGTGTGAATGGCAAATACTATAATGAGTCCTAATAAAATAGGGAAGCCGATGAGGCTGAAACCGATAGCCATGCCGGCGTATTGGGCAATGTACTCTAGAAAGTCAGCTAACCCCATAGGTATTGCCGCCGCATAAGCTGCGCGTTTACCGAAGTTGATTCGGATTTGTTCCCCGAGCCCTTTGCCTGAGGCGATTCCTAAGCGCCCTGCCGCATCCTGAATTATGAAAAGAGGAAATATCAGCAAAACAAGAACAAAAATCATCCTGTAACCCCAAGTAGCGCCTGACTGCAAACCAGTTATAATGGATGCAACGTCAACATCTGCAATCATAACTATCCAGGCTGGTCCGAAATTCCTGAGCCAATCGCTTACTTTTTGATTCATGCTTTTGCCCCCTCTTTAGTGACTTAGGTTTACCTAAGTCGTTCCAGAATATTAACATTTAGGTCAACCTAAATCATTTGCTCCATTAAACCTCCAAAACCAGAAAAAACCAAGGAAAACCAGTCAAACTTATATCCTAACAAAAATAATTCAGTATTTGGTAAACAATAAATGTGCACCTCTGAAATCGGCGAAGAATACTTGGAAACACTCTGGATATCAGAGGAACATGGGGAAAAAATGGCGCATCTAACTTGGATAGCAGAACATTTAGGCATTGCTGCTCCAAGTGCATTGGAAATGTTAAAAAAACTTGAAAAAGAAGGGCTGGTAATTTATAAAACAAGGCAAGGAATCCAGCTTACCTCGAAAGGTCGGAAAATAGCGAAGCGAATCATTCGAGCCCACAGATTAACTGAGGTGTTGATGAAAGAAACCCTGAAAACTGACATCCAAGAGGACAGTGTCTGTGGCATGGAACATCATATGGACGAGACATTCATGGATGCCCTCTGCACTCTGCTTAACCATCCGACGAAATGTCCTCATGGAAACTCCATCCCAAAAGGCAAATGCTGCCCTTAAATAGCGTTAACTTGTCTTTCAATGTTTGGAATAGTTCAGGTTTTAATAAGAGTACTAATTCGGCTTTTGACCGTCTTACATCTCAGCAGATGAGGATTCTCAGACTCGCTTACGTTGAATGAAAATATAGTGTTCTCCGTAAGATAAGCACGGAACATCTTGCAAAATTGTTGAAAATGGAGGAAAGGGAAATGTGGGTGAGCATCTGCGAAGAGCAGAAAAGAACCTAATGGATTTCTTGATGACATCGTAAATTTTATGTTTTATTGCGAATTCTTTTTGTTTTCCTTTATTGCATAATAAGGCTAAGTGAAAAAATAAGTGACTTTAATCACAAGCTTTGATCCATGGCGTTCTGGCCTCTGCACTTGCCCGCCCAAGCTGACGTTTAACCCTTACACTGGATGCGACCACCAATGCATCTACTGTTACGCTTCCAGTTATATTCCCAGCTTTAACGATTGCAGACCAAAAAAAGACTTAATTGTACAGCTTAAACGGGAAGCCGCAAAACTTAACGGAGAAACTATTTCAATAGCCAACTCATCAGACCCATATCCGCGGGTTGAAGCATCGGCTGGGTTGACAAGGCGGTGTCTTGAAATTTTAGTTGAAAGTAACTGCAAAATTCAAATTATCACCAAAAGTAACATCGTTACAAGGGACGACGACCTGTTAAACAAAATTCCCTCAACTGTAGCGTTAACTATAACAACTGAAGATGACAGCTTAGCAAAAATAATTGAGCCATGGGCACCCACGCCATCTCAAAGGCTCAGAGCCGCACAAGGCCTAATCAAATCAGGCATACCCGTCTCCGTAAGAATAGATCCGATTATACCCTTAGTAAACGACCAACCGCAAAAACTCATCGCTGAGCTTACAAGCATAGGCGTAAAACACCTAACGTGCTCAACCTACAAAGCTAAAGCGGATAATTGGGTTCGGCTTACCCAAGCTATGCCAAAGGTTGTGGAGAAGCTTAAACCGCTTTATTTTCAGCAGGGCGAAAAAATCGGCGGCAGTGCTCTTTTGCCAAAAGACCTAAGATATAAGCTTCTTAAGGACATACGGGATTTGGCAGGGGCTAATGGGATGAAGTTTGGTGTTTGTCGAGAGGGCTTTGCACAACTAAACACAGCGACATGTGACGGGTCTTGGCTAATGCCGAAAGGCAAAAGGAGTGCTTAGAATGCAGAACCGCGTGGTTATACTAGCGGATTTTGATTATTTCTTTGCCCAATGCGAAGAGTTACGCAATCCAATATTGAAGGATAAGCCTATTGTTGTCGGCGTCTACTCAGGGCGCACAGAAATAAGTGGAGCAGTCAGCACCAGCAATTATATTGCCAGAAAATATGGCGTTAAATCAGGGATGCCAATATTTCTTGCAATTCGGAAACTGGAAGGAACGGAAGCGGTTTTCTTTCCAGTTGACCACGAATACTATGAAGAAATAAGCGACCGCATAATGCAGATTTTCCGCAATTACGCCTCAGATATGGAACAAGTCAGCATTGACGAGGCTTACTTGGATGTTACAGAGCAAGTTCAAGGCAGCTTTGAGAAAGCAAAAAACTATGCCGAAGAAATCAAGACTGAAGTAAAAAAGCAAGTGAGCATTTCTTTTACCATAGGTGTTGGACCAAACAAACTTGTCGCTAAAATCGCATGCGATAGCCAAAAACCCGACGGCTTAACAATCATTACCCCTGACGAAATTGGATGCTTCCTGTCGCCTTTGCCTGTTGACAGATTGTTGGGTGTTGGAAAAAAAATAAATGCAAAAATGGATTCCATGGGAATAATAACCATCGATGACTTGGCAAAAGTTGACATCCAAAAGCTAATTGCAATTTTCGGTCAAAACCTCGGTTTGTACTTTTATAATGCTGCCAGAGGTATCGACAATGAGCCTGTACGGGAATCAGGAGAAGCAGGATCAATCGGGCGAATGGGCACTCTCAAAGAAGATACCCGTGACATATCGGTAATTATGGCGAAGATTAAGGAGCAGATTGAGGATATTTACAACGAGTTTATCACTAAAAACATGAGTTTTCGTCTTGTTGGAATAAGTGCAGTTATGACTGATCTTTCAGGCAAAAGCCGTTCTAAAACCTTGGATAAACCAGCAAAAGGCAAAGAAACCATCTACAAAGGTGCCCGTGAACTTTTCGAAAAATACCTCACAGAGACCGAACGCCCGATCAGACGGGTCGGGGTCAAAATCGGCAGTTTTGTTAAAGAAGAGCCACGACAGAAACAGATAACAAGCTTTTTCCAATCAAGCTAGAATTAAAGCAAAGTTTTTCTCCATGTAAACTATTTCTATTGTGGGTCAAATTTTTGTCTTGTGAAAAAGAAAAAAAGAAGTTGCCACCCAACCAACAAGTCACTGACCACATTTTGTGTTGGGGCACCGATCATCCAGGAATAAAGTCAACTAACCCACAGCTAAAACTCGAAACTTTCACGCTTACTGTCGATGGTGAAGTGGAAAATCCCGTGAAGCTAAACTGGAATGACTTCATGAAGCTGCCAAAAACCGTTTTATCTAGCGATTTTCACTGTGTTGAGGGTTGGAGCGTTTTGGATTGCAAATGGGAAGGCGTACACATCAGTGAAATTGAGAAGCTCGTTAAACCCAAAGATGTTGCGAAAGCCGTAACCTTTGAATGCGCTGATTCTTATACGACATCGCTTTTCCGAGAAGAACTCGGGGGAAACGATGTTCTTTTGGCTTACAAACTCAATGATGAAGTGCTAGAGGAAGGGTTAGGATTTCCAATGCGCCTGATAGTTCCAAACAAATATGCGTATAAGAGCGCGCTTTGGGTGGTTCGTTTACGGTTTACACGCAACAAAGAATTGGGCTTTTGGGAACGACGCGGCTACAATGACAACGCAGATGTCTGGAAAAATCAGCGTTTTAATTCGTGACGTTCATTGTTGTTAAGACTTTTTTCCTAGTTTTTTGAGATTCCGATTTAGTTTTAATTTGTTTAGTGGCTTCTTTCTAACTTATATTTATTAAAAACTGAGTTATGAGAGTCAAGTAAAATGACCTTTCAACCGCTAAGTAGAAAGTTTAGTTAAAAAGCAATCAAGCTTAACTGATAATCTTTATTAACAATAATTTTTTTAATTCAAAAGGTTGCTTTTAAGATTACAATAACGTTTATAAGTGGACTTTAATACCTCAGAGAGTTCTTCAGAGGTTGAAAAATATGTCTCAGAAAAAACAAGCAACGCACCTTTCAAACTGCCAATTAACTGCAGAAAACGCAGTCATAACAACAACTGGCAAAGTATCAAAAGTGCCTTCGCAAAAAAGAAAAGAAGACGCGAAAAAAGTTCTCTACATAAATAGAATATAATAACTATTTTACGAACTTTTGCCGTCCTCCACATTTTAATCTGCACAACAGCAGCTCCATCGGGATAAGAGGCTAAAGTGGAAAGTTTTATACTAAAAGCATATTCAAAGATGTAACAGAATCCCTTTGAAAATAAAAATTCCACTAAAATGAGTATCTATGTTTGGCAAGGATGACATCAAAAAATTATTAAGCGAAGATTATCCGCTTTTAAGCATCCTAATTGGAATTACGCTTATTTCTTTGTCAATAGGGCCTTTCCAAAATGGAGATACCGAATGGGAGTTTGCTGCTGCCAAAGGCGTTTTGAAATGGGGTGTGCCCTATGTTAATAGCGTCGGTAACATAATTAATCAGCCGCCCTTGGGCTTTTACATCGAAGGATTATTTTTTAAAGGCTTTGGAGCATCAGTAAACAATGGCACAGTTTTGGTAATGTTGCTTGGGCTTGGAAGCACATTTGTTCTCTATAAAATCGGCAAGGAATTATATGGCAAACCTACTGGACTGTTTGCCGCTGCACTTTTTGCGTTAAGTCCATGGGAACTTGTTCTGTCAAGAAGCCTTTTGATAGACGCACAATGCCTATTCTTCAGTCTTCTTTGTCTATATGCTGGAATTTTAGCCATCCGCAGAGGTTCAGTTAAGCTTTCAATTGTTTCGGGAGTATTGTTTGCTGTTGCTTTGCTAACGAAGTATTTTGCTGCCTTCATGCTTATTCCCCTGATTCTTTTCTATCTATATTCAAGACCAAAAAACGCTAAACTTTTTGTCAAGCAAGCAACTTCCTTCATTCTACCTGCATTATTGTTTTCTTTGTTGTGGTATCAAACGGTTTTGCGAAAGGGTGTATTTTATATGTTTCAGCACAGCGACTTTAGCGAACTTAACGTCAACGGCGTTAATCTGTCATATTCCTTTGTTGGCGTCTTTTTGTGGAATTATGGCTTAGGCGCCGTCTTTGTAATTACAGCCGTTTTTTCGCTGATTTTGCTTTTTGCATTCAAAAAAGAATTACTAAAAGCATTTCGATTCGACCTTATTTGTTTAGCAACAATTATAGCCATTTTATTCGTTGACATGATTTTGGGAGTTGGGCTAAATCTTCAAGCACCATACTACAACGCCATCAAGTATGATTATCAAGCCTTGCCGTTCTTCTGTTTAGTTGCAGGGTCACTGGCGGGCAAAAGTCTTTCATTATTGAACACAGCAAAACTAAAAACCAAGCTTAACAGGAAACTGATTTTGCCCATCGTTGCAGTAGGAGTTTCTCTGTTAGCAGCCACATTATGGGTCAGCATTAATTCCGCCCATTACTTATCCACTTCAGGTTTTCTACTTTTCAAAGTTACCATGGATCAATCCGTCGGCTACTCGCTCTTCAATTACACATTAAACAGCCAAAGCAGCCTTTTAATAAGCCTTCAATACGTGGGTTTCTTAGTTTTATTGTCTGGACTTCTATGGTTTAGTAGGTATAAACTCCATGACTTCTTTAATGCAGTGTTAAAACCGTCATGCCGTTCCAATCGAGACAAAACGTTAAGTAATCCAAAATAAGAGACAAACTTTAATACCAATTAGTCAAATTTCAATCCAAGCTGATCAAAACTATGGACTATACAGAAGCGAAACTTGGAAGGATCTTTATTCTACGACTTCACCAAGACGACTGTCTACATGAAGTTATTGAAAAATTTGCGTCTCAAAAACAAGTTTCAAGCGCATTATGTTTCTTTTTAGGCGGCGCAGAAGACAAAAGCAAAGTCGTTGTGGGACCAAAGGAGGGAAAAGGATGTACTATTGACCCTATGGTTACGCTTTTGAATGGCGTGCATGAAGCTTTCGGTGTAGGAACGATCTTTGCCAACGAGGAAGGTAAGCCAAAACTTCACATGCATGCAAGCTTTGGAAGAGATAATTCAGCTGTTACCGGTTGCGTGCGTAAGGGAGTTGATATTTGGCTGATAGGCGAGGTAGTCATTCTAGAGTTGACGGGTTCTACGGCTAAAAGAGCAATAAACAAGGAAAGTAGTTTTGAAGTTTTAGAGGTAAAATAGTGTTAACCTAGAAAACGGACAAGGAAAAGCCTGTATCCCTTGTTATTGGCAAAATCTCCGAAGAAAGGCTGGTCCAGTGGATCGCCGAACCTGTGGGTATTGTAAATCATTGTTTCGACCTGATTGTAATCCAAAGTAGAGTTGAAAAATAATGTGTGCGGTCCATAATCAAAAAGAATAATATATTTTACATTTCGTTGTTGACATTGGAGGACAAAGTCTGTTATATTAAAGTCAGGAGTGTTCACATCTACGGCCAAGTTGGGGTACTGCCAAATCTGGTCTTGTGACATGTTTGCTGGTAAATAAAACCTAAACATATCTTGATCCAAAAGGTTAGTTGCGCAAACAAGCACAGCTGACTGATTTTGGTCTAAATGGCCAACCAAATAGTTTGTTGCCTCATCTATGGGAATATGAATTTGGTCTCGGGCGGTCATAAGATAGGAATCATAACTTGCATATGCAATTGTGGAAGCTATTATTACTATGAAAAAAACTGCGGCAAGTTTTTTGACCCGAATACCACTGAGCTCTATCTGGCGAGGCTTCCAAGCGCGGACTTCACCGTAAAGAAAAATGATAAAGCTAGCCGCTGAAATAGCCAAAATCGGAAAAACAGGGTCAATATAACGCCATTGCCTGTTCGGAACAAAAGTGAAGAAAACGTAAACTGTTATGAACCAGGTAAATAAGAAAATGTCTTGTTTTTTTCTGCGGAAAGCAAACAATCCTAAACCGCATAAACCTAAGATCATAATTGGCAATGAGACGGGATTAACAGGAGCATAGTTGTATGGCCAGGTCATTTCAATTAAATAGAAAACGGGGGAAAAAAATCGGTTGCTATATGAGGGTCGATTATCTGAGCCGCTTTGCATAACGAAGGTTACGGTTTGGAATTTTGATGCTCCGTTAAGTTGATAGATCATTAAAAACCAAGGTGCCGCTACCAAGACGGCGATTACAAGTATGACTACAAGCTTGACCAAGTTAAGTTTCAGTCTTTTTCTCAAAAGCAACAGTACAGTTGCTAGCATTGCAATGACTGCTACTAAAATCTGATACTTTGCAAGAATACCTATGCCTAAGGCTAAACCGCTGAAGATAAGTGCTTTGTTACTGTTTTTGGTTATCCAAGAGTAAAAAAAGAGCATCACCAAGGTGAAAAAGAATAAGAGCATTGTTTCTAGCATGGTAACTCTTGAAAACCAAAAGAATCCCGGCATTGTGCCCAGTAGAATACTTGCGAGTAGTGCGTTTCTGGGCCCATACAGTTTGTTGGCAAATTCAAAAACAACCCATAAGGCAAGCAAAGCAAAGGTGACAGAAACTAATCTGCCTGCAATGGCTGTTGCTCCAAAAATTTGCAAATAACCCGTTGTAAATAAATCGAAAAGCGGCGGGTAATAGCCATAAGTCGTCAAATACAGCTGCGTTTGCCCTCGCGTCAACAGCAAACCGCCGTACAGGTGAGGCATTTCGTCCCACTGCGTTGACATATAACCCAAATAATACACGAGTAGGCAGGCGTAGATAGCAACGAAAACAAGGAAAACAAGTCGCCACCGATGCGTTTTAACTGCCAACATTAGCCGATAACCTACAGAAGAGTTAGCCAATTGTTGAGTCTCATAGGGGAATATGCTTGATTCCGTAATGGTGAACCTTCTCTCCTCTTAATCAAGCATTAATTTAAACCATATAAAAAGCGTTTGTTAAATCTACTCCAAACATATCAGCCATATTACCCAAAGAGACTTATGGTAGCAACTGAAAATGATATGAAACCAAGCGATCCCCAAAAAAGCCTCATAAGGATGGCAAATGCCCAAAATGAAATTATCAATCGTGATTCCTGCTTATAATGAGGAAAAACGAATCAAATCGACTTTGGAAAGCTTGGTTAACAGATTCAATAGCTCATGTGAAATTATCGTTGTATCAGAAAGCAATGATAAAACAGATTATATTGTAACGGAATTTTCTAAGACTTCGGCCGTCATTAAACTTTTAGCGTCAAGTCAAAGATTAGGCAAAGGTGGGGCTTTCAAAAAAGGCGTTAGGAACGCGCATGGCGAAATTGTGATGTTGCTGGATTCAGACCTGCCGGTTCCGATTTCAGATGTTGAAAAAGTAATTTCGCTAATGAAGCGAGTTGATGTTGCAGTGGCTTCACGAGAAGTTGAGGGAACAAAAATTCTGGTTTATCCTCCTATGGCAAGAGTTTTTGCAGGTAAAGCGTTTTCAAGAATATTCAATGCTTTATTCAACCTTAATGTAAAGGATACTCAATGTGGCTGCAAAGCCTTCAGAAAAGAGGTTTTGGAAAAGGTTCTGAATAATGTGGAAAGTAATGGGTTTGAGTTTGATGCAGAGCTTTTGTTCAAATGCAGAAGAGCAGGCTACAAAATAATAGAAGTACCGGTAACCTGGAGTTTCAAACCTGATTCAAAGCTTAGCCTTTTTCAGGACACATTAAAGATGAGCAGGGGAGTGCTCAAATTATGGGTGAAAACTTACATAGTCACGCAGAAGACCTAGAACGCATTGAAGAATCAGATTTCTGGAGCAAAGTCAAAACAAAATTGATTCTCAAGTTAGTCGAAGGTAAAAATATTTTAGATATTGGTTGTGGAACAGGACGTTTATCCAAAACTTTGCAGGAAAGGCGTTATGAAGTAGTGGCAATTGATACTGATAGAAAAGCAGTTGAGATTTCCAAAGAGAAAGGAATCAACAGCTTTGTGGCTGATATATCTGAATGGCAAACTGACCAAAAATTCGACTGTATTATCCTGGGCGATGTCTTAGAGCACATTGAAGATGACAATTCAGCCATACGAAAAATTCACGATATGATGAATCAAAACGGGTGCATAGTAGTTAACGTACCTGCTTACCAAGCATTGTTTAGTAAACATGATATCGCTTTGGGACATAAACGGCGATATTCTAACGGAGAGCTAAAAACTAAACTCAAAGAATCAGGTTTTACCATCGAATATTTTAGGCATTGGAACTTGCTAGCGCTGCCGATCACAGTTTACATCAAGTTATCTAAAAAAGACTACTCACATGAACAAGTTTCAAACATGAAATTGCTCGCTAAACTTTTAGAAAAATGGTTATTGGCAGAATCTAAAATTAATTACTTAATTGGAATTTCAATTTTGTGTAAGGCAAGAGCCAACTATATAGAAAGCGCTAAGTTGCCAAACCAGTCTTAAGCTTCAAAACCACTAAATCTTATCCGCACTTTTAGCTGTTTATTCGTTTTTTTATCATCCTTACAATTCTATGATATTCCAATGCAACATTTAGAGTAACGGGGACAGCTTTTCCGAAAGGCTGACATTTGCCCTCAAAAATAGCCCTCGTAATGGCTTCAACCGTCGGCTCATCGACATCTATAGCTGTGTAGGCAGTGCCAATTTGTGGTCCATAATGGGAATCCGTACCAGCCACACGCACAAGCCCAAGTTTTTTAGCCGTTTCCTCAGCTTTTCTAACGCTACGATTGAATGGGAATGCTCTGGAGTTTATGACTTCGATTGCGTCAAAGGTGCTGCAGACTTTTTCTTTTAGGGCGCCTTTGAAGTACACGTAGGGGTGACAGGCAATTGCAACTCCGCCTGCCTTATGGATTCGCTCCACAGTTTCAGGGGCACTTAAGCCTCTTGGAATAAGCTCTTTGACATTGAGGGCAACAATGTGTCCATCTGCACTGGAAACTTCCATACCTGGAATAATCAGGAAATCGGTCTCCTTAGCAATTTTATAAGCGCCGTCAAGAGAGTTGTGATCTGTTACGGCAACAGCTTTCAAACCCTGCTTCTTCGCATAATAAACAAGGTCTTCTGGCGTAATCAACGAATCTTTTGAGTAAGTGGTGTGAACATGAAGGTCGGCGTTAATTTTCATTAATCTGCCTTCCCATCATTTGGGCTGGCTTCCCAATTTAGCTCTAATCTGAGCCAACTGTTCATCCAGTTTTGCCTCGTCAGCTTCAATTTTGTGGAATAGCGGTTTTGGTTTATTGATTTTATGCCCTGCTTCGAGCGGTTTTAATGCTTCAGCCCAGTTGCTCTTTTGCACACTTCCCTCAAGGTTTAATGTTTGCCATAGCTGCTCCGCCGTCTCTGGAATGAAAGGCGCTGAAACAACCGCAATAGCCTTAACAACCTGTGCAGTTACGTAAAAGATGGTTCCAGCTTTTTCCTTGTCTGTTTTCATGAGGTTCCATGGTTCCTTGTCGTTGAGGTATTGGTTGCCGATTCTGCTTATGCCGATTAATGTGCTTGCTGCGGATTGGAGCCATGAACCTTCAATTTCTTTAGCAGCCTGCTCAACCTTCTCTTTCACTACTAGCAACAACGCTTCCTCGTCCTTGTCAAGTTTAGTCGGCGCTGGAATTGTTCCTTCAAACTTGCTGTTAATGAATGATAAGGTGCGATGGATGAAGTTACCAAAAGTATCGTTAAGGTCAGCGTTGATTTTGTCAATGAAGGCGCTCCATGTAAAGTTGGTATCTTTGCTTTCCGGTCTTGTAGCTATAAGGAAGAAACGCCAGTAATCAACTGGAAACATTTCCAAGGCTTCATCTATCCAGATACCTACGCGTTGGCTTTTTGAAGCTTTTTGTCCTTTAAACTGTAGAAATTCAGTGGCAGAAACATTCCAAGGGAGATTGTAACCTTGACCTGAAGCTAATAGTAACGCGGGCAGAATTATGGTGTGGAAGGGGATATTGTCTTTGCCGACGAAATATAGGGTTTTTGCTTGTTTGTTAAACCAGAACTCTCGCCACAATTCAGGCTGTCCCATACGTTGGCTTTGTTCAATGGTTGCTGAAACGTAGCCTAAGACGGCGTCAACCCAAACATAAATTGACTTGCCCTCTGCGCCTTTGAAGGGTGCGGGAATTCCCCATTCGATGTCACGAGTAACTGCTCTGGGTTTTAAGCCTTCTTTTATCCAGTTTAAGCTAAAGCTTTTGACGTTGGCTGGAAGCTGCTGGTTATTTTTCAGATATTCTGTTAGCGGTTCGGATAGTTTTGAGAGGTCAATATACCAGTGCCGAGTAGTTTTTAATGTCGGCTTGTTTTTGCAGATTACACAATAAGGTTCAACCAACAGAGTGGGT
The DNA here is from genome assembly GCA_003164295.1 of Candidatus Bathyarchaeota archaeon. Lineage (GTDB taxonomy): Archaea > Thermoproteota > Bathyarchaeia > Bathyarchaeales > Bathycorpusculaceae > Bathycorpusculum. The sequence continues at coordinate 84,858 of PLTA01000012.1, forward strand.
TCCAAAAGTCTACCGCATATGTCACATTGATCGCCTCGGGCTTTTTCGCAACCGCAATGAGGGCATTTGCCTTCTACAAAACGGTCGGGCAAGAATCGTTGGTCATGCTCGCAGTAAAGTAGCTGCGTTTCCTGCTCGAATATGTAGCCGTTTTTTTGAATTTCAAGCAGGGTTTTTTGCACAAACTCTTTATGAATAGGGCTTTCTGTACTGGTATAATTGTCAAATGAAGCGTTCCATCGTAGGAGTAGTTCGGCTACTCTGGCATGGTTGCGGTCAGTTAGTTCTTTAGGTTTGATACCTTGTTTTATTGCTTCTACCTCGATGGGTGTGCCATGCATGTCTGAACCGCTCACCATCAAAACGTCGTCTCCTAGTAACCGGTAGTATCGAGCTGTGACATCGGCTGATAAAATCGAGCCGACCAAATTGCCAAGATGGGGTGTGACGTTGATGTATGGCCAAGCGGATGTAACTAAAACTTTTTCAGGCAAGCTTAATTCTCCAACAAATCGTTCAGCGCCAACCTTATTAAAATTGCTATAACTCTGATTTGAAAAAATGCGGTTTTAAAACAAAGTTGTTGCAGAGGACAAACACATGTGACTTAACAACATGAACATGCCAGACGGAAAGGAATGAGTAAAAATTACGAAATTTGTTGGCAAACCTTAAATTTCCCAAATTGCAATACCCGTTTATCGGGGTTTCAAAATTGCCTTATTGCCAAAGATGCGGAACCCAACTTGAACAAGGGGCGCATTTCTGCCATAAATGTGGAGCACCCGCCGCCACTTTTGCGCCAATAGCTACTCCGCCAGCAACGATTACGTCAACGCCAATTCAGCCTATTAAAAGCGACTCACTTTTCGTAATTAGCATGGCTGTAATTGCAATTGTATTGTCAGTAATAGTTATTTTCGCTTTAATTTTTCTTGTATTTCACGTAAATTTTGGGCAGACCAATCCGAACCAGTCAAACGGCAACATGTTATATCTTTTTAATGTTTTATTTCATAAGCCCATGCCGTTACTTAACTTCATGACTTAATTCCAAACGTCTCCGTGCTTAACATAAGCACGCCAGTATCAACCACCCTATCCATAAGAAGTGAGGCGTAAACCATTTAAAACACAAGCCTCTCTAATTTTCCTTAATACAGAAGGAATCTTTTTGACTGAAACCAAAAAAATTACTAGACAAGAACTTGAAGCAAATAACGGTAAAAACGGAAAACCAGCATACTTGGCATATAAAGGTAAAGTTTATGATGTCTCAGAAAGCAGTTTCTGGCTTGATGGAGACCATATTGGAATGCATGAGGCTGGCAAAGACTTAACTGAAGAATTAGAGATGGCTCCTCACAGAGAAGAGAACTTTAAAAGAGTAAAATTTGTAGGCGACTTAGTCTAAGCCTAAAATATGCATTGAAGCACAGAATCAACCCTGTGCAAACCATCCAATGTATCTTTCACATTTTTAACTGTCAACAATTCACGGTTTTTATGCAACTGACTAATTGTTTCATATAATTTATCGAAAGCAGCTTTCATAGCTAAGTCATTGTTCATGTTGTTTTCAAAATCAGAAACAATTTCGCCTGTCAGCTTAGCCATTTCTGGATATGAATGGTTAGATTTTTGGTCTTGAAAGTCTTTAACCATGTTTTTGAAAGAGTCTAATTTTTCACTTGTTTTAGCCAGTTTTTCCCAAGTAAAGTTTAGTTTCTCTTTGTAATGTCCATAGATAAGAAAGAACCTCAAATGGTCGCCGCTGAACCCTTTTGCTAAAACGTCGTTTGTGTAATACACGTTGCCAGTGCTTTTAGACATCTTTTTTCCTTTAACAACAAGGTGCCCTCCATGAAGCCAGTAACGGGAAAACTGTTTACCTGAAATAGCTTCAGCAATAGCAAGCGTGTAATCATGATGTCTAACTAAATTATCAATTCCACCGCAAGCGACATCAATTGAAAAGCCCAAATACTTAGTCACTATAGAGGCGTCTTGAATGTTCCATGCGGGTCTGCCGCTGCCAATTGGCGTTCGATAACAAACAAGGTTTTGTTTGCAACCATCCCAAATGATAAAATCACCTTTATTCCAAGGTGTGCCAGGGTAAGTATCTTTATGAAAACGACGTTTCTTTTTAGGCCACTTAGACATATCCAAATGTGATAGTTTTCCAAACCCTTTGAGTTTTAATGGGTCGAAATAAATGTTTTCTGCGCCTTCATGTTGGAACCGATAGGCGCATCCTTGTTCTAGAAGTTGAGTGATTAATTTTGCAGTTTGATCCACTGCTGAAGAAGCTCTTATGGAGTAATCGGGCTTTTTGATTCTCAAAAGCTTGAAATCTTGAAAGAAGACGGCTTCGTTTTTTGCTGTTAACTGTTCTATAGTTAGGTTTTCTTTTTTTGCTTGAGCTATAGCTTTGTCTTCCACATCGGTAAGCGTAATTAGCCGCGTTACTTTATAGCCTAAGAATTCCATGTAGCGTTGAAGGATGTCTTCAAAGAGGAAAGTGCGGTAGTTTCCAATGTGTGCCTGCTGGTAAGTTGATGGACCGCAAGTATACATTTTGACTTGCATGTCTTCAGCTGGTTTAAACGGCTCGATTTTCTGTGTGAGACTGCTGCAAAGATTCAGCAATTACCGGTTCTCCTTAAGTTGCAGGTTGCTGTTCTTTTTCCAATTCTATAAGGGTGTTTTTTGCTTCTTCAACATGCCGTTGAGTCTGAGTTTGAGAAGAGAAAATATGCCTTACAACACCTTTCTTGTCAATAATGTAGGTGACTCTTCCAGGAATTAGACCCATACTTGAGGGAACACCATAAAGTTTACGAATTTTGTTATCTTTATCGCTTAGAAGTATAAAGGGTAGTCCATAATGGGATGCAAAAGACTTGTGGGACTCCACACTTTGCCCGCTTATACCAAGAACTTCAGCGCCTAAATTTGTAAATTCTTCGTAGGAATCTCGGAAATTGCAGGCTTCCCTTGTGCACCCAGGGGTTTCATCTTTTGGGTAAAAATACAAAACTATGTTCTTTTTACCGAAAAATTCTGAAAGTGTAACGTTGTCACCCATTTGTGAAGGGAGTGCGAAATCAGGCGCTTTATCGCCAACTTTAATAGACAAAAAATCACCAAATAGTGTGGCTTCTGAAGGCTATTATTCTTTTGCATCTATAACGGTGGTCAATGTTATAAGAAACGAAAACAAGTAGAATTTATGGAAAAGACATTAAATGTTGCTGGCCATAAATGTCAAGCCTTCTACTTCACAGCACCGGGTACTCCAATTGTTTTCCTGCACGGATTATCTTACACTATGGACATTTGGGAAAAGATTGGAGTAACAGAGCTATTAATGGAGAAGCAGGTACCTTTTTTGGCTTTAGATATGCCTTACGGCTTAAAAACTAAATGTCAACCTAAAACCCGCAATCCCTTAGCCAATGCAGAATTTGCCGCTGAAGCTGTAAAAGATATTTTCGGTTCAACGGTTCCAATTCTAGTCGGCGCAAGCATAGGCGGTCATGTTGCCTTGAGGTTTGCGGCAAAGTTTCCCGTCAAAGGCTTGTTTTTGATTGCACCTGGAAGAGCGTTGGAGGACGAGGATTTGTTGAAGTCTTATGCTAAATTTAATTTTCCAGTAAGAATAATTTGGGGTTCCCAAGACAACATCATATCTGGAGAAGAGATGCGAACCTTATCAGATAAATTGCCAAAAGCTAAACTTTTAGTCTACAACGGCGCATCACATTCAGCATATAAAGATGCACCTGAACAATTCAAACGGGATCTATTAGAGTTTTATGCGAATGCCGAATAACTTAATTACTTAACCAAAAGATTTTCCGGTTATAGTATAATGGTAGTTTCCAACAAACGTAACGTTATCAATTTGAAAGCCTGCATTTTTAATCAAGTTTGAGGCTTGCTCTTCGCTAAATCGAATTTTAAATGGCGGGCCAAAAGGCATTTCTTGTTTTTTCCAATCCAGATCAATAAGCTGCCCATCAGCCTTGACCATTTGTTTAGCATTTTTCAATACTTTCGACGTATCAGCGAAGTCATGAAGAACCATACTGTAAAAAACGACGTCGACGCATTTATTGCAGAAAACAGTTTCCTCACCCATCCCAACTTTGGCAGTGATATTATTCAAGCCTTCAGCTTTGGCTTTGTTTTTGAGCCTTTGGATTGCTGCGGGATCAACATCAACAGCATATACTTTTCCTTGCTCACCAACTTTTTTTGCAGCTAAAATAGTGAAAAAACCATCCCCGCATCCTATATCAGCAAATACCATGCCACTGTTTAATTCTTGCAGGATACTCTCGGGAGTGTACCATGAGCGTCTAGTTGCTTCATCTAAAGCAAAACCTCCGTGACAGCCCAAATTGAAAAAACCCCTAAGACTGTGGTTTTAGAAGGTCTCTTATTTGTTTCTCATGCGTTTGCCGAGTTGTCAGGGGATAGATTTCTCGGTCACATTCAAAAAACATTGGGTCTTGACCAATTATTTTTGAAAGCTGCTCGTCTGAATCCACATTAACAATCAACATTGTTCCTTGCTGCCCAATAAGATGATAAGTAACATCAAGCATCTTTTCTTTCTCCAATTTATCAAAATATTTGAATTGCAACGGAAGCAGTTTGGACCATTTTTCAATAGGAACCTCACGTTTGATTTTCTGAATAATTAAAAACTTCATATTTATTCCTTGATAGAAAAGTATATTGGTTAATTATAAAATCTTTCTTTATTTGAAAACTTCGGCATTCACTAAAAAACAAAATTAGATTGTTTTTTCTGTTCGAAGTACTATATGTAAGCAACATTTCGGGCAAAGATAGGATAAATTTTGGAAATAGACATTTATAATTGCATGCTACGTGAAAGATGAAAAACCAGATGATTAAAATTGAAAAATTCTAAAAAAGAGACAAAAAGCATTTCTAAGCTTCCTGTAATAAAATGTTTTTGTGGGACTGAAATCCTGCTTGTTCCCAATGTTAAGGTTATGAGCGAAGCGATTGAGGCTCACACTGAAAGAAAACATAAATTAAAAGTTAATAATCTTGCAGAAGTTGAAGCAGAAAAGGTACGCGGATATTTGATAACGCAGGTTTTTGATGAAGCTAGTAAAACATAGAATGAGAACTGTTAAAGTCTAGTACGTTTAAAAAAATAATTTAGAAAATTAAGAAAAAAGTTTTAGAAGTTTTGTCATTTATTGTTTATTTTCTGCGCCGCCATGTTTCATCATTTCGGGAATCTTTGTTGACATCTTCGACATTGTTTCTTTAGCCAAATGCATCAATTCCTCGTTAACCTCTAGTTCTACTGTTACTTTGAGGCGACCCTTCTTTTCGGGCATTTCAGTCATGGAACCACCTCCTGAATCTGCTTAATTGTTTGGGAAATAAGTTACTGAGTAGATGAATTGCTTGAAGACCGGTTAAATCCAAATTTATTTCGATGCGGTAGTGGAATCTGCCTAAGCGCTTAGTTTTCGTTTTGTATTCCGAGATAGCCCCTGATTTCTTGAATCTGCGCAGTTGTTGATTCACCAATAACGTTATGGCTGTCGGCGCCAAAGGCTCAAAAACAAAAACAACTCTAAATAGAACGCGAATAGCACTCTCCATTATCGATTCAGTTATAGATTCTTCGTCAGTCATTTTTAGTCCTTCACGGAAAATTCGCTAATAAGACTACAGAACTTGTTTCCCTTAATTTGAACAAGACTTGATTAAAAAATAGTGGCGCGAATTTTTTAAGCTTGTGTGACTGTCTTAACACAACAACAAGATGATTCTATTGTCTATTGATGAATTGAACATACAAGTCTATGGTTGCAGAAAATGCAGGCTTTGGCAAGGAGCAAAACACGGGGTACCAGGCGAAGGACCGCTAAACGCTAAAGTTATGCTAATAGGCCAAAATCCCGGAGCTGACGAAGACGAAACAGGCAGACCTTTTGTTGGCAGAGCAGGAAAATTCCTGAGCAAAACGCTTGCTGAATTTGGTATAGAACGAGAGAAAGTCTTCATCACAAATATTGTAAAACATGTGTCTCCAAAAAACCGAAAGCCTTACCCCGATGAAGTAGCTGCATGTTTACCCTACGTAAACATACAAATCAACGTCATTAAACCCAAAATAATAGTTTTGATAGGTGCCTCAGCCAAAGAGACGCCAAGAGTTGAAGGCATAAAGTACATTCAAATTATTCATCCTTCAGCAGCTATGCGCTTCACCAATATGGGAGAAAAGTTTAGAGTACAAATTGCTGAAGTGGCGAAACTCATAGGTGCAATTGATTCTTAACTTCAAAAAGAAAGAAGAAATCGCTACCATTTTTGAGCATAATGCCAAGTGCTATCGAAAGTTTCCAAGAGACATTTAGCGCATTTACTGTATTCCATAGCTGAAACCGCAAGAATTTTGTCGTCAACCCAAATGATGCTAAAACTGCGGCTTGCAAAGTTAACTGAGCCCGAATTTGCCTCTTGCCCCATGTAATCAACGTAAATTAGTGCTTTACTTGTTGCTATCGGTGCTAGCTTTTTTAGTTCTTCACTGGGCGGCTTGTTTTGCGGCACTGATTAGGTAGAATCCAAAAATAAGCCAAAGTCTTCCGTTACTTTCTCAAAAACAGACAATGGCTCAACTGCTTTAAACAACATTGGTACGCCAGAGTACACTCGAACCCAACCCTTATTTTTGAGGGATTCAAGTACAGCGTTAATTTTTGTTCGAGGCACGCCAGATTTTTCTGAAGCTTTAGTAGCAGTGCTAAGATGCGTGTTTAATAATGCCAAGTAAGCTTTGGCTTCATACTAAGTTAATCCTACTTGATGGAGTTTTTCTACCACGCTTGCCATAACGCATCATCAAACATTAAGGTTTATAAAAATAAATAATTAATGTAACTTTTTCCAGTTACAATAAACCTGTTATAAAGTTTCTCTTTAAAATCTGGAGCTAAGATCATTTGATTTTGGGCTTGAAACTTTTATATATTCCAGATGATAATTGAACTGTTGAGTGTCATGGCTGAAGTTTGTTCAACGTGCGGGCTCCCTAAGGACTTATGCGTTTGTGGGGAAATAGAAAAAGAGCAACAGAGAATACGCGTTAGACTTGAAACACGAAAATTCGGTAGACCAAGTACTGTAATCGACGGCATGGAAGATAAAAACATAAACTTAGCAAACATTGCACAAAAACTTAAAACATATTGCGCGTGCGGAGGAACTAGCAAAAACGGTCAAATTATGCTTCAGGGCGATCATAGAGATAGAGTACGCGATTTCTTAATTAAGATGGGTTATCCGACGGAAAACATCGAAGTACAATAGGCGCAACATTAACAAGAGATGTAGCGTCATGAAAAAATTGGATGGAATACGTGAAGTATTCAAAGCAGCTAAGCATCAAAAACCAACACAGATTTTTTGTCCAAGATGTTGTAGCCCAAAAATTCGCTTAACAAGTAGCTTAGCTATTTGGTTAACTCCAAAGCAATATTATTGTGAAGAATGTCACTACATTGGAATTGTAGTTATGGAACTTGAAAAAGAAAAAGAAGAAACTAATGTTTAATTAAAGAAAATGCCTTAATCAGGCAACTCAAGATTTAATTGTTTTTTAAGTGTTTTGTAGCGATTGCGTACTGTTACTTCTGTTACGCCAGCAGCTTCTGCAATGTCTTTCTGTGTCTTTTTCTCTCCGTTTTGCAAACACGCGATGTAAAGGGCAGCAGCAGCTAACCCCATAGGGTCTTTTCCGGCGGCAGCACGTTTTCGTCTTGCATCTCTAAGGATTTGGATGGCTGCGCCTTGAGTTTTTCCTGAAATTCCGGTTTTCTCTGCGATTTTAGATACGTAAGTTAATGGGTCTGCGATTGGCATACGTACATCAAGTTCACGAAGCAGTAGCCTGTAGCATCTTGCTACATCTTTCTTGTCAACGAGACTGGCTTCAGCAATTTCACGAAGTGTACGTGGTGTTCCGCTTCCTCGGCATGCAGCATAAAGTGCAGCAGCAGCGATGGCAGCAATTGATCTTCCTCGAACTAAACCTTTGTCCAAGGCTTTACGATAAACGACAGCGGCTTTTTCCTTGATTGGCGGGGGTATGTAGACTTTGTCTGAAAGACGATCAAGCTCCGCCATGGCTTGAGCTAAGTTTCGGTCAACAGATGAGTGTACTCGGCTTCGTATTTGCCATTTTCTTAGGCGCCACATTTGTAGTCGTGTGGACATGGGTAGTTTTCTTCCAAAAGCATCTCGGTCAACTTGGCTAATGGCTGTAGATAATCCTTTGTCATGAACTGAATAGGAGGTTGGGACACCGACTCGGCTTCTTGACGCTTTCTCTTCTTGAGTAAACGCGCGCCATTCCGGTCCTTTATCCATCATCTGTTCGTATAGAACCAAGCCGCAGTCGCCGCATACAGTTTCGCCTGTATCATAATCGTGAACTAGATTTTCGCTACCGCATTCCGCACATTTATCGGATAGTCTCGCCTGTGGTTTAACTTCTTTTTTGCTCAATTTTTTCTCTCCGTTTCAACATGCGTAGAACCGTCACCATATCCATTTGGGGTAGAAATAGTACATTCGGCCCGCGCAAACTAAGCTGATGAAGCTTACTATTATTTAAGCTTTATGGTCTTAATAAAGTTATTGCACACAATACTTTCGATTCATCAAATATAAAACAAACCAACTAACGGAAAACAACATAAAAAATTGCTTAACTAACCTTAAATATTACGACAACGCGACAGTCTGAGCTCAATCAACTGCATTCTTTTTTCTCAGCAGTCATTATTGTTTTAGAAATTAGTAGTTTTTGAATAGATTAACAGATGAATAAGCGACGCAGTTTTTTTTCGATGGATAATAGTGAAGAAGTGTAAGAACGCTTATTAGGAAAAAAATTGTCCTTAGACTTTAGCACCAAACAAAAAAAGCGATGAAGCCCGGTGGTGTAGTGGTCAAGCATAGAGGGCTTTGGACCCTCCGACGAGAGTTCGAATCTCTCCCGGGCTACTTTGTCCCAGGCGTGAATTCATACTTTTTTGACCTTGACTCTCACAAATTTCTTTGATCATCTGTTGCTTTAAAACAGCTGTTAGTTGTGTCAGTTGGGTTTGTTCGAGTTGGGCTCGGTCTATGACTGTTGTGTTGGATTGGGCTAAAGCTTCTCTGGACATCACTTGATCAGGGTTGAGTCCCCATGCACGAATCATTTCTTTGAGGGCTTCAAGTTTGTTAAGGCGAGTTTTTGGTTTTATACTTAGTCCTGAAGAGATGTAAACGCCGCGGAGATATTCTATGCCTTTCATGCGAATGTCGTGATAAGTGCTGATTGTGTGTCCCATCATGTATTCGATATAATCGGTTTGAATGCTAAGTGAGGCTAGCTGTGTCCGGAAATATTTGCGAATGCTGTGGGCTCTTAGGTCGTATCGCCTTCCTCGAGGGTTGCTGGTGACTAGTCCTGCTTTTACGTAGAGGTTGTGGACAACTGAGTGAATTCTTCCTGTTGTTATTGGTTTGGCAAGGTTGCTTTGGCCATCGCGTATTAATGGTGAGTTGTCGTGGATAATTTCTGGTTGTTTTCGTCCTGTTGGGCTGCCTTGTCTGCGTATGTCCAAGTAGGCTTTGAGGTATTCGGCTGCTTCCTGTCCAAGGAATGTATCGTAGTCGTGATATTTCCCTTTGGTTATCTCTGATTCTACGTGCACGTGGATTGGGATCATTCCTTTTTCTAGGTCGCGTTTGACATGGCGATATTCGAGCTTGGCTAAGGTACCGATGCGAAATCCGCTTAACGCCAGTAGCGATATTATTACCCGTTCGCGTAGATCGGCTAAGTCGAGCATTTTTTGCAGCTCTTCAGGTGTTGGTGCTCTATCTTCGTAGACGCTTCTTTTACTCAGATTGTAAGGAAGCTCAAGTTTTAGTCCATTGCAGCGGAATAATGCTTTGACGCCCTTAACGTGATTGCTTACGGTTCCTGGTGCCAAGTTTTCGGCTTGCAGGTTGGCGACGAAGTCATCTAGCATGCGGCTAGTCTGCGAAAGAGCTTTTGGTTTTGGGTCACCGTCTTGATCTTGGCAGGCTTTGACGAGTTGGTCGGGTTGGGTGTTTGTCCAGAGAGTGAATCGATGGACGCCGTAGATGTATTGGTAGAGGGTGGCTGGGCTGCCTGTTCTGTGACGTAAGAGGTGTTTTGCTAGTTCTATGGTTGTGGTATTTTGGAAGGTTAAGGTTACGAGGCTTGGCATTCTGGTTAGTAATGCGTCGATTATGTATTGTTGGAGTTTTTTGTCTGCGGCTGTTTCTGCTTCAGGTAAGGTGAGAGTCAACGGTTTTTGTAATTTTGTGCCTCGGGAGCTCTCCGTTATGGTTACGGTTTTCATTTGTTTGCTCCCGTTCCTTTTTGGTTTTTTGGAGTTTTTCGCTTCTTTGGCTGAAGCGCATACTCTGCTTTATCTGTAGTTTCATTAGAATTAAGTGCCACTTTAAACTTTCTTGTAGTGGTAGCTTGCGGATTTCTATGATGCAGCTCTTTAAAATAATTAGTCCGTTGCTTTGACCGCTGCATAGTTCAGCATTAGGCATTGTTCTGTCGTGCTCGACGAGAATTATTTCGCTGTTTTCTTTCGATAACCAGCCGATGGTTTCCCTCTGCATTGCTTTTTCCATGGGTTGCAGGATGTTCTTGAAGAGAACGTGATCTTTATATCGGATATAAACGGGTGAACCCAAAGAAAAAGCAAGAGAAGTCACTATTTTGCCTCGCGTTCCAGTTTAAGTTTGGGTTCTAAAGGGAGCTCTTCTTCTGATCAGCATTTATGTAGTCAATCGTTTTGGGTTTTATTTTTCTATAGACGTTCATGAATGCGGATATGGCGCCTTCCCAGAAAGCATTAGGAGCGTCTGATGGGTAAGCTATGCTGTTGCTTCGGCAAAAACTACCCATCATGTGTTGCATTCCTTTTATTGCTCGATAAATTGTGATCGGGGAAGGTGGAGGTAAATTGGCAGGTACGGTACTTTCTCCGATCTCCGAAATGGTTCCGTTTACATGTGGATACCATATGTCAAATTCTTTCAGAGACATTTTTGGTGCTATCTGGTAGAAAAGTATCTGGCCTTGTTTGTAGGCTTCATTGCTTTCTGCTTTAAGCTTTTCAAGTAGTGATGCTATGTCTATTTGGCTGCGAGTATCTATGTAATCTATAACTGCTTTTCGGCAGATTTCGGACCAGTTTACTTCAGGATATTTTTCCATATTTGCGGCTATTTCGTCAGAGAGATAAATTGTTACATTTTTTGGGATTCTGATTCCTCCTTTATCTTAATGCATACTGCACAGTCTTATGATATAAAGTATTCTGTGTATTCTGTGGGTAAATGTTTTTCTGAAAATGTTCAAGGCATCGATTGTACAATCTCGCTGAACAAGTTGAATTCCGCTAAATCATCAACAGTCTCATTTGAAATCCCGCGTAAAAGCAAAGCTTTGCGTGTCATCTTTATTCTGCGCTTCCCTTGTCGTTTTCTTCGCCGGAAATACTCAATCCTGTGTGCTGGGCAGCAGTAGCGTGCTTTCAGACTTTTAGCTGAAAAGGGCTTGAAGCAGTATATGCATAGTTTCTCGCGTTGAACCATATCTAAGCCTTAAAAACACAATGATGCTAACAGATTAGAATCTTATTGACAAGCAAATAGCAAAATTGCTACATTAGCCACTCTGTCATATCCCCATTTACCCTCTGCGCAGAAGGAAATATGTAACGGTTTTTTTGAGAGGCATATTCAGCTGGTTTTAGCGGTTTTTCCTTGAATAAATCCCAAAGTGCTTGTAACTATTCTTTCAGTTAATATGACTACCCCCTGTTTCAGACAAAAGCTGCCAAAGTGATGTAACGATTTTTTCACTTGTGGGATGCAGCCTCTATAATAGTGCAAAAAGGTGCAGAAGTTCTGTAACGATTCTTTGGAAAATTGTTCTTCAGCTAGTTTCAAAACAAATTTTAGGTTAAGGGTTCGGGTTACTGAGAAAATCTGTTGAGTTGTTCTGTAGATTTTTCAGCGCGCACCTGATTGATACAGTCTTCTAAAATTGTGGACGAACTAAGTGTTAAAATAAGAGGTTATTAACGTGGTGCCTTCTGGGATTTCGGGTATTGAGTAGGTGACAAAAAGTTTATTTAGTGACCGATATTGTGTTCTAATCAATGGTTAAAGCATGTGTAAATTTGTCTTCTTTATGCGGTTTTTCCGCTGAAAACGTTAATTTGTAGGGATGGAAAAGCTTGGAAAACGAACATTTTCCTGGAATCGGCGAAATTAGGGAGTTTCAGCTCCCCGGAAAGCGGTGTTTCAGCAACAAAACAGGGCATTCTAATGCAAACGACGCGTTTTATCGCAAGGTTTCAGTCTATACTAAGAGTGTGGAGCGATACACGAAGGAGAGAGAGCGAAGACGTCAGGTGCGGCTTCTCGCTGAGGCAGGGCATACGCAAAAGCAGATCGCAAGTGAACTAGGTGTTTCTACTCGGACCATTAAGCGAGACTGGGATAAGATTCGATCGTACGTTAAAGGTCAAACCCGAAAAGAGATTAGGCAAGTTGTGGATGAACGGCAGCAAGAGTTTGAGCGGCGGTATGAAGGATTAACTGTCAATGAAGAGCTTAGGCTTCTCAAACAAGACATTAAGGCAGCAGCTAAGGAGACGCGTGCTCTGCAGACCAGCCATAGGCGCCAAGAGCAGCATCAGCAACCTGTTCATCAATTAGATTACATTTTTGATCTCGATTCCCCAACAGTCGACGGCTTCCCCCGTGTAATCACTCCCCCACAAGCTGGCATTCCCCTTTCAGGAGGAGTTGGAATGAAGTTTTACGCAATAAAAAATGGAGAAAAAAAAGAACTACTTAATCTCAGCATTTCAACAACAAATACCTCTTCTTTCCATTAGCCCTTGATATCTAATCTACTTGCCAACACCACCGCGGTGATTATTCCAACATGCACAAAAAAGAACGATCACTCCAATCATTTATTCTAATTAGATATTTCCGTGCGTGCCGTTTATATCCGACCTCAATGTGCAAGGATTATTCGAGAAGGAAAAAATAGTGAAGTCCCCGCATGCTTCTCGCGAGTTTGGTTATCTTAGAAAATGGGTTCCGATCGCCATTTTGATTGGTTTAATCAGTGGAGCAGGAAGCATTGTTTTCTATGAAGCAATTAGATTTGCAAGCACAGTCCTGTTAGGTGACGTCGCTGGTTTTTTTGCTCCTTCACCTGTCGGAGAAGGCGGAACCTTAGGATTAATCTCGACTCGACTTTACTTGATTCCTTTAGTAACTACGGTTGGAGGACTTTTGAGTGGAATACTGGTCTACGGCTTTGCACCAGAAGCCGAAGGTCACGGAACTGACGCAGCAATAGACGCCTTTCATAACAAGAAGGGTGAGATTCGATCCAGAATACCTTTGGTTAAACTTGTGGCCTCAGCAATAACGATTGGATCTGGAGGAAGTGCAGGTAGGGAAGGTCCGACAGCCCAGATAGGGGCTGGATTCGGTTCTTTTCTCGGCAAGAAACTTCATCTCAGCTCAAAAGATAGAAGAATCGCCGTTGCAGTCGGCATAGGTTCAGGAATAGGCTCCATCTTCAAAGCGCCCTTTGGAGGAGCCATAATGAGCGCCGAGATTCTTTACATCGGAGACTTTGAGGTAGAAACCCTGCTACCCGCGTTCATCGCTTCGACCGTGGGATACAGCATATTCGCGTCATATGCTGGATGGACACCAATATTTGGTTACTTGAATCTAAGCGCTTTCACAGATCCACTTGATCTTCCTTTTTACGCTGTCTTAGGTATAGTCTGCGGTTTAGTTGGAATAGTTTACGTCAAAGGGTTCTACGGTACTCGGGCTCTTTTCCAAAATCTTAGAATGCCGCGTTTCTTGAAGCCAGCTCTTGGAGGATTACTAGTGGGAATCATTGGAATGATCTTACCTCAAGTGCTCGGCATGGGTTATGGTTGGCTTCAGATAGCGATGACAGGCAATTTTGTCTTGTTGCCTATTATTTTGATTCCAATAATCATTGTGGCAAAAATAGTTGCAACCTCTCTTACAGTAGGTTCAGGAGGGAGCGGAGGAGTTTTTGCTCCATCTCTGGTGATAGGCGGTTTGTTAGGTGCAGCTCTCTGGATATTGCTAGACGGGATTTTTCCAAACTTCGGTCCCGTAATTGCAGCATTTATTATAGTGGGGATGATGGCGTTTTTTGGAGGTGTAGGTAAGGTGCCTATTGCTGTCATACTTATGGTTAGTGAAATGACTGGCGGTTTTACTCTTCTAGTTCCCTCAATGATAGCAACAACCATTGCGTATGTAATCACAGGAAAAACTACTATCTATAGAAGCCAAGTTCAATCAAGGGCTGAATCACCTGCACATAGAAGTGAATACTCAATTCCTCTCTTGCAGAAGCTCTTTGTCAAAGATGCAATGACCAAAAAAATCATAACAACCACTCCTAACGCGTTAATTTCAGAGGTCGCGGAGATATTGTCAAAGAACGGAATAAAAGGCATTCCCATCGTGGATGACAACGGCAGACTTGTTGGCATGGTAACTCTTACGGATGTTCTTCAGGTCCATCCAGATCAGAGAGCTACGACCAAGGTGAGCTCTGTCATAACGAAAGAGTTAGTCATAACGACTCCTGATGAAAGCCTCTATACAGCTTTTGACAAGATGACAGGTAATCAGGTTGGACGCTTACCCGTTATGGATCAAGAGGGTAACTTAAAGTTGATAGGTATTATCACGCGGGAAGATATCTGGCGGGTTTACAATATTGAGATTAGGTCGAAACTGGAAGATATTAAACTTTCAGGAAGCATTGAACATACCGGGGAAACAAACTTCTAAACAAAAATCGTGTACATGGTGTTCCAAAATTGTTAATGTTAAAACAAAATACTTCTTAATTCTTATTTTACCCGTTCTGAAGATGAATCCTTACCCACCTTAATTTTTAGGAGTGCAAGATTTTTATAATTTTTGTAAAATGATCGTATGATACCGGAAAATGTGGATGAAGCAATAGAAGATTGTGGTATGTTAGATAAAGCTTCTTCATGTCCCATTAATCTGAAGAAGTGAATCTTTAGCTGGTCGGTTATCAGGAAAGCAAGCAATGCGTAGCCCCAGACGAAGGCGGCGAATCCCCACCCGATAGGACTCATGAACACGCCATAGACGGCGAACAACGTACCGATAACTTGAGTAACCTCAGTTGCTACAAAAAGAATACTGGCTGGAAGAGGGCGTTTCCAGAAGTGATTCACTCCAGTGCGAGCAAGGTAAATTGTGAGATGCCCCGCAACAGCCATTTTAAGGAAAATCAACGATTGCAGAGTGCTAGAGCTTAAGTGAAACACATCTAAGCCAATTAGGAAAAGCCCAAAACTTGAAATGACACCTGTCGCGCCCAGCAAAGAAGCCACAATCAACACGCCACGCATGTTCCAACGAACGGGTTTCTCTTGCACCCTCACATTATCATATGCAATTGTCATGATAGGCATATCATTAAGCAACGCAAGAATGACTAACATTACCGCCGTTAAAGGATAGAAGTTGAAGGCAAGAATTGCAAGCGACAAGAAAATTAACACTCTAGTAGTCTCAGCGATTCGGTAAACAGCGTAATTGGTCATGCGTTCGAAAATCTTGCGGCTCTCTTTTATCGCATCAATAATAACGGAAAGCCCTGGCTTTGTTAATACCACATCCGCTGCAGATTTAGCCGCATCAGTGGCTCCGGCAACGGCAACCCCTGCATCCGCTTTCTTTAATGCAGGTGCATCATTAACTCCATCTCCGGTCATTCCAACAATGTGTCCTTTTTCTTGGAGCAACTCAACAATGCGATACTTATGCTCAGGAAAAACCTGGGCAAACCCGTCTGCTGCTTCAATGATGCCTTTTGCTTCGCTGTCTGGTTTATCTATAAAGGAAGATGCAAGAACTATATTTGTGCCCAGATTAACTTCTTGAGCAATCTGTTTAGCTATAGCAATATGGTCGCCAGTTACCATTTTTACTTGTAAGCCCATTTTTTGGGCTATTTTTATTGTTTCAGCGGAGTCTTCTCGGGGCGGGTCGTAAATTGCAAGAAGACCAACAAATTGCCAGTTGCCATAGTCGTCTCCCTTAATTACACCTAATGATCGGTGTCCTTTGGTTGCAAAAGTGTTTACAATTTCGTTAACTCTATCTTCGATTTCTGTCTTGTTGGAAACAAGAGACAAAACAACTTGCGGGGCACCCTTGGCAACTCTGAAGCGTCCACCGTCACGGCTCTCCACGGTAGCTTCAGTTCTCTTCAAAACAGGGTCAAACGGCTTAAAATCAACTACACTATATTGACTAATAACATCGGCAACTTTACTGATCGATCTATCTTTGGCTATGACTGCATCATCTATGGGATCATGGTTTTCTCCTCTGGAAGCTAATGTTCCATATAGGAGTGCGTCGTCAATTTCGAATTTGCCCAAGGCTTGCGCTTCTGCAACAGTAAGTTCATTCTTTGTTATCGTGCCCGTCTTGTCTGAGCATAATACATCGACTCCTGCCATTTCTTCAATTGAAACTAGTTTGCTTACGATTGCTTCTTTTTTGGCGAGGACGATTGCTCCAACAGCCATAGTGACTGTCAAAACGGCGGGCAAAGCAACTGGTATTGAAGCTACAACCAAAACCAGTGCAAACTGAAGAATAGCTAATGGGTTGGCATGTCGAAATAGCGCTGCAATGACCACTGCAGAAACCATTATTGCAGCAAGGATGATCAGGTAGTTTCCTATTCTTACGACTGCTTTTTGGAAGTGACTTACGGTTTTGGCTTCTGCCACTAACTTGGCGGTTTTGCCAAAGAAGCTGCTTATTCCTGTTGCCACGACGTAAGCATCCATTTCACCTTGCCTAATGATAGCTCCCGCGTAAGCTATTTCAGAAATGTGTTTCTCTACAGGAAGCGATTCCCCAGTTAACGCAGATTCGTCTGCGAGCAAGTAGGTGCCTTTCATTAGTTTAACGTCGGCAGGGACGATGTCGCCTAAGCGGACTCGTACAATGTCGCCTGGGACGAGTTCCTTTGAGGGTATCTCATGCCATGTTCCGTCTCTTAGCACTCGGGCTTTGGGGGCCAGTCGCTTTTTCAATAATTCTATGGCGTTGTCCGCTTTGCGTTCTTGCCAAAATCCCACTACTGCGTTTACTATTAGCAACGTGAAAATAATCGCAAAATCGTCATAGTGTTGAATGATTATAGATAGTATTGAAGCAATTTCTATCATCCAGGGAATGGGTCCCCAAAAATAGCCCAAGAACTTGCGAAAAGCACTTGCTTTCTTTTCAGGAATTTCGTTAGGACCATACTGCTGCAGCTTTCTGGCTACTTCTTCTGTAGATAGTCCAGTCTTAACGTAGATTGAAAAAGCAGTTTCTTGTTCAGATGAGTTTTTTGACTCTTCGGATTTCAATGACAAGCCTTCTTTTCTACTAGCCAAGTAGACACTATATTAACAGAATATACAATATTTCATTAACATACTACTTTTCAATTTTACCAAGCGCGTGGGGAAAACGGTTTATTATTATGGAATGTCAGAGGTTTTACTCGAAGCATGACTCAAATGGGTCTTTTCTGTATTCTTCTCGAACGGTAAAGACTCCGCCTAAAGGCGATTTTTTGGCACCTTGTCCTTGCTTAAAGGCCACGCTAATTGGTAAGGCTAATAAAATATAACTTTGGACAAAGGATCCATGCACCAAGTATAAAATGTTCAATGTTCTTCTGTAAGTATAAGAAGGATAGAAATGCCTAGAGCCGTTATAGTTTTGGAAGTTAAAGATCCTCATTTTACAATTACTCTGTATGATGATCTACTCAGAGTTGACTTGAAAGGAAGTTTCAAGAATGACCTTGAAGAAGCACTCGAAAATAAACCTGTTTTTAAAGAGACAATCGGTAGCGTTCTTGGAATTTTCGTTCCTCTGCATATTCGCCTAACTGAAGTGGACTCAGTAAACTTGGACGAAACCGGCAAGATCAAGTTAAGCCTCTCATACCATCGAAATGTCGTCATTCCATTTGAACGTAAAGAAGACGCTGAGAAACTCGTGGAAAAATTGAATCAATTGATATCAAGATTTGAAACAGAGAAAATCCAAGAAAATAAAGCGAAAAAGAAAGCTAAAAAAGAGAAAATTCAAGAAAGTAAAGTAAGGAGCAGAGCAAAAAGAAAACGGTATCGCAAGCGCTCGGATGCGGAACGCAGGGTCTAAAACTCGCTAATTTGATGTGATTGATTACTCAAACTTTTTTAATTTCAGAATAGCTTATACTTGTAGGCGAGTACTTTTGTTTTTTGGACACAAAAATAAACCTCAAAGTGAACTTCAAGTAGACTTAGGCGATTTGCAAAACGAAAAAGAGAACCTGGCCAGTTTTCTGCAATTACACCTCAAAGTTTCAGTTTCCCAAGTTGAGAATAAGTTGACAGTGGATTCAGAAAAGGTGTCACTGAAGGATTTGGAACATGTAGTGAACAAGTTTGTTTATCACCGAGATTTAAACAACACTCACTGGGTCTCCGTTGAAGGTGCTTCAACAGTAAAAATTAACAGATTTAAGGTCATTGAGAAAAAAGAGAAACATGAACCAGAACCCCCGCACCAAACTGCAATGCAAAGCTGGGGATTATAAAAAATGCATTAAATTAACCATTTCTTTAAAGGTTCTAACCGCAAAACAAAAGCCAGCGGCTTTAGTGCACAATTTTTAATAATCAATCTTTCTCTAGTGAATCAAGATCAAGTATGGAAATGGAAACATGGTACTTTGCATATGGGTCTAATTTGAAAAGGCACATGTTGAAAGAAAGAATAGGTGAATGGAAAGAAGAGCAGAGAGCAATTTTAAAGGGTTTTGCACTCTCATTCGCAAAAGGATACAGAAATCATGAAAGTGGCTACGCGAACATAAAAGAGTGTTTAGGCAGTGAAGTTGAAGGCGCGGCTTATCTTATTTCGGAAGATCAATTCAGAAAGCTTGACTATTATGAAGGCGTTGCATTAGGCGTTTACAGAAGGCGATTGGTTGGTGCCGTAACGGAGTGGAAGCTAATACCTGTAACGACCTATGAAATGAACAAAGAGGTTTGTTCGTTAAGACCATCCGTCGATTATCTAAACTTAGTTCTTGATGGGCTAAGAGAGCACGGATATGATGAAAGCACTATAAAGAAGGTTGAAGCGATTGCAGCTCGCACTAGTATATTGCAACCTTTAATACCCAAGAAATTAGCTATGGGACCATCAAATGAGTACGGAGGGCCTTCCCTTTCTGACTTAAAGAAAGAAGGCATAACCGCAATTATAGATCTGACTCAAGATCCGGAAGAAATGAAGAAGGCTTCAGAAATCGGCTTGGAGTATATCAAAGATCCCAAATTTAATATTCCTGATTTCAGACCTATCCCGAGCGAAACGTTGAGATATGCGACAACACAAATTCACCAGCTTATCTTGAAGGGTCATTACATTTATCTCAAATCTGCCAAAGCCCATGGCAGGTCACCTACAATTGCTGCAGCTTACTTAATTTGCCTGGGAAAAGAGAAAACCGAAGCCATGAACATAGTTACAGATGTTCGAAATGGTGCATGGTCAGGAATGGATTCGACATGCGCAGATTTTCTAGATGAGTTTGAAAAGACTTACAGAGGAACCTGCGTCGATAGATAACCGCGTGCTATCAATAAGCCACGCTAGAACCTACGAAAGCAACAGGCGTTCCTTAATGACTAAAAAGCAAAATTTAAGGAAGTTAGAAACATTACTGTTTATTATGCAACAGAGCCTAGAGTGGATGCCCATTGAAGGTTAGTATAATCTCGCTAACTTGTTGTGCAGGTTGCGTCTCTTCTTTCTTAAACGCTGGCGAAGCCTTGCTTGAAATTCTCTCAGGAGATTTCGAAGTCGTTTACTCTCCCACATTTACCGATTTAAATGAAGTCCCAAGCGTTGATTTGACAATAGTCGAAGGTGGCGTCGGAACAAAAGACGATGAAAACCTGATCAGAGAGGTTAGAGCCAAGTCCAGAATACTCGTTGCTCTTGGAATCTGTGCCACTCACGGTGGAATAACGAGCTTAGGCAACATGTTTGCTCTTAGGCAGCTTCTGGAAAAAGAATATTCGCTAGTCGAGAAAACGCAGCTTCCAGAACTGGAAGACCTAATGTATCCAATAAACAATTTCGTCGACGTTGATTATTACATTCCCGGCTGCCCACCAATGCCTTTCCTGATTGTTCATACGCTTAAAAGCCTTGTAAGCGGTAAAGAGCCGCCACGCAACCAGAGTGTTGTGTGTGCAGAGTGCCATAGAAAGATAATTCCCGCCAAGCTTGACAGGCTTTATGGCGTCTACGAAAAAGAATCTGATCCAACGTTGTGCCTTGTAAGCCAGGGTTTCGTTTGCCTAGGTTCTCTTACACGTGATGGGTGCGGAGCGCCATGCCCCAGAGCCGGATTCACCTGCTTCGGCTGTCGAGGGCCACCTGATTCAATGATGTACAGGGTGAGAGACATGTACGGGTTTCTAATCAAGGTCATAGCATACAGAACTGGGCTTCCATCTGAGACTGTGAAAGCAGAGCTTTACCGAAACCCCTTCATATTTCACACATTTATTTTCTCAAAGTTCCAACGCTCAATAGCGAGGGAAAAAGTGATTTGAGCAACAAACGAGAGATAACCCTTTCACCAACGACAAGGATTGAAGGAAACGGAAAAGTAACCATAACACTTGACGAAGCCGGCAACGTATCAGACGCCTATTTCTATGCAACGGAAATCCGGGGGTTTGACTATTTCTTGAGAGGAATGGACGCAGACAGGTTGCCCTTTATAATTTCTAGAATATGTGGTGTGTGTTCCACAGCACATGTAATTGCGTCTGTTGAGGCTATAGAAAGCATATATCGCACTGAAATAACGGAGACCGCCAGAAAACTACGCGAACTCTTATTGATGGGACAAGTGATAAGTAACCACTCATTGGTTATCTATTTTTTAACTCTCCCTGACTTCTATTATCCGTTAGGTGAAGACGCCTCAAAAAGAAACATATTCCAAATCATGCGAGAGAGACCTGACATAGCCCGGAAAGCTATTACGTTAAGGAGCCTTGGCGCCACAATTCTAGACGTTATTGGAAAACGTGAAGTCCACATTCTCTCGGTAATTCCAGGTGGTCTCATCAATCCTCTGCAAGAAAAAGATCGAGAAGGGCTACTTCAAAAGGCACAAAGCGCTTGGGAAGTCGCAAAGGACGCACTTGCTTTCGGCAAAGAACTCTTTGACAAGAATTGGAGTGATTTCAAGAAAGCGGGGGATTGCAAAACCTATTACATGGCCTTGACTAAGAACGACGCTCTCGAATTCTACAATAGCAAGATTCGAGTCGTCGATCCAGAAGGCAATACTGCGTCAGAATTTTCAGCGCAGGATTACATGGAATTTCTTGAAGAGAAAAGCTACGCGTGGACATTCGCAAAATTTGCCTACCTAAAATCCCCCGGATGGCCAAAAGGAATCGTTCAAGTAGGCTCAACTGCCAGGATGAACGTGAACTCAAGAGCTACAACTGAAGTTGCCGACAGAGAGATGAAAGAGTTCAAGAGAAAATTTGGAAGCCCCACACACGCAACTTTGCTCTTTGACTACGCGCGTCTCATTGACCTCATTTATGCTTGTGAAAGGGTGCAGGAGCTTTTAGAGGACAAAGATCTAGCCCGAACAGATACTAGAGTCAAGGTAGAGCCAAAAGGCGGCAGGGGTGTTGGTGTGGTTGAGGCACCTAGAGGCACGCTTGCTCACGAGTACGTGCTTACGGATGAAGGAAGGTTGAAAAAGATGAAACTGGTGATACCGACTCAAATAAATAACGTGGCTATTAATCTCAACGTAAAAGACGCGGCAATGGGATTCATACACAACGGCGAAATAAAGCCGGGGCTCTTAAACAAGATAGAAATGGTGATACGAGCATACGACCCCTGCATAAAATGCGCCACGAGACAAGCTGATGGAAGTGAAAGAATACAATTGGAGATCAGAGATAGTCGAGGTCAGATAGTGAAAACGGTTCAGACCTGAATCTCAATCGGGTGCTTTCTACCTTACTCGATTCGCATAGCGTCGGGAAGTGCTTCTTAAGCTTTTTTAATAACAAAATAGCTTACACATATAGAGGGAGCCCTTTTGTTTTTGGACACAAAATTAACCCTCAAATGGGACTCAAAGCAGATTTTTAGGCGATTTGCAAAACGAAAAAGGACTTGTTTAAGTCCATTGCATTTTTAAGAGAAGAAAACAGTATTGTTATTCATGCAGACAGGTTATATTTTTCTTTGTGATAATGCTTCGATTACCAAGTGTATAAATGACAAAAATTTTAGCTGTGCAGGTAAGCAGGTTAAAGTGTCCCAAGAATTAGAATTAAACACGGTTATTTTCTTGCTCAATCATGAAACAAAAACTCTTCTCGGTCCATTCACCGTTGTTCAAGGGCCCGAAGATATGGAGAAAGGAACCTGGTACAGCAGCGTAGAAGAGAATAGTTTTTCCGAAAACATCAAAGTCGAATGGGAAAGACTACATGAACTTAAAAACGCAACCGACAAAGTACCTTTCTTGAAAGAGATAAAAGAATGCGCCCTATCCGATCTACAAACTCAAGAACTGCTCTCAACACTAAAGAACGCTCCGTTATACATTGAATAAAAATCTGAATAAAAAAAAGAACAGTCTCTTCTAACAGAAACTTAAATTTGGGGACAAACCAGTTTGCTAGAGGACCCATTATCATGTGCGCTAACAAACACCCGCTGGTAACACAGACTGTTTTTGTATTATAGGGTTCTGTTAAGTTCTTAATGGATGGGTTTTTCCGTTAAGTTCCGTGGGATATTTCTCTCGGAGTTTTGTCCATGTTAAGTGTCGTTGGATAAGGTTTTGTGAAGTTTATGTCATCTGAACTTTTTCTTTTCAAATCCGCTTTCTCTGTGAAAAATCGTCACCTAAGAAAAAAATATTGTTGTCAAAAATCGAGAGATGTGGCAAAATCTAAATATCAAAAACAAACAATCAACGTATATGTATTCTTCAAGTTTAGAGGACATAGGCGAAAAAATAAAATCTCTGCGAAATCAGCCTTCAGATTACCCGAATCTGTTGTGGGTTATCTTTGTCTTTTTGGGAGGCGCAATTAACGCAGTGGCAATAAAAAATTTTATAGACTATGTACTGTCTATTTTTCAGTATGCTGCAAAAAACAAAGTTGGCAACTTTACCGCCTTACCAAATTGGCAAACAGACGTTTCAATAATAATTGTCTCAAGTATTGCAATTTATTTTATTCCGATTGGATTTTCTTTTATATTTAGCAGAACGCATCCAGAAAAGAAATTAATTCCCCCATTATTTATTCAAATAGTTTCAGTCGGGGTTTTAGCGTTCTTTTTTTACAATCAACTTATCATATTATTTGGTGTTGGCTATTATGCGTTCATAGGTGGGGTAACCCAAGATTCGATAACAACGTATGCATTTGGGTCAACAGTTTTCACAAATAACCTTGTTAGGCATTCCTTTGTAATTCATACTGATATTGATAGGGTTAAGACCCTCGTTATTTCAAAACAATTTAGGCGATTATTTGGACTTAAACTGTTAAAAAACAAAAAAGAAGAAACTTTAAAGTTAATGACTGGTCGTAGACGAGGACTTAAGCTTATTTTAGAAATTAAAATAGGAAAATTACCCTCGGAAACGATTATTAACGTAATTTTTTGGGATGAGGGGCTTTATAATATTAAACCCTTAGGGAAAGATGATTATGCTTTTGAGTGGGCTCTAAATCGGATTTCTCTAGTTGGTGACTATTTTTCAAGGCATCTCTTAGTGAAGGTCGAGGAGGGCGAAATCGATAATGTTGAACCTCTAACAAACTATATTATAGATTATTTTGCGGGGTCAATAAGTCATTTTCAAGAAATGGCTACAAGAAAGCAAGTTCTCCTCATAGTTGGCTTTGGTCTTATCGTTGCTTCATTATTGCCGTTGCTCGCTTTAAAACAAACTGAAATTGGTATTGTTGTATTGCTTGCTGGAATTGCTTTACTTGCGGATGTGGCTTTTCAAGAATAAGAAAACCCTTTTTTCATTAACTTTGTTTTTTGCTTGCATTTTCTATCAGAGTTTTCCATTTGTTTTCGCCTTCTATAGTTATTCCGCACGCTTCGCTTGGAGTTTTACCGTCTAATGCCATGTGTGGTCTGATGTAATTATGGTAAAGTTGCATTCCTTGAAGGATTGATGTCTCATTAATTTTTAATCCTCTCATTGTTTTTTCTCTGTCTCTGATTTCTCCGTTCATTCTTTCCATCTTGTTATTGTTCATATCGCCACTTAGCTTGATGTGTCTTACGTGTTCGGTTCTTGGATTCTTTAATGTGAAGAACTCTTTTTTGTATGCGTCATGGTAAGCTGGGAGTCCATCGGTTATGAAGGTCAGGGGTTTTTTTCCTGTTGCTTCTTTTGCCATGCGTAAGAGGTTTCTTGCATCGTGTTTGTCTTTTGTTTCTGCGACTTCTTGAGCTATCCAAAAACGTGTTTCATCATCCATCATAGCAAACAGGTACTTCATGTCACCGTTGATTTTAACGTATAATTCATCGGCTCTCCAAGTGTCTGAAACGTTCGGTTTTATTTGGGCTAAGTATTGCGTCATCAGTGCGGTATATTTCTTTATCCAAGCGTAAACCGCTACATGGTTAACCTTGACGCCTTGCAGTTTAGGGAATTTCTGAACATTCCTAAACGATTCCCCTGTAAAGTACAGTTGCATAGCAGAAGTGATTATTTGCGGTGTAGCTCTCATACCTTCAAACCCTAAGTTAAGGGTAGTGTTTTTGGCATTTTTGGCAGTGGTAAATTTGTAAGTCGCCGTGTTTGTTGTGTCGAACGCCGTCTTTCCCTACCTCGGAAGAGTGGCAATAGACGCATTCCCCGACATTCTCTATTTGGGTGATTCTTTTGGTTGCTTCTCTGAGTGACTTGGAAAGTTCAACGGCGAAAATGTGTTTGCATTTTACTTGTCGGAATTGGTAGATTGTTTCAATAAGTTCAATTAACTTAGCGATTGTGTACCTATCCTCATGGATAATATTTGGCATTGTTATTCATTTTTCAGGATGTATTTTTTCGGCAGAAAAGAAAGCGAAACGAAAAAGCGAAGAAAGAAATAACCTGAAAAAATGCCACTGTGCCTATCCCACGAAACTTAACAGCTTCATCCTCTGAGAAATCTCTGTCCCACGAAACGTAACATCGAGAAAAATCTCATGGCAACTTAACAGAACCTATTATAGAAAACCTTTTTTCATTCAATATGTCATTATGAAGACTGTGCGCTCAGTTAAAGAGATTATGAAACCTGTCGTCAATATAGGTCCGAATCAGACAGTTTTGGAAGCGGCTAACCTAATGAAGGCGTCTGATAGAGGAAGTTTGCTCATTGTTGATGGCAAAATTACCGTTGGCATCATAACAGTGAGAGATCTAGTTTTAAGAGTCATCACAAAAAACCTACTTCACACTACTCCGGTTTCAGAGGTCATGTCATCACCTCTCATAACAATCAATGCTAAGGTTACCATGAAAAAAGCGGCTAGAATTATGAGTGAAAAATAGATAAGACGGCTTCCAGTCACAGAAAGCGGAAGAGTGACGGGAATTCTAATTGCATCTGATGTATTGCGTCAACTGTCCAACAATACTTTAGCCGAAGATATTTGGGAAACCCTTGTTGAAAAGCACCAGTAGCAAGTTTCGTCAATTCACCAGGTTGCAACCCTGAATCTTCTTTTCCATGAGTGCACACGATTTCCGAAAAATCAAACTAAAGTCTGTTTCTTCTGCAATTGAGGTGCGTATTTTAGGAGTTGCTCACCTTAATAGTCTGCAAATTGTTTCTTTGAGCTATCGTTGAATTCGTCTACTATTTGTTTTGGGATTTTTCCGTAGAAGATTGCGAAGTCAAAACGATTTGATTGTCTTTTGTTGGTCGATTAACCGCTTCTAACCATTCATCTATAAGTTTAGACTTAGGAGTGAGACCTCCCATGTTGCTTCATCTATTCAGAAAGAAAAAGGTGAGTTGATTGAGTCTATGCTAACTTTTTGCTATCTTGTCCTGGTGAAGCTGAGAAGACTGCGCCTACTTTTATTATTCCAACACTTTTTATTTGCATTTTCATGGCTTCCATAATCTTCTTTGCGAAGCTATCGAAAATCGGTCCGCTTGTTTGGAAACCACTAAATGTTCCCTTTAGTTGGTAGCCTGTCATTGGTCCTTTGAACACTGCAATAGCAACTTCTTTGTTCTTTTCAAGGTTTTCTTTTGTTTTCTTGATGAAAAGTTCTGCAAACGCAATAGTTTCAGGGTCTACTGCTACAATGCTCCAAACTGGAACTACGTTTGGAATACCTTTACCGTCAACTGTTGCCAACATTTTCGCTGAATCACTTGCACTTAAAACATCCATTACTTCTTTAGGTATACTAACCAAATTTCATACATCCATTAATGGAAACATAACTGCAAAACTCTAATATACTTTTAGGGAATTAGAATATACTCAGCAAATGAAAGGGAAGTAAAGTGTAGTGGCTAACAAAGGTAAAGACTCATCACCCGATTACCTAATTGGTGCAATCGCTGAGTTAAAGATGGAGATTAAAGGATTAAGAGCAGACATGAACAGGGTAGAAGAAACTGTTTTGAAGGAACGTCTTCGTGCGGTTGAAGATACTCTTACACAAAATCACTTACTGGTCTATGCTGGTCAAAGGTCTCAATCTCTAAATCAAGACATTGGTCTGTTGCTCAAAGATGATTGCCAAAACAGAGACAAATGTCTTGAGCGTTACAAGAACACAATAGAAGAAAACACAAAAGTTATCAAACACTCTGGACCAAAAGTCGCTCTCGCAGACTTAGATGACAGAATAGCTGAAAACGAGTTAATGGTTGAAAAGACCAAAAGTCAACAATGCGGAAACTGTTTCTCCAACTTCGATAAGAAGCTAAAGCGTGAAAAAAGAGCATACCAAGAAATAGTCTTGGTCAAAGACATAAACAACGACACAAAGGTTCACAATCAAACTTTAGACATTCCATTCCTTTTGCAGAACTTGTTTGAACCGTTGGGAAATGATTCACGTCTAAAAATACTATCTATTGTGTATGAGGGAAAGAAAAGCTTCTCAGAGTTGTCAAAAATAGTTGACCTTAAAGCTGGTCATCTAGCATTTCACTTAAAAAAACTGGTTAATGCAAAGCTGATAGCTCAAGAAGCATCAAAGGGAGATTACATCATAACTCAAAAAGGCTTAGCTCTCATTAAAGAGATGCTTGTTCTTCAAAAACAAAGCTAACTGATTAATGGTGATTTAATGAAGATAAAAATCAAGATGTACTCAGACTATATCTGTCCTTTCTGCTATTTGGGTGAATCAATAATTGAAAAACTCAAAAACAAATTTGATATTGAGATGGAACATATCGGAATAGAAATTCACCCTGAAACCCCCGAAGAAGGAGTAGACTTAAGAGGAAAGATGTCTGGAATGGAAGAAATGTATGAGCATTTGAGGTGTAGAGGAAAAGAGTATGGTCTTAACTTCTGTGATATTAGACTCCTCTCGAATTCAAGAAAGGCATTGATAGTTGGTGAATATGCTAGAAAAGTCGGCAAGAATGCAGAATTTACTCATGAGGTTTTCAAAGCTTACTTTGAATATTGCCTTGATATTGGAAAAGAAGCGGTTATTTTAAAAATTGCACAGAAAGTTGGTTTGTCTAAGAAAGAAGTCGAAGACTGCTTGAAGAATCCCTTGTATCAGAAAAGTTTCGCAAACAACTGTGCTGAAGCAAGGAAATACGATATTTGGAGTGTGCCAACATTCATAATAAATGACAAGCACAGAATCACAGGAGCACAAGCAGAGGAAACATTTGTTGAGTTATTCGAACAAGTGTCAGGTAGTGAGGGAAGGGCAACATGAACTTAATTCAACCGCAAAAAATCCCTTTCTTGAAAGAGACAAAAGAATGCAGTTTATCCGACCTGCAGATTCAAGGAATTGCTACCAATGATAAAGGCTGCTCCTTTATACATTGAATCGAATTTTGAGTAAAAAAACCTCCAACTATCGTAAGAAGTTCATCTTTTGAAAGAATATACCTTCGCCGAACTAAACTCTTTCAAAATTAAGCGGTAAGTTAAAATCGGTGATTGACCGAGCTATTTGTTAGTTTGTTTCAATTAAATTTTTGGAGTCGGTGTTTGTATGTCCTTGGAACTTAAGAGTTTGTTGAGTACGGTAGCTGTAGAAGATAATACACGTAAAGAAATAGAGTTTGAAGAAGGGATAAACCGTTACAAATCTCTTCTGCTCAGGGTGGCAAAAGTTCAACCATTTGATATTCTGGTTTCGTCTGAAGGTACACAACTGGGTAATTTGCACCAAGATGTGGTCGATTTGGGCGTGCTTGAAAGAGCTCACTTAGTGAAGGGACAAACGAAAGAGACAAATCATAACATATACCGTCAATACGAGCTTACTGTAGAGGGCGTTGAATTAGTAGAAAAGCTCTCAAAAGAAACGATGAGCGACAAAGAGCCTCATCAGCCTCACACGTTGGGCGAGCCGTCATCTCAAGAGATACCAGTGAACGGAGTAGCGCCAAACCAGATGCCTTGTCCAGAATGCGGCAAAACCTTCACGACCCACTCAGAGATGGAGAGACACAGAGATACAACTCACCACGAAACAAAAGGACATGAATAAGAAATGAGCAGACTAACGATATCTATTCCTGCTAAGTGGGAACAATACCTAAAACAGTTAGCTAACGATCACCAAATTGACCTGAATAGTGTCATCAGTGAATTGTGCGCATGGGCCTTTTCCAATCCTGAAGGCAAAAAACAGTTTAAACTCTGGTTAGACGATGCTTTTCCTCCAAAAGGCGAAGCTGAAGACAAAGCACGAGATGCAGGCACTAGAGAAAGAGCTCGTGAAGAGGAGGCAGAAGAAGAGACAGAAGAAGAAGCTCATGAAGACGGAAACTACAACGAGGACATCGCTGGAGAAGACGTCAAAGGGGAATTCAATCCCTAAATTGGGCAATCAAAGCTTTCTAATTGCTTGACTTTGGAGCTAAGGTGACTTGTTGCTGTCTCGCTATAGCCACATATCTTTAAGAAAACTGGAACTAACTTTTAGAGTAGAGACTTCAAAAAGGCGCATATTATGTTAAACAAAATCAAAACACTAAAAGGCTACAGATTGGATGGCCTTGATGGGGAAATAGGTAAGGTCAAAGAATTCTACTTCGATGACAAGTACTGGACAATCCGCTATCTAGTCGCCGACACAGGAAACTGGCTCCCAGGCAGGAAAGTGTTGATCTCCCCTTATGCACTGCGCGCAGTGAATAAAAAAGAGCAAAACATCGCCATCAATTTAACCAAAAAACAGATCGAGGACAGCCCACCCTTAGATAGTGATAAGCCTATCTCCCGCCAATTCGAGGAATACTACTATGGGAATTATGGCTGGCCGATGTATTGGGATGGACCATACGAATGGGGCCCTTATCCCTATCTTGCGCATAATCATAAAACACTGAAGGAATATCAGGCTGAGAAAAAGTGGGAGCCCCATTTGCGCAGCACTAACGCTGTAAGTGGTTATCACGTTCAAGCCTCCGACGGCGAGATCGGCAACGTTGAAGATTTTATTGTAGATAACGAAACGTGGGCGATTCGTTATATAATCATTAATACGCGGAATTGGTGGCCGGGAAAAGAGGTGTTGGTTTCGCCGAAGTTGATTGAACGTGTTAGTTGGGATGAGTCGAAGGTTTTTGTTAATCTATCCCGGGATGCTATCAAGCAGTCACCGGAATATGCGGAGTCTTTGCTAGTAGAGGTAAAATCTGATATACCTGTACTGCACTCGGGACTGTGAGATGCGGTTGCCTCAACATTACAATCGCCCCGATACTGGGTTCTATAAACTTGTGTATGTTAGCTTCATGTTATAATCTATTGGCGCAAATGCCCTAAAGGGCCATCGTCTTTGAGAGGTCCCTAAAAGTCGTTGCCTCAAGCGGTGACGAGGAAATGAAACAGTCCATCCAGTTCAAGACTTGACCTGCCTTGCAGACGGCGATTGCGCCTCTTTTTCCTTCGAACTGTCGATCTTGTGCAACTGCTCGACGCGCTTATTGACCATCGCGCTCACCTTGTTCCTTAGTTTATCGGGAGAGATTTTCTTGTCGCGCAATGCGGCGACCTGACTTGCCAGCATTTTGTCTCCCAGCATCGTGAACCAGTTTTCAAAGTCTCCCTCTTCAACATGAAACTTGACTGAAGACGGCTCGATACTCTTCACGTTGGCGGCAAGTTCATCCAAACTTTTAGAGGTGACACCAAGAGGTTGCCCGTAATCCCTGTAGAAAGTAAAGGCATCGTCGGGCGATACCGTTCTGAGGATTTTATCGGCCTCGTCTCTTTCAACTTTTTTGCCCTCGCTATTCAGTAGTTTGTAAAATCTTACTTTGGCAAAATCTGTCATGACAAAGAAGAGCAAAGCATAGCCCCACACTAGAGCGGCTAGCCCCCAGCCCATTGCGGGAAGCAGAATGCCGTACACCGTAATTATTGTAGCGGTAATTT